>NZ_JAFBDR010000010.1 GCF_016908325.1 Aquibacillus albus | reverse complement strand
GGGGTTATTTGGAAGTTCTGTGATAGGTACTTCCATTTTACACTGAAAATGGTGGTTATTTTTCTTTATTTGAACCTATTTACTACACTAGGCACTATAAAATGTGATGCCTGACAATTTTTCTGTTTCCTCTTGTCCTAAGACTTTAACCCATCCATAACCTTCTTTAGTACTATCGCTTGATTATGAACCCTATCCTTACTACCAAAGACCAAGTTACATATCCATTTTCTTCTACTATACTAACGAATTTGTTTCATTACTCTTGTTTAAATGGATAAATCAGTTTCTCCTAGTTAGTGAGCAAATATGTTAAAGTAAATTAAAACGCCTAGTCCATAGTCTACATATTAGGTAATATGTTCAACGATCATCGAGGAAATTTTACACAGATAGGAGAGGCCCTCATGCAAATAAAATTAAATAAAAAAGTTATCCAACAACGATGTGGGGCTGTCTCCTATAAAAAAGGGGACGCCTTTTATCGACAAGGTAAAGTAACGATGGAGAAAATAACAACGGATTTATTACAAGCTACTGTAAAAGGTATAGAAGACTTTCATGTCCAAATTGAGATAAATAGTAAAGAGTATACGGCGACTTGTAGTTGCCCGTCGCTAGCTTCTTATCAAAAAGATTGCCAGCATATTGCAGCGGTATTAATTGCTTGGCAGTATCACCAAGTTGAAGAGAATCATCATGTGAATAGAGAGCTTCGAGATAATACAACAAGTGGAGAACTTTCTGAAGGATTACTGCAATTATTTCAACAGCCTTCAACTGCTAAAAGCGGTCAGCAAGTCCATTTTGAAAATAGAAAAATCCTTGCTATTAATTTTGTCTGCAAGGGGCTTGGGATGGACAACGGAGAGGCGATGCTTGGTATTGAACTACAATTACCTACATACCAAACCGTAAGTATTCGTGAATTTCTCGAAAACGTGAGAGAGGGCAACAGGCACGTAGAGCATGAATTTGTGTACGATCCTACGAAGCATTGCTTTGACGATGGAACGAATGCGATTCTTCAACAGCTAATTCTGATCATGCTTGATGAGAAAATGTATCAGCGTGCAATGCCCACAGGTAACTCCAGTAAAAATAAACAGTTACTACTTATTCCTGCTTCCGCCTGGAAGAGGCTAGAACCTTTATTGGCACGTGCTCCCCAGGTACATTTGCAGTGGGATAGGGAAATCCTTCCTTTTCAGGTAGTAAATGATCCTTTACCATTAACATTCGAATTTACAGGGAACAAACAAAATGGATATAGCCTATTCATTGATGGTCTAAGTGAAATGGTGGTTTTAAAAGAGTATGACACCGTTCTATTCGATGGGAAAATGATTGGGATTAACAAAGGAGAAGCGGAACGGCTATATGAATTAAAGCGTGTAATCGAAAATTCAGTTACAAACGAAATTCCAATACCAGCACACCAATTAAAGTATTACATGGAAAAGCTCGTACCTTCTTTAAGAAAAATCGGAGAAGTCCATCTATCAGGGGAAATTACCGATGAGTTACAAAAAACACCACTGCAGGCAAAGCTTTACTTAGATCGTGTGAAAAATCGTTTGCTTGCTGGGCTAGAATTTCATTACGAAAGTGTGATTATTCATCCATTGGATCATCGCAAAGTTCAGGTAGGTTCCTTGATTATTAGGGATATGGAGAAGGAAGAAGAGATTCTTCACTTGATGGAGGAAAGCAAGTTTAGCCAAACCGAAAGTGGTTACTTTCTCCAGAATGAAGCGTTAGAATATAACTTCTTGTACCATCAGTTGCCGAAATTGCAAAAACTGACAAGGGTCTATGCGACTACAGCAGTAAGAATGCGTATAACAACCAAAAGTAATTTTCCTAAAATAAAAGTGAAGCATACGAAGGAACGCACGAATTGGCTTGATTTTACGTTCGAGATGGACGGGATAAAGGAACAAGAAATCAAGGAAGTGTTAACTGCATTAGAAGAAAAGCGGAAATATTATCGCTTGAGAGATGGTGCGTTGCTATCCTTGGAGACAAAGGAAATGGAAGAGATAAAAAGATTTTTGCAAGCTGTACCTGTTCAAGACGATGAATTGGAAAATCGATTTGAAGTCCCAATCGTGGAAGGACTTCGGATACTAAATCAGATTGGGGATAGTGATGCGGTCACACTAGAAAAATCTTTTCGCACGTTTTTGTCCACCATTCACCATCCTGAACAATTGGAGTTTGACATTCCAAAGCCGTTAAAAGACATGTTACATCCTTACCAAGTAGATGGATATAAATGGTTGAAATTTCTTGCTAGCTATGGCTTTGGGGGGATTCTAGCAGACGACATGGGGCTTGGAAAGACGATTCAAAGTATTGCGTTTATTTTATCTGAACTGTCTACCATTCGAGAACATAAGCACCCGGCATTGATTGTTTGTCCTTCTTCAATTACTTATAATTGGCAAAATGAAATCACGAAGTTTGCACCAGACATAGAGACGTTGATTGTGGACGGTAGCAAGTCAGATCGAATGAAACTGCAACAAGAATGGACGGATATAGACGTCATCATAACGAGCTATCCATTGCTGCGTAGCGACATCAAAGACTATGAGAGGTTGAAATTTCATGTCGTATTTTTTGATGAGGCACAAGTGTTTAAAAACCCATTAACTCAAACGGCTCGTGTGGTGAAAAAAATCGAGGCGAATCATCGTTTTGCCTTAACAGGTACGCCAATGGAAAATGCGCTTGAGGAGCTTTGGTCCATCTTTCATGTTGTTTTTCCTGAATTGTTCCTGGGGTTAAAGGAATTCAGTGAATTAACGAATAAACAAATTGCTCGAAGGATTCGTCCATTTATGCTACGCAGGGTCAAGGAAGATGTATTAGGTGAGTTACCAGAGAAAAGGGAAACAATCGATTATGCGGACCTGCTTCCTGCTCAAAAGAAACTGTACACCAGTTATTTGGCCAAGCTACGCCATGATACGTTTAAACATTTAGATCAGGAAACAATCAGGAAAAATCGAATCAAAATCCTTGCTGGTTTAACCCGTCTTCGTCAGATATGCTGTCACCCAACCTTGTTTGTCGAGGATTATCAAGGAAGTTCAGCCAAATTTGAACAACTAAAAAGTATCATAGAAGAATCTAGGCTGGCTGGTAGACGTGTATTGATTTTTTCTCAATTCACAAAAATGTTAAAGCTGATTGGGCAAGATTTAGCTTATCAAGGTTTACCTTATTTTTATTTAGATGGACAAACGGAATCAGAGGAAAGAGTAGACCTTTGTCATCGATATAATCAAGGAGAGCGAGATATTTTTCTCATTTCCTTAAAAGCAGGTGGGACAGGACTTAATCTAACTGGTGCAGATACCGTTGTTTTTTATGATAGCTGGTGGAATCCTGCCGTTGAGGAACAAGCAGCAGACCGCGCCCATCGCATTGGTCAGAAACATGCGGTTCAAGTAATCAAGCTTGTAGCCAAAGGCACGATTGAGGAAAAAATGAATGCATTGCAAGTGAAGAAGCGACATTTGATTGAACAAGTTATTGATCCAAATGATGAACAGACAGAGAGACTGACGGAAGAGGATATACAAGAATTGTTGAGTTAAAATGACTGAAGCACGGGGACGGTTCTGTCGCTCGTAAATAAAGTCACGGAAGCGAGAGAACCGTGCCTAAGCTTTTTTTGTTGAAGAGACAGTCTTCCTGTTTTCTAAGCCAAGAAGTGGATTCTACGCAGACTTAATAAATTGTCATTAATCACCTTATAGCCTCGTACATTTTTATGAGGTGATAAATATGGACCAAGTGTTAGCTTTTGCATCTGTGTTAGCGCCGATTGTTTCTGCACTTGTACAGTTGACAAAAAAGACAGTGAATGTGAATAAGAATTATATTCCTTTAGTTAGTTTCCTTATTGGAATCTTACTTGGTATTTTTGCCTACCCATTTACAGGCCTAGCACTCGTTCCTAGAATATGGGCAGGTGGAGTTGCGGGATTAGCCGCTACAGGTTTGTTTGAGATGGTGAAAAAGAGAGAAGGTTATTCAAAAGAAAAGAAAACCTCCTAAATTCCATTGAAAGGGTCTGATCCACCATATGGACAAGTGTCCACGAGGAGGGATCAGACTCTTACTTTTTATACAAATGTCCAACTAAGTGTAACCTATCCATTTGTCCTTGATGGGTCCTGCCTCTATCACCATAAGGAAGCGGGAGAATCGTCCCTAAACTTCAGTTGCTATGATTTGATATACTAAATTTAAAAATAGGAACATGTGGAGGTGTCTACTTATGCGTCAAGATTGGAAGCAAATAGTAACGAATAAGTTAATAGAACAGGTCCAACCAGCATTTATTCTTGTATTTGGATCGTATGCTAAAGGGACCTATCGGAAGGATAGTGACCTTGATATAGCGTATTTTTCACATACAGACCTTAGTCATTATGAACGGTTTCTGCTAGCAGGAGATATTGCGGAAGAATGCAAGATTGACATAGATTTAGTTGATATTCGAAAGGTAGACACCGTTTTTGCGGCACAAATTTTTTCAACGGCTGAAATTCTTGCTTGTGCGGATGAGAATACGTTGATAAAGGAACGGATGAAAGCATTATCGATGTACGTTACATTAAATGAACAACGTGCAGAAATATTACGGTCGATAAATGAAAGGGGGAGTATATATGGCGAATCGTGATGTTGTTTTAAATAAGGTGTCAACAATAGAGCGTTGTTTAAAGCGTGTGGAGGAAGTATATGCGGGAAACCCTGAACATTTAAAAGATTATACAAAACAAGATAGTATTATTTTAAACATTCAACGAGCATGTGAAGCAAGTATTGATCTCGCTATGCATATCGTTAGTTTAAAACAATTGGGACTACCGAAAACAAGTAGAGACGCATTCCTATATTTAAAAGAGGCGAACATCATCGATGGTGATTTAACTAAAAAGATGAACAATATGGTCGGTTTTCGTAATATAGCGGTACATGACTATCAGGCCATAAATTTGGATATATTGCAAGCTGTTATAGAAAACCACCTGAGTGATTTTTTAGACTATTCAAAAGTTATATTAACGATAAAATAATGTGCGAAGACGGTTCAGTTGCTTCGGGATTAAAGGTTCAGTTATAAAGGAAGTGTAAATGATGGATTTCGACACAATTATGCAGGAGCTTGAAACCCTTGGAAATGAACGGTAAATGTCCAAAGGTAGAATCTGCCCCCTATACATATAGGAGAACAATAAATGGGAAGGATGTTGTTTATGGGACAAGAAATTAAAGGGAAAGTGGCGTATATTACCGGTGCAAGTAGTGGAATTGGACGAGCTACTGCACTTACCTTTGCCAAGGAAGGTATCCATGTGGGCTTGATGGCCCGAACGGAAACCAAACTAAAAGAAGTAGCACAACAAGCAGAAGCATTTGGTGTGAAAGTAGCAGTGGTAGCGGTTGATATAGCTAATATGGAAGCGGTAGAGCAAGCAGTTATTGAATTAGAAAAAAGGTTAGGACCAGCAGACATCTTGATTAACAACGCAGGAATTGGTCTGAAGGGAAGTTTATTAGAGACGGATCCCGCTGACTGGAAGCGTACGTTTGAAGTGAATGTGTTTGGCACCTATCATGTGACACGTGCTGTGTTACCCCATATGGTAGCTAAAGATCGAGGTGACATTATTAATATATCCTCAAGTAATGGATTAAAAGCTACTGCAGGTTCGACATCTTATAGTGCGAGCAAATTTGCTATTCAAGGGATGACAGAAGCACTGATGCAAGAAGTCCGTCGCAACAATATCCGCGTCTTCACCATGAACCCAAGCTTAGTTGCAACGGAAATGGCTTTTGGCGACAAGCTCGATGAACAGGACAAGGAGAAGTATATGCAACCAGAAGATTTAGCAGAATTCATGGTTGCTCAACTAAAACTCCATCAACGTATATTTATCAAACAATCCTTACAGTGGGCAACAAATCCGTTCTAAAAACAGTAACAAAAAATAACCGTCCTCCGACCAAAGGGATACGGTTACTCCATTTGAAAATACATAATTGGTCAACCGCTCTTTATGCGGTCTGTAGTTCTGTTGCCGGGTGGTTACTGCCACTCGGCTTTCTTTCTTTAATTATAATTAGTGTAACTTGCGCTGTCAAAGCAACGATGATTGAAGAGGTCTGACCCCTATGGATATCAAAACATTAACAATACCAACAGAATGATTAAAGTGGAAGTTGCCCATAACAAATATTTATGTAATTTTCCGTCATGATAGTTACTTAACTGATAGCCTGTAGTTACAAGTATTTTAGCCATTTTACGATACATATCAAAATATAGAAGTCTCACATAGTTCTTCACTACATATTTCTTTAATAAAAGAAATACAGGAATGGACCAGAGAAAGGGTTGAATTCCGCTTAACATATGTTTTTTATCGAAATAATGAATACCTAAATCAGTATTCATTAGATTTTCTAATAAATAAGGATGAATACCGATTAATAGCATAAGAACAGTTAAAAACCCCAATCCTAACTGCATGCTGATTGCTGGTTTTTTAGTTAAGTTAACATTACTATTTTTGAAAAATGCATAATAGATAAATTTTAAAAATATTAGAGAAGTTCCAAAACTCATCAGGTTCAAACCCCAGGTTAATAATGGTTCCTGTACAGCTTCTTTAATAAGGCTTTTACTCATATATCCATTAAAAAAAGGAACGCCAGCTATCCCCAGAAAAGCTACCAATGTTGCTATCGAAGTTACGGGAATTTTTCTGCCCATAATCCCTAAATTTTCAAGAGTATCCTTCCCTGTGGTATAAATGACAACTCCCACTGCCATAAATAATACAGTTTTATATAAGATGTGATTAACCAGGTGAAAAATAGCTCCAGCTATACCCTTTTCCGTACCAATACTAATGCCAATTATCATATAACCAACCTGGATGATGATGGAATAGCTCAATAATTTAAGGGCATGGTTTTGCCTTAAGGCCATTACCATTCCAAACAAAGCTGAAATAAGCCCTGCGTAAGCCAGAATATTTATCCCGGACAGCAGGATGCTCATGATATATACGCCCACTTTTGTCGTATAGATGGACAAAACTACTGTGACATAAAAAGGAGCTTTGCTGTATGCTAATGGCAGCCACGTATGGAAACCGACAAAGGCCAGCTTAATTGCTACCGCAAGCATAAAAAAAGGGATTCCGGCCTCTATAGCATTCAAAGATAAATTACCTGTAGCTGAATACTGTAAAAATGTCCCCCATAATACACTTAACCCTCCTGCCACCTGCATTAGACAATAATAATAGCCCGTTTTTTTAGTGACATCACTTGCCATGATAATAATAAAAGAGGAACTGATGGTCATTAACTCCCAGAAAACATACAGAGTAAACAGATCACCAGAAAAAACCACGGTCAGGGCACTACCAATAAACACAAAGATTAAACTTAATATAAATCGGGAACATAGTTTAATGGAATAAATGACAGCAGCCAGTCCACCGACAGCAAAAATTAATCCTGTTAATTTACTGGCATTATCTACTTTAACAGGAACTAGAGTAAATTTTAGAAAATCCAGTTGAAAACTATAACCAGGTATTAAATAAAAAGTAACAATAAGAGCTCCTGCAGTAATAAGGAAAGAGATTATGTATTTTATCCTATCATTAACGGGCAAAAGTAAAAGTATAGCACCTGTTATATATAAGAAACCTGGAGTAATCATCTTTAACCTCCTAGTAATATTCTTATGTATTCCCCATTATCGAGCAAAAATTTCGGAATTTTATTAATGAGACTTAAAGGTATTGAAGGTACTATACCAAATAAAATACATAAACTGCCCAGAAATATAGTTGGTAATCTTAAAGATAAAGTTGGTTTTACTATTAATAGTTCTTTTTCGGTTTTTGTATATAACGTAACAATTACTTTTAGATAATACGTTAAAGATAAAAACGTTCCGACCAGAATAAAAAAGCCAGCATAAACAAAACCAGATTCTATTGCTGCTTCAACAATAAGCCATTTACTGATAAATCCATTAAAGGGAGGCAGGCCCACGATTGCAAGAGAAGCAACGACAAAGATAAAGGAAAGTATCGGAAATTTATAACCCAACCCTTTAATATCTTCTATCTTAACAGCGCTTAAACTATAATAAAAAATTGCTGTGACTAAAAATAAAGTCCCTTTCATGATGGCGTGATTTAGAATATGGAAATTGCCAGCAATTAATCCTCCTTCAGTGCCGACAAATAATCCGATCGTGATATACGCTATCTGGGCAACACTGGAATACGCAAGAAGCCGGCTTAAATTTGATTGTTGATAGGCTAATAAATGAGCAACAATAAAAGTAATTACTCCCCAGAAAACACCAATATGTAACATGCCACTTTGATCGAGAAAATCAATTCCAAAAATAATATATAAAACTTTTATTAATGCATATACAGCAGATTTCATCACCAATCCCGAAGATAAAACATTGTAAGGGATAGGGGAATCTTCATAAGTATCTGGTATCCAGGCATGCAGAGGAATTAACCCTATCTTTATGACATAACCAAAAACAAAAAAGGACATAAGTGTACTTTTTATCTGAAAAGGGATGTCTTTAAATTCTAGGGAGATTTCTGCCATATTTAGAGTGCCAGTTAACGAATAAGTTAAGATTGTAGCGAGTAAAATAAAAAAGCTACCTAATGTAGACATGATTAAATACTTAAAAGTACCTTCTATTCCTTTATTCGTATTTTTTAACGCCACCAAAGCACAAGAACTTAGGGAGCTCACTTCCAAAAATACATAAAGATTGAATAAATCAGCAGTAAGCACCATTCCTGCTATACCCGCTGTCATTAAATAGGTAAAAATAAAATATTTATGTTTATGACTTTTGATATATTTCACGGAAAAAATGATAACAGGTAAAAATAGTATTGCTATCATTAACAAGAACATGGCGGAAAAAGGATCGACCATTAAATTTATTCCCATGAGCCCCCAAGCCCCAACATTGTAAACTTTTGGGGGATAACTATGATTAATAACTAAAATTAATAAATAAAGATAGATGATCGCACTACCGGTTACCAGAGGAGCTAAAATCTTTTTGAAATATAACTTAGAAATTCCGATAAAAAATGCGGTTAATAAAGGTAAAATGATAAGCCAGACAGCCGCCTCCATTATTATCCTCCCAGAATAAAAATTATCCTCTCAATTTTCGAAGCTCATCAACGTTTAACGTTCCATATCTTTTATATATCTTAATTACCACCGCTAACATGACAGCTGTAACACTTGCCCCAATAACAATTGCTGTTAAGGCAAGTGCCTGAGGGATAGGATCAACTACTATTTCATATGGCTTGTCTAAAATAGGAGCAGCTCCACCCGGTTTATAACTCACCAGAATTAATAATAAAATTAAAGATGACTCTAAAATAGTAAATCCCATAACAATTTTTATTAAATTTTTTTTGGTAATTATCGTATACATTCCAAGCGATAACAAAATGATTACGACAACATAGGCTAGTTCCACTATTATTTCTCCTTTATCAAACTATTAAAAATGATGGCCAGACCAGCTCCAACTTTAATACCAATCATTAGATTTAAGAAAGGTATTAACCCGGCACTGATCAATTCCCCGGTATTTCCCGGACCAAAATTGGCTTGTCCGTTGGCCAGAAAATTGCTTCCAGTTACTACTCCTACTAATCCCAGTAAAATAAAACCTATAGCTCCTATATCTTCTGCTAACTTTTTTTTGGCAGGCTTAAATTTATATTCAGAAAATTCAACACGGTAGGTTATTGTTAATAGAATGGGAATTACAGCCATAACTACTCCACCAACAAAACCGCCGCCAGGAGCTAGATGACCAAAAAGTATTAAATACGCTCCTAAAACGGCTAAAAATGGAATGAAAAATTTTGTGGTTTGAGAAACAATCATTGTAAATGTAGTGCCGAGCATTTTATCTTTTCCTAGGGGAACTAGAAAAGACAAAATAGCAGCAGCTGTTAAAAGCACCGTTGCTTCACCTAACGTGTCAAACGCCCGGTAATCATATAGGACGGAAGTAACGATGTTGATAGCACCGGTTTCCTGTACCCCTTCAGAAATATAGTGTTCAGATAAATATCTTTTACTATTGTTATCCAGATTATGTATTTCATCAAATACAATAAATAAGAAAATAGCCAGCGATACAACAAGGACTAGTTTATAGAGTTTTTTAAACATGGCATTCATTCTACTCATTTCGTCAATACTCCGTTTTATTTATCGTAATGACAAAAAAAACAGTAGTTAAGCCAGCAGCAATTACTGCTTCAGCTATCGCAGGACCCGGAGCCTGAAGAATGACAAAAATAACGACTAGAATAGCACCGTATATAGGCAGGGCAATAACTGCGGTTGATATATCTTTCGTAAATACCATAAAAAATGCAGTAATAACTAAGAATATCATTAGCATATTAAAAATAATATCCATCATGACTGTACCTCCAATCACTTGTCCAACTCGTTTTTGGCAATCTTTTTAGGTACGAAATGATAATTTTCTGCTAGTCTAGCTATGACATGAATGGCTACCGGATTCGTGATTAATAAAAGAATGATGATTACAATTATTTTTAAAGAAACAAACCCGATTCCTTCCATTACTATACATCCCATTAAAACGGAAATACCTCCGGCCATCAGACATTTAGAGCCAGCATGCAACCGGGTATACAAATCAGGAAAACGAATCATACCGACAGCAGTACTTAACAAAAAATAAAGACCAGTTAGTAAAAACACATAAACAAATAGTTGAACTAAAATATTAATCACCAACTTCTCCTTTTTCTGGTTTTGTAAAATATTTAGCCATAATTAAAACATTTACAAATAAAAAAACCCCATAAACTAGAGCGACATCAAGAAAAACTTTTCTATCAAAATAAAGACTTAATAAAACTAAAACTAATAAAAACATGACACCTATCGCATTCATAGCAGCTACTCTATCCGGTACACTCGGACCTTTCATCACTCGATAAAAGGTCAAAATAGCAAATAAGACGATTGCTAGTATGAAATAAACCACGAGAATCACGCTCCACATTTAATGAAAAAAAGGGTCTTAAACGGTATTAATCAAATAGTTTAGCTATCAACTTCTCATGTTTACGGATCTGTGCTTTCTTTACTTCTGCTTGATCCTCGCTGTAAACATCTAACCAGTGAATATGATATTTTTTATTTGAAATATCGATATCCATACCAAGGGTCCCTTGAGGTAATGTAATAAAATTGGCTAAAATTTCTGTACTGCTTTTACGTTCAAGAGATGTTTTTAATTTAACTATTTGAGGAGAAAATGAAGGTTTCATTTCAAATGCATGTCTCGATACTCTGACTGCAGATAAAAATACATCATTTATAAAAGCACTAGTCACCAAAAATAGGTAATATGTTTTTAATAAAAAGTCTTTTGTGGCAGATCTCATTTGTACTGATTTAGGACCATTATCTGCTAACATAAGCGATATAATAGAACAAATAATAGTACCCAACAAAAATACCTCAATATTAACACGGCCAGCAAAAACAAACCATAATGCCAAAGTTAGAATAAATGTTAATAATTTCATCAAATTATGTACCTCACTTTAATGTAGTAGTTCTTATTATGACCATAGTGAGAGTTCTTATTATGGAAGAACGAACAACATTTATGTGAAGAGTGCGAAAGCTTGGGAAAGAGTTAAAGCTGTAATTACTGAATTGAATGGCTGGGAATTCTAGAGAGAGAAAGTTTCATTCTAAAAGGGCACTTGCACAAGAATAATCTAAAATAAGTAGGAAATCATAATTCTTGTAGGAAGGAAAAATGAAATAAATGAGGTGTCAGTGAAAAACAACTTGGATGAACTTTAACTAAAAGTTAAGGCAGGTATCACAAATCTTCATGAAAATGAGGTGTTGGTGATCCGACAGACAAGTGAATGTAGTTAGTCATTAGTGAATCCTTTAAATGAGGTGTTAGCAATGGACAATGCTACAGAATGGTTTAAGTAACTCACCAAAGTATTTCAACCTTCCTTCAAAAGGCAGGGGCAAAACGCGCCCTTGTCTTTTTTTTTCGAAGCACGGGACGGTTCTCTTGCTTGATAGAAAATCGAAGAAGCAGAAGAACCGTCCCTCTGCTTCATATAAACTGAACGATACCGTACATAATGGGTAACAAAAGCATCCATACGGCGGTATTGAAAATCCAACTTGAATTTGCTAAATCCACATCTAATTTATAGAGTTGTGGTGGTATTAATGATAGGAAAGCAGGAGGCATAATAGACATGATTAGAATCACATGAATGACAACTCCCTGATTTACATTGTCTAAATTAAACAAAAATCCCGCAGACACAATAATGAAAGGAACCACGATAAATTTAATCGTTGATATAACGATGGATTCTTTCACATAACCTTTAACCGCTTTAAATCTCATATTATACCCAGTTGAAACCACAAGTACTAACGTTAATAAAGGAACCAAAATATCGATTATTGTGGAATAGAATTCTGGCCTTTGCCATTTTGAGTAATTTAATAGTATTCCAATCATTATCCCCGAGAAAGAGGCTACAATCAGGGGGTCAGTTAGTAAGTTAAGGATTGTGTCTCGCCATCTTTTACTGGTATCCTTGTTTTCTCCAAAAAGTTTAGCAATTGGGAAAAAGACGGAGTAGTAAAGAATTTGTTCTAAAAGGATAAATAGCGCTACAAATGCTAAACTCTCTTCTCCTAAAAACATAAAGCAAATAAGAACACCAAAGCTGTTCCAATTTGAAAATCCACCAGAAACAAACATTGATCCCATTTTGTATCGATTTAGCTTTAATAGTTTCGATGCGAGTAATGAAAACAATCCTCCAAGTAGTAAAGTAAAAGCCCCTAGGATTGGTAAAATTATCAATTTCATATCGTTTAAATCTACAAGCCAAACCGCTCCTATGATAATGATTGGATTTATAATAATAATGACAAATTTTGTAGAGCCTTGTAAAATCCGCTCTAATGGAACGGATTCAGCTATTATTAATTTCTCTTTAAAAACTTTTAACTGTTTTCCAAGCGTTAGCCCAAAAATAATTAGTGCGATGGAAAATAAAAAATCTGTAAAAATAGAAATACCCCCGAATGTTCATGAAATATGATAATAAAGACATTCGACACAAAGAGGCTAAATCCTCTCATAAATCAACAAAAAAATACACGAGTTACGGTGCTGGTACTTTATGTGGACAACAGCCCATTAATTGTACCAGATACCGTTTTGCCTTTATGAATTATTTATTTTGCTGAAGGAGTGAATTCTATTACTACATTGTAGACTGATACTGTGCAACAAACAAAGTATGATTGTGAATGAACATAATGAGTCCTGAATTGATAATTATGTTAAAATATCATTGACTTTGTGAATTATTGTACTTAAAGTAACGAAGCATTAGATAAAAAGGATAAAGGGGATAACATAATGCTAACAGAAAAAGTTCATATTGCTGTGCCAACAGCTTTTTTTGAAGATGAATCTTTAAATATTCAAGGAACAATAAGCCATATAAGAGACCTGTATAAACAAGGAGTAAAATCTGTTCTTGTCTCTGGAACTACTGGAGAACAGCATAGTCTAAACCTCCAAGAGAAAATTGAAATAATAAACGGTTTAGAATTGGAAGAAGAACTCATTAGTAATATGGAAATTATATTTGGGGTGGCTTCAACTAGACAGAAAGAAGCAGAGGAATTAGCTGAAAAGATTCGTCACACAAAAATATCAGGTATCATGCTTGGGTATCCACCGTATGTTATACCGACACAAGAAGAAGCATTCGTTTATACAAAGAGGATTATGAACCTTAGTAATAAACCTACAATTTTATATAACAATCCAAAAAGAACTGGATTTGATTTATCAGAGAAGAGTATTATTCAATTAAGTAAGATAGACTTAGTGGTTGGAATAAAAGATGCTGGAAACAAAGAAAAAGTTGAACGAATAAAAAACGGTATGAATAGAAATGATTTTTATTTTTATGCTGGTGGAGAAGTGGATTTAGAAGAAAAAGTATTACATGGATATGGTCGCCTTTCTTCCATTGCTGGGAATATTTCACCGATAGAAATTAGTCAATGGTTTCAAAAAATGCTTATGAAGCAAAAAGTAAGTGAACAAGAAAGCAAAAAAATAGAAAATATTATGGAACAAGTTTATCAAGGAAATGCTATTGTGAATCTGAAAAAAATCATTAATCATAAGGGTATTTCATTGGGGATTTGCAGGAGTCCAATAGGTAATATTTTAGACTGATTACTAATATATTTATCTCATCATGAATATTTTTGTGACATTGCTTGCGCTTAAAGTAACGGGAGAAAATATTGAATAAGGAGTTGTCGATGTGGCAGCTTCTATTGTGTTAAATACAGGATTGATAAATAAACAATGTACAGTTATGTTGAATAAAAGGTAAAAACCATTCTCATATGAATAGTTTTTACCTTTTTTTGGTGTTGTACTAAGAATGAAATCTATTATTGTTATTTTGTTGCAAATACAACAAAGGTAAGTTAAATTTAGTATATTACATTTTTTTGTTGCATTTGCAACAAAAATATACTAAGGAGATCATTATGAAGGTAGAAATTCTACGTGAAATTGGAATGATAGCAAGGGCATTAGATTCTATAAGTAATATAGAATTTAAAGAGTATGAACTTACAAAAGGGCAGTATCTGTATATTGTGCGAATTTATGAAAATCCAGGAATTATTCAAGAAAAGCTCGCTGATATGATAAAAGTAGACCGAACAACAGCAGCTCGAGCTATAAAAAAACTAGAAGTTAATGGTTTTATTGAAAGGAAAGAAGATAAACATAACAAAAAAATTAAGAAACTATTTCCAACAGAGAAAGGGAAAAATGTTTATCCTTTTATAAAAAGAGAAAATGATTATTCCAATACCGTTGCATTAGAGGGCTTTTCTGAAAGTGAAGAGGAAACCATCTTCAATCTTCTTCAAAGAGTAAGAAAGAACATAGAAAAAGACTGGGAATTTGTAAAAAAGGGCAACAAGAGGAATTATTGATTATGTAAAGGAGCGAGATATTGAAATGACTGTAAAAATAACAAAGTGCAATCGTGATAATTTACAAATACTCCAAGAAATAAGTATGGAAACTTTCAACGATACATTCAAAGGTCAAAATTCACCTGAAAATATGAAAGCTTATTTGGAAAAAGCGTTTAATTTTAAACAGTTGGAAGAGGAATTGTCCAATATATCTTCGGAATTCTTTTTTGTTTATTTTAATAATGAAGTCGCTGGATATTTAAAGGTCAATACCAATGATGCTCAGTCTGAAGAAATGGGTGATAATTCAATTGAAATTGAAAGAATTTATATAAAGAATCAATATCAAAAACATGGTTTAGGTAAATATCTGCTAAATAAAGCCATAGAAATTGCGATGGAGCTTAATAAAAAAGAAATTTGGCTAGGCGTATGGGAAAAAAATGAGAATGCTATTGCTTTTTATAAGAGAATGGGGTTTGTCCAAACTGGAGCCCACTCTTTTTATATGGGGGATGAAGAACAAACCGACTATATAATGATCAAAAAACTCAAATGATTTTTTGGAAGGTGGATTATCATGTTTATCCCTAAACATTTAAAAGTAACTGACTTTTCAAGGATAAGGAAGATTGAAAGAAATTCATCTCTTCAAGTTTCCAAGTTTGCCCAATATAATCAAATAGATTTATAATTTTAATAGATTTAAATACATAGGAGGGGAAATGAATGGAGTACACAAATCTTGGTCGTACTGGTATGAAGGTTAGTCGATTATGTTTAGGAACAATGAATTTTGGACCTGTAACGGAAGAAAAGGAAGCCCATCGTATTATGGATGCTGCGCTTGATGCAGGTGTGAACTTCTTTGATACTGCAAATGTGTATGGTGGTGCAGGACATCATGGTTGGACGGAAGAGATTATAGGTCGTTGGTTTGCACAGGGTGGTAATCGCAGGGAGAAGGTAGTACTAGCTACAAAAGTGTATAATCACATGGGCGATGAAAATGATGGTCCTAATGACGGAAGATTTTTATCCGCTTACAAAGTTCGCCGTCATTTAGAAGGTTCACTGAAACGTTTACAGACTGATCATATTGAGCTTTATCAAATGCACCATATCGATCGCAACGTTTCATGGGAAGAGCTCTGGGAAGTCTTTCAAGCCGAAGTGAACAAAGGTACGATTGATTACGTTGGTTCAAGTAACTTTGCAGGCTGGGATATGATCAAAGCACAGGCTGCGGCAAAGGAACGAAATTTCCTTGGACTAGTTTCTGAGCAGCATAAATACAGCCTGCTTTGTCGCTTACCAGAATTAGAAGTACTACCGGCAGCGAAAGACCAAGGAATCGGTGTTATTGCTTGGAGTCCGCTTGATGGAGGATTATTAGGCGGTAATGCATTAAATCCAGCTCAAGGCTCTCGGACAGAAAAACAAAAAGAACGAATCGAAAAACATCGGAAACAATTGGAAGCGTTTTCGGTTTTCTGTAAGGAATTAGGAGAGCACGAAGCTGATGTGGCATTAGCCTGGGTATTACACAATCCAGCACTAGATGCGCCAATTATCGGACCACGTACGCTGGAACAGTTTGAACAATCGTTACGCGCAGTGGAAATCAAATTGGACCAAGCTGCTCTTGATCGTTTAGATGAAATCTTCCCTGGTTATCAGGATGCACCAAAACATTATGCTTGGTAAGCCTGATTAGCTGTTTGGGCTATTAATCATAATTGTTCCATGTAAAAGCATATGGAGACAAAAGGGTCAGGTACTACACAGGGACAATCGTCTATCTGTGGTACCTGACCCTTTTCTTGTACCAACGTTGGTAAAGCAAGAACAGTCTCTAAAACTATATTTGGCAATCATCTAAACTTTATCTTTAGATTGTTTTGTTTCTGTAACATTGAATGCACGGTCAATATCTAACCAATGTTTACCTTATTTTCTGGATAATGTCCAATGGCTTACAGCTCCATGTGTACGGCAATAATATTAGCATGTGGTGCTGCTTGATTTACCTCGTAGACATCCTTTTTTCCCATTGTCAAAGATCCGCCTTGATGAATTGATTGTCTCTTGCATTACTTTAGCTACGTCATCCCAGTGGTCAGGATGAAGATGAGTAACGATACCTGCATCCACATGGACAATATTGTTAATGGCTGTTGGTAAGATTTCTAATGGATAGTTTTGGTCGCCTTGTGGTGCATTTGAAGCTAAGTTCGGTACCTGGTACTACACGTGGATAACAGTCCATCAATAGTATCGGGTACCGTTTTTTGATGTCCTTAACCACATTGTTGTGAAAAAAGAATTTTTCGTATACCCGAATTTAATTTTGCTGTTTTATCAAATCTCTTCTCATATATGGTAAAATTTGTGGGATGAGTGTACTTTGCAGAGGCGTTAGGCAACTAGATGAAAGGAGTATTAGATTATGTTAGCAAAAATAAAAAAGGTAAAGTTTGATAAAGAGGGGAAAAATCCTGTCTATAAGGTAATATTAGAATGCCCCGCTGGAAAACAGCTCTATATTCATTTTGATTATTCTTATACAACTAATAATTATTGGCCATTAGAAGTTAATTATAATGGAAAACATAAAGGTGCAAAATTAGCCTGGTATACAAAAGAAGTGGAACGTACAACAGTTGAAAGTTTCCTAGAAACAATAGCTCATAAAATAAATAAGAAATATGGATTTGAATTAAAAAAATAGATTAGTATAAACCTTTGGAGGGATAGAGATGCAGACGGATGTGGGTGAATTTATCGTAGGTGCATACTTAAAAAGCATAAAAAACTGTGATTTCATTGACTATAATGTTCGTATCCCTGGAGGAGGGTTGAGAGGCTTATCAGAACTCGATGTGGTAGGGATGAACTTTAAAACGAATACAGTCTATCTCTGTGAAGTAACAACGCATATTCGAGGACTATTATATGGCGATAATAAGAAAACGGTAGAAAAAATTAAGCAAAAACATAAAGTGCAAAAAGAATATGCAGAAACAATAATAAGTGATATACCGAATAAAGTGTTTATGCTTTGGTCACCATATGTACCAAATGGTTATATAACGGATCAATTGCAGGAAATAGAGACATTAGAATTGATAATTAATCAAGACTATACATCTTGTATTAATGAGATGAGATTAGTAGCTTCAAAGAATACGAATGATTTAGGCAATCCTTTTTTAAGGACTTTACAAATCTTGGAGCACTTGAGGTAGTACCAATATATTATGGAGAAATAAGTGGAGTAGACATTACCACTAAAATTGTTCAAGAACAACATTCGGAATTATTTTGATCCCTCTATGGAAAAATAATTTTAAAATCGATTAATAGGAGCTTGGAAATGACTTGTCCTTTTTGTAGTAAAAATGAGTTAAAGATAGAGCTGGAAAATGATTTAGCGATGGCCTTTTTTGATAAATATCCGGTACAAAAAGGGCATCTGTTAATCATCCCAAAGCGGCATGCGGAAACTTATTTTGAAGCTTCATCTGAAGAAATTATGGCTATACATTCTTTAATTCGAGAAGGGAAAAGGCTAATCGATGAACAGTTTGTACCAGATGGATATAACATTGGAGTCAATATTGGTAAATTTGGCGGTCAGACGATAGACCACCTACATTTTCATCTGATTCCGCGTTATCAAGGAGATATCGAGGATCCGCGTGGTGGCATCAGGAAGATGGTGCCGAACTTGGTGGAGTATCCGTAAATAGAAAAGAGTTTTATCGTGTGGACAGTGGACCTTTCCCTATGTCCCAGTAAAATAGAGAGAAAGGACGTAAATCATGCCGGTATACAACAAACTTGTACGAGATTTCATTCCACAAATCATAGAAAAAACAGGGAAATCATTTGATACGAGAATTCTCAATGATGAAGAATACATAGATGCATTAAAAGGTAAGCTGCAGGAAGAAGTAAATGAATATCTAGAAGCGGATAATGATTCTGATAGCTTAGAAGAATTAGCGGATGTATTGGAACTGATTCATGCGCTTGCTCGAACCCATAGGGCTTCAATAGAAAAAGTAGAACAAATTCGTAAGCAGAAAGTGGAGAAACGTGGCGGTTTCAACGAGAAAATATTTTTGATCGAGGTAGAAGATGACTAATATTCGACTGGTAACGAAGAATGTCAAAAAGGAAATCGTAGAAGGGATTAGTTCGGCATCGACGATTTATATGTTAACTTCCTTTGTGATGAAATCAGGAGTCGACCTGCTAAAGCCTTACTTAGTTGATGCTGCTAATCGAGGGGCTGATATCAAAATATGTACGGGTGATTATCTGTATGTGACGCAGCCAGAAGCGTTAAAGGGATTACTATTTAATCAAGATAATGTCGAGGTTCGCTTGTGGCAAAGTAATGGCACTTCCTTTCATCCGAAGGCGTATTTATTTAATCACGGGGATAATGGTACCTTTATTGTTGGTTCATCTAATTTATCCAAATCTGCCCTTACCACTGGGGTGGAGTGGAATGTTGTGATGGAAAAAGACGCAGCATTTGAAACATTTGAAGATGCAGTAGATCAATTTTTGAAGGTTTTCTACGATGACCAGACTGTTCCAGTTAATCAAGAAACGGTGCAGAAGTATGAAAGCAGGTACCATCATTACCATAAAGAAAATCCCAATCTTGCAACTACTTGGGCAAAACAGGAAGAGATTGAATTAATGCTTTCGAATGAAACAGACGAAACAACTCCAGATATTGTGGTTGATCCAGCTGCAAAATATCAAACGAACATCGAGCCACGACCTGCACAGCAACAAGCACTCGATGCATTAGAAACTACTCTTGAAGAAGAGTATGATAAAGCGATGGTCGTGATGGCAACAGGACTTGGGAAAACATATTTGGCTGCTTTTTTTGCTAAATGGTTTAACCGTATATTGTTTATTGCTCATAGGGAAGAAATCCTTTATCAAGCCAAAAATTCTTTTGCGCATGTAATACCCGACAGAAACTATGGTATTTACAACGGACAGACAAAAGAAGCTGATGCAGACACCATTTTTGCTTCCATATACACCTTAAGTATGAATGAACACCTTCAGAAATTTCCTCAAGATGCCTTTGATTTAATTGTAGTCGATGAATTTCATCATGCTGCAGCAAAGTCGTACAACCGTGTCCTAAACTACTTCAAACCAACATTTTTACTTGGAATAACGGCAACACCTGATCGCATGGATGGAAAAGATGTCTATGCGATTTGTGATGGAAATATTGCCTTCCAGCTGCACTTTATTGAAGCAATCCAACATGGCTGGTTAGCTCCATTTCATTACTATGGTGTTTATGATGATACGGATTACTCACAAATTACTTGGCTAGGAACGAAATACGATCAAACGGAATTGCTAGCAGCCCAGCTTCGAGAAGAAACGGCTGAAAACGTATTAGAGGCTTGGGAAAAGTATAAACAAACACGTACAATTGGATTTTGTTCCTCCATTAAACAAGCAAAATTTTTCTCTAATTACTTTAATAAACATGGCTATAATACAATTTCTCTTCACTCGAAAAGTATGGATATTAGTAGAAATGAGGCAACTCAACAACTGGAACGAAGCGAAATTGATGTCATCTTCACAGTAGATTTATTCAATGAGGGAGTCGATATCCCAGCCGTTGATACGTTGTTATTTGTTCGGCCAACCGAGTCGTTGACAGTATTTACTCAACAGGTTGGCCGTGGCCTTCGTCTTCACGATGACAAGCATCAATGTAATATCATTGATTTAATTGGTAATTACCGCAATGCAGACCTCAAGCTAAGCTTATTTGATACGGAAAGAACTACGACAAAGGGGAAAAAGAAACGAGAAGTTATGCCGATTGTACCAAATCAGTGTGAAATTGATTTGGATATCCAAGTAATAGACCTCTTAAAAGAATTGAACAAGAAAAAGCAGCCAAGAAAAGAAAAGCTGCTTCATGCTTATCATGAGCTAAAGGAAGAGTTAGGTTACCGCCCTGCCTATTTGGACATGCATCTGTATGGGAATGTTAACACCAAGGAGTATAAACAGGAATTCAAATCCTATGCTGGGTTCTTAAATTGGGCAGAACAATTAAGTGAGGATGAGCAGCGTGTATTCCTGCGTTATCGTGACTGGATAGAGGAAGTGGAAAAAACGGGAATGTCCAAAAGCTACAAGATGGTGCTGTTGTCTTATATGTTAAGCAGAGGGGAAAAGGACTGGCATTATCCGGTTACGGCAGAAGAAGTCGCCCCTTACTTTCATAAGTATTTAACGGAAAAAGAGTACCGCAAGCAAGTGGATTTTTCGGATAAGAAGACAAGAAAGCTATGGGAGTATGACCGGGAAAAGGTTGCAAGAGTTGTAGAAGACATGCCAATGACAAAGTGGAGCGGCAGTTCGAAAGGCATCACGACCTTTGAAGATGGAAGATTTGGCTTGGGCTTTGATGTGGATGAAGCGGACGGTACAATATTGTACAGACTGACGAAAGAAATTTGTAAATATCGATTGCATGCTTATTTTGAGAGGAAGGGGGATAAAGCACATTAGAAAGGTAAAAGGTGCAGAAAGGTATAGAGTTACTACAAGAATATCTACACTGAGGGTAATAAGATAGTATCCCAGGAATTTTAAGTTCGGTATCTGATACTACACATGGACAACAGTCCGTCAAAAGTATTGATTTTCTTAACCACTTCGTCTGTGAAACATTATGCAAAACAAGGTTAACAGGCATATGTTTTATGTTAGTTGATTATTATTTATTGTAAAACAATGACAATATACCTTCAGCGTTATAAAGTTATAATTCTGTGATAATAACATAATAATATAAAGGAGGGGGGATAACTATGTGGGATGATCTACAAGATGATATTTCAGAAACAACTATTCACATTTTAAATGAGTTGGTTACAAGACATGATGAAGTTAATCGTTTACGAAATTTATATAATAGTTATTCGGTAATTACTTCTACTATCATTTTGTTGATTACACTCTCTCTAGTTTGTCTATACCTTTTCTTTACTTATTTTACTAGCCTAGTTAAAGGCTTTAGCGATTTAAATAACTTCATGATAATTACCCTGGTGTTATTTGGGATTGTATATTTACCGTTCTTAATGTATAGCATAAGAGTTTCAGAAAAAGAAAGGCGTAAGAAAAAGCTTATTGATGCTTCGGCCAGATATAATGAACTAAGGGTAGAAGTTATTGAGTTATTGAACATATAAATAGAGAATGGTTAGTAAATTTTGAATCTAAAATTCTTGATATAATTGCTAGTCGTCTGAGAGAGCGACAGATTAATATTGACTATAAAAGTTAGTATTCTTTAATTTAGTGTGGAAATGGCAGGTACCATCAAAATATTGGTGGTACCTGGTCTTTTTTTCTAATCATTCATTCCAAAAAGCGAATAAATCTTTATAAGCGGATTCGGACGTATTTAAGTGAGGAGAAAACGAACCAGCCCCAGTCTGTCATTGGAACGAAGGTTATTATTACTTATTCATACTGCTATAAAAATCAATAATTTCAACTAAAGACAGTGTATTCACGTAACAGGATGTATAAAGGACGGGGCTCGTTCTTCATGGACATCTGTATCATATGTTCGTGAAAGATGTAGCTACCTTATATGAATATTGGACATTTATTAAATTGGGACAAATACTCGCAGCTAAATATCCAATGATCAGTCAAGATATCATTAAAGTAAAACATGGAGGGTTGTTTGTACAGCTAGATGAATCTACTTCGGCTAAAAGGAAATTCAAACATCCAGTTACAGGTGAGATGATTACATTACATTTTCAAAAGTCAGACCGTAAACTGCCTACTGTTTCACAAAAGCCAGATTCTATTTTAAGTATTGAAAAAAATGGAAAGGATTACGCTTATCATTATATTTTTGATGCCAAGTATCGAATTGATTTCGCTGTGGAAGGTACTTATTATCGTCGAACTTATAAGCAACCTGGTCCATTAGAAGAAGATATCAATACGATGCATCGATATCGAGATGCATTGGTGGTAAATGAAGGTGGCCCTTATGAAAGATATGCATTTGGATCGTATGTACTTTTTCCTTGGTTTGATGAAAAGGGTTATGAGGAGCATGACTTTTATAAGAGTATAGAACAAGTGAACATTGGAGGTTTTCCTTTCTTATTTAATAGTACTAAATTAGTGGAACAGTTTATCGAGCGATTGACTGAAAAAAGTCCAGAAGAGTTGCAAGAAGAGGGATTTTACCAAAAGGAATATTAGAGACATGGGAGTCTTCTATAGATGAGAAAGTTTTAATAGGAAAAGTAGAAGACAATGCTGCTTATAAGGATACTATGCAGAACAAAAGATTTGTTATCCTTTTAGATAATTTAAATGCTGGTTGGCAGGAAGCTAAATATGTTGGACTGTATTTTCCTAAAAAGAAGTTTGTCGATCATGCTGGCGTTTCCTTATTTAGTGAAATAGAGGAAGTGAAAGTTAGTAACGATGGTGAGTTAGATCTAGCCGTTGAGCCAGGAAATTATGCTGTGTTTCAAATTAAACTATGGAAGTCACTCGAAAAAACAATCAAACCAGTTAATTATGGGATTAAGCACTACATGATGACTACCTTAAGTAATATAAAGGAAGCGAATGAACTCCCTGAACTGTAGATGAAATCGCCGGAAGAGTTGAAACTGTGGAAGATGCTAAGAAGGATTTCATCTAGTACAAGTGTTCAGTTAAATAATAAAAGCATTGATAGGGCTGAAAAAGTAACTCAGTTTGAATTATATGGATTGGTAGTAAGAATAGTTGCTGAAGAAGGGAAGGTTGAAGTAGTAAAGGGAGATACGCAAACAGAAATTTCAATGCAACTACTCAAAAAACAGCCTTCTAAGGCGTTTCATGTTATTAGTGAATTACTAGTCTGAGATATAAATAATCCATAGTTTCTTTTAATTATATATGTATGACAAGGATGAGGAGAATATTGTGCACATATAAATTAATTCGACAGCTACTGCTTTTCTATTGTAAAAAAAAGCATGGAGTGATTAAGGACACCCCATGCTTTTTTTATTATGCAAATTCGCCAGTTGGTTCATAGACTTTTGAATCCATTGATTCCAGCCAATAACTAACAAATTGTACCCCATTAATTAGCTCGATGTTCAGCTCCTCAGCATATTTTCTCGCTGATGGTGTAAAGTCACTCGTTGTTATTACGTAACCACCCTTAGCACCTTGTTTCATCATATTAGAATGAATGAGAGCAATTGGGGTATAGTCTAAATCATGGTTATATACTTTAACTTGACCTAAATATAATCCATCTTCTCGAAAATGTTCAATATCGACTCCGAAGTCACCCACTTTAACAGTAGTTTGTGCATTACCTCCAAACCTCTTTTCCATTACTTCAGCTACAAATTCTTCAAAATCAAAATCAGATTGTTTAATAAAGAGGTTTGTTGTCTTTTTAAATATTACTTCACCATCTTTATTTTCAGTTGGAAAATTAAAACGGTAAGCTAGTCCCATTGCCATTGTTCGTTTTAAATCTATGCTTGATTCTATCTTTTTTGCAATTAGATTAGCTTCTTGATCATTTCTCTTCTTTATGTACCAAACTAATCCACCTATTACTAGAAATTGAGCAGCTATAATAAATTCCATTTTATCACCTCATTTTCAATCTAGACATAACCTAAGATTTTTATGCAGATTGTAAAAAAAACTATATGACTATTCTATAAAATTGATTTCACTTTTTAGAGGACCAACAATAAAGTAATGTTAAATTATGTTAAAATAAGTGAAAACATGTAGATAGTGTATTAACAAGTGCATAAATAGGAGGGGAAAAATTGCAAACTGGTAACAAAGTGAAATATTTATCAACGACAGCACTTTCTAAAAAGGTAAATCTTGATGTTAAAAGTGTATTTCAAATACTGCTTGAAAAAAATCTAATTGATAGGGTTAATGACAATTGGGTTTTAACTGAAAAAGGAAAAGAATATGGTGGAACCATTAAAAAACACCCGAAAGCTGGAAAATACATAGCTTGGGATGAAAGCATTGAAAATGACAATATGTTTAAATCTAGTGACGAGAAGCTATTAAACGCGACAGCACTGAGTAAGCACTTTGGAGTTTCAAAGTTTAAAATTAATCCTATCTTGTCAGAGCTAGGATTTGTTCAGAAGGCGGTAAAAGGTTGGACGGTAACAAAGCTTGGGTTGAGCTATGGTGGACAGCAATTAGAATACGAAAAAACAGGTGTGCCGTATGTGATATGGCCTGAAAGATTTTTAAATAATAAGCGTTTAGTAGAAACAATGAATGAAATACAAGGGAACACCACTGAAACCTCAACAGAAAATCAAAATAATTCATTAGAGTTTAGAGAAAAATTCGAGGCAAAACATAGAGCGGCTGACGGTCATTATGTTCGATCCAGAGCTGAAATGCTAATTGATAACTGGTTATATATGTCTGAAATCGTACATGCCTATGAAAGAAAACTACCTGTTGAAGAAGATGTTTATACGGATTTCTATTTACCTGTTGGTAAGGTGTACATTGAATACTGGGGATTAGAAAATGATTCTAAATATGCAAGGAGAAAAGAAGAAAAATTAAAGATCTATGAAAAATACGGCTTTAATCTAATAGAATTGCAAGATGCTGACATTCAAAATTTAGATGATGTATTGCCTAAGAAATTGCTGAAGTTTGGGATACAGGCGTATTGATAACGATTACTTTTAGTCTAGCATTTCATCTACAAATTGAATCAACATTTTAATTATTTGACCCTTAAAACTTATTGCATAACTTAGCAATTCAATTTGTTGTGAGGCAGTTAATTGAGTGAACCTCGATTCTTTTTTCAAGAATTGATTAATTACTTTTATACTATCATGAGTCAACCGCTTAGGTCCAACTGGGGTTCCAGCACTTTTATACAAAAATTTTTTAACTTCATAATTTATTTCTAATTTACATATCCAATTCATAGTTTTTTCATTCGTGTGATCATTAATAAAATTAGAGGGAACTAGTTCATCATATCTATACTCGTTTAATAATTGCTTTTTTGTAAAAACTGTATGAGATATAACGGTTAACAAAGGTGTCTCTATCTTCTCAATTAGTTTTAACAGGGATTTTCGATTTTGTTTATTTGATTCGCCATCATTAAATAAGCGGTTTACTATTTTTATATAAAGGCTTAAATCATCATTGCTTTTATCTTCTACAATACAAGGTGCAACCTTTTTGCCAGATTCAATTAAATAGTGGTATCTGTCCGATCCACCAGTTAAATAATAGTGATCACTTTTGCTATCCTTTTCAACGGCTAACAATAGATCGTAGTCCAATAAGTTGTTTTTAATTGATCTCATTCGTTGTAAATAGGTGTTTGTTATATGGGGGTTATAAATAGGTATTATTTTCTTCAAGGGAATATATTCAATTTTATTTGAATTCACGGTTACCCTCTCCTTAGTATATAAAAGATATGAAGAAGATGTTTTGTCCTATGTCCCTAGTAGTGAAATTTGATAATGAGGTAGGTGATACCCATGCTCAAACAAGGCATTTACGAAGAAATCATCAACAAAAAAATAAAAGGCGACCTGTTAGCACTCGATCCGGACAATTTTGATCTGGAAAAAGGCTCGCTGGATGTTGAAGAAGCAAGAAAGGCGCTGTCCTCTTACATATCTTTTGTTACTAGAAAAGCATTAAAGTTTGTCAGGGATAATGTAACTGATGATAAAGAGGCTTTTCTCAATCAAATTGAAACGTGTAACAATATCATTTCTGCCTTAAGTGAGCGTCTGGATAAAGAGGAATTTGAACAACTACAAGTTGATGAAGCTGGAGAGGTCTTACATTCGATTTACTCCAAGCTTAACAACGTTAGAGGTATTAAGAATGAGAAGACAATTCGGCCGGTCACTTCTATTGCGGAAAGCTCCCTTTTTACCGGTTCGAGCTTTGAACCGGATATGCTTAGTGAATTGAAGAAGGAGATTTTGTCCTGTAATGCAATTGATTTCCTCGTTTCATTCGTAAAATGGAGTGGGATCAGAATTATTATCGAGGAACTGAAGCAATTTACGCAAAATGGTGGAAGGCTAAGGATTATTACGACTTCCTATATGGAGGCAACTGACTTTAAGGCAGTCATGGAATTGAGTCAGCTGCCAAACACGGAAATTAAGATTTCTTATGACGTTAATCGGACGCGCCTTCATGCCAAAGCTTATATGTTTAAACGGGATACTGGTTTTACTACGGCATATATTGGTTCCTCTAATTTATCGAACCCTGCTTTAACCTCTGGGTTAGAGTGGAATCTGAAAGTGACCGAAAAAGATTCCTTTGATATTATCAAAAAATTTGGTGCGACGTTTGAAAGCTATTGGAACGATGGGGAGTTTCGTACATTTGACCCGGAGCAAGAAAGTGACAAGGAACGTCTTCGTCAAGCACTTAAAAAGAAGCAGCAAACAGAAGAAAATGACATTCATTTTAATTTCGATATTCAACCATATCACTACCAAAAGGAAATGCTGGAAAACCTGCAGGTGGAGCGCGAGATTTTTGGGCGTAACAAAAATTTGCTCGTTGCTGCAACAGGTGTAGGTAAGACGGTGATTTCTGCGTTTGATTATAAACAATTTTTACAGAAGAACAAGCATTCAGCTCGATTGCTGTTTGTCGCTCACCGGGAAGAGATCTTAAAGCAAAGTAGAGATACATTTCGTGCTATTTTAAAGGACTTTAATTTTGGTGACATGCTAGTTGGCGGTTATACGCCAACATCAATGGATCATTTATTTGTCAGTATTCAAAGCTTTAATAGTATGAAGCTGGATGAAAAGCTGACAAAGGATTTTTATGATTTTATTATTGTTGATGAATTTCACCATGCGGCCGCAAATTCTTATCAAAAGCTATTAAGTTATTTTGAACCAAAGGTATTGCTAGGGTTAACAGCGACACCAGAACGAATGGATGGAAAGGACATCCTAACCTATTTTGATGGGCAAATCGCTTCAGAAATGCGGTTAACAGAAGCGATCAATCGAAAACTGTTAAGTCCGTTCCAGTACTTTTGTGTGAGTGATACTGTGGATCTTTCCAGGCTAAAATGGAGAGGAAATGGATACGACATTCGTGAGCTTGAAAATGTTTATACCGCAGATCGACGCAGATCGCAACAAATTGTGAAAAGTATTTATGCGTATGTGACGGATATCGATGAGGTAAAAGGGCTCGGATTTTGTGCCGGGGTAGAGCATGCGAAGTATATGGCACATTATTTTAATCAAGTGGGAATTGCTTCGATTGCGTTGAATGGAGGTTCCGATCCTGAAACAAGAAAGTCAGCACAACATCAATTGTCGAATGGGGAAATTACCTTCATTTTTGTTGCGGACTTATACAATGAAGGGGTAGATATTGCAGATGTAAACACGATCCTGTTTTTACGGCCTACCGAAAGTTTGACTGTCTTTTTACAGCAGTTAGGAAGAGGGTTGCGTCTCGCAGATGGGAAAGAGTGCTTGACCGTTTTGGATTTCATTGGACAAGCACATAAGAATTATAGCTTTGAAGAAAAGTTCCGGGCCTTAATTGGCAGGACAAAGCACTCGGTTCGGCATTATGTCGAGGAAGGCTTTTCGAATTTGCCAAAAGGTAGTTTTATTCAACTGGAAAAGCAGGCAAAGGAATACGTTTTGCGAAATATAAAAGCAGCTACCAATTCCTATAAAAATTTAATGAATAAAATGAAATACTTCCAACAGGAAACAGGTCTTGAACTGAATCTTTCCAATTTTTTAAAGCATCACCACCTAACTGTTTATGATTTTTATGGAAAGTACGGAAAGTATTCTTTTCAGCGAATGAAGGTAGATGCAGGTCTGGCACCGGATTTTACATGTGAGAACGAGGAACTTATTGCTAAGAGACTACCAAAGCTGTTTCATCTGAATTCGAGAAAGCTTTTGAAATTTTTTATTGACTATATTAATCGTGAAGTGCTGATTGATAATGAAGAAAAGCGTTTAATGCGGAACATGCTGTATTATACCTTTTATCGGAGAGAACCGGAGAAAGAAGGGTTCAATTCTGTTGAAGAAGGATTAGAGCGGATTTTTGCAACCGAGCAAATGAAAACGGAAATCCTAGAGTTGTTGCACTTCAATTTTAATGCGATTAAAACATTAGAATTAGCACATGACTTTGATTTTGAAACGCCACTAACGGTGCATGCGACTTATTCAAGGGAGCAGATTATGGCAGCATTGGATTACTTTAATGAGGAAAAATGTCCTGCTTTCCGGGAAGGGGTTAAGCACTTTAAGGAAAAGAACCTTGATGTATTTTTTACGACATTAAATAAATCAGAAAAAGATTTTTCACCGTCTACGTTATATGAGGATTATGCGATTAACGACAGGCTATTCCACTGGCAAACACAGAGTACGATATCGGAATCGAGTCCAACTGCACAAAGATACATTAATCATCGTACCAATGGACATAAGATTGCGTTGTTTGTTAGGGAGTACAAGCAAGAGCATGGACATACCGCACCATTTACATTTTTAGGAACGTGTGAATATGTGCGCCACTATGTGGAAAAGTCAATCAGTTTTGTATGGAGATTGAACGAAGAAATGCCAGCGTGGTTGGTGCCTAAGGCGAATAAGAGTATTATGTGAGGGCAAGTCTTTGAAAGGTGATGAAATAATTGAAGGGTATCCCACAGACTTTAGCAAAATTTACAAATGGATACAAGTGGAAGCAAATAACGATTGGTCAATCAGATGCGATGACATTCTTATTGAGAGGCACTACTTATAATCAATATCTTAAAATACAACCAAATAATTCTGTAGAAAGTCTGTATAAAGAGAAAGAAAGGTTAGAGTGGTTGCAGGGGAAGGTATCTGTACCAGAGGTTCTTTATTATGACAAGGATGAAGTAAACGAATACTTATTAATTACGGAAATAAAAGGTATCAATGCTTCAGATAAATCCTATGAAACAAATTTACCTTTTACAATGAAGCTATTGGCAATAGGACTTAAAACATTACATAGTTTAAGTATTGAAGGTTGCCCTTTTAATCAAAAATTGGATGTTAAAATGGAAGAGGCAAAAAATAGGGTTGAAAATGGACTGGTTGATGAGGAGGACTTTGATAACGAAAGGAAAGACTTGAAAGCAAGGGAACTCTTTGAAGAACTTATTTCAAAAAAGCCAATAAATGAAGAACTGGTCTTTACTCATGGTGACTATTGTTTACCAAATATTATTATTGATAAGGATAAAGTTAGTGGTTTTATAGATTTGGGGAGAGCAGGAATTTCTGACAGATATCAAGATTTAGCTTTAGCAGTTAGGAGTATTACTTATAATTTTGGTAAGGAACATGTTCCGCTTTTTCTTAAAGCGTATGGTATTGAAAAATTAGATGAATCAAAAATTTTTTACTATCAACTTCTAGATGAGTTTTTTTAATTTAGTTAAAGTTGAGGAGTTATTGGTAGGCTCTTTCACCTTGGCTGAAAACCCATCAAAGAGGAAGTTTAAATATTTATTCAAATAAGAAAAAAGGTATCATGATCAATAGATCTAGATACCTTTTTTAATGACATTCTTTCCACCTGTCCATCCCTTAACTTTCCTTTGTCTGTGAAATACAGTTATAAAGGCGGAGGTTATTACGAATATAATTCCAATAACTTGTAAAAAGTTCAATACATCGCCAAAGATGAGTACACCAACTAAAACTGCGACGATTGGTTCCATTGCTCCTAAGATAGCCGCTTTACTAGATTCAATGTAGGCCAGGCCAAAAGTATATAATGTATAGGCAAGTATAGTTGAAATGACAGCAACTCCGGATATATTAAGCCAAACATCCAAGGATCCAAAAGCATCTGTTTTTTTCCATAATCCACTTGTAGGGAAAATGAATAAACTACCCATTATCAATGAATAGACAGTAATGGTTAGAAAACTGTAATGCCAACTAATAAATTTACCTATAATACTATAAAGTGCACAGAAAAAAGCAGATAGTAATCCCAAGAAAATACTAATTGCTGGAATGGAGATATTACCTAGTGGGATGAGTTTAATAGCGAGTGAACATCCGACAATGGTGAGGATTAGTGATACGATTTTTTTCCGAGTAATTCGTTCTTTAAAAACTATTTTTGATAGAATTGCTACAAAAACAGGGGATGTATAAAGTAAGACTACTGCAATAGATAGTGAGGTCTGCTCCATAACTGTGAAATAACACCAATTAAATATGACGATACTCACAACCCCTAAACCAATAAAATGTGGGATGTGCCTTATTTGAATGCTCAGGTGCTTTCGCGAAAACAAGCTCATCAAAATGATTAGTATAAGGCTTGAACTAGTTAGTCGAATGGTGACAATTTCCCATGCTGTAAAACCGTGTTCATACAAAGATTCTACAAATAGTCCCGTTAACCCCCAAAAGCTCGCACCTATTATAGTTATGAGGTATGCGATATAATTCTTCATACTTTCACCTTCTTCTCTCTCTATTTTTAAAGGCTTCCGTACAATGACTTACATCTGAAGTCATGTTAACATATTATATTATTTGAAATGAATCAAAGCATAAAAAGTATAACACAACAAATTATATACTCAACCCTTTATCATGAATAGTTTTATTGGAAAAAATGTTGGTGCCTAAGGCGAATAAGAGTATTATGTAGGGAAGGGAAGTGAGACGGTTCTCTTAATTCTAGATTTTGAAATAAATGTAAATTTAATTCATTAGCCCCATGAGGTATGCTATAATAATCTTGAATTAGTAGGAACTGTAGGGGATTTGGTTTATTTTGAATAAAAACAAACTTAAGAGCTTTTATTCTATTGATGATCAAAATTTTAGCATAGATAAAGATAATATTCTTGACTTAAACCTAAAAACATCTTATCTAGAACAAATTGTCGAAAATGGTAGTGCTTTTAACTCCGAAAATATAATAAAATACGGGGTAGATTTTAAACTAGACATGTTAGATACGTCGAAAATATTATTAAAGATTGATAAGTTAAAAGCAGGGTGCTTAGGTCCGGAAGATTTCAAGTCTAAAAAGCGGTTCGATGTAAGGAAGCATGCTTATGTTGATAAAAGTGATAGTGAGATAAGAAAAAGAGGTTTCTCTCCACAGCAATCAAAACTTCTGAATCAACTAGCAGAGATAATATTTTATGCAGATAAATTAGAAAAAGCGAAAATACATTTTAATAATCAATATAGCTCTATCCCTAGTTTAAGTTTTACAATAAGAGCTAAACTGGGTCAAAAAATTGGTAGGATTGCAGTGTCATTTAATGAAATCTATTCAGTTGATGGATGTAAGGAAGAAATAATGGTTGTGACAATTTTAAGTTTACGTAAATAATTTTAGGGTGTAATAATTGTAATATATGGGAATACATATAATATATATCATTATGCCCTTGAAGATTATATGAAGGATGTATAAAATAAAGTTATCTATAGATGAATGGAGGGGCGAATATGGGAGCTGCTGATGTAATGTCTCAAGCGGAACAAATACAAGATCTTAAAAAAAAGTACGGTCAAGTAAAAAGATGTGTTTGTTGTGGCAATTGGGCTATTCCAAGTGATGATACACTTTATGAAAAAATGGAAAATGGTGTAACTGTAGAATTACGTAATTTTCCAGTCTTTCAATGTTTAAATTGTGAAGATATTACTTTTAGTCCTGCTGATTATTCGCAACTACTTGAAAAGGCCTTAGAATATAATAAGGGTGTAAATGTTATTTCGTTCAATTGTAAATCTCAATTGTAAACTTTAAGAAAATATAATGGTAACCGCTGTTTGTATTTATGAAACCATAGGTATGAACAGCTTTTTTAGTGAATAAGGGTACGGATTAATGTCTTAACTTGTATTTAATGGAAAAGTGGATTGAGCAGGAAGTAGAAGGAATGCTCCTGTGCTCCTCAGATATAGAATAGATAGGTAGGCGTCAAAAGGTCCACATCTTCAATTTGTTTAAAGCGGTCATTCATTTGTTTTTCCAACCTCTCGATACGAGTAGTCACTTTGACATCCATTTCATCAAACTTAGAGTTTACTTGTTCTCCATGAAGTTTTAATGCATCTAGGATTTGGTTTAATTCTGACTTTTCCATTTTCATTTGTAGCGAACAATGGTAAGTATATGGAAGAGTATCAAAAATTGGAGCGTCCGAGATAATTGGATAGAATGCTTAGTGCCTGTGAACACTCGTAAAAAGAAATATGTGCGATCGAAAAATCACAACTAAGGGTTGCGACAGGTATTATTTGTTCACGGTGAATTTATTTTATATGGGATAAGCATAGGATTATAAACCATCCCCTCTTCCATTTAGTGCATTTATGCGTATTAATCCTACACAGTGTTATAATAATAATAATTCTCATAAATACTTATTATCGGAGGAACACATGCTTACATTTGAAGAAAAACTAGAGATAATTGAATCCATTCCAGAGTTACAACGAAAAGACGTGTCACTTGGTCGTGTTAATTTCCATTATGAAGATAGTATCCAGGATAAAACGACAGTTGTGTATCATCTCCATCCGAACGGTAACGGGTTTGTATACGCGGAATTGATCGAAAATAAAAACTTTTTAACTGACCATAAAGGCATGGTTAATATACGGGATTTCACAGAACAACAGCTTCGAAGCATTATTAAAGAGTCAATTGAGTCCTTGTCTGAATCTACGTTTGAAGAGATTTGGATTAATAATGAGAAACAAGAGCTAAGAGTTGTACATGATTTTGACTTATGGAACATCTATGCAGAAGACATATTGGATGGAACATTTCCTACATATAATGGAGCTGTCAATTATTTAGAGCAAGAAGGGTTTTCGCGCAAGTAATAGGTAAACTCCATGAACATTATCTCCAAACTATATTACATGTGTGTTGATTCTCTAACTCGTTTGACTGTAAATATAAAAATACTTATAATAAAATTAAAGAAAATCGAGTGGCTGCAACCACCCGGTAATGTAACTACAGACCGCATCTAGAGCGGTTGACCAAATTTAGTTGTTTATCAAAAGAAGTAACCGTCGTCCATTGGTCTTGGGGCGGTTACTTCTTTTTGTTTAGGTATACAACAACGGTAACAATAAGTGTAAAAGTAGTTAATAAAGTCAAGCAATATTGTGCCACTAGGCTTAGTGCTTCGTATGTCGTCATCCTTACCACCTCCCTTCTGAAAGGAAGATGGCCAACCGCCCACCATGCTATGTAGTTACTATTTTATTATACTATCTTTCGTTTACAAAAGGAACAAACGTTCTTTTTGTTCTGCAATTCATCTCGTCATTATGGACATGCCCTTAGCTAAAAACTAGCGTGACTCAACAGGTGGTGCCTGACAGTAAATCAAACTAGGGTGAATTACCAAGGATAGGGTACCAGGTACTATTTATGGACAACTGTCCACAGATAGTGCCTGGTACCTTTTCACATATTAACTATGTCTGTATTAAAGTATGGTAAAATTAGAGAGTCGAAATATTTTCTTAATAGCTTGTTGAAAAGGAGAGGATTTTTTGAGGCAGCAGCCAGTTGAGTCTTTATGGACCAAATCCTTTATTTTGTTAATCGTAGGAAACTTATTTATTTTTATGTCTTTTCAAATGCTCCTTCCATCATTGCCACCTTATTTAAAATCAATCGGAGCGTCTGGCTTTGAAGTTGGTTTGGTTACTGCCCTTTTTTCAATTGGCGCTGTTTTAAGCCGTCCTTATACAGGCTACATACTACAATTTAAGGCTAGAAAATCACTAGTATTAATTGGGGCGATAGGCTTATTGGTTATCACCATTATATATCCAATCTCCCAAATAATAATCTTGTTATTGCTGTTTCGCTTCGTTCATGGTCTTGCATGGGGGTGGTCTACCACGGTAAATGGTACCGCAGCAGTAGATGTAGTTCCTGATTCAAGATTAGGTGAAGGAATGGGGTATTATGGGCTGTCCATAACGGTCGGGATGCTGGTGGCTCCAAGCTTAGGAATCTATTTATTTCAGGAAACAAGCTTTACCAATTTAATCTATGTATCTGGTTTTTTAGGAGTTATTGCGATTATTTTGCTGTTTATTGTAAACTATCCCACGCCTGAAGCTGTCAAGAGTACTAGGAAAGAAGACTTGAAATTCTCTTATTTTGGCTCTTTAGTAGAAAAAAAGGGCTTGTATCCTGCCTTGATTACAGTCATGGCTAGCTTTAGCTATGGTTCAATTATTACGTTTATTGTTATATTTGGAGAGGAACGCGGTATTGAACATATTTTTTTATATTATCTTCTAAATGCAGCATTTGCTACTCTTGTACGACCGTTTGCTGGAAGGTGGTTTGATCGAAGAGGACCAAAGGAACTGGTCATTTTCTGTTCGGCTGCTACATTTGTAGGAATGTGGGTCCTTTCTTTTGCATACTCAAATATCGTTCTAGCCATTGCCGGTATATTATTTGGAATTGGGTTTGGGACATTAATACCTACACTGCAATCCTGGACACTTTCCATAACTCCGGATAATCGCCGTGGGGTTGCAAACGGGATGCTTTTCTCGTCCATAGACCTTGGGATTGGACTCGGTGGAGTTGTGTTTGGTTTTCTTGCTTTATTCTTTGAAATTGGTACATTATTTCAATTAGCAAGTTTCTTTCTTATCGTAGCCATTATATTGACACTTTTAGAAGGTAGAGTAAAAGGTGCTGCTAAAAGGCAATTTGTCTCATAGAGGTACCTATATGAAATCGTGACAGTCCATATAGATTATAAATTTAAGGGTGTCAGGCGCTACATAAAGGACATTATAGTGCCTAAATGTATGACCTCTTAACGATGTTCTGTACACCACTTTTAATCTCAAGTCGTCGAAATTAGTTCAATCTACGGGTAAAGTAATGCAAATAAAAGGACCCCGCTTTTTACCAATTCCATAAAAAACATTCCCAAATCGACAAAATTCTTATACCATTAGTTATGAGGTGAGAAAAATGTCGAGAGTCGAAACACATGTACGTCCTAATCGGAATAAAACTCCTTATATTGTTGCTATCATGGCATTACTTTTTATTGCTTCCTCCATAACCTTTTGGCTTATTTATCCATTTCCTTCAGATGAGAAAGTAGCTTATTTTGAAGGGGACTTTCCGCTGATTTATAACAACACTGTTTTATATAATGAGGTTGAACAGATCGAGGGAGAACCGTACCTTTCCTTTTCTTTTATAAAAGAAAACATAGATGAATATATTACCTATGATGAGCAAACATCATCTGTTATTATTACAAATTCACAAGAAGTCTATCAGATGCCAACAAATCATCTGAATTATTATATGAATAATGAGGAATTTCCACTTTCCTTTCCTGCAATAACCAATTCAAATGGTGACCTTTTTGTTTCGACTTCCTGGCTTACCGATATTTATCCAATCTCGTTTGAGTTTGTTAGTGAAACAAATACGACTTATCTCTATAAACACAATCAAAGCTATCAAACGGCTGTCGTTCATGTAAACGATGATATCGACAAACAACGCATGAGAACGGAGCCTTCATTGACTGCTGCCTACGTAAAGGAGTTAAGTTTTGAAGACCAAGTGACGATTGAAGAAGACAATGGTACGTGGTATAAAATACGATCAGCTGATGGAATTAGTGGTTATATAGCGAAGGATGCTATTAAGTTAAGTGGAATAACTACAATTAACACAAAAACGAAGCCAGATGAACAAACTTTTTATTCTAGTAACCTATCATGGCCAATTCATGTCACTTGGGATGCTATTTATAGTGCTGAAGACACTCCTAAAACAGTACAGGAACTTAAAGGGGTTCAAGTACTATCGCCAACGTGGTTTCACCTTAATGAAGGAAGTGGCGAGCTCAGGAACTATGGCTCGAAAGACTATGTAAAGGATGCCCATGAAAAAGGGTATGTCGTTTGGGGCCTTTTTTCTAATGATTTTGATAAGGACCTAACAAAAGAGGCTTTGGCTACCTATGAAAATAGGCAAACGATGATAAGACAATTACTCCATTACTCACAAATCTATGATTTAGATGGGATTAACCTAGATTTTGAGAATGTCTATGAGGAAGATGGCGTACTGCTAACCCAATTTGTCCGAGAGTTGACGCCTTTAGCACATGAAGCAGGCCTTGTCATTTCCTTAGACACAACGTTCATCTCCAATAGTCCAACCTGGTCAAAGTTTTATGATCGAGAAGCATTAGCAGAGACTGTTGATTATATGATGGTAATGGCCTACGATGAGCATTGGGGGTCGTCGCCAGTTGCTGGTAGTGTTGCAAGTCTTCCGTGGGTAGAGGAAAACCTCGAGCACTACTTAGAAGAAGTCCCACACGACAAAGTGTTACTTGGTGTTCCATTCTACACAAGACTTTGGGAAGAGGTACACCAGGAAGATGGGGCAGTCGAAGTCAGTTCAAAAGCCTTATCCATGGAGCAGGCGATTAATTGGATGAATGAACGCGGCCTTGAACCTCAACTTGATCCAGAGACAAAACAACACTATGTTGAGTATAAGGATCCAAATGAACCCATCGTATATAAAATGTGGTTAGAAAACGAACATTCACTAAAGCAAAGAGTTGAACTTGTTCATAAGTATGATTTAGCCGGTATTGCTAGCTGGAGTAAGTATTTTGCAAATGAATCAGCATGGACTACACTTCATGATGAATTAAACTATAAAAAAGTTGTAAAAAAGTAACCTTAAAGAGAATGCTAACCAGCATTCTCTTTTTCTGAAAAATGATTCATTGTGTTTCGTATAAGCTTGGTTTCGGGGACTAGTTGTAGATGTTATCCAATCACAAGTATTACCTGGCACCAATACTAGCAGGTAAAATCCCAAGTATTTTTTTGATTTGAATGGTGCACATAGTAGGGAGAAGGAGAAAAATCATTTCCTGTTGAAATAAATATTAAAAGGGGGCTTATTTATGGATACGGAAAAATTAGTAGACTTACTGAAAGAGGTTATAGTCGATCATGAATGTATCTTAACTGATAATGCCGACTTACATAGTTATTCTTACGATGCATCATTTGGAGTGCATGTACCCGATGTTGTTATTATGGCAAAGTCAACCATAGAAGTTTCAAATATTATTAAACTAGCAAATGAACATGAAATTCCCGTTTATCCACGTGGACAAGGAACTAGTTTAAGTGGTGGACCACTGCCAGTTAAAGGTGGAATCGTCCTTGATTTATCCAAATGGAAGGACAAGTTGGTGATTGATCCGGGGGACATGGTAGCAGTCGTTTCACCAGGCGTATTAACTGCTCAAATTAATAATGCTGCATTAGAACATGGATTAATCTATCCTCCAGATCCGAGTAGTTCCCATGTGTCAACGATTGGTGGAAATCTAGCAGAAAACTCCGGGGGGCCAAGAGGATTAAAATATGGAGTGACGAAAGATTACGTGATTGGGCTTGAAGTAGTTACCCCCGAAGGCGAAATCATTCGTACAGGTGGTCGAACGGTTAAAAACGTAACGGGCTATGATTTAACTAAATTAATTGTCGGGTCGGAAGGTACCTTAGGAGTCATCACAGAAGCAACACTTCGCTTGTTTCCAAAACCACAAGCAACCCAAACATTAATGGTTTTATTTGAAGATGTTGTTGTCGCCGGTAAAGCAATTACGAACATATTAAGTTCAGGAATTTTACCATCAAAAATGGAAATTATGGATCAGGCATCGATTATTGCTGTAGAAGATTATCAACCAATGGGACTTCCGACAGATGTTGATGCGCTCGTTTTAATTGAGCTCGATGGTCATCTTGCAGCGATAAAAGATGAATTGAAACAAGTCATTGAAGTGTGTAAATCAGTTGGATCTAGAGAAATTAATGTTGCTCAAACAAAACAAGAAGAAGCGGAGTTATGGAAAGCACGTAAGCTCGTTTCACCAGCCATTGTTCGAGTAAAACCAACGAAAATTTCTGAGGATGCAACGGTACCTCGAAGTCAAATTCCCGAAATGTTTAAGCGATTACAACAAATTAAAGCTAAATATCAAGTTGATTTAGTCGTGTTTGGACATGTGGGCGATGGAAATTTGCATCCAAATATTATTGCAGATAAGCGAGATCACGAAGAAATGAGAAGCGTAGAAAAAGCCGTTGAAGAAATATTTAGAGCAGCAATTGAATTAGGTGGTACATTGTCAGGAGAACACGGAATCGGGACACTAAAAGCGCCATTTATGGAAATGGAATTAGGCGAAGTTGGGCTTGAGATGATGAAACGGATTAAAAGGAGCTGGGATCCTAATAACATTTTGAACCCTGGCAAAATTTTTCCTGAGCCTGGTCAAAGGTTGGTGTTAACGGATGACTAACGCAAAGCTTGCTTACGAAGAAACATTTGATTGTGTTCAATGTGGCTATTGTTTACCTGCTTGTCCAACCTATGTAACGATGAAAACAGAAACACATTCACCTCGAGGGCGGATTAATTTGGTTAAAGTGGCAGCGGAAGGGAAACTCTCTCTTTCTGAGTTGGAAGATCCAATAAATATGTGTTTAGGCTGCCGGGCATGTGAAGTTGTCTGCCCAACGAATGTTCAGTATGGAAAAATATTAGAATCTGCTAAAGCGGTTTTACTAGAAGAAAAGAAAAAGGGAATGTCCAAGCGAGCAAGGTTATTTCAAGCTTTCTTTTTTGACACGATGCTTCCAAATAAAAAAATGTTAAAAGCAGCTGGTGTGGGTGTTGCTGCTTACCAAAAATCTGGTCTTGAAACGATTGCAAGGAAAACAAAATTACTTAACACTTTACCAGAAAAATTACAATCATTTGAAAAAGTCCTACCTGATGCGGAAGGATTATCGAAGAGGAAAAAAAGAAAAACATATTATCCAGCTAAAAACGAACCTGTTTTTAACATCGGTTTTTTTACAGGCTGTGTGATGGACACGATGTTTTCTTCGATTAATACCAAAAGCATCGAATTGCTTCAACAAGCAGGCTGTGATGTCACTGTAATTAAAGAACAAACTTGTTGCGGAGCTCTGCAAAATCATAGTGGTGAACTAGACAAAACAAGGGAACTAGCTAAAAGAAATATCAAAGCTTTTGAACAATATGATTTTGATTTTGTGGTCAATAGTATTGGTGGATGCGGAGCGATGCTTGTCGAATATGATCATCTTTTCCATGGTGATTCTGAATGGGAAGAGAGGGCAAGAAGGTTTTCTAAAAAGAATGTAGATATCAGCGTGATTTTAAACCAGTTGTCTTTGCCATATAAAAAAGCGGTAAATGAAGTAGTTACGTATCAGCCATCTTGTCATATGAGTAATGTTCAAAAAACAGTCAGAGAACCAGTAAATCTAATCAAGTCCATACCAGGAATCCATTTGGTAGAATTGCCCCAAAAAGATATGTGTTGTGGTTCTGCTGGAATTTATAATGTCATTCATTATGAAAAATCAATGGAAATATTAGATGAAAAAATGAAGTCTGTTAAAAAAATCACGCCAAAAGTTATTGTAACTACGAATCCAGGGTGTCATTTGCAAATGAAATTAGGTGTAGAGCGTGAGGGACTAACAAATGAAATTCGTGTTGTTCATTTAGTTGAGCTCTTAGCAGAAGCATGTGGTATGGGTTGATGAATTTATGCTTTGCCATGTTTTGATTAATCGAGTTGATGAAGGGCCGGGATTGATCGTTCAAAGGCAATGATTCTAGTATGGAACAAAGTAAGCTAAGCTTAGCTGTGTGCTATACTTTAGGAAAATGTCGTGAAGGAGGTGGTTAATTTGAGTATTCGTTTTGAAGTAAAAACAACTTTCCAGGTGACAAAACAAAAGGCATACACTGCTTTGCTTGATCTGGACTCAGCTAAGCATTGGATGCAAGGATTTGTCGGAATCGAGCGGTTGGAGGATGGGCCAATACGCGTGGGGAGTCAGTGGAAGGAAACAAGAAAGATGTTTGGAAAAGAGGCCACTGAGCATTTTGAAGTTGTTGAACTGGATGAACCAAATAAAATTGTGCTTTGTTGTGATGGAACAAAAGGAACAACTGGCAAAGGAGTCTATTTATTTACATACATCATTTCATCGTCAGGTGATCATTCTGAGATTACTTTAGACGGTGAAATAAAGGGACTTACTGGCTTGACTAAATTGTTTGGGAAAATGATGGCTGGAACTTTTAGAAAAGCATGTGAAAAAGATTTGGAAGCGCTAAAAGCTTATTTAGAGAAATGATAATATTTTATAGTTACTCTATAAGTGAAGTCTATCTGTAAGGTGTAGGATAATTTCGTTCATTTTAATCATTTAAATGTAGTAAAATAGTAATGATACATAAAAAGAGAAGTTCCCTCTACTAAGTAAAAGAAGGATGGTGTATGAGAATGAAAAAATTAATAGGTATTGATTTAGGTGGTACAACCACTAAATTTGCTTTTTTAAAGGAAAATGGTGAGGTCGAAGAAAAGTGGAGCATTCCAACGGATTCTCAACAGGAAGGTAAGAACATTGTTCCTAATATCATAGAATCTATCAATCAAAATCTTAGCAAAAAAGGTCTATCGTCAAGTGATTTCTTAGGAATTGGAATGGGGTCTCCTGGTTCCGTTGACATTGAAAAGGGGACTGTTATTGGAGCCTATAATTTGAATTGGAAAACCTTGCAGCCCGTGAAGGAGCAAATTGAAAAGGGGACCAATATTCCTTTTTACATTGATAATGATGCCAATGTTGCAGCTTTGGGAGAGCAGTGGAAAGGCGCTGGTGAGGGAAGTTCCAATGTTGTTTTTATTACACTAGGTACTGGTGTCGGTGGCGGTGTAGTCGCTGAAGGTAATCTAGTTCACGGTGTCGGTACGGCCGGAGAGATCGGCCATATAAATGTAAATCCTAATGGTTATCAATGCACATGCGGCAACATTGGCTGTTTAGAGACAGTCGCTAGTGCAACTGGTGTTGTACGCTTAGCTCAAGATTTTGCTAAAGAATTTGATAGGAATTCCGTGTTAAAAGGGTTAATAAATGAGGGGCAGGAAGTAACGGCAAAAACAGTATTCGATCAAGCGAAACAAGGTGATCCATTAGCTGAACAGGTGGTTAATAAATTCTATTTTTACTTAGGGCTTGCTTGCAGTAATATTGCTAATGTTTTAAGTCCAGATGCCATTGTTATTGGTGGCGGCGTATCCGCTGCAGGAGAGATGTTGGTTCACGGGGTAAAAGAATACTTTGAAAAATATGCCTTTCCACAGGTAAGAACAAGTACAAAGATAAAACTAGCTCAGCTTGGGAATGATGCAGGAGTAATAGGAGCAGGATCATTAGTTAAGATGAATATGTAATTAGATGATGCATTTTCAATTTAACTAAACAAAAAGAAGTAACCGCCTCAAGTTCAACGCAACATACAGACAATTGGGCCTGACACCTTTATTACGCAAACAATAAGACTGTTTTTTTAGGAGCAAGGTTCGTGAGCAAAAACGCCATTGAGATATTTTTCAATGGTGTTTTTTATATTGCAAATGAGTTCTTGTAAAGGATGGCAATAAGGGATAATTGGTGTAGGTTAGCGACGTCCAGCTCCAGTGCCCAGCGACTAGTGAGACTTCCCTCACCTCCGTACGATAAGTCAACATCGGTTCACTCCGTTTACCGTGTTTCCTTTATCTCCTACGGTTCAGTCCAAATGTTTTCGGTGGGACGAGTAACCGCAGTCCCAGTCCATACGTCGCTACCAGGGCGCTTGCGCTTTTGTTCTTAAGTAATCAACTGTTTTTTGTGTATCTGACAAATCAACTCTTAACCCAGAAAGTTTATCATCGACACGGTCAAAGCGCTTGTCTACTTGCTCGAAGCGGTCGTCAATTTGTTCAAAGTGCTTGTCTACTTTTTCAAAGCGGTCATTCATTTGTTTTTCCAACTTATCGATACGAGTATTTACTTTGATTTCCATTTCATCAAACTTAGAGCTTACTTGCTCACCATGAAGTTTTAGTGCATCTAGAATTTGATTTAACTCTGTCTTTTCCATTTTTCATCCCTCCCTTAAAACTTATTATAGATTGTCTGTGGATTTATTCAAGTCCTCAATATTGGATTTTTGGTCGGAAAAAAGTGCTGAAAATTAATTGAATAGCTAGTTAATATTAAATCGATGGCAAACTAAAACAAAGCTAAAATTTGATTATGTATTATCTACCATAGTTAAATATACTAGCTTTATCAGCAAATCTATTATATATTAACAGTATATGGAATTAACTGAAAATAGTAATAAAGTGACAGGTTTTTTGTTAGAATGAATTTAATTCATCACGATGAGCAGAAGGATAGCTTTTATCAAGCGACTTCTGCTTTTTTTAAAATAGATAAGAAAGATAAATTATTTACGCTTTGATGTCTAGCTCCAGCGCCTACCCCCTCGAGGTCTTAAGTCAATCCTCACTGTGGCAAAAGAGCGCCACTTTGAGGCTCGACTTAAGCTTGTCGGGGGTGACCAAGGCGCTTGCGCTTTTCTAAATAGTCAGTCACAGTTAACTATAGTAGATAATAGAGATAACTATATTAGGAGAGGGTTTTATGTCATTTACGTTTATCCATGCAGCTGATATTCATTTGGATAGTCCGTTAAAAGGGTTAGAGAAGTATGAAGGTGCCCCAGTGGAAGAGATTCGGAATGCAACACGTGAGGCATTACAAAACCTGGTGAATCTAGCAATTGAGAGGAATGTTTCTTTTTTAGTTATTGCTGGGGATTTGTATGACGGAGATTGGAAGGATTATTATACGGGGTTATTCTTTGTTAACCAAATGACCCGGTTGCAAAAAGAAGGGATTAAAGTATATCTGATTCGGGGAAATCATGATGCGCAAAGTTTAATTACTAAGGAATTGAAATTACCTGAAAACGTTATGGAATTCTCCGTAAACCAACCGACAACAACAGTAGATGAGGAATTAAAAGTTGCTGTCCATGGGCAAGGCTTTGTCTCAAGGTCAGTAACAGACAACCTTGCAAAGGAATATCCGCATAAGCTGGAAGGATATTTGAACATTGGCATTTTACACACGAGTGCAACTGGACGGGAAGGTCACGAGAATTATGCACCATGCTCTGTCGAGGATCTTGTTACAAAAGGATATGATTATTGGGCATTAGGACATATTCACCTGCGTGAAGTATTGCACGATCAAAACCCTGTTATCTTGTTCCCTGGCAATATTCAAGGAAGGCACATCGGTGAGACAGGGGATAAGGGCTGTACGATTGTACATGTGAAGGACGGTTACATCGATTCCTATGAACATCAATCATTGGATGTACTTCGGTGGGAGATTTGTACCGTTGATGCATCAACAGCTGAAACCATCGATGATGTGATCGAGGACGCCCGAATTCAGTTAGAACAAGCTAAGCAAAAAGCGGATGGCAGATTTTTAGCCGTACGTTTCCATATCACAGGCTCAAGTCCCGTTCACCAACAATTAATTGTTCATAAGGATCACTTGGTTAATAATTTTCGTTCGATGGCTTTAGAAATGGGCGAAGTATGGGTGGAAAAAGTTAAGGTCAAAACCACACGATTCGTTAATCTTGATGAATTACAAGAACAACATACGCCTGTAGCAACGATCCTGGAGTTTTTGGAAAATGTCATGGAGGACGAGGACGCATTGCAATTACTATTAGAGGAATTTAAGGACATACAGAATGCGTTACCTTATGAATTGAAACATGGCGAGGACGGTTTTCATTTTACAGACCCGCAAACGATGAAAAATAGATTAAAAGAAGTAGAGGATTTACTATTGCATCATATCCAAACAAAGGTAGGTGTGTAGCAGAATGAGGTTTGATTTTTTACACTTAGAGGCATTTGGACATTTTACCAATTATGAGTTGATGTTTGATGAAAACAAAAACTTTCATATTCTCTATGGACCAAATGAAGCAGGGAAAAGTACCATTCTACGCTCTGTTTCTAATCTTCTATATGGTTTTCCCCAACAAACAGCGGATTCTTTTCTCCATCATAATCAAAAATTACGGATTGGCGGTCAGTTAACAAACCAATATGGAGAAACCTTACCATTCGTTCGTCGGAAAGGACGGAAAAATACAGTATTAGATTTGGATGGTAATCCATTGGATGAAAAACAAGTACAAAAATTTTTAAGTGGGATGTCAGAGCAGCAGTTTATGAATATGTTTGCACTGGACCATGTTCGTTTGAGAGAGGGTGGAGAAAGTCTGCTGCAGAGCGATGGAAATGTCGGAGAAAGCTTATTTTCTGCTGCATCTGGGATTAGTGTACTTCGTCATGTGTTAGAAGAGCTGGAAAACGCCTCTCGCAGCCTTTATTTAAAAAGTGGCTCGAAACCAGCTATTAACCAAGCGATAAAAGAAGAAAAAGAACTGACGAAACAAATCGCTGAAAACCAGTTAAAAGTTAAAGAGTGGAAAGATTTGGAGCAAAAATACTTCAATGGTGAAAAGGAAATAGAAACGTTAAAAGAGCAGTTTAAAGTTTTAGGTACCGAAGAAGCGAAATATCGTCGGTTAAAACAAACATTGCCTAAAATTGCACTTCGTAAAGAAGCCATCGATAAACGGAAAGAACTGGAGCATGTCCCGGACCTGTCTGAACATGCGGAAGAAGGTAGAAAAGATAGCATCCAGCAGTTGGAATTAGCCGAAAGCAAGAAGAAAAATGCTACAGATAAACTCGAGGCGATTGACAGTGATCTAGAGAAGCTATCGATTCCTAATGGGCTTATCGATCAAGAGGCTAAGATAGAAGCGTTAAACCGGGAAGTAGAGGCTTATCGAAAGGATCAAAAACAGCTTCCTATTTTAGAAGGGGAACACCAAAACTTAGAGCAACAAGTTCTGACTGCTTTAAAAGAGGTGGATGCATCGAATGATTCCATCGATTACATCGATCAATATCGTATTTCTGTGGAGAAAAAGAAATCGATTCGGGAATTAAGTGATCAACATCCACTGTTGGAGCAAGAACAGAAAACAGTAGAAAAGGAAGTCGTCACACTTAAGAAAGATATCCAAAAGTATACGACTGCATTAGAAGCACTGGGTGAACCAGTTGATGTTGATGCGCTGGAACAGGCAATTAATCAAGTAAAAGAGGAAGGGAAAATTGAAGCACGCCTGAACGAAAAACAGGTACAAATCCGACAATGGAATCAAGATATAACAGAGGCGATTGGCCGGCTGCCTTTATGGAATGGTACAAGTGAAGAACTTACGCAATTACAAGTACCGAATTTAACAAATACCGTTAAAAAATATAGTAAAAATGAGCAAGAGCTTATCAATGAACGGAAACAACTCAAGGAGAAAATCGATGCGGAACACCAATCGATGGAAGCAAATGAAAAGCGAATGCGCGAACTTGAGTCCCTGGCAGATATCCCAACCGAAGAGCTTTTACACCAATTGCGACAGCATCGGGATGCAGGCTGGCTAATCATTCGTAACAAGTTAAATGATAAGCGTGTCGATGACCAAGAACTTTACGCTTTTGCCAAAGGACTTCCACTTGATTTAGCATTTGAAAAAAGTGTTCGAGAATCCGATGAAACAGCTGACATGATGCGGAGAGAAGCAGAAAAGCTAGGGGAGAAAAATAAGCTGATCTCTGACATTGAAGTGAGTAAAAACAATCTAGCAACACTAGAAACAGAATATGCGAACGTTGAAGAAGCACTCGTGAAGTGGAAAGAAGATTGGGAGAATGAATGGCGCCCGTCCAATATTCATCCTTTATCTCCAGAAGAAATGATGGAATGGCTGGAGAAATATGAGCAGATTCTAGCACTTATTTCGGATAAACAAAAAGTAGAAAAAGAAGTGCGTATGCTAGAGGTGAAAAAGGAAGAGCTAAAAGCCTTATTAAGCGCTGCATTATCTGAACATACCGTTCTTTCTGATGATGTCTCCCTTGCTGAGCTGGTTGATCAAGCAGAAACAATGAGAAAAAAATTAACTGATAAAGAGAGTCAACGAAGTCATTTTCAAACAACAATCGAAGGCTTAGAGGAGAAGCTGGAGCATGCAGTGGACCGTAAAAAAGAAGTAGTCGAGGATATGACAAAATGGGAAGAAAGATGGGAAAACGCATTGTGTGGTATCGCACTATCGGTTAAAACCTCCCCGACTGTCGTAAAGCAACTATTAGAGACGTATGACGCTTGTGTCCGTAGTTTTGATGAGATGAAGCAGGTTGAAAAAGAAATAAAAACAACAAAAGAGCGGATGGAACTATTTCATGAAAAGGTAAACGATCTAGATCATGCTCTATTTGAAACACCTGATGATATAGCAATGGATGTGGTTGTCACACAACTTTATCAAGCCTTGAACAAAGCGAAGCAAGATAAAGTAAAGCGAGACAATTTAAAGGAGCAAAGACAACAATACGAACAAGAAAAACAATCAGCCGAACAAGAAATGAAAGAAGCAGAAGAAAAACTAAATCAGCTAATGGAGCAAGCAGGGGCTGATACGCTAGAAGAACTAGAAAAGGTAGAGGCTGCTTTTAATCAAAAAAAGGCGTATACGGAAAAAATCATCCAGCTAGAAGAAGAGTTAGTAGAAGTAGGAAACGGACTTTCACTCGAACAATTATTGGATGAAGCAGGAGAAACGGATAATGACTTGATTGATCATCAATTAGAAGAGTTAGGCCGACATCGAAGTGAATTGGATAAAACCCGTTCTGAGCTTGAACAGGAGCATGGGGTAGTGAAAAAAGAATATAAAGAAAAGATTGAAGGGACAAGCTTTGCATCTGTGCAAGCAGCAGAAGCAAAACAAAGTGTATTAGCAAAAATTTCAGATTTGACCGATCAATATGTGAACCATAAGTTAGCTTCTTTGCTATTGAAAAAAGGCATTGAATATTATCGTGAACAAAATCAGAGTCCGATTATGAACCGAGCTAGTCAAATTTTTCAACGTCTGACCCTGCAATCATTTGACGGAATCACTGTTGATTTTGATGAAAAAGATCAACCTGTTATTATGGGAGTTCGTAATGGTGATGAAAAAGTTAAAGTTTCAGGAATGAGTGATGGGTCGACTGACCAGCTATACTTGGCGCTGCGCATAGCAAGCATCGAAAAGTATGTAAAAGATAATGAACCCATTCCTTTTATTGTAGACGACATCTTAGTCCACTTTGATGACGAAAGATCAAAGGAAACGTTAAGCGTATTACTAGAGCTGTCTAAACAGACGCAGGTCATCTTCTTTACACACCATTCTCGACTAATTGAGCTTATTAACGATGTGACAACAGATCATATGTTTCAGGAAATCGAAATCCAAACTGATCGGTCATCCGTACTGACATAAAGGAGTCTGTTTCATTGATGATATCTATACTAAGAGATTGATTGGTTCTCGTAATCGAGCACAAGGATATTAGTCAGTAAAATATCATAAGGGAAATGGATACAAATTAGTTATCTAATGGAACAAAATAGGAATAAACCCGAGGGCTTACCGCCATCGGGTTTTTTAGCGTTAGGTAGAGGGATTCGATAGCATGGTGTCAAACTACCCTTGAATCGACATCGAATGAAAAAAGTTTATTTTTAAACTGATTTTTATACACTAAATTTGTGTTATAATAAATCAAATAATAAGGAGGTGATATAATGAGTGAAGAACGTTTAGATCGTATCGAAGCGCATATGGAGCAGTTGATTCAGATGGTAGCAAAAAGTAATAAAATGGTGTTAGAAAATAATGAATTGGTGCTAGAAAATAACAAAGTGGTTCATGAAAACAACAGAATGGTTCATGAAAACACCAAAATGATAAAACAACTAACGGAGGAGGCAAAGCGTGATCGTGAAGTAAATGAAGCTAGACATAAAGAATTGCTGAAAGAAATAAGAAATAGTGCATATGATATTGATTACCTTCGCAATGAAGTATCAAAGCATGATATGGAAATCCACAAATTACGAACATCTCAATAATTCTTCGAAAGATAATAGTAGCTCTTGTAACAAATATATCTTTAAACTTTACATTTAAATTTATCCAAATTAGGAGGACCTCCATTTTCCCTTCTCAATTTATTAATCTTCTTATTTCCCGAATTGAACCGATAACGATCTGCTGTTGTTCATTAATTATAAGAGTGGACAGGCGTTACATATATGTCCATCGCAAGTGCCTGATACCTGTATTTTGCAAAATAAAAAAGCCTGTTCTTCACCGAGTATGGTTCGTGGGCAAAGAGAAGGCTCTAGTTATATGTGGAAACACAGCGAGAGGCTATTTTTGCTGTTCGGAAAGGATACGAAGCTTTTTCTCATGTTGAACCGACTTAGTGGATAAGTAGTCAACAGTTTCTTGGGTTTCTGATAAATCAACTCTTAACCCAGACATTTTACTTTCAACACGATCAAAGCGCGAGTCCATATGTTTAAAACGTTCTTCCATATCTTCAAAACGTTCTTCCATATCTTCAAAACGTTTATCCATATGTTCGAAGCGTTCATCCATATGTTCAAAGCGGTCATTCATTTGTTTTTCTAAGTTGTCTATACGTGTGCCTATTTTGTCAAACTTTGAGTTTACCTGCTCTCCGTGAAGTTTAAGTGCATCTAGGATTTGATTTAACCCTGTCTTTTCCATCTTTTATCCCTCCTCTTTAACTACATTATAAATTGTTTGAGCTTAGATTCAAGTTCTAAAAATTGGATTTTAGCCGGGAAAAAGTGCTTGAAATGAATAGAATAGGTAGCCTATATATAGTCTATGGCAAGCTTTAACAAGGCTAATATTTCATTTACCAAAATAATAAAATTGCATAATTAGTGAAAAATTTTCTCTAACGTTATACACTATTTAAGGTGGTAAGAGATTGAAAGTTTAATAACTAATAAGGTTTAATACAAAATTCTATGTAGAAAGGGTGTTAGAAAATTGGATACATTAACAAAGACTAAACGGTTACAGCTGGCTTTTCTATTGGGATCGCTTTCCATATTAGGTCCTTTCACAATAGATATGTATTTGCCTTCCTTTCCAACGATTGTAGAAGAATTTCATACAAATGCTTCCTTAGTACAAATTAGTTTAACCACTTGCTTGTTAGGACTAGGCTTGGGGCAGTTAATCATTGGGCCAATGAGTGATGTGCAAGGTCGCCGTAAACCATTGCTGATTTTTCTCGGCTTATATTTGCTATCTTCTTTAACATGTGCTGTAGCACCTAACATTTATGTTTTAATCGTTTCTCGTTTCATACAAGGCTTTGCAGCTGCAGGTGGACTTGTTATTTCAAGAGCGATCGTTCGAGATCTCTTTAGTGGAAGAGAACTAACGAAGTTTTTTGCTAACTTGATGTTGATCGGAAATCTCGGTCCAATTGTTGCACCGGTACTAGGCGGTGCTATTCTCTCTTTTGCAAATTGGCATGTGGTTTTCGTTGTCTTGGCGTGCGTAAGTTTGATTTTAACTCTGGCTGTTTCATTGAAGCTGGAAGAAACATTACCAACGGAAAAGCGTATACCAAGCAATTTTAAGCAAGTGGTCGGCAATTTTGGCTCCTTATTAAAGGACCGTGAATTTACAGGTTATGCTTTTGCACAAGGTTTTACGATTGCCGGAATTTTTGCTTATGTAGCCGGTATTCCTTTTGTTTATCAAAATATTTATGGAGTTTCGCCTCAAGTATTTAGTTTCTTATTTGGTGTAAATGGTTTTGGATTAATCATTGGTACTCAAATGGTTGGGCGAGTATCGGCTGTTTCGGAGAAAACTTTTTTGAAGATAGGTTTAACTATGTCTAATTCTGCTGCTATTTTATTGCTTATGGCTCTTCTTTTAAAAGCACCATTAGTATTTGTTGCCGTTCCTATTTTCTTTCTCGTAACTTCCATCAGTATTATTGCAACATCTTGTTTTTCATTGGCTATCGAAACAAAGGGACATATTGCAGGAAGTGCATCTGCATTACTAGGTGTATTGCCGTTTGTGCTCGGATCTTTCATTGCTCCTCTTGCGGGAATAGCAGGAGAAGATACAGCTATTCCGATGGGGATTGTTATCGCTTCAGCAAGCTTTTTAGCATTTTTATCCTATTTTGTATTAGTTCGAAAAGCTCCATTTAAAGTAGAGGCTACAAAACAAATGATCAATAATGATTTATAGTTAACATGAAATAAGACGAAGGGACTCCTTCGTCTTATTTACGTTTACAGGAAGAGAGATGGAACCTGTCCCCGTGTCGCACAATCGTTTTTCTATTCTAGTATCTATAAGCTTAATTCCTTAACGGTGATAGCTTGAGACAACCTATTCGTTTTACAATCCACGAACTCATCTTCTTTAACTAAATCGATTTTAATTGCAGCTTCTAGTTTTTCTATATCTGGTCGTTTTACTAGTAAGGTAAAGTCTTCTAAATTTAATTCTTCCAATTTTTGTACTGTCTTCTCTTCATCGTAATTAACGGAAGAGCGAATGGTGCGCTGTGCCTTATATTTCCCTCGTTTCACTTCACCTTTTTGTTCTTTTCCAATGCTTTCATCTAAGTAGTTATGAATTTGTTTTTTGATCTGATTCATTTCTTTCTCTAATTCTTTTTTCTGGATGTTTAAATCATAGTATTTCTTTAATATTTCCTCCGATAGTTCAAAGGATTTCTCCACCTCTAATTCATTTGTCATCATCATTCCCCCAGTCTATTATGATTAGTTCATTTATATGAAACTGAAGGGTATTTATGCTGGAACTTTACGTTATTTCCGCAGGTAGTAGAGGAGACATATATAAATGATTAAAAGGCGCCTTAGCTAAAAAGCGCCTTTTATAAGAGGTTTCTTTGATTTTTAGTGGGTCGCTAATATAAGTACATAAATCAACTACCAAAGGACTTTAAACAGATAAATATACAAGATCCGAAGACAGGTATTCTCAAATAGATCATGTCGTTACTACCGTTCGTTGCTATTAATTACACTACGATCTGAACTGTTTCTTCAGCCTCTTGATCTAATTGAAAGCTTACTTTCTTATCTCCACAAACAAGATCATAATCACCAAGGAATCCTTCAAATGAAAGGTTTCCGTTGTCATCTGTTTTACTTGTCACATTGGTATGCCAGTCATCTTTGATTAGTTTCTTTAATACTTCATAAGCTGGTTTAGGGGTATTATCTTTTCGGATAAATCCAGCAGGAGCACCTAGCCATGCACCATCATCACTGAAGGACCAGTTTGTAATGGCTTCTACCTGAGGATGTTTAAATAAAATAGAATACATTTCTTCGACTTCTTTTGCCTGACGTTCTTCAAATTCTGGTGTCGATGGCCATTCTGGAATCTGATAATCATTCAGGTCTTCAATGTCAGGTGGCATGATATGTCCGGATGTTAATGTGTTTTCTGTGAAGTGAATCGGAAGACCAAAATGTGAGAAGCGATCTAATACTTCCTCTAATTTCTCACGCCCCCAATATCCCTGATGCTGATGAGACTGAATGCCAATCGCATCAATTGGAACACCTGCATGTAAACATCCATCAATTAAGATTTCATAGTTAATCGATGTATTAAAGTCATTTAATAATAGTGTCGCGCCAGGATTGGATTCACGTGCTTTTGCAAACATTTCTTTAACAATACCAACACGACCAAGATCTTTACTAATTCTTGTAATCCCATTGTCATACTTATCAAAAATTGGCATGATCACAACTTCATTGAGTACATCCCACATATCGACTAATCCTTTGAAGTCGGATACTTCTCGTTCAATTCTAGCAAACTGTGTTTTCAGGATTTCTTCATTGCTCATATCGAGAAGCCATGGAGCAGTTACGGTGTGCCAGCAAAGAGGGTGTCCTTTCACTGCTACGTTTCTTTCCTTTAACCACTGTGCAGCAGCCTTTAATTCTTTCGTCTGAGGTTTTCCTTTTTCAGGCTCGAATCTTCCCCAATAGAATGGTAGTGTTCCAAAGTTAAATACATCTAAAAACTTTTCTAGTTTTTCTTCCAAAAAAGCAAGTTTGTCTGCTGGTACACTTTTGTTTGCTACGTCTACTACATCGAAAATGCCGCTGCCAAATAGAAACTTATGGTTTGTCTGGTTAAGGGACACTTCCTTTCCTGCAACAGGATTTCCTGAAACATCCACTAATTTGATTGTCTTGCTCGCCATACGGTGTTCCAATCCATTTGTCTTTCCCATTAAATTCCCTCCATTTTATAACTGTTACGCGCAGTTTTATTAAAGAAAACGCTTTCTTGTTTTCTTATCTAAATTTTACCAAACTTCATTCATTCGGTAAACTAAGTATTGTGCCTTATGGTAAGTTTTTATGGGACAGAGGGACAAGTCCGGTGTATATCACTTTCTTTGTAAGTAAGACACAATTTGATGTGAAACCATTGAATCAATGATATAACTTATGTTCACAAACCCAGGCTACTCACCTATAACTTTAGAAAACTAGTGCTTATTCGTAGTTCATTATGTATTAACCACCTTCTATCATTTTATCAACTACATCAGAAATATAATGAAGCTAAAAAACATCATAATTAATTTTTTGGTTCTAATTTAAAATCTTCTTAATATAAGGTATGTAAACGATTACTTATAGTAAAATAAAAGGAGAGTATAAGAATGAATTTTCCTAAAATGAAAGATGAAGCGACGCTAAAAAAGTTAACGCCACCTACTTCAAAAGTTCGTATGGTTCTTGATACAGATACGTTTAATGAAGTTGATGACCAATTTGCAATAGTGTATGCGCTTCAATCACAAGATCAATTAGATGTGGAGGCAATCTATGCTGCACCTTTTCATAATAGTAAGTCATCTGGACCTGAAGACGGGATGGAAAAAAGTTATGACGAAATATTAAGAATCTTACAGCGAATAAATGTATCTTCTGAAAACTTTGTATATAAGGGATCTAGAGGTTATTTGCAAAGTTCAGAACATCCATATCACAGTGAAGCAGCATTAGATTTAGTTAATCGGGCTATGACTGCAACAGAGGATTCTCCATTGTATGTTGTTGCAATAGGGGCAATTACCAACATTGCTTCAGCTATTTTAATTGAGCCGAAAATCGTTGGAAAAATTGTTGTTGTATGGCTAGGTGGAAATGCTTTGCACTGGCCTGATACAAAGGAATTCAATTTAAAGCAGGATGTTTTGTCCGCGCAAGTAGTATTTAATTCTGGTGTTCCATTGGTTCAAATACCTTGTATGGGAGTAACTTCTCATCTGCATACAACACTTTCAGAGGTAGAGAATTTTGTAGCAGGTAAAGGTGCTATTGGAGATTTCTTGGCTAAGAGATTTAAAGATTATCATGATGATCATTTTGCCTATTCGAAGGTCATTTGGGATATTTCTGCTATTGCATACCTTATTCATAATGATAAAGCTGTGCCAACGCAGTTGGTTCATAGTCCCATTTTAACGGATCAAGTAACCTGGAGCTTTGATTCCTCAAGACATTTTATGAGATATGCTCATCATGTGAATCGTGATGTTATTTTTAAGGATTTATTTATGAAGCTGGCAAAGAGTCAGGCTTAGAATGGAGGTGAAATTCTAATTTTTTTGTGAAGACAAATAGCCTGTACAGCAATACTATTACTTTAAAGCAGCCTTCAAAGTTAGTTCAAAGTCCTTTATACAAAAATTATGTAAGCGTTTTAATGTTGGTGATGAATGATACTAAGAGTAAATGAAAAGTAAGGAGTGGATTTATGACGGCAAGAAAATTAAAGGTTGGTGTCATTGGTTTAGGGGAAGTAGCGCAGATTATCCACTTACCTATTTTAGAGTCGCTATCTCATCGATATCAAATTTCAGCTTTATGTGACATTTCACAACAGCTATTAGATACGATGGGTGAAAAATATAGGGTTACAAATTTATATAATGATTCTAAACAACTAACTAGACAGGAGGATTTAGACGTAGTATTTGTTTTAAATAGTGATGAATACCATACTGAATCTGTAATATCTGCTATAGAAAACCAAAAACATGTATTAGTTGAAAAACCAATGTGTCTTACTCAATCAGATGCAGATGCGATTATTAATGCTCGAGACAAGTATGGCGTTCAAGTCATGGTTGGCTATATGAGAAGGTTTGCTCCAGCCTTTACAGCAGCAATAAAAGAAGTCCAAGATTTGTCCCGAATTAACTATGCCAAAATTCGGGATATTATTGGACAAAATAGCTTGTTCATTGAACAAAGTAGCAACGTGTATCGATTTAATGATATTCCACAGGAAGTAATCAATGAGAAGGAAGATCGAGCAAAAAGTATGGTAGCAGAAGCAATTGGGGAGGGTGCCACCAAGGAATTAGCTTCAGCTTATCGTTTACTTTGTGGGTTAAGCAGCCATGATCTATCAGCGATGAGAGAAATAATTGGAGTTCCAAATAGAGTAGCTTCTGCATCTCAGTGGAATGGTGGACGATTTATCAATGCCGTTTTTCAGTACGATAATTTTTATGCAAGTTTTGAAACGGGAGTTGACAATATTATTAGATTTGATGCTCACATTGAAGTGTTTGGTCAAAATAAACAAATAAAAGTTCAATACGATAACCCTTATATTCGTCATTTACCTACAAACTTGATAATTAAGGAGACAATTGATGGAAACTATCAAGAAAAGGTAATACGTCCAACATTTAAAGATCCATATACCCATGAACTAGAATACTTATATGATGTAGTAACAAAAGGAATGATTCCTAAAACAACTCCGGAAGATTATAAAGAGGATTTAAATCTGTTTCGTAAAATTATTGATGTATTAAAAGAACCAAAAGTTACTTCACCCATTTCTTAATTGCATGGGACATGGGGACAGGTTCCGTGTCCCTCTGTTTCATGCAGCTAATGGTAGCAAACCAACCATAACCTTGTAGGGATAGATAAGGACCATGTTAGTTTCGTGAGTGTATGGGAAAATATAGGGAAATGAGATTTGAAAAAGCAAGCTATTCAAGTAAATTCTTATACGATAAATATGCCTCTATCGGTTTATAGCCCTAAAAAAATAAAAAGGATAATCCGTTATTTCTGGTAATACTCGACAAGATCAGGATATTCTTTCATCGCTAGCTTGCCTTTTTCACTGAGAGCATAGACACCTCTTTTTACTCGAACAAACCACCCATAATAGTTTTTGCTTAAGATCGATTGCGTTTTGTTCCCTGTTCCCATTTGTTTTAATTCCTTTGGTGATAATTCACCTGCTTGATCAAGATAACAAGCAATCTGGATACAATTCTCTCGGTAAGCGGTCATAATTTTCTTTCTGCTGGAACCTCCAATATTATAATCGGCACTTCGTCCATGGATTTCTTTTAAAATTGCTTGTCGAAGGTACTTGCTTTTTCCCATACTTATTGGGCGATGAAAAGGTGTTGGCTCAATGGCAATTTCTACTCTTTTGCGATTTCCTGAAAATGAAACGAGGATAAGGCCTAGCTCTAATCTATTTACTAAATGGCATATATCTCTCCATTTTCTTGAGCGAGGTTTGTAATTTTTGGGTTTTGGTACGGCAATGTACACATGGTCCGATAATTTTTGCCTTTTTGTGGCTTGGATAAGCAGGTCCACACTTAAGTTCAACTTTAATTCAACGAGAATCAAAATATCATCTTTAACAACTGCTATATCACAATCTTTAACCTCACCATAGACCTCATACCCCTTACGTACAAAATATTTTTGGATAGGTTGATATAAATCTGCCTCTTTACGTTTATCTGTTTCTTTCATTGCTAGCACCGTCCAGTAAAAGAGTTACTAGCATTCATTCTATCATAATGGTATGGGACGGGGGTGGAACAGGTCCAGTGTTCCTCTGATCAAAATCGTATATAGAACATACATTCCCTTTATTGCGCATTTATGATACAATCTAGTAAGATAATGTTCTTTAGGAGAGGTCGGCTAACCCCGTCGAAAGGGGGTGATGCCTCTGAGCATGTACGAGAGTTTCGTTGTATTATTTAGCTTCGGAACCTTTATCGTTGCTTTGCTCGCTTTGATCGTATCTCTGATCAATAAAAAATAGACCTCCCTATTTACCCAACAAGTGACTAGGTGAGGTCTATCCGTATAAAGGATAGCCGATCCCTCTGGGGGAACCGCTTATCTACAGGCCACAGTTCCCAGCTGTGGTCTGTTTTTATTATATGACTATATAGTTAAATTATACCATAGTACTTGCAATATACAAATAGACAGGAGCGAGAAGGAATTTAAAAAAGGAGTAATACCGAATTAGCCACGATTTAATCTTCAAATATAGTTATAGACTCACTACGCTTAAGCAAAATAAACACGTACTCTCTATTCAAAGAAAAAAATTAAATCCTCTTTTATGCCCGAGCTTATTTAGATGGTATCGGATACAAAAAGTCAAAGTGAATAATTACCTTGTAAGATAATCTTACAATTTTATTGTGTGAAAAATGCAATGCTGTTAGATTAGTAATTAACAAGAGATGTTAACTCTTTTAACACGGAAGGGGAGAAGTTTTAATGGAATTAGCACTAATGGATAATTTGTGGGTGATAATGGGTACAATTTTAGTTTTTCTCATGTTGGGAGGATTTATTTTACTAGAAGCTGGTTCGACTAGAATGAAAAATGCTGGTCACATTGCTGGTAAAACAATCTTCACAGCTGGTATTGGATCTTTAGTTTTCTGGGCAATTGGATGGGGATTTATTTATGGTGAAGGAAATGGATTCATTGGATTAACTGATTTCTTTTATGGTGATGCATCATTCGCTGGAGAAGGATTATCTCCTGCTGTAGACTTTATCTTTCAAATGATGTTTGCTTTAGTTGCTATGACAATTGCGTTTGGAGGATTTGCGGAGCGTGCGAAATTATCTGCTTATGTTATTTTTGCAATTTTATTCTCTGCAGTAATTTACCCAGTAGTAGCACATTGGATCTGGGGTGCAGGTTGGTTAGCTGACCACGGAAAGCAAGACTTTGCTGGTTCCACCGTTGTACACTTAACTGGTGCGATGGCTGCATTAGCGGCAACCATTATCTTGAAGCCTCGTATTGGAAAATATAACAAAGATGGTTCATCTAATGATCTTGCAGGTCATAACCAAGTTTTTACTGCGTTAGGTGTTCTACTTCTTTGGGTAGGTTGGTTTGGTTTTAACGGAGCTAGTACGTTTGGAGTTGCTGATGCATTCTTTGGATTTGTTATTTTAAATACACAGTTAGCTGCAGGTGCGGGTGCTGTTGCTGCGATGTTTGTTGCATGGGCATTAACTGGAAAAGCAGATGTTCCTACCACATTGAATGGTGCATTAGCTGGTCTAGTAGCAATAACAGCTCCGGCAGGTTTTGTGGAACCGTGGGCTGCGGTAGTAATCGGTTTGATTGGTGGTATCATTGTCGTATATAGTATGAAACTGTTTGATAAAGCGAAAATTGATGATCCAATCTTTGCGTTATCTGTTCACGGTACAGTGGGTGTTTGGGGTACAATTGCTAACGGATTCTTTGCAGTACCTGCGTTCTCAACAGATATTGGCTGGGGTCAAGCCGGACTGTTCTATGGCGGTGGCTTCACGCAGTTAGGTGTTCAAATCTTAGGTGTTGTTGCTAGTGGTCTTTATGCTTTCGTAGCCGCATTTATTATTTTAAAAGTTATGGATAAAGTGATGGGTGGAATCCGTGTAACGGAAGAAGAAGAAATTGTTGGTCTTGACTTAAGTGAACACGGTGGATATGGATACCCGGAAAATATTCCTCACCCTAATGATAAGAAAGGTGCGTAAAAAGAAAGCTGCTGATTAAAATAAGGGAATTGTTGATGATTGAAAATTCGCTGGTGTTGATAACAGGTGAATGATCACAGTTCTACTCAATCGTCACCAATGAAATGAGCTTCACGATAAAGTTATAAAAATAGAAGAATTGGCAAGGAAGAAAATGCAAAGTGAGTTGGGGGAATACTCGGCTCCTTTGCTTTCTTTTTAATTGATAGTCCAGGCTGATTATCCATTTGGAATGGTCAAAGGTGAATAATCCCATTCACGGACAAATCATCTCGTTCAAAGAGTGGATATTTCCGGGGATGCTTTACTAATAGTGGATAGATAGGAGCAGCGAAGAGGAGGAGGGGGCTTGAGTAAAGATATTCCTAATGATGTAGCAACTTTTCCAATCAGTGTAGTAAAGGAATTGACTAAGTTATCTGGCCGACAAATTCGTTATTATGAGAAACAGGAACTTGTTAAGCCTGCAAGAAATGAGGGTAATCGAAGGGTTTTTTCGCTTAACGATATTAACAGGTTAAGAGAGATAAAAGCGTTAATAGACAAGGGGATTAACATCGCGGGAATAAAAGCGATGCTAAAGGATTTAGACTAAACTCGTTCTGGTATTTGCTAGTTTTTTATAGGGTGTAATAGACACAAAGGTGCACGATTCATTTGGGAAGGTGAATCTTGCACCTTTGTTCTTTTTGTGATTTAGTATGGTGGGACAAGGAACCTGTCCCTCTGTCCAGAACAGGAGTGAAATAATATGAGAATATCAGCAGATTTGGCTTTGCCTATCATCGAAAAGTTAAAGAATGACGTTAATTTTGATATCAATATTATGAATGATAAAGGTGTCATTGTAGCTAGTACAGATTCAAACCGTCTCCAACAGGTTCATGAGGGTGCATTTCATGTTATTAACAATCAATCACCGTTAGTTATTTACCCAAAGGAACGTGGAAAATACAGTGGTTCTAGAGAAGGGGTTAATCTACCTATAGAATTTCTTGGTGAGATTATAGGTGTTGTAGGTGTTACGGGTCACCCGGATGAACTTTCGCAATTTGTTCATGTAATTAAAGTAACAGTAGAGGTGTTGGTTCAACAGGTACATTTTAATAATCAACTTCACTACCAAAAAACTTTAATGGAAAATTGGGTACTTGATTTAGTACATCCACATTACTTTGATGAAAAAAGGACAGATGCTTATGCTCGACATTATTTAAATATTAATTCATCCGAACAAGTACAAATTTTAGTCGTTTCATTTAATAAGCCAACTATGGAACGAAAGGGTGTATATGAACGACAGGCAATCCAGGAAGATATCTATAAGAGAATTAAATCATTAATACCATCCGTGCTTTTTCATGCTTTTTTTGAAGATAGCTACTGTGTCATTGGTATTCAATGTAAAGAAATCCTTCCCGTCGCAGAGCACATTTTAAAAGACCTGGATAAAAATTATAAGGATTTAAAAATCGGAATAGGTGAGAAATATCATGGTGTAAAGGGATATCGGAAGTCCTTTTTCGAAGCGATGGATAGTATTGGTATAATGGATAAATTTCAATGCACAAAACGGATTGCTCATATACACGAATGGGGAATCATTCGTTTGGTAAAACAAATTCCAGAAGAAAAAAGGCAGGTGTTCTTAGATCATTATTACTTCGATTTAAATGATGAACTTATTGAAACTTTACACGTATTGTTTGAATGTCAGATTAATATGAAAGAAACGGCATCTAAGCTTCATATTCACCGAAATACATTAATCTATAGGTTAGAAAGTATTCAAAATCAAATAGGGTTGGATCCTCGTAAATTTGATGATGCTATGACGCTTAGAATAATTTTGATAATCAAACAATTGTAGAATTCATTTTATAATTGTGCATTTGCACAATTATTTTAAGTATTATGAGAAAAATGTCGGACTTTTGCATGTTGTAATCGTTTACCTTAATTAGGTAGTATGAAAGAAAATCAAAATATATGAAAAGGTGTTAAACATGAATATTGTAATAGCTCCAGATTCTTTTAAGGGAAGTTTAAGTGCACTTAATGCAGGAACTATGATGAGGAAAGCCTTTGAGGATGAATGGGATGGATTCAACATTCGGGTCATTCCCATGGCAGATGGGGGAGAAGGGACACTAGATACACTAGTTTATTCAACAAATGGGAAACAAATAGAAGTAGAAGCTACAGGTCCTTTAGGTGAAAAAATTAAAACAGTGTATGGTATGCTTGGGGACATGAATACTGCTGTGATTGAAATGGCAAATATAGCTGGACTACCAATGGTACCCAAAGATAAGTTAAATCCACTGAATACAACGTCTTATGGCATAGGGGAAGTCATTTTGGACGCAGCCGATAAAGGGTGTCGTAGATTTATCGTAGGTCTTGGAGGAAGTGCTACCAACGATGGTGGATTAGGTATGCTACAAGCATTAGGCGTTACCTTCCTTGATGAAAATAATGAAGTTATAGAGCCTTATGGACATTCTGTTGGTAAGGTTAGGAAAGTAGATTTCAGCACGATGAAGTCAATCATTAAGGATTGTTATTTTCAAATCGCATCGGATGTTGATAATCCCCTTTGTGGCCCAAAAGGAGCTTCCTATATATTTGGCCCGCAAAAAGGGGCTGATAAACAAATGGTTGAAGAACTTGATCAGGCATTAAAAAGTTATGGGGAAGTCATTGAACAAACATTAAACAAAAATGTTTTGAATCTCGGTGGAGCTGGAGCAGCAGGAGGGCTTGGGTTCGCTTTCTTACTTTTAAATAGTAAGCTTGAGTCAGGTGCTAAACTGGTAGCTGAATTTTCAAATTTGGCCGAAGCTATTCATAAAGCTGATTGGGTTTTGACTGGTGAAGGACAAAGTGATTACCAAACCTTATATGGTAAAGTCCCTTCCTATGTTGCAAAAGTAGCAAAACAGTATAACGTTAATACTTCACTTGTTTCGGGTAGCCTTGGCAAAGGGTTTGAAAAGTTATATGAGGATTTTATTAGTTGTCATTCTATTACTAAGGGTCCAATGAGACTTGAAGAATGTATGATACGAGCAGGCGAACTTTTATATTCTGAAACAAAAAATATAGCTCGTTTACTTCGAGCAAAAATATAAAGAAGGAGATTGGGGAATATGTCAGGATTATGGTTAATGTTAGTTATTGTATTAGGAGTTGGATTTATTGTCTTTGCTACAGCAAAGTTAAAGCTACATCCATTTTTATCTCTATTATTTGCAGCTTTTTTAGTAGGACTTTTAGCTGGGTTACCACTTAACGAGATTGTTGAAGCGGTAAATGGTGGATTCGGCGGTTTAATGGGATACATTGGGATTGTCATTGTAGCCGGTACAATTATTGGTACTATTTTAGAAAAATCCGGTGCAGCACTTCGAATGGCAGAAGTTGTTTTACGTTTAGTTGGAGAGAAACGACCACAGTTAGCAATGTCATTAATTGGTGCAATTGTCAGTATTCCTGTATTTTGTGATTCTGGATATGTTATTTTATCTAGTTTAAAGAAAGCGCTTGCTAAGCGTGCCAAAGTAGCTCTAGCGTCGATGGCAGTTGCATTAGCTACAGGTTTATATGCAACACACACACTAGTACCACCTACACCAGGCCCAATCGCAGCAGCTGGTAACATTGGAGCTAGTGATTATCTTGGAACCATTATTTTAATCGGTATCATTGTAGCGATACCAACAATAATTGCTGGATATTTATGGGCAGTGAAAGTAGCTAGTAAAATTGAGATTGAAGGTGAAGGGGATAACGATTTAGACTATGATGAAATAGTAAAATCCTTTGGTGAGTTACCATCATCATTTAAATCCTTTGCTCCAATTGTTTTACCGATAGTCTTAATTGGGATAGGTTCAGTTGTTAATTTTTTCCAATGGACAGGCGGATTTGCTGAAATTCTATTATTCTTAGGTTCTCCAGTTGTTGCCTTATTAGTTGGGGTCTTAGTATCATTTGCATTAATGCCTAAATTTAACGAAGAAACGTTAAATGGGTGGGTAGGTCAAGGAATTAAGGATGCCGCTACTATTCTATTGATTACTGGTGCTGGTGGCGCGTTTGGTTCTGTAATAAAAGCTACGCCTGTAGCGGAGATCATTCAAGGAATTGCTGATGGTGGTTTATTACAAGGCGCTCTTTTATTGTTAATCCCATTTATTGTAGCTGCATTGTTAAAGTCAGCGCAAGGATCTTCAACAGCAGCATTGGTTATCACATCATCATTAATTGCTCCATTACTGCCACAAATGGGAATCGAAGGAGCTATTCCACTAGCGCTTGTTGTTATGGCTATTGGTGCAGGAGCAATGACAGTATCACATGTTAATGACAGTTATTTCTGGGTAGTCACTCAATTCAGTGGAATGAAAGTAACAGATGCTTACAAAGCACAGACAGCAGCAACATTAGTTCAAGGACTAACAGCATTAGTAGTTTCATTGATTCTTTGGATAATATTAGTATAAGACTAAGAATATGGAGGGTAATCCCCTTCATATGTTGTTTAGAATCTATAATATTTATTTTAAACTGGTTATTAATAATAGAATTGGTGAAAAAGAGGGCCTCTCTTTTCGGGCTGTCGAGACTTTCTCGACAGCCTGATTTTTTGCTCTGGTTTAATGGCTGTTTTCGTATACTTTTGTTCCTAACGCTACCGCAGTTGAAATACACTTCACTTTCCATGGGGGTCTGACCCCTTTGTTTCTGTGTTAGTATTTCTTTTAAGGAAGATTTTAAGTAAACTACTATTAGAATGATAGTGATAAGTGTACAATAGTGTTATTTAGGAGGGGAACTATGTATTACGGAGCAATTGAAGCTGGTGGCACAAAATTTGTTTGTGCAGTAAGTAATGATAAGTTTGAAATTGTAGAAAGAGTTAGTATTCCAACCACAATCCCAGAGGAAACGATGGAGGAAGTATATAAGTTTTTTGATGCTTATAGCTTAACGTCGATTGGGATTGGATCATTTGGTCCGATTGATGTGAACAAAGATTCTGATACTTATGGTTTTGTTACAACAACACCAAAAAAGGGCTGGAATTACTTTGATTTTTTGGGGAGTATTAAAGAACGTTATCAAGTTCCAGTTGCATGGACAACAGACGTAAACGCAGCAGCTTTTGGTGAGTATAAAAAAGGGAGTGCGCAAGGTAGCAATAGTTGTCTTTATTTAACAGTAGGAACCGGTATTGGCGGTGGAGCTGTTGTAGATGGAAATATACTTGAGGGTTTTGGTCATCCGGAAATGGGACATTTACTCATTCGTAAACACCCGGAGGACAATTATAAAGGTGCTTGTCCATATCATGAAGGCTGTTTAGAAGGTCTAGCTTCTGGTCCAGCTATTGAAGGTAGATATAACAAAAAAGGTCACGAGCTAGCAAGTGAGGACAAAGTTTGGGAAATTCAAGCCTATTACTTGGCACAAGCATTGGTAGATTACACGTTAATTCTAAGGTCTGAGAAAATCATCTTGGGCGGTGGTGTGATGAAACAAAAACAGTTATTCCCACTAATTCGTGAGGCATTTAGTAAACAAATGAATAACTACGTGGAAACACCAGAGCTAAGTCAATATATTGTTGATCCAGGATTAGGAGATGATGCTGGTATTACAGGCTGTTTACTATTGGCAGGAGAAGCTGCTTTATAGTGGCTTCGGACAGACACAATGTCCTGGGACAGGAACCATGTCCCGGGAATATATTCATTAGCCAAACCTGGACGATTTTCCCCAGTATTAAATGTTACATCATCAAGTGCTAGTGGTGGCTGTTCCATCCAATATGATCAATCATAATATTTGCGCCATTCTATATATATCATCATTTCAAATCTCCTCATTACATTTGAATTCCATAAAATGAATGAACTATCTAAATATATCTGCACACCTCTCTATGTAAATTTACGTATTTAGATTGCCTAATAATATAGGTTTTATATGTACTGTATATATCATTAAACTGCCCCTATGGGAGGTTCCTAGTCCCAAAAACCCTCCCTGGACAAATAATCATGATTTTTAAACACGAGACAGGTTCATTTAAGGCTGTCTCTTAACGCCTACTCAATTTTTAGTAATGTTATCCTTTTTACCCAAATTTTATCATTTATTTACAATTTATTTACAAATAAATGCTAGAATAAAAGAGTAAAAAAATGATAGAAAAGGTTGGGGGAAAAGTCGTGAGAAAAATACGAGTAAGTTTTAATCTATTATTTTCATTTGCATTATTATTTGGTTTGTTTTCACCATCACATGTACTAGCGGAGGAAACGAACGAAGCCAACATTAAGGTACAACTTCTAAGTGTAAATGACTTGCACGGAAGAATCGACAATGAGGCAGAGTATGAAGATCAAGACGGGGACGGAGAAGAGGAATTAACGGGTCCAATGAACTATTTGGCAGCATACTTAAAGCAGTATGAAGCACAGAATGAAAATACATTAATTGTTCATTCTGGAGATATGATTGGTGGAAGTCCACTCGTTTCGGCCCTGTTCCAAGATGAGCCAACAGTAGAAATTATGGAGGAAATTGGCTTTGATGTAGGTACAGTAGGAAACCATGAGTTTGACGAAGGTATAGACGAAATGCTTCGTATGGTCAACGGTGGAGAGCATCCAGAAGGTACACCGGGATACGATGGCATGGATTTTCCTGTCGTGGCTGCTAACGTTCAATACAAAGATTCAAAAGAATTAATGCTAGATCCTTATTTTGTACAGGAAATTGCTGGACAAAAAATTGGTTTTATTGGTGTGGCAACTACTGAAACACCAAATATGATTGTTCAAACAGGAAATGAAAATCTGGAAATTACGGATGAAACGGAAGCGATCAATCAATATGTTCCAGAATTGAAGGAGCAGGGAGTAAAATCAATTATCGTTTTAGCACATAACCCTGGTTATCAAGAAGGTGATGTTATTACAGGCGATGCAGCAGATATTGCCAATGGTGTTGATGATGAAGTGGATGTCATTATTGCTGCGCATAATCACGTAAAGCTTAACGGTTATGTTGATGACAAGCTAATTGTACAAGCTTACGAATATGGTGAAGCTTTTGGTGCAATTGATTTAGAGATTGATCCCGCAACAGGTGATATTGTTAAAAAATCAGCCGAAATTGTAATTGCAGATAAGGAAGAAATTGAAGCCGATGAAAATGTATCAGCTATCCTTGATACATATGAAGCAAAAGTAGCGGAATTGAAGTCAGAAGTGGTTGGAGAAGCAGCTATTGACCTTGAAGGTGGATATGGAATCCGTGGTGAAGTTGGAGATAATGCGTTAGGAAACCTTATTGCGGATGGTATGAAAGAAGCGATGAATGCTGATTTTGCATTCATGAATGGTGGGGGAATTCGTGATGATATCTCAGCGGGTGACATCACGTTTGGTGACTTATTTGATGTACAACCATTTGGAAATACGCTGATAAAAGCAGAATTTACTGGTACTCAAATTGAAGAGATTTTGAATCTTCAAATCAGTGAGCAGTATGGCCCAGATTACAGTGTGTCTGGTTTGAAATATACTTGGCAAGGTGAAACACAAGAAGTAGTCAATATTCTTCTGCCAGATGGTTCAAAAATGAAGAAAAATGAAACCTATACATTAGTAGTGAACAACTATATGTACTACGATAATGACCAAATGATTAACGAATACGGCCAAAATCAAGAACAAGGTCCTAATGACTTGGATGCTACTGTAGATTTTGTGAAATCCTTTGATGAGCCTATTAAATACGAGGCTGAAGGACGTATTTCTCAAGTAGAGGCTCCATCTGAAGGTAACAATGGTAAGGATGACCAAGCAAATAAATCGGAGGAAAAGAAAGAAGAAGCTAAAGAAAACAAAGAGGAAAAAGGTAAGGCAGCAACTTATGTAGTGAAATCAGGTGATACATTATGGGCAATTGCTCTATCAGCCTATGGAAATGGTGCGGAGTGGAATAAAATATTTGATGCAAATAAAGATGTCATTTCAAATCCAAATCAAATCTTCATTGGACAAAAAATTATACTTCCTTAATTGTAAAAAGAAGTGTATGTAAATGCTGAGGACATTAGAAAACTTCGACATTCGTCTTGTCTTATAACGAGTGTCGGAGTTTTTTATATGGGGATGGGACGAGGGACCTGGTCTTCCATCTCGACTTTTGTAGAAAATACCAGAATAGTGTCTGGTAATTGAGTTGTTTTAGCTATGGTTTTATAAGAGGATTAAGTGCTAAACTTGGTTTGTCTAATAAACAAACTATTAGGGAGGAATGAAATGTGGTAAAAAGAGGATTAACGTTATTTTTAGTTATCCCTTTGCTAATTGGAATTATTTTCAGTTCCAGTGATGCTTTGACTGGATTATCTATTGTTCAAGCAAAAGATAATAGTAACTCTGGTCAATGGATTGGGGCTTGGTCTGCAAGTCCGATGGCACCACACGATGGAGGTATTTCAAATGAAGGATTTGATAGCCAAACCATTCGCATGATTGTACATCCAAATGCATCAGGCAAGCAAATAAGCCTGCGATTTTCAAACACATTTGGAACTGAACCACTAACATTTCATAAAGTAACTGTTGCGGACACTGAAGAAGGCGCTAAAATGAAACCGGATACAAACAAAACGTTAACTTTTGATCAAGAACAATCCGTAACAATACCACCTGGAGAAGAAATTCATAGTGACCCAATCCCGTATCAGGTGACAGATGGAGAAGATTTAACGGTAAGCGTGAATGTTTCATCTGAAACTGGACCAGCTACCTGGCACTGGTTCTCTTATCAAACCACGTATATTTCGAAGGAAGGTGATTATACAGAATCCAATGACGAAGAAGCATTTTCTGAAACAGTAAACTCATGGTTTTGGCTATCAGGCGTTGATGTAAAAACAGAGTCCAATAAGAAGTCGCGTGTCATTGTAGCGCTTGGGGATTCAATTACAGATGGGTACATGTCTACTGTAAACGCTAATCACCGATGGACTGACTTTTTAAATGAGCGACTTGATGAGGAAATAAGTAACCAAACTTTTTCCGTGTTGAATCAGGGGATAACTGGGAATAGAATTTTAGCAGATTCACCGATATTTGGTGAAAAAGCGTTATCTAGGTTGGATAGAGATGTATTTTCTCAGACTGGGGTAACCGATGTTATTTTATATGAAGGAATTAATGATGTTGGTCATCAGCCACATGTTTTCGATGCGGATAAAATAATCTTTGGCATGAAAGAAATCGCAAGCAAGGCTCATGACCGTGGATTAAGAATCTATGCTGCAACATTGACTCCATTTAATGCTTTTACCGACGACTCAAATTATTACACGGATGAGGGAGAAGCGACGCGACAAGAAGTTAATAAATGGATACGAAACAATGATGTATTTGATGGATTTTTTGATTTTGACAAAGCGATTGTGGATCCTTCTAGTCCGGATAAGATTCTTCCGGAATATGATAGCGGGGATCATTTACACCCGAATGATCGTGGTTTAGAAAAACTAGCTGATTCTATTGACCTTTCTATGTTTGAAAAGCCATTAAATCGTGGAAAAGCTTTCGTAAATTAAAAGAAAAAGATGCGAGGCAAATCGAACACTTTGGCTTCGCACCTTTTTCGTATGAAATGTTTCAGCGCTGGTTGTTGCGGTTGACATCGATTAAAGTTATGCGGAGACAGGCAAAAAGCACCACAAAAAGACGCTTTTGTGGTGCCTGTACTCTTACTTATGTCTGGTACTATTTTATGTATTAAGCACTAATTGTTGATTGCTTGGATGCAACTTGTTGACAAACACTAGGCTTTTCGATAAGAATACCTCTTCGATTAATAACAGAGATGATTAAACCTAATTCGTAATACATCGTTTTCGTGTTTTCACCTTTTTTAATTTTCTTATTAACTTCTTTATAAAATTCCATTAACATATCATTAGGTAACTTTTCGTAAAAATTCATTATTTTCACCTTCTAACCTAAATTATTATCTTGATTCTTATTATAAAACAAAATGTAAGCGATTACAATAGTTTAAAACCAAATAAATAAAAATTATTCTGGGAAGCAGGGATGGGACGCAGGGACAGGTCCCTTGTCCCATAAACGTAATGCGGGACAAGGGACCTGTCCCTGCGTCCCGCTTGTTGGAAGGGGTTACATGCGAGTATAATAAATGGATAGAGAAATTGTACGTCTCGAATGGAGGAGGGGTGAACTTTGGAAAATATTTCCTCGGAATTGTTGTTGAAAAAACTTCAACATTGGGTTGGGACGAACATATATATCCACATGGAGATAAATCCAGGTGGTTATTTTCGGAACGGCAAAGCTTGTTTAGAGCGCGTGCATGTAAAAGGTGAACAAGCCTTTCGTGTCTTTTTGGAACTGGACCAACAGGAGTCAATCATTCATGTCGATCATTTGACTCATATGCACATTGCTGATGACCTGGTGGTAGTCACCGGTTACGATGAACACGATCGGCTCGCTCGTACATTGGAAATAAGTTCTCAGCCGTTTCCAATTTAATTTTTAGAGTAGAAGGGATGCTTCGAATGGCAACGATTATGGCAGTATTTGCACACCCAGATGATGAAACCTTTATTTGTGGCGGTACGATGGCAAAACACGGACATGAAGGTCACCGTGTTGTGTTGGTTTGTGCAACAAAAGGGGAAATGGGGCGACGGATGGGGGTTCCGCCGATTGCAACACGTGAAGACATTCCTACTATCCGTGAACAGGAACTAAACAATGCATGTAAAGTGCTACAGATTAAGGAGTTAAGGTTCTTAGGGTACCGTGACAAATTATTAGAAATTCAACCTTCGGAAACGTTAACACAGGCTGTGTTCGAACAAATGATTGAAATAAAACCAGATGCGGTTGTAACGTTTCATGAAACGCTCGGCGGACACCCTGATCACTGTGCAATTGGACTCGCAACAACCCAAGCGTTTCAAATGTATCAAAAGTGTGGAGTTTCACCGTCGAAGGCTAACTTATTTTATGTATCTGGCAGTAATGCCGCAAAAAATCCACGCCAATATGGCCTTTTACCTCAACAAATGACCAAGGTTCATGTGAAAGAATATCTTTACTACAAGCTACTAGCATTTCGCGCACATAAAACTCAATCAGAAATGGACGACTGGGTATGGATGCGGGATGGAAAAAGCTTGAAAAAGTTTTCGGAGTACGAATATTTTATTAATGCCCATCCACCGTATCATGGTGAGATGGAGTCATTGGACCAATATTAAAGAAATTAACTAAATAAGTGGGACACGGGACCTGTCCCTGTGTCCCTAAAAGGGGGAGGGCGATGTTTAAAAAGCTAGCTGTAGCAATTGTTCATGGGATGGGGAATCAAAAGGAAGGTTTTGCTGAGAAATATATTGATGTGATTCGAAGTAAATTTTCCGAAAAAATAGATCATCTAGTTGAATCCCCTTCCGCATACCTTATTATTCAACCAATCCAGTGGGCAACAGTTTTTGCAGATAGAGAGGAAAGTTTATTTAGCAAAACAGTTAGTGCCAACCATTTACATTATCAAAAACTCCGAAAATTCCTCATTCACTATTTAGGAGATGCTATTGCTTATCAGCCTGTGGGAGAAGGGAAGCATAATTATGAAAGAGTACATGAAAAAATAGGCGAAGGCCTTAACATTCTCTCAACAAAAGCTGGAAATAATGCTCCATTATGTGTCATTTCACATAGTTTAGGTTCTGTTATTGCAAGTAACTATTTTTACGATTTACAACACAAACAAAAGGATGTCATTTGCGTTGTTAACAAAGCATCGCCATTAGAAAAGGGAGATACCTTAACCTTATTTTATACAATGGGAACGACACTGCCGCTATGGAGTTTACGTTATCACAACTTTGATCGCCCTATCCATATTCCGTCTAGTAAACTTCAATATTACTATCCTGGTTTGAAGGGGGAATGGATTAATTTTTATAACAAAGATGATGTCTTAGGCTTTCCATTAAAAGATTTAAATGAAAATTATTATAAATCTGTGAGTGAAGACAAAGCCGTTAATGTCGGCGGATTATTAACGAGTTGGAATCCTTTAAGTCACTCAGGATATTTTAAGGATCAGGATGTCATGGAACCAATTGTTGATGGATTGGTTCGCACCTGGAGACAAATTAATCATGTGTAGGTACGCGGGGACAGGCTTGGATTAACTCCAGCCTGTCCCCGTTTTTCTCGAATATAAAGAAAGTTGATGGGGACTACTATATCTACATAACCAAATGAGGTGGTGTTTTTATGGTACAGGAAACTTTGACTTCAGCAACTTGGGGTTGGTTATTAATTCCAATGTTATCTGTTGTCGTACTATCGCTAATTACTTTCTTTACAGGAAGAGGGGAATAGAGGATGAATATTGCTACTCTAGTTACGTTTATTGTCTATTTAGTAGGGATGCTAGTAATTGGAATTATTGCTTATCGTTTAACGAAAAATCTCTCTGATTATGTGTTAGGTGGACGAAATTTAGGTGGAAGTGTTGCGGCTTTAAGTGCGGGAGCTTCCGATATGAGCAGCTGGCTTTTGCTTGGTTTACCTGGAGCCTTGTACGCAGGTGGGATGAATCAAATTTGGATTGCGATTGGTTTAGCTGTGGGGGCTTATTTGAATTGGCAGTTTGTTGCTAAACGGTTAAGAACTTATACAGAAGTTGCCAAAGACTCGATTACCATTCCAGATTTTCTAGAAAACCGTTTTCATGACAAGTCAAGAATACTACGTGTGATATCGGCTTTTGTTATCTTGATTTTCTATACCTTTTATACATCAGCAGGGCTTGTTGGAGGTGCTATTTTATTTGAGCAATCCTTTGGTTTCAGCTACCAAGCTTCGTTATGGATTGGTGCAATCGTAATTATTTCCTATACGTTTTTAGGTGGATTTTTGGCAGTGAGTTGGACGGACTTTTTTCAGGGGATATTAATGTTTTTAGCGTTAATTATCGTACCGATTATTGCAATCAATGTGGTAGGTGGCTGGAATGAAGTTGTTAATAGTGTCGGGAACATTGATTCGAGTTACCTTGATGTGTTTGCCGATACAACAACAATAGGAATTGTTTCATTGTTAGCGTGGGGTTTAGGTTACTTTGGACAACCTCATATTATAACGAGATTTATGGCTGTGAAATCGGCAAATGAAATACCGAAAGCTAGGTTTGTTGGGATGTCATGGATGGTATTTGCTTTATATGGTGCGATTTTTACAGGGTTTGCAGGTATTGCTTATTATGCAGATGCTCCATTAGAAAATCCAGAAACCGTGTTTATCGCGTTCACCCAAGAGCTCTTTAATCCATGGATAGCAGGGATTTTTTTAGCTGCCATTTTATCAGCAATTATGAGTACGATTGATTCTCAATTACTTGTTTCCTCAAGTGCTGTTGCCGAGGATTTTTACAAAGGGATTATTAGAAAAAATGCAACTCAAAATGAATTAGTCTGGGTTGGACGTATAGCAGTGATTACGATTGCAATTATTGCTATTATCATTGCTCAAGATCCTGAGAGTAGAGTCTTGGATTTAGTCGGATATGCTTGGGCGGGTTTTGGTTCTGCTTTCGGCCCGGTAATCATTTTGAGCTTATTTTGGAAAGGTACAACGAGAAGAGGGGCAATTGCCGGAATCGTGGTTGGTGCTTTGACGGTAATTGGTTGGACGCAATTTGAAGGGGGAATTTTTGATTTATATGAAATAGTACCAGGTTTCATTTTATGTGCTGTTGCCGTCATTGTCATCAGTCTTATTTTTGGCTCTCCAAAAAATCCGTCCAATGTTGTCAGAGAAGAATTTGACGAAGCTACAGAATAATGGGACGAAGGGACAGGTCCCTTGTCCCGCGTTACGGGTTACAGGACGAGGAGGGATAGACAGGGGCCTGTCCCCATGTCCTTTCTGAAGTCTCTGCTAATTCTGACCGATAGCAGAAAGAACAGCTCCGATTGCTTGAATCCAGCTGCCAACTGTATTCATTACTTGACCATCTCCTCCTTTTTGTTCAATCCCTCCTGCAATGGATTGCATCGAATTTCCGATTACTTGTAGAAGATTTCCATAAGTTGAATATATTTCTTCCATGGAAGGTTTTTCCTCCCAATTTTGAGTAGAAAAAGCTATTCCTCCACCAACTGCTTGAAATAAATCTCCCTTTATTTCTAATTCCTGAGCTGTCTTATCATTAAAATTGATTATATATTGAGTGACAATGGTCGTATTACCAATAGCTTGTATTTGATTTCCAATTTTATTTAGCGTAAAAGGTTTTATACTATCGGCCATTAATGCGTTTCCGCTTCCCTGGAGCACATTTCCTATCAAGTCTAAATCATTTAGTAATTTGGCAGGGATTTTAAAAGGTGTACTGCCAATAGCAGAAATGATAGTTCCGATCGCTTGAATCCATGATCCGAGTACTGCTTTTTGATCATTGTTCATAATATGTTCTCCCTTATTTAAAAGTGCTTTTTACATTGTACTCGAATGATTTATCGATTGTTATGGCGTTGTTATAAAATAGGTGTTAGCTAGTTAGGAATCCGGGGTATCCCGGGTATCATTTTCATAAGAAGAAATGGATGAGGCGGGCTCAGCAGTCGGATGGGAAAAATTGGCCTACATAGGATGAGAGAATCGAACACTGTCCCACGTTATAATGGAGAAAGTAAAAGTAGGATGATAAAGTGGAAAAAAATGGGAAAAGGGGTCTGACCCCTTTTCCTTGACCCCTTTTCCTTGACCCCTTTTCCTCAGGAGGTGCAGCATGAGGCGTATTTCTTTTGTTTATGTTGTTTTAGTGGTTTGTTTTATTGTGGCTGTGTGTTTTTCATTTTATTTTTATAAACAAGCAAATGCTTATGATAGAAAATTGGATGCAGCTGTTTCTTCTTTACCAAATCCTACCTATCATTTTTCTTTAATAGGTGAGGAGATGAATCATGAATATTGGCGCTTAGTCGGGGACGGAGCGAAGGAAGTAGAACAGAAGCATGACGTTTTTGTTCAATATGAAGGTCCTAGTCGATCCAATCCGGAGGAACAATTGAAGCTTCTAGATATGGCAATCAAATCAAAGGTAGATGGGATTATCGTTCAAGCGCTTGATGAAAACTTTACGCCAATGATCGATAAAGCTGTTGAAGCTGGGATTCCAGTGATCACAATTGATACGGATTCCCCAGAAAGTTCTCGTGCAGCATATATCGGTACAGACAACTACTTGGCAGGGCAGTTGGCAGGGAAAGCATTGGTGGAAGATACAAATGGACAAGCTACGGTTGGAATCATTACCGGCAGTTTTAACAATGCCCACCATGAACTTCGGGTAGAAGGCTTTAGGGATGTGGTCGAGCAGGAGGATGGAATTGAAATCGTAGCGGTGGAAGAGTCCAATATCACAAGGGTAGAAGCAGAAGAAAAGGCTTATAACATACTGACAGGTCATGAGGACATTACAGCTTTTTATGGAACGAGCTCCTATGATGCAAGTGGCATTGTTGCTGCGGCAAAATCTTTAAATCGGCAAGAGAATCTCTATGTAATCGGGTTTGATGTGTTAGATGAAAACATCGAATTACTCGAAAAAGGAGACATCGATGTGCTCGTTGAACAACATCCTTTTGAAATGGGACAGCAAAGTATTGAAATCATGTTGGACTTGATTAAAGGAAAGTCTGTTCAAGATGTCTATCATACCGATGCCTCCATTATCCGTAAAGAAAATTTAGACATGTGGAACAATGCAAAGGGTGAAGCACCATGATTAAAATTCGAACAAAGCTACTCCTTTATTTTGCTGCTGTTCTTTTATTAATTGTGGTTATGTTTTTTGTCCGTGAACAAAGTGACCAAAAGGTAAAGGAGCTATATGACGAAAGCTCTGATCATTTACTACTATTAAATGAAATTACGAAAATAACGAGCGAAACCTATCAATCTTTACAAATTTACGTTCATGAGCCAATCGAGGAAAACCTAGCATTATATCAGGAAGATAAGCAACATCTCCTCGAATTACAACAGGAATTTTCTGATTGGGAAAAAGAAGGTATTCCGAAGAAGAATTTTCTCCATATGATAACTAGTTTTCTAGAATTAACCGATAAAACAGTGGAAGGTGTAGAAACGGAAGATATTCAGCAATACTCTAAATTCCTCAATGAAGCAGGTAAAACATCGGGTTATATTCATGAAAAAACTCTCGATTTAATTAATAATGAGCTTTCTAATTATCAAGCGTTATTTACGCTTGAAAATGCTAAAATCCAAAACACGAAAAATATGGGGACATCCATTTTTGTTTCTATCATTATCCTAAGTATTTTATTTGCACTTTGGTTTTCGAATGGGATTACGAAAACGATCGGTCGTTTAACACGAGCTGCACAAGAAATAGCAGCAGGACATTATGCTGGTGAAGATGTAATTGTTTCTAGAAAAGACGAGCTTTGGTTTTTAACAAAGACATTTAATGAAATGAAAAGGAATATCATGCAATCGGTTCAGGATATAGAAGAAAAGGCAAGGCTTGCTCAACTACTAAAGGAAATGGAATTAAAGAGCTTGCAAAATCAAATTAATCCTCACTTTCTTTTTAATACGCTTAATACGATTTCAAAAACATCGCTGATTGAGGGAGCAGACCGAACAAATGATTTAATTGCTTCCGTTTCAGCATTGCTTCGTTATAATATTGGTAACCTGGATCGGCAGACCGTGTTAAAAGATGAAGTCGATATTGTGAAAGAGTACTTTTTTATTCAAAAAACACGATTTGGTGGACGGGTTGAATTTTATCAAGATATTGATCCTGCGTGTTTGTCCACTCCAATCCCTTGTTTAACACTCCAACCGATCATTGAGAATGCGTTTGTGCATGGGATTGAATCGATGGCTTCGGGTGCAAAAATCGAATTAAACATCTACCGAGAAAATCAGAGGGTTTGTATTGATGTGAAGGACAATGGCGTAGGGATGGATCAGCAAACGATCGATAAACTGCTGAATGCAAGTGATGAGGAAGAGGTATCTGTATCCAAAAAAAGCTCGGGGCATTCGACCGGCATTGGGATGAGCAATGTGATTAATCGACTCCAAATTTTTGACAAAGAGAGTAAGGTTAGCATTTCTTCAGAGCTTGGAAAGGGTACAACCGTATCGATTCGTTTATGACAACAAGGACTTGGAAAGGGGGAGGAATCGTGATTAACATCATGCTAGTAGATGATGAGCCAATTGAAAGAGAAGGGCTCGGTCTTATTCTTCGTAAAAAGCGTTCGAATGTTGAAATCGTAGCGGAGGCTGAAAATGGGAAGCAGGCAGTTGAGCTAGCTTTAAAGTATGAGCCAGATTTGATTTTTATGGATATTAAAATGCCTGAGTTTGATGGTATTGTTGCTGTTAATAAAATACTCGATGAACTGCCAAACACCAAATGTATAATGGTTTCAGCTTATGATACATTTGAGTATGCCCGTGAAGCAATGAAATTCGGGATCAAAGAATATTTGTTGAAGCCAAATAAAATTTCCGAAGTGTTAGAGGCTTACGACCGAATGGTGGATGAAATAGAAAGCGAGAGAAAGAAAGATATGGAAAGGATAGAAAAGGATAACCGTTTGGAAAGAGTCAGTTCGATGGTAGAAATGGAATTTATCGTTTCCTTAATGATGGATTATGTTCACGATTTTAGTGCAGAAGATTGGCATGAGTGGTTGAACTTTGACGTTAAACAAGGCTTTGTTGCCGTTTTCTCGTTTGAATCAAAACGCATGCAGCCGGACCGAGCGGAAAAAAGTGAATGGTATCGGGTACTGAAACAGGCTTTACAAGCGCAACATGACCACTGTCTTGTCGGTCCATTAACTGGTTTTCAAATTCCTGCCTTTATATTAGTTGAAAATGAACCGATTGATAACGAGATGCGAGAGGCTTTTGCTCGGTCCATGATCCATAAGGTTCAAAATCAATTAAAAGGTTGTCGTCTATTTGCTGGAGTTGGAACGGTTGTATCAGATTTAAAGCATTTTTCTCATTCGTATGAGGAAGCCATTTACGCCTTGGAATTAGTTCATAACCATTCAAGTGCAGCCTATATGGCATACAACCACCAATTAAAGGAAAAGAGGAAGGAGCTTATTCCGTTTGAAATTGAAAAAGAACTGGTGGAAGCGGTCAAAAAGGGAGACCAGCAAAAAGGATTGCAAAGGTTTAATGCTTATTATCAACTAATTAGTAAGGCTTCGGATTATAAAGTAGCGGTTATTAAAAAAGCAATGGAGAATTTATTAGTCATATTAACGAGGACGATGAGAGAGCTTGGATTAGAGGATGATTTTCCATTAAGTTTTGAAGGATTGGAGACATCAATGCAAATAAAGGAGGCAACTAAAAAACAATTGTCTCAAATGACAGAGCGATTATGGGAGTGGCGGACAAACGGTGTCGAAGGGTTGTTAAACCAAGCAAAGGATTATATCGATAGCAATTACTATAAACAAATCTCGTTGGAAGAAGTAGCAGATAAGGTCGGTCTTAGTTCTTATTATTTAAGTAAGTTATTTAAAGAACGTTACCAGGTTACTTTTATTGATTACTTGACGAATACAAGATTGCAGAAAGCAAAAGAACTTTTATTAGATGGTACGATTCCATTGAAAGAAATTGCATTGAATATTGGCTATAAAGATCCGAACTATTTTAGTCGTGTTTTTAAAAAGGATACAGGGTTCAGTCCAAGTGAATATCGAGGGAAATATCAATCGTAACAAGTAACAGCGATCCTTTGGGTCGTTGTTTTTTTATACTGTTGGATAGGCAAATGAACTTGATAGTGTGGATCCCCGTACATAACCAAGGACCATAAACCGTGCAAAAACGAAGGTCAAACCGAAAAACGTGCCTCCTTAGTAGTTTTTCTCGGGCCCATGTCCGTTTTTTGCAAGAAAGTCTAGACTTTTACAAAAATGTGAAGATGAATGCACCAAAAAGAAAACGATTTACTGATAAATTGAAGACAAGATAACTAATTGAAAGCATTAATGAAAACGAAATCATTGGTGAAGTTGGGGGGGCAGAATTAGAATGACACCGTCGTTTATGCTTGTTGACAAATTAAGCGTTTCTAATTGATGAAAATAAAAAAGGTTATAGAGGGGGATCATCATGGTTGAGAAACATTCATTTTGGTATGTCATTTTGATAGCAGTTTCAGCCGGTATGGCGGGTTTATTATATGGGTTTGATACAGCAGTAATATCTGGAGCGATCGGTTATTTGCAAGAATTATATGATTTAAGTCCAGCGATGGAAGGTTGGGTTATTTCATGTGTAATGATTGGCGGTGTTCTGGGTGTTGCTATGTCAGGATTTTTAAGTGATAAGTATGGGCGAAAAAATATTATGATGTTAGCAGCTATATTCTTTATTTTGTCTGCCCTAGGTTCAGCTTTTGCTACAGGTGTAACGATGCTTGTATTGGCAAGAATTCTTGGTGGATTTGGAATTGGTTTTGCCTCAGCATTATCGGTTACGTATATTAGTGAATGTGCACCGCCTGCCATTCGCGGAAGGTTAGGTTCACTCTATCAGTTATTTACTATTATTGGAATCTGTCTTACTTTTTATATCAATTATGGCGTCGCTAACAGTGGAACCTATGAATGGGGGCTTCAAGAAGGCTGGCGTTGGATGTTGGGTTATGGAACATTCCCAGGTATTATCTTTTTAATTCTATTATTCTTTATACCGGAAAGTCCGAGGTTCTTAATTAAAAATGGAAAAGAAAATGAAGCTTTTCAAATATTAAAGCGTATTAACGGGGAAAAAGTAGCTAAAAAGGAAGCAAAAGAAATCAAAACGTCCATTGAGGTGGAACAGAGTTCTTCTGCTAAGCAGTTGCTCAAGCCGGGCCTTCGAATGGCACTGGGTGTTGGTATTTTTCTTGCCTTGTTTAATCAAGTGATTGGTATGAACGCGGTCACCTATTATGGACCTGATATTTTCCGTAGTGTAGGTTTTGAAAATAACACGGAGTTCTTAGCTACAAGTATTATTGGTAGTGTACAGGTTGTGTTTACCATCGTAGCAATCCTTTTAATCGATCGTCTGGGAAGAAAGAAATTGATGGCGATTGGTTCAAGCTTCATGGCAGTATTTATGGTCTTGATTGGAAGCGTATTCCACTTTGAACCTGCAAATAGCGGCCCATTACTTCTTATCTTTATTGCAGGGTTTACAGCAGCATTTTGTGTATCGATGGGACCAATCCCTTGGGTCATGATTCCTGAAATTTTCCCAAATCATCTACGAGGAAAAGCTGTAGGGATTGCCACAATCTTTCTGTGGGGAGCAAACTGGGCGATTGGTCAGTTTACACCAATTCTAATTAATAATATGGGAGGCGCATTCACGTTTTGGATGTTCGCGATTATCAATGCAATTTGCTTCACCTTTGTAATGACAATCGTACCAGAAACGAAAAACAAATCACTTGAAGAAATCGCACAAATTTGGAAACCAAAAAAGAAACAAAAAGAATTTACAGAGCAAATACCAAGTTTTCGAGGTTAACCTAGAAATGGAACAGGGGTCTGACCCCCTGTTCCATTATTTATTCATGTATTTTTTTCGTTCCCATTCGGTAACTTGTAAAGAATAATTGAACCACTCATCTTCTTTTTCTTCAATAAATTTTTCGAATGCATATTCTCCTAGAGCATTTGAGATAACTGTATCTTCCTTCAAATTATCCACTGCTTCTTTCAAACTTGTCGGTAAAGTTGGCACATCAGTAGCAATTACTTCATATAAATTACGTGTTTCTGCTGGACCAAGCTTTAACTGGTTTTTGATTCCGTCTAGTCCTGCATGAAGAAGCGCAGCAATCGCTAAATAAGGATTTGCAGTTGGATCAGGGTTTCTTACTTCAAATCGTGTGCCTGCTCCTCTTGTTGCTGGTACACGTATCATACAGCTTCGGTTCGAATGTGACCAAGCAACATTCACTGGTGCTTCATAGCCCGGAACAAGACGTTTATAAGAATTCACTGTCGGGTTCGTTATTGCTGTTAGGGCTTTCGCATGTTTTAGGACACCTGCCATAAAATGTCGAGCTATATCAGATAGGTTGTCTTCGTCACTTTCATCATAGAATGCATTCTCATCCCCCTCAAAAAGGGACATATGAACATGCATTCCTGATCCGTTCTGACCAAATAAGGGTTTTGGCATAAACGTGGCATGCATGTCATAATTGGCAGCGATATTTCGGACAACGTATTTAAACGTTTGAATTTTGTCAGCCGTGTCTAACCCATTATCAAAACGCCAGTTAATCTCATGTTGTCCATTCGCTACTTCTTTATGAGATGCTTCCATAATAAAACCAATGTTTTGTAATGTTTTTGCGATCGTACGACGGCATTTTTCCCCTCTATCCAATGGAGAAACATCAAAATAGCCAGCCCTATCATTTAACTCATTCGTGTGGTATCCACTTTCATCATGCCGAAACAAGAAAAATTCAGGCTCTGGGCCAAGATTTACGGTATATCCCATGTCATTTGCTTCTTGTAGTGCACGTTTTAAAATGGAACGAGGGTCTCCTTCGAATGGTTCTCCATCAGGTCTGTAGATATCACAAATAAAACGAGCGACTTTTTCTCCACCTTCAAGCGCGGCAGGAACAATAATAAACGTGTTTAAGTCAGGGTGTAGGTTCATATCACTTGCCTCAATCGAGGTGAACCCAACAATTGAGGAACTGTCAAACATGATTTCATTATTTAATATTGCATCAATTTCGTTTGCTGGAATCTCAACATTTTTGGTATCACCTAACATATCCGTGAATTCTAAACGAATAAATTCAACATTTTCTTCTTCAATCTGATTAATAATATCTAGTTTATTCATTGGTAAAAAATCCTCCAATTTCTAATCGATTCAAAAAATTTTTCTTTAGGAATCCATTAAAATTTTTTCTTATAGTATGTGTTCAAAAAGTCGGTAAATATAGAAAAGGCAGGTCGAGACGGCGAAGTTTCTGTGGGCCTTACCTGAGTGTTGGCTTTCCCTACATGAGGGACTGGAAGAACAAGCCAACGAAGGGTGCGCCGCTTATCATTCGATGACTTTTTAAACATTCTTTAATATTAATCTGTTACATAAAATTAATTTCATTCTTATTAATTAAGAAATTTACGATTGTTTGAATTTTTTACCTGTTCCAAGCAAAAAGAGGCTGACCCTTTGCTTTTAGGACAGCCTCTTTTAAGTGTTTTTCCGCATTCCGTTTATTATTCTTTTACAATTTCACCAAATCCATGCTCATTCAGCAATTCAACTACCTCATCGGATAAGTTTATGTCTTCATTTACTAAATAATTAGCTTTCGATTCAATAAGCATTTCTAGTGTGCTTGTTCGGGTTTTATCAATTCCTTTCCATAACCCCAATGAATGCAGCAAGTCGGTCAAAGTCAGCAGGGTATAATCCTCGCCTTGAAAGCTATAGTCAGGATTAATCTGGTACCATGTATCACCATCATCAGTTAGCCATTGACTACCGAGCTCATCGATACCATTTTGTACGTAGGTGGCAGCGGTAAGATATTTTTCTTCGCCGGTATCGTTATACGTTTCTAACAATAAATTCATACCACCTAATACGTGATTTAAGGAGCTATGCGTGACGCTCACATCCTGATGATAGGTAAAGTAATCACTAATCAAACCTGCATTAGGACCTATTTTAACTACTTGTTCAGCTTCAATTTGGTCGACTAAAAAATCTGCATAGTTAGTCATAGCTTGCTTTAATTCAGGAATATCTAAAACATTTCCTGTTTCTTCAAGGAATAATGCGACACCCTCATTATGTCGCGTGTCGATATAGGGTGCCTCGATGCCATAAACACGGTTGAGCCAGTTGTTCGTATATTCTGTTTCCCAAAAATCTTTATCCCCTTTAAAGATGTCCAGATTAGCGATGGAGTTTAGTAATAGGTTATAAAAATACCGTTCCTGGGTATCTTTATAGCGGCTTAATGGTTCATCTTCTCTGACAATTAATAAATTTCTGCCATATTGGAGTTCCGATTCTGGAATCGGTACTGCAGTTCTGACTACTTTTTTGTATGGTCCTCTGGCAGTATACCAGTTGTTATTTTTATATCGTTTTCCATTGTAAAGTCTAATCCATTGTTCATAGGAAGCTTTAGAATCAAATAAAGTTTCATTGGAAAACATCAGCCAATGATCAATAATATCATCGCCAATGGACTCCATATCCATTTTAAGTGTAAGCTCATCTTCTTTGACATCGATATCTACATTTTGATTTTCCGATATGAGCTCTCTTAATACGCTTTCCCGATTATCTTCATAGCTTTCAGATATTTCTCTGGAATGATATTGTTTACCAACCATAAGATTTGAATGGAATTCTTTATCTTTATAAGTCGTTAGTAAACCAAGTGGAGTGGTGGTCAAATCCATTTTGATATCATCACTAACCCTGGGCCCAGTCCTGTATTGATCAAATGCCTGCAAGGAGTAATAGCCTGTATCTGCGACAGGAATGGAAAGCGATAGTTCCACGGATTCTTCACTAGGGTTTTCTAATGTTGTAAAAATAAAATAATCATCATTGTCCAAAATTCTTTTTGTTACTTTAAGATAGGAAAGTGGTTCTGTGTCAATCTCATATGTATATATTAAGTCTTGAATGCGGTCATAATAAGTTTTTTTGGTCGTATCTATTCGTTCCAATCCATGCGTTGTTTTCTCTTGGATGCTCATTTTTAATGTCTCGTCATGAGGGGGAAGCTCTGCACGGAATATTTTGCTTTCATTTTGTTGGCAACCGCTTAAAATTAAAGTTAATGAAACCATTAGACCCATTATAACAACAATCATAATGTTCTTTTGCAATGTTTGTTCTCCTTTTTCGATATATTTCTTCTTGAAAGGTAACACGTTAATTCAGATTAAACAACTTCGGTATGCATACGACTAGGCAGTCTTTATTCTTTTAGTCTGATGGTTATCAGGAGCTACTATTCATGTCATAACTGTTTAATTGGTTTAAATTTTTAGGAGATAACTTTGATAAACGTTCGTTTAACAACTAATGGATATCATCACTGACAAGCGCTTGTTTTTATTGACTTTCAAGTTTCTGTGGGTGTATTATCTTTACCATAGTAAACTTTTTTATATTAATGCATATAATTATTTGTGTTGGATATATATCACTTATAGTGCGTGTTTATCCACTTATACCTTATGATCACAGGGAGTGGTCAGTGATATCCATATTGTTGGTTCAGTTTTTATTCAACACAAGGGGGAGCTTCTTAAATGACGGAAAACCTTCTGTTAGCATTTAGTTTAACGTTAATGGCTGGTCTTGCAACTGGTATAGGCAGCGTGCTGGCGTTTTTTACCTCAACCACAAATACAAAGTTTTTATCCCTATCGCTAGGTTTTTCAGCAGGTGTCATGATCTATGTATCTATGATTGAAATTTTTGTGAAAGCTCAAGATGCGCTAGTTTCTGCAATGGGGGATGAAATAGGAAACTGGTTGACTGTAGCTGGATTTTTTGCTGGAATGCTATTAATTGCGTTAATCGATAAGTTCATACCGAAGCAAGGTAACCCTCATGAACTAAAAAAAGTTGAGGAAATGAATAAAAATAATAAGGTAGTCCAAGATCCTAACTTATTGAAAATGGGGACCTTTACTGCACTGGCAATAGCTATTCATAACTTTCCAGAGGGGATAGCAACTTTTACATCTGCTATACAAGACCCAACATTAGGGATAGCCATTGCGGTGGCGATAGCTATTCACAATATTCCTGAAGGTATTGCTGTATCAGTTCCTGTTTACTTTGCAACAGGTGACAAGAAAAAGGCCTTTAAGCTTTCTTTTCTTTCTGGTTTGTCTGAACCAGTCGGAGCGGTTTTAGCTTATTTTGTATTAATGCCTTTTTTAAATGATGTTATGTTTGGTGTGATTTTCGCTGGTGTTGCAGGAATTATGGTATTCATTTCCCTTGATGAATTACTACCAGCCGCCAAAAAATATGAGGAGGCCCATACCTCCATATATGGATTAATTGCTGGCATGGCTGTAATGGCATTGAGTTTGTTACTTTTCATTTAATACGTAATTACTATTAGAAAATATAAATTAGGCAATCACCATAATTTTAAGAAATCGGTGATTGCTTTTTATTTTGTTTTAAAATGAACGCAGATATAAACTGTCCTCCCACCGAAGACAAATGTCCACGAACGGGGTCAGACCCCTTTTAAAAAGATAGTGTTATTTCTTAGTAAATCTGTCAATACTATTCATGAAATAAATTTTTAATGTTTGTTAGGATGATGAATAGTGGACAAGAAAGTGGCGTTTCCCGTTGAGAAAGTTAAGTTGTTAAGTAAGGAAGAGCGTGCGCTGCTTGATGAATATAAAAGAAAGGAAAAGGAAGCAAATACTGCAGCACACAAGATGTATTATACTGGCCGAATTCATGCTGTCTATGACTTAGCAGACTTAATTTATAAAGAAAGATTGACAAGTGCAATGATGGAAGAAACGATTCAAGCATTAATTGGTAATAAATCATTAAATAAGCTTGAAAATTATTAATGGAAAAAAGGATGGCATACCGTTTGGTGAGATGTCGCGTCTCCTTCAAATGAAAACGCTCGGGCGTTTGACCAGAGCGTTTTCTGTATGAGTAAAATTTCATAGTGTTTGCGGACATTCAGTACGTTAATTGCTCCTATAACTGCTCATCCTTTTGACTTTAAAAATTTGTGAATCAGATTGATATACTCGGTTTTGTCATATGAATGATATAGTTCACTAGTTAATCGGATAGGGTGGCCAAAGAAAAACCTTTCATACTGTGTTTGTCGTGTTCCGAACGCACTCATCGTTAAATCCCACGCGAGCCTAAATAGTTGAACTCGTTCCTTCCCATCTTTCGTAGCACTTTGCAAATATTTTGTTAAATCTCCTCTGATTTCAGAGTTGAAGTCTTTCTCTGTTGGGATGGAAATCATCCCACTAGAACCAAGAATTTGAATGATTTCTGTTAATTTAGAATAGACGGTAGGATAGGTACAACTGGCGACCTGTAATGGTGCTAATTCCGGTCTCATTAATCCAAATTCATCTATAGATGCGTTCCATTCTGCTTTTGTTAAAAGTGCCTCCATTGTCTCTAATGCAACAATAATCTCCGTTACTTTTTCCTGTATATGCTGGTATTCACTTATGTTAATCGTGTCGACGATTGATTGTGCAACCCCTAATAGAAACTTTGTTTTAACAACTTGCCGACATACCACTTGATGAAGGGTAAAAGGTAGAAAGGCACTTTGGTTTTTGAAGCTATTGGCGACCTCGAGATTATCATAAAAAAATACTCTTTCCCAAGGAACAACCACATCATCAAATACAACAATTGTATCTATTTCTTCAAATCGTGAGCTTAACGGGTAATTAAAGGAAGATTCGCCGTTAACAAAGGATTCTCTTGTTATAAATTTTAATCCGTTAATATCGCTAGGGACAGAAAATGCAAATGCATTGGCTTTGCTAGTGATGCCACCTGGTGAAAGAACAAGTAATTCATCAGTCATACCACCTTGTGTAGCCAACAGTTTCGCGCCTTTGACTACTAATCCTTCTTTATTTTTATCTATGATTGTTGCTGATATAGGTTCTTCAGCGTCTTCAAAGTAAAGCTGTGACCGGTTCACTTGTGGGTTAATAAAGGTATGCGTAAAAGACAAATCTTGCTCTCTTGCTTGTTCATAAAAGTGAACGAGGTTTTCAGGGAAGCAATTTTCCTTACCCTCTAATATACTTGCAGATGCAGCAAATGACATTAAGACGGTATTCATGTAATCCGGACTTCTTCCTAGCATACCACCGTTTGTTTTTGCCCATTCCATCGTCATTTTTCTCCGTTTAGTCAGATCCTCTTTTGTCTTTGGTTGTAAAAAAGAGGTCCCCACTCTATCTCCTGTTTGTGGAGAAAAGTAGGTCATCAAATCTTTTACATCCTCTTGATGTTGTAAATCATAGAGCATTGCTTGACTTTTGATTGCTCCTTTATAAGTAGGATGCTCGGAAATATTCCCGATTATTTTTTTACCTTCATGCCAAATATTCGCTTTTAGTTGATTGATGCGAAGAATATAATCCTTCCCGGTTATCGCTGGCATGTCAACACCCCTTGTTCGGTATGTTCATGATTAAAAACCTATAATTTATTTTATTGTTAATTAATGAATTCGTTCCGATGTTGCATGACATACCGGGAAAATAATAAGAATGGAATAAAAGAAAGGGAGAACGCGGCCTGAGAGTAATATAAGAGTAGAGGATTGGCCTGGTTTTTCAAAATACAGTAAAAAAGCTACCACAAATGGGTAGCTTATCGTAAACCAGCGTCTTTTTCATAAGCTTGCTGTATCGCTTTTGTTATTTTTCCTGGTGTTCCATCCTGTATGACAGTATCGTCCACTTTCGTTATTGGCATTACTTCAGCAGTACTGCTCGATAAGAATACTTCATCAGCATCGTGTAATTGCGAAAGGGTAAAGGCCTCTTCCTTAAATGGAATATTTAAATCTTTTACTAATTTTTTAACCCTTAATCGAACACAGCCATGTAAGATGTTATTCGTTTCAGGATGTGTATAAATCGTTCCATCCTTAACGATATAGGCATTCGAAGAGCTACATTCTGTTACGACATTATCACGGTGTAAAATGGTCTCAAAGCATCCATGCTCTTTTGCTTCTTGCTTCATCATGACATTTGGAAGTAAATTCAAACTCTTAATATAGCAATTTTGCCATCGTATATCTGGGCGAGTAATTGTCGCAACACCATTTTCTAACTTATCTAATGGGCGTGCTAAGTCTTGAGCATAAGCATATAGGTTCGCATCCGCATCAGGAAAAACATGATCCCGAGGTGCTGATCCCCGTGTGGCCTGTAAATATACTTTCGCATCACTTGAAATCTGATTTATTTCAAGTAACTCATCAAGGTAAACATACATTTCTGACTTTTGAAAAGGAAGCTTTAGCTTTAATGATTCAGCGGATCGGTATAATCGTTCTACATGTTCATTTAATAAATAGTATTTGCCATGATAAATGCGAATAACTTCATATATGCCGTCTCCAAATTGTAGCCCGCGTTCTTCAAAAGGATAATATAAGTCATTTTTGTCAATGAATCCATTTTGTGTTAAGACTTGCTGGTAAACTGCCAATTCTAGTCCCCCTCATATCCGAAATAACCAATTAAACTATATTATAACAAACTCTTCTTTATAATTTGTATGAAAAATAAATAAATTGTTTCATAATATAATAGTCGAAGGGGTCAGACCCCCGCAGGTAAAAGCGGGGGTCTGACCCCTTAGGATGCATATTGTTTATTTTTAATTTTTCTTACAATCACCCCGTGTTTAGGGCTGAAAAGAAAGGCGAATAAGAATAGTACACCGGATGCACTAGCCATCGATCCTGAAACAGAAACATTCCAATAAGCAGCAAACCCGTAACCGATTAAGGCAGAGAGAATTCCTATCCCGCCACTTAATAGTAACAATGGGAAAAAGCGGTCGGTTAGTAAATAAGCAGTCGCCCCAGGCACAATCAGCATGGCCACAACAAGAATGGCTCCAACACTATCAAATGACGCAACCGTTGAAAGTGAAACCATTGTCATTAGTAGGTAGTGAACAAATACGACAGGTACCCCAATAAGTTTTGCATACTGTGGATCAAAGGTAGAAATTTTAATTTCTTTATAAAAAATCCATATTAAAAATAGATTTAAAATCAATACGATTCCTAACATCCATACCGCAATGGGACCATAGTTCACACCATTGATTTGTAACGTATTCCAAGGTACAAATGTTATTTCTCCCATTAGAGCGTGCTTCGTATCTAGGTGTACTTGATCACCTATAAAGGAAATCAATACGACCCCGAGTGCGAACAAAGAGGTGAAAACTACTCCGATAGCAGCATCTGATTGTACCCCGGAGGAATGTAATGATTCCACAAAGAAAGCTGTTAGTATTCCTACAACGCCTGCTCCGATTAGCATTGGTAATCCATTTAGAGATTGACTGACAAAGAATGCCCCAACAATCCCTAACAACACCGTATGACTTATGGCGTCAGCAATCATGGACATCTTCCGTAAGACTAATAATGATCCAGTCACCCCACAGGTTAATCCAACTAAACTACCGGTTAGGATAATCCAAAGTGTGTAGGTCATAGCTGTCTCACCACCTTTACTGCCATGCCTTTTTTACTGCCAAACAATAATGAGAAAAAGAAGATGACGGATGCACATAATACAATCATTGGACCGGTTGGTAAATCATTTATTACTGAACTGAGTACAGCACCAGAAACGCCGGATATTGCTCCAAAAATACCTGCTAAAAGTGCCATCATTCCCAGTTTTTCTGTCCAATATTTTGCTGCTAGTGGAGGTGTAATTAATAAAGCCGCGATTAGTACGACTCCTACCATTTGGATACCAATCACAACAGCACCGACGACTAGAGCTAACAATAATCCGTTGAAAAAAGAAACCGGTAATCCAATTCCTCTCGCAAATTGTGGATCAAAAATACTAATCTTAAATTCTTTAAAAAATAGTGTTGTGACAATCACTAAAATAAGAGAGCCAATCGTTATCAACTGCACATCACTTCGAACAAGCGATGCTGCCTGACCGAATATAAATGAATCAAGACCAGCCTGGTTTCCGCTTGAATTTTGTTGAATGTAAGTTAATAACACAATACCGAAGCCGAAAAACACCGATATAATAATACCAATGGCTGCATCAGTTTTTATTCTGGAGTGTTTGACAATCGACTGGATAAAGTGTGTTGCTATTAAGCTAGTGATTGTTGCCCCGATCAAGAATAGCGGTATTGATTTTATTTCAAAGATAATAAACATGAGGCATACACCTGGCAGGGCAGCATGAGCCATTGCATCACTGATTAAACTCTGTTTCTTTAATAATACAAAACTTCCAATCACTCCATTGGCAAATCCAAGTAATAAGCTGCCGAAAAATACCCATTGGAAATTTGCGCTGGAAAATAGGTTGAAATCCATTTTATTCTGCCCCCTGCGGTACCACTGGGCTTTTATCTAAGAAAGCGATTTTTCCACCATAAGCTCTTTCTAAATTACTCAACGTAAATACTTTTTGCGTTTCTCCATACTGAATCGGCGTTTTGTTTAGCAATAGTACATGGTCGAAATAATCCTCAACGGTTTGTAAATCATGGTGCACAACGAGAACGGTCTTTCCCTCTGATTTCCAATCCTTCATTAATTGAATGATTGCTTTTTCAGTGGCTGCATCCACACCTGCAAATGGTTCATCCATAAAATATATTCTCGCATCCTGTGCCAGCGCACGTGCTAAAAATACACGCTGCTGCTGTCCACCTGATAATTGGCTGATTTGACGATTTGCATAGTCTGCCATTCCTACTTTGGCTAAGCAGGTTTTACCCCATTCGATTTCTTTTTTGTTAGCCCTTTTAAACCAGCCGATATGCCTGTAACGCCCCATCAATACAACATCTAATGCATTCGTTGGAAAATCCCAATCAACTTCGCTTCGTTGTGGTACGTAGCCAATGATCTTTTTTTGCTTTTTGTAAGGCTCATCAAAAACTTCTACACTCCCGGATAAAGTAGGCAGTAGCTGTAAGATGGATTTAATTAGTGTGGATTTACCAGCGCCATTCGGGCCGATAATTCCAGTTAGTGATCCCTCTGGGACTGCAAATGAAACATTTTCTAATGCAGGCTGTTTATCATACGTAACCGTTAAGTTATTAACCGATAAAGCAATCATGTTCATTCCTCCTTATTTAAGAGATTCAACAATGGTATCGACATTATGTCTGAACATACCAATATACGTTCCTTCTTCCGTGCCTTCTTCTCCCATTGCATCTGAATAAAGTTCTCCGCCGATTGATACCTGATGTCCTTCTTCATTGGCACCTTCGACAACAGCATTAATCGAACGTTCCGATACACTGCTTTCTACAAAAACCCCTTTAATATTTCGTTCAACGAGTACATCAATGATTCGTTGGATATCACTTACCCCATAATCGGAATCGGTACTTAATCCTTGTAACCCAATGACTTCAAATCCGTACGCTTCTCCAAAGTAGTTAAATGCATCATGAGCCGTAACAAGCACACGGCTTTCTTCAGGGATTTCTTCAAATCTATCGTTGGCATATTCATGCAGCTCATCTAACTCTGCTAAATAGGTATTTGTATTTTCTATATAATACTCTTCGTTATCTGGATCTAATTCAATCAAGCTATCTCTGATTACTGTTGCCGTATTTTTCCATAGTGTAATATCAAACCAAACGTGTGGATCAGGAATATCTGGACTTTCGGGATCCGCTAATAGCTGATCAGGTGAAAGTTTTTCTGCAACAGCTACCGTTGGTTTGTTTTGTTCCATCTCCTCAAAAATTTCACCCATTTGTCCCTCTAAATGTAAACCGTTATAAAAGATGATATCTGCGTTATCCATTTTTTGAATATCACCTTGAACCGCATTGTACAAGTGAGGGTCGACACCAGGCCCCATGATGCTCTCAACTTTTACGTATTCTCCTCCAATGTTTTTTGCAACATCTCCAATTTGTGCAATAGTCGTAACGACGTGAATGGTGCCGGAATCGTTGTTTTCCGAATTTCCTGTTTCGGCGGAACAACCAACTACCCCGATAATGATTAAACTCAAAAAACTTAAAAATAAATGTTTCATGAATATTTCCTCCTCTTAAAAAAGTTTACCTAAGGCAAAAAATAGTTTAAAAAAATAGTGGATATATATAAATATGGTAATAACCATAATTTTATGACAAAACTAAATGTTTTTTCTTAGATTTAAAAAGTTTCCTTAAGGCAAATTATATTCCTTTAGTAAAAAAAGTCAACAGCGATAGCAATTTTTTTGAAAAATTCTTTTCGACAAAAAATCTGAAAATCCGGTTGCATACTTTTGGTTGAATTGTTATACTATTTAACATCACATCAAATAAAACAAGTTCTACAGTAAGTAATCATCCTAAAAGCGGGTGTAGTTTAGTGGTAAAACCTCAGCCACGAGCAATACATCCACCGAATAAGCTACGAGTTGTCCCGAAGCATAATCAACTATGAATTAGCTAGAAGATGCAGGGACATGAAAAGCGCGTACGCCAACCAAATAAATAGTAATCATCCCAAATGCGGGTGTAGTTTAGTGGTAAAACCTCAGCCTTCCAAGCTGATGTCGAGGGTTCGATTCCCTTCACCCGCTCCATAATTATGTGAGCAACGCAGTGTTTCGTTGAATAACAATGAAGCATTGCGTTTTTTAATTGTGTAGAAAAGTCTTGCTCAGCTTTTCAAAATTTGCCTGTATATCTTGATTGCTTGAATCAACTCGGAGACAGGTTGTATCCTATGCTTATGTAAAGCAATGATATATATAGAGGTGAATGGCAATGAAACAATTACAAAAGCTATTAAGCCAAGTAGACGGAAAAGGTTATAAAGCTTATAAATCAATTCAAGGAAGATATTCCTTTCATCGTTTTGAATTAATCGTTGATTACGTTCAGGGGGACCCTTTTGCTTCCCCGTCCAAAATAAGAATTATTATTCCAGAAGCCTATCGTAAGGTAAAAGATGAATGGAAAACAGAAAAGCATAAACGCACGTATGTCGAGGACTTAATTGCCCGATATGTCGCATCTGCAATTGATAACAATGCAATTCAAGGTAAGGGATCGGGAAAAAGTGGAATGATTGCGATTGATTGTCCCGGACAACAAATTCTGGAACGAACCGCTGTCAGCATTGATCCAAATCATATTACCATTTGTCTGTCTGTCGGATTACCTGCTAATGGTCGGAGAATTAATGGCAAGGAAGCAGAGAAGATTTTTTTCCAAGCGATTCCTAACATCATGAGTCAGTCAATTTTTACATTAAAAGACTCAGAAATCGATCAGGTAGTACAACTAGCAGAACAGCATCAAGTCATTCGACAGCAAATGAATGAAAATGGCTGGGTGTCCTTTATCGCTGATGGTGCTATTTTACCTAGACAAAGTGGCGTGAGTGACAAGCCATTAAAAAGCGCGATTCCTTTTGAAAGTCCAGTAGAAGACCGAGTATCGATTGATATTCCATATCGTGAACAACCGTTAACGGGTATGGCCATTAAAAAAGGTGTCACGCTTATCGTCGGTGGTGGATACCATGGTAAAAGTACCCTGTTGAATGCTGTTGAACGGGGGGTGTATCATCATATTCATGGAGATGGCCGTGAGTATGTTTTAACAGACCCGAAAGCGGCTAAGGTTCGCGCAGAAGATGGTAGACAAGTGACGAATGTAGATATATCTGCTTTTATCAATGATCTCCCTCATAAACAGGATACGAAAAGATTTACTACGGAAAACGCTAGTGGTAGTACTTCTCAAGCTGCAAATGTCGTTGAAGCGTTAGAGTCAGGTGCAACAAGTGTGCTCATTGATGAGGATACCAGTGCGACGAATTTTATGATCCGTGATGGTCGCATGCAGGAATTAGTAGTGAAGGAAAAGGAACCTATCACACCGTTTATCGATAAAATTCAACAAATGAGAGATGAATTAGATATTTCTACTGTATTAGTCATGGGTGGTTCTGGTGACTATTTTGATGTAGCGGACCATGTTATTATGATGGATCAATATTTACCGCACAACGTTACTGAAAAAGCAAAACAAATTGCAGACAAGTACCCTACGGCTAGACGTGAGTACAAATCAGGCTTCGGAAGCTTGCCAAGTCGCCAATTTTTACCAAACAGTTTACAAACAAGAAGAGGTAAAAAGTCGAAGGTTCAAGCAAAAGGTTTAACTACGATTATCATGGGAAGAACTGATATTTCCCTCCATTATGTAGAGCAGTTAATTGATAGTTCGCAAACGAGAATGATTGCTGAAATCATCCAATTCCTAGATAAAAAGGGAATGCTGAAACGTGAAATGCCTTTATCGCAGTTATTGGATCAAATCGAGAATCAAATGGAAGAAAAGGGACTCGGGTCCTTTGCGCCGTTTCCAGATCAACATCCTGGTGAACTAGCTAGACCAAGAAGATTTGAGATAGCAGCAACACTCAACCGAATTAGAACAGCAAAAGTAAAAGATATATCCGCGAAGTAAGTTGCACAAGCTAATGAATAGAAAGGAGGGGTATGCAATGGCTTACGAAACCCTGAAACAAGAAATAATCGAATATAGTAAACAGATTGGAATTGACAAAATAGGATTTGCGTCTGTGGATGAGTTTTCGGAATTAAAATCACGCTTAAAGCTTCAGCAGGAATCAGGCTTTCAGTCAGGATTTGAAAAGGGAACGATTGAAGAACGAACACAACCCGTTCGTTTAATGCCTGAAGCACAGTCAATCATCGCAATAGCACTTGCATATCCCTCTCGTATGAAAAATCCACCGAAAAGTGTAAAAGGGGATCGGCGAGGAGTTTTTGCCCGGGCTTCTTGGGGAAAAGACTATCATCATGTGTTACGAGATAAATTGGAGAAGCTCGGAAAGTTTTTAGAAGCAAAGCTGGATGGATTTGAATACAAACCAATGGTGGATACTGGAGAATTATCCGATCGTGCCGTAGCTGAACGTGCCGGAATTGGCTTTAGCGGGAAAAATTGCGCGATTATTACGCCTGAATTCGGTTCCTATGTCTATTTAGGAGAAATGATTACCAATGTTCCCTTTCCACCTGATCAGCCAATTAGTGAGGAGGAAGGATGCGGCGAATGTACCAAATGCATTGATTCTTGTCCAACAGGGGCTTTAGTCGAGGGTGGCCGGTTGAATTCACAAAAATGCCTTGCATTTCTAACCCAAACAAAGGGCTTCTTACCTGATGAATATAGAGGAAAAATTGGGAATCATTTGTATGGATTTGACACATGTCAGGTCGTATGTCCGAAAAACAAAAACGTAGATTTCCACAACCATCCAGAATTTGAACCAGATCCAGAATTGGTGAAACCGAGATTGATGCCTCTGTTAACGATATCCAATAAAGAGTTTAAAGCAAAGTTTGGATACATGGCAGGTTCATGGCGTGGTAAAAAACCACTCCAACGAAATGCGATTCTTGCTTTAGCACATTACAAAGAAGAATCAGCAGTAGACCAATTGATCGAACTAATGGAGAAGGATCCTCGTCCAGTTATTCGTGGAACTGCGGCATGGGCGATTGGGAAAATTGGAACAAAAGAAGGCTTTGCAGCAATCGAAAGAGTAAGACAAAAAGAGAAGGATGAGGATGTCCTAAAAGAAATGGAAAAAGGACTTCAGTTTCAACCGGTTTAGCTTTTCGGTAAATCAAAGGGGAATTATTGCCATCGTCAACATCCGAGTAATTTTCCTCATGACACGATGAGTTCAAAGTAAAGAAGGGATTTAGTTGGGATTTTTGTATTATGATGAGGTAGAAACAGCGATTGGTCCTATTACAATGATTAAATCGAATCAAGGGTTGTGTAGGGTCGACTTTGGTTCGATGAATGAAGTGTTTCCTGTTGTTCAAACATGGGCAGATCGATTTTCGATTGGTTCTAAATTTATGAAAGACGAGTCACTATTGAAAGAGGAAAAACAACAATTAATGGAATATTTTTCGGGCAATCGAAAAATGTTTACCACGGAACTTCACTTAGTAGGGACACCCTTTCAACAAAAGGTTTGGCAGGCACTAATTGATCAAGTTCCCCATGGGGAAACCAAATCCTATAAAAATATCGCTGAATCTATTCAAAAACCGAAAGCAGTTCGAGCAGTTGGTGGGGCAGTAAACAAAAATCCAATCGTTATTCTGGTCCCCTGTCATCGAATTATCGGTAGTGACGGATCATTAGTTGGTTATAATGGTGGTTTGGAAAGAAAGCAGCAGCTGCTGCACCTGGAACATGCACCGGTGGTAAATAAAAAAAGATAAGTACTATCGTGTAAAGCACCTCTTTCGTCAACGCATAAAAAATGAACCATTTTCTTAAATCAGCTTATTTTCAATCATTCTCCTATTCCATATTTCATAGGATTGGTATGAAGGAGTGATGAAAATGGGATTTGGAGAACAATTACAACAATACTGGTATAACCATTTGGATTCAAATAAAGAAGATAGGCTACCGAGTTGGATTAGTAAAAAAAAGCAAAAGCTTGAAAGTAGAGGAAATAAGATTCCTAGAATTAGAGGAAAAGGGATAATCCTAGATAATCACGAGGCAGATAATGATGAAATAAAGGTCGATTATAAGTTAGGGGTTACATTTTTTGTGAAGCAAGGGGAAACTTCTTATTATCATGAGGAAGAAGAACGAATACATCGAGCCATTTTTTATAAAGATATATTAATCGAAGACGAGGAAATCAAGCCAGCTGTACAAGAGGAAACAACTCCAACGATAGACCCGTTGGTTCAAGAAGAAAGTCAACCTATGAGATTTGAATATGACCGTAGAGCGGCCGTTCAATATGCTGAAAGATGGTGGAATGATCATAATCCAGCATATAAAGACTTTGATGTTGATTGTACAAATTATGTTTCCCAATGTTTACATGCAGGTGGGGCACCGATGAGGGGAGCTCCAAATAGAGGGAGTGGCTGGTGGTACGAAAATAATAACTGGAGCTATAGCTGGGCTGTTGCTCATGCACTACGTTGGTATTTAAGTGGATCTAATCAGGGATTAAAAGGGAAAGAAGTGGATGACCCAAAGGATTTAATACCAGGAGATGTTATTTGCTATGACTTTGAAGGGGATGGTCGTTGGAATCACAATACGATTGTCGTAGAAAAGGATAGTAATGGGATGCCTCTCGTAAACGCTCATACAACGAATAGCAGACATCGTTACTGGTCCTATGAAGATTCTTATGCCTGGACACCTGATATAAAGTATAAATTTTTCCGGATAGGTGAATAAGTAACAACAGGACCGCTTACAATGTAGGCGGTCCTGTTTCTGAGGTGGAGCCTTTTAATGAAAAGGATGAAAAATGGAGATGATATGCTATAATAATCAGTTGAGGTGAAGAAAGTGCCAGTTCATGTTGTTTTATATCAACCGGAGATACCAGCAAATACAGGGAATATCGCACGCACATGTCTTGCAACCAATACTTCTTTGCATCTCATTCGGCCGCTCGGATTTTCGACCGAAGATAAAATGCTGCGAAGAGCAGGTCTTGATTATTGGCATGATGTAGATATTAATTACTATGATTCATTAGAGGAAATGTATCAAAAGTATCCCAAAGGTCAATTTTTTTATATTGAAAATTTTGGAACAAAATATTATACCGATTTTGATTTCAGTGACAGTGATGAAGAATTATTTTTTGTTTTTGGTAGAGAAACGAATGGAATACCCAAAGAATTGCTGGAAGGGAAAGAAGATAGGTGTTTACGTGTTCATATGACGGATAAGGTACGTTCCTTAAACTTATCCAATACAGCAGCTATCATTATCTATGATGTATTGAAACAACAAAACTTCCCGGGGCTATATTAATTCGTCCATAAAAAAACAGGCTGATGAGAATATCTCGTCAGCCTGTTGTACCATCTAATTATTTTTTGGACACTTGATCTGTTTCATAACCAGCAGCAAAAATCGCTGTGATAAATGCAACCCCAACACCTAACACTAACACAACTCCCATTTCGTAAGTCCTCCTTTATAGAAAACACAACTGTTTATTCATTAGTATGTAATGATTTTGTTCATTTTATTATAGCGAATGAATCAGTGATTGTGAACCTACTTCTAATGATTCACTTAATTTTTGTAATATTCATAAAAATTATAAACCGCTCTAACCCTTGTTTTATCAGCATTTTAGCAATTTTGTTTGAAAACAGTTGAACAGACTATTCATTATCTAGCTTGTTCCTACATAACTTATACTAAACAGCTTCAGCTAAATCTTTATAAGAAAAGTTTCACTTTATTTGGGAGGTAATCCTAGTGGATGATATTTTGCAAAAAGTCCAAAATTATCGAGAGGATCAAGAAAGGCTAAGATGGGAAGGGACACTGGCTGATTATTTGGAATTGTTGAAGGAACGTCCTTATTTAGCTCAATCAGCACATTCACGAGTGTACAACATGATTAAATCCAAGGGCGTAGAAGAAGTGGATGGCAGAAAGACGTATAAGTTTTTTGGGGATGAGTTATTTGGTCTAGAAGAAGCATTAGAAAGATTAGTAGAAGAATATTTTCATCCTGCAGCCAAAAGATTGGATGTGCGCAAACGTATTCTGCTGTTAATGGGGCCTGTAAGTGGTGGTAAATCAACATTGGTCACCTTACTTAAAAAGGGGTTAGAAGAATATACGCGTACGGATGAAGGTGCAGTTTATGCAATAAAAGGTTGCCCGATGCATGAAGACCCTTTACATCTTATTCCGCAACATTTACGTGATGAATTTAGAGAGGAGTATGGGATAAGGATTGAGGGCAATTTATCACCATTAAATATGATGCGGTTGGAAAAAGAGTATGATGGAAGAATCGAAGACGTAATGGTAGAACGAATCTTTTTCTCCGAAGATAAACGAACAGGAATTGGAACATTCAGTCCTTCTGATCCGAAATCTCAAGACATTGCAGATTTAACCGGTTCCATTGATTTCTCAACAATCGCAGAATATGGTTCCGAGTCTGATCCAAGAGCATACCGCTTTGATGGTGAATTGAACAAAGCAAACCGAGGTATTATGGAATTCCAGGAAATGCTGAAGTGTGATGAGAAATTTTTATGGCACTTACTATCACTGACTCAAGAAGGTAATTTTAAAGCTGGGCGCTTTGCGCTAATTTCAGCAGACGAGTTAATTGTTGCCCATACAAATGAGTCAGAATATCGCTCATTCATTTCGAATAAGAAAAATGAAGCGCTGCACTCTCGTATGATTGTAATGCCTGTGCCTTACAACCTTCAAGTTAGTCAGGAAGAGCGAATTTATGAAAAAATGATTCAAGAAAGTGATATTAAAAATGTGCACATTGCCCCTCATACTTTACGTGTTGCAGCAATGTTCACAATTCTGACAAGGTTGAAGGAATCCAACCGCGGAAACATAAGTTTATTGAAGAAAATGTATCTTTACGATGGCCAAGATGTCGAAGGATTTAGTGATGCAGATGTCAGTGAATTGAAAAAAGAATTCTCTGATGAGGGGATGAGTGGGATTGATCCTCGGTATGTAATCAATCGAATTTCATCCACCATCATTAAAAAAGAAATGACATCAATTAATGCATTAGACGTTTTACGTTCTCTGAAGGATGGGTTAGATGATCATCCATCTATATCAAAAGAGGCAAAAGAAGAATACATGAATTTTATTTCTGTAGCTAGAAAAGAGTATGATGAACTAGCCAAGAAGGAAGTACAAAAAGCATTTGTTTACTCCTATGAGGAATCAGCTAAGACATTAATGGATAATTACTTGGATAATGTGGAGGCGTTTTGTAATAAGTCTAAGATCCATGATCCATTAACAGGAGAAGAGATGCAGCCGGATGAGAAATTAATGCGTTCGATTGAGGAACAAATAGGAATTTCAGAAAATGCTAAAAAGGCGTTCCGTGAAGAAATACTTATCCGTATTTCGGCGTACGCTAGAAAAGGAAAGAAATTCAACTATCAATCACATGAGCGCTTGAGAGAAGCTATTCAGAAGAAGTTGTTTGCAGACTTGAAGGATGTCGTGAAAATTACGACTTCTACAAAAACTCCAGATGAACAACAGTTGAAGAAAATTAATGAAGTGGTTGCTACATTAGTTGATGAATACGGCTATAATTCAACCTCTGCAAATGATCTGTTACGATATGTTGGAAGCTTGTTAAATAGATAGGAATTTAATAAGGAGATTGTCCAAAAAAGGGTCTTACTTACTCGTTCCATAGCGAGGGGTAAGGCCCTTTTAATGCTTTTAGATTCGTAGTTAAAACTTTTAAAAATAGGATACTCACTTATAGAAAAAATAGCGCGTTATGGGTTTTATTTTTTTGTAGAAAGGGTAAGAATTGTAGGGATTGTAAGTTACACTTAACAGCTAATAAATTGCAGAAGAATTTACCAGTTTAATAATTTTTACAAATACTTGGAATAATCCGAGTTTAGTTGTTGTTTCCCTTCTTAAAATAGGGTATATTAGTTGTTGTAGAAAGAGCACAATCCTAAATTTAGCATGAGATGGGTAAGTGTTAAGCTGGAGAAAGTGAACTTCTAATGGGGGTATAAGACGTGACACAGAAAGAAGAATCTAATGAAAGATTCTGGAAAAATTTTCATGGTCCAAACATGGGGTATTTAGAAGAGCAGTATGAAATGTACTTGGAAGATCCTGTAGCTATCGATCAATCATTACGGGAATTATTTGATCAATATGGTGCTCCTGAATGGATGGATCAAATGGGGGAAATAGAAAAAACTGCATCTCACAAAACTTCACTTAGCGATATTAAGAAGCTAACCTCAGCAATAAAACTTGTTGAGGCTATTCGTCGTTATGGTCATCTAGAAGCAGAGATTTATCCGGTTGGTTCAGAGAAATCGAGGAAATCACCGCTTGTCGACCCCGTATCTTACGGATTGTCGAATAGTGATTTGGAAGCGATTCCGTCTAATTGGGTTTGGGAAGAATCCATAAATAAGGTGAATACGGCCTTAGACGTAGTAAATTATTTAAAGCAACAGTATGCCGGGACAATTTCGTTTGAGTATGATCACGTAAACAATGATGAGGAGCGAAATTGGCTGCAAAGCAGAATTGAAACCGGTGGATACAAGATGAATTATAATGAGGAAGAGAAAAAGCAATTATTGGAAAAGCTAGTCGATGTAGAAGGCTTTGAAAACTTTTTAGCCAAAACATTTGTCGCGCAAAAGCGCTTTTCCATTGAAGGTTTAGAAATAATGGTTCCGATGCTTGATCGCATTGTGCAAAATTCCTTTTATGATGAAACAGAGCATATATTGATGGGAATGGCACACCGTGGACGATTAAGTGTTTTAACACACATTTTAGGAAAACCTTTTGATAAAGTTTTCTCTGAATTCCATGGTTCTGATAAAGAATTAATTCCATCTCCAGGTTCTCAGGCAATTACGTATGGATGGACTGGAGACGTTAAGTATCATTTTGGTGCAGAACGCCAGGTTGGGGAAGAAAAGCCTTCGCCAACTCGAATTACGTTAGCTCACAATCCTTCGCACCTGGAGTTTGTCAATCCAATTGTAGAAGGCTTTACAAGAGCATCACAGGATTTTCGCTTTGCTGCTGGGGCTCCAAAGCAAAATCAAAATAAGGCATTAAGTATATTAATTCACGGGGATGCTGCGTTCATTGGTGAAGGTGTTGTAGCTGAAACATTAAATATGAGTGCGTTGCCAGGTTATCAAACAGGCGGAACCATTCATCTTATTGCAAATAATTTAGTAGGTTTTACAACAGGACAAGAACAAGGCAGATCCACAAGGTATGCTAGTGATTTAGCTAAGGGATTTGAAATCCCGATTATACATGTGAATGCAGATGATCCAGAGGCCTGTGTTTCTGCAGTTATGTTAGCATATGAGTATCGAAAAAAATTCCATAAAGACTTCTTAATTGATCTTGTTGGTTACCGTCGTTATGGTCACAACGAAATGGATGAGCCACGTACAACACAGCCAAAATTATATAAGGATATTGATGTTCATCCAACTGTAACTTCTGTTTATGCCGAACGTTTACAAGAATCAGGTGTTATTGACAACAAAGGATTACAGGTAATGAAAGACGCTGTCAACCAAAAGCTAAGGGATATATACGATAATATGGTTGAAAATAAACCAGTAGATCCTGAGGCCGAACCAGCACCTCAAGCGCTAAAAAATGGATTAAATGACATAGAAACCGCTGTACCATTAAATCAATTAAAAGCTCTAAACCAAGGATTATTAAAACGCCCGGAAGGTTTTAATTCCTTTAAAAAGCTCGAAAGAATATTAAAAAAGCGTGGTGAAGCTTTCGATAAAGATGAGAAAGCTGATTGGGCTACTGCTGAAACATTGGCATATGCATCGATTTTACAGGATGGAATTCCAATTCGCTTGACTGGACAGGATACTGAACGCGGTACATTTGCGCATCGTCATCTAGTTTTAAATGACGTAGAAACAGGAGAAAAATATTGCCCAATGCACGGATTGGAACAAGCAAAGGCAACTTTTGATATCCACAATAGTCCATTGTCAGAAGCTGCTGTTTTAGGGTTTGAATATGGTTATAGTGTACAGGCTCCTAAGACTCTGGTACTATGGGAAGCCCAATTTGGTGATTTTTCTAATGCTGCACAGGTTATTTTTGATCAGTTCATTTCTTCTGGCCGTGCAAAATGGGGAGAAAAATCAAATATGGTATGTCTTCTCCCTCATGGATATGAAGGGCAAGGTCCTGAACACTCCAGTGCAAGATTAGAGAGGTTCCTAACACTTGCAGCAGAGAATAACTGGATTGTTGCCAATGTAACGACAAGTGCACAATACTTTCATTTATTAAGAAGACAGGCTGCACTTGTTGATAGTGATTCAGCACGTCCGCTTATTGTCATGACACCAAAAAGCTTGTTGAGACACACAAGAGTTATATCTGATGCAAAAGATTTAACAGAGGGTAAATTTAAACCATTAATGCAACAGCCGGGACTGCCCAAAACAACGAAAAAGGCGAAACGTTTGGTTATTGGCAGTGGTAAAGTTATGGTTGATATTGAAGAGGCTATGAGTAAATCTGAAAGTAATTACGATCAGGTTCATGTTCTTCGTTTGGAACAAATTTATCCATTACCACTCAAAGATATTGAAAAGGTACTTAATGGCTGCCCAAATATTGAGGAAGTTATTTGGGTACAGGAAGAGCCGAGAAATATGGGTAGTTGGAATTTTGTAAAAGAACCATTATTTAAATTATTAAATGAGGATCAAGAGTTGCACTATGTTGGTAGATGTGAACGTTCTTCACCAGCAGTAGGGGACCCAAATATACACAAAACAGAACAAAAAAGAATTGTTCAGGAGGCACTAGAGCTGTCTAAAGGAGGAGATTCCAAGTGAAGGAAATTAAAGTCCCAGAATTAGCAGAATCAATAACAGAAGGCACTATTGCTCAGTGGCTAGTAAAAAAGGGTGACCAAGTTCAAAAAGGGGATGCAGTCGTAGAGTTAGAAACCGATAAAGTAAATGTAGAGGTTAATTCTGATTTTACAGGAGTCATTTCTGAATTTTTAAAAGATGAAGGTGATGATGTAGAAGTTGGGGATGTCATCGCGAAAGTTGACGAAAGCGGAGAAGCTGGTGGGGCTCCTACTGAAGAAAGTAGTGAAGCTGCTGCAGATACTTCCTCTGAAGCGAAAGAGGAACCGAAGGAAGATAAACCTAAACCTGCAGCTTCTCAGCAATCGAAGCCTCAGGAAGAACAAAAGACGAAAGATGGTTCTATTGTTGCTTCACCAGCAGCTAGAAAACGTGCGAGAGAACTAGGAATTGATTTAAGTGAAATCTCTCCGCGTGATCCACTAGGAAGAATTCGCCCAGAGGATGTCGATGCTCATGCAAAAGGAGAAACACAAAGCACTGCTCCAAAGAGTGAGCAAAAGAAAGAACAGAAGGCTTCAGAAAAAACAGAATTCGATAAGCCTGTCGAAAGAATTAAAATGCCTCGTCGTCGTCAAACAATTGCGAAAAGACTTGTAGAGGCTCAGCATAATGCAGCTATGTTAACTACGTTTAACGAAGTGGATATGACTGCTGTAATGAAATTGAGAAGTCAACGTAAAGATAAATTTGTAGAAAAGCATGGCGTAAAACTCGGATTCATGTCCTTCTTTACAAAGGCAGTAGTCGGTGCCTTAAAAGATTTTCCTTATCTTAATGCTGAAATTCAAGATAATGAAATTGTATTGAAGAAATTTTATGATGTAGGTATTGCAGTATCTACTGAAGATGGACTTGTTGTCCCTGTTGTACGTGATGCAGACCGATTAGACTTTGCAGGAATTGAAGAGGAAATCGGGCGTTTAGGTAAAAAAGCACAAAAGAAAGAGCTTCAGCTTGCGGAGCTGCAAGGTGGATCCTTTACGATTACCAATGGTGGAATTTTTGGATCACTATTATCTACACCGATTCTGAATACACCACAGGTCGGAATCTTGGGAATGCATTCGATTCAAAAACGTCCAATCGTAATGCCGGATGATTCAATAGAAGTACGACCAATGATGTATATTGCATTGTCTTACGATCACAGAATTGTTGATGGTAAAGATGCCGTTCAATTCCTGGTACGAATCAAGGAATTACTTGAAGATCCATATGACTTATTATTAGAAGGTTAATATAAAAAGCGGTGTTCTATTTATATATAGGACATCGCTTTTTTCTATCTTTAAATTTGTTACTTTAATGTCTATCTGAATTTAATAAAATTTCAAAATGTTTTAATCAAATCTACTTTTCCTGCATAGAATAAAATAATACAAGTTAAAGGAGGGGAAAAGTTGGCTGATTCTAAAAGTTTTGTAATTTCAGAAGAAGATTGGTCCCTCCATCGAAAAGGGTATGACGACCAAAAACGCCATCAAGATAAAGTGCAAGATGTCCTCAGAAAGAAGCTCCCCGATTTAGTAAGTGAAGAGAATATTATTATGTCAAGAGGCAAAGATGTAGTTCGTATTCCTATCCGCTCACTCGACGAATATAAAATCCGATATAGCCAGGAAAAGAATAAACATGCCGGTCAGGGTAACGGAGATAGCGATGTAGGTGATGTTGTAGCCAAAGATGGTACGCCAAAAAAAGGTGCAGGAAAAGGCTCAGGTGCGGGGGACCAACCTGGTGAAGATTACTACGAAGCTGAGATTAGCTTTGAGGAATTAGAAGAAACTTTTTTTAAACATTTAGAATTGCCAAACTTACAAGAAAAAGAGAAAGATAATATAATAACAACAGATGTTGAATTTCGTGACATTAGGAAAAAAGGGTTAATCGGTAATATTGATAAAAAACGGACCATGTTAGAAGCTTTTAAGCGTAATGCAATGGGTGGAGATGCCAAATTCAATCCGATTTATCCAGATGATTTAAGGTTCAAAACATGGGAGGATATTGAAAAGCCCGAGTCCAAAGCAGTTGTATTAGCAATGATGGATACAAGTGGTAGTATGGGGCAATGGGAAAAATATATGGCCCGCAGTTTCTTCTTTTGGATGACAAGATTTTTACGTTCCAAATATGAAACAGTAGAAATTGAATTTATCGCACACCATACGGAAGCAAAAGTGGTTGATGAAGAATCGTTCTTTTCAAAAGGAGAAAGCGGGGGAACCATTTGTTCTTCTGCTTACCGAAAAGCATTAGAACTAATTGAAAAAAAATATTCTCCAGATCGATATAATATTTATCCATTTCATTTTTCCGATGGAGATAATCTATCATCTGATAATAAACGATGTGTATCACTCGTCCTAGAATTAATGGAGTACTCAAGTATGTTTGGTTATGGTGAAGTAAATCAATTTAACCGACATTCTACTTTAATGCAAGTATTTCGTCATATAGAAGATCCGAAACTAAAGCACTATATATTAAGAAAACAAGCGGATGTATTTTATGCGATGAAGAAATTTTTTAGTAACGAAAGTGAAGAAATGCTTGTTCAATAGTCACAGAGTGTAAAGAGCTGACGATTCGAATAATAAAAGAATGGTAAAAATATAAGCCCTTCAGTCTAAAACTGAAGGGCTTATATTTATGTTGAGGGGTCTGACCCCATATGGAATTAAATGGTAGTTTGCGGAAATGTGTCAAAAATTGTAACTTTAAATCGGGTTCATTCGTCTGTAATATTAAGTGGTGAGATAACAAAAAGGTGGGAGGATTGACCATGCGAAAAATCATTACTTGTGCCTTCCTTTTGCTGCTGTGGCTACCCGCGTGTCAGAATAGCCAATCTGTTCCTGATGGCTATTACCCCTATGACATAGAAAAGGTAAAATCTGCAGTTCGTCAGCTTTCTTTTCAGCCAGAAATTCCGGGCTTTGTTCCAATACCAGTTCAAGTGTTAATTTCCGATCATTATCAAATAATGGATACGGAAGCAGAAGCGTTAGATGTAAGCTTTTATACGAATAATAACGACCTTTTATCTATTCAGTTTGTGAATGGAGAGATGGATGAGATCATGACAGATTCTGTAACTGTAACCATTAATGAGCGAGTAAAAGGTCATTATATAGACAACTCCTATGCCAAGATATTGTATTGGGAAAAGAATGGGATCAACTATAAGATGATTTATCGTTCAAGTGGTGGTTCTATTGGGGGAAAAAATGCAACAAAAGAAATTACAAAGTCTGATTTAGTAAATGTTGCTGAATCCTTTCATTCGTAAATACATGAACGAATCCCTCCAACATACCATACAAAGATGTAACCCTCTCTTAACCTATGCTAAAATATAGGAGGAGAGGGGTTTTTAACTACTTATTCCCCTTGCTGTTTTTCAAAAAAACATAACACTTGAATCATACAAACATATTTCGGCTATTAGAATAGTATAAGGATTTTTTAGTTAAAGACTAAACCATCCTCTGAGGTGGTTTAGATGTTTGAGGTGATTATTTAAGAAGGAGCGTTCAGCATGAGCCAAAAGCGGATATTATTTACGGGTGGGGGAACTGCTGGTCACGTGATTGTGAACCTGGCCCTTATTCCAGTGTTTCATAAAGAAGGCTGGGAAATTGATTACATAGGTTCCAAAAATGGAATAGAAAGAGAATTAATTACTCAATTAGATTATGTTGATTATCATCCAATCTCGACAGGGAAATTAAGAAGATATTTTTCCAAGGAAAATTTTAAAGATCCGTTCAAGGTATTGAATGGAACGAGACAATCATTTCAAATATTGGGAAAGAGAAAGCCATCTGTTATTTTTTCAAAGGGTGGTTTTGTTTCTGTTCCAGTCCTAGCAGCTGCTTGGCTAAGAAAGATCCCAGCAGTGATTCATGAATCAGATTATACCCCTGGCTTAGCCAATAAATTGGCGATTCCTTTTGCCAAGAAAGTATTGGCTACTTTTCCTGAAACGATGCAGTTTCTTCCTGAGAAAAAAGCGGAGTGGGTTGGTGCAGTTATTCGGACGGAACTATTTCAAGGTAGTAAGTCCAAAGGTTTATCAATCGCGAAGTTAAAGGGAAACAAGCCTGTTCTACTTATTATGGGAGGAAGCGGTGGAGCACAAAAAATTAATAAAGCCGTTCGAGACCAGTTGGATCGATTATTACAAGAGTTTGAGGTCATTCATATATGTGGAAAAGGAAACGTTGATAATCAAATACAAGTAGAAGGTTACACGCAATTCGATTATGTAAATAAAGAGCTACGTGATTTATTTGCAGCGACAGACTTTGTTCTTTCTAGAGCGGGTTCTAATGCTATTTTTGAATTTTTAGCATTAAAAAAACCGATGTTGCTAATTCCTCTTTCCCGACAAGCAAGCAGAGGAGATCAAATCGTGAATGCGAAGTCCTTTAAAAAACAAGGATTTGCTAGTGTATTAGAGGAAGAATCGTTAACTGGTGATCGTTTAGTTAAAGAATTAATAAAACTAAAAGAACAAAAAAGTAGCTTTCTAAGAAAGATGAAAAATTATGAAAGCCATCAGGCGAAAGATACCGTAGTCCGAATTATTAAAGAGTCGTCCCAATAATTGTTATAATGGTTGTTATTAACGAAACAACTCAAGAAAGGGAAAAAATATGAGATGTAATAGCTGTCATTTTTGTCATAAACAAATTGAGCGTAGAGACCAACTTATCGTAGGGAAGCGTTTCTTTCGTATTCGCCCTTTTCATTATATTTGTTATAATAAGATGGAACAGGAGACAAAGACTCCTTGGGGGTTTTGGGCTCCAGTAAATGGGCTAGCCGGTAATATTCGAGCTGTAGCTATGATTGGTTTAGCTATTTGGTTTCTAGCTTCTGATACACTGGAGGATGTCGGGGATATCATAGCAATATTGGCGCTTTATCAAGTATTTCTCCGTTTGCTATCCTATTTTCTCTATGAACGAAATATCCCGGTTTAAGTTAAGTGAAAACGCACACTTAAACGGGTGCTTTTCTACAAACTGAATCTGCTATCTGAATTGGTGAGTTTTTTGTTTTGATAATAAAAGGGAATGAAATAAAATAAAAGTATAATGGATAAAGAGAGGGGATGAAGGAAATGAGCTTAACGACGACAAAGAAGCTACATAATGGTGTTGAAATTCCTGCGGTTGGTTTGGGTGTTTACAAAATGGAAGATGGAACAGATGTTTATCAATCTGTCCTGTCGGCTCTTGAGATTGGTTATCGTCACATTGATACCGCTTCCTTTTATCAAAATGAAGAAGGGGTTGGAAAAGCAATCAAGGATAGCGGAATTCCACGCGAAGAAATTTTTGTAACAACAAAAGTGTGGAATGATGAACAGGGATATGAGAATACAAAAAACGCCTTTCAAGCGAGCTTGGACCGATTAGGGTTAGAGTATGTTGATTTATATTTAGTCCACTGGCCTGTACCAGGAAAATATAAAGAGACGTGGAAAGCACTAGAAGAATTTTATAAAGAAGGCAGAGCTAAAGCAATCGGTGTCAGTAACTTCTTGCCCCATCACCTAGAAGATTTAATGGAGGATGCGGAAATTACTCCAATGGCCAATCAAATTGAATTGCATCCACGGCTGACGCAGGTAGAAACGAGAGAGTTTTGTGATAAACACAATATCGTTGTTGAAGCATGGTCACCAATAGCAAAGGCACGTTACTTAGATGATCCAGTATTACAGGAGTTGGCTTCCAAGCATAATAAAACAGCTGCTCAAATTATTATTCGCTGGGACTATCAAAGTGGGATTGTTACCATTCCAAAGTCAGTAAAAGCTTCGAGGCAAAAGGAAAATGCAGATATATTTGACTTTGAGTTAAGTGAAGAAGATATGAAAAAAATTGATGCTATGGATCGGGAGGAACGAACAGGCCCGCATCCAGATGAGTTTAGCTATTAAGGCTATTCTTATAAAATGCAAAAGCGGGTGCTCTCATTTTGGGACATCCGCTTTTTAGGATCCATCAGGGATACTTATTATAAACTTACTAATTTCTTCAACCTTTTCATTTATACTTTTCAATATATAAGTAATCATAAAGTCAATAGATTTTAAATTGGAAATTGTTACAAAAAATTGAAAATTAACGTTGACTATCCAATTTTATAATAATATAATAAAAAAGCAAATAAAACGAGAGAGGAGGTCACGAAAATGGGAAAATTAACGGTTGTTAAAATGATGTTTGCTAACTTTATACAAAAAAGTGACCTTCTGGACTGTCGTTTAGCGTATGAGAAACAAATTGTTAAGTATTAGTTTCTTTATGTTTTTATATGCAATATATAATGTTCAAGGTCACGAAATTAGTCCGTGACCTTTTTCTATTTTTAGTGAAAACGCATGCGTTATGGACGTATGCGTATTTTTTGTTCTAAATATTGGCTTATACTTGGGTGTTTCCCAGTTTAAGATATAAATCTTAGGAAAAGGAGAGATGGAAGATGACAGTAATGAAGAGTAATTTAGTAGGTGTTGTAGGTTGGAGAGTATTTAGTGATGGGAAGTTCAAAAAGTTGGGTTGGTCGTTTCGAATATTTAATTAAGGTATTGTTTCGACAAGATCTATCTTTTTGAACGTAAACTTGAACAGAATAGGTGATTATATGTTTGCAATGTTTAGAAAGTTAGATTGGTTTTTTACGGATTTTATAAAAAGATATAAATTTGTGTTTGTCATTAAATTTAAAGAGAATAGTCCAAGGATTGACAAGCTGGTTTTAATCGTAACTAAAACAAATCAATAATTGGAAAGGGGTAGGACGAATGATTAGGGTACCTTGTTTAAGACAGAGAGCGGAACAATTAGTAGAGGATTGGAAAGAAAGTGGATAGTTAACCGGCATTCTATGCAAGACGGTGACGAGTGGTATGAGGAAAAAAAGAGGTAATATAAACAGATACTGTAACTATTACAGAAGAATGACAGACAATACTAGTTTTCTACACAATTTTGTCGAATATCACCATAAATGACCATGATATTTCCCGGGAAATGGCGATTCATGGATAGAATTTTTGAACGATATCCATTCTTATTGGATAAGTGAAGTTAGGCTATCAATTTTTGTTTCCATTCATGGTACAATAAAATCGTGTAGTATACACGTACACGAAAGATGCTGCGAAACCGTACGGATGAAAACAGATGTAGAAAGTAGTTACTTCCCGGAAACAATTGTAAAGCTCTAAGAGGTGGACAAATGACAAAATCAGATAATCATCAGCATCGTGATATTATCGATGAAGATTTATATGAAGAAATTGACGAGGAAGAGATGATAGAGCTAGTCGAAACAGAAAGGCAAAAAGCATTACAGCAACAGGATGAGGAAGAAAAACCAAAACGGCCATTTCCAAAGTGGGCGTTTTGGTTAATTGCGATTGCTATGTTCATTAATGTGGTTGCAATACTCCCTCAAACGTTCTCTATTCCTGCCATAGATTTTTTGGTAACTTCAGCAAAACTGTCAACGGATGATGCCATAAAAGAATACCGGCAGTCTGTTGTTGTAGTTGAGGCGGGAAATAGTAAAGGGACAGGGTTTTCGATAGCTTCAGATGGATTAATTATTACGAATCATCATGTGATTGATGATGAAACAAGGATCATGGTTGCTTTTCAAGAAGAAGGATTATTTGCCGCAGATGTGATAGAGAGCTATCCTGATATTGATTTAGCCGTCTTGAAGGTGGAAGGGAATGGATTACCTTCCTTAACGTTGGCTGATAAAACAGATTTTGAAATGAAAGACCATATTTATTTTATTGGTAACCCATTAAAGTTTCAAGGCATAGCAAATGAAGGAGAAATTGCCGGCTACACGAAACTAGAAAATTGGGAGAAAGAAGTGTTCATGTTAGAGGCACCAGTGTATCGTGGAAATAGTGGAAGTCCTGTTATCAATCAAAATGGGAAAGTGATTGGAGTAATTTTTGCTACTTTAAACCATGATGAGCATGGAAAGGTAGGCTTAGCAGTTCCCATTGATTATTTTCATGCAGCTTACCCTAGTGAAAAATGATGGTACCTACTTTGTGTGAGTAGGTATTTTTATCTAATAGGCGCTTATAAGGAAAAGGCTGAATATCCAATTGGCAAGGTAAGAAGTGTTTAGGTGTAGTTGTAGCAATTAATATATTTCTATTTGGTTTTCGTAACTAGGACGATATGACTAATTATTGCATTCTATCTTTAAAGAAATTGTAAACGAATTAGGATGGATTGATAAGGATATTTTTTGTACCATTGATTCTATTGAGTATTTTTATAATAGGTAGAAGTATTTTTTGTTGAAGTTCTATTTAAATTTCAATTAAATGTAGAATATACTTTTTTACGTTGAATATTTCTATACTAAGTCAAAAAAATGGAGAAGTAAGCCATGTTAATAAAATATTATTTATTTGATAAAATCGGTTATTGGAACCGTCAAAAAAAATTCATTAGAGTCGAAATATATAATAGCAAACTGGTGGTGATGGATGGTGATTGAGCATCAGTTTAAAAACAATAATATGTCTTTAGAAGAACAAGTAGAGAGGGTGCAGCAAGGAGACGAAGAATTGCAAAATTATTTATTAAAAACATATCAACCTTTCATCGCCAAGGCTGTATCAGAAGTCTGTAAACGTTACATTAGCTCAACTAGAGATGATGAGTTTAGTGTTGGCCTATTTGCGTTTAATGAAGCTATGATTTCATATCAACGCGGGAAAGGAAGTTCTTTTCTATCCTTTGCAAGGCTTGTGATAAAAAGAAAAGTTATTGACTTTATTAGAAAGGAAAAAAATAAGCCAACGACTAGTTCATTAGATGATTATTATGATGATGAAAAAATGGAAAATCCTGCAGAAATATCAGTATCAAAGGCTATGTATGAACAAGAGACAGATGAATGGTACCGGCGAGAGGAAATTTTTGAACTTGGTAAGAAGTTAAAGGAATATAAGCTTTCTTTTGAAGAATTAACACAAATATCACCAAAACATTCGGATGCGAGAGAGTCTGCAATACGAGCTGCACGCGTTTTATGTGAAAATGAAAAGCTAAAAGAATATGTAATTAGAAAGAAAAAAATACCGATTAAACAGCTCGTTAAATTCGTTGATGTAAGTAAAAAGACACTGGAGCGGAACCGAAAATATATTTTAGCGATCTTTATCATCTTAACGGAAGATTATATTTACCTAAAAGACTATTTAAAGGGGGTGGGTAGGTGAAAAAAGGGATAGTTGTTGAGCAACATAGACGATACACAATTATTATGGATAATAATGGGCAGTTCCATAAGGCGGAGCCAGTACATGATGCTGCTATTGGATCGGAAACTACCTTTTATCCAAAACAAATATCTCGACTTCAAACTTTGTTATTTTCCGATGCACCTGTATTGTTTAAAGCGGTGGCAACAGTTATCGTTTTATTAATCGTTAGTTTTCCATTATATCAACTGTTTGAACGAGATGAGGTCTATGCCTTTGTAGATATCTCCATTAACCCTAGTGTCGAGATTGCACTTAATGAGAAGATGGAGGTTGAGGAAATCCAACCGCTTAATCAAGATGCCAAGGCGTTACTAGAAGAAATAGAGGATTTGAGAGGTCAGTCTATTCAGACGGCTGCCGATGACTTAATTTCAAAAAGCCAAGAGTTAAATTTGATATCTGAATTGAATGCAGTCCTCATTGGGATTCATTATACAGACCAGCCAAATGAAGAGAGTCTGATCACAGAAATACTTGATGATTATTTTATTCAAAACCCTAAAAAAGAATTGAAAATTGCTACCTTTGAAATTCCAAATGACGTTCGAGAAAAAGCAGAGGCACAGAAAATATCCATGAATGAGTTATTAGCATCCTCATTAAATGAAGAATCTTCGTTACAAGATGATAGCTCAAAATTAAATGAAGAAGAAAAAGAACTGATACAAAGTTATTTCAATAAAGAAAACAAACTAGAAGAACCTACACCTACTCAAGACGAAGAAAATGATGTAGCAGAAGAGCAAATTGATCAGGAGAAGGAAGAAGAAGTAGAAGAAAAGATAGATGAAAAAGTAGAAGATAAGGTAGAAGAAAATGAAAAGGTTCCGGAAAGTAATGTAGAAGACAATCAGCCAAGTACAGACGAAAAGAACGAAGAGCCAAGGGAAAGCAAGGAAGAAGAAGAAGAGCTGACACCGGAAATACGGGAAAAGTTAGAGAATCTTCCACCTGGAATAAAAAAGAAATTAGAAGAATTATCGATTGATATCGAAGAACTGGAAGATCTCCCGCCTGGCCTCCAAAAAAGACTGGAAAACATACCGTTTGATCTTGAAGAGGAACTCGGTGAAGTTATTCCCGGCCTTGAGAGATGATAAAATAGGAAGAAAGAACAAGTGATTCTGGAAAAGGATTTCTTGTTCTTTTTTTCTACATTTTTCAATATGTTACATTCTTTAGTCGTAAAACAGTAAATGCAGGGAAGGTTATAATACAAAATGGTATAATAAAGAAATAGCTAAATTTTTCTTATTCATTAAATATATCGAAACATTCTACTATAAAATTTGCTGTTCACAGAATGAAGAACATAGTGTTGAAAGGAAGAGTAACATGTCTAAACTTGATTTATCCAATTTTGAGAAAAAATTAGAAGTGAGAAACTTAACGAAAGATGATATTGATCAACTGTTAGAAATGCAAAAGGTATGCTTTCCAAATATGGACCCATGGAAAAGAGAACACTTGGAAAGTCATCTATCCATCTTTCCGGAAGGTCAGTTTTGTGTAGAATATGATGGGAAAATTATTGGCAGCTGTTCTAGTTTAATTATAAATTTTGATGAATATGATGATAAACATACTTGGGATGATATTACCGACGAAGGGTATATCACAAACCATAACCCTGAGGGATATAATCTTTATGGAATTGAAGTGATGGTTGATCCGGATTTCCGAGGGATGAAGATAGGGAAACGGCTTTATGAAGCAAGAAAGGAATTAGCAAGAGAGTTAAATCTAAAAAGTATAATAATTGGTGGCAGAATACCCAACTATCATAAATATAAGCATGAGCTCAGCCCTCGAGAATACGTGGAAGAGGTAAGCAGTCAAAATATTTATGATCCTGTGTTAACGTTCCAAATTATGAATGGTTTCACGGTGATGCGAATTAACCCTGGCTATTTGCCTGATGATGCACAGTCAGTCCAATATGCGACACTAATGGAATGGAATAATATTGAATACCGTGCCAAAACAAAACGTCATTTTAAAACAGCGTATCCTGTTCGAATTACCGTCATTCAATATATGATGAAAAATATCGAGTCGTTTGAGGAATTCGCAAAACAGGTAGAGTATTATGTGGATGTTGCCTATGATTTTGACTCAGACTTTGCTGTATTCCCTGAAATTTTTACAACACAGCTTATGTCATTTTTAGAGGAAAAAGTACCTTCAAAAGCTATTCGTCGTTTAACTGACTATACAGAAGATTACATTGAATTATTTACAAATTTGGCGGTTAAATACAATGTCAATATTATTGGTGGATCACATTTTGTAGAAGAGGATGATCATATTTATAACATTGCATATCTTTTTAGACGAGATGGAACGATTGAGAAGCAATATAAGATTCACGTGACACCGAATGAAAGGAAATGGTGGGGAATTCAACCTGGAGATATGGTGAAAGTGTTTGATACGGATTGTGGTAAGATTGCCATCCAAATTTGTTATGATATACAATTTCCTGAGTTGGCCCGATATGCGGTTGACCAAGGTGCAAATATTATCTTTGTCCCTTTTTGTACGGATGATCGTCAAGGTTATTTACGAGTTCGATATTGTGCCCAGGCTCGTGCTGTAGAAAATCAAGTTTACACGGTTATTGCAGGGACTGTTGGTAACCTTACACAAGTGGAGAACATGGATATTCAATATGCGCAGTCTGGTATTTTTACACCTTCTGATTTTGAGTTTGCCCGTGATGGCATCGTTGGTGAGTGTCACCCTAACATTGAAACCGTCGTAGTTGGGGACGTAGATTTGGAAATACTTCGAAGACAACGAAAATCTGGTACAGTAAGGCAACTACGTGACCGCAGAAGAGATTTATTCGAAGTAAGCTACAAAGGTATAGAGTTGAAATAAAAGGATGTCCCGCGCTGGTTTAACTGCACCCCATCGATAACAATTGGAGGTGCAGTTTTTTTAAACAAGATAAGAAAGTATCATTTTTTCTGATATAATTAATTTAAGAAAATAAGAGTGGAGTGTCCGGAAGTTGATAAATGAAGAAAAGCGGTTGCATACGTTAAAAACGATTGCAGAATTGCTGAATCAATCACAGGATAGAGAGGAAATGCTTTCTAAGGTTCTTGCTGAATTTATTGGAATTACACATTTTGAAGCAGGTTGGATATTTATTGAAGAAAACGAATCAGTTCGATTAGCGACTTCTTATTCCTTGCCACCAGCACTTGAAAGAAATGATCAAGAGCCAATGTGTGGAGAGGACTGTTATTGTATCCAACGGTATAATCAACGTAAATTGAACAAAGCAACCAGTATAATTGGCTGTAAACGTATTGAAAAATCAATTAGTGCTGGTCAATCTGATACAAATGGAATTACTCACCATGCAACAGTACCTCTGAAAACTCCTAGCAACTATTTCGGCTTATTAAATGTGGCTGCTCCGAATAAATTGAGTTATGATCAAGCTGAGCTTGATTTATTAGAAGCAATTGCATTACAAATTGGTTCAGCCATCGATCGGATAAGTAAATATGAGTCAGAAAAAAAACGTGTACGACTATTGACGAATTTGCACCAATTTAACCAGAGGTTGCAACAGGTAACAACTTTTGAAGCCTTTCATCATGTCTTATCAAATTTCTCTGATGTTATACCGTATGATCGTTTACTTACTACTAGTAAGGGTTTTTCCAAAACAGATGGTCATGTCTTATCAGGGGAATATGGCGGCAATCAACACTTGACAATCGTTCGAAAAACGCCATTCTTGTTAGTAGAAAAAGATTGTTTTCGGCTTATTTTGGACTATCTTGATGTTGTTTATTTGCAACTGACATTAATGGAGAAGGAAAAAGAGTTGATAAAGGTTCAAGAGCGGTCTCATTTAGCTCAAGATTTACATGACTCGGTCAGCCAATTGTTGTTTTCTGTTGTGTTAACATCAAAAGCTTTGGAAAGTTCGACAAAGGAACATACGTTAAAGGAACAAATAAAATATATACATACAATCTCTTCTCAAGCTTTATCAGAAATGAGAACGTTAATTGCGAGGCATAAATCAGAAGGTCTTGAAATGGGCATTATCCATGGGCTAAAGGCTTATGGTGAAACATTAGGGTTAACTATGGAGTGCACTTCTGATGGAACAGTAACTCTTCCGTACGCAATCGAAGAAAATTTGTGGCGTATTGGACAGGAGGCACTTCATAACATTCGAAAACATGCAGATACAGAAGATGTTTTTTTGGAATTAAGAAGAAAAAAAGACGCTATCCATATGAAAGTAAAGGATTATGGCAAAGGTTTTACATGCAACAACAATTATGAAGATTTGGCTTCTTTTGGTTTAAAGGGAATGAAAGAGCGTACAGAAATGTTTAACGGTACCTTTGAAATTACTAGTGAAATTGGAAAGGGCACTGTCATTCATGTTTCTATACCATTGGGGGTTTAAAAATGAGTATAAGATTAATTATTGCGGATGATCATCAGGTTGTTCGAAAAGGGTTGACTTTTTTTCTACAAACACAGAATGAGATGGAAATTATTGGTGAAGCCTCAAGCGGGAAAGAAGTATTGGAGTTACTCAAGAAGAATGAAGTAGATGTAGTGCTTCTAGATGTTCAAATGCCTACAATGGATGGTGTTGAAACAACGAAAGCAATTCGCAGTCAGTTTGAAAATGTAAAAATCCTTATGCTTACAAGCTTTTCAGATTATGATTCCGTGATTCCGGCAATTAAAGCGGGTGCAAATGGTTACCAGCTGAAAGATATTGATCCCATTCAGTTAGCTGAATCGATAAGAAAAGTTTATCAAGGAGAAACGGCAATTGACGCAAAGGCAGCTGCTCACTTATTTGCACATGTAAATGGAACGAATGAGACAATGGAAGACCAAAAATTGGATGATCTCACCAATCGTGAATTGGACGTATTAAAGGAAATAAGGGAAGGGAAGAGTAACAAAGAAATTGCAGCTGATTTATTCATTACGGAAAAGACGGTAAAAACACATGTGTCCAACCTATTAAGTAAATTGGAACTTCATGATCGTACACAAGCTGCTTTATATGCTGTTAAACATTTAAAAAAGTAAGGATACGAGGATGATCACCGTTTGTGAACATCCTCGTATTTTTATCTCAATTTACTAATGTTATTTTTTACACTTCCATGACGGCAATTGGTGTATGTCCCATGGCGTGATCAATGTAGTGCAGTAATTCTTCATGCCGATCAATGACTGTCTGTTCACTAGTAGTATAATGAAAGGCATGTAGAAACATTTCAATTTTTTTTGATAATAAATCATCATTTGTCCTTACCATCAGGACAAGTAAATCATCCCATTGTCCCCATAGGGTGAAGTATAATGCTTTGTCGTAGTCTGGAATATACATGAACTATCCTCCCTTGCTAAAAGGGTAATCTTAGTATAATCCGATTAGCGTAATTCTATTGTCGTACATTATTGGTTCTTTTTCCAAGACTTTTTTTGACCATGTGTACTATAAGACAAATCTTCAACAGTCAAAAATCTGATGAATGTCGATTCAATTTCATCTATATAATGAACCGTTCACTTAACATGTTCCATGACACGAAATTATATTCTCCTTTGATTTTTTTGACCAAACATTGGCACAGGTTCATGTGAATAGATCATTGGCATAATTCCATACTAATGTTGACTCTTTATTTTAAGGAGGAATTGCCGATGAATTGGAAAACGGTTGGGTTGACTGTAGTTGCTACAGTATCGTTGACGGCTTGTGCAAATGATAACGGAATGGAAACTGGACAACAGCTAGACAATAGATATACGGATGGAACCAATTATGAAAACATGCGTTTCGGCCCAAATGATGGTGGAACGTATGATGGGAATTACAACGATTGGCAAAATGTAAGATACAATGATATAACACGAAACCGGGCTAATAATAACGGGGTTGGTGACAGAAGAGACAACGCACTTACACGAAACAATGACCCCCGACGCGATAACAATATGGGCTTTAATAATGCCAATTATGATGAGCGTAATGGTATCACCAATCAAAACATTAATAATAATGCCCGTGACAATCGTTGGAATGACGAAAACAACTTTGAAGTAGCGGATGAAGCTGCTGAAAGAATTGCAAGTCAAATTGATGATATCGAACGTGCATATGTATTAACAACAGATAATAATGCATATGTCGCTGCAGAGTTAAACAGAGGAGCAGATGGGAATAACCAACGTAATGGCGGAAATGGGGATAACGTCAGTGATCGAATGGAAAGACAGATTAAACAAATAGTTCAATCTGTTAATAACGATATCGATAATGTTTATGTATCGACAAATCCCGATTTTGTTAATTTAACAAATAATTATGCGGACGATGCAAATAACGGAGAGCCTGTTGAAGGATTTTTTGAACAAATGGGCGAAATGATTGAACGTATCTTTCCAAACCAACGATAACCCAAATTAATGAAGGCGAGGGCATATGCTCTCGTCTTTTTTCTATATACGTTCTATAGTGGGTTTCCCGTAGGGTTAGCCATTTTTTTCAAATTGATTATGCCCAATTTATATGCTATAGTAGTACCATTAATTCCGATAATTCATAGTGTATTAATAGGAATTAAACTGATTTGGGAGTTGATCAAACAATGGGGCGAGAATTTGTTGATTTATTTGATAAATGGGCAACATCATATGACGATACAGTTTCTGGGCATGATCAGCAGTATCGTGATGTTTTTGATAAATATGATACAATATTAACGGAAGTAACCAACCATGCAGAAGGAAACGTATTAGAATTTGGGGTTGGAACTGGTAATCTATCTGAAAAATTGTTAAAAGCTGGACACCATGTCATTGGTATAGAACCATCTCGTGCAATGCGTGAGGCTGCAGCATTAAAGCACCCAAGCTTAATTATAAAAGATGGGGACTTTCTTTCTTACCCTAAATTGGAAGAGCCAATATTTACAATCGTTAGTACGTTTGCTTTTCATCACTTGACAGATGAGGAGAAGGGAATAGCGATTAAAGGCTTTTATGATTTATTACCACCGAATGGAAAGGTTGTTTTTGCTGATACAGCTTTTGAAAGCGAAATAGCGAAGAAACAAATTATACAAGAAGCAAAAGATCATGGATATAATGATTTAGTTTATGATTTAACTACGGAATATTATCCGATGGTTGGTACACTACAAACGCTTTTTGAAGAAAACGGTTTTTATGTTACGTTTAAGCAAATGAATAAGTTTGCATGGTTAATTGTCGCAGAAAAAGAATAAATTTATTGGAAATACGATGAAATGAGGAGTGAATAAAATGGTAGAGAAAATGAATGTAGAAAGCTTTAACCTTGACCATACAAAAGTAAAAGCACCTTATGTTCGTTTAGTTGGAGTAACAACAGGTCAAAACGGAGATAAAGTATATAAGTACGATATTCGTTTTAAACAACCGAATAAAGAGCATATGGATATGGCAGGATTACATTCCATTGAGCATCTAATGGCAGAAAAAATTCGAAATCATATTGATAATGTACTTGATATCAGTCCGATGGGTTGTCAAACTGGATTTTATTTAGCCGTTTTAAATAATGACAGCTTTGAGGATATTGTTGATGCACTTGACAAAACACTTCAAGATGTACTAGAAGCAGATGAGGTTCCTGCATGTAATGAGGTTCAATGTGGATGGGCTGCTAACCATAGCTTAGAAGGTGCGAAAGAAATTGCATCTAGTATGCTTGAAGGTAAAGATGAATGGCATATTGTTTTTCCTGAATAGAGGTCGTGTGTATGGCGATTTTTAAGGGTATAAATCAGTTGATTGGAAATACACCATTGTATGAAATAACTAAGTTCCCCCTTACCGAGGGGGTTCGTTTGTTTGCAAAATTAGAGTATTATAACCCAGGAGGAAGCATTAAGGACCGATTGGGACAGGAATTAATTCAAGATGCATTAAAGTCAGGGAAAATAACAGCGGGTGGGACGATCATTGAGCCTACAGCAGGGAACACAGGGATCGGTTTAGCACTTGCAGCACTTGATCAAGACGTCCATGTTATTTTTTGTGTTCCAGAGCAATTTAGTCAAGAAAAGCAGCAATTAATGCTAGCGTTAGGTGCAAAAATCGTTCACACACCTACGAATGACGGAATGCGTGGAGCGATTGAAAAAACAAAGCAGCTGCTGGCAGAAATACCAAATAGCTATTCCCCGCAACAGTTTGCAAATGCCTCGAATCCAACAACCTATTACAAAACATTAGGTCCTGAAATTTGGGATGATCTTAAAGGTCATGTCGATGTATTTGTAGCTGGAGCAGGAACAGGTGGAACATTTATGGGAACATCCCGTTATTTGAAAGAAAAAAATAAATCGATTAAAACCTCGATTGTTGAGCCAGTGGGTTCCGTTATAGCTGGGGGAAAACCAGGTCCTCATAAAACAGAAGGGATTGGAATGGAGTTTCTTCCAGACTATATGGATCGCAGCTATTTTGATGCGATTCATACAGTGTCAGATGAGGATGCCTTCTACTATGTCAAGGAATTGGCTAAAACAGAAGGATTGCTTGTAGGAAGTTCATCCGGAGCGGCTTTTTTTGCTGCATTAGAGGAAGCTAAAAATGCTGATCCCGGTACTAATATTGTTACTGTTTTTCCTGATAGTAGTGAACGTTATTTAAGTAAAAGTATTTACCAGGGAGGGATTTGATGAAGAAGAAAACGAAAATGGTACACGGAGGTATTACCGGTGATGAACGTACTGGTGCTGTTTCCGTTCCAATATATCAAGTAAGTACCTATAAACAAGAAGCGGCTGGTAAGCATACTGGCTATGAATATTCTCGTACAGGTAATCCAACAAGACATGCACTAGAAACAGTGATTGCAGAATTGGAAAATGGAAAAGCAGGCTTTGCCTTTGGTTCTGGTATGGCTGCTATTACTTCTGTGATGATGCTGATGAATACCGGTGACCATGTAGTGATGACCGATGACGTTTATGGTGGTTCTTATCGGTTAACAACAAAGGTTCTGAACCGTTTTAACTTGGATCACACGTTTGTTGATACAAGTGATTCAGAAAAGGTGAAAGCTGCTATCAAGCCAAATACAAAGGCTCTATTTATTGAAACACCAACGAATCCGCTGTTAAAAGTAACAGATCTTAAACAGATGTCCGAAATAGCCAAGGAAAATAATCTGTTGCTAATCGTAGATAATACATTTGCAACTCCGTATTGGCAGACACCACTTGATTTAGGTGCGGATATTGTCGTTCATAGTGCAACGAAATATATTGGTGGCCATAGTGATGTTGTTTCAGGATTAGTCGCAGTTAACTCTGAGAAAATTGCAGAGGACTTACACTTTATTCAAAATTCGGTTGGTGGAGTTTTAGGTCCACAGGATTCTTGGCTTCTAATGCGCGGGATCAAAACGCTTGGATTACGAATGGAAGCAATCGAAAAAAATACGCACACTTTAGTTGCGTTTTTAGAAAATCATCCTCAGGTTGAAACGATTTATTATCCAGGTCGTCCTGACCATAAAGGTCATGATATTGCGAAGCAGCAAGCAACTGGATTCGGTGGTATGATTTCCTTTGATGTTGGTAGCGGAGAAAAAGCTGATCAAGTGTTAAGCCGGGTGAAATATTTTACACTGGCGGAAAGCTTAGGAGCAGTTGAAAGCTTGATTTCCATTCCAGCAAAAATGACGCATGCTTCCATCCCTTGGGAGCGTCGTCAAGAGTTGGGAATCACCGATGGACTCATTCGATTGTCTGTTGGTATTGAAGATAGTGAAGACTTAATAGAAGATTTAAAACAAGCGATGGAATAAAGCAAGGAAAATTAGTATAGATTTTTTAAAAGTAACGCTCAGATTTAGTCTGAGCGTTTTTCTAATGCATGAACAGCCTAATAGTGTTTGTTCTTCTTTCGTTTTACTGGTTTTCTTTTATAACAATTGGTAGGATATAACTGTTCTGCAATCAAAAAATTTTAGTATTTGTTAATATAGAAGATATACTAAAAAGAAGATTATAGTAGGAGGGATAGGATGTCATCAGGTATAAAAATATTAGTTTATATTCTTTCGGTAATATTTCCTATAGTTGGGCTAATAGTAGGGATTATTTGGATGACAGATAATGACGAAGAAAAAAAGCAAGCAGGGAAAACTGCTTTAACGATCTCCATTATCGTTATCGTTCTTGGTTGTATTTGTTCATTTATTACAGCTGGCGCACTTTAATAAATAGAGGTAGATTGGAGAAAGGTAAAGATGGAGCAAATAGGATGGATGCACTTTCTCGGGCGTGCCATTTGTCACCAAATTCCAGAGCGGTCGTTTATCATTAACGGTGTTCAAATGCCAGTCTGTATTAGAGATACCGGCATTTACCTCGGTATTTTTAGTTCGATAATTATTCTTTTTCTCATGAAAAAACATAAGGCTAACATGATACCGAATAGATTTGTTAGTCTATCGTTACTGCTATTCATGTTCCCGATGGCTTTTGATGGCATAACGTCTTATTTGGATTGGCGTGAGACAAATAACTTTCTTCGACTAACAACTGGAATCCCGTTTGGGGCTGTTTTACCAATGTTTGTCGTACCATTATTAAATATAAAGAAAAACCAGAAGGAAAGTGAGCAAATTAATCCAACATTCCGTGATTACTTTATAGCGATCATCGTTGCATCATTACTGGCACTGTTTTTTTATACTAGTCTAATTCACGGTGTTATTTTATCTGTATTCCTCTTATCGATTATTATTTTATGGTTCACACTCATTATCATGTTAGTATTTAAGCTAACTAGATGGGATACCTTTTCTCGAGTACGAATATTAGCGTCGGGTGGAATATCCATGATCGTATTGGTTACTCTGTCATTCCTGTTTCAATAATCCAATAACGTAGAAAAAGTAAATAAAAAGGAAGTGAAAAACGTGACAAGCAAACCATTAAACTACCTTCAAGAAAACAATGAACGATTACAAGAAAAATTAAATGAATTTCTCTCCATTCCTAGTGTGAGTACAGATAGCGTACATAAAGAAGATGTTGATAAGGCTGGAAAATTTGTAGCTGCCTATTTAAATGAGATTGGTTTTAACAGTGTCGAAGTAATCAAAACAAAAGGGCATCCACTCGTATATGGAGAGTGGTTAGGAGCGGGAAGTGATGCACCAACAGCACTTTTTTATGGCCATTATGATGTTCAACCAGCTGATCCATTAGAATTATGGGAGAGTGATCCGTTTAAGCCCGAAATACGGTATGGTCGACTTTACGCACGTGGTGCAAGTGATGATAAAGGTCAAGTTTTTATGCACTTAGCAGTATTTGAAGCATTTTTGAAAACAGAAGGAAATCTTCCAATAAATGTAAAGGTATGTATTGAAGGGGAAGAAGAAATTGGTAGTGAAAACTTGTACGATCTTTTACAACAAAAGAAAGAACAGTTTGCTGCTGACTTTGCTGTTATCTCTGACTCTGGAATGGTTGATACCGGCCAACCAACGATTCTATATGGCTTAAAAGGCTTTACAGGTTTAGAATTCACGTTAACAGGTCCAGAAAATGACCTTCACTCTGGCATGTATGGTGGTGCAATTAGAAACCCGATTATGGCAATGTCTCATTTATTATCGACAATGAAGGATATGGATGAGGTAGTTCAAGTAGAAGGTTTTTACGATAGCGTAGAAGATATAACGGAGGAAGAGCGTCAATTAATTAAAGATGTTCCTAGCGAGGATTTTGTACAATCAACAGGTGTAACTCAAACTGTTTCTGAGAAAGGATATACAGCGAAAGAGCATACGATGGCACGACCAACACTTGAAATCAACGGAATGTTTGGTGGCTATCAGGGCGAAGGAACAAAAACGATTATTCCTTCCTCAGCAACTGCAAAATTAACGTGCCGGTTAGTACCGAATCAGGAACCAGATCATATTCAACAATTACTTGTCGATCATTTAGAAAAGCATGTTCCAGCAGGGGTAAGGCTTAAGGTTAAACGCGAACCGCTTTCAGCAAAAGCGTATAAGGTTGATCCGAACCATCCATTAATTGAAAAGGCAGCAACTAGTTATGAAAAGGCCTTTGGCAAAGAAGTGGTATATGTTCGAATGGGTGGATCGATTCCGGTCGTTGAGTGGATTGATTCGATTTATGACATCCCTGTTGTGTTATTAGGCTTTGGGACACCGGAGGATAGGCTTCATTCCCCTAATGAAAGCTTTCCAATTGAAAACTTTGAGAAAGGAATGGAAACACTCGTTTATTATTGGGAAGAAGTAAATAAACAATAAATGTAGAGGTGAATGGGCTTAAATTGCAAAGCAATTTAATGCCCTTTTTTACACTTAGTATAAAACTTTCAGTAAATAAGTATAAGAACAATTAAGCAATCCCTGCACCGCATATTGAGTAATCGAGTTTAAAGATTGACATTTTGACCTTGTAGAGCATAAGATTGTTTTGGTTATAAGTATTTCTTTATATTGAAATGATTTGGGAAAAAGGTGGGTTTGTTGCTGCATTCAGCCATATCCACGAGGAGGAAAGAGCAATGACTACATTCATTATCCTTTTTATACTAAGTGTAATTTTGTATGTGATGTATTTAAGGTATTTTCCGATCAAAGGAATTCCTTGCATAGATATTAGTAGTGATCAGCTAGAGAAAACGAAGACAAAGCTAGACATTCGAGATTATAACACGTCATCAAAGCAAGAAGTAGATGGTTCAATCGTGATGCCAATTGCTTATTTAAGAAGATATCATCATGAAATTCCTTCAAAAGAGGTTCATGTGATTGCAGCAGATAAAATGGAAAAAAATCTTGCTATACGCTTCTTACGTAACAAAGGTTTTAAAGTTATTAGCTATACTTTAACGAATTGTAAATGTAAAAAGAAATCGAATCAAATTGCCTAGAATGGGGTGAAATATAACCATGGAATACGATGCACAAATGAAAAACAGAGTGAAGCGAATGGAAGGTCAACTGAGAGGAATTCTTAAAATGATGGAGGAAGGCAGTGACTGCAAGGATGTTATAACGCAGATGTCGGCTGTCAGAACTGCAATGGATCGAACCATTGGCGTTGTAGTTAGCTCTAATCTTGTTGCATGTGTTAAAAAGGCAGAAGAACAAGGGGAAGATTCAGAGGAGTTCGTAAAAGAAGCTGTTAATCTACTAGTAAAAAGTCGTTAATTTTATCGTGAAGATTTTTTAAGGTGTGATGATAGGAATTCCTACCATCACACTTTTTTTAAAAAAAGAAGTGCTTTATCATATGTTTTGGCGATATTTTAAAAAAATATTTTCGGTTACACTCTATTAATTTTAAATAATCATGCTTTTCCTTCATCATCCCCTTGTACAAATCATATATTATTGTAATACAGCAAAAGGGGAGATCGATGTTGAAGCAAGATTATCAAAAGCAATTGGAAAGGGCCATTTCTGAAATAACTGAAATTGCAGAAGGCTTTGGACTTGATTTTTACCCAATGCGCTATGAAGTTTGTCCTCCTGAAATCATCTATACCTTTGGCGCATATGGAATGCCGACACGTTTTTCTCATTGGAGTTTTGGAAAGCAATTTCATCGAATGAAGCTTCAATATGATTTAGGGCTTAGTAAAATTTATGAACTTGTGATTAATTCCAACCCTTGTTATGCTTTCCTGTTAAATTCGAATAGCCTAATCCAAAACAAATTAATTGTTGCCCACGTGTTGGCACATTGTGATTTTTTCAAAAACAATATGCGATTTCAGAATACGAATCGCGATATGGTTGAAAGTATGTCAGCTACAGCTGAACGAATAGCAGCATATGAGAAAGAATATGGAATTGAAGAAGTAGAGTCTTTCTTAGATGCAGTACTTGCTATCCAAGAGCATATTGATCCTTCGTTAGTAAGACCAAAGCTTGAGTGGAGCGTAGAGGAAGAAGAGGAGGAGGAAGAAGATGAAAAACCTCCTAGAGCAACACCATATGACGATTTATGGCGCTTAGATGAACCTCAAAAAGAAATTAACCCGACACGAAAGCGGAAGAAGAAGGCATTTCCACCTAGACCCGAAAAGGATTTGTTACTTTTCATTGAGGAGCATAGTCGAGCATTAGAAAATTGGCAACGGGATATCTTAACGATGATGCGTGAAGAGATGTTATATTTCTGGCCTCAATTAGAAACGAAAATCATGAACGAAGGCTGGGCTTCTTATTGGCATCAACGAATATTACGTGAGATGGATTTAACATCAGATGAATCAGTCGAGTTTGCGACATTAAATGCTGGTGTAGTACAGCCATCAAAAACACAAATTAATCCATACTATTTAGGTGTAAAAATGTTTGAGGATATTGAAGAACGGTTTAATAATCCAACAGAAGAAATGCAGCAAATGGGGGTTGAACCAGGATCTGGACGAGAGAAGATTTTTGAAGTACGTGAAATAGAATCAGATATCAGTTTCCTTCGAAACTATTTAACGAAAGAATTTGTTGATCGAGAGGATTTATATTTATTTCAAAAGCAAGGGAATGAATACAAAGTTACCGATAAGAACTGGGAAAATGTAAGGGATCAACTGATAACGATGCGCTTAAATGGAGGGTTCCCTTATATTACTGTTCAAAATGGTGACTATTATCATAATGGGGAGTTGTATTTAAAGCACCATTATGAAGGTGTTGAGCTTGATCTCACTTATTTAGAAAAAACGCTACCATATATTCATCAACTATGGGATAGAAGAGTTCATATCGAAACAGTCGTTGAAGATAGAAATGTGCTATTTACGTATGATGGCAATAAAGTTACGAAGAAGTATTTATAAAAAAGAAGCAGGCGTTTAGCCTGCTTCTTTTAGTCTGAAGTATAAGAAAAGTGGATGTTTTTCATTTATATAATTACAATTCTTCAAATTCATTTCTATTTGGAAGGGAAATGTTTAAAGAAAGTCATCAGCATTATCTATTTTAGAGTAAATTCTTTCGATAAAATTGGCATCAAATGAATGGTACCAAGAATCAGGTAGTTCAATCTCTGAAAGCACTGTGATAAAGGCTTCAACAAGATTGCCATCAAATTGCTGCCAAGAGCACTCTTTTAATTCTTGAAAAGCTTTATCATAGGTCATAGTAGTCTGTTTGTAATTCCTAGTATCATAAGTCATGACATCAAAAGAATCGCAAATACGAATGATTCTACCTTGAATTGAAATTTCCTCCCCTGTTATCCCTCTTGGATATCCAGTCCCATCCCAGTTTTCGTGGTGATCTCTAACAAATTTTGCAGCCCTAGTTTTTCCTAGTTCTTTACGAATAATAAGGTTTCCAACATGGGAATGACTTTGTATAATCGTTTTTTCTAAGCTAGAAAGACGACCTTCTTTAAAAAGAATTTGACTTGTTATTCCCATTTTGCCAATGTCATGAAGTAAAGACGCTACTCTTAAATCTTCGTCATATTGTCCAACTTGTTTTGCAAGTATTGTTGACAGGTACATCACTCGCAATGAATGGTGTTTGAATTCTTTTATTACTTCATTGTCTTGGGTAATATGTTCAAATAATATTTCGGGGGTTCTTTTAACCGTCAATACTACGACCTCCATTCTTACTTAACCAAGGTGTATAAGGTTGCATATCTTCCTTTTTATTTGAAAACAGTTGATTTTAACCATACGAAACCTTCATCTTTGCTATACCCCATTTATATATAAGACATGCATGATTTTGGAAAAAATTTGAGCGGGTGCCCCAACCTTGTGGGACACCCGCTAGTTACTTTCCTCAATATTGCCTAAGAAAACATGCTGTACCTGTTTCCTTTTTGATTTTGGAGCGAGAACATATAAAATGTCCCCTTGTTTTAGCTGCGTTTTACCGCCAGGAGTAAGTACACTTTCGTTTCTAATGATAGCAGTAATCAATGTATGCTTTGGCAATTTAATTTCGAATAATGACTTACCAATAACAGCAGCGTTTTCTTTCACTTGTATCTCTAGTATTTCAGAAGCTGATTTCCCCATCGAAACTAATTCAAGGGAGTGAGGCGATTGTATTTTTTCTCCATTTGAAAGCCTTAATAGATTAGCTAAGGGAGTAATTGATGCCCCTTGGATAAGAGCCGATGTTAATACGACGAAAAATACTACGTTAAAAAGCAATTGGCTGTTTTCTATTCCTGCGATCATTGGATACGTGGCCAGAACAATCGGAACAGCCCCTTTTAATCCAGCACTTGAAATAAAGATTTTCTCGTTCAGGTTGAATCCCATTTTTATTGTACTGAGAAAAACCCCTATTGGTCTTGCGATTAACATGAGAATGAGTGATAAAAGTACTCCTTGCCAGAATATATTTAAAAGCTGATTCGGAAATACTAGCAATCCCAGCAATATAAACATAAGAATTTGCATCATCCATGCAAACCCTTCGTTAAAACGAAAGATAGAATGCCGGAAAGTTAATTCTGAATTGCCAACCAATACTGCCATTGCATATACTGCTAAGAAGCCACTGGCATTTAATAAAGAGGTTAGACTATACGTTAAAATTGCAAAACCAAGAGCTAATATCGGGTATAACCCAGATGAGTCAAGATTGATTTTATTGATACTCCAAACTGTGAGCTTCCCCATGGCCATTCCTAACAGCAAGCCAATTCCCATTTGCCAGAAAAAGCTTAATGTTATCCCGACTAGGTTAGTAGCTGGGTTTTGGATTAATGCAATGAAAGAAATGGTTAAAAATACAGCCATCGGGTCGTTTGTTCCTGATTCTGCCTCAAGTGTAGAAGCTAATTTTCGTTTTACGTTTTTCGTTCCAATTACTGCAAAAACAGCTGCAGCATCTGTTGAACCTACAATTGCACCAAACAGAAATCCTTCCAGCCATGAAACCTGAAGTATGTATTTAGCACATATTCCAATAACAACAGTAGTTACTAGAACGCCTAACGTTGCTAACGACAAAGAGGGTTTAATTACCTTTCTTGTCTGTCTCCAATTACTTTGCATTCCACCTTCAAATAGAATAACTACTAAGGCTAGAATCCCAAATAACTGTGTGAGATGGGTATTATCATAATAAATAAAATGAGAAAGAATCATCCCGACAATGATATAAAAAACAAGAGAAGGTAAACCAAGACGTGAGGAAAATTTTGTTGTTATAACACCGATAACTAATAAAATAGCAATGAGTAAAAATAAGTTGCTTGTACCATCTAATAACGTATTCATATATCGCCACCTATTCTATTAGAACATATGATAAGAATGCTTGTACTTATCCTTTAACAATGACTCTGTTAAAGGATAGTGTTGATAATGAGTATATTTTTATTATAGCAAAAAACACTTTAGTATTTCAGAAAATTGACTTCGTGGATGACAAAATTTGTTTCATTCAGTATAAGTTGTCTAACTACAAACATATATATGAAACATGTCCAAATCCGAAAGAATAATGGAGATGATTTGGGATGTTTCTCACTAAAAAAATTACCTCAATCATCCTAGGTAGCTTAATGTTGTCCGTAGGTATTAACTTTTTTTTAGTTCCATTTAAGCTTCTAGATGGTGGTATTATTGGCCTTGGTTTAATTATAAAGTACCTAACAGGCGTACAAGCAGGTTTGGTTATTATTGGGTTAAGTATTCCTATTTTTATATTAGCATGGGTTTATCATAGGAATTATTTTTATAATAGTTTACATGGCATGCTTTTTTCATCATTTGCCATTGATTATCTCGCTCCACTTCATTACCCTTTTATTGAAAGTCTAAAACTAGCATCGATCCCTAGTTCTATAGTTGGGGGAATTTTTATTGGATTAGGTATTGGGATCATGCTACGATATGATACGAGCACAGGCGGAACTGATTTATTAGCGCAGCTTTTATCAAAAATAATTCATGTTAATGTGGGTATTATTATTTTTATGATTGATGCTGTCATTATTGGGATTGGTGGATTGCTATTTTCTACCGAAACATTGTTACTATCGGCATTAACCATTATTTTTGTTGGGGTGTTTACAAGTCTTTGTACATGGAATATTGGGTATCCATAGTTAGAGTGAACGAAAGTGTGTGGGAAATATTGTTATTGACAGGTCGTTTTCTGAAAGATATAATACTTTCTAGATTATAAAATGAATAAATCCGGTAGATATTTATTTATCTTCTTGTTTCTAAGACTTTAGCACATAGTTAACCATTCATTGATTGACTACGTGAAAAAGTGACGGAAAAAATGAGAAGCGTGAATAAAAATAAGTCGGTATATTTCTTATCTAGGTGGAGATATACCGACTTTTATTTTTAGGGGGGAATCTTCGATGGAGAAGTCTAAAGGATCTGTTGAAGCAGAAATCAGCAAGTCTTTAACGCAGTGGGAGAAGGACTTTCTTGGTAGAGGATCAGTATCCGTAAAAACAGATATAATACGAGATATGGTGATTGTTTCTTTGCAGGGTGTGCTAACTCCTGCTGAATACTCTGTTTGTGAAACCAAAGATGGATTGTTGTCGATAAAAAGGAATCGGTCTAGTTTGGTAGAATCAGGAATCGATGATTTAAAGGAAATTATTTTTAATATAACTGATGTAAGAGTGAAAAGCTTTTTTAGTGATATCAGCACACAGACAGGTGAACGAGTAATGGTATTTAGATTAAAGGATAATCTAGAGAAACACTTTGAATAAATGACTGTGTTAAAGTTCGGTGTTGAATTTTTGATACCAAAAACATACTAACTATCAAGACTAACCTTTAACAGAGCCTAATAAATAACGGGAGAGCTTCAAAAAACTTAAATGGTTCGTTGAAGTTAAACCGACAATGAGCAGATTTGTTGTCTCTGATGACAACAAAATTCTGTCGTTGTCGGTTTTTTTAGTTTCATAAAGGAGGAACTGTAAATGTCTGAAATTATACTTGATAATTTGTTATCCCCAGTTGTGCTGTTTTTTGTTTTAGGAATTATTGCAGCAATCGTTAAATCAGATTTGAAATTTCCAAGTGGTTTAAGTGAAGGTTTAAGTATTTATTTATTAATTGCGATTGGAATAAAGGGTGGAATTGAATTTTCCCACTACTCGATTGACTCAGTGATTGGACCTGTGTTAGGTGCGTTATTTCTAGGTGGGATCATTCCGCTTATTACACTGTTTATTTTACGTTTTTTAAAGATGGATTTAAAAAATGCGATTGGATTAGCAGCTACGTATGGATCAATCAGTATCGTCACATATGGATCCGCAATCGCTTTTCTTGAAAACAGTGGAGTTTTCTATGAAGGATTTATGAATGCTCTTGTTGTTTTAATGGAAAGCCCAGCAATCTTAGTATCACTACTGTTATTAAAGATTATTGAGAAAAACAATACAGTTTCAGTAGTGCCAGCACAAAGATTGGGGATTATTTCAGGATCTATGCGTTTTATTGATAAGGACGTATTAAAAGAAAGTTTATTTGGTAAAAGTATTTTGCTATTAATTGGAAGTTTATTTATTGGTCTAGTACTTGGAGAGCGTGCTGTGCCAATGGTTAAACCTCTATTTATTGATTTATATCAGAGTGTTCTTATATTGTTCTTGTTGAATATGGGCATAATTGCTGGACAGCGTCTACCAGAAATTAAAAAGTATGGTGTTAAATTACTACTATTTGGCTTACTGACGCCGCTTTTATTTGGAAGCCTAGGTATAGTTGTTGGTAATATCGTAGGCCTATCCTTAGGTGGAACTACATTAATGGGCGTTTTGGCAGGTAGTGCTTCCTATATCGCTGCTCCTGCCGCATTAAAAACTTCTGTACCAGAAGCGAATCCATCCATTTATTTGGGATTAGCGTTAGGTGTTACATTTCCATTAAATCTCATTATTGGAATACCAATTTATTATGAGATTGCGCAATGGATACAATAGGGGGAGATTTTATTAATAATGTGTTGGTTATACTTCCTGGAATTTATCAACTAATTTTTCGATTCTTGGATGGATGACGTGGATCAGTGGTCCGATTAATATGGTAACCAAAATAGTACCAATTCCAATTGGACCTTTAAACAATATAGCAAACGTCAATGCTAGTAGCTCACCAATTGTCTTTGCAATACTCATCCGAACACCAAAACGTTTGTGGATAGCAATCATCAGGTTATCAATTGGAACAGGGGCAAATTTGGCTTGTAAATAAATCGATATTCCTAACGTTAAAAATAATAAACCAATAATAAACGTTCCGTATTTACTTACAAACGTTTGTGGAGTGAATGGCTGTAACAGGTACAACCATCCATCAACACCTAGTCCAACAATAAGAATCGTAATGATTGCATAAAAATCAGGTTTTGCTTTTAAGATGGTAGCGTTTATAATGATTAGAATAATACCTACGATAATAACCCACGTACCAACAGTAAATAATATTTTTGACAAACCAACATTTAATGCATCCCAAGCCCCTGTTCCAATCGTCGATTTTATAGTACAGGTAACGCCAAAAGACAGGATAAGTAAACCTAGAACGTAACTGAAAATCCTCCAGTGAAATTGCATGTCAAACTCCTAACCGAACTAATTTTAGTGTATAGCTTTATTTGTATATCGCCCTATCAAAAAATAACAACAATGGTATTATCTCTGGAATCAGCTCCTTTTATGTTAAAAATAAATTCAAATTATGTATAAATCTAATGTTTATGGATAATATAGGGTTGCAAGCAATTTTAATTAGTTGTTGAATTAGGAGGCATAATTATGGAACAAGGAAAAGTAAAATGGTTTAATAGTGAGAAAGGATTTGGATTCATCGAACGCGAAGGTGGCGACGATGTATTTGTTCACTTCTCAGCTATTGAAGGAGAAGGATTTAAAACATTAGAAGAGGGGCAAGAGGTTTCTTTTGACATAGAAGAAGGTCAACGTGGTCCACAAGCAGCTAATGTTACAAAATTATAAGGAAATGAAAAAGGGCTGTTTTATTCAGCCCTTCTACTCTTTCATTTGCTACTTTTTCATCTCACATCATTCCTCATTTTTTCTGCCAACCCAAAGAATAGAATGTCAGCAAAAAAGACAAAAGACTTCTTAAACAAGGTAAATACCGCTTGTTCATTCCGTATTCTCTAAACTTAGACAAGCCTTGAAAAGTTATATAAAATTGTTATACTTAACAAAAAAATATCGAATCATTTCATTTTATTTACATGGTTGTTACGAAAAGACGAATAATGAAGGGGCTAGATAAAATGGTTTCACTAAAAGACAAGACAGAGGAGTCTCAATTGAACACTCAAAATGGTCTTTCTGATGGAGGACATATTTTATATATTTATGAAGATGTAACAAAATATATAAAAAATGCGATTAATTACATTGTAGAAGGTATTGAAAATAACGATCAGGTCATTTTTGTAGATTCAGATGAAAAGATTGAAATGGTTTTAGGGGGGCTTCGTGAAAAGGAAGTGTCAAAAGCCGCTTTAACTTATCTAACACTTGTAAATGCAGATGACTTTTATCATACATATTCCGATACGGGAGCACCTGATTTGGAGGTTTTAGAGGTCTTTACAGAGCCTCATCTCAAAAAAAGTCGCTCCATTCGGACATGGGGACATGTCACGCCAAAAGATATTGAGAAATTATTAGACTACGAATATGATAGTGATGCTTACATTAACAAATATCAAATATATTCTGTGTGTGCTTACGACGGGAAGAACATTTCAGCTTCTTTCATGATGAAAATGCTATCCGTTCATGAATACTTAATGACGGATGAATCAATTGTCCCTTCCAACCTCTATCAAAAACAAACAAGCTCCTCTCCTTCCATTGTGGAACAAATTAACTTAGAAAAAAAAGAAGCAAATATTCGCTTGCGGTCAGAACAATTAACATTTGCTGGGCAATTTGCAGCTGGTATTTGCCATGAAATTAGAAACCCCCTAACAACAATTAAAGGCTTTTTCCAACTAATGAAAGAGGAAAGTACGAATGATAAATTTAATCAAGTGATAGAACAAGAGCTTGAGCGGATACAACAAATTACAAGTGAATTATTACTGTTAGCTAAACCAAATTCTGAACAAAGAGACAAACATAATCTCATTGATATCATTCAAGATGTTAAGATTTTGCTTGATTCTCAGGCAGTAATGAAAAGCATTCAAATTAAAACTATTTTCGAGTATGACTCGCTGATCATTGATTGTGATGATACAAAAGTAAAGCAAGTAATCATTAACATTGTAAAGAATGCGATTGAAGTAATGGAAAACGGTGATATTACAATTAGACTGACAAAGAAAAACAACTTTGCGGTTATGTCCATAAAGGATCAAGGACCGGGAATAGCAAAGGAAGTGATGAATAAAATTGGTCAACCGTTCTTTACGACAAAAAAGGATGGAACAGGACTAGGATTAATTATTTCTTTTAATATTATAAAAAGTCATGGTGGAAATATTAGTATTCAAAGTGAGGAGGGGATTGGAACAACCTTTAATATCGTACTACCTTTGATGGAATCCTAGTATTCCTTTTTTTTGTGTTCTATAAAACGATCAATTCAAATTGGTTAAATTTACCTATAAATATTACAAATTCAAACATCTGTTTTTGCGTTAATTGTATATGTGTGTCGAAACGTTAATGAGAATGTCATTTCATTCCTATTTTTTTTGAACGTTTATTCCTTCTATTATCCTAGTTTTGGAATATTATTCCATTTTGACGAATTTGATATTTTTTGTAGATTTAATTATATTAAACACATGAACATAACACTTGTTGTTAAAAAATATAACTTAGGTGGAATATCATGGTAGCTGATGGGATTATTTGGTCTTTAATCGTTGGTTTTTTTCGAAAAGGGAATTTAAAGTGGCTTGCTGAGAAGAAATTGTTTAAATGGGGCTGGATATTCCCGGTAATATTTATATTGCAGTTTACAGTTTTTTATTTTCAGAATGCAATAGAGTTTATAGGAAGTATTAGCAATTATCTATTTATTTTTGTTTATATCATAGGTTTGATCTTTCTTTGGGTGAATCGGTTTCAGTATGGTATATCTATCATTTTTTTAGGAGTTTTATTAAACTTCATTGTTATGATTGTTAATGGTGGACGAATGCCCGTTTCAGAGGAAGCCGCTAATGTGTTAGATCCGATGTATATTCAAGCGTTAAAAGATGGCTTGTATGGTAAACACATGATACTAACTGAAACTACCAAATTAGCTTTTCTCGGGGATATTATCCCAATCACATCACCATATCCCAAATCACAAGTAATTAGTATAGGGGATGTCATTATGAACATTGGTATCTTTCTTTTTATCCAAGATAAAATGTTATATAGAAAAAAATCTGAAAAAGAAAGTACAAAAGTTAGAAATTTGCAAGGAGGTGAAGTATAATGAAAAAAACGGAGCGTACCACATTTGGTATTAAACTTACTGGTTTAGTAATTAATGCGTTTATCATTTATTCCCTTGTTTCAGCTTTAACATCAGGATTTAAAGTAACTCATTAATTATTAAGATAAAGGGGGAGCAAGTCTCCCCTATATTCACTTAGAGAGTGATACATATGAAGAATAAATACTCTATAAAAAATGAACATATATATTTTACCCTAATACATATAATAGGTGTAATCTTGTTTGTTAAATTGGGTGATATTTCCTTTCATTCACTTGACAAATGGGTATTAGGTTATGTGATTATTGGGGCTACACTTTTGCTTAACCATTTTAAAATACAGCTTCCGCCAGAAGGAAATTCTCTTTCCATGGATTCAGCTGTGTATTTGGCTTGTATATTTGTTTTTAACCTGGAAATTACGTTGACGGTTTTATTATATTCTAGTTTAATCTATTTTTGTTATCAAAGGTCTACCCCTTGGTGGGCTCATTTCTTTAATTTCTCACTTTATACAATAATGATGACTGGCGCTTATTATACATATATTTATCTTGGGGGAGTAACAGGAGAGATAGAGCCATCCAATTTATTATCGTATGCGGGAGCGCTAACTGTATATTTTATTATCAATGTGTTGCTAATTAGCACATATTTCTTTGTGTTAGGAAGAACTAGTTTACTTGATGCACTCAAGGGTTTTTTGAAGGGGACGATAGAAAGCTACATAAGTACTTTGTTACTTTCTATTATATTGGGCTTTATGCTACAAGCGGAACCTTTTTTTGGACTATTTTTATTCTTGGTGATTTCGATATTACTTTCATTTACTTTTAAACAACATTTTAATTTATATCAGGAAGTTTCAAACAAAGCTAATATTGATCACCTGACCGGCTTGAAAAACCACGGTTATTTTAAAGAGTTATTATCTGAAACGTTAGATGAAGTCAAGCGAAACAAGACTTCTCTTAGTCTAGCAATGATAGATATAGACGATTTTAAAAAGTATAATGATGGGAATGGTCACTTGCAGGGTGACCATTTGTTAACGTTCTTTGGAAGTTTACTCGAAAAGGAGTGTAGTCCCAAGGATTATATTGTTGCGAGATATGGTGGGGAAGAATTTGTCATATTAATGCCTGATACAACTGTGTCAGAAGCATCTTCGTTTATTGATTGTTTAAGAAAAAAAGTGAACGATACGTATTTTGAAGGCGTAGAGCTTTTACCTTACGGCTGTCTTTCGTTTTCTGCGGGAATTATGGAGTGGAACAGTGAAATTCATACTGCTTCGGAGTTTTTGAGCCATGCTGACCAAGCCATGTATTATGCCAAGGCACAGGGGAAAAATAATACACATATTTACGGCAATGAAATTGGTACTATTGATATTGATCAACCAATGGAAGAAATGGAACAGCAACTAAAGTTGTTTTTGGCAAGGGATATTTATACGTATCGCCACAGCAAACGCGTGTTTAGGTATGCAGTTGAATTCGGAAAACAGTTAGATTTAAATGATTATGAAAAGAAAGTCTTAATGTTAGGTGCATTAATTCATGACATTGGTAAGCTTGAAGTACCTAGGGACATTATAAATAAAAAAGGAAAGCTAACATCAGATGAATGGGAAATGGTAAAGAAGCATGTCACATGGGGGAGAGATATTGTTGCTGCTTCTAAAAAATACGAGGATATTCTCCCTCTAGTAGAGTTACACCATGAGCGATATGATGGAAAAGGTTACCCATATGGATTAATAGGAGAAGAAATTCCTAAACTAGCAAGAATATTATGTGTGGTCGACTCTTTTGATGCGATGACAACGGAAAGACCATATCAAAAAACAAAATCGTATTACGAGGCAATGGAAGAATTACAAGCTTGTGCTGGAACACAGTTCGATCCATTTTACGTTGAAGCTTTTATTGATTATTTTACCGGAAAAAATGAATCGGATGATATAAGGGAATATCAAGATTCAAAGTCTTCTAGCTCTTCCATTAATGAGACAAAAGTATAATAATAAAAACTATAGCTTTCAACTTAGCTATAGTTTTTATTATTCATTAAAACGTAATAAAATAAATAACGATAAACAATAAGATAACAATTAGACTTACAAATAGAAGTGCATATTTTCTTGAGGTATTGGCTGCCTGTATTTCTGTCCACTCTACAGGTTTGATGCCGCTGATCCAAAACACTGAAATCGCAGAAAGTACAATCGAACTAATGTTAACAAGTAATAATAGTAATGGTGTAATAGATGCTGATAGGTCACCAGAACCAAGAATCATACCTAATACGATCGCTGGTGGGAGTAATGCTACCGACACCATTACACCAACTAATGCTTCTGAAACCCTTTTTATAAAAGAAAGTGCACCTGCAGCACCAGCTGCTAATGCAACAGCAATATCCATGAAATCTATATGTGTTCTTGCTGTGAATTCTGTGCTATTTATCGGTAGTTCAAAAAATAACCCAAATAAGAATGCAATGGAAATAGGAACAGATAAACCATATAACGCAGTAATGACAGATTGTCGCATCAGTTTATAGTCGCCTAATATAGATGCAAACGCTAAGGATGTAAATGGACCAATTAATGGAGCAATAACCATAGCTCCAATAACAATTGCTGGACTATTTTTGACAATGCCTGCTCCTGCAACGATTGCAGATAAAAATAAGAACCATGTAAAACTATGTGATATTTTGCTTGATGTACGAACTACCGAATATAATTCCTGTCTACTTGCTCGAAGTATAGCTGCTTCATCATTTTCTTCTTTTTTCTGCTGTTCATCTTCTTCCAATCGGGGAATATATGTATGAACATTGTATAAAAGGGCGTGTATATCATCGTTATTTTCGGCGTGTAGTTCTAAAAAATTTAATATTTCCTCTGATTGAGTTTTCTTGACCAAAATCCGAACGAGTTCTTGGTTTTTTTTCTCATTTGAATGCCAGTGTGAAATCATCGGAAAGTCTTCTATTTTCTTGAAAAATTGAGGTAAAATTTCAGTTGGCAGGTAAACTTCAATTAGTTGTAAATCCATTTTTACACACCTACCTTCTAGCGTTTTATAATAGTAGTATGAAAAATCAGAACGGAAGATATACATTTATCATTTTTTTAGGGGATTTATCAGTAGATATGAAAAATAGGCGAAGCTTTAGTATGAAAGTTAAATCGATTAGTATAAAAACAACGAGAAAGAGGTGGAAGACATGGAGAATTATTATTTGTTTGTATTCATGTCTATATTACTAGTATTATTGCCAGGACCTGATACAGCAATAGCCACAAAAAATACCATTATGTATGGAAGAATAGAGGGGTTGAAAACAAGCTCTGGAACGATAACCGCTATTTTGATACATACTCTTGCTGCTGTCGTTGGTATTTCAGCTATTATTGTCAAGTCTGCTTTAATCTTTTCTGTTATTAAATATATTGGTGCTGTTTATCTGGTTTATTTAGGGATTAAGGCATTATGGTCTTTAACACAAAAGCAGGGATTTGAATCCACTAGTAATTTTGATGAACAGAAAAAAATGAATGTTCATTGTTTTCGACAAGGATTTTTCACTAACTTATTAAATCCAAAAATAGCTGTTTTCTTTCTAACTTTTTTACCTCAGTTTGTTGATCCAAGTCATACGGTTATTCCACAGTTTATCTTCTTAGGTGTTACTTATTCGGTGTTAGCGGCTATTTGGTATTTTGTATATGTCGTTTTAATTAATAAATTGTACCTTTTTATGCGTAAAGCTTCTACACAAAGAGCAATTGAAGGACTTACCGGAGTTGTATTAATTGGTTTTGGCATCCGGTTAGCGTTTGAAAAAGCTCATTAATTGTTTCCATAAAATACGTGATCGAATTTTAGAAATAGCCCTCTTTATTGAGGAGGGCTATTTTAAAAGTATAGAATATTGTTGCGCTTACGCATGATAGCTTTATTCAATTAGGCTTAGTTGTAAAAAAGCAACAATCAATCGGAAAGTACTCTTCCTAATAAATCATTTTTCGGGTCATTCCACCGTCTATAATGAGGTTTTCACCTGTAATAAAATCATTCCTTGGGTTTGTGAGGAAAATGCAAGCACGAGCGATGTCTTCTGGTTTTCCTACCCGTTTAGATGGGTGCTGGTTGTGATCGATTTCTCTTAATTTACTGTAATCACCAGTTGCTATCCAGCCGGGACTGATCGAATTTACTGTAATGAAGTCATTCTGCAAAGAAATCGAAAGGGCATGGGTCAAGGCGACAATGCCGCCCTTTGTCGCAGCATATGCTTCTGATTGTTCTTCAGACATAAAAGCACGTGTGGAGGCAATGTTCACAATGGCCCCACCATGTTGATTCTTTCTTATGTATTTAGCAGCTTCTCTTGCACATAGAAATGTCCCTCTTAAGTTAATGTTTATGACATCGTCCCATTCTTCGACAGATAAATCATAAAGCGGTTTAAATCTAGAGACACCCGCATTGTTAATTAGGATATCGATTTTTCCGTATAATTCGATAGTTTTGTTCATCAAATCGACAATATTAACAGGGTTTCGGAGGTCTGTTCGAACATAGCTTGCATTTCCGTTATTATTCTTTATTACTTCCACAGTATTCTGTCCAGCTACTTCATCAATATCAGCAACAACAACATATGCTCCTTCACTTGCATAAGCTTCTGCAATACCTTTTCCGATTCCATTGGAGCTCCCGGTCACTATTACTACTCTTTTATTAAATTCCATTCCAATCACTCTTTCTTCTTTTAATAGTATTGGTAGTACTTTTTCTGTTCAAGCTTGTTTCTAATCAGCCCTTAGTGTGTCCCAGTCAATTAGTTTTGCTTGTGTTAAATTTTTATCTTGGTCATCGACAAATAATATTTTTTCTTCTTGATTTAAATTTTATCATAAAATGATTCAAGGACTTTAGAACTAAAAAGTACAACAAAAGTTAATTGCAAAAAGCTATAATGGACAATAAAAGATAAATGCGTAAGGGACATGGTATTATTCTAAGAACCTAGTATAGCAGGATGACAAGAAGTGTTAGAATTAGTATATAGTGTAAACGAATAGAGAATAGTTGGAGTGATAGTCGTGACAAAAAAATTATTTTATGATGACCCCTATTTACAATCATTTTCAGCAAAAGTTAAAAAGCAGGAATTGGATTTGGGTGGTCTGTACGTTGTTTTAGATCAAACTGCCTTTTATCCAACTGGTGGAGGTCAGCCGCATGATATAGGGGTCATACAAGGTACACCAGTTGTGAATGTTGAAGATATCGATGGAGAGGTGAGACATTATCTTGAAAAACCGTTATCAGACCCGGAGAAAGTCGATGGTGAAATTGACTGGGATCACCGCTTCGATCATATGCAACAGCATGCTGGTCAACATATATTATCTGCTAGCTTTGAAGAGCTTTTTGATTTAAAAACCGTTAGCTTTCATCTTGGTAAAGAGATTTGTACGATAGATTTGAATGCGGAAGTTGTAAATGATGAACAGTTAGAAATAGTGGAGGATTTTGCAAATCAAGTCATTCTGGAAAACCGTCCAATCGAGACGAAATGGGTAAAAGAAGAGGAACTTAAACAATATCGTCTTAGAAAACAGTTATCTGTTAAAGAAAATATACGTTTAGTTATTATCCCGGAACTTGATTATAATGGCTGTGGAGGAACACATCCAAATTCAACTGGTCAGGTAGTTATAATCAAATTGTTGGGATGGGAAAAACAACGACATCATGTTCGAATTTCATTTATTTGTGGTGGTAGAGTACGGGAACAATTTGGTCAGAAGCATGGAGTCATCCGTGAACTTAGTCAACTTTTAAACACACCTGAACCACAATTACCTGAAACGTCGGAACAGCTATTAAAATCGCGGAAACAATTGGACAAGACAATGGATGAGTTAAAAGCAAAATTACTCGAATATGAAGCCAATGATTTGGTACATAAAGCAACAGATAAAGAGAAGCTTGTTTATGTTTTTCGTAACCGTTCGATCAAGGAGCTCCAAAAACTTGCTCAACAGATGACGGCAGAGACAGAAACATCAATTATTGTTCTTATTAGTGAAAATGAAGATAAATTACAGCTAGTTTGTATACGTGGAAAACTACGTAGTGAAAGTATGAAACAGTTCATTCAATCGATTCTACCTCTAATTGATGGAAAAGGTGGCGGGAATGATGTTCTTGCCCAGGGTGGGGGAGCTGCTTCTATATCAGGACAAGAATTAGCGGATAAGGTAAGAGAAGTGATGAGTTAGGGTCATCACTTCTTTCTGTTAATGAGGAACACGTTCTTAAAGGATAAATTTTAGATGCTTGGTGCTAATCGATTTTTCCTAATGCACTACATCGTTTTTTGTATCAATATACAAGGAACCATCCTTTTGTACTTCGGCGTAAAATACCTCTAAAATATCGTCTATTCCTGCTTTCGATAATTCTTGTTTTAACCAGTCTTCACTCAAGTTTAACTCCTGTAAATTTTTCATATTTATCATACCATCAGAGACAACCTCTGTAGGTATTGGAAATTTACTTTCCATAGTGGGTGCCGTAAAGGTGTCTGCTTTTGTTGCTGTTTGCTTCGGTTCTTTCTTCATAACTGATAATTTGCCATTCGTTTCAAATATGGCGTAATCAACGTCCGCAACAGAAAAAACTTTCTTTTCACGTAACATAGCATTTAATTTATTAATGTCTAACCTTGCCTTCCTCATCTCATGCTCCATAATTTGTCCATCTTTAATAAGAATGACAGGCTGACCTGATATGACTTTTCTTCCTGTTATCGATTTGATATCAATAAAGCCCATAATAACAGTTAGAATACTCCAACCAGCTAGGGCCAATATCCCATTTCTGATACTTAAGTTTTGATTTACAACAAGATTTGCCCCAATTGAGCCAATAGCAATCCCGGACACAAAGTTAAAGAATGTCATTTGGCTCAACTCTTTTCTTCCCATCATCCTTGTCAATGTTAACAAAACAATAAAGGTTAATAAGATTCTAATTAAAATTTCGTACATGCTCATTACTTTCACCTCCCGTTAAGTATTAACATCCCATAATTTTAGCTGTATATCCTTTTTAAATTAAAGTTGGACCAAATGGGAAGAGGCTTTTTATTTAGGCTGTGTTAAAGTCCGATGTCGTTAATCTATTATGGTAAAATGTATCGAATAGTAAATTGTTATGAAAAGGAAAGATAATTAAAACAGAAAGGAGAATTAAGTTGACTCCATTCACGGAAGCAGTTCTTCAAATTATCCTTGATATCCCAAAGGGGAAAGTAATGACCTATGGACAAATAGCGCACATGGCAGGAAATCCTAATGGTGCAAGGCAGGTTTCAAGGATTTTGCATGCAATGAGCAAAAAATATAATCTTCCATGGCATAGAGTTATAAATAAGAAAGGAGAGATTAGTTTATCTGGTGAAGGGTTAGAAACACAGAAACAATTACTAGAAAGAGGAGGAGTGAAGTTTCTTAATTCGAAGAAGGTGGATCTTCAAAATATTTATCATAGTTGAACATCCTCTTATAACGAATCAAGTGTTTAATGTTTTGTCTTTTGTAAGAAGTGGTATATAGAATCTATATAAAGGAAGAGGTTTGGATGGATTAATTTGGAATGGATAATAGCATTGAATCAATTGGATAATCGTGATATATTGGTAATCCCTCAACAAGGTCAAGCCTATTGGGGAATAACTTTTAATTTATTTCAGAAAAAACCATTGACTTCCACGAAGTTAAATGATATTATTATTTATGTCGCCGCGAGATGGCGTAAACAAATTTTAAAAATATAAAAAAGTCGTTGACTTCCGCGAAACAACCTGTTATACTATAAAAGTTGTCGCGTTAAAGAACAACAAACATTTGATCTTTGAAAACTGAACAAAACAACCAGTATGTTAAATAGAAAGCGTAGGCGACTGTCAAGGAGCCGAAGCTGGATTAAGAAAGAAATGCTAGTCAAGTTATTGAGTAAGCAAACTCAACTTTATCGGAGAGTTTGATCTTGGCTCAGGACGAACGCTGGCGGCGTGCCTAATACATGCAAGT
>NZ_JAFBDR010000009.1 GCF_016908325.1 Aquibacillus albus | reverse complement strand
AAAGCTATCGTATGAAGACCCGCGAATCTATATTTGAGGAACAAACTGTACAAAATTAATTAGCAAAAAGTGTTCAATTTTACTTGACGGTCACAAGCTCGTATGTAGTATATCATCTTGTACCTAAACTATTTTAATATTGATGTTAGATATTTTAACACAACCCGACCACCGCCAAATAATGATTAAGTTTGAATAATCAATAGCCATTCTGCCCATAATAATTAAAGTTATTAGAGCAACTTGTATGTCTGACAAGGAAGAGGTGCATCCTGCATTTCTTCCTTTTTTACATTCCTCAAATCAAAGATTTCCTTTTCACCTTCCCAAATCCAATCATCAAAAAATATTTTCTATTAAGTATATGTATATTTATAAATATAATTGGTACTATTTAACTTAATTTTTGCTATAAATCATGTGATAAAATAAGTTATATCCATTACATCAAGGAGAAACAGTGGCAATGAGAAAGGTCTTTGTCTTATTATTAATACTAATTTATATAACCTCATTTAAAGTAGTTCTGGCGCATCCGGGGAACACAGACTCTAATGGTGGACACTATTGTAGGACAAATTGTGAGGAATGGGGATATAACTACGGGGAGTATCATTACCATGATAATAATTATAATGACCATTCTCATTATCCTTCTACTAATCAAGGTTCGACAGATAATACAAATGAAAAAAGTATTATTGGTGGGGTAATTCTGTTAATTATTTTTGTTAGTCTCTTTGGGCTAGGGATTTATGGATATTATCAAGAAGGAACATTATCACAACATCTCAAAAATGGAGTTATCAAATTAATTATCTGGATAGGAATTTGCGTAGGTTGGTTTAGCTTTCTTTGGTTATTAACAAAAATGGGTTTATAAATTTTCTAACTAAATTATGTCACGGAAAACACTGATTTAACAATGTAAATTACCTTCTAAACTGATTTTCCAAGGTCAAACTTCACTATTGATTTCTATAAGTTATTTCCAATTAAAAATCTACAATGTTACTCTTAACAATTTTAGATTCACATAAACAATTTACAAGAAATTCTATATCTGATGAGCTAAGCAAGGAAACTGCTATAGCTGAAAAAGAAATTAAAAATGGCTCAGTTATATTACTAAGCCATTTTTAACGAATTAAATCTCTTCAAGTTCCTTTCTATAAATCGAAAGTAGATTTTGATTAAACTCATTAAAAGCTTCCAATTGTTTAATCCTAGAATTTAATTTATCACACCTTCTTTGTTTATCACTCTTATTTTCATCCCAAATATCGTCAGCCGCCAATAAGTTAGAGATGATAGAAAGTTCATAAGTCTCTTGTAAAACAATAGAATTTTTCAACCACTCTTTGGTTTTTTCGTCTGTTGCACATAATGTAGCTTGTTCAAACACATATTCTAACCAAACCCTTGCGACTTGATCTATTCCTTCTGCTACATCTAGCCATTGGTTTAAATCCTTCTCAATTGCATTCAAATTTTTTGGCATCAGTGATTTTTCATTTCTATTAATAAAATAATAGGGTTGTTTATTTTCTGGATCTAATTTTTCTAACACATTAAAAATAGGTTCAAAACTTTCAAAGGCACGCTTTCCATTAGGCATTGAAGATCTATGATCCCAAAGCTTTAGAATTGTTTCAAAACATTTTTGTTCTGCATCAGCTCTGGAAGAAACATCTGCTTGTTCAGCAATTTCTATTTGTTCAGCAATATAGTGAGCCATCCATCGCCCCAACGTATCGACACCTGGATCTAAATTAAGTTCTTTTACGAGTGCTTTACCTAATTTCATAATACGATTCTTCATCTCTAAGCCTTCCGTCTGCTGAGAGGATATATATTTTGTTAAATGGTGGTTTGTATTCACGCTCTTCATCCCTCCCTAAATATGCATTTCGCTTATAACGGTGTCTGATTTGAACCTCGATTATAAGCTCACATTTCATTATCGTACATAGTTTTTTTAGAAAGGTTATTGATGCACTTAATCGATTACCTTTCCTAAAAGGTTCATCATCTGGTTCATTGTTATTTGTGCTCCATATTCTGCAAATTATTGATTCGGTATTTGTATTTGGTAACAACCATTTTCGAAGATCCGAATCGACTGATAAGCCCATCTTTTTAATAATTGATTCACCAATTTGATAAGGTGGATAATCTATTTTAGCAGCATGTGGATCAAATTCATCAATTCTCTTAGGTATATACTCACTCCATACCCAGCCTCTAAGGTTAAATGGTTCTAAATTTAATTCCATGCGACCCTCTTGATAATCTGGTAATTTAAAATCATGTGGATCCGAACATGATGTTAACGCATTTAACAATGATTGAGCCCCCTGAGGAGAGACTAGTGCACTGGAAACAAGGAAGCTCTCCTCGCAATCATTATTCCCCTCTGTCCATGAACCAAAAATATTCAACCACTTATCTCCTAAATGCTCACATATTAGACCATCCAAAAAATCCCCAGAAGATATGTCAGTATTCCAATTTTCTTTATTAATTTTTGACCAATCTTTTTCTTTAAGAGGTGTTGGATCACGACGATCTGCTAACCATTGTCCATCATTACGTGTTAATAAATGATCATTAATCCATTCATTCCAAGGATCCTCTTGCCAATCTTTTGATTGGACAATATGCTTGTCCTTTAGAAGCTTTGCTGCAACAACAAACATTGAATGGTAGGATAGGTAAAAACTATAACTATCAGTTCTAGGATAACTCCCATGACTATGCATAATTTCTTGTTCATTCCTATTAGATCGCCATTGACTTTGGCGGGGATCACTTTGATACCCTCCATCACTGTCTATATTCCATTCATTAATTATTACTTCTGTCGCAAGCTTTTCAACCAATTGACCAGTAATTCCAAATACCTCACCTAAAGGTTCAAACCAATAACGGTCAAGATCATAACCGTGATAAAATTTTGGATCTGTATCATTTTCTTCATCACTGTAAGAACTTCCAATTTTCTGTTCACTCTTATCAATTGTTTTGACTGGTAATTGACTTTTCCCAATCATTTGAAGTTGACTGATAACTTCTTTGCTATTAGTGCTTGGAAAAAGCTTCTCAATATTAAGTGCAATTTCTGCAGAGTATTTTTGAATAAGTACATGCGTAAATGAATCTATTGCGATTTTTAAAAAAGTAGCCCTACGATCCTTTAACAACTGCGGAAAATCAATAGAGACCCGAGCCAATCCAATTAATAGATACAAACGGGCATGTAATTTATAAAAAGGTAATTTATTACTTCCAAAAGCACCAACATCATCATTCTCCATCCAGGTAATCAAAGCATCTATCTCATTTTTACAATTAGATTCAGCTAGCCTCCGTACACAATGTACCGCTTGCCAACGTATCGTTGATTTAGGTGAACCAAGAGCAGACCAAACAAAACCAGCAAATGCCTCACTTATCTCTTGAGGTGGTTTTAGCCAATTTAACCACAGTCCATCCGCATAATCATCATCTATGTGAATTTCAAACCTATTTAATCCAAAATCAAGTAATTCCGTTGCATTACTCGGAGAAATTAAGCTTGATGTAATTTGTACGAATCCAAAAAATGTTTCTGCATCAGCAAGGTCACTGTTATTCGCTAGTCCTTCAATAATACCTTCGTAAATTGAATTAATGTCATAATTTTCTAATTGAACATTTTTTAAAAAGTGTTCTAATACGTACTTATTGGAAAGTTCAACTGAAAATCGTCGTGCAATCTGCTTGAGGAGTTTGTTTATATTACGTTGTATACTAACTTTTTTTAGCCAATTTTTTGGCATATAAGAAAATACATCTTCTAAGCCATATAAACTGATTTGTTCTACATTTATAAGGTTTTCCAAGAATGTTTGTATTTCATTTTCTCTAATTCGATAGAACATCTCTTGCCAAAATGTTTTACGATGGAAGAATTTATCTTCTATTCCATCAAAACGTTTTAATGCCAGTTTAATTCCATTATTTGATGTTAAATCCAAGTTTAGAAATAATTGTTCCCAATTTATATCCTCTAAATCCTTAGCATATTCAGGTAAAGAGTTCTCTTTAGATGTAGATTCAGAAGTTTCATCATGATTATTAGCATAGTAAGCTTTTATTTCATCTAACTCAATATTGTTCAAATTATAATCAGTAGCAATTCTATTTAGTTCCTTATAGCTGCCTTTTTGTGTATCACTTAATCTAATATCCCGAATTGCTTTATTCAAAATGTGCTGTCGAACTTTTTCGGATTGTTCCTTCTCTATACAAATTGATGCAAAATCAGCAATTTCATATTCTTTTAGAAATGCAGACAAAGACCAAGCTACAGTTGGTTGAATATGATCTGATTCTACTATTTCCTTAGCTAATTCTGGCAATTGACTATCAAACCATCCAACATCCCGATCACGCCATCTACTTAATGATGCGAGTGCAGAAGTGGGGGATAGTCTGACACATATTCTAATTGCTTCATTTCTGTCAAAGTACTTTTCTCGAGCTACATTATCACCGATTAATTCAGCACAGCGAATAAAACGATAGGCCAATTCTGAAGATTCATTTTCTTCTTTTGCACTACGTTTTCCTAAGGCTGCAATAGCTTCCCATCTTTGTACGATTTCATCTCCAAATTTTGATATTGATTCAACTGCATAATCAAAATATGCGGCTGCATCATCACGGTTCACGGGAAGAACAGCACGTGAAAGTTGAACGTACCAGTCCGCTCTTGTTTCTGTATCTTCAGAAGAAGAAGCAGATACTATTTCATATATTGTGTTTTCAAGTTCATCTCTTATCTCAGAGAGATGACTTAAACGAAATCCAGCTCGAACAGCCTTCATCTGATCTTGTATTCGAATTTGATTATTTGTTTTTAGATAGTTCGTAAAAATCTTATTTATTAAACTAGAGTCTACCCCATTACTAAACATAAGAATATCAATAATTACTTTAGATATTTCATATGGCAGGATATCAAATTCTTTCCATCTATTATCTATTACTTTCTTAGATTGTTGACTACTATCTTCAACGGCCTTCAATGGATCAGCTACATTATCTATTAAAATTTGTATACGAGCAAAATACCAAGGTAAAAGTCCCTTCATTATTTGTTTGAATTCTTGAATATCATGTTCATATCTGTATTTATTTTCTTTTTTAGAAAACTCCTCTGGAATGACTTCATCTAAATTCAGATTTAAGTTTTCCGTTAGAACAGACTTAAGTGCAACGGCACGTAAAAAGGGATCTCTTTCTCTTTCTTGAAAATTGCTAGTAATTATACGAGGTGCCCTTTTAGGGAAATAATATCTTAGGACTCGTAAAATTTTCCTTTGTGATAATTTGTTAACAGCACATACTTCGGCAAATGAAACAATAGCTGATAGAATATCATTATTGTAAGAATGTGCTGGTTTGTCCATACGAGTACGACTAAAAGTTAGTAAATCCAAACACCTTTCAATTGTATCTTTTTCAGGAAGTTTTCCCACCTCTAGTAACTCATGAACTACCGCAACAACAAAATATGGGTTCTTTGGTACAATTCTAAGCATTTCATATATAGCATCAAAATTCCCTAAATCGATAATACGCCTAATAAGTATTTGTGTGATGCGAAATGTTACTTCTTTTGGCTGCCAATTCAAGAGGAACTCTACAGTTTTAGTTACCCCAAACAGGTTTAAGTGGGCAAAGGCTAGCTCAACTAGGTCTTCATCTTCTATTTTATTATGATGAAAACCCTCCTGATTTTTTCGTTCTTGAAAATATAGATGAAGCCAATTAATACCCGCTCTCAAATAGCCTCTTGCTTCACCTTTAAATTCATTAACTGAAGATAACATTGCTGCCGAATAAACGTTCTGTGAACCATCCCAGGCACCACTTATCATTCTTCGAAAAGCTAACTCTTGAATTCTTTGTTCACTCTGTAACGGAGCTAGCAAGTCAATATTTTCTTTAATTAATTTTAGCTGCCGTTTATCACCAGCCGTTTCTTCACCAGCAAGTAATGCTAATTTGATAGAATCTTCATATCGTCCTAACTTTAATGCTGCTTTGAATGCAAATTGGAGACGATACACTCGAACATTTCTTCTATCAATCGGATTATCTTCGGGTAGATATTTATCAGATACTGTAAGTTCAATTAATTCACTGTACTGTTCAGCTTGTAGTAACAATGAAGGTAATACTTCAGCAACATAGGTATATTCATAAGCCATTGGCTTAAGCTGTGTGATATATGATAGTATCTGCTCTTTTTTAGCTGAAAACCTTTTCCGAAACCAGGTTTCTGTAGGCTCATCTCTAAACTGTACTGAATTATCTGTCAGCCATAGAGGATGCCCCAGTTCCGATATAAAGCTTCTCACCGTAGCTTCATTCACTTCTGCTGCCTTAGCTAGAACACGCAAAGGAATAAATGGTGGTAAATTAGCCAACCCTAAACAAATTGCATCAATTTGACTTTGATAATTACTGGAAAGCTTTTCTTTTATTATGGAAATAGCATTATCTAGTTGTAATTCAATTTGTTCTTCAACTGTAGTACCTACTGGTCCTAGACTATTTAATACTTCTGTAATATTTTTAAATCCTCTGTTAAGAACGTTTGATTGCACCCTTGGGTTACCACCTGTTAATCGATGGAATTCGGTTCCATCCTCCTGAGTAGATTCTGGAAATACACTTTTGAGATAGAATAAAGATTCTTCTTGTGAAAAAGGTTTCAATTCTATCTGATTAACGAAACTAGATGGTTCTAATAAATTAATCCTTTCTGTCCTGCATAACATTGCCAACTTACAACCTTCAGGTAAAGACTCACGTAATAGTTCATGGGCAAAACAAGAATGACCATATTCTCTCGCAGCCATTTCGGCATTATCGGCAGCATCAATTAAAATTGTTAATACTGCATTTTCATTTTCTTTCTTTAGTGCTTCCACAGCAACGTCCAATCTTGAGAGAAATTGCCTTAGAATTTCATCTTCTAGAGCATTAGATAGTGCTATTAATGGTTCACATAATCCATGGGCTGCTAATTCATTTACTATCTGCACAAGAGAATCACGATAACGATGTCTAGGTTCACTTCTATTTCGATATCTACCTCCACCAAAGCAATCATAAACTATACCAAAGGATCCACTAGGCAATGATCGAATAATTTGACGAGAAATAACTGACTTTCCAACACCTCCAGCTGCATGTATTATAGTAGGATTAGAATTGGTCAAGATTAATTCTATGATTTCATTATGTTGTTTTCGTAGAATTGTATTTTCTAGTTTTTCATACTCTGGAGGGGAAGGGAATAAATCTCTATCTGAAGTAACACCAAAACGTTTAAATATATCTTCCCTCATGATTCGACCATCTGAATCAGGCAAAACTTTTTCTTGAACTAATGTAGTAATACTATCAATTTGTGGGTTATCAACAGTTCCTGCCAATATTTGCGAAATTTCTAGATGAAGATCATATTTCTGAGCATTATAGTCTCCTTCTCCATCCATGAATAGAAGACAGGCACAGAATTCTTTTAATTTTTCACCCTTAAGTGTAGTATATTTTTCGATAGTATTAGAAAAGCGTTTTTTAACAACATCTCCATTTATAATTTTCTGGATATTATCCTTAAAACTGTGAGCAATGGGTCTGTTAGTCACTATTGTAAAAGTAATGTTTGGGGCATCTTCACTTTCATTTTTAGTGTCACAATAAGCAATGAACCTTTTTGCAAAACCCTCAATTGTATCTTCTAAATCACTTAAATTAAAAGGCAATTCTTTTCTAACAGTTGTGTGCTTTAGTTGATAGTAATCTATTTTTTGCAAATCTTCATCACTTATTCCCGAGTATTCAGCCACATCAATCACATATTCGCCCGCCATTTTTTTCTCGTTTGACCCTTCAATAATGACACAACGTAACAAAGCTTTTGGATGTAGCATCCTTAAACATCGACGTGCAGCCCATCGATAATGGAAAGTGTCACCTGCCCTTGAATATCTAACTAGTTCGTTTTCCATCTATGTAATTTCTCCTTTTAAAAAATTGACAACCTGTCGAAATTTATAACCAACTAAGAAAGCTGTAATTTTTAGTTGAATGTCTATAACTCATATCTTTGCTTCAATAAGTTAATTTTTTCTAACACAAGATTCAAATCTGTACTGCCATCTTCATTCACATGTGTAGTAATATGTGGAGGAACCTTTGTATTTGGAATCCCGTTATACTCCATTAAAACATAAATTGCTGTCTGGACATTTCCTCGCCAATTAACCGTCCCATAACACACTAGATAATTAACATTTGGACCATGTGAAGCAGGTATTCTTACAAAATCTACAGGATTATCATAAACATCTCCATTCTTAAATAATACTTCCATGTTTCTCAACACCCTTTCCTTATCTCTATTGTTTTTTTACATAGTGATTCAAAAAAGAGAGTCTTCATCTATAATGTAAAGACTCTCGTTGCACTACGCCTGATTAGGCCAATCTTTATATTGCTCTTTGGCTTCTTCCATGATTGCTTTTGTAATAAATATTAGTTGTTGTCCTTTTATTCCTTCGTTCATCAATACTTTTTTAACAGACATATTAACTTTGGCATATATATTCTTCCGATGCTCGCTGGTCCAATCCTGACTAAGGTTCTTCTTTAACTCTTTTAGAACCTTGTGTATTAGGTCAGCTAGAAACTTGTTGTCAAAAGACTCCATTTTTAAAGAGGTAATAGCCTTGTAGAATTCAGCTTCTTCATCGGAAAGGCCAAGTTCTTTACGAAAATCCACTTCACTATCGACATCTTGTTTCATTTCAACCATCATTCGAACGACATCCGCAGCCTGTATAATTCGGTTATGGTAATCTTTAAGAGTCTTCTCTAGAAGTTCTCGCATTTGCTTCTCTTTTGGACTATTCTTTTTAAAATTAACTTGTATATGATCCTCCAGCAATTTCTTAAGGAGTTTCAGCCTTAAGTCTTCGTGCTGTTCTTTTTCCTCCATATCCTTTAAGAAATCTTCATCAAGGATACTAATGTCCGGCTTTTCAATGCCTGCAACCTTATAAATATCAACTGGTTCCTTCGTTTCCAAATGACGATCAATTAGAGAGTTCAGGCGCTCTTCAACGGTTTGATTAGATTCGAAGTCATTTCTCTGTGCAGAAAGGAATTTTCTAACTTGAATCCGCACCATTTGATACAACGTAACTTCATCTGCGAGAGGGATTACTTGTTCCATATGCTTAACTAGCTTGTGAGCTTTTTCAAGTTTTGTACACGCTTCAACAAAAGCTTCTGGATCTCCATTTAATTGGTCGTTAACCAAGTCACCAATCAAATCATCTCGCTTTACTTTAGATAGCGAACGCCAATCATCGCGGTGTTTAATTTCACCAAAGTACTTTCTTACCTCGCTTAACTTATCATTAAAGACACCGATTGCTTTATCAACATCAATATCCATGTCATTAGTAGCATTATCGCCAGTATATCGGTTAGTGGCTTCTTTCAGGGATGTTGCAATACCAATAAAATCAACAATCAGTCCGCCTTCTTTTCCTGGGAAGACACGGTTAACGCGTGCAATCGCCTGAATAAGATTATGACCTTTCATCGGTTTATCAACATATAGGAATGATAGATTAGGTACATCAAACCCAGTAAGCCACATAGAAACAACAATAACCAATTTCAGAGGATCCTCTGTATCTTTTAAACGGGCTTTGACTTCTTCTTGTTCTTCTTTTGTTTTAATATGGGAATATTTACTGTCTGGATTTTTCCTTCTCCACGACTCAGGATCTTTAGTTACATCTCCAGTCATGATTACTTCTACTTCTGGACAATCATCCTGCTTCTTCAGTTCATCATATAAACGAACTGCAATTTGCCGACTCATACAAATAATCATGCCTTTTTGAAATGGATCAGCAGCTTTATTGAAATGATCCAGGATACTCTTGGAAAGCATGTTTAAACGTTTTGGTGTACCTACAACCTTTTCAAGTGCCGCCCATTTCACTTTGTACGATTGAGACTCCTCATCTTCAAGTCCAACATCGTCCACCAAATTGGAAAATTCACTATCTATATCTGCACCATCGTAGTCTAGCGGAATCATTCTACTTTCATAATATAACGGTAAAACAGCTTTATCTTGAACGGCTTGTGCCATATCATATCTGTGAATCACATGGCCAAAAATTTCTTCAGTATTGTTTCCTAATAAATTTACAGGTGTCCCAGTAAACCCAACAAATGAGGCATTAGGGAGGGCAAAGCGAAGTTGTGCTGCATAGCCCCCATCAAAACCACTTTGCGTACGGTGAGCCTCATCAGAAATCACTATAATATTACTTCGATCAGATAAAACAGGATGTTTTGCTTCTCCTTCTTTCAAACGGAACTTTTCAATAGTAGAGAAGACAATTTGTCCACCTTCACCTTTAAGTATATCTCGCAATTCATCCGCTTTTTTAGCGTGATGAGTATGCCCAATTAGACTATAACCTTCTGAAAACGTGTCATGTAATTGTTCATCCAAGTCGTTACGGTCGACTTGAACTACAATCGTCGGATTATCCAGTTTATTATGTTTAGATAATATTGCTGAGTAAAACAACATACTGATACTTTTACCTGAACCAGTTGTGTGATACATCACACCAATTTTCCGGTTACCCTCAGGACGTGTAGCACGAACCGTTTCTCCTACTGCAAAGTTGACTCCAAAGAACTGGTGATATTTCGCTCCAATCTTAACCTTAGACTCGCCCTTATCAAGGTAAACAATAAAATTTCGGATATAGTTTAGCAATCTATCTTTTTCAAATAGACCTTGTACTAAAGTCCTCATGGTATTTACTACATTGTTATCTACATTAACACCATCAATCGTTTTCCAGGAAGCAAAGAAATCATATGGCACAGAGGGCATTCCGTGTTTTGTTTCAATACCGTCAGAAATAACTGTAAATGCATTGTACTCGAATAATTGAGAGATATCATGGGTGTAATTACGAATTTGAGTATAGGCGTCATATACAGTTACGTTTTCTTTATTAGGATTCTTAAGTTCGAAAACAATCAAGGGTATTCCATTAATGTATATAACAACATCAGGTCTACGAGACATACGCCCTTCTATAGACAACTGATTAACAACTAAAAAATCATTATTTTCAGGTGTTTTCCAATCAATAGGATAAACGTGCTGTACTTTTTCTTCTCCTTGATCATCCTCATATTCAAACTCAAGTCCTTTTACAAGTTTTTGGTGGAAGACAAAATTTCTCTCTTCCCAGCCAACACCTTCATTTAAAATAAACAAATTCGATAGACGACTAACTTCATTTTCAGGAATCATTGTATAAGTTTCTTGTAAAAAGGATTCTAACCGTCTTTTTAAAACAACTTCTTGTAGACGTTGACGTTCACCACGTTGATAAAGTTCTTGCCCGTGCGAATAGGTATAGTCAAGAGCTTCCAATCGTTCAATCGTTGTTTCTTCAAAATCCGATTCCATTAATCGCCCCATGTTCATCCCTCCTCTTTGTTACTGCGTGACTTCTGCTACTTGTGATTCCACGTCTAATGAGCGGATTTCTCCTGATAGGAGTTTAGGTAGAAGGTAATCACGAAGTTTAGTTAAATTCCAATTCTGAATATTGTTTTTACTCACCAGCTTAAACCAATCCTTAGTTAGTTTATCAAAATAACTCATTCGTTCACTTTCAATATCTGGCATTTCATATTCTAACAATATGCTATTCTGTATTCTCTGTCGTCCAGAAGAACCTACCATACTCATTTTGGCAAATTCCTTAAACCTCGGATCCTTTATTAAACAATAAAGAAATTGTGGACACGATTTTTCATTGGCCCTTAAAACCAAAAATTCAGTTGAACCGTATGCTAACTCCCCATCTCTTAAGAAGTTTACAAATGCTGATTTCCCATTTTCTAAACAAGGTGTTATTCTTGCAAGTAAAACGTCATTATTCATAAATTTTGAACCAGATTTAAATTCTCTTTCAATTATACTCTCGTAAGATACACTCATATTATTAGTCGACAGAGCCTTCATATCTATATACTTCATGATTGTACCTTTTTTAACCGGTGTTGTGGGATTTAAGGTTATATAATCTCTTAGTCTCCGTGAATTTGAATTATTCTCTGAGATTATCTTTTTGAAAAGTGTAAAAGCCAAATCTTCAAGGGTCTGGTTCATTTTGTTGATGAGTTCGATTTTTTCATCAATTGCAGATAGGATTGCTGCTATTTTTCTTTGTATGGTGATTGAAGGAAACTCTATTTTGTATTTCAAGATTTCTTCTTTGTCACCCCTAGGCATTTTGGCACCCTTAGCACCACTCATAACATAATCAAAAAATGAATCTTGGAATAATGCGTAATATAAGTACTTGTCATCTATTCTTTCTTTCAACTTATTTCTCAAAACTAGAACATCATTCGAGCAACCACCTGTTTGGTTTGCATACCATATCTTTTTAAAGTACGGCCTAATATTTGAAACAAGAATGTCGTTGGGTAAATATTTCGTGACTGTTTTACTTGATGGTAAACCTGACGCTTCTTCTACTCCCCTCTTATCAGTCAACATGTTTTCAGTTGAAATATAAGTATGATTGGATAATTGATCTGTTGATATTCGGTCTTTAACATAGTAGGCAACATCTTTAAGTTGAAGTAGTGATTCTTCACTCAAACTAACCCCTCCAAATCCTTCTTAATCTTATCTTGGAGACGATTGGACTCTTCAAATTGTTCAAAAAGTGTCGTTCTTAATTCTTCCATTTTCTCTTCAAATGGAATGCCATCAACTTTAACTTCCTCTGTTCCAACATAAATACCAGGCGTTAACTTATAATCTTTTTCTTTCACTACATCTATTGATGCAACTTTACAAAAGCCAGGTACGTCTTCAACTTTTTCTTTATCAAACTTAAAATTACGATATACTTTAGCAATATTTTCTATTTCATCTTCTGAAAGTGCTTTTTGTTTTCTGCTAACGAGTGAACCTTTTTGACGAGCGTCTATGAATAGAATTTCATTTCGTCTTTCACGATACTCACCTTTTCCATCACGGTTCTTACTCAAGAAGAATAAACAGACAGGTATCCCAGTAGATAAGAACAATTTTTCTGGTAGTGCAACTATACAATCAATGTAGCCATTATCAACAAACCATTCACGAACAGGTCTTTCTCCTTTAGCATTAGTTGTCATAGCACCATTAGCCATTACATAACCAGCAGATCCAGTATCATTTAAATGATGGAAGAAATGTTGCATCCACATATAGTTCGCATTTGAATCCGTAACAGGACCAATTAACCTTGGATCATCATTTGATATACGGTCCGCACCCCAGCCATCTTGGTTAAATGGTGGATTTGCAATAACATAGTCGGCTTTCAGATCTGAGAATTTATCATCTAAAAGAGAATTTCCAAGACGGATATCTGCATTTAAACCATGAAGCAATACGTTCATTTTTCCTAATCGAGCAGTAGTTGTAACGTTCTCTTGACCATAAAAGGATAGTTCATGACGCCGTGGTGAATATTCTTCTGATTGGATAAACATACCACCAGATCCACAAGCAGGGTCTAGGACAGTACCTTTTATTGGTTCTAACATTCGGACGAGTAAACTAACAACTGAGTAAGGAGTATAGAACTCTCCACCACGCTGCCCCTCAGTGGAGGCAAATTCAGAGATGAAATACTCATAAACCCGGCCTAAAACATCAACACTTCGATCATCATTAGCACTAAACACATCGCGTGAAAAAATTTCAATTAATCCAGAGACGTTTTCGGCTGGTAAATTACTTCCTTGGAAAATACGAGGAAGCATCCCTTCTAAATCAGGGTTTTCCTCTTCTAGTCGTTTCATAGCATTATCCAGAATTTCTTTTATGTTTGGTTGCTTCGCATTTTTTAAGATATATGACCAACGTGACTCTTCAGGTACAACATAAACATTCTCAGCCATATACATGTCTGGATCTTCTTTAATTACTTGTTGGGTTTCCTCATCTGGCACATACCAATCACTATTTGGATCCTTAACTAAACTGTCTATTTCTTCTTTACGAATTGCAAATCTATTTGAGAGGTAACGTAAAAAGATTAAAGGTAATACATAATGTTTATAATCAGCTGGCGCAACACTACCGCGCATGTTAGTGGCAGCGTCGAACAGATCTTTTTGAAAATCAATATCTGCTTTAGCAGGCATATTCTTTCACCTCGGAAAATTATTTTTTATAATCAAATTTTAACATATGATAGGGCTATTAGTCTTAATAGGTTTAATTTGAAATTGGAAGTATCATGGAAATTGTAACTACCGAACTAAAAACATCTTGTGAATTAGACTAATACGTTACCAAAAACTACCTATCGAAATCTTATTGCCCTTAATTTTTAAATAGATTAATATTAATTTATAAGCTTCAACAAATTAACAACTTAATATATCAACAGGAAATTCCCTGTCGATTTGGAAGTGGAAGAACCACTCCATAGCAATTTTTAATTTGCTTAGGAGAGGTCTGTCTACAGCCAAATGGGTAGGGAATTTTTTTATTTTTCTTAACGAAAGGAGGTGTTTTGATGAACCATCGTAGTCGCAATGGATACGACCTTGTTTTAACTGCAACTGAAATTGCAGAAATATTAAATATATCAAAACCAACTGCTTATTCATTAATGGATAGTCCACATTTTCCACTTATTAAAATCGGAGGATGCAAAAGGGTTTTGCGCGATGATTTCTTTCAATGGCTTTCAAATCAGACACTTGGTAAAAGCAACTTATTATAGATATTCAGATTTTGAGGTTAACAAGATTGAGGTGAAATAAAGATGTACAAACTTGAATTGAAAGACATTGAGGCTATTAATATAGAAAAATTACTTTTTCATTGCAAGAAACGTAATATTTCGGCTGAGGTTATTAGAAGTTTTTATCAATCAGAAAGGAGCCAGTCAAATGAATAGAATTATTCAGGAACTTAAGTTACCCGGTAGAAACACTAAAACATTTATTATCAAACGTCCAAATAACTCTTCAAACAAAAAAGAAATGGCTACTATTCAATTAGATTTGCCAATAGTTTTGGAGAATAATTCAGAAGATTAAATGGAATAAATTTTTCACCTCCGGTCATACTGCTACTGACTGGAGGTGAGAATATGAAGAGAAAGCTAAAAATAGCTAAGGTCAATATTAGTGACGATAAGAAACTAGAAACGACAATGTGGCTATATCGTCTTATCGAAAAAATAATCATTGACAAAATCACAACAGACCCCTATATACAGGGACTATTATTATCAAACTCTATGAAAGAATTTGATGAAATTATCATAGAAAAGGAGAAGGACAACAGTGAAAAATCCATTAACCCAGAATAAGATCACTGCAGTATATTCCCGGGTTTCTTCGGCTGGCCAGGATCTAAAAATGCAAGAAACTGCAAATAACGAAGTCTTAAAGAAGATGAATATAAGTAACAACATTGAGTTTTTTACCGATTTTGATGTATCAGCAACTAAAGTGCAGTTTGAAGACAGACCTGCACTACGAAGAATGATGAAAAAAATGCGGGATGGAAAAATTGAACGAGTCATTGCATATGAACGTGATCGAATTGCCCGTGATTCCTTTGAATATAAACATGTATTTCAATACTTTATAGAATTCAATATAGAAGTAATTTTCTCTGCAAGCAATGCACCTGATTTTTCTAAAAACTTAACTTCAGAAGTTTTTTATGGGCTATTTTCACAGCTCGAGGGACAGAAAATCCAGTCGCGGTTAAAGGACCGTCGGAAAAGGTTCCCCCCCAGTCTCATTGGCTACACAAAGATTTCTACGGATGGTGGAAAACGACAGTATAAAGCAAATAAGAAGCAAAAACCAACCATTAATAGATTATTTGAAGAGACATCAAAAATTAGTACTATAAGCGATTTATTTAACGTAATCAGTGAATTTAAACCATTATTAAAAAGAAGCGACAGTAGAATAATAGATATTTTAAAGACACCGTTTTTTGCGGGACATTTGCAAAATAATGATGGTTCATTCCAAAGCTTATCACATGTTGAACCTATCATTTCTCTTGAGTTATATAAAAAAGTTCAATCCAAGTTAAATTCATTTGAAAAAGAATATAAAATTGGATTAAAGCAAGAATCAAAAGAAGCATTAATTACTCCAGTGTGTAAACTCTGTTCAAGCGAAATGAAACTAAAAAAAGGGGAACAGGGCTACCCTGGGAATTATTACTGCAGTAAACATCGGAATAATACTATAAGTGTATCTGATTTGGATGACTATATTAAAACTGCTATCAAACAAGCACTTATGAACTTGTCCGCAAAAAAATTAAAGGGTATTTCAAATATTGTTCTATCCAAAAGAATAAAGGATTTTCAAAGTAAAATTGAATCTCTTCAATCCAAAATAGAAAATAAAAGCCTGGACGTATCCTTGAATTTTACACCAGGGAAAACTGGTCAGAAGCTAAAAGCAATTTTCGATGAACTGCTTGAAATGAAACAACAACAACTGAATTTCCATGATACGGTATCCAACTTAGAAACCTTAAAACAAGAATTTGAAATCGTTGTTGCTTATATTAAAGAGGAAATAAACGAATCAAAAGATGATCTTAATTTTTCCGAAATTGCTAATCTACTCATTTCCGAAGTTTTTATTGATAACGATTTTGTATCAATCAATATGTATTTAGACGAATTTTATGAAATGGAAGGTGATTTAATTGGACAATAAAACTAATATGCCTCGTGCAATTGGGATTGTTAGAAGATCATCTCTCAATCAAAAGGAAAATTTATCTTTTGAAATACAAGAACAAGAAATATTAACTAGAGCACGTATGGAGGGTTATGAATTAATCGAAATTATAAAAGAAGATGCTGAGAGCTCTTATCATAAGAACGTAAAGCAAAGATCAGGAATGCAAGAACTACTAACTAAGGTTCTTGATGACACGCTGGGAATAGAAGCAGTATTTTTTTATGATGAAAGTCGTATAACCCGTCAATTTGATGACTTTACCCTATATATCTATAGACCTATTAAGTTTGAAAAACCATATGTAAAATTTTTCTCAACTGAATATATCGGGGAATGGGATCCTTACGACCTTTTGACCACCCTTAAACTAGCAAATGCAGCTGAAGAATCTATAAAAAAATCTATGAGAGCAAAGGATGCACAAAAAACGTTATTAAAAGAAGGAAAACGTCCAGGTTCCAAGATTCCCTTTGGCTATTCTTATGATGAAGATGGTGAAATCACCCCTGACCGAAATGCTCAAATAGTTAGATATATATTCTCTCTAGCAGCATATGGTCATGCTGAAGATATAATTGCAAATCATTTAAACGATGTGGAAATCCCTTCTCCCAAAGGTAAAAAGTGGACCGGTAAAACAATAGATTATATTCTAAATAATCAATTTTATTTAGGACATCTAAGTTGGAATATAGCCGTTAGTCGGAATACTTCCCGCCGGAAACAAAGAGGTGAGTACGACTTGCTACAAAACCATCATGAAGAGATTATTTCGGCCACTTTATGGTATTTGGCTCACCAAGTTATAGAACTTCATAAACGTCAGGGGAAGAATAACAATACTCCGTTTTTGATTCGTAATTTACTCTATTGTAATAGTTGCAATGTTGCTCTACAGTCTAAGGATTATACTCCTTCAAAGTCTAAGAAAAAGTACTGGGTATATCGCTGCCCATCTTGCAAATCGAAAATTGAGGCAACTAGTTTACAAGATACAATTCTCAACGATTTGTACTCTAAATGGGACATGAAACTAGCTACCATGAAAGACGATGGAAAGAAAATGCTAAGTCAAAGGACAAAAACATTAACAACCCAGTTGAATCATGTAAAAGAACAAATTAGGCATATTGAAACTAGTGAAAAGTATCTAGCAGAAAGTAACTCTACTAATGGTCATCAGTGGGATTTTGTCTTAAACACCGCTAAGACCATGTTAATCGACCAACAAACACGTTTTACAAATGCCTTGGAAAACATTGATGCGATTACATCAGATCCAAATTTTGATGAACTAATGAATCAATTACTTGAGACAAACATTCAATCTTTCACTAATCCAGAAATAAGAACTATCATGCTTCTATTTTTTAAGCAGATAAAAATCGATTTCGAACAAGAGCATAATATTTACGTTGAGTATGACCTTTGTCCTTTCACTGACATAGATATTCCGGCCATGTCGTAAATCAATGTTATAAAATATTGCCCTCATCTAATTGAGGGTAATATCTTTTTGGCCAATTAACCTTGTTCTTAAATAACCGAATGTAACTATTAGTAGTTTCGTATATTACCGAACAAAGCGTTAACGAATTTGGTTATAGTTAATCTGAAGAAACGCAAACCCCTTGATATCAGTGAAAAGTGAGCTAATATTTTCGGTTATAACTGTAGAACACGATGGCGTTCTTCTATTATAACCGAACTACATATTTCAATACTTCCCAGAAAACCGAAAGATTATACACTACTTATCATTACGCTAGTATCTTAGTTAATAATAAAATATTTAACAAGTTAGGCTCTTCGCTATTTAGTGTTGGGTGCTAATTCAAAAGATAGAATCGTAGTCGGTTTGACACTGAGCCTCTGCGGGCATGATCCACGAGCCAAGCCACCAGTATTAAGGGATATTGGCTCTCACATTCGATGCTATCATGCCCGCCACACAGTATAAAACTTCCTAACAACTTACTGCCTCCATACAAAATAGTTTAGGTACTACTAAATAAAAATCATTTTTGCTATTGCTATTTTTTCCAACCCAAAATTCTTTTTAACTTAAACCTAAACTTGATCACCCTTATTCTTCCTTATTGCATAGTATCTTTTTTTACATGCAGTCCAATGTCTATCTAAAGTTTTAGCTGCTGATTGAAACCCCCACTTTTTTGGTCTTTGTTGTTCTTTATAATATGATACTCTTTCTAGAAGAATACAATCCTCATCTTTAGTCCAAGGATTAGGCTTAAAGCTCCTAGTTCTCATTTCTTGTTTAAAACCACTTTGAAATTCTCCTTTTAAATATCTATCTTTAAATTCATGTAAATCCTTTTCCTTCACATTATAGGTGTAAATTCTATGAAAAAGTTTATGTAGTTCTTTCTTAAGAGGTACCCCCTCATATTTTTCATGTTTTTCAATTAATATTTTTTCTATTTGGTACAATTCGTCATCAGTGTACTCACCTACGGTTCTATATATGGGGATTTTAAGTTCTGTAAGAATTTCATCTCTAATTTTGTGGAATGGTTTAGAATGGTGTATTTCTAATTCTGATTCACATCTTCCAGTGATAAAACATTTGTATTCATATTTTTTGAGAGTAGATTCTTTCCATTCATTTATTAATGATCTTAAATATTTACTTAAACTTGTAATTCCGCCTTTCCACATCGCTGCCCCTGAACCTTTTCTTGCTTCGATTCTACAATATATACACCTACTACCTTTATTAAAATCAGACCAAGTTTTTAGTTGAACTTTATCATTATGTTTCATGCAAAGATACTTCATCGGATAAGTCGCATTATGATATTCTTCCTCCAATAACTCATATCCTTCTTTTTCAAATTCTTTGACTACATCTTCATAATCAACTTTTCCATTACAATATTGACAAGGACTATATCCCTTGAGTAACCCAGCATTAAAGTTTTGAAGTGTAGTATATGTTTGCTTTTCGGGGTGCATCGAGCAAGTAAATAGCATGGGGGTTGTCGAATTGATATACTTTTTTTCTTTTAGAATATATCCTGATTTTTGAAACATCGTTTTCACTTCATTGTATTCTAGCTTTCTACTGTTACTACAATAATAGCAACCTTTACCCGCTTTAAAGTTATTCCATGACTTGTATTGAAATTTTTCAGGATGGTGTATGCAATAATATTTCATTGAAGTAGCTGAATCTTTATATTCAGTTTCTAGTAATACTAATCCTCTCTCTAAAAAAGCAATTTTAATATCTTCTATATCTACATAGCCATTACAGTATGGGCAAGCATAATTTTTTGTTAACATGTCATATGAAGCTTTAATATTTTTATCTGGGTGTTTCTTGCACTTTATATCCATTACTGTATTTCGATTTATGTAATTAATATCTATTAACTCAAAACCTTTTTTTTCAAACTCTTCTTTAACAAAGTCAAATTCTAATTTAGCCGAATTCCCACAATATGGACATCCAAAGGTTTGTGTCTTTAATTCTGAATACTTTTTGTATAATTCTTTATCGGGATGTTTAGGGCATTTGTATCTTAATTTTTGTGTTGAACTTTTATAAGTTTCCTCCATCAAAATTAATCCTTTACTTTTAAAGAGTTCTTTTACTTCTTCATAATTAGCAGTCGGCTTCCTACCTTTTTCTAAACAATATGGACACCCAGAGCCATTTAATATAGATTTTAAAGTTTTTTTAATATCTTTGCCTGGGTGTTTAGGACATCTACATTTCATTTTTGTGAATACATCAAAATATTTACTTTCTAATAGTTCTAGGCCTACATTGTAAAAGGCCTCCTTTGCCTCATCAATTGTGTATTTTACATTATTACTACAATAAGGACATCCCTTTTTCCCTGACTTAAAATTACCAAAAGTTATACTTAAATCTTTATTAGGATGTTTAGGACATCGGTATTTTAACTTTTGTTTAGCACCTTTATATTCAGTTTCTAACAACGTATAACCTCTTTTTGCAAACTCTGATCTAATGTCTTCTATACATAATTTACTTCTGTTGCAAAAAGGACAAACTTTACCATTCTTCTTTCTCAAATAGTTAAATGTAGTCTTAGTCTCATATTTTGAATGCTTTGGACATACAAACCTCATTAGGGTATGTATATTTTTATAGTCTTTTTCTACTAACTCAAATCCATATTTTTCAAACTCTTCTTTAATTTGTTTTAAAGTAAATATAGTCTTACCAGCCACTTTCTTCACCTCTACGCCAGGAAATATTCAACTTTTTTTCATCTTAATATTAATACTAAATTTAATAATCTTTTCCTTTTCTTTTTGCACCTTTCTTCTATTAAAAAAATTTCACCTTACATATCTTGAAGCGTGTTTTAGTATAATATTGCATCATAAGAGGTATTGTGGTTCATATAAAGTATTACGCACGATTGTTGAAGATTTTAGAGAGAAAAGAACCAGTTAATTTAAGTGAATTCTCTCGCAAACTCCTTCTGAAACCTAACGTAATCATATATATAAAATGTGAAGTTACAGTATATAATAATGTTGGCTGATCTCCTATTTTTTTATAAGCAACGAGTGTCTTTTACAATAACTCGTCTTTTGCACTTTGGAATAGCTTACTTAAATCAAAAATGTACCTCTTGAAACTCAATAATTGAGCATATACTGCTTCATATTTTAATTCCGTAATAGGCTCTACTCCATAATGAACTGAGTTTCTGTTTCCTAGAACAGTATTCGACCATTCCTTGAATTTATTCAAGTGTTTATAATTAATTTCCGTTTTGTCAGATATATCTTTAAACCAATGTGTGTAATCACTATAAAATTTATTTATATCTTCAACTTTCCTTGTAATTGGAGTTACACCTTTTAAATAATCAATTTTACTTTCATATTTCGTTTGATCGAAGCCGAATTTCTCTTTTGCTAGTTCATATAACACAAGGCCTAATTGTATCCAAGCTCCTTCCAATGCGGTTACAGCCATTACTATTGCTGGACGATATAAATCATTATTAAAACATTTTAAAGAATCTCTAAATGCTTCTTTCATCTCCTCATCCACATTTGGAAAATCCTTAAATACTGTTAAGTCTGGTTCAGTAAATAAATATGTTTCTTTTGACGACTGCCTCATAGAAAAAGCTCTGTGTATAAAAAAAGGTAGTCGAATTTTTAATTCGTCAAATTCTAGTGTATTCGATTGAAACTCGCTATAGTAATGTATTTTAACACCAAGAGAAAGGGGGCTATAATTTTTTGAATCAGTGTTTTCAATGATAAAAGAGTTTGACCCAATTAATGACCAAACTGCTTCACAATAAGCTAGGTGTATTGAAATATAACGGGCAGACACCTTAATATTTTCCTTCTCATTTTCTTCAAGCAAAAATTTAGTGGGCTCTTGTATATTTTGATTCTGTACAAATGTTTTCATCAACTCTAGTACATTTATCTTATTATCTTGGTTAGTTAACAAGAACTCCTTAGCTAATATGACATCATGCTTAGAAACTATTATTTGTTTTTCAATTTCTGCTTTGAGTTGATGTACGTTTCCTATATTCATCTATTTTTCTACCCTTTCAAATAATTAAATTTCTTCATATAATATTTTAGCATAAATCAAAATTTTTGTTATTTTTTCCCACAACTTCTTCTTGTTTTATAATAATCCAACAATAATTTTATATTAAACTACCTCGTTAAATTTAAGTTGTGACACTTCACGATACAAACTCAAGGAAATTCCCATAAATTACCCCTTCGAAAGTACATGTATTCTGCCGATAACCAAGAAAGTCCATTAAGGGACTACTGGAAAAGGGAGAACCAACCCAGTTACATGTCACCAGATATTAACTTTTAAAAACCCTGCATGTGTCAATAATACTAATGACCACATGCTTGCGTTCAGATAAAAACATGGAAAGGACGTAAGTAAAATGAGAGGTTCTTATAAAAAGAATCCAGATGGAACCTGGTCCTTTCGGGTTAATATTGGGATTAATCCGAAAACAGGTAAAAGAATACAAAAATATAAGAGTGGATTTCGAACGAAAAAAGATGCTCAAAATGAAGCAACAAGGATTTTGTTAGAAGTTAATGATGGAACATTTTTTGAAGAAAGTCCTGAACAGTTTAATGTTTATATTAGTCGGTGGTTCAATACTTCATATAAAAGATCAGTCGAGGAATCAACTGCCACTTCCAGATGGTATTTAATCGATAAACACCTGATTCCAGCTTTCTATCATAGAAAGCTCAATGAAATAAGTCCTTTTGAAATTGACTCCTTTTATGCGGATAAAATTGATAATGGTTATTCACCAGCCTACATTCGTCAAATGCACAATGTTCTCAACCAGTCATTCCAACAAGCTGTTAAGTGGCGTTTAATAAAGAATAATCCTGTCCAAGACACTAGCCCGCCCAAAGTTAGAAACAAAGAAAAACAAGTATGGAATGTTGATCAAGTGAATCACTTCATTAAGGTCATAGACAATCACCATACGAAGATTCCTTATGTTTTAGCAATATATACGGGAATGAGACGTGGGGAAATTCTTGGACTAAAGTGGTCAGATGTTGATTTAGACAAAGGGAAAATAAACATTAAAAGAAGTTTATGTTTTATTTCCAAAAAAGGACTTACTTTTAAGGAACCTAAAACATCTAAGTCTAAACGACAAATATCCATTTCCAAACAACTAATCAAAATGTTAATGAATCATAAGGAGTACCGGGAAGGACTACAAGTCAAATTTGGAATCGCTTATGTAGATAATGATATGGTTGTTTCAACAGATGATGGCAAACCTATGGATCCACGGAACCTATTACGACAATTCTATTTGCACATGGAAAAGGCCAAACTTCCTAAACTAAGCTTCCACGATCTGAGGCACACACACGCAACAATTTTAATGCAGATTGGTGAAAATCCTAAAGTCGTATCGGAGCGATTAGGTCATAGCCGTGTTGGTATAACACTGGACTTGTATTCACATGTGAGTGATGATTTACAGGAACGTGCGGCAGAAAAGTTTGAGGAGACTCTTTTTAAGAAGAGGAACTCGCCACCTCTTTAGTAGACTAAAGGTGCAAGATTAGTGCAATTTCAAAAAATGCTTAATCATAGAAAGTATTAACACAAAAAGAGAAAGAGCCTGAAACCCTTGATACAACAAGGATTCAGACTCTCTACATAGGATGATTCCGATTGGGCTCGAACCAACGACCTCCACCCTGTCAAGGTGGCGCTCTCCCAGCTGAGCTACGGAATCAAGATATAAAAATTGTTCTGATAACTATTAATATAATCGGAAAATATGCTTCTGTCAATCCTCTATTTTACCTCCTTAACCGCACAATTTTTTCACTTTAATAACGCTCGTTCTCTTCCTTATGTTACAACTCTGTAACCATTGTTACAATACATCCTTTTCCTTCCACTCTATCAATCCTTTTCCTGTTTTCATCGTCTGGTAACAATTTCCGTAGCTAATTTTATTCCAACGCTACCAATAGCTCCACCAGCACTACTACCTATAGGAAGTTTTTGGCTAATGAATAACTATGTTACAACTGATAGCATTTTAATAGTCAAAAAGATTACTAGGAGGTTTTACTAGTTATGAAAAAACTTAAACAGATGATATTAGCAGGTGCGTTATCATTTGGTATGTTCATGGTACCAGCCATTGCGGATGCTGCTTCTTATACAGTACAAAAAGGCGACTCTTTATGGAGCATTGCAAATAAATATGGTGTTTCCCTATCTAGCTTAAAAAATGTAAATAATCATTCAGGTAAATATATTTATCCTGGGCAAAAGTTCACCATTCCAACAACGGTTTCAGCTGCAGACAAAAAGCTTATGGCTCAGCTGGTTCATGCGGAAGCAAAAGGAGAACCATATGCAGGGAAGGTTGCAGTTGCAACAGTAATTTTAAACCGTGTCGATCATAAGGAATTCCCAGACACAATTAAAGGCGTTATTTATGAAAAAGTTTCTGGTCACTATGCATTTTCACCAGTTAAAAATGGTGAAATCAATAAAGCTGCCGATGCAGAAGCAATGAAAGCAGTAAATGAAGCACTTGCTTACCGTGGACAAGGGCAAGGCTCTATCTATTTCTATAATCCTAGAATTTCTACAAGTAAATGGATCGAAACGAGACAAGTAACAACAATAATCGGAAATCACCGCTTCGCAAAATAAGTATCAAACTAGGATGTTCTTACAAAGGACATCCTAGTTTGGTTTGTAAGCAAACTTCCACAGCATGCGCATTTATTCGTTTCCTATTGTTAGGTATGTTAAAATTTATGTAGGATTTTCCCGATTGAAGAGCAGTTTTGGCTGCGGTAAGGAGTGTACAGATGGGTAGGAAAGGTAAGATGGTCGATAAAGAAATTAATAGTACATACTTAGAAGAGACGATAACAATTAAGTGGTATCAACCCGAGGCATTCACACCACTTAATACGTATCATCTATGCATTATGCAGGATGGAAATGACTATTTTCAGATGGGGAGAGTAGCAACACTTAGTGACAAGCTTCATGATGAGGCCGAGATTGAAGATACCGTTTTTGTAGGGATTCATTATCGAAATCGTTATGATCGACATGATAAATATCATCCGAGTGGTCCCAAAAATGAAGCCTATACGAATTTTCTTGTTCGTGAAGTGTTACCATTGTTGGATCAAGAACTATCAACCCACCAAATAAGTGGTTCTCGCACATTAATGGGCGATTCTTTAGCTGGTACATTAGCCTTGATGACTGCTATCAAGTATCCCAATACGTTTGGCAATGTAATTATGCAATCGCCTTATGTGGATGAAACTGTCCTTGATGCCGTGCAAAAAGCAAACAATCTAGACAAACTATCAATTTATCATACAATCGGAACAGAAGAAGCAAATGTGGAAACAACAATTGCCGAAGTAAAAGATTTTCTTACGCCAAACCGAAAGCTTCGTGATCTAATAACGGAGAAAAATACAGAATATATTTATCATGAACTGGAAGGCAATCATACATGGAAGTATTGGCAGCAGGATTTACCTCGTGCGTTAAAAACGATATTCGGGTGGGAGTAGGGGGAATTCTGTAATTGATACGTTATTGTTTGCATTTTTTGGTATAATAAAAAATAAAATAATTGAAATCATGACAGTTCATTCATTTTAAGATAAGTTGATATACATGGGTCAAAAACACATGGATTGGAGGAATTACGATGAAATATGGTGTGGCTATCTTTCCATCGAAGAAAATTCAGGATGAAGCAAATTCCTATCGGATGCGCTATGATCCTCACTACGCATTAATTCCACCACATATAACGATTAAAGAACCATTTGAAGCTAGTCAACAAGAAGTACAAGAAATTACAAATGAATTAGAATCGATTGCCAAAGAAACAAAGCCGTTTCCGTTAAGAGTATTAAAGGTTAGCTCTTTCTTCCCGGTAACGAATACCATTTATTTGAAGGTAGATCCTGTTGATGAGTTATTGGAACTAAACGAAAAATTATATCGGGGAAAGCTACAACAAGAACGGGCCTTTTCTTTTGTTCCTCACATCACGATTGCACAAAAGCTATCGGATGATGAGTTTTCCGATGTTTTTGGCAGCTTAAACATGCAGGAATTCAACATGGAGGAAATCGTCGATCGCTTCCAATTGATGTACCAATTGGAAAATGGTGCATGGACGGTTTTTGATACATTTACATTTAATAAGGAGTAAGGACAAACAAATGGATATAAAAGTAGTAGAAACAGAAAAACAAAAAAAAGATGCATACTATGTTCGACATACTGTTTTCGTAGTTGAACAAAAAGTTCCACCAGAGCTAGAAATTGATGATTTAGAAAAGGAAGCCATCCATTTTGTTGGTTATGAAAATGACCATCCGATTGCAGCTAGTAGAATGCGTTTAGTAGATGACTACGGAAAGTTAGAGCGTATTTGCGTATTAAAGGAATATCGCGGCAAATATTTCGGTAAGCAAATCATCGGAAAAATGGAGCACTATTTAAAAGAAAAAGGATTACCGAAAGCAAAATTAAATGCACAAACACATGCGGAGGACTTTTATCATTCGCTCGGCTATGAAACGATATCAGACGAGTTTATGGATGCAGGCATTCCACATGTAACGATGATAAAAAAATTATCCTAATTCATTAAAAGAGGATGTTCAAAAAGTCACCAAATGATAAGCGGCGCATCTCTTTGTTGGCTCGTTCTTCCGGTCCTCATGTAGGGAAAGCCTACACTTCGGTCCTCAGAAGCTTCGCCGACTCGACCTGCTTGCTTCTAATTTACCAACTTTTTGAGCATGCATTAAAAGGTCTGACAAAATGTCAGGCCTTTTTCATTTTTACTATCCTTCAATCGATCCAACATACCTTTTCCGAAAGTAAAATGTAGTCGTTGTTAATAGTGTATGAAACAACAACGAAATGGTAAAGATGTATAGGAGTGATTTAAAGGGTAGTGATTATTGACATGAATACATATGGTTCCATATTTATAGAAACATTCTTTGGTTTTTTCGCATTATTAATCATCTCAAAGGTTCTAGGTAAAACACAAATTTCACAGCTAACCGCTTTTGATTTTATTTCTGCGCTTATTTTTGGTGAGTTAGTCGGTAACGCTATATATGACGATAAGGTTGGAATCAAGCAAATTGCCTTTGCTGTTTTTCTTTGGGGAGCGCTTTTATACGTAATAGAAATATTTACTCAGAAATTTAAAGCAACTAGATCAATTTTTGAAGGTAGACCTGCGATTGTTATTCACCAAGGCAAGCTACAACGAGAGGTAATGAAAAAAAACAAATTAGATATCAATCAACTGTTAACCCTACTTCGAGCTAAAAATGCATTTTCAATCAAAGAAGTTGAGTATGCAGTCCTTGAAACAGATGGTACCGTCTCTGTATTGAAGAAAACCTTCGATCAATCACCCACTCGTCAGGATTTTAATTTACTTGCCAAAAATGTCACATTGGGCTTCACCTTAATTAATGATGGTCAAGTGATCAAAGATAATTTGCATGAAATCAATAAAGATGAAGCGTGGCTAAAGAATGAATTGAAAAAACAAAAGATAAACGCAATTGAAGATGTATTTTACGCTGAATATAAAGAGGGAGAAGCATTGTTTGCACAAACTTATTAGCTTCTCCTTCTTTATAAGGTATAAGAACAAGATAAGATCTTATGCTTTCTGAAAAGCCCACCGTCCTTGTTGAATCGCACTTGTTATTTTTTCTTGTTTAAGTAGTGCCAATAAATAGCCAGTAATCGCTGTCCGGTACAATAACCACTGACTTAATTGGGGTGCATTCACATCAAAATGCTGGCACATGTCAGCAACAATGTTTTCATGAGAAACTGCTTCTGTTTTCTCAACTATCGCAGCTTCTAACCAGTTTAATAGTTTCCAATGATAAGCAATATTCTCTTCTACTGTGTCTTGAAAGGTTGATTCAAACACACCATGACCAGGAATAGCACCTTCGCAGGGTATTTCTTTTACTTTTTCTAAGCTCTCCAACGTTTGTTGCGCATCAGATAAATAAGGAATTTTATGCTTGTGTAATTGTTTTGTACCAAAATAGGCATCACCAGCGTATAAAATTCCATCAATCCGTACGGCTAGCTGATAATAGCTATGACCTGGTAAAAGAAAGGTATCAAACTCAAATACATCAACCGTATAGCCCCCTTCCTCCATTACCTGATCAATTCGGATAGGATTTGCTTCTAAAAATTTATTACGTAATTCTGGAAGTGGATCGTTCCCTCCAAATAAATAGATTGGTTCTAGCATTGGATTCCGCATAATTGCCTCTTCAAATTTTGGTGCCATCGTATGAACTTCCTGTTGCTCCTGTAAATAATGAGCGCCACCAAAATGATCGGTATGAGCATGTGTGATAAATAAGTGAGTAATCGGCAAATCTTTTTGTGATAACTGCTTCATCACCTTTTTCATTGTTCCTCTATCAATACCTGCATCAATTAGCATTCCTTTGTCCTCGCGTTGAACGTAACCAATATTGACCGGACCATGAAAAGCATAACAGGTTGTGTTGAAGGTTTGAAAATCCATTTATAATTCTCCTTTTCGTACTGGTCTTTTAGAAAAGCATACAGTTTCTACAAGGAAATTGCTATTCATTCTAGCTGATCTCAATTTTTTATACCTTTTCGTTTACATATTTTCCTTTGCCGGTAATATCAGTGATAATTTTTTCTATTGCTGCTTGGTGAATGGCTGTTGGTGAATAAAGTTTCTTTCTACTTATTGGGGATGTATTTGCAGTTGGTGGCTTTTGCTGTTTTTGGTATGCCAAAGGTAATTGTGATTGGTATAGTTTTTCTACCGGATATGGATCAACTTTCATTTTTCCTGTTCGATCATGATAGCTTGTATATTGATAGTGTTGAACTGGAAGCAGATATCCCATGATTATCTCCTCCTATTTGTTCTAATCATCTATACCCTTTTCAACAAAAAAATATGCCTGTACAGATAAAATACCATTATTTATTACTTTTGTCGTCAAGCTTTCTATCTATATCATCCATTGATGCTTCAAACTCATTTATGTTCTTTATAAAATCATTATTCCACTTTGAAAATTCTTTTTCAAACTCTTTCATTTTCTTTTCCGGGCGCTGAAAGTATTTTTCATTTTTATTTAAGTGTTTATCAATATCACGTAAATGCTTCAGCAATCGGTGAGGAAATTTAGGAAAATTTTGTGCCATAATATTCTCCCTTCTATTAATTACATATGTATGCAACGTTGTCTATTTGTAACCATCATCTACCTATTTTAGGAAAATTAAGCTTAGCCCCTAGGAAATTGTGAAATCAGACCACCCACCTGTTAGAGTTGTTTTACTTATCCTTTCATGCAAAAAACTTACAACACAAAAATAAAGGTAGCCCCCGGCAGCTACCTTTAAATATTACTTATATCCAAGAGAATGGTCTTCTCTCATCATCCTTTTGATCATCATCGTGATCATCGTCATCGTCGCGTTCTTCTACCTCTTCTTCAACCTTTTCTTCTACTGCTTCTTCTTCAACTTCTGCTCTTCTTGGTCCGAAAAATGGGTCTACTGGTCTTGGTCGAGGTCTTGGCGGTTCGATGTGCACATTTTCTGCCTTAATAACTAAATCTTTTACGTAGATAACTTTTTTCTTTTCAGACATCGCTTATTCACTCCTTTATAGATGAAAGCTTAATCGTTACATACTATGTAATTATGTAAAGATGGGTTATGGACATCCGCCCGAATCTTAGACTTTTTTCACAATTTTCAATTGAAGGTTGTTCGCCCACACACAGTAAGCAATTAAACATACTCTAGATAGTGACAAATAAGTCAAATAACTACTTGAAAGGAGTTAGATACAATGTCTTGTGGAAAAAAATTTGATTCAGGCAATTGCGTAGCAGACATTTTAAGAGAGATTGCTGATGCACAATCTGATCTAGTAAGTGATTGTATTACTAGCTGTGAGCAATCGATTGCTGACTTATTGGGGGATACCGCTCCTTCAAATCTAGATACAGTACCGGTAATCTTATACTGTAAAGGTGATTGTAAACCTTTTAAAGGGTTTGGGGCCGAAAGCCGTGAATTTTGCGATGTAGTAGCAAGCTTCTTCTTCCGAGTTAAATCAGTAGATAAAGATAATTGTGCGGTTGTAGAATTGCTACGTGCAGATGTGGACGACAAAGACCCACATTCACCTACGAAGCAAGACGCTTGTGCATTAGAAGCAACTGGAATCTGCATCACTGTTGATCTAGATTGCTTCTGTCATGTTACTTGCTTACCAGCAATTAATGCGCTTGGATAATGCTACTTTTTTTCATTATTAAGGTCTGACCTTTTTTTGGTCAGACCTTTTTATTTTCTTATTAAATAAATGACCAGGATCAATCTTAGAAGCTTAGTAATCGAATATTCGTAATCGCTTCAATAGGAATGGTTTTCATTCTTGGTCTCTTTTTGGTAACCATGTGAACCATTCCATCTTTATAATCAGCAATAACCCCTTGGTGTCGTTCATCTTCCGTTCTAACTTCACATTTCATTCTTGGAACTTGTGAGGGGAGGCCAACGAAGTAATTTACTTTTTCTTCTATCGTCATATCACCAAATCGCTTGCGTTCTGTTCGTGGACGAATCGAGTTAACCTCATCTTTAGAGGCTCCATCTGTTGATTCTTCATACTCATTATCTTCCAGTGCTTCGATTAAATCCTCTTCATCTCCAACATATTTGTCATCCGCTGGTCCCGTTTTCGAAGTTCTTCTTTTTATCTTTTTTGGTTGTGTTGATACCGTATCTGGTACTTCATTTTTCTCATTGGTTTTCTTTGGTGTTCGATAATTGGATTGCATGGAAGCTGTAGGCCGTTTAAGCTTAGGCTGAGCAATGTATAGCATTGGTTCCTGGGCATGCTTCTTCCTTCTTCTCATCTGGATTCCTCCCTATACCTGAACTCTTCAACACATTATATGTATGTAATATTGAATTGTGCCCAAAAATATACAAAATTGCTTACGATAAATGGTTTTGCTTGAGTGAATTGACCAAGCGTTTGTTCTGCACTAGTCGATATCATTTTCTTTGTAGAGAGAAGAAAAAAACCACATACAAATTGTATGTGGCTCTTAAATGTCTTATGATAATCCCAATATGTTATATCCTGAATCGACGTGAATGATTTCTCCAGTTACACCGCGTGATAAATCACTTAATAAATAATAAGCAGTGTCACCTACTTCTTCTTGTGTTACCGTACGACGAAGTGGTGATGTCTCTTCAATTTTTTTAAGTACAGAATTAAAGTCACCGATACCTTTTGCTGAAAGTGTACGGATTGGCCCAGCAGAGATCGCGTTCACACGCACCCCATGCTTACCTAAGTCATTTGCTAAATATTTCATGCTTGCGTCTAAACTTGCTTTTGCAACACCCATGACATTATAATTTTGTACCACACGTTCGCCGCCTAAATACGTTAATGTCACAATACCGCCACCTTCCGTCATTAGAGGCTGTGCTGCTCTTGCAACGGCAACAAGTGAATAAGCACTAATGTTATGTGCCAATAAGTACCCATCACGACTTGTATCAACGAATTCCCCTTTTAAATCGTCTTTGTTTGCAAAAGCAATACAGTGCGCTAGTCCATGGATGGTACCTACATCACCCTTAATTTCTTCAAACGTTTTATTCACTGCGTCATCATCTGTCACATCACATTCATAAAATAGCGCATCTTGTCCTTCAAGTTCAGACACTAAATCTTTAACTGGTTTTTCAAAGCGTTCGTTCGCATACGTAAAAATTAACCTTGCTCCAGCTTCATGCAAAGAGCGAGCAATCCCCCAGGCAATGCTACGCTTATTGGCAACACCCATTACTACATATGTACGTCCCTCTAATGAGAAATTCATTACAAAACCTCCTATAGTTCTATTGTTATTATGGTCACATAGATATAATTTTATGTTATAACTTGTTATTAGTACCTGATACTATTTTATCGAAGTTTAATACGAAACTCAATCCTTTCTCGACGAAACTTAAAATATGAGGATCATTACTAGCAAATCCTTTTTCTTCTTGAACTCAATCAAATCTGGAACTTAATGCTTCCTATCTTAACTCTCAGCTTAAAAAAGAAATCCTTTGAAACTCCAACTTATAAATTCTTCAAAAAAGAAATCCTGCTGTTACAAAACAGTCAGGATTTCATGTAGTTATGTGTACGAAATTCGAGTACCATCTGAAGGTCCAGCACATATTCACGCGAACCCGTGACAATCAGTCGATCCTCTAGCCTTAATTCAGTGTCACCATGCGGAACAATGGAATCCTTTCCTCTAAAGATCCGCACCATAATCACATCACCTGTAAAAGGAAACTCTCGTAACATTACCCCATCAAATGTCGGGTTGTTCATATTGATTTCATATAATGCACTTTCTTGTGTCGTTAAGATATCGACTACACTTGGTGCGACAATTAACGCTTTTAACAATGATTTAGTAGATAGAAGAACTGAAAATACTTCAATACCTTTTTCCTTCAATTCTTTATCAATTTTAGGCGATTCTGCCCGAGCTATTACTCTCTCTACACCTTTTTCTTTGGCATAGGAGGCAATTTCGGCATTACGGTCTTCATCTCCAGTTGAAACAACAATCAAGTCAACATCAAATACCCCTAGCTCTTCCATTTGTTTAAAATCATAGTTTTTTAACTGCTTAATATCAAACACAGATCTTGTTATCGCTTCATCGATTTTATCCTGCCTTGTGTGATAAAGATGGGCTTCAAATAAAGAAGGATCTAATTCACGAACAACTGGCAAAGTGGCCTGGTTGGAACCGACAAATGAGATGATTTGTTTATGTGATTCCTCTTCTTTGTTTTTGTAATATTTTTTGAAAAACGGTGGTGTAATAAGGCAAGTCAACACAGCTGCTAATATTAACGCACCTTCCATTTGACTATTAATTACACCCATTCTTTCTCCAATCGTTGCTGCAGCAATAACAAGAGACAATGTTGAAGTTAGAATCATCCCAGAACTAAATACTGTTTCCCAATCATACCATTTTTTCATTAAAGCAACTGGTACTAATTTAGATATAAATAAAGCGATCAATAGCAATGGAATTAGCAGTAATACCTTCGGGTCACTAAATAAGTTCCATATATTTATTTCTACTCCTACCATTACGAAGAATATCGGAATTAAAAATCCATATCCAAAGCTATCTAATTTTTGGACTAGTTCTTGATTTGGTGACAATAACGAAACCAATGCACCTGCTAAGAAGGCACCAAGTATATTTTCTGCACCTACAGTTTCTGACAGGGCTACAAAGAAAATAATTAAAGTAAAGACAGCCCTTGTACCAATTTGAATCGTACCTTTTGACATCGTTTCAACAAAGGTTTGATTTCGAAAATATTTCCCAACAAAATATAGCAGCACACCGACTCCGAACAAGATTAGCAACAACCACATGTTACTGGATTCTTCACTATACAATGAAACAAAAACAGCGAGTAGAATCATTGTAGCTAAATCAGCAATTACTGCAATCAATAAAATCGTTTGCCCAATCGTTGTCTTCATCGCCTGTGCTTCTTTCAAGGTTGGAACAACAACACCTAAGGAAATCGTAGAAATAATTAACGTCATTAAAAATACATTGTCGATAAACCCTGCAAGCACAAATAAGTAAGACAGAATGAGGGATAAAATGAAAATCCCTATAAATACAATGCTCGCTATAAGAACTGGGTTTGGCATTCCATTATTTTGCGGTTTTTTCGTTTTCTTTTTATTTGCAAAAATAGAAAAGTCTATTTCAAGCCCACTCAAAAACATTAAGAAAATAAATCCTAGAGTTGATAAAGTCTCTAACCAGTTACTCTCATCCACTAAATTAAAGCCACTATGCCCAATGATAAGACCGACAATGATTTCAGCAACAACAACAGGAATTACTTTTAATTTAAATCGATGCATTAATATTGGTGTAATGAATGCCGCTAAAATAACAATAACTAGTGAACTTACAGACTCTGCATGTTCCATTTTTTTGCCCCCTTTAATGAATTAATAAGTTCATAAATGCTGTTGCCATTCCTAAATAAATTAGAATCGATATAATATCGTTGATGGTTGTGATAAACGGACCGGAGGCAACTGCTGGATCTATATTAAGTCGATGCATAATTATTGGTACGACCGCTCCGGCAATTGTTGCTACAATTAATGTTGCCATAATCGAAAAACCTACTAATAAACCCAGAAAAAAATCACCTTTCCATACAAACACAACCAATGTTATGATAATTCCACAGCTTGTACCAGTAATTAAACCGGTAAAAGCCTCTCGTATAATGATGGAAGCTTTTCCTTGCTTTTCAAATTCTCCAGTAGCAATACTTCTTACTGCAACAGCAAGTGCCTGTGTACCAGTATTACCAGCCATTCCAGCAATCAGCGGGATAAAGATAGCCAAAATCGCCACTTCATCTAAAGTTTCTTCAAATCTGCCAATAATACTAGCAGTAAACATCCCAAGGAATAAAAGAATGACGAGCCAGGGCAATCTTTTTCTAGCTGAAGAAATCGGATTGTCATCAGAGCGATCTGCAAGTGAGATACCCGCTAACTTTGAATAATCATCGCTTGCTTCTTGCTCCATAACATCCATCACATCATCTACCGTAATAATTCCTAATAAGTGATTTTGAAAGTCTACAACAGGCAAGGCTAAAAAGTCATAATCACGCATCATTTGCGCAATTTCTTCTTGATCTTCTCCTACCTGAACAGAAACGACTCGATCACTCATAACATCAGATATAAGCCAATCACCCTCTGCAATAATCAAATCTCTTAGTGATATTACACCTGCAAGTCGTTTATTTGCATCCACAACATAAGTATAATAAATCGTCTCGGCATCTGGTGCTTCTTTTCTTAAGTGCCTCATTGCTTCTTTTACTGTTTGATTAATTTGCACAACCACGAATTCCGTAGTCATGATACTTCCGGCAGTCTTTTCTTCATAATGAAGCAACGCTTTTATTTCATTTGCAGAGTCTTTCTCCATAATCGTTAAGAAGCTGGCAACTTTATTTTTATCAAAATGATTTAAAATATCTACCGCATCATCTGTTGACATCTCAGCTAACACATGTGATGCATAGGTCGGATTCATTTCTAAAATGAATGCCTCTACTAATTCACTATCTACCTGCTCGATCACATCAGCAACTTCTTCAGGCGATAAGTACGAGTAGATTAGAAATCGAATGTATTCGTCTTGATTCTCAAAAATTTTGGCCTGATCATATGGGTGTAACTCCAAAAATTCAGCGCGAAATTGATCAATTTGTTCATTCATTAACGCTTCCTGTATTTTTTCCCAAATTTGATCTCTTTCTTGTTGATCTAAATGTTCCAACGCTTCCCCCCCCCTATCGCCTAGAAAATATTATCGTAAGGGTCTACTAATGTTTTGTCAATCGTTTATTTTTGTTCTTCTTAAAAATACGATACAGATCGAACATTTAAATGATTTTTCCATCATTTTTCTTATTCATTTGACATTATTCTTTCAAACTAACCTTAAAAAATGTAGAATTTTAATGTAAACTTAGAATGATGCTATTCACAAGTTTTTAACATAAATATTACCTTATGAACATAGAACATTTTAACATTCGTTAAAAATTTGCTAAAAATACAGTTCAGATAAAACCTATTTTAAATGAAAACATACAATAGAAACAGTTATTTGTTTTTGTTTCAATTGTACGGTGAACTCGTTTAAAAATTTATGTGAAAGAAAGGTAAACGTATGAGTTCAAAGAATGCCAATACAAATATTGATTACTCATTGATTTTTATTATTTTATTATTAGGAATTGTCAGTTGCTTTGCGATATACACCGTCCAACCATTTCTACCTTCCATTTATGCCGGACAAAATTTTGTCCTAAAACAAATTGCTTGGTATGTTATCGGTTCAATGCTAATTGTTGTAATTATGCTGTTTGATTATGACCGCTTTAGACAGGTTTCATGGTTCTTATATGGAATAGGTATGATATCACTGATTATGCTCTACCTTAATTTTCCTGCTACAATTATCCATGAAGCAAATGGCGCAAGAAGCTGGTTTATTTTCCCTGGAATCGGAACCATTCAACCAGCAGAATTTATGAAGGTTATTCTTATTATTGTCCTTGCACACGTTATGGTCGCTCATAACGAAAAGTATAAAGACCATACCAATAAAACAGATCTTTGGTTATTACTAAAAATAATGCTCCTCTCATTGCCGCCAATGGGGTTAATTGCTGTTCAACCAGACCTAGGAGGATTTCTCGTTCTTGCTGCTATCATAACATGTATGATTCTTATATCTGGGATTAGATGGAGAATTCTTTTTTTGATCATTGCATTGGTTGGACTTGTTTCTCTTATCATTGTGTTACTTTATCTCGGATATCCTGACGCAACGAGAGCTTTTTTATATGATGTTGGCTTTAAGCACGTAGAAAGTCGCTTTTATGGGTGGTTATATCCAGAAGCCTATGGAGACTCTGGTTACCAACTGATTCGCGCTATGCTCGCAATTGGGTCCGGTCAGCTCTCCGGAAAAGGGCTAAGAGATTTAGAGGTTTATATTCCAGAACGACATACTGATATGATTTTTTCAGCGATTGCTGAGCAATTTGGATTTATCGGGGCAAGCTTTGTCATTACTCTTTTCTTTTTACTTATTTACCGGTTAATACACATCGGATTACAGAGTAATGACGCATTTGGAAGCTACCTGGTTGCTGGAATTATTGGTATGTTTACATTCCAGATTTTTCAAAACATAGGGATGTCCGTTCAATTATTGCCAATTACAGGCTTACCCCTACCTTTTATAAGCTATGGGGGAAGCTCTACACTAACGTATCTACTAGCGATTGGAATTGTATTAAATATTCATTATCGAACAAAGGAATATATGTTTGATTAGATTAAAACTTGGGTGGAAATGCTAGTTATAGCATCCACCTTTTCTTTTAGATTTCATTATACTTTGGAGGAAGATAGATGAAAGTTGATATAATTGGAGACATTCATGGTTGTTTCGAGGAATTAGTAGAGCTATTTCATAAATTAGATTATCAGTGGAAAGATGGTATTCCAGTTCATCCGGAAAATAGGATTCCTGTCTTTCTTGGTGACTTAACTGACCGTGGACCGGATTCCATCAAAACAATTGATTTGGTTTATCGTTTAGTAATGGAAAAAAAGTTAGCGAAGTATGTACCTGGTAACCATTGCAATAAGCTATATCGATATTTTTTAGGCAATAACGTAAAGCAGCAGCATGGATTAGAAACAACTGTCGCAGAATTCAAAAAACAGAATGATACAGATCAATCCAGGATTCGAGACCATTTTATCAAGCTTTATGAACATGCAGACTTATACTTACAGTTACCGCCCGTCCATGCAATCGTTGCCCACGCTGGTATCCGTGAAGATCTTATCGGCAGAAACGATAAAAAGGTGAAGACGTTTGTGTTATATGGAGATATTACTGGGGAAAAACACCCAGATGGGAGGCCGATTCGACGAGACTGGGCCCAATCTTATCATGGAGAGGATTGGATTGTTTATGGCCATACTCCAGTAAGACAACCACGGATTGTAAATAAAACAATTAATATTGATACTGGATGTGTTTTCGGAAATGCGTTGACGGCTTTTCAGCTGCCAGAAGAAAAAATAATCTCCGTCCCTTCCAAGCAGCCTTTTGTTGAAGAAAAATTCAATTCTTTTGATTAGCAACAATACGATTGAGTTCAGCACTAGGCTTAGCATTGATTAAAAAGCTCCTCCCGGTGTTATTCACAAGGAGGAGCTTTTTTGCATGAAATATTGCTTCATATCCTCCGGTAATTCTGAGGATAAATTAATTCTTTCTTTGGTTGTTGGTTGGATAAAAGATAACAATCGACAATGAAGGGCTTGTCGTTTCATTACCGTCATATCGCCCCCATATAAGTCATCGCCAATTAACGGATGGCCTAAGTGGGAAAAATGGACACGAATTTGATGGGTTCGTCCAGTTTCTAATTTAATGTCAAGTAGTGTTGTTTCACCAATTTCCTTTTCAACTTCGTAACGAGTTATCGCACGCTGTCCGTCATCATGGACCCTTCGCTTAATAATTGAGTCTGTTTCTCTAGCTATCGGTAAATCAACTACCCCATTTTTATTTCCAAGCTTTCCTTCAATAATCGCATAATACCTTCGATTAACAAGACCCTGCTTTTGATCGTTGGAAAGAATAGAATGACTATATCGGTGCTTGGCCACTAACATTAAACCAGAAGTATCACGATCTAATCTAGTTACAATGTGAACGGTATAATCCAACTTATGTTCATCATAGTATCCAAGGATACGATTAGCTATCGTACCAGATACGTGATTAAATGAAGGTATTGTGGCGACTCCAGAAGGTTTATTAATCACTAAGACATCATCATCCTCGTAGACAATGTCCAGTGGTAATTTTTCAGGCTTCATATAAGATCCTCGTTCTTCAGGTGGAAGAATAACCTCTAATTCATCGCCTTCGATTAACTTTCTCCGAACAGTCGATAGTTCTCCATTAACCAGTAAACTACCACCGTTAAATTTTATAGCCTTAATAAGCCGTCTGGACAAACCTCTTACCTCTCTTAAATAATCACGTATGAATATTCCTTCCTGCTCTTTTGTTATGATCCACTTCAATGGTTGTCACCTTTCTTAGTAGCCTGTAGAAAAACTTAACATTCGTCTCTTTACTATATCTAGTATGAATTCCTCTTCTATATTGGATTATCTTTCGTCTGAAATAAAGGAATCATGCACTCTTTTCCAAAACGGAAAATTACGAAATCTCGCAAAACGAATTTTTTCTTCTGCGACACGACATTCAATCGATTTCACATTTGAAAAAGTTTTGGTAATGTGGTCAATTGTTATTAAAAAGCTGCGGTCATCATAAATTGGCATTAACTTCAATTCGTGATGCTTTGGTAAAATCAATGGCGAACCAATGGTACGAAAGACACGATTATTTATCGATGCCATCTCTGTAACTTGAATCGATTCTAAAGAAGGATGAATAATTCCTCCTCCTAAAGCTTTATTATAGGCTGTACTCCCCGATGGTGTTGAAATACATAATCCATCTCCTCGAAATCGTTCAAAATGCTCTCCTTTAATACTTACATCTAACGCAACGGAACCTTCTGTTGTTTTGACAGATCCTTCATTCAATGCAAGGTAACGGTCAGCTTTTCCACCATCCTTTGAATGGATAGTAAGCTCTAACAAAGGATATTCAATAATTTGAAAAGGATTTTTTGCAATTTCTATAATTAATTTCTCTACCTCACCAGGAACCCAGTCCGCATAGAACCCCAAGTGACCTGTATGAACACCAACAAAAGCTGTATTTTCCAGTCGATGATTATATGTATGAAATGCTTCTAGAAAGGTACCATCCCCACCAACGGATATAACGATGTCTGGTTCGTTTGAATCAAATTCTAAATCAAAATCAGTTAAGTATTGTTTTATTCTTGCCATAATTTCATTTGATTTCGCATCACCTTTAGAAGTTATTGAGAATCTCATAAGGAATCCCCCTATTCTCGCTAGTGTTTATTTTTATTTTTACTTTTATTTTTGTAAAACACGCGCTGTGCCTCTTGAACTTCATCTTTAATTTTAGACATTTCTTCATCTAATTTAAAAGCGGCTTCTGCAGCGTTTTTTAATCGTGCCTTGACATGGACAGGTATTTGACCATCATATTTATAATTTAAGGAGTGCTCATTGGTTGCCCAAAAATTCATCGCTAACGTACGAATCTGAATCTCCGCAATGATTTTTTTCTCACCACTAATTGTTTCCACTGGATATTCAATAATCATGTGGTAGGAACGATATCCACTATCCTTTTTCTCTTGTATATAATCCTTTACTTCAACAACTTTAAAATCATTTCTAGATTCTAACATTTGCACAATTTTGTATATATCATCAACGAATTGACAAACGACCCGTACACCGGCAATGTCTTGAACTTCTTTTTCTATTTTATCCATTGGTATATTCTTCTTCAGTGCTTTTTCTAATATACTTGGAACTGGTTTTACTCTGCCTGTAACAAACTCAATCGGGGAATGTTCCGACTCGTATTCAAATTGTGCTCGCATTCCCTTTAGTTTAACCTTTAGTTCCTCAACAACTTGAACATAAGGTGCCAAAAAAGCTTCCCAATTCACAGTATGCACCACCTTATATATTCATCCTAATAAACATGCATTTATCTTAATTGTATCACAAAATCTTATATTTATTGTTTAAAACTACCTAACCATCATTCCCTTTCTAGCATACAATAGCATACCACTATTCATTAAATTTTCTGTCTTCAGAGGTTATACTTTGCATTTTTTAAATTATTTTTACAGAATAGAATTAGAGCTTTAGTAGATGGAGGGATTATTTTGGCTCAAGAAATAGAAATCGAATTTAAAAACTTACTAACTAAACAAGAATATGATCAACTTCGCTCCACCTTTAATCTAGAAAATGTTACGCCGATTAAGCAAACGAATCATTACTTTGAAACAAAAGATTTTAAGCTGAAAAATAAAGGGGCAGCGTTACGGATTCGCGAAAAAAATAACCTATGGCAATTAACGTTAAAAGAACCACATGAAGAAGGATTATTAGAAACCCACGACCCACTTACGGAAGAAGAAGCAAAATCATGGTTAGATGGATCAATTATTCCCAAACCACATGTTGCAAAACAATTAAATCAGCTTGGAATTGATTTTGCAACACTTCACTATGGAGGCGCCTTAACAACGCATCGATTAGAGACCTATTATAAAGATACTGTCGTTGTATTAGATTACAGTACGTATAATGGTAAGGTTGACTATGAGCTTGAACTAGAAGCAAAGGATAAAGTCTATGGAGAAAACATATTTCAAGAGTTGTTAGTAAATAATAGAATAGCAAAACGTAAAGCACCAAATAAAATTGAACGATTTTATTCAACTATATAATTGCGTGTTCAAAAAGCCGACCAATTAGAACCAAGAAGATCGAGGTAGCGCAGTTTTGAACATCCTCTATAAGATTTTAGTTAACATTGTTTTACAACACTGATGTCAGATTACAAGCCATTCTAACCTATAAGCAATCAGATGAGTTGCCCAAATCAGCTAGACACTGTTAAAATAATGACAAATAACTGTACAACACCAATAGAATGAAGGGTATTGGTAAAATGAATCAACCTGGAACAATTTTTGAAGCAATCGGTGGTCACGATACAATTAGCCAACTAGTTGATGCTTTTTATAAACGAGTTCATGTTCATCCAGCATTACAACCAATTTTTCCAGATGACTTAACAGAAACTGCACGAAAACAAAAGCAATTTTTAACACAATTTTTTGGTGGGCCACCATTATATATAGAAGAACACGGACATCCTATGTTACGCCGACGACACTTACCCTTTCCCATTACTCCAGAACGGAAAGATGCATGGCTTGCTTGTATGGAAGCTGCACTTGATGAGGTTAACATACCTGAACCTTACCGAAGTGCCATGTTTGATCGACTAACATTAACTGCACAGCATATGATGAATACACCTGAAGACCAGAAAGGAGAATCGATGTGAGTTTTCATCCATCTGGGCCATCCAATAACGAGAGAATTCAATCTGCGGCGCAGTATGGCTATTTTGATTTACTAAAAAAACCACTAGAGATATATGTTTTTGTCGATCCATTATGCCCTGAATGCTGGTCACTGGAGCCTTATTTAAAAAAGCTTTCCATCGAATACGGCAGATTTTTTACGATTCGCCCGATTTTAAGCGGACAACTAACAACTCTTAATAAAGACAAATTTGATAAACCAAAGCAACTAAAAAAAATATGGGAAAAAACGGCAAGCAGAACTGGTATGAGCTGTGATGGTGATATTTGGATAGAAAATCCGATTTCCTTTCCTTGGATTGCTTCGATTGCAGTTAAAGCAGCAGAACTTCAAGGGAAAAAGGCTGGTAGAAAGTTTTTAAGAAAAGTACAAGAATATGTTTTCTTAAATAAAAGGGACATCTCAAAGGAAGACGTATTGATACAATGCGCGTTTGATACAAAACTTGATATAGACGAGTTCAAAAATGACTTATATTCAACCTCTGCAAAAAAAGCTTTGCAATGTGATTTAAAGCTGACGAAAGAGATGGATGTTGAATATATTCCAACAATGGTGTACTTCAATGAGAATGAAGAAGAAGGATTAAAGCTTTCTGGACTCTACCCCTATGATATTTATGTAAAAGTTATTAAAGAAATGCTACAGAAAGACCCAACACCAGCCAAAAAACCTGAGCTGGTAGATTTTCTTTCTTACTTTGATTTCGTTGGAACCACTGAAATTTCCGTTGTCTATGATTGGTCCATTGAAAAAACCGAAAAAGAAATGAAAAAACTTCAGCTGAAGCAAATTGTTGAAAAGGTACCAGTAAAGTACGGATCCTTTTGGCAATATTTATCACAAAGAAAATAAAGTCTAAAGTTGAAAAGGGCTGTCTCAAAATTTTTGCGATTGAGGCAGTCTTTTGCTTTCTGTGAAGGTCTATTGTTCGGACTAGACATTATATATACTTCCTTATAAAAAAGACGCATCTATTGAAGATACGTCTTTTCCTTGTCTATTTACTAGACAGGGGGATGGGAGAAAGTTTCAAGTCAAACAAAGGGGTTTTGTTTGTTTTTACATCTCACAAATCTTACTATAGCAATTATCCATACAATCAAGCAACCACTTTGTTCATATTTTCACAAAAATGTCACACGTCTAATTTCTCCCTACCCTTCATAAACTATCCATAGCTTGATCATCAATAGATTGGAGGAGGTTATGGAGATGCCAAGCATTACTCATATTTTCTTTCTTTCTCTCACCGTTGTTGCCTTTTTCTTTAACATTCTTGGATTGATGCGGTTAATTCCTATGTTTATCACGTTACCAATGTTGTTCATCTCTATTTACTTAACGGTTTTCTCTTTTTCTCATCGAAATTCGTTTAAAGGCTTCAAATGAATCTATATTGTAGACAACCTTGACTTATCGGGGGGTTTGAGTGAATTCTTTATGCCGAAATTATATACAACAAAGGGTCTGACCCTACTATCATTGGGGTCTGACCCTTTATTCTACTATTATATTTTATCGATTAACTTTTCCATTTCGTTTAACTTCTCTTCGAATACATCGAGCGCAGCTAGTATTGGAGCTTTTTCCGTCATATCTACCCCAGCATGCTTTAACACCTCAATTGGATAATCACTGTTTCCCGCTTTTAAGAAATTTAAATACCTTTCAACTGCAGGTTCCTTCTCTTTCAATATTTGTGAAGCTAAGGATGTTGCTGCAGCGTAACCAGTAGCGTATTGATATACATAGTAATTGTAATAAAAGTGGGGGATTCTAGCCCACTCTAATCCAATCTCCTCATCAACGATTAAATCATCACCAAAGTATTTTTTGTTTAACTCATAATACAGTTCTGTCAATTTGTCTGCAGTTAACGCCTCACCATCTTGTGCAAGAATATGAATATCATGCTCAAACTCTGCGAACATCGTTTGTCTAAATACAGTCCCTCTAAACCCTTCTAGGAAGTGATTTAATAAGTATAATTTTTCCTTTTCATCTGTCGTTTGGTTCACCATGTATTCATTTAATAAATTCTCATTACAGGTCGATGCAACTTCAGCAACAAAAATCGAATAATTTCCATAGCGGAATGGCTGATTTTCTCTCGTGTAATAACTGTGTAACGAATGCCCAAATTCATGTGCTAAAGTAAATAAATTATTAATATTGTCCTGCCAATTCATTAATATATAAGGGTTTGTTCCATATGCACCAGATGAATAAGCACCACTTCTTTTTCCTTTATTTTCATCTACATCTACCCATCGATTCTCAAAACCTTCTTTTAACTTATTTACATAATCTTCTCCTAAAGGAGCCAATCCTTTTAAGAGATGCTTCTGTGCTTCTTCATAGGTGAATTTCATATCCACATTTTTAACAAGCGGCGTATAAAGGTCGTACATATGCAGTTCGTCTAACTGTAATACCCTTTTTCGTAAAGCAACATAACGCTGTAAAAGTGGTAACCGTTGATTCACTGCCTCAACCAGATTATCATATACTTCTTCCGGAATATTGTTGTTATTTAGAGCGGATTGACGTGCTGTTTCGTAATTCCGTATTTTCGCATAAAAGTTATCTTTTTTAATAGCACCTGACAACGTAGAGGAAAATGTGTTTTTAAATTTACCAAAGGTGTCATACATTGCTTTAAATGCATCTCTACGAACGCGCTGCTCATCAGACTCAAGAAAGTTAATATAACGACCATGTGTTAATTCAATTTCTTCCCCTTCTTCATTTTTTACTTTCGGGAACGTTAAATCCGCATTGTTTAACATCCCAAAAGTTTGTGATGCATTTTCAGTAACCTCAGAAGCTTCTGCAAGCAATTCTTCTTCTTGTTGGCTAAGAATGTGAGGACGCTTCCTAGTAATTTCATTTAATGCTTTCTTATAAAGCTGTAATTCCTTTTTATCCTCCAAGAAAGAATCCAGCTTTTGTTCATCAATTGCTAAAATTTCAGGAACGATAAAACTCATCGTGCTTGATGCATTGGTAAGTAAATTTTCTGCTTTACTATTTAATTCTTGATAATGCGAATTCGTTGTATCCTGATCATATCTCATGTGAGCGTATGTATATAACTTTCCTATCCTCTCGGAAACTTCGTCCTGTAAAGATAAAAGCTCATACAATGTGTCAGCAGATTCATCTAGCTTGCCCTGAAATTTTTTGAAATTAGGTATCTCTTTTTTTAGATCCTCTAACTCTTTCACCCATTCCTCATCTGTCTTAAAAATATCTTCCAATTTCCAAGTTCTCTCAACAGGAACTTGATCCCTCGTTTGTAATTCTTTTGCCAAAATAAAATCCTCCTTTTTAGCCATTTCATATAGATACTTCTCTAAACAATAGAAAAATCCTTTTTTACTCACTCACTATTAGTATATCGAATCCATTTATGAATCATTCGTACCAATGCTTGTACAAATGATTTTATCGATAATTTCCCTATCATCCTTTATTCCAGTTTCTATCGTGTTAGGAACATTTGCTTTTTTAATTAACATGTAGGAATCTTCTATACATGTTATAAATTGAAGTTTTTCCAGTAGCACCAAGTACTCATGAATTGGGTTGATTGTAGCTTTTATCAGAGGAAAATAGGATGAGGAAAAGTGATCTTTCAGTCGAATATAACACTGTTTCAAGGACACTTTTTCATTTTTCAGAAGCACATCTAAATACAAAATACTTTGCCAGATCCAAGGTGAACTATTCATCGCAAATTGACTAGGGACTGGTAAATGAATGATTGATGGTAAAAAACAAGGATAGAGACGAAAATTTACATATAACCAATCTCTCCAGTTTTTCTCTTTTTTAGATAGATAAAGGGTAGGGTTTAATCGCCATCGATGTTTTTCTTGAAGCCAGTTTGTATATAATTCTAGAGGAAATGCAGTTGGTGAAAATAGTCGTTTAAATGGTAAGCTAGCTAGTTCATGAAAGGAAATAGAGGCAAAAGCTTTTTTTCTACCTGTAGATTGCACATGTTGAATAATAGATAATTTTTTTGTATTGGAACAGTAAAAGTAAATGGTGCTGGGGAATCCTACAGAAAATTGATGCTGGAAAAGTAATTCATAATGCCCTAAAGATACCTGGGATTTTCCGATTCGATTCATTCGTGTACCTCCAAGAATCCATATCGGTGTTATCTTTTGTTGGTGATAACCATTATTACGTTTCAAAAATTCCGTTTCTGTCATACGAGCACATTGAAACTCGATAGCAATTACTTTTTTATTTATTCGAAGTAATATATCGGAGCGTTGTTTAATATCGGGGAGATAAGTTTCCAATGTGGCATCAATACCTTGTTTTATAAACCAATCATATAGTTGCAGTTTTCCACGTTCATGATATTCCCCCTCTCCCGAACTATGATTGGCGCAAGTACTATTTGGTCTATGTGAAAAATGTGGAATAACTTTTGTTCCAGATTTAAGGATCACTTTTTCCTTACAAACAGGACAATAAAAGCGACCATTCTTTTTATATTTGTTAATCTCTTGATGACTTAATTTGGACAAAAGTAGTAGCTCTCCTTGTTGGTCTAATGCTTGAAGCATCGTAATAATCACCTCCAACTACTATAATTCCGTTGGGATCCCCTAAATTCCTGCTTCATTCCTAATTATTTTTTGATAGTCAAAAAAAAGACACTCGATCTCTCGAATGCCTTCCTAATCAATTGGAAAATGATGTTTAACTTGTGACAATGCTGTATCTTCAAAAATCTCTTTACCATATTCTTGAAGAACGTGTATTGTAACGGTTGATTCTTGACCAAATTCAAGAACTTGGCTTAATACATCTTCTTGTTCTTCATCCGTTAACTGTTCGTCATCGAATTGCAATAGAAGCAAGAACTTATCTTCATAATGATATAAACCATCTGTCAGCCCTTCCACTAATGGAAAATAGTGACTTAATTGAATGATATCCTCAAAATCTGAAAAGCTTATGATAAAAGATAAGTCTTCCATAGCAATGATGTCGTCGTCAATTTCTTCTTCATTTCCAAACTTCTCATCTAACAAGGACTCAATTTTCTCATCAACAGGTAAATCAATCGTTTTGCCACTCTCCGTTGGCAACTCTAAATTCTGGCCATCCTTTGAAATTTGCGCTTTTGTAACAACAATTTCTAACCCTTTATCTAACGCTTGAACTTGAATCCATAGTGGGCCATCTATATTAAAATCGTCTTCATTGTAATTCACTTCGTCCATTACTTGCCAAAATAGTTGTTCACTTTTCTCGCGATTATACCAAATTTCTTCTCGATCAAATCCACGGTCTTCAATGTCTAAATAGGAAATATAAAATTTCACCGTGTTCTCATTTATTCTTTCTATTTCCATTTAACAACTCTCCCTTCTAAAGATATTAGGTGGAAGGGATAACTTCACCTAGCTTTCTACTCCTACTTACACCTTATCATGATTGTAATTCATTTACTTCTATTTTATGATAAAAAAAGGCTAATTGAAAATATAAATGCCTAATTTCATACAAAATGATGTTGTGAGACAAGCTATTTTTATAAAATTAGGAGTATATATTAAATATATATTTTAACTTATTCTTCTACTTTTGTCATCCTATATTCGTCTAGAAAAACATGGATTTTATAAATTTTTCTAGAAACGTCAAATGAATGAAAAACGCAGATCTTGTGTAAAAGACCTGCGTTACACTTAATTAACCATTCGTTGCGCTTCTCGCAATTGAAATGTACGAACTGTTCTAGGAAGGAAACGTCTAATTTCATCTTCATTATATCCAACTTGAAGTCGTTTCTCATCAAGAATAATTGGTCTACGCAATAGCCCTGGGTTTTCTTGAATCAAATTAAACAGATCCTTCAATGGCAATTGATCTAAGTTCATATCCAACTTTTGAAAGACTTTTGATCTTGTAGATATAATCTCATCCGTACCATCTTCTGTCATTCTCAATATCTCTTTAATTTCATCAAGTGTAAGTGCATCAGAAAAAATATTTCTTTCTGTAAACGGGATATCGTGCTCTTCTAACCATGCTTTTGCTTTTCGGCAAGATGTACAACTTGGTGAGGTATAAAGTGTTACCATGGAACTTCACTCCTCAATATGCAAATTTAATTTATAATCATTTCATAGACATTGAAGAATTTATTAAATTAAAATAACTTTAAACAACTCTTCTATGTACAAGTATACTACATTTGTCAATACAAGGATAGGGTATCTAAAAACTTTTAATATAATTGACATATTTTTAGAAAGTGAAACGTCATATCAGTAAGAATTTCTTCCTTCCTCCATTTACATTTCTTTTGAGTTTTGAAGGAGTTGTCTCACCGACAATTATTCACCGTGATAAAGTAGCTTCATTATTGATTACCTTACCCCTATCCCATTAACATTAAACCCTTTTTTATTAAAATTTATGAAGAAAACCCTTTCCTTTTTAATCTTAGTAGAGCAAAGGGGCTTTCCCATAAGGTTTCCCCTTTGCAATGAACAAGTTACTTATTTTTCTTTTATGCCTCCAAAAATATTATCCGCATCACGCCCATCATCATAAGTCAAAACCTCATCAACTGGCTGATACGATTTTCCATATAATTGTTCATCCTTATAAGTATGAATGTCCTCGTACATTTTCTTCATTTTCTTATAAATAGTTTCTTCATCCTCATCTTCTGGTGTCCAGTATAATATTTCCATTGGGTTGTTTTCGTTTGTAGCTAAAGAACGTCGGTTATAGCCTATAGACTGTGCATGGATAAACCCTTCACGTTGATAAAAACGAAGTCTTTTTTCTGAATCAGTATCCTCATAATCAAATGGTTCTACTTCTAAAATAATTGGTTTATTTTTAGCTTTCAACTTTTCCATAAGCTTGTGCCCTAATCCTTGGCCTCTCGATTTTGCCGATACATAAACATAATCTATAAAAATAAACGATTCAAACTCAGCATACATTAATACGTGATGCGGACCTTCATCCTTATGATAAACATCACCTTTTTCTTTTAATAGCATTTCCATATGTTCTTTTGACTTCATTTCTTCAATTGGAAAATACTCATTTAATTTTTCATACCAATTCATGGATCTACTCCCTTGTTTATGTTTTCTTATTTTATTATAACGGAAAATACCAAACATGTTAAATTCATGCTTATCTTTTCCCGAATTCTTACTTAATTATCCTATTTTTTTCAAAAGTACACACTCAAATAATTTCCTGACCAGAACAAAAGGCTCTCACCTTGTCGGTAAGAGCCTTCACTTTTTAATCTAATGGTGTGTAATCAACACCAGGTGTATATCTATTTACAGGATTCCAAATGAGAAATTCTTCAATTCCATTCTCATTTAATGCTTTAATTTGTGCTTCTACTTCCGCTATACCATACTCTGTTGCAGGTCCGGTATATAACCATGGTGCCTCAAAATCTTGAATCCACGGTCTAGAAGTAGGTGGATTTTCTAATTTACCCAATACTTCATTTTCAACTTTCGAATACTCTGTAACTAAGCGATAAGGCTCTTTATCAGGGAAATCAATTCCAAAGTATGCGGTCCAATGACTAGGATAAATCATAGATGATATAACATCTACGTTTTCTGATATCTTAGTGAAGTTTTGCCCAATTCCTGGTGTTTCTTCAATTGTCGCGGAATATCCAAATATATCAACTGAAACGTCCACATCATAATATTCTAATTCAGATTTTGCATATTTAACAAAGTCTGTTACGGCTTCCACCCGTTTTTTAATACCGTTTAAATCTGAATTTGCATAATCTCCTTCACTATATGTCAGTATTTCGTCCCTTTTTTCAAACCCCTCTGGAAATCTTACATAATCAAATTGAATATCCTGGAAGCCTAGTTCTGCTGCCATCTTTGCAATTTCTACATTATATTCCCAAACCTCTTTTTGATAAGGACTAACAAATGCTTCCTGTCTTCCATTTTTCCACACCTGACCATCCTTCGTAAAGGAAAGGTCAGGACGTTTCTCGGCTAATAAAGTATCCTTGAAGACCACAATTCTAGCAATTGGATAAATACCCTTCTCTTCTAACAGCTCTAGCATTTCTCTAGGTTCAGAGATGTAGTTATGCGCAAACTCCTCATAAGGAGAACCCTCTTCGGGACGAAAAGTCAGGTTACCATTATCTTCTTTTACATCTATAACCATTGCATTCAAATCAGTATTTTCTACTAAATCAAGTATTTCTTGAAAACGACTTCCTCCTGCTACTGGACCAGTTACATAAATTCCTCGCACAGCATCTGGATAAGTAAATTCTAACCCTGAATCATAATAAAACCTGCTAATCTTCTCGGGTACCATGAGTGGTTGCAGATTTGTTATCCTTGATTCATGCATCTTCACCATCTTTACCTCATCTTCAGAGGCAGCTTCCATTTGAGCAGGTATTAAAAAAAGCAGGACAAGAAAAAGCGTGAAGTAAATAAGTTTTTGTCGAATTTCCCCCATTTTACTAATCAAACTCCCAATGTTGTATTTACCTCTATTATATAATTGAATCATGCTTAATAGTATGAATTTTTGTAAGTTTTTTTTGGAATTTTTTGCAGGGGTCAGACCCCTTTTCGTTAGTGCAAAAAAATTTCCCCTACACAAAAATCGGCAGGGGGGATTTATAGTTATCCATGTAGCTTTCGTTACTATTTTAATTCTTGCTTGTAAGCTTCAAATTCTTTTGTTGTACATAATACCCAGTGATTTGGACTGATTTCTCGTAATTCAGGCTCTTCCGTTGTGTCGTGCTGGTTTGGATCGTACACAATTCGATTACGAGTTCGTTCGTAATCAGGATCTGGTAATGGAATAGCAGATAATAAAGATTTGGTATAAGGATGAACTGGGTTTTTATATAATTCATCACTGTCAGCTAATTCCACCAATTTCCCGAAATACATAACTCCAATACGATCACTGATATATTTAACCATTGATAAATCATGTGCAATAAACAGATAAGTTAAATCATACTGTTCTTGTAAATCTTTTAGCAGGTTAACCACTTGTGCTTGAATGGATACATCCAAAGCAGAGATAGGCTCGTCCGCAATAATAAACTCAGGATCTACCGCTAGTGCTCTGGCGATACCGATTCTCTGTCTTTGACCGCCGCTAAACTCATGTGGATATCGATTCGCATGTTCCTTATTTAAACCAACCTGTTCAAGTAAATCCTCTACTCTTTTTTTACGCTCTTTTTCATTTTTAACTAAACCGTGAACATCTAGCCCCTCAGCAATAATATCTAGAACAGTCATTCTCGGATTTAGCGATGCATAAGGATCTTGGAATATCATTTGCATCTTCTGGTTAAATTCCTTCAAATGAGATTTTGATTTTTTATCATGAACATTGATACCATTAAAAATCACATCGCCATCTGTGGCTTCATATAACCGAATAATCGTACGACCAGTAGTTGATTTTCCGCATCCAGATTCACCAACTAACCCAAATGTTTCCCCTTTGTAAATATCAAAGGAAATACCATCAACAGCCTTAACCACACTACGTCGGCCCGTTTTAAAATGTTGCTTTAAGTTTTTAACTTCAAGTAGCTTTTGACTCATGACTGCTCCCCTCCTTGATCACTATTAGCAATCATGCCACTAGCCATGCCCTTCATTCTCCGCTTTACAGAGGCAGGTGGTTCTATCTTAGGAGCATTTTCATGCAATAACCAAGTTGCTGCATAATGCGTATCAGATACTTGGAACATTGGTGGATCCATTTCAAAGTCAATTTCTAAAGCATATTCATTTCTTGGAGCAAAAGCATCACCTTTTGGTGGATTTAGCATATCTGGCGGTGATCCTGGGATTGCAACTAGACTTTCTTCCGTATTATCTAATGTCGGCATAGAACCTATTAACCCCCAAGTATATGGATGCTTAGGATTGTAAAAAATTTCATCAACCGTTCCAATTTCTACAATTTTCCCTGCATACATAACTGCAACACGATCTGCGACATTAGCCACTACACCAAGGTCATGCGTTATAAAAATGATGGAGCTTTCTGTTTTCTTTTGAATGTCCTTCATTAATTCCAGAATTTGCGCTTGGATTGTAACGTCTAATGCGGTTGTTGGTTCATCTGCAATTAAGATTTTAGGATTACAAGCAAGTGCAATCGCAATGACAACTCGCTGACGTTGCCCACCTGAGAATTGGTGTGGATACTGATCAACTCTTTCTTTCGCGTTGGGTAGTCCAACTAAGTCAAGAAGTTCGACTGTTCTTGATTTCGCTTCACTGCGACTCATTTTTTGATGTTTTATCAACCCTTCCATAATTTGTGTACCAATCTTCATGGTTGGATTTAGTGAAGTCATCGGATCTTGAAAGATTGTTGATATTTCTTTTCCACGAATTTGTTGCATTTGTTTTTCTTTTAATTTAGTTAGATCTTTTCCTTCAAATAAGATTTCGCCTTCTTTTATACGACCAGGAGGATTAGGAATAAGACGTGCGATAGCCCTTGTAGTTACTGACTTACCAGAGCCTGATTCACCAACAATCGCTAACGTTTCACCCTTTTTTAAATTGAAGGATACACCACGTACCGCTTTAACTTCTCCTCCATAGGTGTCGAAGGAAATGTGTAAATCATTTACTTCTAAAATATTTTCCATGTTGCACCTTCCTCCTATTCACGCATCTTCGGATCTAATGCATCCCGAAGTCCATCAGCGAGTATATTAAATCCAATCATGATTAACGACATAACAATTGCCGGGAAGATCATAATATGCGGATTAATTTGAAGCGATTTAAAACCATCATTAATCAACGTTCCTAATGACGCTTCAGGAGGTTGTAAACCTAGTCCAATAAAGCTTAAAAACGCCTCAAAAAAGATTGCAGATGGAATGGTAAACATTGTATTAATAATAATCATACCCAATGTATTTGGAATGAGATGTTTCGCCAAAATTCGCGTATTGGACGAACCTAATGTGCGCGAAGCAAGTACAAACTCTTGATTTTTTAACTTCAATACTTGACCACGAACAATCCTTGCCATTCCAACCCAACCGGTAATGGTTAAGGCAATGATAATAGATATGATACCAGGGTCCAAAATCATAATCATTAGAATAACAATAACAAGATTGGGAATACCAACTAATATTTCAATAATACGTTGCATGACATTATCTACACGCCCACCGTAATAAGCAGAAATACCACCATAGGCAACTCCAATAACCATGTCAATAATTGCAGCAATAAACGCGATTAGCATAGATATTTGCGTACCGTACCATACACGCGTAAATAAATCACGACCTAGTGTATCTGTACCGAACCAAAAGTACTCATCAACAGCTTTTGCATCGTAAATATAAAAATATGCAATTACCCTTGCAGAATCTTCTTGTCCATTTCCTTCGTTCTTTACATCGAAAGTAATGTATTCAAAATCTGTTTGTGTAAAACGAGCTAATGCTTTTTCCTGAGCTTCCTCAACAGTTGCCGCTGTTAAATCAGCAGATTTTGTTCCATTTAACCGTAACCAATCAATATTTTCTAAACCTTGTACACGAGGAGGCATTTTAGACAAACCAAGGTCTTGGTCATCAAGACCATATTTATTAATATGTGGTCCAGCGAAAGAAAGGACTGCAATCATGAATAGAACGATTATGCCGAAAATAGCTCCCTTATTTTTTCTTAAACGTATCCAAGCATCCTGCCAATAGGACAAACTTGGTCTTCGTATTTCTTCACTCGTATCTTCTTTTCTATTTGCGGGGACAAATAAATCTTTATTTAATTTTTCTTTATCCATTATTCCTTACCTCCAGCGAGTCGGATTCGCGGATCAATAATTCCGTATAATATATCGATGATTAGTATGACAAGAATGAAGAAAAATGCAAAGAATAGTGTAGTCCCCATAATGATTGAGAAGTCATCTGTCATAACAGATGTAACGAATTGTTCTCCAATTCCAGGAATAGAGAATATTTGCTCAATAACTAATGTTCCTGTCATTAAACTAACTGCCATTGGGCCTAATACCGTAACAAGTGGGATTAATGCATTACGCAAGCCATGTTTAAATAATATTGCGGCTTTTGTTACGCCTTTCGCCCTAGCAGTAACAATATAATCTGATCCCATCACTTCAATTAATTCCGTTCTCATAAACCTTGCTGATATAGCCAATGGGAAAATCGCTAATGCTATAGTAGGCATAATTGTTTGGGGAAAAGTCCCCCAGAAAGCGATTGGCAATAATCCAAGCTTAACACCAACGTAATACTGTAATAGACCAGCAAATATAAAAGATGGGATAGAAATACCAACTACTGATATAATGTTCGCTGAGTAGTCCATCCATGAATTATTTCTTATTGCCGCTACGATTCCAAGCAGCATTCCAATAATCGTTCCTACGATTAGAGCTTGTAGTCCTAAATGTGCTGAAACTGGAATTCTACTTAGTAAAATATCCGTTACAGGCTGATTACTTAATTGAAAGGAAACACCTAAATCTCCTTGTAGAAGATTTCCTATATATCTTAAATATTGAATGGGTACAGGGTCATTTAATCCATATTTTTCATACAGGATCTCAAGTTGAGCATCAGATAGCTTTTCTTCCATTTTCAACGGAGACCCTGGTAGCAATTTCATTAGAAAAAAAGAAAATGAAGCAATTAAAAACAACGTCATCAACATATAGCCAAGTCGTTGTATGATATACCGTGCCATTCAAACCCTCCTATTCCTCCTATTAATCAATGAACTCTCTTCTTAAGAATCTTCAAATTATTCGAAAATTATGCTCAAATGGAAAAAGAGAGTATATGCCAAATTACGGCAGTACACTCTCCTTTCCATGAGCTATATTGCTAAGCTCGTGTTATCCGAGAAATTATTCCTCAATATATGCATGCTTGTAAGTGAAGTCAGCACCCATTGGATTGAAAATAACTCCTTTTACAGATGGTCTCCATAGATAAGCACGAGAGCGTTGATATAATGGGGCAATAGCTGCATCTTCCATCATAACTTTTTCTGCTTCAAGGAAGTTTTCGTAACGCTCAACAGGTTCTGTTAACAGTTCATTATTAGCTTCGCTGATAAGAGCGTCAAACTCTTCATTGTTATAGTTCATTGTCATATAAGGACTAGTAGATGTCCACATTTCTAACCAAGTGTTAGGATCTAAGTAGTCAGGACCCCAACCAGCGTTTTGAATATCATAATCAGAAGCTTCATCTCTAGCAATACGCTCTTCAAATGGTACAGAAGAGATGTCAACTGTTAAACCTTCAAGGTTACTTTCTAATTGATTCTTAATGTAAGCATCCATTTCTGTAGCTACTTCACTGTCACCACCAAGGTATCTCAAATTAACTGAATCAACACCTAGTGCTTCTAAACCTGCTTGCCAGTGCTCTTGTGCTTTTGCTTTATCCTCAACAATTAGGTCTCCGTTAATTTCACGGAAATCTTCTCCAGTTTCTGGATGAGCAGTGAAGTTTTGTGGAACAGCACCAGTAGATACTACCGACCCGTTTGCAAGAATTACATCTACAAGGTCTTGCTTTCCAATAGACATCGCAATAGCTTTACGGATATCTTGGTTAGCTAGTGCTTCGTTTGCTTGGTTCATTTTCAGGTAGAAAAGAACCGGTTCAGGTAATGTACGGAATTCATCCGTACCAGCATATTGCTCAACATATTCCGCCGTTAAGCCAGCACGATCAACATCACCTGTAGTATATAAGTTAACTGCAGTACTTGTTTCTTTCACAACACTGACATTAATTTCTTCTAACGTTACAGCATCTGCATCCCAGTAGTCTGGGTTTTTAACTAGCTTCCATTGATCAGGATTCTCACCAGTTGGATTCCAATCTTTAAGTAAGAATGGTCCGTTGAAAATAAGGTTATCAGAACTTAAGGCATAGTCGTCACCTTGCTCTGTTACGAAATCTTCGTTAAGTGGCAAGAACGTACCAAAAGTTAATAGACCGTGGAAATATGGTACTGCTTTTTCAAGTGTAATTACTAATTCAGTATCGCTTGTTGCTTCAACACCTAGCTCTTCAACTGGAACATCGCCATTGTTGATAGCTTCAGCGTTCTTAATTACTCCGTTCATCATGAATGGACCATACTCAGATCCAGTATCAGGATTAACCGCACGTCTCCATGCAAATACGAAATCATGAGCTGTTACAGGGTCACCATTAGACCAAACAGCATCATCACGTAATTGAATAGTCCAAGTAAGACCATCTTCACTTACTTCTGGATCACCAGCAGCGATAGCAGGAGTTGGTTGAGCATTTTCGTCTAGGCGATAAAGCCCTTCCATAGATTCACCTAGGAACTGGAATGCAACCGCGTCAGTTGCGTGTGATGAATCCATTGTTGGAATCTGTGAAGCTTCCAAAATGTTAAGTACTTGTTCTGTACCTGCAGCATCACCTTCTGCATCGTCTCCAGTATCTTCTGTTTCTTCTGTGTCTGCGTCTGTGCCTGGATCTTCTTCTGTTGTATCGTCACCGCCAGCACAAGCAGCTAAGAACATACTTAGTACTAAGGCTAGTACTAATAAAAGCCAATTTGCCTTTCTCATAAAGTAATGACCTCCCCAAAAATTTTCTGAATTTTTTTGCAGATGTTTCCACCTACAAAGTGAATTATACAATTTTTTTCAAAATTTTGCATTAAAATTTTTACATAAAATATTAACATTCGTATAAACATTAAGTACTCATTACATAAAACAGGGAATTTTACCTATATCAATTCGTAAGTTTTTGTCAACTATTTGTAGAATAAGCAGATATTTGCCGAATTATGTATCAAAGTTTCAAGAATAATAATAAATTAGATTTGACTCGACAAATTTCAAAGATGTTCTCTAACTTTTGGAATAATTCAAGCAAAAGTTTATCCTATGCTATAATAGTTTTCATCTTATAGTTAGGGTTGTGTTTGTTTTGAAAGTATTAAATAATTGGGTTCTATTATTTTTCCACCTATTATGTTCTCTATTTATTTTTGTACTTACTACAAGTGACTTTGAACTTGTAGACTACATTAATATATTGTTTTACTTTGGCTTGATTTATCTAGGTGCTTGGTTACTATTGTTTATCATAAAAGGTCGTTTTTTTGATGGTTTAGCCTACGGGTTTAGAAAAGTAAGCGTTAGTTTTAAAAGAACTATTTCCGTTGACTGGGAAGATAAATCAGCACCTTCAGAAAGGATCAGTAACTTTTTCATGCGAAAAATCCTTTTTCAAGGTCTCTCTTTAACAATAATAATGTTTTTTTTATTATGTGTTTATTACTTGTAAAGTAACAACTATCTTTCCATTCTGGAGTTATTCCATCTATTAACTTAATCGTTACCTTGCAATGTAGCCTTTTTTTATATATAATCCATTACAACAAATCTAAATAGTATGTAATGAAAAAGCAAAGTACCGCTTCCATCTAGTTTTAAGAGAGTCTGTGGTTGGTGAAAACAGATACTAAGGAAGTGTGGAAATTGGGGCTTTGGAGCAGAGGGGTATTAAGAGAAGCCCTCCGTAATCAGGCGTTAACTGAGCCTTCTTGGCAATAAAGTGATCTCTGTCATAGAGATAACAAAGGGTGGCACCGCGGTTCAATCGTCCCTTTTTCTATGGGGTAGAATCGCTTTTTTTTATGCAATTTTTGCGATTATCAATATTTTTGAGGTGATAAAAATGAAGACTATTTTTTCAGGTATTCAACCAAGCGGAACGTTAACAATCGGTAATTATCTAGGCGCAATGAAACATTTCGTTAGTTTACAACATGATCATAACTGTTATTTCTGTATCGTTGATGAGCACGCGATTACCGTTCCACAAGATCGACTTAAACTAAGGGAAAATATCCGCTCATTGGCAGCTTTATACCTTGCATCAGGAATTGACCCTGAAAAATCAACGTTATTTATTCAATCAGAAGTTCCTGCGCATACGCAGCTAGGATGGATGATGCAATCGATTAGTTACATTGGAGAATTAGAGCGAATGACTCAGTTTAAAGATAAATCAGACGGAAAAGAAGCGGTATCTTCGTCTTTACTTACTTATCCACCACTGATGGCAGCTGACATACTACTCTACAAAACAGACATCGTTCCTGTAGGGGATGATCAAAAGCAGCACCTTGAATTAACACGTAACCTTGCACAACGCTTTAATAATAAATTTAATGACATTTTCACAGTTCCGGAAATAAGTATTCCGAAGGTTGGAGCAAGGATTATGTCTCTTCAAGAGCCCACGAAAAAAATGAGTAAGTCAGACGAGAACCAAAAATCATCTATTTTCATGCTCGATGACGAGAAAAAAATTGAAAAGAAAATAAAGAGCGCAGTTACAGATTCAGAAGGAATTATCAAGTTTGATAAAGAGAACAAACCTGGAATTAGCAATTTGATGACTATTCACGCGAGTTGTACAGGGGAAACAATTGAACAACTGGAGCAGAGATATGAAGGAAAAGGATATGGCGAATTTAAACAAGATACAGCGAACGCAGTCATTGAAGCATTAAAACCAATCCAGGAGCGTTATGAGGAATTAATCAACTCCAAAGAGTTAGATGATATCTTAGATAATGGTGCTGAAAAAGCGAGTTTCGCCGCAAATAAAATGCTCACGAAAGCCAAAAAGGCAATGGGGCTTGGTAGAGTAAAAAAGAAAAAGAAGTAAGGAGAGCTCTCTAGAGTTGAGAATTTAAAGGACTAGCAATTCCTGTTCACTTCTTGATTTTAATATTTTCCATTCTATCCAGTTCATCTCCTGCTGGAGTAATACTAAATTTTTATGGTACTAAATCCCAACACAACAAACGTCCCTCATTCATCTTAAGGAGGGACGTTTTTAGCTATAGCATTCTTTTGTATGTGTTTTGTTCACTGTCTTGTTCTAGCTCCCACATTTTTTCAAAAAATGGTTGACCTTTTATTAGTTTTCCACATAAATCTTCATGCGACTTACTCCAACCATCTATCACACCATAGTACAGTGCTTCCCATGCTTCTCCAAAATCCATTTGTCTGATTTCTGAATAACGATCAGGATCCCATTCCGTTAACCAGTACCTAACTTCTTCAATGTTTTTAGTTCCTTCTAGTTGATCAATAGCCATCATTAGTAATTGCTTTAGCTGCCGTTCTTTTCTTGTTAGTCCTAACATGGAGTCCGGCGGTAAGGACAAAATATGATATTCTTTGTCTTGATGATTTTCTGGAAAAGAGTATTCTTGTGGACTAGAGCCTTCAATCATTTCAAATACTAATCTTTCTTGTCTCGGTATTAATCGACTTTTACGTACTGGCAAATGATATCCCATCGTATCAAATACTAAAACAGATTTTCCATTCGTAACAATACTAGCATATTCTAATGATATTCTTTCTTGATTTTTTCTTAAATAGGCTCGTTTATAAATACTGTCTAACAAGGGCCTAGGTAAATCCTGTAAATCATTTTCAATGTAGTGGTACAGTACATCCTCTATGTACAGAATTGGTACTTGGTCTAGTAATTCAATTCCATCTTCTTTTCTCCATTCATGAAAATGACAAACATTATATCCATTCTCTTCGCCTTCAAACCAGTTGACCCATACATCGTGTAAATACAACATGTATCGAACCCTCGCTTTATTAGTTTGAATCTTCCGTGTTTAAAAGTTACTTTTAAAAAGTACTTTTAATCACTTCTTTAGGATACATTATCACCAATTTATGAAAATTTATTCTTTGTTTTCTATTATTTTACAGGTAATTTCTGAATGGCTATAATCATTAAAATGATTCCAATTACGAAAAAATAACACTCAATTCTGCCTTTAAGGAAAATGAAATAGTCATAAAAGGACAAACCAGCAGGAACGAAATTCAAGTAAATAATAATAGAAACTCCTCCTGCAACTGTTAACCCAAACCCTACTAAAAATAGTAAAAAATAGAACACAACTCTATCTCCCCTGCCTGTCCAAATTTTATTACTATAACTATATGATAGAGATAGAACGAACATGTCTATGAATTAATTCCCTTTCATGTGCAATAATGAGCAAGGGGTCTGACCCCTCTTCTCATTCATAAAAAAGAGGCTGTCCAAAAAGTTTTTACTTTTTGGACAGCCTTTTCTGTGATTATTTATATTTTTTAAATATTAGAGATACGTTATGTCCACCAAAGCCTAGTGAGTTACTTAAGGTAACATTTATATCTTTGTTTTTCGCTTTGTTAGGAACGTAGTCCAGATCACAATCTGGATCTGGTGTCTCATAATTTATAGTAGGAGGTAATATATTATCTCCTAGTGCCTTAATACAAGCGATAGCCTCAACAGCACCAGCAGCACCAAGTAAGTGTCCTGTCATAGACTTAGTTGATGATACTGCTAATTGATTAGCATGATTGCCAAATACTTGTTTTATCGCCATTGTTTCAAAGGAATCATTTAGTTCCGTACTTGTACCATGGGCGTTGATGTATTCAATCTCATCACCGTTAACACCTGCATCCTCGATTGCTTGAGTCATTGCTCTTGCAGCACCTTCTCCCTCTGGTGCTGGTGATGTTATATGATATGCGTCCCCTGCTGAACCGTATCCAGCTATCTCCGCATATATGGTTGCACCTCTTTTTTGTGCAGATTCTAACGTTTCTAAAATAAGGATTCCAGACCCTTCTCCCATCACAAAACCATCCCGGTTTTTATCAAATGGGCGACTAGCTGTTTTTGGATCATCGTTAAATGAAAGTGCTCTGGCACTTGAAAAGCCTGCAAATGCCATATTGGTTAACGGTGCCTCGGCTCCGCCAGTAATCATTATATCTGCATCACCGCGTTGGATGACTTTGAATGCATCACCAATAGAATTTGCACCAGAGGCACAGGCAGTTACGGAACAGTTGTTTATCCCTTTTGCACCAAATTGGATTGAAATTTGACCAGCTGCCATATCAGGAATTAGCATTGGAACAAAGAACGGACTTACTCTACGATAGCCTTTCCCAAGAAATTTATGGAATTGTTCTTCATAGGTTGCCATACCGCCAATTCCTGAACCAACCCAGACACCGACACGTGGTGCAACGTCCTCTGTTATATCAAGTTCAGCATCATCAATCGCCATTTTTGCAGCTGCTACAGCATATTGGGTAAATAAATCCATTCTTTTTGCCTCTTTTTTATCTATATAAAGGCTTGGATCCCAATCCTTAATTTCACCTGCAACTTTAGCTGGAAAATCATCTTTATTTACTTTTGTTACATAGTCAATTCCTGAATTACCTTCCACTAGATTCTTCCACAGTTCTTCAATCGTGTTTCCGATTGGAGTAACAGCTCCTAATCCAGTGATAACTACACGTCTTTTTTCCATAAGGTAAACCTCCTTATCGTTAAACAACAATTGTTTTCTTCAAACATGGCTTACCGCCAATACTATTTTTTTAAGTAACTACTTTCCCCATCGGAGTGCTACAGCTCCCCATGTTAATCCTCCACCAAATCCGACTAACACAACTAAATCATTATCTTTTATTTTACCGTTTTTTACATCTTCAGATAAAGCAATTGGTATTGAAGCGGCTGAAGTATTTCCATATTTCTTTACAGACGTTGCCATTTTTTCTTTAGAAATACCTAATCTTTCACGTGCTGCTTCCATAATTCGAATATTCGCCTGGTGCGGAATTAAGTAGTCAACATCTTCTCGATTATATCCTGCCTTTTCCACTACATGAACCGATGATTCTGGCATTTGTCTTACCGCAAATTTGAATACTTCTCTACCATTCATACTAATATATTCTTTGTCCTGTAATAAATATTTTCCTCCACTGCCATCTGAACCAAGTTCAAAGGATAGAATTCCTTTCCCTTCACTTACTGGTCCAATAATTGCTGCGCCTGCTCCATCCCCAAACAAAACGCAAGTGTTTCGATCGGACCAGTCCGTTACTTTAGATAATTTCTCAGCACCTACAACAAGAATGTTTTTATAAGCACCTGTTTGGATGAATTGTTGTGCAGTAATAACCCCATACATAAAACCTGAACATGCTGCACTTATATCCATCGCAGCAGCATTGGTTGCCCCTAACTGATCTTGAATCATACATGCCACACTTGGAAAAGAAGTGTCAGGAGTGACTGTTGCTACCAGGATTAAATCAAGGTCCTCTGCATTTAAGTTTGCGTCCTCTAATGCATTTTTCGCTGCTAAAAAAGCCATATCAGAGGTATTTATTGATTCATCTGCAATTCTTCTCTCTTCTATCCCTGTTCTTGTACGGATCCACTCATCGTTCGTATCGACTATTTTTTCAAGATCCGCATTCGTTACAATTTTGTCAGGAACATAGTGTCCAGTGCCAATAATACCTGCATTCATTTATCTCATCCTCTCAGGGTGTTTCACTATAATTTATATCAATTATTAAGACTTGGTACTAATTTTAATGGATTTATCAAATAGAATCAAGTGAGGAATAAAATGTCTTAAATATAATGGCAATAGCCTTTCCCTACCATGATTTTTAAAAATACAATAAAAACAAGGAGGTGTATTGCTATGTCATCAAAAAAAGAAAATCAAGAACGTTTACATCCGTTTGATCAAATGATGCTTGGACCAAGGGGAAACAACCAAACACCTAGGAGTTCAGAAAAAGATTCAAACCGTTCTACGAATATTGAAGAAGAATTCGACTTGTTTGGCACAGCTCAAACTGTTGCTGAAACGTATAAGCAATTATCACCATATATGAAAGGGATAAAAAATGCGATAAAGAAATTCAAATCTTAATGTTTGAACAGGTCCGTTTTTCTATACCAATTTATTGAAATCCCCGTATATTCCTTAAAATGTTTACTACGGCGATTTACTTCTCTGCTAATTTTTTCTTAACGTGAAAAAACCGACTCCTATAACATGTGCATACAAGGAGTCGGCAATCTTTCTTTGTTTAGTTGGACTCGTTAGGTAACAGCCCAGTATCGATATATGCTTGAACCGCTTCATCAAGCTTTTCTTTTAGTGATTCAGGAACTTCAGGGCTAAACTCGCCCATCGAAATGACACCGTCATCAAAATCAAAGGTGAAAACACCACCTGAAAGATCTCCTTCGTTAAACTTCTTGGCAGCTAACAAATAGAGCTTGTCCACATGTTGAACTGTACTTGTTAAAACCGTATTTTGACCCAAATATAATTGATCAGACACAAATCCTATTACATATTTGTCCGCTTGCTTTGCTTGATCAATCACATGTACACTAAAGGAATCCCCAGCAGGATAGAAAACGTCGACCCCACGTTGATTCATTTGATTAAACATCATTCGTGCTCTTTCTTGGTTATCCCAATCATTGACAAAATTCATCCGCACTTTTGCCTCAGGATTTGAATAATTAACCCCCTCATAAAATCCTTCAATTTCAGGCTGCCATTCAAATGCAGCAATGATACCAACCTGATTTGATTCTGTCATTTCACCAGCAACCATTCCACCAAAAAAACCCATTGCATGAGAGCTGAAATTAAGACTTGTTAAATTGGTATTATAGTATCCTCCATTAAAATATACGAAATGAATATCTGGATAAGCATCTGAAATACTTTCAAACATTTTGCCATAAATGTTACTGTGGCCAAAAATTAGATTAACCCCTTGATTTGAAAACTCCTCAACTGCTCGATTAACTTCTTGTTGGGTTTTAACATTTTCTTTAAAGTAAACATCAACATCGAATTCATCTTTTATCTCGATTAGTCCCTTGTATCCCTTATTTCCCCAAGTTTGATCGTTGATTGAATTTTCTACCAGCATACCAACCTTCTGAACTTTGTCTTGACCTAAGTAAGAATTACATCCCGAAAGAACGAATATAAAGAAAATAAAAAAGATGACATATAACCGAAAGAAATTTTTCAACTTGTGCACTCCTATATAAAAAATGAATATCGAATAGTAGGTAATTAAAATTAGAATACAATAATTGTTTTCTAGTACTATATTACCGTCTTATCGTGTGCACGTAAACTTGTTTCGCGTTAAACTTTGATGAAGTTTAGTAAAAATTTTTATACATTTTATAATGGTCATTTAATTCCTTTATACGTTCGTCTTTGTCTTTTGTTTCTCTAATACAAATTGTTTTTTGGGCATCCTTTGAATCAAACGAGGGATCAAAGGCCTTTATTGCAACCCTATCCTGTTTGTAATTAGAGATAGTTTCTATTAAGCAGGTAATAAAATCCTGGATATAAACTGCTTCGTTTTTAAATTGTTCAGAATCAAAAGCAACGAATTGTCCATTATGGTATACCCCATTATCATTTCTTGGCATCCATTCTCCATACAATAAGGGTAAGTCAACATCAACAGTATTAGAGCTAGCCTTAACTCTACCTTTATCCAAATTGATGACAGTTTCTGTATTTAATGAATATCTGTCGTTAAATAATTGACTAGAATCTATTTCAAATAATATATTAATTTGTTGGAGTTTCTGCAGTTGATTCATTTCCTCACTACTGGAGACATGTGTAAACAAACTATTTCTGCCAATATACATCGACAAATTCTCTTTCTTTTCCGATTCCATCTTGTCTATTCCAATCACTTCATAACTATCATCAAGAAGCCTTGTTATTATTTGGTAGCCTATCCAATGGAATGCTCCTAAAACAACGTACATATTCCTCCTCCTTAATCGGTATTTCTTCGGTGCGATCATCCGTATATTGGGGAAGTTTTTTATTTTGTGAAGTTCCACTTTATATTACTTTATGTCGCAGTTAGTAATACATGATTTTTATAATAATTTATTTATTTTCTGAAGCTCTTTTGGTAAAATAAGATTAAGAATGTGTGAAAAATGAGGTGAAAAAATGCGTTACTTAATGACAATTGTTTGGGCTTTATTAATAAGCTTTTTAGTATCCTATGTACTTACAAGCATGGCTGGTGAAACATTAACATTTGCACCAATCTTTGTAGTTGCTATTTTATTTATTATTGTGGCTACCGTGATTGGCGATGGAATTTTAAAGGAAAGCAAAGAATAATCATTTTTTATAAAAATTTGGACAACCCTTGCCAACAAGGAATGGCAAGGGTTTCGTATATGTTTTATTTTCCTTCTAGTACCACCAAAATGGCAGCGTACTGATAGCTGTTAGTGCTGCTAAAGGTAAAATAAGTCGTCTGAAGCCTGCTCCTGGTCCATAATAATAGGGAGGAAATCCGTAACCTGGGTATCCAAAGGGTGGGTAACCATAACCTGGATAACCTCGTTCTTCTTCGACGTTTCTACTTGTATCTGGAACAGCTAAATAAACATATTTTTCATCTACTCCTGTAATAATCCCATCAACTTTACTTCCATCAGAAAGCTCAGCTAACACATAATGGTGCATATGCTTATGGCATAAATCATACAAATGGTGATGATGATTATGGGGGTTATACATAATTTCACTACTCCTCCTTTTTACTACAAGTTATTCAACCTTTAATGGTTTGTGACAATAGCGGAGGAAGAGATCACTCACAAAGGGGATAATAAAATGGAAAGCTTAACGGAGTTGTTCTTACTATTGAAGTACCTATTTCTAGGATTTTTTCAAGGATTCACAGAGCCAATACCCATTTCTTCAAGTGGACATTTGGTGATAGTCCGTAATCTATTCGATTTAGATATTAAAGGATTATCCTTTGAGATTTTTGTGAACTTTGGCTCATTAATTGCAGTATTAATCATCTATAAAAACGACATCCTTCGATTAATTAAAAATGGGGTTCAATATATAGCAACAAAGGATCCCGGTACAAAAGATGATTTTAATTTCATCTTTTACTTAGTTATTGCAACGATTCCAACTGGGGTAATCGGAATTTTATTTGAGGATCAAATTTCTAGTACATTCAGTTCTTCAAAAATGGTTGGGATTACATTGATTGTAACTGGACTTGCTTTATGGATAATTCGTAATTTAAAAGGAATCAAAAACGACGGTGCCTTAACAATCAAAGACGCAGTTATTGTAGGCATGGCTCAATCTGTGGCGTTGATTCCTGGTATTAGCAGATCCGGAGCTACGATTGTTGCTGCGATGCTTCTAGGAATGAGACAAACAACTGCGTTACGATTTTCATTCTTACTATATATCCCTGTTAGCTTGGGAACCTTTTTACTATCAATAGAAGAAATCTTTTTAGATGAAAATTTTAATGCCTTGTGGATTCCATACCTGCTTGCATTCGCTGCATCAATTATTGCTACCTATTTCTCATTAAAATGGTTTATGAATATCATGGCTAAAGGAAATTTGAAATACTTTGCGTTTTACTGTTTTATTGTTGGTGCACTTGCTTTTCTTTTACTTTAGGCAAAGACTCTGTAACTTAGAACCAACCTCTAAGAAAAGCGCAAGCGCCTTGATCACCGACAAGCTTAAGTCGAGTTCTCGAAGTAGCGCTCTTTTTCCGTGCTCAGGATTGACTTAAGACCTCAAGGGAGTAGGCGTTGGAGCTTGATGAAATGCGCCAAATTTTTATACTTTCTTACCTTGTAAAAAAACTACCCTCTAGTTAAGAGAGGGTAGTTTTTTATTAATCAGGAATTCCTAATGCAATTTTTGCATAACGAGACATACGCTCTTTCGTCCATGGTGGATTCCAAACAATATTTACTTGTGTATCTTTAACTTCTGGAATATCTTCTAGGGCGCGCTTCACATCTGCTTCAATATGACCCGCAAGTGGACAACCCATTGCTGTTAACGTCATCGTTACCGTTGCAGTACCGTCATCGTCCATGTCAACTCCATAAACAAGACCTAAATTTACAATATCTATCCCAAGCTCTGGATCAATAACGTTTTCCAAAGCTCCCATTAAATTTTCTTCTAATGCTTGATCCATACCGAATACCTCCTTTTTTCTTTACTGTCTATTATAAACATAAATAACCAAAATTTTAAATAATCTTACCTACAATTGCATCTCAAACCAATCAACGGTCTCTAAGATAGCGAAGCGACTAACTTTATGTCCTCTCCCAACTTCTTTTAGAAATCGTATATTCTCTGGATTTTTATAATAATCAGCTGCTTGTTCATAAAAGCTGTACGAATGATCAAATGGAACAATTGGATCATTTTCTCCATGCCAAAAAAATAAAGGACGTTCATTTAACTTTTCCAATTGTTTGGATAAGTCAACTCTATCTAACGACTCATACATCCCTTCAATTTGCTCCTCGGATAATGGTAATTCACCTTTCGACTCACGAATATTATCGACCAATTCTTTGGCATAATCGGTAAGCTTTGGAGAGCCCATTAAAATTGCTGCTGCTTTGATCCAATCATACTGTGTTAAAGCTGCAGCAGTAGTAATCCCACCCATACTAGTTCCTGCAACGCCAAATCGATTATCTAAAATAAGATTTTTGCCTGTAAGCACTTCTTTAATTGTATTTATATCTACTACATTTTGCTGAACGATGTCAAAGAAACGTTGCTCCATTTCTTCACTTGTTGTATCTTTTCCCCTTTCCCCGTGCAACATACAATCAGGGAGAACAACTCGGTATCCTTTCTCCGCCAACAAGAAAGCAAGTGGTAGGTTATGCTCTTTGGCACTAGTAAATCCGTGAAAATATGTCAATACCGGGAGTGCGTCATTTTTTCTATCCGCTTCAACAACAACTAATACAGGTATTTGACTCCATGTTTCTTGAAAAATTCCTATCATGTTTTTTCATGTCCCTTTCCTATATAAATGATTACTATTATTTATCTTATTATTTCTTAAAGGAACTTGCAAAAAATTACAATTTTAGTGGTGTATAAAAAGTCAATGAATCAAAATGCTGCCATCGTGTCGACCTCGAGTTAACGTTTATCTAATTAAACGCCTATATTATTCTTTACATATTTTTATTTCGCTATTACACTATACTTACTATAAGAGGTGATATGACCATGGAGAGCAATAAGTATCTAATTGCTTTAGACCTTGATGGAACGTTATTAACTGATGATAAAGTGATTAGCGAACGAACAAAGCGTACTGTTTTAAAAGCAAAAGAAGCAGGACATATTGTAGTCATTGCAACAGGTAGACCACATCGGGCGAGTATTGATTATTACCACGAGCTTGGTTTAGATACCCCAATGGTAAATTTTAACGGGGCATTAATCCACCATCCGACAGATAAAAAGTGGGAGGTTCTACATAGTCCCCTGCCAAACCGTACTGCAAAAAAAATTATCCAAACATGCTATGACTTACAAGTGAAAAATATTATGGCGGAAATTTCCGATGATATTTATTTTGACAAATATGATGAAGAGTTAATGGACATATTCCAAACATCTGACGATAACTATAAGGTCACGATTGGCAGTTTAAAAAATGAATTGAAGGATGATCCTACATCTTTATTAATCCACCCGAGAGTAGATCATATTCAGAAGTTGAGACAAAACTTGGATGATGAACATGCTTCTGTAATTGAACACCGAAAATGGGGAGCGCCGTGGAATGTCATTGAAATTGTTCGTAAAGGGATGAACAAAGCAGTTGGACTTAAAAGAATTGCCCACTATTACCACATAAATCAAAAGAACATTATTGCTTTTGGTGATGAAGATAACGACTTAGAAATGATTGAATATGCAGGTGTAGGCGTGGCAATGTCAAACGGCATAGATGAATTAAAGGGTATTGCTAATCATATTGCGGCATCAAATGAGGAAGATGGCATCGGGATTTTTCTAGATAATTTTTTAAACTTAGGTACTATTAAAGGATAGTATATATATTGACTCTTGATGTAAAAATCGAGATTTCTCAAGATGAGTCCAACATCAACACCGAACTTTAACACAGGTTAAGATACATAGAAAGAAGCGTTTCATTTACCAAATAATTCAACTTATAAAAAGACTGGTTTAATCCATACTAAGCTTGAACGCGATAATGCGTTCAGGCTTTTTTGTTAATTGTTGTTTCAAACTAAGGTTGTTCGTACTGGAGGAATAAACGTGAGTAAAAAAAGCAAATCAAAACGGTTTACTCAGCAAGGCTCAGATGCCGTTAAAAAGCATGCCGAACGATTTCCTTATCACGAACGTTTTAGTGACTTAGAAGCAAAAGCAAAAAGCAGATAGAATAGCTAGGAGGGTTTTAATAATGGCAAACATGGCAAATAATTTATTTCAACAAGCTCGTCAAGCTGTTAATCGAATTACAAATGGCCAAAACGTCAATCCACAAGATAAGCAAGCAGCTAGAAATGCTATCCAATCTGCCTACACTGATGCGACTCCAGAAGAACAACAAGAGCTGCAACAGTTAGAACAACAACTTCAACAAAAGAACGAATTGTAAGAACCTCTGCAGAAAAAGGGATTGGCGAATCGTCAATCCCTTTTCTCTCTTTCATTATAACGAACGCGGATTACCATTTCTATACATTCGCTTCCATCCTTACATGTTCCTGTAATACAGATTCCACTAATCAATCACACAATATTTCTTAGTAAAACGACATGAATCATGGGTATTCCCCAGGAAATAATGAGATTTTAAATCTCATTCCAAGTAATTCAACTTGTATTAGGTAATCTATCTTTTGTATCTGACATTTTTCTGCTATCATTATTAGTAAGAAACAGTTAAGGAGGATAAATCAATGAGTATACAAGTACAATCTACACCAAATCCTAACGCAATGAAATTCACAACAGAGTCGATGATTTTTGAAGGCGATAATAGTATCTCTGTGATGCCTGGTCAAACAAGTGAACATAAAATTTTAAATGATTTAATGGAATTAGATGGTGTTGACAATGTATTTGGATTTCAGAATTTTATTACGGTTAACAAAAGTATTGATGCAGAATGGGATTCTTTAACTCCAAAGGTAGAAGAAATCATAAACAACTACGGTTATTAACTAAAAACTTCTACATATTGCAAATCGAGTGGAATAGTTTCACTCGATTTTTTTATGCTATTGTGTTTTTTCTTCCCAGGAAAACAAACATAAACGATTATCTGTCGTTTTTTAACCGCAAGTCCTGCCACATCCACATAACTAAAATGAATTAAAATTAAATGATATGGGATACTAAAAATATTAAATTATATAAAGGTGGTTTAAGTTATGGCAAAAAACAAAAGAGTCAATAAACAAGATACTATAAATGTTAATAAAAAATTGGATGAAGAATTTTATGAAGATGAGGGATATAACTCTTCCCCAGCCTCTTATTTAAATAACAATATAGCAGCAGTTGATGTAACCGAAAAAAAAGATCGAAAAAGTTAAGAATACCTCTTATACAATTACTTTTGAAAATTCAAAAGCCAACCTATACCATTTTTATCAGTAATATTGGCGTGTAAAGCGCCCCAGAAAGTTTCTTGTAATTCTACTGAAGCATGACCATCTGTGATTAGTGAGCGATATGTCTTTCTGATCTCATCCTCACTTTCAAACTCAAGTGTTATTTTGACGTTATCCCCCTTTTTAACACTTCCAAAAATATCAGAAAAATGGACGACACTTTCTCCTAGATGTAATTCAGCATGGAGAATTTTACCTTCGTGTCCCTTAAACATTTCAATGCCATCAGCTAACTGAACATTCTTAATTTCTCCATCAAATATACCTTGATAATATTCCATTGCCTCTTTACAATTCTCAATAAATAAGTATGGGGTAACGCTTTTCATTTATCCTTCCTCCTAAGTTTTTGATTTAATTATATATATAATAACAAAGAGGCTGTCCTTTTTAGGACAGCCTTTGTTATTGCCTTACTCATCCGATTCTTCTGATCTTCCTTTTGATAAAAACCAGCCACCCAAAGCAATTAGAAGCATACCTGACCAAAATATGGACTTCCAAATTGGTCCTTCGACAAATTCATGAGAAATAATGTGTACTGACGGATGCGCAAGTGTATGCATTAATAGTTTAACACCAACCCAACCAACTAATACCATTGCAGCTGTTTCGAGACTTGGCCGTTTCGTCAATAAAGTTACGAAGAAGCCTGCTGCAAACTTAATCACTACTAGACCAGCAATTGCCCCGATTACAATCACTATAAATTTTGCCCCATCCATTCCGCCAATAGTTCCTATTGGTGTATCAGGCAAAGCAATAACAAGAGCAACCGCTGCTAAAATTGAATCAATAGCAAACGCAATATCTGCTAAAGCAATTTGTGCAACGGTCATACGATAGCTTTTCCCTTTTTGTTCTTCTTCTGCTTCTTTGTGTCCTTTTAGTATGTGTTTTACAGCGATAAAAATTAAATAAGCAGCCCCAATCGCTTGAACCTGCCAAACGTGGAAAAGAAACGAAATAATGAAAATCGCACCAATTCTAAATACAAAAGCTAATAGTAAACCAATGTTAATTGCTCTTTTTTGCTGCTCTTCTGGTAAATGCTTGGCCATTACAGCTAAAACTAAAGCATTATCAGCAGATAATAAACCTTCCAAAATAATCAAAATTACTAAAACCCAACCATACTCTAACAATAAGGATAGCTCCATAATTTCCTCCATCTAATATTACTAAAATAAATTGTTTTGTTCTCTAAGAGAGATTGAATACGGAATTTAAGTACAATGTTGTTTCTAAATTATTATGAGCAAGATTTCAATAAGTAAACTTATACAATAAAAATCTTTGTATACTTTGATGAAAATATTATATTTCCTGAATGTCTAAAAAATTAGAAGAGGCTGCCCCAAAAGCAAAGGGACAACCTCCTGACACCTGAATCATTTTTAAGGATCGAATCGTTCTAACGGGATATGGAAGGAGGATTGTTTTGTTCCATCCTCTGTTTTCTCATACATGATCAACATTACCGTTCCATTAATTGGTAGTTTATCCTCCGAAATAGTTACATCAAATTCAAAAGGTGACCTTTCCTCGGTAGCCGTTGCTACTTCAGTCTCATCAACCAAGATGGAATGTCCATCCTCCACCAAATAATAAAATGCTTCAATCGATGAATTTACTTCACCACTTACGGTATATTGTCCTTCCTGACCATCTATTTGTACATTTTTAAAAATTCCGCCTTCAATCTGAGTTGACTCGGTAGTTTGTTGTTCTGAATCGTCGATTTCAAATTGTTTTGTCACCGTAAAAGGATTATCTTCAATCACTTGCTTATTTACCTGTGCAGGTAATAGAGTAATTTCTGCTGTGTATTTCCCTGGCTCTATTCCTTCTTCATCCTTTGGGTATTCCCATAGTTCCGTCCATTTTAGAGACTCTCCTGATTTCAGTTCTTTTTCTACCAAAGCCTCTGTAAAATCTCGTCCTTCAGAATACTGATAAACCACTTCACCTGATTGATTTATTACAATAATTTCATATTGTTGTCCCGAAGAAAAGCTTAATTCAATCGTATCCTCTCCTTGGTTGACAAGCTCCATGTCAAACGTAATTTCATCGACTGATGGAGAAATTTCAGCCTGCATTTCTAAATTTTCTAACAAAGCCTGTACATCCTCCTGATTTTCTTGCTCATCTCCAGTAGGTTCTTCATTATTACTTCCTTGGGCAGTTTGGTCTGTTTGATCAGCTGTTCCACAAGCCGCTAAAATAAGTAAAAAAACAAGTGCAATAGAAATTAACCTTTTCATATCTCTTAACCCCCTTAATCTTCCTTCACTAAATTTGTCGCATAACACCATTAGAAAGTTACATTAATCGTTTCTTCTGAAAAACCCAAAAATCCCAGCTGTTTGAATAATATTTGTAAAAGCATTTGGATCTACTTCCTTAATAATTTTCTCTAAATCATAAAGTTCATATCTAGTGATAACTAATACCAACATGTTTTTATCAATCTTTGAGTAAGCACCTTTTGCCGGTAATATAGTTATCCCCCGAACCATTGTGTTATGAATTTCCTTTTGCAGCTCCTCAGCTTTCCTTGTAACAATCATGGCCGTAAGCTTTTCATGGCGAGTGTGGATCCCATCAATTACTCTTGTTGTTACATATAAAGCAAGTAGTGTATATAACGCATTCTCTGGTTCATTGATAAAACCTGCTAAGACGATGATAGCACCATTTATTGCCATAAGATATCCACCAATAGGCTTATCCTTTAACCTAGATAATACCATGGCTATGATGTCAGAGCCACCTGTTGAGGCACCCCATTTAAGTGTAATTCCAATTCCCATACCAGCAATAACACCGCCAAAAACAGCATTTAACATAATATCGTTTGACAGATGTTCAATCGGTATCAGTTCTAAAAAGAAGGTGGTAAAGGCAACTGAAACGAAGCTATAAATCGTAAATCCTTTCCCAACTTTTAACCAACCAAGAATGGCAACAGGTATATTTAATATAAATAAAACAATACCAGTGCTAAGATTTATATTAAAAATATCAATAAATATAGTAGAAAGTATTTGAGCAATACCAGTAAAACCACTTGCATAGACATTTGCTGCGATAAAGAAGAAATTTAATGCAATAGCGTTTAATAAAGCTCCTACTATTACGATAATAATACGCTTTGCTTCCATTAGAAACAATGGCATAACCTCCATTTTTAAACTAGCGAACTATTTTTACATACCCGCCAATTGTACAACATAATCATTATTTTCTAAACAAAATTTGACAAAATCTTGTTTTGACTATAGCCGTTGTTAACATTACACTTAAAATATATATTTGATTATTCACATGTTAAGAAACTGATTATTATGAGCGTTGAATTTCATATTTGGGATCAACTCAAAGTTATTTTTATTATGAACCTTTCCTATCAATAAATACTTGTAAGTAGTTTTTATACCATTTCGGGGGTGCAAAAAATTGACGGTTCAAATTATTACAGACTCTGCTTGTGATTTATCAAAAGAGCATTATGAAAGATACAATATTGAAGTAGTATCGTTATCTGTGCAGCTTGACGATCAAATTTATCATGATGGGAAAACAATCTCAGCCACTACTATCTATGAAGCAATGCGAAATGGAAAAGCTCCAAAAACATCACAGGTTTCACCTCAACAATTTAAAGAAGTTTTTGAGAAGTACGCTAAAATGAATCAAGATTGTATTTATTTAGGTTTTTCTTCGGAGCTATCCGGAACCTATCAATCAGCTGTAATAGCAGGACAGGAGCTAAAAGAGAATTATCCCAACTGGCAAATACATATGCTAGATACCAAATGTGCTTCATTAGGATTTGGATTAATTGTTTTACGAGCAGCACAACTTGCTCAAGAAGGTGTTGCTTTAAATGAAATTGTGGAGACTTGTACTTATCATGCGGAGCATATGGAGCACATTTTCACAGTCGATGATTTAGAATACCTATATCGTGGTGGACGAGTTAGTAAAACGGCAGCATTTGTGGGCACACTTCTGAAAATAAAACCACTCCTCCATGTTGATAATGGAAAATTAATTCCATTAGAAAAAATCCGAGGAACAAAAAAGGTATTGAGACGTATGATTGAGGTAATGGAAGAACGTGGATCAGATTTAGCAAACCAGACTATTGGAATTAGTCATGGAGACGATTTAGAGACGGCCAACAAACTAGCAGAAATAATAAAAGATAAATTTAACGTAAAAACGATTGAAATCGGGATGGTCGGATCCGTAATTGGTGCTCACTCCGGTCCTGGAACCATTGCATTATTTTTCTTAAATGACTCCTATAAACAATCTTAATCTCATTCTTTGTAACATTTTTTCACCTCGTTCGTCTATGTGTTTAACTATTATTTTTTAGAGGTGAAAGTGATGAAAAGAAGAATATTAATCCTATCGATTTGTATTACTTTTATGGGTCTATTAAGCATTTATTTTTTATCGTCACCTAAAATTACAGCCGAGGTTTCTTCATCTAGCTCCCATGTTTCGATTTTTAAGAACTGGACTGTGGAGTTTTCTAGGCAGATGGATCCATCAACAATTACAGATGAGGACCTATATGTCTTAAATGAAAGCAATGAGAAAATGCCAATCTCGTATAGCTGGCAGAACAATGGTCGATCACTACAGATTCATGCACCAGAAGAAGGTTATCAATACAATGCTTTCTATCGACTAATTATTTCTCAAAACCTTACATCTGTAAACGGAGAAAAATTATCGAAACCTTTTAATTATGAGTTTCAGACAGCAAATGAGTTACCATCCATTAAAGATGAAAAGCATCTAAACAAGTTATTGGTTGACCGATCAAATCAACAAAGCATGAGATTCGGTGCGCTTGAAGCGACAGAAGGGGTTACAGATGAATCTTCCTCTAGCACAGGTGATTCAAATACCTCAAAAACGAATGTTCAAGTAGAAGGAATTGATGAGGCTGATATCGTTAAGATTGATGGTAATCACATCTACTTTGTTCGTGAAGAAGACATTATCGTTGCTACAGCTGATAACGAAAATAGTAAATTAGTATCCATCATTAAGGAAGATAAATTTCGACCAGTAGAGCTTTATATTGATGAAGACAAACTAATTGTTATTGGTCATAAACACGAGCAGATTCAAGAAACAACTAATAAATCAGAAATAGAGATTTATCCTAACTTTCGCAACCAAATGACGACGATTATTTATGATATAACTGACAAAGAAAACCCATCAAAAATACGGGAAGTATCCACTGTTGGTTCTTATGTCTCTTCTAGAATAAAAGGAGACTACATTTACTTAATTGCCAATCACATGCCAGACTTTTATATATTAAGAGAAATGGATGGAAATGAAGATATTGATCTGAGACCTTCCTACATGGATACAGGTCTTGACGGTAAACAGACACGCATTCCGTATGAGAATATTCATTACTTACCAGAAAGTAATGAAAGTCAATTTTTAATATTAACTTCGATTAACCTGAACGATCTCGAGCAAGAAGCGAATATTAAAACATATCTTGGAACGTCGAACGACATATATATGTCGAGTGATTATTTATACACAACAGTTAGAAAATATCCTAATCTTGATGAAAGTTCTACTACAAGAATCGGTTTTCAGTCAATGAATACAGAAATCGTTCAATTTGAGATTGATGAAGGAAGCATTTCCTTCCACGCTTCTACTGTTATTGAAGGGACATTAGTCAATCAATTTGCTATGGATGAACGAAATGGCACGTTCCGGGTAGCGACCACGAAAATGGAGGACTTTGAAAATAATCAAGAATCAATGAATAACCTGTACACGTTTGATTTACATTTAAATCGAATCGGTTCATTAGAAGGACTTGCAGAAGGAGAACAAATTTATAGTGTTCGCTTCATGGAAGATCGTGCTTATATGGTTACATTTGAACAAATTGATCCACTATTTGTTATCGACTTACAAGATCCAACCTCTCCTACTGTACTTGGAGAATTAAAAATACCTGGGTTTAGCAACTATCTACATCCAATCAACGATGACTTTGTTATTGGTTTCGGTCAAAACACAAAATTAGTTGAACGAGGTGAAGGACGAGAACCGATCGTTAGGCAAGATGGATTAAAATTATCCTTGTTTAATATCCAAGATGTGACCAATCCAACTGAAATGGATACGGAAATCATTGGTGGTGCTGGTTCTTACTCGGATCTAAACTATAATCATAAAGCACTATATGTACACCCGGATGAGCCACTGTATGGTTTTCCATTGACAATCTTTGAGGAGGAAGTAGGTCAAAAAGAAGATAGAGAATTTATCAAACAATCTTTTGAATTTGAAGGACAATATCTTTATAGCATTACACCGGAAGAAGGAATAAGCCTTAAGGAAACGTTCACCCACCAAAAAGGTAATCTTGATTATCCTGATTGGCACTCACAAATGAAAAGACTCGTATCAAAAGATGAAATAATCTATGGTCTTTCACATAATAAAATCAGTGTATATGACCTTCATAGTGGTACTACCGTACAAACGATTGACCTACCAGTTAAAGAAAAAGAAGATTATCACGCAATAGAATAAAAAAAGAAAAAAAGCAGAGACATATAACAAAGTCTCTGCTTTTTAGTATTTTTTGGATAAAGGGGTCAGACCCCTTCCTTTTTTTAATTTCACATGAGTCAATCTTGCTTAAAATGGATATAGCTATCTATAGGATTTTTATTTTAAGGAGGACATGGAAAATGCCTAATAATCAGAAAAAGGAGATTTTGCCGAAGCAACATCAAGACAGACAGCCTGGTTTTGAATACGAGATGAATCCTCTGCCTAAATATGTAGATCCAAGCTATCAAGGCAGTGGTAAGCTAACAAATAAGGTTGCCATTATTACGGGTGGAGATAGCGGAATTGGCCGAGCAGTTAGCATTTATTTTGCTAAAGAAGGTGCTGACGTAGCTATTATTTATTATGATGAGCATCAAGATGCAGAGACAACAAAACAATTAGTAGAAAATGAGGGTCGTAAATGCAAGCTGATCCCTGGAGATATTGCCGATGAAAGCTTTTGTCAGACATCTGTTCAAGAAGTGGCAAATGAATTTGGAAAAATCGATATTTTAGTTAATAATGCAGCTGAACAACACCCACAGCAGGACTTTTTGAACATAACAAAAGACCAACTAGAACGAACATTTCAAGTTAATATTTTCTCTTTCTTTTATATGTCACAAGCAGTTTTACCACATATGCAGCAAGGAAGCACCATTATTAACACTTCCTCTATCACTGCATATAAAGGAAACGAAACATTAATTGATTATTCAAGTACGAAAGGCGCAATTACTACATTTACACGCTCTCTATCCCAATCGTTGGTTCAAAAAGGCATTCGTGTGAACGGTGTTGCTCCAGGACCGATTTGGACACCACTAATCCCGGCAACCTTTGATGAACAGCAGGTATCTGAATTTGGTTCTGATACACCAATGGCGAGACCAGGACAAACCTACGAATTAGCTCCAACCTACGTTTATTTAGCGAGTGATGATTCTAGCTATGTAACTGGACAAATGCTTCACGTTAACGGTGGAGTCGTTGTAAATGGTTAATCAAATAGCCAAACTCAACAAGCGTGTGCACCAGTAAAAGGTTCACTCGTTCGTTCAGAATTGAACAAGGGGTCTGACCCCTTGTTCAAAAAAGTCTAGCTTTATTCGCTAGACTTTTTCTTATTTTTTCTACTTAGGTATATGATTGGGATGATAAAGGCTGCCATAACGATCGCGATAAATGATAAAAATAACCAATTTAACCCTGTATCTTCTTCCACGATAAAAATATCTGCAGTCTCTCTATCTAATACTATTCGGAACTCTCCATTTTCTTGTTCACGAACAATGTTATCTTGAATCAGACCTGTCAATTGCATGCCATCTGGGATGTTTTCTATCGTAATTGTTTTTGTTTGTGTATCATTATTAATGGCTACATACACCGTTTTTGATCGATTTGTTCTTTTATATAAGCTCATCGCACCATTCGATTGTTCAACTGCAAAATCACCATTCGTTATAGCAGGAAACTGTTTACGGATGGCAGCTAACTGTTGAATGTGAGCCGTTAATTCCTCGTCACCACCTTTGATTTGGATCATTTGATGATCTGGTGTATCCTCCCCGTTGTCCATCGGAATCTCAGTTCCTTGATAAATCATCGGAGTTCCCGGAGTCGTATATAAATAGGTTAGTGCCAATTTCCAACGAGTAATTGGATTTTGACCTTGTTTAATAGCTTCTCTTGTAAATCTAGTCGTCTCTATACTATCAACATAAGTTATCTTTGGCTGATTTTGCTCAACACCTTTCAATAAGCCAGTCAACGGTTGTCCAGCCTGACGAAATACATTTACTGCCTCTTGATCATAATAGCCAACAGGGAATTTCATTGGATTAAAATTTCGTTCATCGATAAAAACAAACGTATTTGCGTTGCGCATTTTTACGTGATCAATAAAGCGTGCAATAAAGGGATCGGGCGTTTGTTCATCTACATAAAGTCGAAATCCATCGACGTTCGTTTCTTCAATCCAAAAAGCTGCTGTATCTAAAAAGTATTGCTCTACCTCTGTATTCTGTAAGGCTGGACTAGGTAAGTTATCGCCCCATCGATTAGAGACTTCACCATCAATCCAATCATTATTTTCGTTCACCCAGTTATGAGTCTTACTTAGATGGCTGACGACAAAATCAAATGTAACCTTTAACTCCATATCATGGGCAGAATCCACTAACTCTTTTACATCCTCTATTGTGCCAAAGTGCTCTTCTACACTTCGAAAATCATCAATAAGAAATCCATGATAGCCGTCTATTTCATTGCTCATCACCGGGCTAAGATTAATTGTCGTAAATCCTAACTCCTTTATGTGCCCAAGGTGATTGATGATCCCTTGTAAATCACCACCATGATACGCATTAGGATTTTCAATATCTATTTCAAAATCATTCGTAGATGATCCATTTGAAAAACGATCAATCAATATATAGTAAATGTTTTCATCCTGCCACTGCTCATTTCCACTGACTAAAGAAGGTAGCCCTATAAGCATTAGAAGAGAAAAACTTAAAATTACAAAAAAATGTTTTATCATTTACGCTACTCCCTTGTATCTTAATATGTATAATTTCAACCTTACCTACTAACCCCTAGCTTAAACGCAAAGCTTCATTCATTTTCTATCATTTTTCTTTAATAGTCAAAGTCTGGTGATATTTTTTTAGAGGAGGATCTAATTTCTGCGTTCCTTGAATTCCCTCCAACGACCAACTTTCTTCTTTGAACCTTATTAACATAACCCTCCAGTCACTCATTCTACACCAATCAATGCGTAAATTCTCACAACCTTTATCTTAAACGATTTAACCTGCCAAAAGTATGACAATTTTACGAAAAAAATGTCTGATCCCAAGTTAGCACTTGAAACCAGACAGCTCATATAAATCTACCGTTCAATTTTAATATCATATGCCCGTAACCAGTGATCAATTTGCCCTAAATGTGCAAGCAGCTGTGGACCAGTCATTAACTGACCAAACCAAGGTGCTTCCATTTCCTTACCTTCACTTTCCACTAGTTTACGAATTTCCTCTTTATCAAAAATTTCAAAAAGACGAGCGTTTGGATCCTCTAAAATTTCATTCATCCATGCAACTACTGTGTTTTTATAAACTGGATTGTGTGTTTTGGGATAAGGGCTCTTTTTTCGATATAAAATTTCATTTGGCAATAACCCTTCTAATGCTTTTCTTAAAATGCCTTTTTCATTGCCTCGATACGTTTTCATCTCCCAAGGAATGTTCCATACATACTCTACTAAACGATGATCACTAAATGGCACACGGGCCTCAAAGCTAGCTCCCATACTCATACGATCTTTTCGATCTAATAAAGTTGGCATAAACCAGTGCATATTAAGATAGAACATTTGTCTTCGTTGTCGTTGGATGTCATTGTCACCTTCATACTCTGGTGTCTCATCTATCGTTTCTTGATAACGCTTGAGCATATAGCCCCGTAAATCAAGCTTCTGCTTCCATTCATCAGTTAACAAGGATCTTCTAACTTCTGATGAACGGATCCACGGGAAACCTTCTCTATTAAGATCCTCTTCACGATAAAACCAAGGATAACCTCCAAAAATCTCATCCGCACATTCACCAGACAACGCTACCGTTACTTCTTCCTTTGTTTTACGACAGAACCATAGCAAGGATGAATCGACATCCGCCATTCCCGGTAAGTCTCGATATTCAACCGCTTCTTTTAATAAATCAGCTAAAGTCTTATTATCAATCACAAAGTTGTGATGCTCGGTACCATATGCATCGACCATTTTCCAGATAAAATCCTTATCACTATTCGGTTGAAAAGAACTTTTCTTGAAGTATTTATCGTTATCTACATAATCAATTGAAAAAGTACTTAATTTTTCTCTGCCATGTCGTTTTAAATAATTAGAAGCGATGGCTGTAATTGCACTCGAGTCGACTCCACCTGATAAAAATGTTCCCAATGGCACGTCGGAAACCAGCTGTCTTTCTACAGCATCTGTTAATAGATAATGAACCATGTCTGCTGTTTCTTCCAAATCATCGGTATGAGCTGTACTTATAACATTCCAATACCTTCGTGTTCGAAAACCATTTTTATCAAAGATTCCTACGTGTGCCGCCCTTAATTCGTTGATACCTTTGAACACACCATGACCTGGTGTACGTGATGGACCAAGTGCTAATATTTCACTTAACCCTTCCTGATCTAGAATCGGTTCAATCTCATCATTTGCCAATAGTGATTTCAACTCAGAAGCGAATAAAAGCCCTCCATCTTTTTCTGTATAAAATAAAGGCTTTACCCCTAATCGATCTCTCGCCATAAATAGCTGCTCTTTTTTCGGATCCCAAATGGCATACGCAAAAATACCATTTAGCTTTTCTACACTTGATTCTCCCCACTCGATATAGCTTTTTAAAAGTACTTCCGTATCTGAATGAGAGTCGAATGTCCAACCTTTTGTAAGTAGCTCTCTTCTTAAATCTTCTGTATTATAAAGCTCCCCATTATAAACCAACACATAATTTAAATGATCCTTCACACATTTCATCGGCTGTTTTCCACCCTCAGGATCCACAACAATCAGGCGTTGATGGCCGAATGCAACATGAGAAGAAATCCATTCGTTAAACTCGTCAGGACCACGATGTTGAATCGCATTTGACATTTTTCTTATATTCGCTATCTCTTTATTTAAATCTCGTTTAAAATCTATCCAGCCTGTAATTCCGCACATAGTGTAAATCAACACCCTTTCATGTTTGGTACGACACTATATATCAATATGATGAAAGTGCCCAGGGTGTGAAAAAATGATTGGAAAGGAACAAAAAAGACGTGCCCCATGACACGCCATCCTTTTTAACTATATGTTAGCCCACTGGCAGTACACCCATTGGCAAACGACCAAAACCAAGCACGAGCACCAATACAAATGCAATACCAAGCTGTACCAAAAAGCTTTTTGCTGGTTTATCCTTTGATACTTTTACTAAGGACAATTCCATTGCCGCAATCACCCATAAACCGGCGAAACTTTTAACGATTACTTCACCTAACATCGTGTTTAATGTGAAGTACTCCATCAACAATTCTCCACCCGAGTATAGAATTAGTAAATAATCCAGTCGTAAAATCATATGCAGTATTTTTCCTGGTTTTTCACTCTTCTGCCTATAGAACATGAATGATAGACCAAATAAAATAAATGCCAGCACCCATGCAGTGATATGTAAATGTGTCACCTTATCTTCCTCCTATTTTTTCATTAAAAACATCTAGTAGCTGTAACCAAGCCTATCATACCATTTTTTCACTTCAATTTCATGAATAAAAGTTTAACAATCCTGTGTCGTTACTCCGGTTCAACCGTTACAATTTTTTTCTGCCCCCATGGTGCAACCGCAACGGACACAATTAATTCACCTGATCGCTCATATCTTTCTCCAGTATTATCTTCAATGTAATATCGACCTAAGCCATAGTCTACAAAGTAAGTTCCTTCGTGCATATCCTGATACTCATACCTTCCTTCTAACACGACTTGACCGGCATCAGCAATCATTTCCTCGGAAGACGCTTGAATGACCTGATAAATCCCATCACCATTATCATCAGCTACTAATGTAAAAATACGTTCATGATAGGAAGGTTCCTCTGTTCCAGTCCACTTCGCACGATCTATTTCTTCGATTTCATACCTCAAAATGATATAGTCTCCATAAAAAATATCTTGTGGATCAACTGGTACCGTTTTTAATTGAATCGTTTTACCGAAGTCATCGATAAGATAGTACGAACATACCATTCCTAATAAGAATAGACATTGTAAGACCACGACAACAAAAAACAAAACACGCTTCCTTCTCATTTGCCTGCTCCCCCTTTGGACTTCCTAACCATCCTTCTCTTTCGTTCCAAGAAGTAACTGAAAGCAAACAATATAATTCCTCCGATAAAAAAGAATAACGATTTATCTAAGAATGCCCAAGCGATGTGAACATAAGCAATTAGTGTACTTATTAAAAATGCGCCAGTTCCAAACATAATCAGATTATTGTTTTCCTCCTGATATCCATTGATCAGCAGGCCTAATGAAAAAATAAACAAACAAAGCATAGCCACCATATCTCCAAAAGCGATATAAAAGACTGGCAAAAAGAGGGCTAGTTCCGTTAAATGGTTGTATTGTTTGAATGCGACCTTTAAGGTAATAAAGGCAACAAACAAAAGAGACCAAACAATCATAAAGAACAAGTTAAATTCTCTATCTTCATAAAAGAAAAAGTCCTCACCAAGAATAAATACGTGTACAATTGCTAAAACAAACAGGCTCAATAAGCTAACTGCTCGAAACGCTTCGTGAATCACCACTTTTTTGGAAACATCTCCAATAATATATAAAAGGAACATAAATATTAAAAGCCAGTAATATTCAGATCGCTCTACCCCGATAAAAACCAGGGACTGTATCACGAAACTAGCGGCAAATAGATAACTATACAAATACCTGGCTTGATGATAAGTATAATGACCAAATGCAAGCAATAATAAGAAACATAACCATACATTAAAGGAATGGAACGTAAACGCACTATAAAGCTGACCAACGGTTGTAATCACTATCGCTACAACAAAAATAGGTGCATGCTGATAAGCAACAAATAGAAAAAAACTAGCCAATGACCAAATAACAAAAGGAGTTGCTTGAGCATACGTATAATGGTACATTTGACCGGTTAGGAAAATTCCTGCACCAAATATTAATAGCCCAATTATGATAAGACTCATTCCTACCATTGTCGATTTTTTTCGATATACATATTCACCAGATAGATAGAAAGCAAGCATCGAACACAAGATAATCGCCATCTTCCCATACGCTGGAATGAACGACCAGTTGGATGCGATAAACGTTAAAAACCCTAGACCAATAAATAAACTGGCAAAAATGATTAATAGAAAGTGCCTATTTTTATTTAAATAGCGATTAAGAATCATCGCCTCTTGCTCAGAGGATATAATCCCTTCGTTCACCCATTCTCTTGTTTCCTTTTGCAATCTTTTACGCCTCATCCCTGTTCAACCGCCTTTCGTTTCTTACGACTATTTACTAGTGATTTTTGATATGTCCACCTTCTCCATAACCATTCCAAAGGACCAAACCTGTAATGCCTCAACCACCATTTACTTAAAAATAGTTGGATAATGAAAATAGCAAGCACAACCCATACACTCCAAAATGGACTTAGTTTTCCATAAAGCCCAAAACCAACGGAGTAGTACAATATGACATTAACGATTGATTGAAAAATATAATTAGACAAGGACATTCTTCCTACATAAGTCAGTGGGTATAAGCCCTTTTTTATCCGATTAGATTGAAAGCATAAAGTAATGGTTACTACATAAAACAGTGCAGAAGCTGAACCACCTACACGATCTTGAAAGAACGTAAACCAAGTAGGATTTCCAAAAAGGTATGGACCTGCTTTGACAGCAATAAAAATAACAAAGGTGATCACCCAGAGCTTTTTTAAGATACCTTGGTATCGTTTAATATCATGTAACCATCGTTTACGCGCGATTACCATTCCAATCAAAAATAAAGGAAGTATATTCGTGATTAATAAAATAAGACTAATCCATCCGTTTGAATAGATCCAATCCTGATAATTTTGTTGCCAAATATCTACTATTGACCCGTTGCCATAGTTTTCAAAAGAACTGGCAATTGCTTCATGATTTACCCAGTCTAGTTGATCTCGAACCATATATAACAAACCTGAATAAAGAAAAGTAGGAATCAGTAGTAAACCAAAAGCCCAACTAGCCAGTGTTTGATTTTTTCTTTTAAAAAACAATAATAAGAACAACCCGATCAAACCATAGGAAAGTAATATATCTCCATGCCAAATCAAGAATGCATGGATAAGACCAAAACCAATTAGAATCATCAATCTTCGAAAAATCAGTTGATTGCACTTGCGTTGTCTTGCTTTCCATTTATCCACAATTACTTGGATTCCAAAACCAAATAAAAAGGAAAATAGGGAATAAAAGCTCGCTTGAAAAAACACGTCAATAAAGTTCTGTGTCACATGATCAATCGAATTTGTCCAATAATCCTGTTCCCCTCCATAAAGGAAAAAAGGAGCATTAAATGCAGGCACATTCACCATAAAGATACCTAAAATAGCAAATCCCCTCGCTGCATCAATCCAGTCCAACCGTTGACTCTCAGAAAGTGGTGTACCTGCCTGGTCCATCCGGTTCCCTCCTCACTTTTCTCACTTATCGCCATTGTAGCTCATAATTGGAAAAATATATACTAATGACTGGTGGTTCAAGGGAAAAATTTCTGAACCAAGTTACCTATTTAACATGAACAAAACAAAGTTATACTCATAAACTATTGTAAAGGAGGAATCGTTATGCCTGCGATTGTAGGAGCAGTAAAAGTAATAACTATAGATGCAGCGAGTATTTTTAATATTGGCGATGTTTATGGCATGAGCCCGTATGCACAGGCAAAGACTTTTGCTGGCGGCGGTTCGTTTAATACCGGTGATGGAATTCGTGTTGAACTAGATTATTCCAGCACAAATGTATATGACAAAGATAATTTTGACCAAATCATTAGCGGAACTTAGAGGTGGTCATCGATGAATCTAACTGTACACCAGTCAATCTGCATTCATATGCTTAAAGTCGGGAGTGTTACGAATTCTTCGGTACTACAAATTGGTAGTGCAGGTCACATCCAATCTCAGTCAAACCTTTATAATACTGGTGGTTATACGGAATTAGCTGAGGAAGCAGAACCACAAGGAATTAGTCCAGAAATACTTGTACCACTTGCTCCTCCTACTGCTTAAATCACATCTTATTCGATTTTGCATAAAATAAAAAATAATTAGGTCATAGCCTAGGAGGAGGTTTCCATATGGATTACTCAAATTCTTGGTATGAATACATGAGACAAATGCAGGAATATATGCAGCAACAAGAAAACAGAGTAAGAGATCTCGAAAATCGTCTCTCCAAGATCGAAAACAATGAATCTTCTAAAAACCACACCACCATTGAAAAAATAGAATATCATTTTGACCAACTAAAAATTGAACGATTAGATGGCTCTCTCCATATTGGACTTAGTCCTGAAGACCTTGGAAAGATAGATGATATGTCTTTGAACCATTTACCTAAGCATCCGATTCAACAGCAAAAGCCACCCCCTTCCCAGCAATTAATGGAGCAGCTGGACCAGTATGTAACAAGAGAGTGCCCAAAAATCATTCAGCAATTAGCAAATGAGTTTGCGTATCCAGTCAACCAATCCTACGAGCAATTGCTATTAAATGATGTTCGGAAACAATTACCTGACCGAATTGCTTATTATGAAAAAAATATAAATAATCAGGAAAGCAGAAATTCCTTTAACTATATTTATGAACAAGTAAAAAAAGAAATAGAATATTCACTAAGACAATTTTTTGAAAATGAACGAAAAAAGGAGAATAACGAATGAATTATGAAGTTCATAACTGGGAACTGAATGTTGGTAATGTTGATATTACAGGGGTTTCCTCATCCTCTGTTTTTTTAATAGGAGATAATGAAACGATTCAATTAACATCTTTTTTTGACACACCTCCTGAATCTTACATTGTAGGAGAGTCTTTGGTACCACTTAGTATTCGAAACAATAATGATGAAACTGGTGGGGAGTAAATCATGAATAAACGTACTTCTTATACAAAAAACATTAAAATTCATTCCGTAACCATAAGTTCCATCTTTGAAATTGGTGACTCGTCTCACTTCACACCGGAAGCTAATGTACTTGCAGTTCAAAAAGAAGGCGGCGTGGAATCTGATGTATTTCCATTTGAAAAGTATGACATTTTCGATCGTAAATACACTCATTATCCAATAAAAAGAATAGTCAATCAGCATGTACATCATCATAAGAAAAACATACATGTAAATAATGTCGATATCCTTGGTGTATCTACTTCTTCCCTCGCCCAAATAGGAAGCCTAAATCATATTGATGCAAACGCTAGAATTAAACACATTCGTATTCTAGAAGAGTAACAATCCAATCGATGCACCATATAATAAACAGTAAACGTAACTTCTATTTTAGATAAGAAGGTGTTTTCTATGCCATCAGTCGTAGGACCATTAAAAATTAGTAGTGTGGACGGTGGAGTGATAAACTTCGGTGATAGCTTTTACCTTTCTCCGAAAAGTGCATCAAAGACTGCTGCTGGTTCAGGTGCCTTTAATACCGGTGACTTCACCATGACAAATAATGGCGCTAATGCTACAAACTCTTTAGATCCAGACGCTGTCGACCAAATAGTTGGAGGAAATGCTTAAATGGAATAAGCACTCCGAAACTACAAAAGAGGTGTTTTCTAATGCCGTCAATCGTTGGACCAATTAAGATCAACAGTGTTGGTGGAGGTGTCGTTAATTTCGGTGATAGCTTTTATTTATCACCGAAAAGCGCAAGCAAAACTGCTGCTGGATCAGGTTCATTTAATACTGGTGATTTTATTAACACGAACAATGGCTTAAATGCCACCAATACACTTGATCCAGATGCTGTCGATCAGATTGTTAGTGGAAATGCATAAAACGAAAAGAAGCTGATTCAAAAGAGGATCTTCATGAATCAGCTTCTTTTTTTATATAGAGTGATTAATTTTCCAACTCTACCCTGTAGGCAGCACTCATGACTCATTCCTCCGGATTAATTGATTCATTACTTGAACATATCGATACCACTCATTTGTTTTTTCTTTCAAAATATATTGTCCTTCTGGGGTAATGCGGTAATATTTACGTGCTGGCCCTTTTGTTTGGTTTTGCCAATAACATTTAATGTAGTCCTGCTTTTCTAATTTATGTAGAGCTGGATATAGTGTCCCTTCTTTTATGGTAAAATTGTGATCACTTCGCTTATCCATTTCCTTCACAAGCTCATAGCCATACATATCTCGTTCTTTTAATAATTGAAGAACGAGTAAGGATGTGCTGCCTTTGACAAGTTCACGATTAAACATATTATCACCTACCTAGAATAAAAAGGTACTGAACACATCTTAACCTAGAGTGAAATAGATTGCAACAAGCAAATATGAAAACCTTTACTTTTTATCTACTTTTACTGATATTGAAACGAGGCTGTCCCTTTACTTTTGGGACAGCCTCGTTTCATTCATCAAGAACATTCTATTAATAATGCCTTATCGAAGAAATATAAATATTTTTGCTTTACGGGTTGCTTCCATATTTCTTCTAATGCTTTTGCATAAAGATCTAGTTGTACCTCATAACGGCTGCCTAAACGTTTTTTTGTATCAGCTGAAATATCACCATAAATCGTGTCTGTTTTATAATCTAGTAAAATCCAGCCATCCTCATAAGGAATGAGACAGTCAATCACACCTTGAATTAACACTCTTTCCTCCGTATTTTGCTGCCAATCATGATAAACCTCATCTGCTTTTAGTGTGAAGCTAAACGGAACCTCACGGTGGACATTTGTCGATTGAATGACATGTTCACCTATATCCGTTTCAAAAAATTGTTCAATAGCATTTACATCAATGACGTCTGCTTCTTCTTGCGTAAGAATCTCTTTGACAACCATATGCTGTACAAATTCACTTATTTCAAATGCACTCCATTTTTTGGTGAACGGTAAGTGCTGCATGACAGCGTGCATGGCACTACCTTTTTCAGCTGCCGTTAGCTTTTTTTCTTTTTGGAGAAACTTAGGACGTTTGATAATTGGTGCTTGATACGTTTGTACGAGCTGAGAATCACTATATTCATCTTTAACTTCTTGTTGACGTTTAATTTCCGTTACCGTTTGTTTCGCTCGATACACAGATGCATCCTTATATGGGTACCTATACGATAGTCGTTTTTGCACTTTTTCATCAAGCTCATCAACCGTAGTAGGGACTGGTTCCCATTGCTGGATGGATTGCTTTAAATTCTTTTCCTGCTTTTCTTCGAGCTCTGTTCTATTAGCAAACTGACTTCCATGCATAAGCTGGACTTTCCACCTTGAAGGATCCTCGCGAATTGTCTCCGGAATTAGTGTACTAACATCAATTGTTCGTAATGCTTCCCCCTGTTGGTGGCGAATTAAGGCCGGTCCAACCCAATCAAGATAGGTTTTTGATTCTAATCGGTAATGGGCTGGCAGCACCCAATCTTGGTGTTCAATAACCTCTTGCCACTTTTCTTGCTTCTTCTCGAATGAAGCGACATTACCAACCATTACTAATTTTTCTTTTGCTCGTGTTAAGGCTACATATAGTACTCTCATTTCCTCAGCCCATAGTTCACGCTGCTTTTCTTTTTTTAAAGCATGAAAAGCTAAAGTCGGATAAACGATTCGTTTTTCCGGATCAATAAATTTACTACCGAATCCAAGATCTTTATGGAGGAGATATTTTTGACGCAAATCCTGTTGGTTAAATTGCTTATCCATTGCTCCTAAAATAACGACAGGGAATTCAAGACCTTTACTTTTATGAATCGTCATAATTCGAACAACATCTTCTTGCTCCCCTAAAGCTCTCGCAGCACCTAAATCGTCACCCTTCTCTTCCATCCTTTCAATAAATCGTAAAAATCGAAACAAGCCACGGAATGAAGTAGCTTCATACGTTCTTGCTCGATCGTACAGGGCCCGAAGATTTGCTTGGCGCTGTCTTCCACCAGGGATACCACCGACAAAATCATAGTAGCCTGTTTCACGGTATATATGCCAAATCAACTCAGAGAGTGATCCTTGTCGTGATCTTTTGCGCCAATCTTTTAACTGCTCAAAAAACTGCACAACCTTTTGCGTTTTCTCATTGTCTTCTGACTGCTTAACAAACGTAGTTAATGCATCATAATAAGGAGCACGTCTCTTCGCAAGGCGAACTTGGGTTAAATCCTCTTCATTTAGCCCAACGATTGGGGATCGCAGGACAGATGCCAATGGGATATCCTGCTTTGGATTATCAATTACCTTTAACAGGCTGAGCATAACCTTAATTTCAATTGCTTCAAAATAACCTGTCGATAGCTCTGCATAAACAGGAATTCCTTGCTGTTTTAATTCTTCTGTAATGGTTGGTGCCCACGTCATCGAACGAAGTAAAATAACGATATCACGGTATTGCAAATCACGTTGTGTCCCTGTTCCTTTATCAACTACTTGCATAGGCGCATCGTCTTGATGACCAATCCATTTTTTAATCATGTCACCATACGCTCTAGCTTCGATTTGCGCTTTCTCAAGATCTTGAAAATTCTCTTCTTCTTTATTATCAGTTGGATCATCTTCTTGAGCCTCTCGATCAATAATCACGAGTTCTGCATCTGCATCATTTAAAACTATCTGATCATAAATGTTGTTGGCGTAAATTAATTCAGCATCTTGATCGTAGTCAATTTCACCAACCTCTTCATTTAGCAGTTGCCTGAATACATAATTGGTTGCAGATAACACTTGACCTCTGCTTCGAAAATTTCTCGCTAGATCAATTCGTTTTCCAGGGTTGTCCTGATCAGAAAATCGTTTATATTTTTCAATAAATAACGAAGGCTCTGCATGGCGAAAACGGTAAATGCTTTGTTTCACATCACCAACCATAAACATATTGCCGTTTCCTTCTTGATCCGAAATAAGCGATATTAATGTTTCTTGGACTAAGTTTGTGTCTTGATACTCGTCAACTAATATTTCTGTATAATTCTTTCGCATTTCCAAAGCAACCGCGGAAGGCTTGTTCATATCAGGTGTCGATGTATCATCAAGCAAAATATTCAATGCATGGTGCTCTAAGTCTGAGAAATCTACTAACGCTTTTTCCTTTTTTAACTTTGTGTATTCCTGTCTAAATTCTTTTACAAGAACCGTTAATTGCTTAATCGTAGGGTACAAACTTCTCATATCCTCTAAATAGGAGGATAACTTGCGTGAAAACCAATCTCCAGCAAGGTCATTCCAGCGTTTTTTGTAGCTGTTTCTTAATGCTTTTACTTTTTCCTTTTTTGCATCGTCACAGTCCACTTTTTTTCTGGATAAAGCTTTAAATGAACCTTCTGAAAAGACAGCTTGAACCTCGTCCCACGAGAATTGTAATGCTGCCTTAGCCTGATAAATCAACTCAAAATCCGCTTCAATCGCTTCCGCATAGTGATACGGTCCATCGCTTTCTTTCGTCAGATCCATGGCCGCGCTCGCTTCTGCTTCCATTGCATCCAACTGACTGGCCACTTCTCTTTTTAAAATACGTAACCACTCAATCGATGACTCATCTTCCTCCTCTGTGACATCGTACATACTTGTCATCGCTTCTAACCAAACGTCAGGTGATGGGTTTTGCATAGCAAAATCATATAATTTTGAAATTAGTTCCTCTACATCTAAATCACTTCGATCATTAGAGAACCGGTCAACGACAGCAAAAAAGGCTTCTTGTTCGTCGCCTTCCTTGCCGTACCATTTTTCGAACAAATCCTCCAATACTTCTTGACGAATCATATCTGCTTCCACGTCATCTGCAATACGAAAGCTCGGATCTATATCCAATAAATACGCGTAACGTCGAACTAAATCCATACAGAAAGAGTGAAGGGTTGAAATCGACGCCCGTTGTAGTAAAGATAACTGCTTCTTCAAATGAATCGAATCTGGATTTGCATCTAAGGCTTTTTCCAATGCTTCCCCTACTCGATTCCGCATTTCTTGAGCTGCAGCATTCGTAAACGTAACAACTAACAAGGAATCAATATCGACGGGATTTTCGCGATTTAGTAATTTCTGAATAATTCGTTCAACGAGGACAGCTGTTTTTCCAGACCCCGCAGCTGCTGCCACTAAAATGTCACTACCACATGCATAAATAGCTTCCTCTTGTTCCTTCGTCCACTTAGGCATCTTTATCCCCCCTTCGAGCAATTGCGTCTAGAACATCGTCATCCTTTAATTCCTGTAAGCGTCGGAAGTTGTTCTCCTCAAGCGTAGGATCAAACTGACAAACGGACCGGAAATCACAATACGTACAGGCTGTTTGCTGCTTTTGCTGATAAGGATTTAAATGCACATGACCTGCCGTAATATCCATACCCGCTTGTGCCATCAACTCTCGGATGTATCCTTGCAGTTGATAAAAGGTTTCCACTTGTGCGGTATTTGAGCCTTTACGGAATTCTCCATCCTTTTTTAAACCGGCTGGAACAATTTGACTCGAGCCACTATCTAAGCTTGTATCCATCATTTTAACGATATCTTCATCCTCGACTAATAAACCTTGCATTTTAAACTTTTTAAATAACTCCTTCTCAATCGTTGTATCATCAAGCTTTTTGTTTCCCGAAATCATTGGATTATGAACGTGGAAGTATAAAACTCCAGCAGGACTTGCTTTCATCCCTAACCATTTTTCGGCATTTGCCAATACAACGTCTAAGTAAGCTAACATTTGTAGGGTTAGCCCATAATAGACTTCGCTCATATTTAACCCTTTTGAGCTAGATTTATAATCTATAATTCGTAGAAACAAATTGTCCTGGTTCATTGCTTTATCAACCCGATCAATTCTTCCCCTCAGCATTAGTTCAAAACCGTTTGGTAGTTCTAACGTGGTCGGTGAAAGGTTGTTTTCACCTGTACCAAAACCTAATTCCAGACCAACCGGAGAAAATTGACTCTTTCGTGACTGTTCACTTAAGACATACGTAGCTCTGGCAACGATATTTTGTAACTTTTGTTGAATATACTGATAACGGTTCGAGCTATGCAGAATTTGATGCTGTAAAACAGACGCAAGGCTTTGAATGGCTCTTTGTGCATATGCTTTGGAGTCGTCATGATAGATTTCGGAAAAATCTTTTCCCTCCTGCTGCACCCATTCGGTAATTTTTTTCAACGCTTCATGAAAAAGCTGCCCAATATCCGGTGCATCAAGCTTATATAAACGACGATTTTCCAAGCCTAAACTATAGCGAACAAAATGCTGATACGAACAACGGTGGTACATTTCCAACCTGGAAACACTCGCTTTTATTTGCTTCGGATAAATCTCGTTCACTGTTTCCTCGGATAGATTCGTCGATGTATTTTTATAAAACAAGCTCTGAAGAATTCGATTTGTCGTTCCATTCTTTGTACGATGGGTAATATACCAATTCAACACATTCCACCAAATATCATGAATTGGATAGCCTCTAAGATTTCGTGCTAATTGTGCCGTTAGTGCAGATCTTGTTTTGATTGGTGTTGTTACAAACCGGTCTGCATCCAGCATTTCCTCGGCATCTTGAAGCAATAAATGATGACAATTTGGGAATAAGTCTTCGATTCTTTTCAATAATTGCGATGGGACCTTTGACTTTCCCTCTTCATCGCTAAGTGGATAACTAATCCATAGCTTATCCTTTGCCACATTGAAAGCCAAATAGACATAAAACCAATCATCTAATAATTGACGTTTACTACCGTCAGCAAGCTGGAGTCCATGGTCAGCTAACAATTCCCTTTCTTCCTCAGAAATCATTCCATCTGAGGAAGGCTTCATCGGCCATATTCCTTCGTTAACACCAAGTAAAAACGCGCACTTCACTCCGCCTATTCTGGAACGATCAATGGAACCTGTCACAACGTGGTCCATACTCGGTGGAACATGAGCAAATTTCAACGATTCAAATCCAGTTTCCAATGTTGATTGGAAGATTTCGAGTGACATCTCTTCATCCCCAACTACTTCTACCATTTCATCCAACAACTGAATGACAGCATCCCATACCTGTTCTTGCTCCCGTCCGCGTTCAATTCTTCCTTGCTCATCCAACTCATCCCGTATTTGCTCCAGCTGCTGGGGAACACCAATCGACTCCAACCACTCAAACAAAACAGAAGCCTTTTCTTTGATTGTGGATGCTTGTCTTATTTGTTCATCAAACGATCGCAACGCATCGGCAACTTGAAATCGATATAAATTAATTCGCTGTTGTACTTCTTTTTCTTGATCCGTTTGTGAAGCCTGATTAAAGCCGCGGAAACGTTGAAACACCCACTCTAACTCACTCAGCCAGCGACTTCTTCCACGGACACCATATTCGAGCACGTAATTCTCCAATTCATCAATAGCTTCATCATTTAACGAATATTTTGAATTGGTGGTAGGAATGAACCCTGTTTTTAATAAACGGAATACGGCGTCATAGCGCCAGTTACCCGTAACAACATCTAAACCAGACCGGATTAACTCTATGAGCGGGTGGTTCATCATCGTTCGCTTCTCATCAATAAACACTGGAATACCGTAGTCACTGAATACCGTATCAATCAAATCATGGTACACATCGGTTTGTCTAATTAAAATAGCAATATCCTTATAGCGATAATTTTCTTCTCGTACAAGGTGAAGGATTTCCTGGGCAACCCCTTCTACCTCTGCCCTCGGATGAACAGCCTGGGCGATTTGTATTGGAACATCGCCTTCATATTTAGGAGCAGGTCTCGTATCAAAATATTTTTCCAGATGAGCAAAATATGGTCGATCCCGAAACATTCCTTCTTCCTCATCGATTAGAATCGTTTCCTTGATCGGAATATCGTTCTGCTTTGCTAATTCAGTCAGCATCTGATACGATTCTTTCGTTTGACAAAATAAGTCTAATTCCGATATATCATGATCGTCTGGTTGGTCCAGCGTCAACGTTACGGATACATCCTTCACCTTTTTCAGTAACGCTTCGACCACTAACAGCTCCTGGGGGGTGAAACGATGAAATCCGTCCAAATAAATTTCTGCTCCATCTAAGAAATCTGCATCTTCTATTTTGTTTGCTAAAAGTTGGAGCTGATCTTCACTATCAATATACGTATCCTTTAAAGCAAAAACTAGCTTTTCATAAATATAATAGAGATCATCCAGCTTGTTCCTTAAGCCGATTTCTCCCTGATATTTATGCTGAAAATTGTCCATGTTCTCCAGTTGGGTTGCTAGTAACTCTGGTGTAATTCGGTATCTTTTAAACTCGGTAATCATAGACTCCAATTGGTCCATAAAGCCTTGCTTTTCAATCGCTTTTTGAAACACTTTCCATTCTGAGCTTCGTTCTTCTGTAATTTTCCGAAGCATCATCTGGATCCCAGTAGAGCTAATAAATTTTCTTGTTCCTCCACCTGTTTCTTGAAGGACACGCCATGCTAATCGAGAAAAACTAAATACTTGTGCTCGGATACTTCCATGGATATTTTTATCCTTTAATAGCGCATATTCTTGCTGAAACGTCATTTGATCTGGAACGATATAAATGATTGGGGCACCATGGGGCTCTGCCATCAATTTTTCCTTAATTTCTTCTAAAAATCGCGTGCTTTTATCTGCACCTGCCTTACCAACCAAAAACCGAATCCCCATAGTAAGATTCCTCCTCTTTATTGCACATTTGTCTATTTGTTTCATATAGTGAATTAACCAGCTATATCTGAGGTGAGGTCATGTCACAGCAACGATTGACAGCTAGTATATTCATCTATTGTTCTATTTTTATAGCAAGTAGTATTTATGTGATGATACCACTTCAACCACAACTGGCTGATATGTATCATGTCTCCTTATCATTCGTATCTCTTTCTAGTACCTTATTTGTCCTACTTTACGCATGTGGCCTACTAGTATTCGGTATACTAGCAGAAAAATTTCCATTACGGAGTATACTGCTTACTGGTATGGCCTTTCTTTGTTTGGTCACCGGAATATTGATGACAAGTAATACGATCCATACCGTTGTCTTCCTCCGAGGGTTACAGGGTTTTTTTGCTGCAAGCTTTGCACCTGTTACATTTGCCTATTGTTTTAAGCACTTTGAGGGAAAGCTGCAGGCATTTGTTATTGCAATGGTTAATACAGGTTTTTTATTTGCTGGTGTATTCGGACAAATGGTTTCTAGTTTTTTTGCTGCTTTATTTTCCTACCAAGCAGTTTTTGTTGCATTTTTTTGCTTTTATATTACTTGTTTTATTGGTTTGTCTACTACATTACAAGCTTCTGAGCCCAAGCAAACATCTCAAATAAAAGATTGCTTTACTTCCATTTTATCATGTTTTAAACAGCAAACATTACAAAAGCTTTACGTTATTGCCTTTTTCCTACTATTTACGATTATGCTATTTTATGGTTCCTTTGAAATTTTCATCTATCGCGAGTGGAGTGATTTCCCTTTTTCCTTACAATTGTTTCGTATTATTAGCTTAGTTGGTATTATACCAGCGTTTTATGCCAGTAAACTAATGACACATTTTGGAGCGATATATATATTGAGGATTCAACTTATATTAATGGTGATTGGGTTTATACCTGTGCTTATTTCCTTACATGTGGTAACCGTATTATTTGCTTCACTAATGATGATCACTTCTACATCGTTATCCATACCAATGGTCGTCTTATTAGTAGGAAAAAATGCAAGATCACATCGATCAACCGCCGTAGCTGTTTATTCTTTTGTTCTGTTAGTTGGCGCTAGCCTAGGATCGACATTAGCTTCCGTATTCTCGTTTACGATGATAACCATGTTCATTCCAGTTGTTTTTCTCATCCTTTGTCTTGTTACTTTTCGATTACCACAAAATGATATATAAACCATTATAGAACAAATGTTCGTTTTGTTCAACTATTCCAGTTTCCACTTCCCTATTCGGAAATTTTATTCTTTTGTTATAATAGTATTAATCTAAAAGTAGAAAGGGGTTAGGGGTTATGGATTTAGGTTTAACTGGAAAAGTAGCAATGATTACTGGAGGTAGTAAAGGGATTGGCTTAGAAACGTCTCTTCATTTAGCATATGAAGGAGCAAAAGTTGCGATCATCGCACGAAACGAAGAAGGTTTACAAAAGGCTGCTGCATATATTACAGAAAAAACAGGTACTGAGGTCTTGCCAATTCAAGCAGATGTAACGAAAGAAGACGATTGTAAACATGCCGTAGTTAAAACAGCTGAACACTTTGGACGGTTAGATATTGTCATTAATAATGCAGGAACAGCTAATGCAAAACCCTTTGAACAAGTTGAAACCGCTTTATGGAAAGAAGACTTGGATTTAAAATTATTTGGAGCTATCCACTGCTCAAGATATGCACTTCCTTACATAAAAGAAGTTGGCGGGGGTTCGATTGTTAATATTACTACTTCCTCTGCAAAAACACCTCCTGCTTCAGGCTTACCAACAAATGTAAGTCGTGCAGCTGGTTTAGCTCTCACCAAAGCAATGAGTAAGGATCTAGCCTCTGATCAAATTAGGGTTAATACCGTATGTATCGGATTAATTCGAAGTGATCAGATTGAAAAAATGTGGAAAAAAGTTGCTCCCGATAAGACATGGGAAGAGTTTTCTAGTGATCCTGGCCACGGGATTCCATTAGGTCGAATTGGAAATACAGAAGAAGCTGCTAAAGTAATCACTTTTCTTTCATCAGATGCCGCTTCTTATGTCACAGGTACATCTGTAAACATTGATGGAGGAAAAGGTGCTGCAATTTAATCCATCATTGCTATTGCTTTTTAGGACAAGGTAAAAAGAACGTGAAAATGTCTCAGTAGATTCTGAGCCATTTTCACGTTCATAATTAGGATGAATCGGTTGAAAGTATAAGTAAACCGTAGTCATATTGCCACTTAGGAATAGATTCCGGCCCCTACTATTTCTCCAAAATATAGAAATCATATACTTTACTTTTAATATGATAAATTACCATACAATGACTGTTACTTTTTTAAGTAAGGCCAATCCTTATCCCAATACAAAGGTCTTATTTGTAATGTCGGCTTCCCTTCATTCAAGGCATCATAGGCATGATTGACAAGAATAGAGGATTCACCATCACCGGAGAAGTAAACGGCACAATGACCAGGTCCTATCCAACGATTATCCCCAGCATCAATCAACGTTCCGCCTCCCTCCATCATGGAGACTCCAGCTTTATCCATATATGGTCCTGTGATATCCTTTGATCGTCCAACGACAATATTGTATGTACTATCTACGCCCCGGCAGCAGAAATCATGTGATACAAATTGATAATAATAGCCGTTACGATACACGATGAAAGGCGCTTCAATCGTATTAGGCTGTTCTGTTCGACTGGAGATGGACAAGAGTTCTGCACCTTCCTGAGGCTTCATCGTTTTTGGATCCAATTTAATCAATTTATTACCTGACCAGAAGGAGCCGAAATTTAACCAAGGCTGGCCTTGATGATCAACAATCAAATTAGGATCAATCGCATTATAATTATCTTCAGCTGTTGAATGAATCACATGCCCCTTATCTTTCCAGCCATAATCTGGATGGTTCGGGTCAAGCGTTGTATTTGTTACTAAACCGATTGCAGACGTATTCTTTCCGAATGTAGAAACGGAATAATATAAATAGTAAACACCATTATAAAGAGAAATATCCGGAGCCCAAAGACTCTCATCTTCTTTTTCAGGTACATACGCTTTACACCACTTCGGTAAGCTTGGAAAAATCGAACCTTCCGCCTTCCAGTTAGCTCCATCTTCTGACGATTTCATTTGCACTCCTTTACCAGTATGAAATATATACCAGCGATCCCCCTCTTTAGAAAACACAGGATCGTGTGCCCATAATTGACCTTTCAGATTCCAGTCAATCTCGTAAAAGTCAACGCTTTCAAAAGCTTCTGTATTAAACATAAGACTTTCTCCCTTCGAATCCTTTTAGTAAAATGCCTACCCTTGAGTGTGAATAGTTGTTTTCTTATGTCTTAATCATTTATTTTTCAAATATCCTCCTCTACTATTTCAATAGAAAAGGTGCAATCTCCTTCTCACAGATAACTGACCGTTAACTTAAGTATAAATTTTGACTACCCTGAATTACTTCTCTGCTAAAATTAAATTTTTACTTTCATAACGTGAAAATTAGGGTACTAATCGACGTGCGATTTGTACCCTAATTCGAATGCGGTTTTATTGTTTTCTCTTTGATCACTGAACCGTTGCCAAAAGACTGCCTCTTTTAAAAATCAGTTAATCAGCTCGAAATCTTCCGATGTAATGAGCTTTGCTAGTCTTAAATTAGCTATCGCTATCTGTGCATAGGTGATTTTATTTTGTGGCCTGAAATTATTTTCATCGTTTTTAGTAAGAAGGCCTAACGATTCAGCAAGTACGACATATCCTCTATATTTGCCACTAATCTGATTCACATCATTAAAATTGTAATTGAAAATTTCATGGCGTTTTGCTACTGCATCAAGGCCAAGTGCACGAATATACCAATAAGAAAGGTTTTCACGTGTTAAGTTTTCATCCACACCAAATGTTCCCTCATCCGTCGATAAGATACCTGTCTCCACTGAACGAACAATAACATCGTATAGCGGGTGTTCACTATCTATGTTTGTAAACGGACTCTCTTCTCTATTTTCTGCGTATGGGCTTTGATAGATTCGAGTAAGAGATTTAGACAGGATTTCTAACGCTTCGCCCTTTGTTAAAATTTTATCGCCATTAAAGGTTTCTGGATCCTCAACGGTTATAATGTTGTTGTTAATCATGAAGTTAAGCTCTTCTTCAGCCCATGGGTGACTGATGTGAATGTCCTCATTCGGACTTTCTTGTCTGCCATAAGGATCACTGCTTTCCCATTCTCCTGAAACTGCATTATAGAAGGATGGCTCTCTATTATCATCTCTAAGGTAGTTGAGTTTATACTGCAATGTTTGGGTCTCTGTATCTGTTTTTCCATTTCTTCGTTCATCAACGTAATACAATTTCAAATCGATATTTCCTTTAATAGCTTCTAGCGCTGTTTCTTTGCTTACGGCATCCTCAACAGCAGGCCATTCATCGACTTCACTGCGATTGACATTTAATGACACTAGACTGCCATCTTCCTTCGAGATACCGACATTGATACTATCACCAGCAACGATTAGCCCGTCCTTTACACGCGGAAACGAAAAGTAGTGCCGATCACTTCTCCCATAAATAACATTGTTAGAAGTAATAGGATAGGCATACTCATCCATATTTGTGTAGGCATAAGATTCAATATAATCGACAGCAATTTCTACTGCTTCTTCCATTGAAACATTCTCATCTACTTCTTCATTAGGATTATAGTTTCTTGAAGCTGAGAATCTAAGAAGCTCACCGGTATCTTTTTTTATTTCGATCGATGACCCGTGACCACTATTGCCTGTGCGATACATATACCGAATCTCATAAACCTCTGTACCATCAGGGTTTTCTCGTTCCATTACTCCTTCAATATGGAGGGTTGTCCCTTCTTCGTCGGTTTCAAGGAGTTTTTTAGCTAACTCCTTCGCCTCATCTTTAGTAATAGGATCTGCAGACTTCTTATCGGCTGTAAGCATCTTAATCTCTACCTCTTCTGAAAACTCGTCAACATATTCGCCGTTCATTTTATATTTTCCATCTTTTGCTGATATTCCTTGTACCGCTGGTATTTCACGGTACGTTAAATAGGCAGTTCTTTCACGTGTCTCATAATTTAGTCTGATCATGTATTGCAATTCAATAGCTAGGTCCTCTTTTAATTGGTTTAAAACAACGTCTTTTGATAGCAATCCTGTAGCAGCTTCATATTCTTCATCACCGCTTTGACGTGGTCCATTAAACTGTGTAATTTCACCATTACCTAAGACGGTAACGGAGGCAGTTTGACTTTGAACAGGTATACCATCCTTCAGCTTATCAAAGGTAAACCGGTATTCAATTGGCTCTGTTAAAGGAAGGTTCCTGTTGTGATAGTACCTATTTGCATCTTCGTTCAACTCATAGCTTCCGCTTGGATTCACTTCCTCAATAAATGCCGCTGCTAGCTTTGCTGCGTCCTCTTCGGATACTTTCGGCGGGAAAAGTGCATCTGATCGATTCTCAGGATTGTAGTAGAAATGGGAAAGCTCAAGGTCTTCACCAACAAACTCAAAACTTGCATGTGTTGGATTATTCGTTGAGCGCGGGAAATAGGAAACTCTAAATCTCTCAATATCTTGTTCTTCTTCTGGGTAGTACGGGGTAAATTCTAGACGAAAATCTTCTTCAGAGGCTGACCCGAACTTCTCAGGAAAAATTTCCTTTATTCTTGAAACTAGCTCTTCAATTGAGACGGAAGCTTCCGTTTCTTCTACGGATGAACTACTGTTACTCGTCCCATCCCCTTGCTCGAATTGAATTGATTCTGAATCGGTTGTTACTGATTCTGCTGCATTGGCAATTGGTGCCATTCCACCAAAGGCAATTGCAGAGGAAAGTGTAAGTATACTTACCTTTTTCCATTCCATATGTAAAATTCCCCCTTTTTGTCAACTTTAATTAGTATAACATAAAACACTCCAATTTTTACCAAATAAATACAAAATTAACCACACAAAAAATCTGCTATGACATTGTGCTGTGTGATAAGTGCGTGATCAAATAGTCGGTAAATTAGAAGCAAGCAGGTCGAGACGACGAAGCTTCTGAGGACAGAAGTACGAGCCAACGAATAGAGATGCGCCGCTTATCGTTTGGTGACTTTATGAACACCCTCTATAAGAATCGTTTTCTCTCTTCTGGAGAAGGCAACATACAACTTTCTTTTTTTCCAAACCATTTATATCGATTTTGGGCAATAATTTCATAAAAGAAGTCTCTAATAGGTACTGGTACTGCCAAGAAAAAATAAGGGAATTTCCACAAGCCTTTTAAATGCTTGCAAACTCGAAGGGCTGCCGAAGATTTAAGATAGTACTTGTTATTCTCTATTAGAACGAAACTATCAATATCTTCTGGAGCATTATATTGTTTCATCAGCTTTTTTCCAACATCACTTTGCAAGGAGGCAAATTTGAAGTATGCTTCAGGATCTCTTTTGATTATAAACTGAACACTTTTATCACAAAAATTACACTCTCCATCAAATAAAATTATCCTATCCATATCAATCTCCTTCCCCCTTGGAACAACAGCTGAATTATTTGTTCTAATGGTATCTAAATACAATCGGTGCGGATACAATTCTTTTGTAATGTTTTCTTCGCTTTGATAAGTTACCACTTTGCATAAATAGGAGTGAGAATGCTTCCCATAGAAAGACCCAACCACCTACCGTTAAATTCAGTGAAATGAGTTCTTGAATAAGCTTATTTTCTTCTGAAACCTGAAAATAGGTAGACACTATTGTAAACATCATAGATATCAAAATATAAATGACCGATTTTTTTCTATTTTTCTTCGTTTGCTTGGTTATTAAAAAATAACGATAATTAAAATAATTACGAACACCGGTTTCTATGCTTTTTTCCATTTTATTATCTTTTTTTTCATCTTGCATAACAAAAATCAATTTTATTTTATTTCGGGAATCAATCTCATACGAAAATTCTTCCAGAAAAGACTTTAGACTGGAGTCCAAATCTCTGATATTGTAGACAGAAGAATCCCAGGTATTAAATACTTCATCATAATCCTTTAAAGCAATTTCGATGATATAGTCACCCGAAACTGGGTCAACTGTATAAAATTGGTCTAAGAAACTTTGCTTCATATAATTTTAACTCCTCATTTTGCCATAAAACATGAAGAATCCTATCCTATTGAATTCTACGTCTCTTCCATTAAAAGGTTCCCAATTTAAACGTATAAGTAAACATAAAGTTCCAATTCATGTTTTTCTGCATTGTGAAAGCAGAAAAGGATTACTAGATTCTTTAAAATGTGGAATAAGGAAAAAACCGGACAAAACTGCCCGGTCCTTTATTCTTCACACTATTTTTTCACATAATGGAAATAAGCAAAATCAACATGACCACCAATTTGCGTAGTCGCATAATTAAACAAGCCAATACGGTAGCCCATAAAATGATCTAGCGTATACTTCATTTGCAGGTCATTACCAATTTTATACCATTCATCTCCATTTTCTGAATAGTAAAATTTCGCGCTGTCTATACTATCCTTAAAATTAAAATCTATCTTTACATACATATGATTTCCTTCAAAAAGATTCTTTTCTACTATTTCTTCCCCACCATTTCCATCATTTACAGACATGGTTACATAGGTTTCTCCGCTTTCCGCAACTTCAACCCCAACGGTTCCAAAGCTATTCTGAAGTGCAACCAATCCGGCATGATCACCCGGTTTCATGCTTGAAATATCCATCATGGTTGTTCCCGAACAAGTTGGACCTTCCGTTCTTTGAGTTAACGTATTACGTGCTTGTAGAATACTGTTTGTTAAATAGCCTGTTTCCAAGCGCAGATATCCTGGTCGTTTCGTGAATGACCATAGCGCATTATCTGGATTATGATTCCACTGCCAATTGAATGCAAGCTTATTTTCGTTATAATTAAACTCATCACTGATGACTAACGGCTTACGAGAAGAAGCAGGCAGGTTAACTTCAAACTCTTTTGGCGCCTTTCCGTCTATTCCTATCATCGGCCAGCCGTCCTCCCAGGTAACCGGTAAAACATAAGGAATACGGCCAACAGCATCATGGTCTTGGAACAACATTGCATACCACTCATGCTCGTCCGTATCAAAAATGGCTCCTTGTGCAATTCCTTTATTCTGGTAACCCATATCATCATCAAATATCACTTTACGCTCATATTCTCCTAAAAGCTCGGTTGATCGGTAAGCTATTTGTCTTCTTCGCTTATTTCCCTCTGTTGGCCATTCAATGAACAATAAATAATAATAGCCATTTAGTTTATAAGCATGGCACCCTTCACACCGCAGGCCTATCCCTTCTTTTGGCGTTTCCAACAATAATTGATTTACGCCACCAGGTTTTACTGCTGTTAAATCTTCCTTCAATTCAGTAATACGAATATCTCCACAGCCATAGATCACAAACACTCTATCTTCATCAAATAGTAAAGCCGGATCATGATAGATACCTTCTATAGTAGAGCGCTTCCATTTACCGCTTTCAATATCCTTTGTTTGATACACGTAAAACTGCCCCATATCATTACTTGAAAAGCAAAGGTAGAAAGTATCTTTATGATAACGTAAGCTTGTGGCCCATTGCCCTTGTCCATAGATACCTTTTCCATCCAATAAATTATGGGCATTATTATCCTCTAAAGTATTATACACATATCCAATAATCTCCCAATCAGCTAAATTTTCAGATTTCATAATTGGACAACCTGGCATGGAATGCATACTCGTACTAACCATATAATAAACTGTTCCAACTCTTATGACGTCTACATCGGGGACATCCGACCAAAAAATAGGATTGGTTAAAAGGCTTTTACTCATTAAAATATTAAATCTCCTTTTTCTATGTATTTTAAAGGACTCCTCATATTGGGTGTACTTTAATCGAGAAGGTTTTCTAACCACTTCCCATTGTATAGTTACTCTCCCTTATAAACAATGCATTCTTCATTTTTCCGCTCTGTTACAGGATATGATATCTAGTATATTTTTGACATAATGCCAAATGGAAATGAACATGTTGAGAAAACAGATACTTAGATTATTATTAAAATATATCTTCTAAAAATGAATGATAAAAAGAGTCAACAAGCATGTCTATTCTGCGTGAAAATGGATGCTTACTCTTTATAGGTAGTTTAAATTTTGAAATAAAAAATACGATCGAACAAACAGTAAGAAAACAAGTTAACAATGGTCTTTTTGTAAATAAAGAGCTGTACACAAACATCATTAAATAGATTAGACTAGACCAAAAAATGTTCCAACCATGCTTATACTGAATCATTTTTTGTTTATGTACAACGTATTCAACGGAACTAGCCCCCAAAACCCATTTAATAATATGCGCGATTCTCTCTAACAATGATTTTGGATACTTAGATAAAAATAAAAGAACCAATAATGGTGTTACAATAATCACATGAGCTGCTCTTAATAACTTCCAATTGAAACCCATTGGGGTAAATTCCCAAACAAGGTGTCTTCTACACAAATAATAATAGAATACATTTATGAAACTAACGTATGCTAAACTTTTGTAATGCTTCGGAAAAAGCCGCCATGTTTTCCCGAAAATATTAAACACTAAAATACTTAGTATTAAGATTGTATGTTTAAGCCCGAGTTTCTGTTTCATATATTACTCCTTTATATGTATTCTTAATACTAGTTTCCCTCGGTTCTTACAAAATATGTAATCCCACTTTTTAGCTGCATCAATGTGATTCCTTTTCAGAGAAAGATTTAGAAAAGAAATAAAAAAAGAGAGAATCCACACACTGGGGTTCACTCTTTCATCTAAATGTATTTACTTCACAAAATTAATGGCTAATTCTGAGAATGGCCAATACCGAACATCAACTTTGCCTACAACCGTTTCTATATTAACAAAACCAAACGCCCTGCTATCCAAACTCTCTCTACGGTTATCCCCCATCACAAATATCTTTCCCTCAGGGACTTGCATTTCACCGGTAACTTCCTCTAATGTGAAGTCGTTCGTTAGCAACTCGCCATCGTTTGTGCGATAAGGATCTAAATACCTTTCTTCTATTGCATCCCCATTTAAATACAATTGATCATCTTTATATTCAATATGGTCTCCTGGTTGACCAATTACACGTTTTACATAATCTTCTTCTTCATTCGCATGAAATACAATCACATCAAACCTGCTGATATCTTTAATGCCGTAAATCACTTTGTTTACCATTAGTAGGTTTCCGTCATACAATGTAGGTTCCATTGATTTACCATCCACTACATAACTGGCAAATAAATAAGAACGAAAAAATACAGCTAACAGCACCGCAATGGTTACCACCCGAATGATCGACCAAACTTTTACCTTTTTCATAATTTTTTCCTCCAAAGGTATCTATGTATATCCATTTTACCACGAAAAATGGAATTTTAATCCTCTTTTGCATCAAAATGGGCTTGTTTGCTCGTCCTTTTTTGTAAGCGCTTTTCTACATATTTTCCAATTACCCAAAACATCACAATTCCGACTGCTACCACAATAGTTTTTACTGGATTTTGGGCAAACGACATGATGCTATCTCCAATATAGGAAATGGTAAAAATCATAACTGATTTTCCCAGCAACACTGCTAACACAAACTGTTGAAAGCTTATTTTCGATAGTCCCGCCACAATGTTAATAATCGCTGATGGAGAAAACGGGAAACACATCAGTAAAAAAAGTGGACCAAACCCATGTTTTTCTAACCAAGTAGTGACACGCTTTACTTGTTTGTTTCTTCGGATCCATACAAAAAATCGTTTTTCACCCAACTTCCTTACAATTATAAATACGCAAATAGCTCCGCCACTAGCACCAATCCAAGATAATAAAAATCCTTCGAGTAACCCATATGCAGCTGCGTTTGTCATAACAAAAACAACTAATGGCAAGAAAGGAAGGAAAGCTTCAATAAAAGGAAGAGCAAATCCCGGTATCGGGCCTAAGCTTTCATAGCTTTTAAGCAGTTGAATCATTAAATCATCGAACCTATTATCCTCAATTAATTCTTGTATATCAGATATATCCATATTTTCAATATTAATATTAAATAAATACATGCCTCATAACTCCTCTTGAAACGCTAAGCCTTTTTAGTTTTTCTAATTTCATTTTAAAGTAAACAAAGAAAATTGCCTATTGTTAAACTTTATTTAAATTCCGTCATTTTTTGTTTTCATTTGCATATAAATAATGTATAATAGAACATATGTTCGTTAAGGAGGAAAAACAATTGCGTTATCTCAGCGAAGAAGAATATCATTTAGCTTCTCGTTTTTTATTCCTATCCATGGCAATCGTCGTCATTCAACGAGACATTCAACACATCGAGAAGGGAACAACCTTTAAAATTAAAGAGCCTTTCATCGAACTTCTTAATAAAATGGAATATGCAGCAACAACCGAAAGAAGAGAGTTGCGCAAAAAAATGACTCAAAAGCAACTTCAAGTAATAACCTTAGATAAAAATGACTCTTTTTCCTCATTTCTCTTTCTATGTAAAGGGAGAGAAGAAAAAAGAAATTATTTCAATCCAGCAATCCGTAAAAAAGTAGAAGTCCTATTACAGGAGCTTATGAAAAAAGCACTTGCAGTCTCTCACGTTGAAAAATAGCACGTGTAAAAAAGAGCGTTCGATCACGCTCTTTTTTATTCATCTATCATGTCTTCCAGTTCGCCAATTTCTTTTTGTCGCTCATCATACAGCTTTCCAAAAAAATCATTGAGACTATATCTTATTCCCAAAGATTCAATTTCAAAAATTTTTTCCCCATTTTCTTCTTTAATAAAAAATTCACTTTCTGTTAGCTTTGTGATGATAGACGGGTCTAAATCACCCTCAATTAACTCCGTACCAGTATTTGTTAAACTTTTCCCTTTATCAATTAATTGCTGTGGATTAACATTAAAAAATACAACTAAAACCAATCCGATGACCGCAATTGTCATAGCCATTTTAAATAATGACTTTACAATACTAACGATAATGGAAGCTACGACTATAATAGCTAATATCCCCAATAAGGAATGTTCCTCGAAAAGATTTGTCAATGCCTCCAAAATGATGCTCCTTTCATAGTTGCTCCGACATGTTTCTATTTATTAACATATTTTTCATCAAAATAAATGATTTTAAACATACATTTATATGTTTTCATTAATCTGCTAGAAAAATCGACAAAATCTGGAGTGCAATTGCTAATGGGGGAAAGCATTAGCATTCAATTTGCTTTCAATCGATAAATTCTGAAAGTAAAACAAAACAGATGCCAAATAGCTTGGCATCTGTTTTGTGCTCTTGGAATTTTTCGCTCTAGTCTTTACCCCCGATGGTGAAACTTAGTGAGTATAGCATGATGATTAGATCTTAGCTCCTTTGAAGATCGTCGAACAAGTACTCCATTTCATAAAGCATTATCATTAATTGAAGGGCTCTGCGACTTTATCAGTTTTAAATAGATCCTTAATGCGTTTATCTAATGAATAGCGAAATTGTGCTGTACGCTGAAGTTGATTCATTAATGAACCGTAGGAAACCTTTACTGTGACCGTACTTCCATTCTTAAAGAGGATGGTGGTATGTCGATCAGGGGCTTTCAGAATTTTTTCAATATGTGAGTGAGAAATCCATGAACAATTAAGACTCTGAGGAGATGAAGTTGGGAAGAAATACATTCCACTTAAAGGATCGATAGAAATTGGTGCTTTGTGTGTAATTCCGCAAATATCCTTTGTCCCTTCTTGTCTTCCTTTAAGGCTACTTCCAAAGAATTTGCATGCTAGGTCCATTACCCTACTTGGAGATTGTCTGGCATAGAAGGTTTCATCATCTTCCATAATTCGGGATATGTACCGACCATCTACTTGTTCTGCTAATACTGCTAAGGTCAGAGGAGTTACTTCATAATTTAACCGGATATCGTTTAACAACTTTTCATCATTCCTTTTTCATATAATAAGGAGCAATAACCTATCACCAAGGGAGCAATAGACTAATACTAAGGTACCATAACCAATGTAAAAATGGAATATTTTTCTATGGATTTTTTTGTAAATATTGTAAAAAAGTTAATTATATACAGGTTATTTGTTGAAATTTGACGAAAATCGGAGGGGATCATCCAAAAGTTCTTCATGGATAATAGCAAAACCGATGTTTTCTTACTCAGATTGAGAGCAGATTAATAGTAACGTATTATTTGGTGACTGTTTTAACATCCTCTATAATAAAAATAAGGAGGTCAACTATTTATGTGGAAAAAAAGAAAGCTACAAAAAAAACAAGAAGATTATCAAGTAAAAGACATCTCTTTGTCAGAATTAAAAAAAGCAATTCAAGAATACAGTTTACAATTACCAGATGGTGTTCCTCTAGGAATTATTGTAAACGAAGATTTAAGTCTCGATTACAAGCTATTAGCCCCGTATTTAAAAGGAATACCCAGAAAAAAGTACTATATGTCGAAAGAAACTTATGACATTTTTGAAGAACAAGATTATCAACAAGCGCTAGACTTAGACATGATACAGAAGGCTGTAGATGATTACATCATGCAAACAGACGAGTTACCTGTTATATCAGGTGATCCATACAAAAAAGTCAGTTTTCACAAGCTTGAAAGATTACACTTAATTCCATACCGTCCTGAGCATCCCTTATACATTTCAAATGAAGAAGACTTAGTCACATATAAGAAGCCCGACTAATCTAGCTTGCAAGTGAAGTTAAAGGCTTTTTTATTCCCGTTTCATCCTCTCTTGTTCGACAAGTTCCATTCTTTCCAGCGTTGGAGGATGACTGTATCGTATCCACTTGACCCAAAATACTGGATTTATGTCGCTCTTTGACTGAATCGCTAGTCGTTGATAGCTTTGTATTGCGGAATCTAAATTTTCCGTATGCGCAATCGCATATTCATCTGCAGAACGTTCGATCTCCCTGGAAACATACATCGATATCGGTTGCGCAGCGGTCGACAGCAACGAAACCGTCAGTAAAAGTAAAGGAATAACTCGTAAATCCCGTTGATTACTAAATTTCGAATGACTACGAAGGATCCGACGATAGATGAAAGCTCCTAAATAAAACAAGAAAAAACTAAACACTAAATAACCTGCTACTCCCAAATAGACATGATGTTTCACATAGTGGCCAATTTCATGAGCAAGGATAAACATAATCTCATCTTGCTCCATACCATTCAGAGTTGTATCCCATAGAACAATCCGAGCATTTCCGAAAATACCAGTTACGTATGCATTAAAGGTAGTTACTTTCTCACTCATGTTTACTTGTAGCAGTGTCGCATCTTCTAAACCTACTTGATCAACAAACGATTCAATTTTGCTTTTCAACGGACCCTCTTCCATCTCATTGTAATCTTCATATAATGGATCAATCCAAACTGGTTGAATGTAAACAACGAACACAGTCGCTGGAAGGACAACCAGCCATAAGAAAAACCACCACATCCGATTAAATTTCGCCATAAATAACCGTATAACGACTAAACCTAGTGAAAGGATAACCCAGTAAAACATTAAATCTAAGCTCATTTCAAAAAGCCAATCATGAAACGGCTGACGGCTAGTACCTTCGATGTGCGTTTTTCTATACCATAATAGATTAAAAGGAAATCGTATCAACCCGTATAGAACAACGACAACTAATGAAAAAAGAACTACTTTCAACCATTCTAATCTAGCACTTGCCTGGAGTTTTTCCAGCAACGTCCTGCCCGACACACTTTTATATAATCCATAGAGTAATATCCATTCCATCGGTAACTTTGAAAAATATACCGCATGGGCAAATGCCGCATAATTAGAATTACTAAATGACTGTAAAGGATAGAAATATAAAAAATAGCTCCAAATAATGATCAAATAAATGAAATAAGCAACAATGATCTTTTTCATAGGCACCTCTAATTCATCAGCAGGATTATTATATATGCTTTGAAAGTGAAAAAGGAAGAGGCTGACATTCTAATCAACCTCCATACTAAAAGAATTAATATATTAGATGAATGAAATCTTCTTTTGAGATTTTTCCTAGATAATGCGGAACATCGATTTCATTTAGCGCATCTTCAATGGATTGACGCTCATAACGAACATCCTTTAGCTTTTCCTCAAGGACCGAAATATCTCCTACACCAAAGAAGTCACCATAGATTTTACAGTTTTTAATAATCCCTTTATCTACATCTAGGCGAACATCTACTAAGCCAGCATCGAATTTATGCGAGTGCTGAATGTTAAATTTTGGAGATTTTCCGTAATTCCAGTCCCACTGCTGATAACGTTCTTTTGAAAGCTGATGAATATTTTCCCAGTCTTGCTCCGTTAATTTGTATTGTGGAACGTTATTTATATCATCGACATTAAAAATGTATTTTAAAATATGATCCTTAAAAGCATCCATCGTTATTTTTTCATCCATGAACTCTGAAATATTTGCAACACGACTACGAATTGATTTAATTCCTTTAGACTTAATTTTTTCTGTTTTCACATTCAAAGCAGATACGACGTGTTCAATCTCAGAATCAAACATTAACGTACCGTGACTAAACATACGACCACGTGTGGTGAATTGGGCATTTCCGGAAATTTTTCGACCATCAGCGACAAGGTCATTTCTTCCTTTTAATTCAGCTGGTACACCTAGTTCCTTCAACGCTTCTACAACTGGCTGTGTGAATTTAGCAAAATTGTGAAAGCTGTCACCGTCATCCTTCGTAATAAAGCTAAAGTTTAAGTTACCTAAGTCATGGTATACTGCTCCACCACCAGATAACCGACGTACAACGTGAATGCCGTTATCCTCTACATAGTTCGTATTAATTTCCTCAATTGTATTTTGGTTTTTACCAATAATAATTGACGGTTCATTAATATAGAATAGTAAATATGTGTCTTCTTCCCCAAAATTTTTCAACACGTATTCTTCAATCGCTAAATTAATATGCGGATCTGTTATTCCTTCATGATCGATAAACTTCACGATAAAAACGCTCCTTTTAGTAAACGAGATATTTCATAGTAAGTATAATAGATACTACTAATCGAGGCAATTTTCATCGTTTAATATGATTGCCACACAAGACCTTCTTCTGCTAGTAGAACAGGACCATCAAAGTACTTCATTGATTGATGAATCAATTGTCGGCGATCTCCAAAGTGTGGATGATGACTTAATATCATTTCGTTTACTTCTGCTCTTTTTGCAATTTCGGCACATTGTTTACTATTCAAATGTCCAGCATTAGTCCCATCTTGATCTTCATAAAAGCTACACTCTGTCAGCAACAAATCTGCACCCTTACTAAATGGTATCAGTCCATCCATATAGCTTGTATCAGCTGTATAAACAATTTTATGTTGACCATCTGTGATACGCATCGCATAACAAGGTACTGGATGATTCGTTTTCAAAAACGTTAATTCAAAAGGCCCTACCCTTAATTTTTGATTTGGATCATAGGCAATTCCTTTCGTAAATTGATGGGTTAGTTTTTGAAATGCCTCCTGATCCTCTGCATGTCCATAAATAGGCAATATTTGCGAAGTTTGATGTATGGAATTCTGAACAAGCCAGCTGTACTGCAACACACCAATATCAGCAATATGATCATGATGATAATGCGATAATATCACAGCATCTAACTCCATGATTTGTGTAAAGGACGGAAGACGAGATAATGCTCCACTACCGCAATCGATCAAACAGCTAAATCCTTCCTTTTCAAGTAAAAAGCAGGAGGTAGCACTCCCTTGTTCAGGATATGCTCCCCAATAACCGATAATCGTTAATTTCATAACGTCATTCCTTTCTTTATATGAAAAATTAGGCGTTTGTTCTAATACAGACTATTGATTATTTTTTGTTGTTATAATACAATATAATTACAACAGTTATATGGAGGGATAACATTGGTTAACGTCCTAGAATTTTTCCGAAACCTACCTCGAAAGAAGTGTTTTAATTGTGGGAATCCAATTGATGAAAAGGCAGATTGCTATAGCAATTTGTGCGACAATTGTGACCACCCAGCTAGATAAATTAAAACTCCAGATGTATCCCATTGATGTTTCAGAGTAATGGGCTGATCCCAAGCATTCACAGGTAGTTAATCCCCCACAATGATTTTCAGCGCGGGGGGGATAGCTATCTGTTCATACTGGATACATTTCATCAAAGTAGCTTTTTTAACAAGCTACTTTTTTGTACTTTCAGCTTTATAAGTTAAGTCGATAGAAAGTATAACTAAAACTTCGACTTTCGTTATAAAATTGGGACGGTTGTCGAGTTTTTCTAATTTGTCTCTTATTTTTCATAGTATCTACAGTTATTTCTATTTACAAACAAATCAGCTAGATAGAAAAATAGCAATTTTTTAAATATTCCTTTTACGTGATAGAATGAAATTAGATACAGCTTTTCATTATTTCGTCTTTTAATAGTTCTGCTCGAATGATTCGCAATTTATAATGAGGTGAAATGTATGTTTCGAGATATTAAACTAGCTCAGTTACAAGATCTTCAACAAAATCAAACAATAGCTTTAATCGATGTCCGCTCCCCATCTGAATATAATCATTCCACTATTCCTGGAAGCATCAATATTCCAGTCTTTTCAGATGAAGAAAGAGCAGAAGTAGGATCATTATATAAGCAAGTAAGTGCCGAGGCTGCAAAGGAACGAGGACTTGAAATCATGTCAAAAAAATTGCCAGCCTTTATAAAAGCATTTAGAGATATCCCTAATCCAAAGGTTGTTTACTGTTGGCGAGGAGGAATGCGAAGTAAAACGGCAGCAACTCTAGTTGATTTAATCGGTATCCCAGTTTATCGGTTAGACGGCGGCTTCCGGTCTTATCGTCAATGGGTCGTTGATACATTAGAAACGATAGATTTTCAAGCCGATGCTTTTCTATTAAATGGTTACACGGGAACAGGAAAAACGATAATGTTACAGAAACTGAAAGAGGAATCGTATCCAGTAGTAGACCTTGAGGGCATGGCCAATCATCGCGGATCTATTTTCGGACAAATTGGCCTGAATCCTCACAATCAAACTACCTTTGATTCACTATTACTAGAACGCTTGCTACCTTTAATAGACTCACCATATGTATTATTTGAAGCCGAAAGCAAGCGAATTGGAAAAGTAATGCTCCCTGACTTTTTACGAAAAACGAAAGAAGAAGGGCTACAAATATTTGTTGAGATGCCAATTGAAGAACGGATAAAGAATATATTGGACGAGTACGAGCCGTGGAACTATCATGAAGAATGTTTGCATGCTTATGGTCTTATAAAAAAGCGCATTCATACACCAGTAGCAAAAGAAATTGAAAATGATCTACACAATCAAAATTATTCTAGTGCAGTTCATCAATTGCTAGAATATTACTATGATCCTCTTTATGATTATACAAGAAAGCAGTACCCAACTAATCAATCGATTACCATCAAGGCCGATGATGTTGACGATGGTGTACAAAAGGTAAAAGAGGTACTTGAGAGTGTGCATGTGATGTAGAATCAGAGGGAGTCTGACTACTCTCTCTTCTGGTGTGATTATGCACTCTCATCTTTAAAGCGGATATGAGCAGACATACTAAAACATCTCATGGGGAAACCCCATGAGATGTTAATCATTTAAATATTCGATGACATTACGAACTGCTGCTGTTCCTTGGTCAATACAGTCTGGAATTCCAATACCGCGATATGAGTTACCTGCCAAGTAGACACCTGGTAAGTGTTCTGTCATTTGTTCTGTTATCTTATCCATTCGATTCTTGTGTCCAACCGAATATTGTGGCATCGCATCTTTCCAGCGAGAAACAATCGAAAACAGTGGTTTGTCGGTAATATTCATAATTTTATTTAAATCGTTTAAAGCAATTTCAACAATTTCATCATCGGATAAATCGACGACACCTTCGTCACCAGGCTTCCCTACATAACAACGAAGTAATGCTTTTCCTTCTGGAGCAGTTGTTTCCGGCCACTTTTTGTGTGTCCACGTACATGCTGTAATCCGATAATCATTGTTCCTTGAAACAACAAATCCTGTTCCATCCACATCTTTTTTGATTGCGGACTGATCAAAAGCAAGCGCAACATTCGCTACAGAGGTTGCAGCCATTGCTTTTAACGGCTCTAAAAATTCGTATTGACTCAACATGCGTTGGGTTGTAAAGAATGGAGTAGCTAATATTACCGCATCAGCCTTATACACTTCTCCATTTCCTAACAACAAATGATAGTTCGTTTCTTTTCGCTCGATATGGTCAACAGTTACACCTGTTTGTACAGTGCCAGTTTCCAGACTCGCTTCGATACCTTCTACAATTGATTGTAAACCATTTTTCAAGCTATAAAACATGCTCCGCTTAGGCCCCTTCTTTTTGGGGACGGTTGCCTGTAAACCTTTAATCAAACTACCATACTCTTGTTCCAGCTTATAAAAGTTTGGAAAAGTTGCCATTAAGCTTAAATCATCAATGTCCCCAGCGTAAATACCCGAAAGCAGTGGCTCAACAAGGTTTTCAACTAATTCATCACCAAAACGTCTTCGAAAAAATTTCCCCAAAGACTGATCACTTGCCTCTTGACCTTTTGGTAAGAAAAAATCACCAGCAGCACGAATTTTACCCTTCATCGAAAAAATACTCGAGAATAAAAATGGACGCACCTCTGTTGGAATTCCCATAAAGGAACCGCTAGGCATTTTATGAAGTTTGTTATTTACTAAAATATAAGATTGTCCCGTACCATTTTTCACTAAGTCCTTTTCCATGCCAAGCTCTTTCACTAGATTTGTAGCCGACTGCTTCCGAATTAAAAATGAATCTGGTCCACGTTCAATCATGAAGCCATCTTTTTTTTCCGTCTTAATCTTTCCACCTAATTCATCACTTGCCTCAATTAAACGTACGGAATAAGGTAACTGCTTTTCGTTAATCTCTTTTTGCAAATAATAGGCTGCAGTTAATCCGGTAATCCCGCCACCAACTATCGCTATTTGCTTCTGACTATTCATGCGACACCTGTATGTTTACATTTTTCTATAACGACTTCTGCTAATGTTTCAATAAATTTAGGAGATGTGTTGGGCATTTCCGGACGGTAATAATTGGCTCCAAGCTCTTCACAAACGACCTTGCACTCATAATCATTGTCATACAACACTTCTAAATGATCAGCAACAAAGCCCACCGGTGCATATACGAAAGAACGGTATCCTTTTTCGTGATACAGATCTCTTGTTAAGTCTTGGACATCAGGACCTAGCCATGGATCTGATGTATTGCCTTCACTTTGCCAGCCAATTTCGTATTGTTTAATACCTGTTTTTTCAGAAATGAGCTGTGCAGTTGTTTTTAACTGATCAGGATATGGGTCTCCATTTTGGAGAATTTTTTCTGGCAGACTGTGCGCAGATACAATCAAAACAGCCTTGTCCTTTTCCGCTTCCGACATGTTATCGTATTCTGCTTGAATCGCATCCGCCCAATAATCAATAAAGCCTGGCGCGTCATACCAGCTTTCAACGGAATTAATCGTCGGTTTACCATGCTTTTCTGCTTCCGTTTGGGCACGTCCATTATACGATTTCACACTGAACGTTGAGTAGTGCGGCGCAAGTACAAGTGACACCGCTTCTTCAATCCCATCCGCAGCCATTTTCTGAACGGCATCCTCGATAAATGGTTCAATATGTTTTAGTCCTAAATAATAGACAAACTCCACCTCATCTTGAACCACGTTTAGTTTCGCTTCCAATGCTTCTGCTTGTTGCTTCGTAATTTTTGCTAATGGAGAAATCCCTCCGATTGCTTTGTATCTTTGCGTTAGATCCTCAAGTGCTTCGGGGGTTGGTTTTCTTCCATGTCGTATATCTGTATAATACCTTTCAATATCCTCTTCCTTATATGGCGTTCCATACGCCATTACAAGTAGGCCTACTTTTTTCTTGGCCATCTCACAACACTCCCCCTTAATTGTTTTTATTTAATGAGTAGTCATGAATGAATTTTGTTAATCTTTTTAATGTTGCTGGTTGAATTTCAGGTGTCACCCCATGACCTAAATTAAATACATGTCCAGGTTGTAACATCCCTTCATCAATAATTGCCTTCGCTCTTTCCTCAATAACATTCCAGTCTGATAGTAAAATCGCTGGGTCAAGGTTTCCTTGCAATGGCTTTGTTATTCCATTTTCTCTTGCCTCCGTAATCGACATCCGCCAATCAAGACCAAGCACATCTACAGGTAAATCATTCCACTCCTTTACTAGGTGACGTGCCCCAACGCCAAATAAGATCAGAGGTGCCCCCTCCTCTTTCAGCTCTGAAAAAATACGATGCATCACTGGTTTAATATAATAGCGATAATCTGCTTGATTTAAGGTTCCCACCCAGGAATCAAAAATTTGAATCGCACGCGCACCCACTTTTAACTGTGATTTTGCATAAGCAATTGTCATATCAGCAAGCTTGTCCATCAGTGCAAACCATGTTTCTTCGTCACTATACATCATCGCTTTTGTTTTATGGTAATTACGTGACGGTCCGCCTTCCACCATATAACTCGCTAACGTAAATGGAGCTCCACTGAAACCAATTAACGGAACTTCAAGCTGCTCCTCTGTCAACAAGCGAATCGTATCCAATACATATGGAACATCTGATTCAGGGTTAATGCTCCCAAGGTTATTAACATCCGAAAGTGTTTGAATTGGGTTATCAATCACTGGTCCAACCCCTGATTTTATGTCGACTTCTACCCCAATTGCAGGTAATGGAGACATTATATCCTTGTATAAAATGGCCGCATCTACCCCATATTGCTCCACTGGAAGTCTTGTAACATAAGCACAAAGCTCCGGTTGATGAGTAATTTCAAATAGCGAATATTTCTCTTTTAATTCGCGATACTCCTTTTGGGATCTTCCAGCTTGACGCATGTACCACACCGGTGTATATGTTGTTTTTTCGCCTTTAAAGGCCTTTAAGATCGTATCATTAAAATTTTTAGCCATGTACCGCTCATCCTTTTAAGTTTTCGTGCAAAAAGATAGCAATAGAGGAAATTTAATAGTTTTCTCTATTGTATTCTCCTTGAAGGTATGTCCTAATCGACATTTATCCGTTTTTTTCTAGTTATTCTATCATTCTAATCCATTCCATTAAACACTATACCCATATATTTTGTTTATGTATAGCAATTGATATGAAATGTCGATAATTTGTTAATATTAATAAAGAGGGACAATGGACCTGTCCCCTTGTCCCTTATATCTCCTCTTGATTCGAAGGTTCCCCGCGTTGATCCGTTAACGGATCATATGGTACAACGTGATACGTATGATTAGAGAAAATACTGACTTGATCAATGGTAAAGCTACCTTTCCCCTCTACTTCATCAATTTTTTCGCCATCCTCATAAATCTCGTAAATAATTCGTTCATCCCTCGCTGCCGTCCACGTTAATTCTCCTTTTACAAGAGATAAGCCTCCAAATCTATACCTTGCTTCTAAGTCGATAATTTTTGGTAGATGTCTGATTGGCTCAGCCAAATCCGTTATATTTTTTGGAACTTGAAAATTAGCAGTCAATGCTTGCTGTTTATCCAATTCGCTTAAGATATTTTTCGTTAAAATCGTAGGTGCAGCACTTCCCTTTGTTAAATAACGAGAAGCATCTGATTTGTCAAAGCCCATCCAAAGTGCTGTCACATAATCTGGATTCACACCAACAAACCAGGCATCCTTCACTTGTCCCTCTGCTAATGGATGTTGGGTTGAACCTGTTTTACCAGCCAACGCTTTTGCATATTCACCCTCGCTTCCGGTTCCATCCGTCACAACACTTTCTAACATTCTTACCATGTTCCAAGCAACCTCTGGTGAGAATACTTCTTGTTCATCTAAATCACCGCCATCCAGTTGCTCCCCTTCACGATTCTCTATTCGATCAATCGTATGTGCCTTTATCCATTGACCATTATGAATAAAAGGGCGATAGCTTTGTACTAGTTGGATTGGTGTTAAACCATTTTCCAGACCACCTAGCGCAATCGATAACCCTTTGTCTGGTAAAGAAATATCCATTTTTTCTAAATAGCTTTTACTATAACCAATACCGATTTGATCTAATAGCCAAACAGCAGGGGCATTTTTTGACTCTCTAATTGCATCATACATTGTAACGGTACCATCATACTGTCCATCCGCGTTCGCTGCCGTGTACCCGTCATAGCTATGTTGCTCATCCGCCAAAAACGTGTACGGCTGATAGTCTTCTAACATCATCGCAGGGCCATAAACAGCAAGTGGCTTCATGACAGATCCCGGCTGCCTCGGAATGACTGCTCGGTGTAAATCACCAAGCTGATATTTTCTCCCACCCAACACAGCTTCCAGCTTTCCACTTTCTTGATTCATGAGGACAAATGCCCCTTCAACTTCATTGGAAGACCCATAGAAATGGGTATCCTGTTGAAACTGCTCATAGGCGATTTGTTGTGCTTTTTTGTTCATGTTGACAACAATCTTATAACCGCCTCGCTTAAGCTCTGGCAACGTCAGTTGATATTTTTCTTCCGCTTCTTTGATCACCATTGCCAAATAATCATCAATCCACGGTTGATTCACTTCTTCTCTTTGTTGAACACCTAATGTCTTCCCTTGGTATTCAAGCATTTCATCCGTTTCGAGCATTCCGTACCTATTCATCTGTTCAAGCACTAAATCGCGCCTTTCCTTTGCCTTTTCAGGATTATGAAAAGGAGAGTACGTATTCGGTGCTTTTGACAGAGCTGCTAATAGTGCCCCTTCTTGAACGGTTAATGCTTCAACATTTTTTCCAAAATAAAAGTCCGATGCTGCACCCACGCCAAAAATGCCATGCGCAAAATAAATTTCATTTAAATACAGTTCCAGGATTCTTTTTTTACTAAAATTACGTTCTAGATAAATCGCAGCCATTACTTCCTTTGTTTTTCTCATCCACGTTTTCTCATTGGTAAGAAAAAGATTTTTAGCAAGCTGCTGTGTAATTGTGCTGCCACCTTCTGCTTTTTGCATGGATATAACATCCCGATATAATGCTCGAGCAACAGACGGAAATGAAACACCTGCATGATCATAAAAACGACGGTCCTCTATCGCTAAAAATGCTTGCTCCACATGTTCTGGTATTTGCTCTATCGTTACAGGCATCCGATTTTCCTCATATAGTAATCCAACTTTTTCTTGATCCTCTGTAACGATGGTTGTTGTTGCAGGAAGAATCAACTGTTTTTCATCAAATACAAATCGTCCACCGAATATAATAAATAAATAACCTAATATACTTAATAATAAAGTTGATCCTGTAATTATAATTGGCCACTTTAATCTAATAACCCATGACGGTAACTTTTCTATTATTCTCAATACCGCTTCACCTCTTATGATTTCAATGTGTGTAGAAAATTGCCACACAGCATTGTACTATTATACGATAGTTAAATAGGAACTTAAAGAAAAGTTAAAGTGGATTAATTTTGAAAAGATTTGTCCACTCTAGTGAAAGAGTGACATAGAAAGGGGTATGCTATGAATGCCTATATGACCAATGGAAGCTTAGCGTTTTTATTGAAAATGAAGGAACAACACACAGACAAAGACATTTACTTAATGAACGGAACGGATACAACACTCGCTTACTATGAAGATCGTGAATCTACCTTTTTTGAAACGGCTAGACAATATGAAATTGTCCTATCAACAGGGGATTTGCAGGAAGATGGCTATGTCGTAATGAATAACATTCCAGTTACAGATGAAGGCCGACCTATTTTTGAGCATCAATTTAAAAGCCGTGCAGGGATCATTGATGGGACACCTGGATTTTATGCGCTGCGTGTGCTTCGACCAATACGCGGAAATACGTATGTTGTTATGGTTCAATGGGAAGATCAGGCAAGCTATGAAAAGTGGAAGAATTCAGAAGCGTTTGCAAAGTCTCACAAAAAAGATAAAAAAACAAAAGAAAAACCACCTTATGCTGCTGGTCCGTCTTATGTAACAACATATCATTTGGCTGATTTGGAGGAAGATGCTTAAAAAAGATCGGGCGGAATGCCCGATCCTTTTTTTATTTGTCCTTTTATCATATGAACGATGATTAACTTTCATCTGTTAGTACATTTGCTTCAAAAAATTCTTCAAAATTAGCTTTCGGTTGTTCCCCACTAATTCGGGCAACCTCTTCGCCACCCTCATAGTGTACAATCGTTGGAGTACCTTCGATGCCGAATCCTCCCCATGCTTCTTCAAACTCCAATAAATTTAATTTTTTCATATCAATACCCAAATCTTTTGTCATCGGTACAACGATTGGTGTTGTATTCTGACAATGCACACATGTAGGGCTATAAAAATAAACAGTTACTGCTTCGTTGTTATTAATCTTCGTTTCCAATTCATCTGGTAAGATTTGATTCTCATAAAGCGGATCATCTAATTGATCAATTGTTGCTTGATTTAACGTTTCTTTCCCAAACGGGTTACCTTCTGCTTGTTGCTTGTTTTGATAATTGGCGACAAAGCCTAATGCTACAAATAATAGCAAAAGTACGACTCCAAATATAATCATATTTTTTTTCATCATTTTATCTCCTTTGCTGTAAAATTAATGTTATGTGTAATCCAAAAACAACGACGAATCCAATAAACGCCAAAAACGGTATTGTAATGAATCCAAAATAATTAATATACTCCATATTGCACGGAATAGCCCCACAAGCCGCACCAGCTTCATGCAAAGTAGGAACTTTTTGCAGCAAGTAATGATAGGCAGAAACGAGTATCCCTATTCCACTTAAAAATAATCCTGGCAGGGCAATTGAAAAATCTCTTTTATATAGAGAAGTTCCATAAATGAATACAAGTGGATACATTAAAATTCGCTGATACCAACAAAGCTCGCATGGTATAAAACCCAATATTTCTGAAAAAAATAGACTACCTAGTGTAGCAACTAAACTTTGTGCCCATATGATAAATAATATAATTTCTTTGATTTTTAGCTCGTTTGCCATGTAACAAGTCCTCTCTTTCTCCAACCATCCATATTATACAAGGGTTATTATAGAAAAACAAAGATAATTTTTTACAGAACAAAAGCGGTATAGATTTCATCACCTATACCGCTTTCGAATAATTTTTATTTTTTGAATAAACCATTTTTATGCGCATAAACCGCCGCCTGTGTACGGTCATGTACATCCAACTTACTAAGAATGTTACTAACGTGTGTTTTTACTGTTTTAATACCTATATACAGCTTTTCTCCTATCTCTTGGTTTGTCAAGCCCTCTCCGATGCACAATAACACTTCTAGTTCTCGTTCTGTCAATTGCTCATGTGGTTTATTCATTTGAGAACGAAAGCTCGTCATCATCTTATTCGCTACTTTTGATTCAATGACTGTTTCGCCCTTATACGCTTTTTTAATTGCTTCAGCAATCGCATCTGCAGAAGATGTTTTTAACATATAGCTAAAAGCACCTGCTTCTAACGCAGGAAATACCTGTTCATCATCGTAATAGCTTGTAAGAATAATAACCTTACAGTTTGGAACGTGTTCCATAATTTTTTTCGTTGCATCAATACCTGTTCCATTTTCCATTATTAAATCCATAAGCACAACATCAGGCTTTGTTTCTATGGCAACATTTGCCCCCTCATTACCACTTGATGCTTGCCCAACAATCTCTAACTCTGGCTCTGTCATCAAATAAGAAATAACCCCTTTTCTTACTACATCATGATCATCAACCACAACTACACGAATCATCGCCGAAAACTCCCCTTCCCAATTTCACGAACTTCAATGCTTCAAATCGTTCGTTGTCTTTCAACTAGCTCTTCTATAATGGAATTCGAATATCTATATGTGTTCCTTCCCCTTGCTTAGAACGGATAGCAAATGTTCCGCCTATTTCTTCACTACGTTCCTTCATTGTCTTAAGTCCATAAGATGTCTTTTTTTGTTGGTCTGACTCTATATCAAACCCTTTTCCGTTGTCTGCAATATGTGTAAATAACTCATTGCTTCGTTTCACTATTTCTACGGTTACCTCACTAGCATCAGCATGTCTTAATGTATTCGATAACGACTCTTGAACGATTCGAAACAAATGCTCAGCCTTTGACTCCGATAACTCATCCACTTCTTCTATTTGAATATGGAAGTCAATCTGACATTTTTGCTTTAATTCGTCAACAAGCTGTTGAATACCTACTCGAAGGGGCTCACCAGATAGATGAACGGGGCGTAAATGCAATAGTAAAGCTCGCATTTCGGTTTGCGCTTTTAATGCCGTTGAAGAAATATCCTTCATTTGTTCCTTTGCTTGCTCTGGGTTTCGGTCAAATAAGCGCAAACTGGCTTGAGACATCATTGTTAAGGCAAACAATTGCTGACTAACCGCATCATGTAAATCACGTGCTAACCGTTGCCTTTCCTCTATCGTTGCCGCCTTATGAGCTGTTTTAGCAAATTCGGCTTTTTCGTCAGCCAAACGCTGCAAAGACTTCACTTGACTCTGCATTTTTTCACCCAACTCATTAAGCTCTGAACCAATCCTCGCTATTTCATCATCGTCATTATCATAAACGCGCGAAGAATAATTCCCTCTAGCAAGCTGAGCTATTAAGACAGATAAATAGTCTAACCGTTCCTTCATATCTCCGCTCGATTTAAATCCAATATAAAAGGAAAAGATGAACGCCAAAAACACATATAATAGACTAAATAAAAAAATACTGGGAGCACTTAACCAATTTGGTTGAAATAAGACATGAATGGATAAAAGAATAGCTAATAGAGTTACTGTAGTTAAAAATAAGCTGTATAAATGAGATCGTATATATGCATAACGAATCGTGTTTAAGCGTTTTAACAAGACCTTCCCCCCTTATACTCTGTCGACTCGAATGGACCCAGCTTTTAAGTTTAGATACATATTAAGCTTTCTCGTTGAATCCGCGTAATTAGGCGTTACATAAGTAATTTCTCGATTGATTCCCTCTGCACTCTGGCCAAGAACATAAATATCTCCTGCTTTCACATGGGCTTCAAGAGAAAAATCTACATTTTCAGGCATTAAAATACGAATATCTCCAGCCCAGCCTTGAATGCTAATCGGAATTTCTTTGTCTGGTATAAAAGCTTTCGTGAAATCAATATGATAATCTCCTACTGCATTCCACAATTCCATCGGTTCAACTTTCCAGTTAGGGGTATTAAATTTATGGTCACCGATCGCAAATTTTTGTTTTTTACCATACACCTTTTCTGTTTTTTTATAATCATCAGAATCAAAAATAAATTGAAACTTTTTTTGCTTTTGCTTTTTATCCGATGAACCAAACAGATTAAAACCAATGTAAACAATAAGTAACGGCCATAACTTGTAAATATCCCAGAAGTTAAATCGCAATATGTCAAAACGGTCCAGTAGAATTAATCCACCAAAAATCACCAGAAAAGAGCCGGCTGATAGCCCACCTTTTCCTTTAAAACCTTCCCACAACCATTTACATCCTAATAAAACAAAAAATGCCGGATAAATATAAAACCAAGCCTCAGCAAACTCCCATGTAACAACACCAACATTCGTTAGAACTAAAGCAATTCCCAATAATATGATAATAATAGCAATTATATTTCTTAGGAAATTATTTTTCATTACCACTTCACCCTTTATCGATACTTCTAACTATATTCGTATCCGGAATAGAAAATCCTTTTTTACCCCGACTAAAACAACATTATATTTAAAAGAGGATATCTCTTCTCTCCTACTCGACTATCTACTCTATCGTCATTCTAATTATAAATGAGGATCCATTTAGTTGTAACAATCGACAGAAGGGTTTTATCTCCGTCTCTAGTCTGATGACAAATAGGATATTAAGTTTGCCATTTCCTAATTAACTGATAAAGACTAATCCATAAAATAAGAAAAACAGCTCCAAACGCATATCCCGCTAATACATCAGATAAATAATGAACACGAATAATATACCGACTCATTCCAATAAACAAAATTAATAGTATTCCAATCACATGAATCGACACTGCAATCGAAGTTGAACGAACATAACTTACTAGAAAATAAATCATCACACCATAAGTAATTAAAGATACCATCGCATGACCAGAAGGAAAGCTATAACCTACACCTTCCGCTTCAGCCAATATTCTCGGACGCTCACGGGCTACAACATATTTAATCCAAAAGTTTGCTTTATACCCTAACAACAAGCCGGCAATACACATGATGCTAGCTAACCAATCTTTTGTATATATCCATAAACCAATTGCAAACGCAACCGTAAAAGGAATTAAAAAAGATCCGGAACCAAGCTCTGTTATCCAGCGAAAAATGGAAAATATAAGTGATTGCTCTAACGCTACAGCAGCGGGAGCTGACCACTGATCGAGTAATGGCATGTCCGTATTTATCACGCTTAATGTTAAAAAGCTACTTGTTACCAGAGCTAAAACAAACATAGATACGACAAAATACCGAAGTCTTCTATTCATACAATCTCTCCTTGAAATGCAATGTACTCGTTCATTATATGTTCTCAAATTACAATTAATAAATAGTTTTCTTATGGAAAGCGTTCTTTGTTTTTGGCTTTGTTAAAAGATCGTGTTGATATTTAGTATAATTTTGACTCCTAAAACAAGCCTAATTCTATGATATAATGAGTAAAGAATGTCTTAAGGGAGGATTGCACTTTGTGGGATAAACTTCTAGATGAAATTAATAAACACTACGATGAAATGGTTGAAATGAGAAGGTATTTACACCAATACCCGGAACTATCCTTTCAAGAAGAAAAAACGGCAAAATTTATTGCTGATACATATGAAAAATTGGGAATTCCTTACCAAACCAAGGTTGGTGGTAATGGCGTTGTTGCTACATTAGAAGGAGCTAAGTCAGGAAAGAAAGTGGCGCTCCGTGCTGATTTTGACGGGTTACCAATTCAAGATGAAAAAGATGTTCCCTATAAATCTAAAGTGGACGGCGTTATGCATGCATGTGGGCACGATGGACACACCACAACCCTGCTTACGATAGCGAAAGTAATGAAAAAGTATCAGACTGAATTACCTGGAACAATCGTTTTTGTTCACCAACATGCAGAAGAGTTAGCACCAGGTGGGGCGAAACCGATTGTTGATTCCGGTATATTAGATGATGTAGATGCAGTCTTCGGTACACACCTTTGGACCAATACGCCATATGGTGTTGTTGAAACTTCTCCAAGAGAGTTTATGGCAGGGGCTGACCGATTTACAATTACAATACAAGGTAAAGGTGGACATGGTGCCATCCCACATCAGACAAAGGATGCGATTGTTATCGGTTCACAGCTAGTCACAAATTTACAGCAAATTGTTAGCAGAAGAGTAGATCCTCTAAATACAGCTGTTATTACGATTGGTACTTTTAATGCGGGGACTACCTTTAATATTATTGCAGATACGTGCACAATTACTGGAACTGTCCGTACCTTTGATCCAGAGTTACAAGACTCCATCATCGAGGAAATGGAAAAAATTATTAAAGGAACGTGTACGGGATATGATGCATCATACGATTTTAATTATGAAAAAGGATACCCTCCTGTCGTCAATCATCCAAAAGAAGCAGCTTTAGTTCTACGAGCAGCAAGTGAAGTTGACGGTGTTGAAAAAGCAGAAGAGGTTGTACCAAGCATGACAGGTGAAGATTTTTCTTATTATCTATTGAAAAAACCAGGTGCCTATTTCTTTACTGGTGCTCAAAAAGAGGGGCATTTTTACCCACATCATCACCCGAAATTTGATATTGATGAAAGAGCGATGGCATTAGCTGCAAAAACATTAATTCATACGGTTGAATTATATCAAAAGGACAATAATTAATAAGAAGAACCGGGCTGGTTGCCTGGTTCCATTTTTTTTGACAGCTTTTATTTTGTTTAGATTTTCGATATGACTGAAACATATTCGGTTTTTGAAACAACTCACCACTCAAGTGATTCACGAAATCAATCCAAACCAAGCTTTCACTTTTTTAATAGCCTTAATCGATACATGTTCATTGCGGCTTCCCCAAGCTGATCTAGGAGCTGCCGATTAACAATAGCACCAACAACAGCTCCAAAACCAGGGATTAATTGCAGCATCTTTACAAAATCAATCGTATCCCGATATTCCAATTGCAATGTTTTCCAGTCAACTTCTTTCCAAAGTCGTTGTTCTTTTTCCCAATTATTTAAGATTTGCATTACTTCTCTCTGCTTTTCTTCACTAGAAAATGCCAGCATAAAAACGTGTAATAAATACATCCGTTCTTGATAATCCTTCACGTTATAACCGTAAATTTGACCAATATCAAACAGCAGCTTCATTTTAATGCTGAGCAATAGCGGAAAGTCCGCAGCACCTAACCATAAACCTCCAGCCCCAGTTCCAGCACCTTCTAGCATTGCGGTTTGTTTATATTGCTTGATCCGCTCTCGTATAACACTTTCGCGTTCCTCTAACCTCCATGCTTGATTAACATCAATCACTCGAATATAAGAAGACGTTGTCAGAGCTAATTCAATCATTTTTTTGATGCTTTCAGTTACAATCGTATGAATTCTATTCGGAATCTTTTGATTTACTTTTGTTTGGATTTTTTTCGTGGATCGTTTAATAATTGAAGCTCTTCTCTGCAACGACTTTTCATAGCGTAATGCCTCACGTAATGCTTGTTGCTCATAAACCGATTCCATAGGACAACCCCTTACGTCAACCGTTTCATTACATATCCGTAAACAAACAAATAACTAAATAGGCACCCACCTATTAACACGACGAACAAACCGCCTAAGTTTCCAATTAGTGCAAATAACAGACCAAAGAAAACGGTTTGAATAATTAATAGCTGCATCAACCATTTTATGATTGCTTGTTTCCTCCATGCTAACTTTAAAGGATACAAATCTAACCAAGCAACCGTTCGATGGTGCTGCCATAAGGTCATTAGTTGAAAACCACTCAAATATAAAAATAAAATACTAAGAATAATCTTCATCCAAAAGTTTGGAATATAGATGATACAAAGTCCGCCAATAACAGCAAGACGTACATACATTCCTAAATAGTCCCCACCCCGAATCGAAGTTATCCGATACAAATAATCAAAGGATTTTTCCCGTTTAAATGGTACATTACCGATAGATAAATGCACCAGCCAATGTCGTTTTTTCGTTTGTGTTTTCAAATGTGGAACATCCGTAAACATGTTCGCTATTCGATAAAAGGTGTACATGCGAGCTCGGTCTTTTTCCACCAGTAAATCCCAAACAATTCCCGCTTGTTGCTTGGACAGGAAATAATCATAAGCAATGAAAAGAAATAACACGAGAGTAAGGATGGCAGCTAATAATAGCTCACCTTTAATAAAGAAATAAAAAATAACAATATTCAATATGACTCTTAAGGTAAGATCTATTCCTCTCGTTTTTACATCTCTAATTTTTAACATCCACCAATTAGCTACCAAGTTCCAAATTTTAATGACGACTAAAAGCACCATTGCTAATAAGTAATGTTTGGATGATTGATTAGGATAAGAAGCAAAGAATAACGGGCCTAAAGCAGCTGAAGTCAATAGGATTAAGTATAGCTGAATGATAAAACTATAAAATAAAGCATATAAAAAATAACGTCCCATTTTATGTTCTGCAGGTAACAAAAAAACTAAATCCGGCTGCTTCAACAACGTACGAACAGGGCTATAGCTAGCAACAATCCCAAACAACACACCAATGATAGCAGCAGTAGGAAAATCCTCAGGAATTTCAACTAACCATTGCTGATAATAATACGTTAGTGCTGATACGAAAAATAACATTGCAACAACAAGATGACCATTAAATATATATTTTAAATAACGGCTGGTTTCTTTTAAATGAGAAGAGAGACGATCTTTAAAAAAGGTTTGTGAATCAAACATATTCATCTTCCTTCGTTAGTTGAACATATATATCGTCCAAACTCGCAGTCGGCATATGGAATTGTTTTTGCAGCTCGTTCAAAGTCCCTTGTGCTTTTATTTTCCCGTCATGCAAAATAATGAAGCGATCACAATAGCGCTCTGCTGTAGCAAGTATATGAGTGGACATCAATACTCCGGATCCTTTTTCCTTCATTTCATTCATAAGCTGTAAATAAGACTGTATTCCTAATGGATCTAGTCCAACGAATGGTTCATCAACAATATATAATTTCGGTTCGACTAAGAATGCACACATGATCATTACTTTTTGGCGCATTCCTTTCGAAAAATGAATCGGAAACCATTTCAACTTACTTTCGAGACGAAACTCTTTTAACAACGGCTTTAACCTTTTTTCAAAATCCTCTTCTGCAATATTATACGCCATTGCTGTTAACCGAAGATGCTCATACAACGTTAGCTCATCATATAACAATGGCATTTCTGGAATATAAGAAAAGTTACTCCGATACGTATCCGGAGATTCTTGAAACGTTTTTCCATCAATGGACACTTTACCTTTTTTGGGCTGCATCAAACCGATTATATGTTTTATGGTTGTACTTTTACCTGCTCCATTTAAACCGATTAAACCGACTATTTCGTTTGGATATACGTCAAAAAAAATGCCATGCAGTACATTCTTATGTGTGTATCCTCCCTGTAAATTTTCAATATGTAATAAAGGTTTCAACACTTTGTCCCCTTTCTAAAAACTCATACGTAGCATATGATTTAAATTTTATCATTTTCACCTTAATTTGCCAAAATAAACCCTGAATAGATGAAGGGTAAACTGTCCATAATATGTACTGAAGGAGTTGGACAAAAGCTTATCATTCACGATCATCAATGAGTGGTTATCCACGAAATGAGGTGTCGGTGAAAGATCATCAATTGCTTTAGAAACCGAAAGTAAACACTTTAGCCAAATGAGGTGTTGACGAAAGGTTACCAACTTGAAAATCAGATGAATCATTCCCCTGGTTCAAAATGATAAACAAGATGTAGCAAGATGAAGCTAATCCTCTCCTTCAAGAGCGGGTTGTCCCACAGTGGAGCGCTAGGCTTCAAAGTGGGGCAACCCCATTTTTGTTTTCACTTTACATCCTGCTTCTTAACTAGATAAAATAATAGTAACATTTAAAAAGGAGCGAGTTATTTTATGAGTGCTGATTGCTTATTTTGTAAAATTGCCAATGGTGAAATCCCCTCGGCAAAAGTATATGAGGATGAACACGTTTATGCTTTCCTTGACATTAGTCAAGTAACAAAAGGGCATACCCTGATTATCCCAAAGAAACATGCTAAAGACATTTATGAAACGCCCGAAGATACAGCAGAACAACTATTTAGTCGAGTTCCAAAGCTAGCAAATGCGATTAAGCAGGCGTACCAACCGTTAGGTCTTAACATCCTAAATAATAACGAGGAAACTGCTGGTCAATCCGTTTTCCATTTACATATACACCTAATTCCGCGCTACGGAAACGGAGATGGATTTGGAGCAGTTTGGAAAACAAACAACGATGCTTATACGCAAGAAGACCTTTCACAAATTGCAAGTGAAATAAATAAACAGATATAAGAGCGTGAGGGGTCAGACCCCCCTATTTTAGATACATCAAGTTTATGCTTACATATCATCAACTAGAAGGGTACATCATCATTCTGTTTTATTAAATTTCATGTTTTTTCTCAAAAAAATACGAGAAAATAGTATAATAAAGAGAGAAAGGAGTGGAAGCGATGGTAAGTGGAAAATCTTTACTACTCGGTTTTATAACAGGGGGACTTGTTAGTGCTACTGCAACTCTTCTCAGTACTCCAACGTCAGGCAAAAAACTGCGAAACCAAGCAAGATATCGTAGTGAAGAGATCGTGCATTCATTTGAAAAAATAAAGAATGATGGTCTGCAAATCACTGATCAGTTAGCAAAGACGTCAAAAGAAGGTGTTTCATTGCTTAAGGATTTATCGGCAGAAATGAAAGCCTCAATAGAAAGTTGGAAAAATACGATTGCACCACACCAAAAAAACATCCAAACATACTTAACACAAATTGAACAAAGCCTAAAAGAACTAGAGGAAAAAACAAAACAACAGAATGCGGAAGCAGAGAATAACTAATTTAAATGTTTGATATATTTAAGTAAAACAAAAGGTGTTCCTAGTTAGGAACACCTTTTGTTTGTATATTTTATTCTAAACCAGCTACCCACTCATCAACTTTGTCTTGATTTTCTTCTACCCATGCTGCAGCAGCATCTTCTGGAGAAGCACCATTAGATACTTCTAGCATAATTGATTCCATGTCTGCAGATGTCCAATTAAATTGATCTAAAATTTGGTAAGCTGCCGGGCTATCTTCTTGAAGTCCCTCGCGAACCATTGTTCCAATGTATTCTTCTCCACCAAATGAGCCTTCTGGATCCTCTAAATATTTAAGATCATATTTAGCGAATTTCCAGTGCGGCGTCCAACCAGTAACAGCTATTGCCTCTTCACTGTCAATTGCTTCACCAAGAGCAGTTGCCATTGCACCACTAGAAGAAGTTTGTACTTCCCAGCCTTCAAGTCCATAATCCTCAATGGATTGTTCAGCCGCTTGTACTACACCAGATCCTGCTTCAATACCAGTTATCTTGCTATCAAACTCCTCAGCATAATCAGCTAAATCACCAATAGTAGTTGCTTCTACATATTCAGGTACAACTAGACCAATTTTTGCACCAGATAGGTTTTCACCTAAGTCTACTAAACTATCTTTATGTTCTTCATAAAGATCTCCGTGTGTTCCTGGTAACCATGCAGCAACCATACCATCTGCTTCACCTTGAGCAACTGACTGCCACATAAGAGCATTATCAATCGGAGTGATTGTTACATCATAACCTTGGTTTCTGAGTACTTCTGCAATCACATTCGTAGAAGCAATTTCAGAATCCCATTCCACATAAACAAGCTCTAACTCTTCTTCACCTAGCGCTACGCCTTCACTACCTTCTTCTTCGCTTCCAGTATCTTCATTCGTTTCTTCATTGGTCTCTTCATTCGTTTCTTCGGTAGTATTTTCACCGTCAGCATTACCGTTATCCTCTGCTTCTTCCTCTTCTGCACTGCCACAGGCAGCTAATACTAAAGTAAGTACTAGTACGGCTACGAGCCCTAATTGTTTCCATGTTAATTTTAACATAAGAATAAATTCTCCCCTTTTCTTTAATTTATTTCTTTAATATATGGTTAACTTTTCCACTGAAAAGTTTCCAGCTACTCTTTACTTCTTCTTTTCTGTATTTAAATTTTGTGTGAATCTGTCAATAATAATGGCAAGGATTACAATCCCTATTCCTGCTACAAAGCCAGGACCAACTTGTGCACGCTGAAGGGCAGATAATACTTCTCTTCCAAGTCCTGGTGAACCAATCATCGAAGCAATTACTACCATCGATAAGGACAGCATCACTGTTTGGTTGATACCTGCCATGATTGTGCGTTTCGCCATTGGAAGTTCCACTTTAAATAACTTTTGTGAACCAGTACTACCAAATGCATCTGAAGCCTCCACTAACTCCTTCGATACCTGCCTAATACCTAAATTAGTAAAACGAACCGTTGGAGGTGTGGCAAAAATGACAGAGGCAAAAATCCCCGGAACCATTCCAATACCGAAAAATGCAACAGCTGGTATTAAATACACAAAAGCTGGCATTGTCTGCATAAAATCAAGTATCGGTGTAATAATGGATTCTGCTGTTCTACTTTTAGACATTAAAATACCAAAAGGCACTCCAATAATTACAGCTAAAATACTTGCTACTAAAACAAGAGCAAATGTAAACATTAATTCTTCCCAAAGCTCTTGGTTATAGATAAGCCACAATCCAATTAAAGAAAATATAGGTAAACCAACTCGTTTCCCACTTATAAAAAAAGCTGCAATTACTACAATTAAAATAACTATGATTGGTGGAATAGCTGCTAATTTATCTGAAAACCAATCCATAAAGTTTCCGAGTTGATTTTTAATTGGATTAAATAAAAATGAAAATGTATCTGTAATCCAATCGGTAAAAGCACTTACTGCTTCAGCTATTTTTATCTTTTCCATAAAATCAAGCATTACTTAACTTCACCTCTCCCTCACCTGCAAGGGCCGCAATAACTGCACCCCGAACAATAATCCCGAATAACTTGCCATCTTCTACGACAGCAATAGGAATAGGAGAATCATAGATAACTTCAAAAATATCATTCATAGAAGTATCCTTTTTTACTGTAGGGACGTCTGTTCTCAAAATTTCATTTAAATCACGAATTTCGTTTTTACGAGCATCGGAAGCATCATCAGCAGTGACATATCCTTTTAAATTACGTTTTCCATCCGTTACATAAATACTGGATATTCCTTCATCCTTCATTCGTTCCAAAGCAACTCTTGGTCCATGTTTTTCGATATTAATCGTTTCAGGACGCTTCATGATATGTTCTGCCGTTAATACTTTCGAGCGATCGACATCTTCTACGAATTTCTCCACATAGTCATTTGCAGGGTTCACTAAAATTTCTTCTGGAGAACCAATTTGGACGATAGAACCGTCTTTCATTAAGGCAATTCGATCACCAATTCGTAATGCCTCATCCAAATCATGTGTAATAAATATAATTGTTTTCTTCATATTAGCTTGTAAATCTAGTAATTCATCCTGCATGTCCTTACGAATAAGTGGATCAAGTGCAGAAAAGGCCTCATCCATTAATAATACTTCTGGATCATTTGCTAGTGCTCTGGCAAGACCAACCCTTTGCTGCATTCCACCCGATAATTGTTCTGGATACTGGTTAATATAATCTCCTAGGCCAACCAGTTCTAAAGATTCTTTTGCTTTTTTAGTTTGTTCGTTTTTCTCCAGGCCTTGAATTTCCAATCCAAATCCTGCGTTCTCTAAAATGGTTCGATGTGGAAATAAAGCAAACTTCTGAAATACCATACTCATTTTTTCTCTACGTACTTTTCTTAATGTTTGTTTGTCTACTTTGGCAAGATCCTCTCCATCAACAAGCACACTTCCTTCGGTCGGTTCAATCAGTCGGTTTAACAATCGAACAAGTGTTGATTTACCACTACCAGAAAGCCCCATAATAACAAATACTTCGCCTTCTTCTACTTCAAACGACGCTCGATTAACCCCAACTGTACAGCCCGTCTGCTTTAAAATTTCATCCTTCGTTGTACCCTTATCTAGCAATTTCTTTGCTTGATTTATGTTTTTGCCGAAGATTTTTGATAGACCTTCTACTTTTATAACCGGCAATATGTTCACCTCTCTTGCATACTTTATTGGACAGTTTACATTACCTCTTTTTCATAAAAGATAAACCATTTTCATATGTAAAGCTATGGAACGAACAATTACATCCACCTTTCATACTATATCTCTTTTACCACATAAATTTCAAACAGTAAAAACCATTATTTTTGAATAGATTGTTCATACAGTTTGTTCTGTACAAACTTTAATGGTGATTTACTATGATTTCCTCTGATTTTCTTTTTTTTTCTGCATAATTACTTATTTTCATTCCAATAAGTTTTGTTGTAACCTTATTGTAGCAACGGTTTTGAGGGAGGATTTTATGTCTGAAAAGCCTTTAGAAAATATTCATAACCAGATTATTACGGAATTTGCGAAAACTGTTGAAATGTTCGATTTATCCCCTGGAGAAGCGAGACTATTTTCTATCTTGTACTTAGAAGGGTCTCCAATGACTTTGGACGAGATGAGTGAGGCATTAGGAAAAAGTAAAACTTCGATTAGTACTGGAATCAGAAGTTTGTTAGACTTTAACTTGGTTACACGTGTTTGGAGAAAAGGTGTGCGTAAGGATTTATATATGGCTGAAGAAAATCTGTATAAAAAATTTATGAGTACCTTTATTCAAAAGTGGGTAGAATCCACAAAACAACATAAGCATACATTAGAGGAAATTGAGAGTAGGTTAGAGGAAAATATTAAAAATGGACAAGTCGAGGGCAGTATCGAAGAAGTTAAGGTCCGCCTAAAAGAAATGTTGGTATTTCACGAATTAATAGAAGAATCTTTCAGGGAAATGAAGTGTCCCAAAACCTTGTCCAATCCTACAAAAACATAATCATTTTTCTATTTTGTAATGAGCATCAAGTAATGCTTTAGTTAAGGAAGGGAAATACCCTTCCTTTTTAAGCGCTTGCAACGTTTCTATTGGGGGTAATTTATCATTTAACATCCCGACATACTCAAGTAATAAATCTGTGTAATCTAAAAGCCCTTCTTCTTTTTGGCTGACAAATTTGCTATATAGTGTTTCTAATAAACGTAGTGTTTCCTCGTATTCCTTTTGACTCATTTGTTTTTTTATAATTAGTCTTGTGAAGGGATATTTTTCCAACTCGCATATATCCATTAATAATTCTACGTGAAATAACAAATTCTTCAATTCTCCACTAGAGCCCATCCGAAAGCCCCTCCTGCAACATATCATTTTTAATGGAAAAACTTTCTATGATTTTTCTGCAAAACCTATTGATTTTTATTTCAAAACATACTATATTCATTGAGGGATAAGTATCGCAAAACCCTTCACTAACATAAACTTTTATAGCTCGTTTTGCAAAGGGGGAATTGATGATGAATTGTTGGAAAACCATTAATGTAAACAGAGAATTCGGTATCAATCGCATCTATGTTGTATCTTTCTTAATAGGTTTGCTATCGTTTATTTTTCTATATCTACCATTTTCTATCATTCATCAATCCCATGAATTAAAAGATCATGGAGTTTTCCCTTTATTACTAGGATTGGTCTTATTGCCTTTGGTTCATAACCTTATGCATATTCTACCATTAATCTTAATAAATAGACGAATGAAAATAAAATGGCACATAAAATATAAAATTTTTCTTATTATTTCATCATTGCCTAAGTCTAAAATGTCTAAACAAACAACTCTTTTTTCATTATTAGCACCGACTTTATTTCTTACAGTACCTGGACTAATAACTAGTTACCTTTTCACAGATTACTATGCGTATTTTTTAATCTTTACTGCATTTAATATTGGATTATCTTTTACTGATTTCCTTTGTGCTAGTAAGCTAATAAAAGCACCAAAAAAATGTATTGTAGAAAATTTCAATGACGGATTTGATATTTTAGTACGTTAAGTTTAATAGGCTGACCTTGACAATACCTGTCCACAACATCTACGCAATAATAAGGATATTTTGCCGGTATCATCATATTATTGTGTAAAGGATAAGTTATTCTTAAGGTCAGCCTATTTATTTTTATTTAACATAAAACTGTTCAAAGTACAATTTTTTTGGTAAAGTTATGAATAGATACAAGGAGGTCATTTTCCTATGGCAATCGTCTTCGTTTTATTCGCGTTGTTCATATTATTTTTATTTAATTCACTAACTTACAGACTTTGTGTTGCGGCTGAAATGTCCAAGGAACGGCAACCAAACGTCTATCGCACGATTAATATTTTAATAACCATATTATTAATTTCTTCCTATATAGAAGTGCAATACACGTAACATGCACTCAATTGAATAACTATGTATGGAATATACAGGATTATTAAACAAATAAGGAATGTCCATGGAAAGGAATTTGTCCCTCACTCTCAAAAAACGAGTGGGGACAATTTTTTATGAGATATTCCTTATTTGTTTTTACTTATTTTTTTTAACTTACACCCATGCTGCACCAACAATAATCAACAGGATAAACAATACGACGATTAACGCAAATCCTCCTGTATAAGCTGCACCCATAAGAGCACCTCCTTAATGCGGTTTACTTTATCATATGTGCATCTGTCTCTGTTTGGATGGGCATTTGACTCAAAATAAGGAAAAAATAAGGAATTTGGTCGAAAACTATTTTTTTAAGACAAAAATGTGTTATATTATTTCAAGAGCTTGTACTCTAAATAAACAAAAAATTTTAATTACCAAAACAGACAAATCAGATTAGGAGTGTTAAATATAATGAAAAAACTAGCTTTAGCAGCTTCATTTGCAGCAGGCTTAATAACCATTTCCGCTTGCGCTAATAATGATGAACCAGAAACAGTTGTAGAAACAAACGCAGGAAACATTACAAAAGAAGAGTTTTATGAGGAGCTTAAAAACGCTAATGGTAGCGCTGTCCTTCAAGAGATGGTCATGAAAAAAGTACTAGAAGAAACATATGAAGTTGATGAAAATCAAGTAGATGAACAACTTGATCAATTGAAGGAACAATATGGTGAACAATTTGAAATGGTGCTTCAGCAGAGTGGTTACGAAGATGAGGATGCTTTTCGTGATGCTATTCGTATGAGCTTACTACAGGAACAGGCATTAACGGAAGACATTGAAGTAACAGATGAAGAGTTAGAAAAAAGATATGATCGTATGAATACAGAGATACAAGCAAGCCATATTCTTGTACAGGATGAAGAAACTGCTAATGAGGTTAAACAACAACTTGATGAAGGCGAAGATTTTGCTAGTTTGGCTGAAGAGTACTCCCAAGATCCCGGTTCAGCACAAAATGGTGGTCAACTTAATTATTTCCGTGCTGGTGATATGGTTGCTGAATTTGAAGATGCAGCATATAGTTTAGAGGTTGGTGAAATTAGTGAACCAGTTCAATCAACACACGGTTGGCATATTATAAATGTGACAGATAAACGTGAAACAGAAGAGGAAATTGAACCATTTGAGGAAATAAAAGACGATCTACGAAGACAAATTGCTAATAGCAAAATATCTAATGAAGACGCGCAGGCAAAAATGCAACAGTTAATAGAAGATGCTGAAATCGATGTTAAGATTGAAGGATTAGAAGACATTTTTGAACAACAAGCAGCGGCTATGGCTCAATAAATGACAGGGAGCTTGCATCTATAGACTTAATTAATTGAGGTCTGATTATTAGTGACTTTCACTGATAATCAGACCTTTTATTAATGGAAGAACACCTTTTCATTCCGAGATAAGTTCTTTGTTATCTTTCCGTTTACTACGCTCCTGTTCCATCCGATCCATATAGATTTGACCTTGGGTTTCAATATATTGCTTTTCCAACTTTTTTTCAGCCATTAAAGCTCGAAAGGACATATATCCACTAAAAAAAATAAAAAAGATAAACATAAATACCCACCATGGAACTCCTAATATCACTTAGTTTCTCCTCCTTGTCCAATCATTTACCAAATTATATGCTTAAGGTTGCTAACTTATGAGTTCAACCGTAGAAAATCTTGGTTACCGACAAAGATGTGGGTAACCGTTGTCTGTTGACACTCTTTGTTACATAAAGGAACGAATGTCCGTTCCATTCCACTCCTCTTCCTGAAAGATTATTCGTTTTTTACACACACAAACTTGTACAAGACTGACATCCTATTAACTTATGATCATTTCTAATATTATTGTTGTTCAACAACCCATAAATTAAGTTACAATAAAAATAACCTATTTTTGCTTTGAGCTGTTTAACATATTATATGATCTACGCACTAAATAGCATTTGGAGTGATAAAAAATGACCGAGTCAGATTCATACTTTTATAATTTTATCCCAATAGAATACAATGTTTCTGAAATGGAACGAGAACAAATTCTCACAAAGTTTCCCCCGCCAACACTACCTGACAAGGGTGAATATTTTAATTTGCAAAATGAAGTCGCCGGGAACAATGTGCGGATTAGAGTTCTTCTTAACGATTTTAATGTACAGATGACGAAGACAAATAAACAATTTCTAAAAATTAGATTTAGTAATAATGCTGGAACCATCAATGCAAAAATGTGGGATAATCAGGGTGCTGTTGAAAAGCACCAACCGTTATTGGATAAATTTTCTATTTTTGATATAGATGGAATCGTTGATGAGTTCCGAGGACATAAATCGTTAACGATTAATCAACTAAATCCCTGTCAAGAGGACATTAACCCATTCTCATTATTGGCATATACCCAACAAAATATAGAAGATTTAACAATTGAGTTATTTTCTTACCTGAATGAGCTAGAATCACCTTTTAAGGATATAGCGTTAGCTGCTATGAATCGTTTTTGGGATCAATTTCGGATTAGACCTGCTGCAAAAGGATTTCATCATAATTATTTGGGAGGGTTGTTAAAGCATACGGTTGGATTAATGCGATTTGCAAGATACATCCTTAAGCAAGAAGAAAATCATTATAAGGCAACAATGAAACTAATCAGTGTAGTCGAGAAAGCGTACAAAAATGAGTTATGGTCTCAACTGCAGTCAAGCAGTACTCCGCAGCAATTAGTTTGGAAAGATACGATTGATCACCTTTATAAAATGCTACAAGGGATGATGGAGCATAGAGAAGCACAGCCAAACTATGATTTAATGATGACTAGTATTCTATTTCACGACATCGGAAAATTATTGGAATATGATCATGCCGGTAAGACATTTGATGAATTTAAATTTTTATTCCCTACAGCAGATCATTCTAATACGGAAAATAGAAAGCAAGCTGGCATCACAATGGATGAGTTAGGCGTTATGGTAGGACATATCCCTTATGGGGTTCTAACTCTTTCAAAGATTATTGAAACAGAAAATATTCGTGTCTCTTTAGAAGATATTCACCAAATGACACATTGCATTCTCTGCCACCACGGTCTTCCTGAGTGGGGGGCATGTATTAGAAGCCCTCAGTCAATTGAAGGTTACATTATTCACTTTGTTGACTTTTTAGATAGTAGATATGAAAATACGGAAGAAATTAAATAAAGGAAAACCGGGCACAGTTCGCCCGGTCCTTTTATCCTTAATGACAATTAACTTCATCATGGATTTTATTACTTCTAGTCATGTCGAGGTACATATTGAAAGATTTCTCCTGATTCTACTACTTGAATAAAACGCATCAACCAGCTGTAATAATCACGAGCATACTTTAATCTTTCTATATCTAAATGAATCTTATCTATTAATTGTTGGTCGTCTGTTTTTTCCTTAATCGCCATTAATTCTTGAATGGCTTCTTCCGCCTCATCAATATTGGTCTCTGTGTGATGTCTCCACCGATTTCCAAATAATGAAGTAAATGATTTATACCAATCCACTTCCGATTTATATAAATCTTTTCGAACACCTTTTTTGAAGGCTGGCTCTACCATCTTCATTTCAGATAACGCTCGAACTCCAGTAGACATACTTGTTTTGCTCATTTCTAATGCATCTCTCATATCATCCAACGTCATTGGTCCATCATTAAAATAAAGTGCCCCATATAATCGCCCTACAGAAGGTGTTATACCATATAAATTCATGTTTTTAGCAATAACTTGCACAAAATTATCTATGATTTCTTCATACTCTACCCATTCTGTTTTCACATTTTTGTCTGGCATGAAAGAACCTCCAACTAACCTCTATTTCTATCCTATTTTCTCCAATCCTAAAAATCATAGTACATATTTTATCATTATTATGACAATAATGCTATTTCACCTATAGGCGCTGGAGGTGGACGGAGTTTTTTTCCTGAGAAAATTCCTTCAATGAATCCTGATAAGTAAAAAAGATTACTTGCTGCCGATGTGATAATTCATACAAAATATCCATCATTGTTTGTTCACGTTGTCTATCAAAATGAACAAATGCATCATCGATAACAAACGGGAGGTTATTATCCTTCCCAGACACTTCACTAAGTGCTATCCTTAGTGCAACATACAACTGGTCTCTAGTTCCTTGCGATAATTCCTGAACATCATATCGTAGACCAGAGTAATGCTCTACTTGAAGGGTATGATCATCCATGGGTACATAAACATCTACATAAGCTCCATTTGTTAAACGATGAAAATATTCAGTTGCTTGTTGCATGACTGCTGGTAAATAATTATTTTGATAGACGGCTTTTGTTTCCATTAGTTTTTCCTTGGCTACTTGGTAAATCGCCCATTGCTTTGCATGTTGTTTTAACTGGTCTATTTCAAGGTGGAAACGATGCTTCAACACAGAATAATCCTCTGAACCTTCCAGCTGTCTAATCATAGATTTTACGTCAGACAATACCTGTCTCTTATCCTCTAGTTTTTTCTCTAGCTCGTCCTGTTTTTCTTTTAAGTCTTCATAGGATTGTTCAAGTTCCCATTTGTTCTTCAAATCTTCCTTTACTATTGAAGTGATATCACGCGTTTCAAAAATTGACTTTAAACGCTCCTGTAAATCTTCCATTTCTTTATTGATTGTTTCCATTTCCTCTTTAAGCTTTCCTTGTTTGATAAAATCCTCTTCATTTGTTACCTCTGTGATCTTCCATAAATAATGAACTTCCTCTTCATATGGGATCTTTTTTTGCTCCAGATGACGAATTTGTTCCTCCGTTTGGTGAACCCATTCTTGATATTGTAAGAGCTTACTCCGTGCTTTTTTATCTGCATCGATTTTGTCTTGTACATCATGAATAGCAGGCAAAATATCAGAATCATCTGACAGCCAGCTATGATTTTTCATGAACAAATGGACCTTTTGCTCAAAGTCATCCATTTCCTTCTTCTTCCGATGAAAAACTTCTTTATGATGATTCAGCTGCTGATTTTTTTCTATACAGGACTTAAGATGGTGATATAATTTTTGCCAATAGCTTACATTTATTCCCTTTAAAAAAGGATATGTTTGTCTTTCTTCATAGACAAGGTCCTCTAACCGTTTCTGTTTTGACACTAGTAACCTTGTTCGCTCATCTAATTTCAACTGTTCCACCTGTAATTGACGAAGCTGATTTTCTATCATCTCTAACTGGTTAAATAGTTGCTGCTGCTCCTGCAGCTGTTGTTCTAATGCGGATAATTCTATTGTATGATCCTGGGTCTTTGTTTCCGGTGGTCTGCTTTCCTGAAAAAATCCTTCCATTTCTTTTAACGAATAATGTACCCATACTGTTTGAATGATTCCTGCCAGAAGAAATATAGCGCTAAGCCCATAGATAGTTAGATTATCCAAAACGGTCGCTAGAATAGCAAAAAGAATACACCCAATCAGACTAATCACACCAATTGTAGTAGAAGTTTTCTTACGTTTCTCGGCAATGTTCTTCCACTTCCGCCTTTGATAAACCTGAAGATCTTCCAATGCATCCATTCGATCAAGGTTTTGTTTTTTCTTGATTTTGTCTTTTAAATCACGGAGAGCATCCGTATCTAGTAATTGATTCTCAATTTTTATCTTTTCATCCTCAAATTGATTGATTTGTTCTTGAAGTGCAATTTCTTCTTTTTCCATTTTGTCTTTCTCTATCGTTAACTGTTCTCTTTCTTGCTTTAAAGAAGACCAATGCTCCTCTATATGAAAAGGAAAAGATATATCTTGTAAATCGTCTATTCGTAAGCCGATTTTTAATTCCTCTAGATGATTGGTTAAGACTCTCTCCAGCTTGTCCTTCTCTTGTCTACTATACTCTCGATCATTCATGAATTGATTGTACGTATGATATCCACCTAACAATTCTTCGATATGTTGAATGGTTTCATTATCTAGTAGTTTTTTTTGTATGGCTTTAATTTCTTCTGTATATTTATTTCGATTATCCCTTAAAACTGATAACTCACTGTTTAAAGGTAGCAATTGATCTTTCATCGAATAATAGCGTTCTAAGCCGTTTTCAGGAAACCGGATACCATCGGGTAGTTGTTTTGATTGTTCATTTAATTCTGCATATGTTTGTAGCATTGAATAGGCTTGGATGCGTTTTGATAAATCATCTTTTTCATTAGCAATCTGTTCACATTCACGCTGGATAAAACCAAACTCATCCGATAATTCTTTTAAATTTTGTTTCTTTTCGTTATACGTTTTTTCCTCTCTTTCTATTTCGATTAGTTCTTTATGTTTTTTGTCAATTTCATTTAAAAGCTTATTAATCGTAGGCCGTTTCCCTTGTGGCTTAAATAAACTATCCAACTCATTATCCAGCTTTTTTTCAATCGTATGTATTTTATCTGTTCCTGACAAGCCGATGCCCAATAATACATTTCCTAGTTCTTCCCCACTTATTTTATGTAACCTGCTTAGCTGAATGGAGTCAAAGGAGAAAATGGAGGTAAATGTCTTTTCATCTATTCCTTTTAACTTAGCTTTTAACCAATCTTCTTGATAGGTATCTCCGTTTGAAAGGTAACATGTGGCTTCTCCGTTCCGACGGTCATGGATTCGTTCAATCGTAAATTCCCCATCTTCTTCTGTGAAAACAGTGAGTCTACCTCCCATCTTTCCACCTGTTTTTGGAAAATAAAATTCCCTCTTCTTTGGAGGCAATCCAAATAACATAAATAAAAAAAACTGTCGTAAGGTTGTTTTTCCTGATTCATTTTCCCCACTAATGATTACGAGTGAACGATTGGAAAAATCCAACTGATCATCCTGCCACTTTCCAAACCCAAAAATAGTTGCTTGAATTATTTTCATTTCTTCCTCATTCCTTCATTAAATGATGCATTAATAATTCTTCAGCTTCACTTAAAATTTCCTTTTTTTCTTCATCTGTGAATGAATGCAAATATTTTCTAGCTTGTCGGTGATGCAACAAAGGTTGTACATATGCATCCGTTTCTTCAGAAGATTCAAATGCTCTTAACAATTCACCAATAAAGTGGTTCGCTTTCATCAATTCATCTTTATCCCAAATTACCTGATGGTCGACATGGAAAGATTGAATATATACCCAATCCATTTCTTTTTCATATCGTTCATTGATGACATCGATCATTTCTTGTACAAATCCAGCCTGATACCAAGCCTCTATCTCATTTGAACAATTCGTCATATTTATTCGTAAAATACATTTACCAATATCTTCCTTTACCGATTTAATTGCTTGATCCACTAATGACTCTAAATCCAAAGGCTGTTGACACTGAATTGCATCAACATGTAATTCTTCAAACCTAATATGCTGCAATGGAACAAAGGAGTACGAGCAATGCTGTCCGTCCATCTCCACATAATAGCAGCCTTTTTCACCTGTTTCTTTTTTGGACCTACCTTGTATATTACCTGGATAAACGATTGGTGGATTTTCCCCAACTATTTGTCTCTTGTGTATATGCCCCAAAGCCCAGTAATCAAAATTCTTGGTGTTAAGGTCACTAATTTGAAACGGTGCGTAAACATCATGATCGGTGTTACTACGTAAGCTTCCATGTAACATTCCAATGTGAAAGGGTGTATCCCCTTCTTTATGAAATTCATGGGCTTTATTATGATGAACAGATCGATTCTCATAACTAAAGCCATAAATTGTAGCAGTCGGTTTTTGATGCTTGTTATAAATAAAATGACTTACCTGTTCTGATTCAAATACATGAACATTAGTTGGATAATCCATATAGAACATGCGGCCATTTAAATAATCGTGATTACCGTAGGAAACAAATACGTCTATGTCATGCTTGTATAATTGTTGGAAAGCATCCATTAAACGGCTTTGTGCCTTCATACTCTGTTGTTCACTGTCAAACAAATCTCCAACGATAAGAATGAAGTCTACTTGTTTTTTAATGGCAACATGCACCAATCGATCTAACGCCTTGAACGTGCTTTCTCTAACATCTTTGAATAGTTCTGGTGATAGGTTGCTTAATCCTTTGAACGGGCTATCTATATGTAAATCAGCACAATGAATAAAAGAAACGTTATCGTTCATTCGCAGCTTCCTTTCCATTATTTTCTTTTCCTTATCATTTTAGCAAAAAGAAAAGACGAATGCACGTTCGAACCAAAAGCGCAAGCGCCCTGTTAGCGACGTATGGACTGGACTGAACCGCAGGAGATAAAGGAAACATGCCCCTTCATAGGGGTATGCCGACGTTGGGCGCAAAGCCCGGTTTTAGTCGGCCTTCCTTAAGTTGGAACCGATGTTGACTTATCGTACGGAGGTGAGGGAAGTCTCACTAGTCGCTGGGCACTGGAGCTGGACGTCGCTAACCTCACCAATTATCCACAAGCCAGCCATTTTATACTTCCCTAACGCACAAAAAAAACCTTGCTATCCCATTAATAGTCAAGGTTTTTTCAAAATATTTATTGTTGTTCTGGTGTTCCGTAAAGCTCTTCTAATGGCTTTGTAATAATTTTACTTACATCATTAATCAACATATTTAAACGTTGCTCTTGTTCCATTAGCTTCGAAATCTCTTCATGCTGCTGAACTAGTTCAACGACACTCTTTGCCTTTTCTACTTCTTCATCTGAAATCTCTTGTCCTTGCATTTGTTTTTGTTGCAATTCGATTTGCACATTTCGGAAATCCTCAAACATCTTTTTTGCAGAATCATCAGACATAACCTTATCGTATGCGCTTTTTAGCTCTTGAAATTCATCACTATTTCGAATTGCCTTCTCCAAATCATAGGCACTATCATGAATATTCGCCACTAAATTGCCTCCTTTACTTTTATGTCAGGATACATTATATCCACTCACTCACTATAACAAACGTAAAAAGTGATGTATAGTGATAGGGATGGTGTACAAAGTTAAAAAAGTTGAAATTAACGAAGGAATACAACAATCAGACCTTGAACAAGTCCAATAACTCCCCCTAGCAATGCACCTAAATACGTAATTAACTTAAACTCTTTTCTTGAAATATTTAAAACTAATTCTTCGACACGGGAAATAGGGAAGCCCCTTACTTCCTTCTCTACTATTTCTTCGAGGTTGAACTTTTCCAACAACAATTGCGTTCGATTCGCAAATGTATCAAGAATTTTTGTAATGATAATAGGTAGAATTTGATCATAAATCTTAGATTCGAACGGCTTTATCCAATCTTTCACTGTTTTATCAAGCCATTGATCAACTGGTAAACTTGAGGAAAGACCTTTTCCAACTACTTCCTCCAACTCTATTTCTTTCATTTTACTTTTGACTTCACCAATTGTTCGATTTGCCCACTTGTTCCATTCATCCTTTAACGCTTGCTTTAGCATATCAAGTGCTTCTTCAGATTGACTATATTCCACGATCAAAGGCTGTACTTTCTCTGTTAATCCTTCATTCCCTAAAAAAGAAGAAATCATGTTGCCAATAAAACCTTTTCCACCTAAATATGTTTCAATCAACCGACCAATTTTTATCCCTGCTGATTCACTTCCGACAAACTGAGTTAATCTCTCTTGTAAATAGATAGCAAATTGATCCAAATAATCATCCACTTTTTTGCTATTTGTTTCTCCAATTAACTCGTTTACGGTTTGATCCTGTTTAGAAAGAAGGTAGTTGCTTACCTGCTTTTTGGACCAAAGATATATAGACTTGCGAATATCCTCTTCCGTTATGTAAACACCTACGTTCTCAAGCATTTGTTTTGTGCTCCATCGTTGATCAAGTACACGCTTCATTTCTGCTTGAGACCAAGTAATAACTTGCTTCTGGAATTCAGATTGCTTCAGCTTTTTCTGCAGCCCTTCTGCGGTCAACAAATGTTCCACGACAGTTCTGCCTAGCTGTTTTGCAAGCTCTTCTCTCCGTTTAGGAATCAGCCCAGGTGTAAATGGTAATTTCCAACTTCCTAAAAATTTTGCTTGATAGGGACGGAATAACATTTTAATTGCAAGTGAATTGGTAACCCCACCTATTACAGCGCCAATGATAACCATCATGAAAAGGATTAAAACTACTGTCACAATTTATCGACCTCTTTCCTTACATTTAGTATAGCCTAATTAGGATGATGACATCAAAAATGCATACATCCATTTGAAAGGCAATCTGCTATTTATTTGGTCATTAGTTGAAAGTTTTTCTCATACTTATAATTAATAAGACAAATTATAGCGAGGAGGGGCAACAATTACGATTAAAACATTTACGCTAAAATTTTATCCAGGTAAACAAAGTAGAATGATTGTCCCACAAAAATTTTACAAAGATTTTCAATCCATTCAAACAATAAAATACGGTCCATATGAATCATCTGTTGAATGCTTTGCACATCATAAAGACAGACAAACCTTATACATTTCATCAAAGCTCAAATCCGAAATTAACCTTGCAAATAATAAAAAAATATCATTAAACGTAGAAGCATACAGCTGTACTATTTCCCTAGTACTCGGTGTTCTTATCGCCGGCTTTCATTCGAATGATTTATTACTTGGGGCAAGAACTGAGTTGTTTAGAAAAATGAGTAACGTTGGGAAAGAGTTAGGATATGAAACCATATTTTTTGGACATCAACATATATTGAGTAAGCAAAATAAGATTTATGCTTATTATTTACATGAAAATGAATGGAAACAAGGAACATTTGATTTTCCTACTGTTGTTTATAACCGAATTCCTAACCGAAAAACGGAACACCACCCTAATGTAATCCGTGCAAAAAAATTAATCGAAACAAATGGAACACTTTTTAATCGAGGCTTTTTTAATAAATGGGAAATATACGAATGGTTAATGAGGAGTAATGAATCTTCTTACCTTTTACCAGAAAGTATTTTACATCCTTCTAAACAAAAAATCATACAATTGCTAGAAACAGACTCCCTTTATATAAAACCGGTTCATGGTAGTCGGGGCGAAGGTATCATTAAATGTAGAAAGCTTGAGACGAGCGAAATACAATGCCAGTACTATCGTCAAAATGTACCACAAATGAATCGATATACCGATCCAAATGCTTTTTTCAACCAACACTTTCCGAATGGTTTGAAGGGATATGTTGTACAAAAAGAAATTCCCCTACTACGAAAGGGAGCGAGTGCGATTGATTTTCGTGTCCATGTGAACAAAAATCACCGTAATAGCTGGGAAGTGACATTGATCTGCGCTAAGTTTGCTGGAAAAGGTAGTCTTACCACCCATGTACAACGTGGAGGATCGCTTCATCTTGTTGAAGATTTATTTTCGAAAGACAAGGCTAAACGAATGAAAGATAAGCTTTCGAAGACTGCCTTAAAAGTTAGTAACACATTGGAAAACTATTTAAGGCAACCAGTTGGCGAAATTGGATTTGATTTTGGAATCGATGAGGAGGGTAAGGTTTGGATGTTTGAAGCAAATTCAAAACCAGGATTTAGTGTATATGATCATCCAAAACTAAATGAAAAGGCAGCTACGGTTTTTTCTTATCCTTATAAATTCGCTTTTTATTTACACAATTTACAAATGAATCAAACAGATTAACGCATGCCTCCTCCATTTCGTGAAAAACTATTCCTGAAAGGAGGAAAGCCAATGAGTAAGAAGGAAAAGCGAAAAGATGAGCGTTATGAAGGCCGAGAAAAATATGAGCTTGATGTTGACCGATATATTAATGAAGGTTTAGCAGGAGGTACCGTTGCCTCCATGGACGACCGAACACAAATTGAAGAGGCAAGAGATTTACCAAAAGAAAACGAGGAATTTCCTTACAAGAGAGATTAACGAATAGACGCTACCCAAATCATGATGGTTGGGTAGCGTGTTTTCTTTCTTTACATATGAAATTTTGCTAAATCCCTGCTGTCTAAAAGGGTTGTGCAACGAGGTTTTTTGAAAAATTAACGTATAGTTGGAACATGTTATAATAAAGGAAAAGATGAAGAAAGAGGCAAATGGTATGATTGAGAAATTAAAAGAAATCTTTCCAAGCATGGTAGAGGCAAATCCTGAGGAAATGATGGATACAGAGTTTTATGAGTGGTATAAAACAACGGAAAACAAAATAGTCGGAATACACAAAGAGGAAATGACAAAAAAAGAGGAATTATTATTAGAAACCTTTTTAACACCCTATTACGTCAATCATCCTCCTGTCACAAAAAGAGAAGAAGATTGGATTGATGTACTCTTCCATCAAGGTAATCCGAAAAAATTATTATCGAATAAAGACGACATAAAATTTCGTTTCGTGTATTTTTCCCTATCAGATGATAATGTTGATCAAGATGCATTTCGAGAAGCAATACACGGTCTCTTTCCCTATCAGGTACCTATTATATGGGAAAACAACCATGAGGGTATGATTATCGAAGAAGATTTTCGAAATGAAGAGGATATGATTTCCTATAGCGAAATCATCGATGTTCTTATGAGTGATTTTTATATGAAAGTTCGTTTATTCGTCGGCCCTTACTCAAACGAAATTAAACACTCTCAAGCATTCTATGGATGGATTAAACAATGCTTTTATGATGTTTATCCCTATAATAAACAGGTAGTAATCAATTATGTATCAGCAGTACCATATTTATTTCTGAAACCGTTAAGCAGTCAGAGCACTAGCTTTATCATTGATTCTATTTTACGTGATACAGTAAATGAAGAAGATTTGCTTCAAACGATACGTATTTTTTTAGAATGTAACTCCAATGCCACATTTGCAGCTAAAAAACTTTATATGCACAGAAATAGCTTACAATATCGTGTTGACAAATTTATTGAAAAAACCGGTATTGATGTGAAGCAGTTTGAAGGAGCCCTATCTGTTTATCTAACACTGCTGTTGAAGCAAAACAGTGAGAAAAAATAGGGCTATTTCATTATAGTTGGGGGAGTCTTCCCTATTTTGGGGATAGACTCTTTCTGAATTTTAGACAAGCAATATGTAAGCGTGCACAAAGAGAGCAGATATTTTTGTGCACGCTTACCATTTACCTGTCCCTAAAAATTAAGTAAACTAATAACCATAAGTAAAACGCTTTCAAAAACGGGAGGAGAATTTAAAATGGCAGAATTATCATTGAAAAATATCGACAAGATTTATGACAAAAGTGAAGAAAAAGCCGTAGATAATTTTAATTTAGAAATTAAAGACAAGGAGTTCATCGTTTTCGTAGGTCCATCAGGTTGTGGTAAATCTACAACGCTTCGTATGATTGCAGGACTTGAAGAAATTTCAAGTGGGGAATTTTACATTGATGACACATTAATGAACGATGTAGCTCCAAAAGACCGTGACATCGCAATGGTGTTCCAGAACTATGCACTATACCCGCACATGAACGTATATGACAATATGGCATTCGGTTTAAAACTACGTAAATTTAAAAAGGAAGAAATAGAGCGTCGAGTGAAAGAAGCTGCTGCAATCCTTGGCCTTGAAGCTTATTTAGATCGTAAGCCAAAAGCACTATCTGGTGGTCAGCGTCAGCGTGTTGCTTTGGGTCGTGCGATTGTACGTGACGCAAAAGTATTCCTTATGGATGAGCCATTATCAAACTTAGATGCGAAGCTTCGTGTACAAATGCGTGCAGAAATTCAAAAATTGCACCAACGTCTACAAACAACTACTATTTACGTAACACACGACCAAACAGAAGCGATGACAATGGCAACTCGTCTAGTTGTATTAAAAGACGGTCTTATTCAACAAGTTGGTGCTCCTAAAGAAGTATATGATAAGCCAGATAACATTTTCGTTGGTGGATTTATCGGATCTCCTGCTATGAACTTCTTTAACGGAACATTATCTGATGGAAAAATTGAAGTTGGTAACACGAAAATTGATGTACCTGAAGGAAAGATGAAAGTTCTTCGTGAGCAAGGATATGTTGGCAAAGAGGTTGTTCTTGGTGTTCGTCCAGAGGATATTCACGATGAGCCAGTATTTATTGATGCAAATCCTGGATCTACAATTAATGCACAAATTGAAGTTGCAGAATTAATGGGTTCTGAGTCTTACCTGTACTCAAAACTTAACGATATCGATTTCATTGCACGCGTTGATTCTAGAAATGATATCAGCGGTGGAGAGAAAGTTGATTTAGCTTTCGATATGCATAAGTGTCACTTCTTTGATAAAGATACTGAACAAAGAATTAAATAATAATCCCCCATTTTTATGGCAACAAGTCTTAGACTTGTTGCCTTTTATTTTTCATTAAAGAAGGATTTCTTGAATTTGCACATGAATATCCTTTTCACATTCACTACAACGAAACAAATGTAAACATGTATGTTGATCTGTTGAATCCAAGACTCCATCGATTAATTTTGTTCCATCGTAATCTAAATAGGCAATATAATCATCCATATAATCAATTACTCTGCCTTGATTATGCATCTCATGATGACATGAAGGACATTTCTCTTTTTTGGAAATAAAACCATTACATAACGGGCATGCGTACATAGAATCACCTTCCAACCGTTTATTCCTATATTTAGTATGTCAAATAGCCTTAATGGTACCCTTAGAAAATATTGGTGTTCGTGTAGGAATCAAATGATATATTTTCCTTTACCTTGTCTATGTATAGTAAACAACCGAGAACTTTTCTGGGTAACAATTAAAAGAGGCACTTTTTATAAGTGCCCCTTTAGCCATTTGTTATTTAATTTTTTATTATTTAGGTTGACCACCGAACTGTTGCTCAGCAGTTTGTACTAAACGCTTCGTGATTTCTCCACCTACAGAACCGTTAGCACGAGAAGTTGTGTCTGCTCCAAGGTTCACACCGAACTCTTGTGCAATTTCAGTTTTCATTTGGTTTAGTGCTTGCTCTACTCCAGGTACTACTAATTGGTTTGAATTGTTTGTTGCCATTTCCTATACACCTCCGAAAGAATTTTTTAATATTATTTTAACTAAACGATTTTCACTTTGTAAGCTTGAGGATTACTGCGTTTGCCCACCAAATTGTTGTTCTGCTGTTTGGACTAAACGCTTGGTGATTTCTCCGCCAACAGAGCCGTTAGCGCGAGAAGTTGTGTCTGCTCCAAGGTTTACACCAAACTCTTGTGCAATCTCATACTTCATTTGATCTAGTGCTTGTTCTACACCAGGCACTAGCAATTGATTTGAGTTATTGCTGCTTGGCATTTCTATCACCTCCTGTAACCCTTATTGTTAACAGGAAACTCGAATTCTTATGACTAGTAGTTCTTGGAAACTACTGATCGGTGACACATTTTGCTAAAAGCTAACACTGATACAACTATTTAGGTTGGCCACCAAATTGTTGTTCTGCTGTTTGAACTAGACGTTTTGTAATTTCTCCACCTACAGAACCGTTGGCACGAGAAGTTGTATCAGCTCCAAGGTTCACGCCAAATTCTTGTGCAATCTCATATTTCATCTGATCTAGTGCTTGTTCTACACCAGGCACTAGCAATTGATTTGAGTTGTTGCTGCTTGGCATGTTTATCACCTCCTGTATTAACTATTGTGAACTGGTAAGTGAATTCTTATCATGATTTTTTTCAGGTAAAATGTGTTAAATACTTAAACACTAAAAAAAGAGGATAACCAAAATTCTAACGATACAATAACGGTTTAAATAAGTATATCGTAGGTTTGGCATCCTCTTTTATATTACACTGTTTTCACAGTGATATTACTTTGGATAAGTCATTTCTTTTGGATTTATATACGAATCAAATTGTTCTTCTGTTAATAAACCTGAATCAATAGCCGCTTCCTTCAGCGTAGTATTATCAGTAAAGGCTTTTTTTGCAATTTTTGCAGCATTCTCATACCCTATATGAGGGTTCAACGCAGTTACCAACATTAACGACTCGTTCAAGTTCTTTTCAATATTTTCGTGATTTGGTTCAATTCCTTTTGCACATCTTTCATCAAAAGAAAGCATGCTATCCGCTAAAATTTGTGCTGATTGAAGAAAGTTATAAGCAATGACAGGCTTAAATACGTTTAATTCAAAGTTACCTTGACTAGCAGCAAAACCAATTGTAGCGTCATTCCCCATAACCTGTGCTGCAACCATCGTTACTGCTTCACTTTGGGTTGGATTTACCTTCCCAGGCATGATTGAGCTTCCTGGTTCATTTGCTGGAATGTTAATCTCTCCAATTCCACAACGAGGTCCACTTGCTAACCATCTGACATCGTTTGCTATTTTCATTAGATCTGCAGCAAGAGCTTTTAACGCTCCATGTGCATAAACAAGCTCATCATGACTAGTTAAAGCATGGAACTTATTTGGTGCGGAAATAAATGGTTTTCCTGTAAACTCACTAATTACTGCGCTTACTCGCTCTGAAAATTCAGGGTGTGCATTCAATCCGGTACCAACAGCTGTGCCACCAAGGGCGAGTTCCTTCACATAGGTTACACTTTCCGTAATCATTTTCTCTGTTTTTTCAAGCATACGATGCCAACCACTAATTTCCTGTCCTAATGTTAGGGGTGTTGCATCTTGTAAATGTGTTCGACCTATTTTCACAATTTCCTGAAACGCTTCCATTTTGTCTTTAAGCGTCGATTTTAACGTAGTTAGTGCAGGTAATACTTCATCCTCTAATTTGAGAACTGCTGCAATATGCATTGCTGTCGGATACGTATCATTCGAGCTTTGTGATTTATTCACATCATCATTTGGATGCAATTGATACTCACTATTTTTCTCTTTTAACCATTGATTACCGACAAAAGCAATAACTTCATTTACATTCATATTGGACTGTGTACCACTTCCGGTTTGCCAAACGACTAAAGGAAAATGTTCCTTTAATTCTCCTGAGAGGATTTGATCTGCAGCATATGTAATTGCCTCAGCTTTTTCTTCTTCTAATAATCCCAGCTCACTATTTACTTTTGCTGCACTCTTTTTAAGAATGGCAAAACCATCGATAACTTCACTTGGCATTGTTTCTTGACCAATCGGAAAGTTTTGCTTACTTCGTTGTGTTTGTGCTCCCCAATATTTATCAGCAGCAACTTTCATTTCACCTAGCGTATCTTTTTCAATGCGATAATCCATCATTATCTCCTCCCTGTAAGATGTACGTTTATGTCCTGTTCTTGACGTACCTTATACTATTATGATTATAAACATCCTCTTTCATTGTATCAAATTTTATTTTTCCATTTCACCTAATGATTTAACAAACATGGAAAAAACCGGGTGTTTACGGCCTTAAACGGATGATGATAAAATATAAGTATAAATAGGAAAGGAGAGGAGAATCGGAAAGCATAAGTGTTTTCTTACTTTTTTCCTTCATTAGTAGATTAAAATAGGTAAAGCCTCTATCGATATAGAGGCTTTTATTATGGAATAACAAAAGCGCAAGCGCCCTGGTAGCGACGTATGGACTGGACTGAACCGCAGGAGATAAAGGAAACACGGTGAACGAAGTGAACCGATGTTGACTTATCGTACGGAGGTGAGGGAAGTCTCACTAGTCGCTGGGCGCTGGAGCTGGACGTCGCTAACCCACACCATTTAGCCACAAGCCTAAGAAAAGGGGTCAGACCCCTCAACTTTAATATCCGTATCCAAAAAATTCTTCTAACGTGATACTATTTTCATGAATTTCAGTGGCAATCTCTTCCCCAATAAATCTTAAATGCCACGGTTCATAACTATATCCTGTTATTGATTCTTTTCCTTCAGGGTAACGGATAATAAAGCCAAACTCATGTGCATGCTCTTCCAACCATTCCCCTTCATCGGTTTGACTAAATGATTGCTCTAAGGCAAATGCCACTTCTGCAGTAGTAACATCCATTGCCAACCCGGTTTGGTGTTCACTAGTACCAGGCTTTGCTGAAAATCGATTAGCATAGTCTTGACCGTGTGTTTCCACATTGTATTCATAAATGGCCTTCTGTGTCCCATAGGCACGATAGCCGGAAGCTGCAACTAATTCCAATTGAGCCTCTTCAGCAGCATCAAACATTTCCTCTAAAGCTTTTGCTGCTTCCTTTTGCATTTGTTTTTTAGGGTGATCCTCACTAAATGAAAATGGAACATCAGGGACAACTAAATCAGTTGGCTCAAAACCATCTGGAAGTCTCCGTTGTTTATTTACCATCACCTCTATACTATTCGGGTTTTCTACAACTACCATTTCTGCATTTGAATTTTTATCTTCCTCTGGCAGTTGAATATCCTCCTCCGTGTTATCACCGGTTTTGGTTTCCTCATCTTTGTCCGTTTCTTCTTCGCTTATCTCAATTGGTGCTTTAGCCTCTAACCGCTTTTCACTTGTTTTCAATTCGTCAGTCGGATTTGGTTCTTGCTGACAACCAATGAGCATAAAACTAGTTAAAATTAAAATAGTAATAAATTTCATATAAATCCCTTCATCTTCTTTGTATAATTATTTAACAGCACTAAAAGAATAACATATTTTAATCCTAAATGAACTTTTTTACCAATTTTTTTTACATGCAAAAAAATCCTTGTCAATTAAATTGACAAGGATTTGTAAATTGTTTACTATTCCCATGTATAGGGTTGATACTCTTTACTCAATTGCATGAATGTTTTTTTATCATTCGTATCAATTGAGTCATTAATCTGATTCTCTAGGTGGGTCTTATTCCAATTAAAACATAATTCATCAAGGACTAATTTTGACGCGAGTTGAATTTCATACGAAATTTCTCTCTTAGCAATAATTTTTGTGATGTGATTTGCTTTAAACTCCTGTAACTTATAATTTACCTTGTGCTTCTTCATGGAACACGCCCCCTTGTTCCTTTTTTTTATTATCCTAGATTTTGAGCATTAATGCAATAATTTTCTGAATATTTATTTAATATTTTCCCATTTTTTTTATTGGTTAAACATGAAAACGTTTTAAAACAGGATTCTTAACGAAAAAAAAGCGCCATTTTTCATGCGCTTTTTTGCAAGTCCCTTACTAATCATTATTTTGTTTTACAAACAAGGTGCTTGATGGTTCGCACGGATCTGATTGAGGCTTTATTGTTTTAAAGGCTAATAAAGCTGAAATAAAAGCTAATCCTGCCAAGAGTATCACCATCCATGTTATATCTTTTTTCATCAATATAGCTATTAGAGGAGGTCCGGCTGCAACGCCCAAGTATCGAGCAGAACTATAAAGGCAAGTGACTGTTCCTCTAACTCCTTTTTCTATACTTTCAGTAATAAGTGCATCTAAACATGGAAGCCCTACTCCAATTCCTACACCACAAATGAGAAAAACAATCAATAAATAAACAAATTGCTCTGAAAAACGTATGGCGATAACCGCTCCGGCTGCAACCAATATTCCAAAAAAAGTTATCCATTTCATCTTATTTAAATCGTCTTGTATCCATTTTCCGGTTAAAAAGGAGGCAAAGCATAAGGCTGCTAATGGTCCTGCTAAATAAAATCCTTTTTTTAGTCCATCCACTTGATACTTGTCTTCTAAAATGCTTGTAAGATAAAATAATATACCAAATAAGATAAACATGAGAATTGCTCCAATTGCAAAAACAGCAAATAACCAGCGCCCATGTCTATGAAAGGTCTGTTTTGTATTTTTCCAGAACTTGTGAAATTCAGGACCTTTTTTATCATTTTTCGGTTTTTTTACTAAGAAAAAAACTAAAAGGGTTGATAACAAACAGAATATTGGGATTGCAAAAAATGGTAGAAACCAAACCACCCCAGCTAGTAAAGAACCAAGAATTGGACTGAGAACTTTTCCGAAAGTGTTGGATGTCTCTACCAATCCTAATGTAGCACTAACATCCTTTTCCCGTCTGAACATATCACCAACTAATGGCAATACAATTGGTGCCGTACCTGAAACTCCAATTCCTTGCAAAACCCTTCCCACTAAAATCAAAGTAAAAGCATGATCTAATTTCCATGCTGCATATCCAGAGATAAATCCCCCAATCCCCGAAAGTAATAACGAAGGGATGATAACAACTTTTCTTCCATAGCGATCAGATAGAAAGCCTGCAATCGGGATAAGAAATATTGCAACAATGGAATACAAGGTAATAATATAACTTGACTGCAATTTTGTAATGTTTAATTCCTTTTCCATTAAAGGTAAAACTGGTATTAACATAGAATTACCCAAAGTCATGATGAGAGGAATCGATGCTAAAGAAACGATAGCCCATCTTTTTTCATGTATTTCATTTTCTTGATTGGAATCGGTGTGTTTATCTTCTGTGCTGTGTTCCATAGCTACAATCCTTTCAAAAATTTAGCTACCAATAATCTTGTCCTAACTTTTACTTTTTCATTCATAGTATAAAATTGTGGGAAACTGTAAAAAAGGATGCCCTAAACCAAGTTAGTAAGGTTGAAACCTGATTTGGGACATCCCCTTTTCCTTAACGTGCGTTTACTTTTGATTGAACAACCATGTTTGTTACTTCTACGGTTCTCCTAGCCTGATGTTTAACAGCTTTTTCAACATCTTCAACCATGTTGCCGTCCTGAGCGACGGTAACACTAACCCCATAGGGATTTCCGCCTGCAGCAAATAGTTCCTGATTCGTATAACCTGGTGCCGCTATAATAGCACCCCAGTGGAACATTGACGTATATAGGTTTAATATCGTAGCTTCCTGACCACCATGCGGATTTTGTGCGGAAGACATCGCACTTACTACTTTATTTATCGTCTTTCCATTCGCCCATAATCCACCTGCTGTATCGAGAAATTGCTTAACCTGAGCAGGCACATTACCAAAACGAGTAGGTACACTGAAGATAATACCATCAGCCCATTCAATGTCATCTAAAGATGCTTCTGGAACATTTTTAGTCTTATCATAGTGTTCCTTCCATGCAGGATTTTGAGAAATGGCCTCTTCTGGAGCTAATTCTTTGATTTTTCTTACCTTTACTTCTGCACCAGCTTCTTTTCCTGCTTCTTCCGCCCACTTCGCCAATTGAAAATTAGTCCCTGTTGAACTATAGTAAAAGATTGCCAAGTTTGTCATCTCGATTTCTCCTTTCGTTTTCGCAGTATAGTATTTGCATACAAGCCCTACATATACAGATAGTAAAAAGATTTAAGTCTTTTATTGCATCCATAAATGGGCAAATTATATGTAGTGGACTTTTAAAATGAATTGAAAAAGGGAAACTTCCTTGCAAAGGATCAATTTGTGTTTACTCGCGACTATTTTTTTCTCTAGACTTATATAATATTCATTTGTTAAGCTGAGGTAGTTATTGATGAAGTGGAGGCAATGAGATGAATCAATACGATAACTTAAAAAAAGGTGAAAAGGGTGCTTGGATTAGTATAGTCGCCTACTTAATCCTTGCAACAATCAAGCTAATTGTTGCATACATTGGATCCTCTGAAGCTTTAAGAGCAGATGGTTTGAACAATACTACAGATGTGATTGCATCCGTTGCAGTTCTTGTCGGTTTAAAAATCTCAAGAAAGCCTCCAGATAACGATCATCATTATGGACATTTTCGTGCTGAAACGATTGCTTCCCTTATTGCAGCATTTATAATGATTACGGTCGGTCTTGAAGTAATAATAGGGGCATCTGGGTCTGTTTTTAACCAGGAAGCAGTTAGACCGGATTTACTGACGGCATGGACTGCATTTATTGCAGCAATTGTAATGCTTAGCGTTTACCGTTATAATTTAAAGCTAGCCAAAAAGGTGAACAGTTCTTCTTTATATGCAGCAGCACAAGACAATCGATCAGATGCTCTAGTAAGTCTTGGAGCATTCATTGGTATTATTGGGGCGCAATTTGGATTGTTTTGGTTAGATCCAATTGCAGGCCTTTTTGTTGGAATGATTATTTGCAAAACAGCGTGGGATATTTTTAGAGATGCCACCCACACACTAACGGACGGATTTGATGAAGGTCAATTACATGAAATAAAAACAAGTATTTCGAAAGATCCAGAGGTAGAAGAGGTAAAAGATGTGAAGGGGCGCATACACGGTAGTCAGGCATTAGTTGAGGTTACCATCCTAGTTGATCCGGATTTAACCGTTCAGGAAAGTCACGATATTACCGAACGGATAGAATCGCTGTTAGACAAAAAACATGATGTCCCACACGCACACATTCATATTGAACCTAATCTTGGAGATGAAAAGCAAACATGAGAAAAACCGTACAAAGTACTTCCGATAGGCTTTTCTCATGTTTTTCGTGTGATGAACAAAGAGCGAATATAAAAAGGATGTCCTGCATATAAAGGACATCCCGCTTTATTTTTATTTAAATTTTTGTAATAATTCATCAATGTTTTTCCAGCCAAAAGCCGTTTCTTGATAAGTGCCTTGACCAATGGTTGTTTCTTCTTTATCTATTTGCTTCGCACCGTAATCAAGATAAAATTGACTGGTCGGGTTTTGCGTAAGTACCCAAACTAAAATGGATTGATAACCTTCTTTCTTCATTTCCTTTGCAAAAGCTTCGAGTAACATCGATCCTAATCCTTTTCGTTGATACTCTCCTAGCAAATAAATCGCATAAATTTCTCCATCATAGCCAAATCGTTTCGTTCTTTCCTTACCACCTGAAATAAATCCTATTATCTCTTCCTTATCATCATGGATGACCAATGCAGGCTGTCCTTTCATCGGCATCTTTAAAATCGTTTCCCATAATGTCTTCCTATTTTCATAAGTAATATTTGACATATCCTGTTCATTTATTAAATCAGAATAAGTCGATTTCCAACTTTTTAAATGAACATTTGCAATTTTTTCGGCATCTTTTAATTCGGCTTTCCTTATATGAAACATTTACTCCCTCCCTTTATATCCAACAAATAAAACATCCGCTTATCATTTGGTGACTTTTTGAACATTCTTGTTAAATGTCACTTCTTTGGCCTTCTATAGCATGATTGATGACCTTCTAAACAGTGCTTTACCATGTTAATAAAAATACAGTCGTAATAGCACCTAATACTACTAGTATAATATTTAAACCGAAAAATGCTAATAGGACTGCAGTCATTCCTCCTAATATTCCTATAATAGGCTTATCAGGAATAACGGACATAACTCCTGGAAAAATAAGTGCACCTAGAGCAGCGTAAGGGATTGCATTTAACCATCGATTGACCCAGTCTGGGAAATGTACTTTATCTACAATATAAGCAGGGATAAACCTTGGAATTATCGTGACAAGTGCCATACCTATGATAATCATTAGTATCATGCTTTATCCCCCTTAATAAGAAATATTCCAGTAAAACCGCCGATTAATGTTCCTAGTACAATTGCCCATCCAGTATCGACATACTGACTAGATGCATAGTTTATAAGCATCGCTGTTAAAGCAATGAATGTTAATTTTACTTCCTTTTTAAGAGAAGGAATTAGTAAACCAATAAACATTGCATATAAAGCAATACCCATACTTTGACTTAATGCTTCAGGAATAATATCTCCTAAAACTCCTCCAATGAAAGAACCGAATATCCAAGAAAGGTAGGCAGTGAGCATTAAGGCAGCATAAAAATATCCTCCTCTATCCTTTTGGGCTTCATCAGTATGTAGTGATGCCACTGAAAAGGATTCATCGGTAAGACCTAAAGATAAAGGTGCTTTCCACTTCAATCCAATTCCACGTATTCGATTCATAAAAGAAAGACTCATTACAAAATGACGAAAATTAAGGACAAACGTTGCAACAATTATTTCAATTGCTCCTGCACTTGCAGCAATCATACCTACACCCATGAATTGACTGGCACCAGCATATACTAATATACTCATAAGCGTTATTTCCATAACACTCATCCCTGCTTGTTTAGCTAAAACACCATATGTTAATGCAATCGGCATATAACCAAGCATAATTGGAATACCTTTTGCAATACCTCTTTGGATCATCAGCAGCCTTGTGGAAGGTTCTATTTTTTCTAATACTTTTGTTGTCATTATGTCTATATCCCCCCGACTGTACATTTCTTCTTATACTCATGTTTAACGAATTATACGACTCTATGGGCTAACAAAACGAAAAAGGACAAACTCATTGGCGAGTCTGTCCAAACCGCTAAATGCTATCTTGATCTGTTAGAATAAGAGGCTCCCCATTTGTAACAACAAGGGTATGCTCATATTGTGCAGACCTACCACCATCAACCGTTCTCGCAGTCCAGCCATTTGTATCCATTTTGCTTTGCCAAGCTCCTTCATTAATCATCGGTTCAATTGTAATCACCATTCCTTCTTTTAAACGAAGGCCTTTTCCTGCCTCTCCAAAGTGAGGAATATGTGGGTCTTCATGTATTGTCGGCCCAATTCCATGACCAGTGAAATCTCGAACAACAGAAAATCCTTCTCCTTCTGCATATGTTTGAATGGCATAGCCAATATCACCAAGTCGATTACCTGCTCTAACTTGCTCTATCCCTTTATATAATGACGTCTTTGTGACGTCCAATAAACGCTTTGTCTTTTCATCCGGATCACCGACAACATACGTCCAAGCAGAATCAGCCAAACCACCATTAAGGTTGACGACCATATCAATCGTAACAATATCCCCTTTTTCCAAGCTTTCATCTCTTGGAAAACCATGGCAAATTTCATCGTTAATCGAAGCACAAGTAGCAAATGGATAACCACTATATCCTTTTTGCTCTGGTGTTGCTCCGTGCTCTGCTAAATATCCTTCAACAAACGTATCTATCTCCTTTGTTGAAACACCGGGCTTTATTCTCTTCGCTATTTCTTTATGACAAGAGGCTAGTAGCTTTCCGGCTTCTTGCATTAGTTCAATTTCTCTTTTGCTTTTTCTTGTAATCATGTATTAACTTCCTTTCTTTCTATATGTAACAATATCATACGCCATTTTTCAGGCAAACTTTCTCTTCTCTCTAAATTTTATCACAATTCCAAGAGAAACATGTTAGAATGATGTTCATTTAATTTTGGCATTATTATGAAACTATTGGAGTTGCACAAATTTGGAAATCTTAAAACGAAAGGAACAGCATGCAAGTGGATTATTTAAATTTCAATATAGAAGCATTTGTCTCATATAAAATTTAAACATAAAGCTGATATACTCGCAATGTATATGACAAGCGAGGCACATGAAAAAGGTCTCGCACTGCTATGTACGTTTCTTAACGTGCAACGAAAGGGTCAGAGCATCAGTCGCTCTGACCCTTTACCGTTCATCTTAATAATTAGTATCCATAACCACCATAACCGCCCCAAGAAGAGCCTACGATGATTAGCAATATAAACAAGACAACAATTAGTGTAAAGCCTGCACCATAACCATAACCTGATTCTGCACTCATCATTTATACCTCCTTTTTTGCGCTTCATTGCTCTCAAAAACGAACAAAGACATTTTATCTGTACCTAGAAGAAAGGCAGAGAATAAATTCTCTGCAGCTTCTCCTACTTAACGAATGGATTAATACGCTCCATAGCCGCCCCAAGATGCACCTACAATAATTAGTAGGATGAAAAGAACGACAATTAGCGCAAAGCCTGAGCCATATCCATAACCTGCTCCAGCACCCGCACCCATATGTGAAACCCCCTTTCCGTTATTTCACTTTATAGACTATGATGAATGATTAAGAATGGAAGGGCGATTTTATAAAATAGGTAAACACCCAGCCACTATTTATCCTTTTTCCCATAGATTCCAACATAAATAGTCGAAAAGAGAGCACCGTATCGGCACTCTCTTTATGACTCTTGGAGAGCTAAATTAGTATGCACCGTAACCCCAAGATGCACCAATGATGATTAATAAGATGAACAATACAACGATTAACGCAAATCCTGCGCCATAACCGTATCCTGCGCTCATTCATAACCCCTCCTTTTGTTTATTCACTTATAGACTATGATGAAATCAAAATAGTGGAAGTCAATTTCTTAAAAATGGGTACTAGTCTAGATATTTCAGATTGATTTGCCTGTTAAGGTTCCTGTCCTTTCAATTTTTTTAACGCTAATAGTGTTTCTTGATATGCGTTTTCTAAGGCGAACTTATCTTCTTTTGGATCATTTAGACTTAATCTACCTATCAATTCAGTTAGCCTTGTTTCTAACTTGATCTTTTCTTCTATTTGATCCGTTATTTGAGTTTCTTGCTTTGATGCAAGTGAATACTCCAACAATGTCCCATCAAACATTTCAACTGTTTTATCCTTTAATATCCATAAATGATTTGCTGTATTTTCCACAAATCTTCGGTCATGAGAGACAAATAATATCGTTCCCTCATAGTCTTTCATTAACGTTTCAACTGCTTGTAACGCCTCTAAATCAAGATGATTTGTTGGCTCATCTAAAATTAAAAAGTTATAGCCACCTACCAATAACTTAGCTAGTGCTAGCTTTACACGCTCACCACCACTTAACACACCAATGGATTTATTTACATCTTCACCACTAAAATGTAATCGCCCTAAGATGATACGAATGATGTGCTGTGGATACTCACTGCCTTTTTTTACATAATCATAAATCGTTTCATTTACTGGCAAAGTTTCTAATGCTTGTTCAAACCTACCAATTTTTGCTTGCTTTGAAATATTAACGGTATCAATGGAGGACAAAAGCTCATTTATTAATGTTGTTTTTCCAGAACCATTATCACCAATAATTGCTGTTTTTGATCCAGTTTTCAACTTTAAATAATCGACATCAAATAATAACTGATTCCCGATGTATTTTTTTATATCCTTTGCCATTACTACCGTCTTTCTATGAACAGGATTTGCATGTGTTTGATTCATTTTGACTGTATCCCATTCCATTGGTTTATCAACTTTTTCAAGTTTCTCCACCCTTTTTTGAAGCCTTATTGAAACCTGTTCCACTTTCTTTTGCTTGCCAGCAGCTTTATTCTTATAAAGCTGCCACTCCGAATTGCTCATTCTAGCTGGTGGTTTGCGCATTCCCTTTGCTTGATCCTGTTTCTGCTTTATACGTGCCTCTAGTCTATTTTTCTCTTTTAAATATTGCTCATATGCGAGATACTGTTGTTCCCGCTTTAAGGCCTTTTGTTGTTCATAGTAACTATAATTACCAGTAAATTCCTCCAAATTCCCCTCTTCTAGCTCCCAAATTTTAGTACATAAACCATCTAATAACGCGCGATCATGTGACACGATAAGCATGGCACCTTGATGCGCTAGTAGCTCTGCTTCTAATTGGCTAATTCTAGTCCAATCTAAATTATTTGTTGGCTCATCTAAGACAAGTACATCTGCGTTAGAAGCGAATACTTCTGCTAATTTTTTCATTGTCTTTTCTCCACCACTAAGATAGGAGGGGAGTTGTGTTTGATCGTTCAATTGTTCGAAATGTGCAAACGTTCCTTGCCATTCCACCATAAATGGTTGACTTACCTTGTTTAAAAGACTATGGATTAAAAGGGTTTTACCCTGACCGTTTCTTCCGACAAGACCAATCCGATGACCTTGATGAATCGATAATTGATCCGCCTTTAATAATACTCGGTCCCCTATGGAAATATTAATTGCTTGTGCATGCATAAAACGCATAAAAAAACCTCCCTGATCATTCCAGAGAGGATAGGATAGCTCAAAATGAAACCAATATCGATAACGATACGCCGCGCTTAAATAAAAGGACATTGTTATCCATGGTTTAAGGGTTAGACAATGATATTTGGGCATACCAATCCTATCTGGAACGAGTAAATTTTCCGTATTCAACACTCGTTTAAAACAGGATTAGTACTTCATTAGCCTACCATTCAGTCCCTTCATAATTTATACATTTATTATACACAATTGTAAAAAAATAACAACGGTTTGTCTTTACAAAAATTCTTTTACACTGTAATTTTTACCATTTTGAATGGCGTCGCCTTGTTTTAGTACATCGATTAGTACTTTTGCAACAACATCCGTATCTCTCAAGCTTTTTTCTGTTTTATATTGTTTAAAGGTTTCCACATCTTTGAAAGCATCGGAGCTTGAAGAACGGATTTCATCTTGCATTTTTGTATCCATAATTCCTGGATTAAACAGAAACACCTTGTTCATTGTTCCCAATTCATCTTGTTCAAGAGCAACGGTTTCCGTAAATCGGTTTAAACCTGCCTTTGTACTGCAATAGGCACTCCAACCATACACAGATCGTTCAGCTGCACCTGATGTGACGTTGGCAATAACCAGCTTCATGCCTGACTCATTTGCCTTCTGAATAAACAAACTACTGCTAGCCATTGGAGCTAATAGATTAACATTCACATGCTTCTGTAAATCATTTAAGTTATGATGACCGGATCTTTCAATTGGTTCAACCATTGCAGCGTTATTGATCAGATAAACGCTATCAGTTTTACCGGAAAAAACATGTTCAGCAATATGCTGAAAGACTTTTTCTAATTGATTAATATTAGAAAGGTCACATGTTTCATGCTGATAAGTTACTTTATTTTCTTGTGCTGTTTGTTCAAGTACAATATTAGCTTTCCTTGCTACACTAATAACATGAATTCCTTGTTGCATCAGTAATTTTGCAATCGACTCTCCAAGTCCACGAGAGGCTCCAGTTACAATCGCATATTCCATATTCTCATTCCCCCTTATTAATTTCTATCAATGAATTTATGTAATTCTTGATAAATTCCTACAATCTCAGTCATCTTCATTCTAACTAAGCCACTGGAAGACGGTGCGACAAATTCAATCGAGGAAGATATCGAATCTGGCTGTACGCCCCATGAAGCTTTTCTTTTCTTACTATATTGCAAATAAACCCCTTTACCTACAAAACAAACAATAACTGGCTTATATGTATTGATTTTTTTGAGTAATGTAATGCGGCCTTGTTCATATTCTTCTTTTGTAATTTCTGCCGCTTCCTTCGTCGGTCTAGCAACAATATTCGTCAATCCATATCCAAGTTCAAGCAGCTCTTTGTCTTCTTCAGATTGAAACTTTCTAGGAGTCAAATTTGACTGATATAAAATAGTCCAAAATCGATTGTTTGGATTTGCAAAATGATGTCCTGTTTCGGAAGAACGAATGCTCGGGTTAAATCCAACGAAAAGAACCTTTAAACCATCTATTATATGATCAGGGATTGGCTTCAACATTTGATTACCTGCCTTTTTCCATTCTATTTTCTATATTATATTATTTCGCCTTAAATTTAAAATCCATCGTTGCTTTTGCATAACAAGGATTTTGTAGGATATCCTAGGTGAAAAAGGAGGGGTTGCCATGACAAATAGAAATGATTTTCCATATAAAAAAAGTTATGAATCGGATGGTGTCATGGGAAAAGATAAAAAGCATAATAAAAACAAAATTAAAAAAGCAGAGAAACGACAAGATGATTCAATGTTTTTTAATACAACCGAATCAAGTGAATAAAAAAGCAGGATTGGCCTGCTTTTTTTATGGTTTTAATACAACCTTAATACAATTATCTTCCTTTTTATTAAAAATGTCATATCCATGTGATGCCTCATCCAACGGCATTTCATGGGTAATGATCGTAGTTGGATCTAGTTCATTGTTAACAATTTGATGATAGATAGGCTCCATAAATGAACGAGCATGTGCTTGCCCCATTTTTATATCAATATTTCGGGAAAAAAATGGACCTAAGGGGAACATATTATACAAACCACCATATACACCAGTCATTTGATATGTTCCACATTTACGAACCGCTTTTGTTGCAATCTGAATAGGACCGATCGTACCACCTTGTAGTTTTAATTTTTGTTCAACAAACTCTAACGGTGATTTTTTCCCATCCATTCCAACACAGTCAATAACGACATCAGCACCGCCTTTTGTCGTTTCTTTTAAGACTTCTCCCATATCCTCATGTTTGGTAAAATCATATATCTCCGTGTTATTTACTCGCTTAGAATGGTTTAATCGATTGTCTATATAATCAACAGCTATTACTCGTTTAGCCCCTTCTTTCCAAGCAAATTGTTGTGCCATTAAACCTATAGGTCCACACCCAAGAACAATAACTGTATCCCCTTGTTTCACACCAGCATTTTTGACACTCCAGTAAGCAGTTGGTAAAACATCTGATAAAAATAGTAAAGCATTATCCTCTAATTCACAACTTTGCGGAATTTTAAAAGGAGTATAATTGCCATATGGAACTTTTAAGTATTCCGCTTGTCCTCCTGGATGATTTCCAAACTTTTCTGAGTATCCAAAATAACCACCCGAGTCATAGTGCGGGTTTGCATGATCACATTGACTTTCCAAATGCGCGTTACAATAATGACATTGTCCACATGCAACCGTGAATGGGATAACAACACGGTCACCTTTCTTTACTTTGGTTACGCTTGGCCCTACTTCTTCCACAATACCCATTGGTTCATGACCAATACTATATCCGATCGGCAGAGGAAAATTCCCTTGATATAAATGTAAATCCGATCCACAAATCGCAGTGGATGTAATCCGTACAATAACATCTTCTTTATCTTCTATTTTAGGGTACTCTATCTCCTTTACAGCGACAGAATACTTCCCTTGGTAGGTTACAGCTTTCACGACGTTCCTCCTTTCACTATACACCTTTATAATGGCTATGTACGAATGTAAATATGTAGGATCTCATCTGTAATTTTTTCAGTCCTAGCCAAACCCTGTAATAAAAAAAGCCCTACAGCAGATTACTGTAAGGCAACAACAGACTATAATTTAGATTTTTCAATCGCTTCTTCAAATGCTTTAATAATATCCTCTGTATCTTCAATTCCAACAGATACTCTTATTAGCCCTTCCGTTATTCCGAGTTCAATTTGAGCTTCTTTCGGCAACGCACGATGAGACGTTGCTAATGGATAAGAAACTGTAGTCTCTAAACCAGCAAGTGTCGGTATAATATTAATCCAAGAAAGGGATTGAAAGAACTTTTCCACGTTACATGAACCTGTGATATCAATGGATACAATTGCTCCATTTCCTTTATCAGAAACAGAGCTAGGATAATACACTTTTGAAACATTGTCATTTTTTCGCAATGCATCTGCAACGGCTTGTGCATTATTAACCTGTCTTTCCATTCGAACACTTAAAGTTTTAATTCCACGACAAGCTAACCATGCATCAAACGGTGATAAATTTGTTCCAATATTTACTACCTTTGCTTTTGCTTTATCAATTAATTCTTCATGACCTACTAAAACGCCAGCGGTAACATCACTATGACCAGCAAGGTATTTAGTAGCACTGTGAACAACCAAGTCCACTTCATCTAAATACGGTTGGCAAAGATATGGTGTAGCAAACGTATTATCGATCATTGTGTATAAATTGTTCTTTTTCGCTAATTGAACAATTGCTTTCATATCTTCTATTCTTAATAAAGGATTAGTAATTGATTCAGAATAGATTAATTTTGTATTTGATTTTAAATGTTTTTCAATTTCACCAGGATTGCTGAAATCAACAAAAGAAACCTCAATATTAAAGTCCTGAAGCTCATTAGCCAATAGTTGATAAGTTCCACCATATATATCGGTAGACGCCAATACATGATCGCCAGCTTTTGCAACTGCTAACACTCCAACTAAAATTGCAGATAATCCAGATGAAGTTGCTACACCCTTTGGGGCTCCCTCTAATTGTGCAACGGCACTTCCTAGTTCATCTGTATTTGGATTCCCAACTCTTGTGTAAAGATAATCCTTTTTCCCTTGATAAAAATTTTCCAAATCTTCTAGGTCAGAAAACTTAAATGCTGACGTTTGGTATATTGGAGTCACTTTACTATCTATTGATTGATTATTTTTTCGTGAAAGATGTACAGCTTTTGTATCAAAATTTTGTCCCATGTTTTTCTCTCCTTCTATTTCTACTATTACTACTTTAACGTACTACTATCAAATTGCCAATTAGATAGAGTCGAATTTTATCAAAATAGTCAGTTTTTAAATAAGGTATTGTTGTTAAAACATATGGAGTGTTCCGCATTTTGTAAGATAACTCAACAAAAATAACTCAGAAAGACAGAAGCTTTCTGAGTTATTTTTCTCACATGGCCTGGCGACGTCCTACTCTCGCAGGGGCAAAGCCCCAACTACCATTGGCGCTGGAGAGCTTAACTTCTGTGTTCGGCATGGGAACAGGTGTGACCTCTCCGCTATTGCCACCAGACATGAAATATTCAGGTGTATAATACCCTGAAAACTAGATAAGAAAGGTTACAAGATTATCGAATATAACAGTCTAGCTGCGCGGGCTAGACACTCTCGACATAAGCAGTTCACCTATGTGACCAAAGAACGGTCACTTCGGTGCTCTGCTTATGCGTGCCGTGTCTGACCAAGCCCGCTCCGCTTCCTAAATTTAGTTAAGTCCTCGATCGATTAGTATCCGTCAGCTGCACGTGTCACCACGCTTCCACCTCGGACCTATCAACCTCATCGTCTCTGAGGGATCTTACTCATTCGAAATGATGGGAAGTCTCATCTAGAGGGGGGCTTCATGCTTAGATGCTTTCAGCACTTATCCCGTCCACACGTAGCTACCCAGCGATGCTCCTGGC
>NZ_JAFBDR010000008.1 GCF_016908325.1 Aquibacillus albus | reverse complement strand
GAACTTTTTAAAAAGCGATTTTAAGAGTTTTAGTTAAGGTCGGTCTTTTTTACTTAAAAATGGTGGTTGACTTATTTACCATTATACGCTGACACCAAAACTTGGACCAAACTACTGCCCCATTAAATAAACAAGATAAAACAAGACCTAAACAAAACAAGCAGTAATGGTCCGAAAAAGACATCGCCTCTGTTGAAGAAGCACAAGCAGTCACGCCCCTATCGCCCAATTAAACAAGAAATCATCCCTGACTGGTTTACGCAAAACAAAAAAGCCTCAGCCAAAAGGTCAGACTTAGAAAAACAACAAGTAGATGTTGCTGATTTATTGAATGATTATTGCATGCAAAAGGAGTTGGGATAAAGAGCAAAACAACGGGGGATCCTCCTTCAGCAGCTGACAACCTACCTGTTCGACAAATTCCCAGGAGTCACTAATAAACAAAATTGTACATACTTAAACAATCAAAAATGTACATTTTATCGTTGACATTTATTAATTAGAGACAAATTGTAAGTGATTACAGATAAAGGAACTATCGACTTAGATTTATAGAATAGGACAAATATTATCTAACATAGGTTGTTAATGAAAGGATTTGACAGCCTATGAAAAACCTACGCCCAAACCAATTTACATACATCCACCCTAAAAATATTGAGCCTCTTATCAATAACCTGAAGATCCCGAGAATACATATTGATCGCAAGCTACAAAAAATACAAGCTGATGTCCATGACTCAGAAATCTGTGAGCTCGTTTTAAATGAAAAGACAGGCAACTATATACTTGTTGGTGGCTATACTTCTTACTATGCTTATTTAGAAAACAGAAATAATAACCAACTTATCTTATGCAAAACTTATGACAAATTAAACGAGTCAGAGAGATATTTACTAACCCTTGATTGGATATTTAAGAACCGAATCATTGATTGGCATGACCGAAATCAAATCATCGTAAAACTTCATCATGAATTCAACATGACCATTAGTGAGATTGCCAATTTTCTATTAAAGCCAGCTAAGGTAATAAAATATTACTTAAAGGCTCCACCACAATATAGTCAAAGATCCAAAGAAATGAATGCAGAAGGGACTATAAATAAAATTTGGCTCGAGGCGTTTAAACATAGACATAATAAGGAGTTCCTCACCGAAATAATTCTTTATAAGACACAACACATTACAGATCAACAACTAACCTTTATTGGATGGATGAGAGGAAATAGAATTAAGTTTGAAATGCACAACTTAACAAGCGAACAAGAACATATTCTCATGGAAAAAGCTCTATCTCTTAAAGATGACTTTTTATTAGAAATCAAGCAAACAATCAATTCTATGCGAAGGGAAAATGGAGAACCTCCCGTTTTTTGATTGATAAAATAATGATAACGCCTTTCTTTTCTCAAACTTTCGTTATTCTTTCCTCATAAGACAAACCTTTCGGTTTGTCAAAAAAGTATTTACAATCCTTTATCTGTCCTCTTACTGAAGACTAATGTCTATCTGATGGACCAGACCCCTGGATGCTTATCGGGTTAGGTCTAAAACATGCAAAACTATAAAGATTTTTATAAAAATCACCAAAAGGGTGTTGTAGCACGTGTTCCTTTTTTTGTGGGGACCGGGGGTCTGGCCCCTTCCCACAACCGGCACTGTATTAATTCCAAAAGAAGGAGGATCCCATTAGGAATCCTCCTTCTTTTCAGTTCGATTTATGAGTAACTTTCATGGATTTGTTCTCAGCTTTAATCGATTTATGCGCACACTCCTCGGAGTTTCTCTCATCTTTTACCGATTTATGTGCACGATCCTCGGAGTTTTTCTCATCTTAAATCACTTTATGCGCACGTCTTTTGGATTTACTCTCAACTACATCCGGGGTATGTGCAACTATCCCCGGCAATCTGATCAACCACCTCCCCAGAACCGGCTCTTCATTAGCGACTTATAATCACATTTATAATATAATAAAGAATACCGAGTGGCTGGTACCACTCGGTAACGTAACAGACCGCATAAAGAGCGGTTGACCAAAGTTTTATAATTATAAATAGAAGAAGTAACCGTCATCCTTTGGTCATGGGGACGGTTACTTCTTTCTGTTTAGAAAGACGACAACACTTACAACAAGTGTCTATGCTGCTAATAATGTTTAGAATATCTCAACATTCGCCATGTCCTATAACGAGTGTCGAAGTTTTTCTTATATTTTCAACCGAATAAGGTTAAAAACTTGAAAGTGTATACAGAATTGAGCTACAAAGCTTAATGCTTCATATGTCGTCATAATAGGTAGGATCTGATTGGATGGATGCAGAAGTCAAAGATATGACAAGAAAAATCCCCCATAACTAAAGAAACTGCTAATAATATATCAGCAACTTCTTTAGTAAAATCCACCAATTCTCGGGTGGTGACTAGGCACCAAAAATGATTAATTCACAGGTCATCCGCCATTTCCTTTACCTTTTCAGGTGGCAATTTCGCATGCTTTGCTACAAACTCTGCAGACATACCTGCTTTTAAAAGCTCAATCGCCACTGACTTTTTTCCTTCTTCTTTTCCCTCTTTTTTTCCTTCTTGCTTTCCCTCCTGCCTTCCTTCTTCTTTAAATATCTTCTCCCATTCTGCCAAAGATTTTGGCAAATTTTCACGATCCATGTACACCATTTCTTTTACCCCCTTTGTTTGGATGAGTTCATCTCTTAATTTTTTGGTTAATTCTAACGGAATCTGAAGTAAATAATCAATGAAGTAAATGAGTGTAGCGATATAAATGCGGCGTTCTACTGGAGGATAACTACTCTTTTGCAAAATTAATCGAAAAAGTTTTCGTTTGAAGCGATATCTTTTTACTTCGTCGTCTTTGGATTCGTTCGCATATTTGGCTGCCAACACTGCTATTGCAAAAGGGTTGTTTGATTCAATTAGTTCTTTTTCTTCGTGATCATTAAATTTATACATATTATATTTGTACGTTAATGAAGTACCATGCAAGGAATAGTGGTGTGTATCAGGCCTGAAACCTTTAGAGTCATCTGTTAACAATGCGATCGCAACAATGTCTCGATTAAATTTGTCATAGATTCGATAATAATAACGGAACATTCGCTTTGGAAAATCAGGATCTGGATCTCCTTGAACTTCGACATGAATGAGGATCCACTTTTCCTCACCACTTTTTAAATATACCTTCACAATTTGATCGGCAACTAGTTTTCCCTTTTTTTCTTTTACTATTTCTTGAAAAAGCTCTTGTTGTAAAAAATCTGGCTTCCTAGAAAAATTAATTTCCTCGGCGAGATTTGGTAGAAAAAACAGGGTAAACTCTTCAAACAACTCATGAATCAACTGTTTCCAAAGACCGTCATAATCTGTTACTCCATATTGGGATGGTTTTTCTAATACTAAATTACTTGCCACTATTTTATCACATCCTTATTTTAATATCTCTATTATAGCATAAAAACGGAACACTTGTTCGTTATTTAAACAAGAGAGGAACAATAAATAAAATCCCTAACTCCTAACAAGTACATACCCTGTATCATTTGAGTTTGTTTCATTCTCTGCTATTACTTTTACAATCGCATTTTGTTTGTCATATTCGACAAATCCCGGGACGTCACTGTGACCAAGCATTTCCCGAAATTTGACTGCATATATAAGTCCAATTATAATATATTAAAGAAGACCGAGTAGGACTAATACTCGGTCAATGCAACTACATGCCGCATGAAGAGCGGCTGACCAAAGTTAAGTATATTACTTAGAGAAAAGTAACCTTTCCTAACCTTTGTCGGGGCGCTGGACGGTTACTTTTTTCTTATTTCTTTGACGATTTGAACAACAACTGCAAGCCCATTAAGAAGAACCAAACTTGATGTTAATGCAACACTGATTGCTTCATATATCGTCATTTTTCCACCTCCCTTCTTACGGGAGATGGTCAACCGCCCATCCGCTTTATGTAGTTACCAATCTATTATACTACTAAATATAATAAACAAGCACATTTCAACTTACTTAAATTGCCATTTGCCAATTAAAAAACCCTTACTTATTGCCACATCATACTTATCCACTCAAGATAAATTACTTTATTTTCTACAATTCGGTTGCAATATCTAGGCACATTTGTTCGAAAAATTCCGGGGTGTTACTGTGACCGGCTATTTGTTGACTGCATAAGTAAGTACGATTATAATATAATAATTTAAAGAGAGAAGCGAATGTTCACTTCTCTCTGCAACCCCTACCGTCAGGGTGATGGTTGTCAAAGTTTATTTTTTATGGGAACCACCCTTTTGCTTTGGACGGCGTAGGGTGGTTTTCTAGATAACGTTACATATTTTGCAACTAATTCTAATGACATACCATCATTTAGCATCCTACGAGCAACTGCTCTGTCATTTTCTGCCTTTCCTTCTTCTCTTCCCTCGTCTTTAAATATCTTCTCCCACTCTGCCAAAGATTTTGGCAAATTTTCACGATCCATGTACACCATTTCTTTTACCCCCCCTTAATTTTTTGGTTAATTCTAACGGAATCTGAAGTAAATAATCAATGAAGTAAATGAGTGTAGCTATATAAATGCGGCGTTCTACTGGAGGATAACTACTCTTTTGCAAAATTAATCGAAAAAGTTTTCGTTTGAAGCGATATCTTTTTTCTTCATCTTCTTTGGATTCGTTCGCATATTTTGCTGCCAACACTGCTATTGCAAAAGGGTTGTTTGATTCAATTAGGACGTCACTGTGACCATTCCTTCTTGATTTGACTGCATATATAATCACATTTATAATATAATAAAGAATACCGAGTGGCTGGTACCATCCGGTAAAGTAACTACATGCCGCATGAAGAGCGGCTGACCAAAGTTTTATAAGTATAAACAGAAGAAGTAACCATTATCCTTGGTCTAGGGCGGTTACTTCTTTCTGTTTAGAAAGACGACAATAGTTACAACAAGTGTCAATGCTGCTAATAACGTTATACAGAATTGAGCTACTAAGCTTAATGCTTCATATGTCGTCATTTCTACCACCTCCCTTCTGCAAGAGAGATGGCCAACCGCCCACCATACAATGTAGTTACTCCTCTATTATACTACTTTCTAAGAGAAAACGATAAATAAAAAAGAACATACATTCTTGTATCCAGGAATAACAACCAGGTTCTACTCGTATATGTGCACCAATCCCGGAGTTTCTCTCAACTTCCCTTCGTTTATGTGCAACTTCACGGGGTTTTCTATCATCTTTCCACCGTTTATGCGCACAGCACCAAGATTTACTCTCATCTTTCGCCTGTTTTTGCGCACAGAATCATGATTTACTATCACTTACAATCGATTTATGCGCACAAACCCCAGATTTACTCTCACTCCATTTCACAACCGGGTCCTTAATACTTTCTATTAAATGAAACAAAGAGCCAGCCCCAAGGCCAGCTCCCCACTTATCATTCAAAATCAACATTTACTGAAATTCCATCTACTTCTTCTACGAGGTTCGCACCGGATCCCTCAATTTTTTCTGCATCCATGATATAGGATGGATCTTCAATAGCAATATCCAGTGTTCCTTTGTAATCCTCATACGCACCTTTAAACGTAATCTCTAGTACACTATCATCCCACGATTTTGTGGCTAATGAGTATTCCGTCCCTGGTGTTAATTCCTCTCCATCTTCATCTTCTATCACTAAATCGAGAGAGGCCAATAAGGAATTAATTTCATCACTATCTGTACCGATAGCTGCTAGTGATTCCGTGAATGTGAGGTTAATTCGATTGTTACTCTCTTCTAATTCAACTTCTGGGTCACCGTCACCATCAAATAATACCTCTGGGGCAATCTTATCCAATAGCGTTACTTCGCCAGGGGAGTAGTACTTTATTTTCTCTCCATAGCGGTTTTCTGTATTGTTTCGATTAACAATAACTTCAAAGTCACTAAGATCATAAGCGATCTCTTCTGACAATTGGATAGTCACCACTGATCTACCATCTTCACTTGATACGGAAACGCCAGCTGGATCAATCGTTACATTATCATTTTCAAAAGAGAAATCATCAATATCCAAGGCAACTTGATCATCAAAATAGATTTCTAGTGTATCTACTTCAGTAACTTCAATTCTATCAATTTCTACAAATCCTTGCTTATCCAAATTCACATCAAAGCTGTAGGCACTGATGGCATTACCTGATTCATCCGCAATACGAGCAATCGTGATATCATCGTTTTCACTAATGGAAAAATCATCCTCTTGATGCTTAGGGATTTGAAGCTCAACCGTCGTTTGATTATCCGTTACATCTATGTCTACATCTTCTAAGTCAGATAATATTTTTCCATTGATTTGATAATTATCTAAATCATTGATCGCATACTTGCCTGAGGTGGCCATCGGTTCTGGGAAGTGAACCACTGCTAGCCAAAAATCGTCGTTATTATCGTAAATTTTTGCACTTACTTCGTCTGTCTTAATTGGCGTGGAGTCTTCAACATTAAATTCATAATTAGCAGGACTCATCTCATTACCAGATAAATCTTCTACTCCTTCCAATTCAATCATATGTCTGCCAGTCACTTTGTCTCTAAATGTGACGCTAATTAGATCTCCATCAACAACGATATCGTCTACTCTTATGTCCTGCCCCTGACTATTTACAATGCTAAAATTAGCTTCGTCGACAGAATCTTCATCAATTTCTTCGGAAAAGGTTATTTCAATCTCATCTTCTGCCACGGACTCCACATTTTCTACTTCTGGTTTGGTTTCATCTTCTTCGATCGAAACCTCTAGTCGAGTTTGAGAGGCTTTCACATTATCCCAGTGATCTAGTAATGATTTTCCGTCAATAAATATATATGCTGTTCCACTAGGCAATGTTGAATCTTTAAAATATAAAGTCAGTTCCTTTCCATCAACTTCTGCACCATAACCAGTAGTTGTATTTGCTTCTTCGTCAACCGTGTTACTACTATTCGTATGGTAGAAATGATCATAATCAGCAGATGAAGTTAAAAGGATCTCTTCATCAAAAACCAACGTCACACTATTTGGCGTTGCGTTCTTATATCCAACTACCTCTGGTGCATCTTCATCCGAAATAACGCGAAGGCTATATTCTGTATCCTTTAACCTTAACCCTGCATAATCCTCTAATCCTGGATCGATTGTTAAATCTAGATATCCTTCATCAAAGCTGGAGTAAAATTCAACAATTGCTTCTGTATTATTTTTGTTAAAATTCACTGACCTTACAAAAAGGTCATCTCCATCTTGTTCTATTTCAAATAACTCTTCTAACGTTTCTCCAGTAAATAAATGGACCCAATCGCCGTCTGATTCTTTAACAGCAAGTGGCTCACTGAAGGATATTTTAACAGTACTACTACCAATCACTTCTGTATTCGTTACTTCAGGGACAACCGTATCAAAGAATTCAATTTCCTCCTTGACTTCTTCCCCTGCTACTTCCTCATCAATCGTTAATGTAAGAACATCCTGATTTTCTGGTACATCCAAATCATCAATCGTTAACAGTAGTTTCTTTGAATTGGAGGCTGCTTGTACATCTTCATCACTTTCAAATGCTATCGTGAAATCAAGCTCTTTTCCGTTTTCATTCTCAAGTTCATAATGACGACTGTTTTTAGCAGCTTCTATATCAATGTCACCCTGTAAGGTAATCTCAATTTGTTTAAGATTATTGGCTTCAACCTTTTCAATGGAAGGTTCTCCCGAATTTTGTTCTTCCAATATCTGCTGTACCCTATAAACAAAAGTAGCAAACTGGCCACGCTTCACCAATTCCTTTGGACGAAAATCATCTAATTGATTCGTAATGCCATACCGTGCAAGGATTTTCACTCCACTTCTATGTGATGGACTGACATTATCTAGATGAACGATAGATTCGTATCCATCATCCTCTAATTTAAACGCCTTCACGATTGTTGTTGCCATTTGCTCTCTTGTTAGCGTATTGGATGGACCAAAATAGCCACCACTTCCTCGGAAAATTCCTGCATCTGTAACCGCAGCAATCTCCTCCGCATATTCATGATCACTATCTACATCCTCATATGTATCTAGTACTGCATCCGTGTCAGATGGCACTTCCAAATCAAGGGCACGAGCAAACATAACAGCACTGTGTACCCGTTCCATCCCTGCGTATACACCATATTCTGTTGATGTATGCCCACTGATAACCCCTTGTTCTGTTAGTGCTTTAATAGAATCATAGTGTGAACCCCCGAGCTTTACATCCGTAAAATCCTCGACTTCCGCTGCGTCGATCGAAGCTGGCGATACAGCTGCCAATACGGATGTAGCTGCAACCGAGGATGCAACAAGTTTCCCAACTGTTTTCTTATTCCCCATATAGCGTTATCCTCCTATTCCTTTATCTACTATTAGGATACTCTATATAGTTTAAAATCGAAAGGAAATACATACAAATTTCGGTAAAATTCACCAAAAAATGCCTCGTGGGACACGGGGACAGGTCCCACGTCCCAGCCAGATATCCAGATGTGAGCACCATTCGATGTTTTTCTTTCAACTTTGAAGCGTTATGCGCACAATCCCAGAATTTACTCTCATCTTTCCACCGGTTATGCGTACCGAATCTGGATTTACTTTCACTTTCCCCGGCTTATGCGCACTGTCTCGGGATTTTCTCTCAATTTTCTCCGGTTTATGCGCAACCGATCACGGATTTTCTCTCAACTTCCTTCCTCTTATGCGAACCCTTGGGATCGGAATTTCTGATTGAAATACTTTCACTGTCGTATTGGCAATACCTGCAGCAGTACCAGGGGCGATATCTATAGCTGTCCGTTTCTTCCATGCTCGCCCCCCCTACTAGGTTTTTGTTCTTTAAACAAATTAGGTATCAGCTGACCCTATGTCTTTTTTTATGGTGCCACCCTCCTGAACTCAAACATCCTTCCTCCATAAATTTTTTATTACTATTTTCCATTTATTCCCATAATTCTACCTATAGGTTGTGTGAATTTTTCCCATCCAACTAGATAATAGCTAAAAAAGGTGGGGTCAGCATTGGATAGAAAAGAACATATAGGTAAAATGTTTGGGAAGAATTTGAAGCATTTAAGATCAAGTAGAGGCCAGTCACAAGTAGAGTTTGCTGAAGAAATTAAATTGAGTGACAAAAAACTTAGTAAACTTGAGCTCGGCCAAAATCACCCATCGTTTACAACACTCATAAAACTTCATCGTAAATTTGGGTTTAAAGTGGATCCGATCATTCAAGAAATTTGTGAAAATCTAGGACCCTATGAAGCTGAATTTGATGATGAAGAGTAGTCATAACGAATGTTGTCTTATGGCTACTTCACCACATCATTCGCTCTCCGCATGTACTTAAATATTCGATTCACCCACTCTACTGATACCAATCCCACCAAAAAGGAGTCCTCACAATGACAATGATTCTATCAAACTACTCTATCAACCAAAACACCATGGCACTAACCTCCGCTGCTCAGATCGAATACGACACCATCGTATACGAACGCAACCGGCAGCTTTTCATCAAGAAAACCCCTTTTCAACTTATCAAACAAGCTTGCTTAGAAGCTTACTCGTCCTATGAAGGAAGGCGATCCGCTGTCATGTATCAAACGAACTTAAGACAGAAAGTGCCAATTCCAATTGATCCTGTTCAAAACATTTACACCTTTCCTACCCAGTCTCCAAGTCAATTTGATTGCAGCTGGCTCTTCTACCACCACATCAAGTCGATACATCCGCACCATCTCGCCTTAGGTCATGCCATACACAAGTCTATTATTACCTTTAAAAATGAACAACAAATTCCCATGCGTGAATCCTATTACCAGTTGGAAAAACAACGACAACGTACAGCCATTTGTATTCTTCAAATAGCTTCTCAGCAGCACCAGCAACTCAGTCTTTAATCAAACTTCGTACAAAAATCTAATCCCAAAACCCCATCGAAAGGAAAAAATCTCATGAACTACATAAAAGAAATCAATGCGTTTTATAATCACCTGGAATTTAATCCGCTATCAAATGCTGCCGTCCTGTTGTGGCATGCCTTAATGCAAATTAATAACAAAGCTGGCTGGAGAAAGGAATTCACCGTTGCAGCCAATGTACTTGCTGTAAAAGCACAATTAAAGGATAGTACCTTTAAACGAGCGCGGGAGGAATTGAGAGAGAAAGGCTATATCCACTTCCAGTCTCGTGGTGGTAACCAATCCGCTATCTATCAAATGATTAGTTTGACCTTCACTACGGAGCCCAATAGTCACTACATAAGCAATGAAATACAAGAGAACAACATTAGTAAACACAAAGCCAACGATAAAGTGAACAGCAATATGGACGACAGGATGAACCACAAACCTGCCCCATTAACTAAACAAGAAAATGTTGAAACAAAAAAAGACGATATTATAAAAACAACAAACAATGTTGTTGCCAGCTTTTATGAAGAAAACTTTGGGAAAATAACGCCGTACGTAAAAAAAGAAATAACCAGTTGGGTGGAGAACCTTAATGAAGCATTAATACTTGAAGCAATGAAACAAGCGTTAGAGCGGAATCACATTAAGTGGAACTATGTGAAAGCTATTTTGCAAACATGGAAGGACAAAGGGTTAACTAGCCTAGCGGATGTTGAAGCAGACATGAAAGCTTTTAAGCAAAAACAACGAACACTGCACCAGAAGCCTATGCACGTGAAACAAGAAGTCATCCCGGATTGGCATAAAAGTCCAAACCAACAGCCTTCTCGTAAACTGCCTGGTGCTACTGATGATCAGTCAAGTACGGTTGATTTATTAACTGATTATTTGGATAGGAAGCGGGCGTTGTGAAAAATCATATTAGTTGGTTTTCTTACGATGAACGATCATTCTAACTACCCGCAACTCGACAGACAAATTCCGGGTGTCACTGTGACCACACCGCTCTCTTTCTTAGGCTGGTTGACATTCACCGATTTCAAAGATAAGAGAATATCTATTCGGTCATAAATAGGACCTGACAACCGATTTCGGTAAGAGGGGCTTTCTTAAGAAAAGATAAGTATCTTGAGTTTACATTTCTACAAAAAAATCCAAAATCCTGTAAAACAACAAAAAAACTAAAAAGAGAAGTGAACAAACACCCCTCAACCTCCAACAAAATCCGGATCGTCACTGTGACAATAACATACGGCCACAAGAAGGTACCATCTCTGCCATGTTTTTTACCATTAACGTAATTTAAAAGTTAAAAAGCCTATTCCTCCTAGTTGTCATCGAAGAATTAGGCTTATGGTTATTGAATAGTATATTTGTACTGTACAACAAATGACTTGATTTCATTTGGTATTTTACATAAATGATTAATTAGATTTATAAGAAGATTCTTAATTGTTAAATTTATCCACATAGTTTATAATTTTTTTGAGGTGATTAGATGAATACCAAGGCTACCCAAAATACAAATGCAGTCCGAAGTTTCATTTCTCTTGTTGATCCTAGTAACCGTTCTTCATTCTCTGAAGACTTTTTAGTATCTGTTTATGGTGCAGGATTTAACAAGAAAGAAACATATGAAGTTCATTTTCAAACAAACACTTATGGCGCTTACGATATTTCAATTAGAGAGTTTAGTTACTCAACATTAAGACTACCTAGAGATTATTTCTCCTCATCATTTAATGAAATTAATTTTGATGAAATAGAGGAAACGCTAACGATAAAACCTACTGAAAATAAAAGTATTGAAATAACTATTCATGCATAACATTTTAGGATGAGCATTTCATTAATGTTTCAATAGTGTTGGAACGGTAATGAACTCATCCATTTTTCACAGCATTCATACCTAGCATCTTGCTTCCCTCATTTTCTTGCTTCTTTGTTAACTTCTAAAGAATAGTTTTCCTTAATCAATTACGCATTATTTAGTCTACGATGCAGCACTAGAATGTATCCTAGTTTGTATAGTGCTCATCAATTACACTAAGGTATTTAGTGGTAAACGACAGTTTACTAGTAAAATCTTTGTAACAGGGTGATAAAAAGTATGGCAATGGTGATAAATTTCATTGGCCGTAATCATGAATTCAATTATTATAGTAGTTGATATAAATATTAACCTGATTTATGAAGATACAGATCAGTAACCAAGGATATGTAGCTTTCAACTATAGTAACAGGCTCTGCATTGGTTAGCTTTAGTGTTTGAAACTATTTATCCCTCTAAATTAAAAAAACCCTCACTCCTCGTTAGGAATTAGGGCTTGTTATATGAACTAACAATCATAAATATAATATATAATTGAAGGTTCAATTGATACGGTTATACCAATAAAAAAAACTCCCTCAAAAATTTTCTCTACAGAGCTTTCCTCATGCCTTTCGACAAAATCCGGGGCGTCACTGTGACAATACCTTCAGGGGCTGCAACCCCAATACCTTTAACCTAAGAAATTTAACTTCCTTTGATACAGTTTCCCAGTACTAGTAGAATATGCCATTTCATAAAACTTAAAATGTTCTCGCCCAGTCTCTCCACACTTTCTTTTTACTATTTCCATTATTTCAGTCCTAGCTTCTTTCGGAGTTCTTATTCCAAAAATAATTGCCTCTAAATCCTCAAATTTATATTCTAATAGCCTATTATTTTTAATACTATAAGTGTTTAAAGCGCTACTCAATATAATTCGGTATTCTCTTTCATGTGACCATTCGGGTAGCTTTTTTAAAAATGCCTTTTCATATCGATTCCAATAGTCTTTTCTCCATTGATCTATATCATCGAAAAACTTTTCACCACAAACGCTTTTCTTTCCTTTTTTGTCTGTGTACCATTGTTCGATTAATTGCCATTGTGGTAGTCTACCTATATTCTGGAAAAAGTCGAAATCCTCAAACTCCGAGGAATAATCGATTGGTCTTAGCGGAAGCTGTCGGTACTCATGATGAAAACCGTTTGAACTGTAGCCCGTAATTGTTTTCAATGGTAATGCCGGGTTTACTTTATCATCGCTATTATATTTTAAACAAACACCTGTATGATTTACGCCGTAAGTCCCCCATATTGCTGAATTTGAACAATTATCCATAAAACATGCCACAAAAGCTTCAGGGTATGTCAATTTTACAATGGAATCCAGATACATTTGCGGAAATTCTATCTGTATGCTTTGTTGTTTAGGAGAATCCTTTAATTTAAATAATAACTCGTTATCCCAGGCTTTCACTAAATCATATAAAGTGTCCATTAACTCACGATAAGCTTCGCCATCTGAATAAAGCTCCGATGGTTCTGGAAAATCCAAATCTAAAGCAATGTCTTTCCTATCAAACCTTTTGTTTTCTGGATAAGTGAATAAGCCATTTTGTACATCAACTTCAAGAATAGCTTGTATCGCTTCAAAAGATAGTATCTTCAAATGAACATACATTTCTTCCATATAAATCTTATTTGGATTTTCAATTAGAACCTTTAAGTATGATTGCACAAACCTATTAGAAAAGAAACTGTCATTTATATTTTCAATTCGTTCTTGATACATATCTGTAGGTAAATCTCTTTGGCTTTTAAAAACTGGAACATCCTCTTTCTTTATCGCTTCATCTTCCGGTAACACCCTAGAAACTAGTAGGACATGTTCTAAACAAAGTAGGTAGTGCTTGAAAAAATTCTCCCAAACCACTCTGTCTCCCCGGAAATAATAACGGCGCATTCCTTCCATCGGATCGTTTAATTCCTCCAATGCTGCAAAATAGATTTGTTGTTTTTCTAGCTCTTGATAGGGTCCTATTAAATTTGCCACACTTCTAAACCTGTACAATAGCCCTTCTCCTTCCTAAACTATTTTTTAGCAATTTTGAAAATTAAGGTGCCCCCCTTTTTTCAATCTAGGGTTGGATACCCGATATCAGTTCATATTCCAAATAATCTAATCACTGAAAAATCTACAAAATTAGTCCCAATCTGTCCATATTGGGTACCTGGTACCGACTTCCGGGTTATTATATGTTGGTATAAAGATGAGCTAATAAATTTTCATCTTCTGATTCCATACTAGAATCTCCTGCACCTCTATCCGACAAATTTCGGAACGTCAGACATAATATTATTTCGAAACACCATGAATCACGTAAAAAAGCTGTAACGTCACGCTTGGCCGTCGATCCGTTAAACTAAAGGTTATCATCATTCCATTTTATCTTTATCAAAACATCAGCAAACTTTTGTCCAAGACTAGATAGACTATAGTCTGAATGAATACCATTTGATACTGGACTTCTTTGAACTTGTACTAATCCAACAGCTAGCAATCTTTCACATTTTAATTGTCTTATGTTTTTAATTACCACACCGCCGTCATAGCCAGCACTAATATATTCATCGACCTTTTTCTTTTCAAGTGATGCGTTATGAAAATCTAACAATTGTATGAAGTCTTGGTAAAATACTCGTTCAACAACTGCAAGAAGTTCTCTATATTCTCCCCAAGAAATCTTTTGATTAATGTATTGAACATAGAAGACCGCAGTTATTTTAGCTTTTTCCACTTCATCTAATCGATCTAAATGAAAGGTGATCAACTCAACTTCTTTCTGTAACCATTTTTCATTATTTTCTGCTGCAATTTTTCTCTTTTCAATTTCTTCAGTATTGGCGTTACCTTGATTAAGAGTTTGTATAAAAACAATAGTTTTAGCCAGAAGGTATTTCTCTCTAATAGCAAAAGATACTTTTGCCAAAGAATGAACTGATTTAACTATAGGAATGTGTTGGAGCACTTCTGACTCCAAGAAAGAATCTATTCCACTTTCAATCATGTCACTACTGATTGATTTAACCTCATCAATATAAAGGGACTTCATTATTGCGTCTATTGGTTTTAATTTATTATCTATTTTAGAATTATAATCATTGTTCTTTTTCATTTATCATAGCCTACTTCCTTACCTTAAACTCGATTGTATACCCGATACATTAGGGTCTATCACTATTGTCCATCGTCCTTCCGCATTGTTGTCTTTCTATCATTGTTTGAGAAGCTTAATTAGATTGGAGATTATAAATAGATTTATATGGTAACCGATTTAGGATATTTATCGTAGAAGAAATCTACATTCTTGATGGAGCATGATGTCGCCGTAGTAACTAATTGTACAAAATAGGCAGACATCAACTTTTTCTCCCTTCTATTTTTTATTAATATTCTTGAAAATTAATCTATGGTATCACTTATTCTTTACGAAAAAAATCCAGTTTTGTTTCAACTTTCTACATGTTTTTTTGAATTCTAATTTGTTATCCCCCCTACATTTACCCTTTCTATATTCAATTCCCAAAAGGAGTGTCCTCTCTATGACAGAAATATTACGTGGTTACAAAATCACTGAAAAAACGATGGATTTAAAACCAGCCAAGCACTTTGATTATGACACTATTAATATTGAAACTGAATGTGAGCTTTACACACGCCCCCCATACAGCTCATCAAACTGGATTGCATAGAGGCTGGTTGCTCCTATTATGGAATACAAGAAGCAATCACATTCTATACAGGCTCTCAAAAGAAAATCCCAATCCCCATTGATCGGATAAAAAATATTTATGCCTTTCCTACAAATTCACAAAGCCAGTTCGAATGCAATTGGTTCTTTTACAACCACATTCATTCCATTCAACGTTCTAAATCCATTGACACATCCAACATTAAATCAATTGTAAGCTTTAAGAATTAGAGATGTAAGTTTCCAATTAAATTTTAAAAAAGCAGATGATGAGCACAGCGATGTGCATGCTGGTTTCCTTCTTTGCAATCTTATCCTTTTAAAATTTACGGTTGGGTACCCGATATCGGTTCATATTCCAAATAATCTAATCCCTGAAAAAATCTACAAAAAGAGTCCAAACCTGAATAAGTCACCCTTTTATCACACCAAACTGTCCTCATACATTGAAAAATATGACAATCTGTCCATATGGGGTACCTGGTACCGATTTCTGTTCTACAAATCCCGGGACCTCACTGTGACTTTATCTTATTTCCACAAATGACCAATTTTTTCTTAAAAAATACCCCGAATACGTGCACCTGCACGTACCATTTCTCTTACCCAAACTAGATAATAGGTTCAAAAAAGGGGATAACCTTGAAAAATAAGGGATTAGATGGTCGCATACTTGGTCAAATCATACGAGATTTAAGATTAGAAAGAAAAGCAAAAGATAAAACTTGGACAATTGCTTACTTAGCTGAACAAGCCGAAATGGATGAAGATCACCTCGGTCATATCGAACGCGGCAATAAAAAAGAGCCGCAATTTGTTACGATTGGTAGACTAGCTAAGGCTCTGGATATTAGTCTTGATGACATTTGGGAGCAATATGAACAAGAATTTAAAAAATACTATCCTGACGACGAGTAATTTCCTTCTCCACAGCTCGCTCTCATCCTTAGTATCGATAATTCGATACTAATCTTCGCCTTTTACATTCGAAACTAAAACATAAATACAACCCCCGCAAAGGAGTGTCTTTCCATGACCAAAATCTTGTCTAACTATGATGTCAACGAACAAACAATGGCTCTCTTACCAGCCGCTCACCTCGATTACTACACGATTGTTTTGGACTGCAACCGTCAGTTATTAGTGAAGCGAACACCACTCCAACTGATTGGAAGTGCTTGCTTAAAGGCGGGTTCTTCCTATGATGGACGGCGGTCAGCTGTTATTTACCTAACCAATTCTAAAAAGAAAATTCCTATTCCTATTGACCCATTTTTAAATATTTATGCTTTCCCAACATGCTCTCCAAGTCAATTCCACTGTCATTGGATCTTTTATCACCACGTTAAGTCAATTGTCTCAAATTCCAAAACATCTCAAGCAAATACTCCATCTTCAATCATCTTCAAAAATGAATACCAGCTCCCAATGAAAGAATCTTTCTATCTTTTAGAAAAACAAATGCATCGTACTGCTGAATGTGTCACAATCCTATCTTCGTATCACTATATGCTTGCTTCAAAAACACATCAACGTTTGTTTCCATTTTACCTTTATACTTAAAAATGAAAGGAAGTCTCTCATGAACTATATCAAAGAAATAAACGCCTATTATAACCAAATCGAAACAAATCCGCTCTCCCCATCTGCCGGCATTTTTGTGGTACGTCTTGATCCATATTAATAATAAAGCAGGCTGGAAGAAGCAATTTACCGTAGCAGCTTCTGTCTTACGAGTAAAAACTAACTTGACGGAAAGCTCCTTCAAGCGAGCAAGAAAAGAGTTAGAAGAAAAAGGGTATATTTCCGTACTATCAAGAGGTGGCAATCAAGCACCTATCTATCAACTAACATCGTTGTCGTCCATATTGGACCACAGTACAGACGACAGGGCGGACCAGACTGTGTCCAGCACCACGAACCAGGATGCGGTCCGAAAGATGGCCCCATTAAATAAACAAAAAGAAACAAGACCTAAACAAAACAATCAAACACCAACGACAAACAGCGCGGCCGTGTTTTACAAAGAAAACCTTGGCAGCCTTCCTCCATACATATTAGCTGAGCTACAGAATTGGATTGCTAGCTGAGGCGATACCCTAGTAATTGAAGCAATGAAAAAAGCACTTGAACATAATAAAGCATCCTGGAGTTATGTCAAAGGCATTCTGCAGTCATGGTCTAAAAAAGGCATCTCTTCTGTTGAAGAAGCACAAGCAGAAGCATCCGCTTTTAAGAAACAACAAGCTAAAAAGCATGAAGTCATCCCTGACTGGTTTAACCAAAACAAAAAAGCCTCACCCAATTGGCCAGACTTAGAAAAACGACAAGTAGATGTTGCTGATTTATTGAATGATTATCACATGCACAAGGAGTTAGGATAAAGGGAGCAATAATGCGAAATATCGTTCCACAAGTAGGAGAAAAAACTACTAATTTCTCCTTAAAGCAGCTGACAACCTACCTGTTCGACAAATTTCGGGATGTCACTGTGACCATACATTAATTGGAAATTATACTGCAACCCTTTTGGTGTTTGACACAGCATTATGCTTAGAAGTTTTATTGGTAACCATAATCCGGGGCGTTACTGTGACCACCCCTTCAATGAATGAACTATCTCAAATCTTTTGCCACAATAATATTTGGATTAAATCCTAAGCTTCTTAACCTATTATGCCATTCAATTACTTCAGTTTTAAAATATATAGACTTACTTTTTCCGAAATCAATTCTACCATCTGAATCAAATATATTTTCAAAGTCAACAACTAGCAACATTGATATATCAGTTACAATTGTTATTTCATACTCTTCTAAAGAGTTTGAGTGGATGTTAAATAGTTCAGCACTATGTAAAGATTGTTGTATGCAATATCTAAGATCTTTGGTTGAACCTATTTTCACATGAATTAAATTTGCATCTGTTTCATCATACAAGTCTGCAAATTCCACCTCCTTAAAAATTGTATGTTCTCTCTCTCTGTCCAATAATTTAAAGTCATATTTATCATGCAGGAAAACATTATATTTATATTCTGTATAAGACACATTATGATACGTGTCACTTGAATCTATTATAACTTTTCCTCTCTCCAGGAGATTTTGGTCAAGGTTATATTCTTCGTTGTATGTTGTAATCTCATTTACTTTAGTAATTTCCCTTTCAATAAATTCAATATAAGAAGCATTAAAGTGGGCCCAATTCCCCTTATACAAGCAATAGTTTTTACTTTCATAAGTGGTAGTGAAATCTAAGAAGTTTAAAAGTGGAATTCTTTTTTCGGGATTCATTTTCGGTTTAATTGACACCTTTTCAATATCATCAACATCTAATTCCTTTATTTTTTGACTAATTTTGTTTATATCAAAAGGAACTTCATGCTTTCGCCTACTGTAAATTAATTCGATATCAGAATTAATAGGCTCTATTAATATGTCACCGTCATTTTCAATAAAATAAGATAAAGAAACGTCTAATTGTTCCTTATCACTTTTTAATTCATTTAATAAAATAGTGTTTAAGTTAGCAATTTTGTATGCGTTATCCTCACTATTTTTTAAAATAGATATTCTAGGAAAACTATGTTTTCTATTATGACTTTCATATATAGAAATAAAATGTACCTCAAAAACAATTTCTATAATTTCTGATGGATCATAATTGCTCGCATTTATTTTTAGTGGTGTACCAAATACAGCTCTATCCAAATAATCACTAATTACCCAATTTTGGTATTTATCATCAATGTCTATCTTACCAATTACCATCTCATTACTTTCTCCTATTTCATTAGTAACAAAAGAATTCTTATTATACTGAGTTAGTGATTTATTTTTTGTTTGCTTAAAAAATTTTGCAGATTTTATATCAATAGAATTCTCACGAATTATAATTTCAGCAATGTCTAAACCAAAATCTAAATCTGCTATTTTATTAGTATAATGATGGCCTCTTCCCAGAGAAATGCCATACAAGTGATTTTCAATTTCAATAATAATAACTCCAAAAGCAGATTCTACACTTTTGTAATGATTTTCATCACTATCAAAAAATTTAAACCAGTAATCGTACCATGAGATTGATTGCTCATTAGAGTCTTTTCTAAAATAAAACTCAATAACTAACTCAGTTGAAACCTGATTTTCACCTATACTTTTCTCAACTTGCTGAGTTTTTGTCTCGCCTACTTGATGCATGTAATAATGGTTAATTAGTATATCCTTAAAGCTCTCTCTGGTGGTATCTAATTTATAAATGCTAAATTCCATCTAATACTCCTTTCCGTATAATCTTTCTTAATTGGGCCATTAATTTTCCGCTATCACTCTAGAAAAATGTTCGATTGATTAAGTAAATTTGGACGCATACATACAACCATATTCATTCTAATTTACCCAATCAAAAAAGCGACTCTACCTCATACTTCCTCTCAAACCGCCAAGCATCCCGACACATATCTACAATATCTCGCCTCGCAACCCAACCAAGTTCTTCCTTTGCCTTTGAGACATCTGCATAACAAGAAGCAATATCACCCGGCCGACGATCTACAATTTCATACGGAACTTCAACACCATTAGCTTCTTCAAAAGCGTGTACTAACTCTAATACACTAGTACCCCGACCAGTACCTAAATTATAGATGTTTACTCCTTCTTTGAGGTTCTCTAATGCTGCTACATGACCCTCTGCAAGATCCATTACATGAATATAATCGCGAACCCCTGTCCCATCTATTGTTGGATAGTCATTTCCGAATACTCTTAACTTCTCTAGTTTCCCTTGAGCAACTTGGGTTACATATGGCATAAGATTATTTGGAACTCCATTAGGTGATTCACCAATCAAGCCACTCTCATGTGCACCTACTGGATTAAAATATCTAAGTAATGACACGGAAAAAGTAGAATTTGCTTTTGCAGTATCAGTCAAAATTCGCTCACTCATTGCTTTCGTTTCCCCATAAGGATTGGTTGTTGGTAATAGATTCATCGTTTCGACAAAAGGCACTTCATTCTCTCCATATACTGTTGCCGAAGAGCTAAAGACAAATCTTCTAACACCATATTTCTGACATACTTTCGATAAAATCAAAGTGCTGACAATATTATTCTGATAATAATCTAATGGTTTTTCTACTGACTCCCCTACTGCTTTGAGACCAGAAAAATGAATCACACCATCAATATCATGATTAAAAAAGATAGATTCCACTGAATCTTCTTCAGTTACATCTATCTGATAAAAAGTAATATCTTTATTTGTTATTTGTTGTACTTGTTCTAGTGTTTCAGCCTGACTATTGCAGAAATTATCCGCTACAATTACAGAATATCCTGCTTCAAGTAAGGCTACACAAGTATGAGAGCCTATGTAACCTGCACCCCCGGTTACTAATATGTTCATAAAATTCAACTCCCTTATTTCATTTGAAAATCCCTATCCATGCTTCTCAGAAGTTTTTGGACCTTAATTATCTAAGAACGTTGAACCAAAAACCATCCATTTAACAAATTCTCTCTATTATAATAAAATCTCTCATCATCTTCATATCTAGTAACTTTACCACCAGCCGCTTCAACAATAGCTTGTCCTGCTCCAGTGTCCCATTCCATCGTTGGTGCATACCTTGGATAATAATCTGCTTTACCTTCCGCAACTAGGCAAAACTTCAAAGAGCTCCCCGATGAAACTACTTCTACTTTTCCAGACTTGGCTTCTAATTCCTTAATGAATACTTCCGTTTCCTCTGACATGTGTGACCTACTAGCGACAGCACGTGTCATGTCACTATCAGATATTTCAGGTAACAGCACGCTTTTCTCCATTAACTGTTCCTCACTACAAACCTCTACTTTAGAAGCATTCTCTAACTTATAAGCCCCTTCACCAACACGGCCAAAATAAAACACGTCTAATGCTGGTGCATAGATGATACCAATGGAAGGATATTTACCTTCTATTAACGCTATATTAACGGTAAATTCGCCATTTTTCTTAACAAATTCCTTTGTCCCATCTAAGGGATCTACTAACCAAAAACAGCCCCACTCTCTCCGTTCACTATATGGAATCTCTCTCCCCTCTTCACTCAATACAGGGATACTAGAGTCAATTGCATTTAATCCTTTCATTATCGATTCATGTGCCCGTTTATCAGCCTGGGTTAATGGGGATTCATCTTCTTTAAATTCTACATCAAAATCTTGTGCATAAACGTCTAATATTTCTTTTCCAGCCTCTAGCGAAACCTGAAAAAGGTCAACTAAATTTAACTGCTTTACTGTCATAAAATCACCTTCTAATAATTATTAAAATCATACAAAATTCACAATAACCACCGTTACAAACATCACTTAAAGACTGCAACCCCAGAAAACACAATCATGTCTGGACGCGCCAATTCTAATAAAATAGCAGTAAACATCACAATAATCATAATTAAAACGAAAGTTATTTCTAACGACATAGGCAATTCTCCCTTTCTGGTCCGAATCATGTTGATAGGTGATAAAGAAAAAGCTACTACCCTAATAGATAGTAGCTTCATAGATATTAATCCAAGTATTTCATAATTTGTTTTACCACAAGATCTGTTGCTTCTTCTAAAGAATACTTACTTGTATCAATTTCAATTTCTGGATTTTCCGGAGCTTCATATGGACTAGTAATACCTGTAAAGTTTGGAATCTCCCCAGCACGAGCCTTCTTATACAAGCCTTTTACATCACGCTCTTCACATACCTCAAGTGGTGTGCTAACAAAGATTTCAATATATTCCTCACCAATAATTCTTCTAGCATTGTAACGGTCACTTTCATATGGAGAAATAAATGACGTTAATGTAATTAAACCACCATCATTCATCAACTTAGCAACTTCAGCAATCCGACGAATATTTTCGACACGGTCACTTTCTTTAAAACCTAAGTTTTTATTTAAGCCATGACGTACATTATCGCCATCCAATAACATAGTATGATGACCCAGTGACACCAAACGCTTTTCGACTTCATTCGCAAGTGTTGATTTCCCTGAACCAGAAAGGCCTGTAAACCATAGCGTTAATGGTTGCTGTCCTTTTTGCTGGCAACGAATCACTCTTGTAACATCCGTCTCTTGCCATACAACATTGGTTGATCTTCTTAGTGAATGCTCAATGACACCACAGGCCGACGTCATATTTGTTACGCGATCAATTAAAATTAATCCACCTAGTGCTTCATTATTCTCAAATGTATCAAATACCATATTTTCTGATAGAGAAATATCGCATGCAACTAATTCATTTTTAAATACTTGATCTGCTGGAATTTCTTGACCTGTATTTATATCAATTTTATGTTTTATCTTCATCACGGTACCCGGTAGTGTTTTCGTTCCAACTTTTACGAGATAGTTTCTACCAGGTACTAGCTTCGCATCATCCATCCAAAGAATGGTTGCTGTAAACATATCCGTAACTTGAATATTATCTGCTGTCGTTAATACATTACCACGAGAAACATCTACTTCCCGGTCCAATTGAATTGTAACAGGTTGTCCAATAGCAGCAGCATCCATTTCTTTATCCGTAACTAACAGACTTTTTACTTTCGCTTTTTCGTTACTTGGTAACGTGATTACCTCATCACCTACTGAAATATCACCAGCTTCTATTTGTCCTTGGAAACCACGGAATGTATGGTTTGGTCGACTGACACGTTGAACTGGCATAACAAATCCAATATGTTCATTTTCTTTACTTACATCAACACGTTCTAAATATGGTAATAGTGGAATATCATCATACCAAGGAGTATAGTCTGATTTCCCTGTAATATTATCTCCTTCTGTAGCAGATACAGGAATCACTTGAATGCTTTCCATATTAAATCCTTGAGTGATTTGTAAGAAATCTTCTTTAATTTCATTAAACCGATTTTCATCATATCCGATTAAATCCATTTTGTTTACAGCTAAGACAAGGTGTTTAATTCCCATTAAAGCACAAATACGAGCATGACGTTTGGTCTGAGTAATAACACCCTTTGTTGCATCAACTAGAATAATAGCTAGGTCTGCAAACGAAGCTCCTACAGCCATGTTACGTGTATACTCTTCGTGTCCTGGTGTATCAGCAACAATAAAGGAACGATTATCAGTAGTGAAATAACGATATGCTACATCAATCGTGATCCCTTGTTCTCTCTCTGCCATTAAACCATCAAGTAGAAGAGAATAATCAATCTCTCCTCCACGACTTCCTACTTTACTATCAAGCTCTAAAGCTTTTTCTTGATCAGCAAATAATAGTTTAGCATCATATAACATATGGCCAATTAAAGTTGATTTTCCGTCATCTACACTTCCGCACGTAATAAATTTTAATAGACTTTTCACTTTAGAAATACCCCTCTCGCTTACGTCTTTCCATACTACCAGCTGCTTCTTGGTCAATAACACGGCTTGTACGCTCAGATGATACAGCACCAAGTGTTTCTTCGATGATTTCATCTAGAGTCTCTGCATCTGACTCAACACCACCAGTAAGAGGGTAGCAACCTAATGTACGGAAACGAACTTTCTTCATCACCACTTCTTCATTAGGTTCTAATTTCATCCGATCATCATCTACCATTACGATATTTCCATCGCGGTAAACAACAGGTCTTTCTTTCGCAAAGTATAATGGAACAATATCGATATTTTCTTTTCTTATGTATTGCCATATATCCTTTTCTGTCCAGTTGGAAAGTGGGAAAACACGCATGCTTTCGCCTTTATTGATTCTTGGGTTATAAAGTTTCCACATTTCAGGCTTTTGGTTTTTGGGATCCCAGGCATGGTTTTTATTACGGAAAGAAAAAATGCGCTCTTTTGCACGGGATTTTTCCTCGTCCCGTCGTCCACCACCAAAGGCAGCATCAAACCCATATTTGTCCAACCCTTGTTTTAAAGTTTGAGTTTTCATAATATCTGTATAAGCTGAGCCATGGTCGAATGGATTAATTCCTTGTTCTACCGCTTCTTTATTAATTTCTTCTATCATTTCTATCCCAAGCTCTTTTGCTTTACGATCACGGAATTCGATCATTTCTTTAAACTTCCATGTCGTATTTACATGCATGAAAGGAAATGGTGGTTTTTCTGGATAAAAAGCTTTCATTGCTAAATGCAACATTACAGAACTATCCTTCCCAATCGAATAAAGCATAACGGGATTTTCACATTCCGCGGCTACTTCTCGGATTATATATATTGCTTCAGCCTCAAGTTGATCGAGGTGAGTTAGTTCTTTCATTTATTGTACCTCCTGATTAACATATCCTTATAAAAGGTCTCTTAACAAATAAATAGAGTCATTAAATAGTTTCTCCAATTCCCTTTGCTAAATAAAATTATTAAACTCTTAACATTGATAACACTAAAGATAACCGAGTTTTTCCATAGCATCTTTACATACTTCTTCGACTACCTTGATTTGATCTTCGCTTAACCTCTCTTTGTATTTATAATTCATATTCTTATTATCTACCTTTTCTATATGACTTTGAAGACTGTTACAGTAATCTAGATTTAAGTAATCTAACAAACTATTCATTTCCTTTTTAGGGTTTTCCATAAAATCTTCATATTTTATATTAATAACATGGCAATTCGATATATTTTTCTCAATTTCCGTTTGCTTATAAATTGAATTCCACTCTAATGCGGCTAGCGCAACTTGGGATTTATCATACCTATTCCAAATCTCATATTCATGTTCTGTAAAAGTCCCATCCCAAAAAGGTTCATCACCTTTATCTTTCCAAAACTTAACATTCATTAAAGATGCAACTACAGCTCTTGGATCCCTTACTATGTTAACAAAAGATATGTTATCAAAGACCTGTGTAAAATATGATATTCTAGGTGGTCCAGTAAACTTTGTAGAAAATAATTTTTTACCTTGATATTTCTTTATCTGGTTTATATATTTTATTACACTTTCAGCCTCTATTTGTGTGGGCTGAATATTTCTCATAAAAGAGTATCTTATTTTACTCCCACACAGCTTTTCCCATGTATCATATGCTTCAGAAGGTTTTGGGAAAGTTTTGTTTAGTATCGGTACATCATTGTATTGATTTTTTTTCCCTCGTTTTTTAATAATCCTATGAATCAGACCAGTTTGAGGGAAGTAAAACTTATCAGTATAATTAGACAAATATGCAATATCCTTATGTCTGGAAAAAACTTCAAAAATTACAGTCGTTCCACTCCGTCCTTCACCTATAAAGAAAATAGTTTTATCCATCTTTTCTCTCCCCTTTACCTAATTCTATCTGTAATTCAACTTTGTAACCGTCAAAAAGAATGACACAATTTATGCTGATTAATTTAAAACGCTTATATCCTCTTATTTATGATTTTTATCGTTTAACTTCTCATACGGGAAATCATAGTTGAACAATTCTATATCTTTTTTGTAAATTTCACCCACACACTGTATTAATTCTTTGTCATAGTACTTCCAATATGGATCATGTTTACTTGAATTATAATTTTTTAATTTTGCTTCAGGTTTGTTTAACTTTCTTTTAATAATTTCAAAACCCTCAGTTAAATTCTCAAAACGCCCAACATAGTCCATCTCAAGTTCACCAATAGAATTCATCATCCATGAATACTGAGGCTTAAAATGCACTTTCTTTAGCATTTCTTTTCTAAAATTTTTGTTTAAATGCAATTCATAGATAAAATCTGAAAAACTATTGAACCTGTCTAATTGTTGCTGCATATATAAATCGTTTTTATTCTTCATTCCACCATTTTTTAAATAAAAATAAGAGGATACAATTCTATCCCAGGGATTTCTTACAAAACCTATTTTAAAAAATTCGTTATATTTTTTAAAATCCTCACTTTCATAGGTATATAAATGGGTATGACGAGGGGCCTCCAGTTCAAGTGATTTTAATATACCATTTCCAGCTACTTTAGGAACATGTATAAAAATAATTTTTTTTTCTATAAAAATTTCGTTATCAAAAACACTTTTTTTTAAACAATAACCTTTATTTTTCAAATACCTCAGTAAAAATTTTTTGAAAAATTTAATCATTTTACACCCAATCCTTTGCTGATTTAAATCAAAATATATAAAAATAATTATTAAAGCAAAAAAATTATTATTTTCATTCTATTACTAATCAAGTGAAGCCGATAGAAAAGTATCATTAAAATATTATATTTATTCCTTCTTACCTATATAAATTTCAATTCTTATTTACTCAATACAAATGAGTCAAACATATCCTTAAAGTGCCTTCTTTATTAAATTAATAAAGGGAATATAAATTGTCCACCAACCAAAAATTCTCTTAACTTGAATTGTAGAGCCTATATTTAGTAACGCAGTACTAAAAGCGGTAGCAATTGCAGCACCCATAAGGCCAAATAAAGGAATTAAAATAAAGTTTAAAAGAATATTACAAAGTGCAGAGGTTATAGCTATATTTCTATAGACCTTTTGATTTCCAGTCATATTTAAAAGATAACCAACAGAGCCCGTAATCGAATTAATAAATTGTCCCATACCTAAAATAATCAAGACAAACCAACCACCTATAAATTCTTTGCCGAATAAACTGAGAATATCTTTAGAAAAGAAGAATATAAAAAATAAAATAGGAGTTGATGACAAGAATATTAGTTTAGACGAAGTCTCTACTATTTTCTTTAATCCAATTATCTCCTTCTTCCAGAATAATTCTGAAAATTTAGGTGCACTAATTGTATTAACAGCAGTCAATGTAAAGCTAGTAATTGTAGCAACTTTTACAGCAATACTATAGATTCCTACATCATTAGTATTCATAAAATAGCCAATCATCAAAATATCTGTCCAACTCATAATTAATAACATAGACGAAGTAACCAGCATTGGTAGTGAAATCTTAAGTAAACTTCTGTAAGATACATTTTTAACAGTTTTACTTTCAGTTCTTGTTCTATACAAGTATTTCAACAAAAAGTAAAAACATAATAGACTACTTATAATTAATGAACACAAATAAGTAATTAACGGCATCAAATACCCGTTACTATTAATTAAATCAAGAATAACTATAAAAATTATATTAAATAAGGGCACCAATACAAATATGAATAATGAAGCACTTTTCACTTTATTAAACCCCTTAAAACTTTCAGATGTAACTTTTAATAGTGACATAAAGGGGATTGCGATTGCAACAACTATAATTGGAATATACGAGTTTATATCACCAAAAAAGCTTTCTTTAATAACAGGAGAAATTGCTAATACTAAAGAAGTCACTACAGAAGACGAAAATAATATAAAAATAGTTATTCTTTTATAGTAATAACCAGAAACATTAGTATTAAAGCCATCCTTATATTGAGATATCAACCTTAACGAAGTGGTATCAAGACCCATAACACTCAGAACAACAAAAATGTTTATTAATGTTTGTATAATTGAATAAATCCCTACACTTGAAGCTCCATAAATTTTTGCAATCAAAAAATGTAATATATAACCAAGTATAAAAGAAGTCACCTTTAAAAAGAAAGAAATAGCAGATCCTTTAAAGATATCAGGAGTTTTCGCAAATAAAATTCTCACTTAATTTAGTCCCTTTCCATTTTTGCATCCATATTTAAATTAAATTTATTAAAAATTGTTCTTTAAGCCTAATAGTATTAATTCATTTTTATTACTAAAAGAATAATACTTTTAATTACAGCTTTTGTTTGCCTTTCTACTAGTTTCGTTGCTCGTTTGATGCCAAAAATCACGTTTCACGTCAATTTTCCATTGTGCTAATATTCTTCCTAGGTCATTTTACGCATGTCCGACGGAAATGAAAATTCCCTAAGTGTTTAAGAGGTTGTTTTAAACCCAGCGTTAACCCCCGCCCCGGGAAGTATAGCTCAATGTTGTTCTAAATGCGACACTCAATAATCATCAAATGCTTGGTTAGTTGATCTTTTAAATTCATGTTTTCTCTTAATTCAGGATAAATGCCTTCGAAAAGATTTGGTAAAGTTTATCTCCCCTCCTTCTCCAGCTATGCAATTACCGCGCATCTGTTTTATCACTTTCCATTGAGCTTCTTGGACTTCTTCACGTGCTTTGGATTTACTAGCACAAAACTGTAAACCTTGGCTCATAAATAATTAGTTATGTCAAACCAGTACTATCCCGTTAACTCCGATTCAAAATAATAGCAATTTTATCATTTTAATTCATAAGTCTGTTTACCCATGTACAGTAACTGTTTGTAATCCGTATATTTGATTGTCAAACATACTTTTCTGCCAAATTCGAATCCTAGTCTTGGCAATTTCAATGCCTAGATTATGGTTGATGGTGTAATTTCGAAATTTAACGGTTATTATTACAGTTCAATATGGATCCTCACCTTGGTATTTATCTAATATCAGTGTCAATGCGCATTGACACCCTGTACTATGCTAAGAGGCTCTTTTTTGTTCAATCCTCAGGTTTCCTCATTTCAGGAATGATTTTTTGCCTTTAATTATTTGCCCTAATGAACAATAAATAAAAAGAAAAATATTATTGTCCCCAACAAAAAAGACACTACCATCAAAACTAACGACTTATTAAAACCAAATAAATCTTTTCATAAGCTACAATTCAAGTATTTTCTTGATCTGCTTAGCATATATCAAATAATCACTTATTTAATTTAAACTTTGAATAGTAAGTTTCATATATATTCGAGTAATGTTTTTGCATAACTTGTACTGAAAAATGTTCAGAATCAATTTTTGCTCTATTGCCAAGTTTCTGTCTTTGAGGTGCATTTTTCACCAATTTCAATAAGGCTTTTGCAATACTTTCTTTATCCACATTTACAAGTAAACCTGATACATCACTTTTAATCATATCAGGAATTCCCCCTACTTCCGTTGCAACAATTGGTAAGGCTGTTCCCATAGCTTCAATCAAAGTAATTGGCATACCTTCCCAATGTGAAGGAAGGACAAATATATCTGCTTTATTTAGATAAGGATATACCTGCGACTTTAATCCCAAAATTTGAACTGAGTGTTCTAAATTTAATTCTTTAATCTTTTTCCTTATCTCGTTTTCTAAGTCACCCGAACCAATTAACTGCAAAGTTGTATTAGGAAAGCTATCATTTACGATTTTAAAGCTCTCTATTAAACCAATGTGATTCTTTTGTTCTGTAAAACGCCCTATATGAAGAAGACTTATATCACCGTTACTGAGATATTCACTTTTCGGAATACACTTTTCCAAATTTATACCGTTATAAATCATCTCAACTTCACTATCAATAAATTTATACTCTTCAATTACAGACTTTTTTACAAGCGGGCTAATAGATACAGGAATAACTTTGCAGTATTTGAAAAAAAAATAATGTAATAGTCTTTGGGATTTCGAGACTTCCTTGACTGCAACATTATGTATAGTATGGACCCTTATGGGTATCCTTGCTAATGATGCAGCAGGTATCACATATTGCATTGCATAACGATGTGTATGAACTATAGTAGGTCTTTCTTTCAAAAATAGCTTAAATAATTTAAAGATAATCTTTATATCTAAACCCTTTTTCTTCCCTAAATAAAATAATGGTACATTTTTATTTTCTAACCTTGTTGTTATTACAGATTTTTCATTATATAAACTAACAACACTTACTCTATAACCTTTATCCTTTAAACTCACAGCTAAGTTTTCCACCATAACTTCTGCTCCAGCAAGTCCGAGATTGGGTATTATCTGCATAACTTTATGTTTTCTATTCATAAACTTACCTTTCTAATTTTTGTATTCTTTATTTTGATCTTCAATTAGAGCTATGTTCTTAAGCATTAAATCAAGATAATAATTATCTGAAACTTTTTTGAAATGAATACAGAAGGTTTATCTAATTACATTTTTCGTACAGTCTATAATATTTATCAATAAATTCCTCATGTGTATTACTAAAATTTCGTACCTTTGCTTTTTCTTCTTCTAGATTTATAATTACATTTTGTACTTTTTCATATAAATCTACTACATTCCTATTTTTAAAAGTAACTGTACCTAATGGTCTATCTACAACATCACTAGCTATACAAGGAGTTCCTGAATATAATGACTCTCTAATTGATAATGCATCTCCATCAGTATTGGTTGGCCTTAAAAAAATATCAACATATTCAAACAGAGGTACCAAATCCACCTCTTTATTGATAAAAAGAAAATCTTGTTCTAATCCTAATTCACGAATCTTCTCTAACAAATTGTTGTAATATTCACTATTGGATATTTGAGGTAACATAAAAATAAAACCCACATTGAAGTCTAATTGTTTAATTTTACCCATTAAATCAATACATAAATCAAGTCCGTATAGGTCTTCATTATTATAAAAAACAATTTTATAAGCATTTGCACACAAAATAACTTCATGTGATTTTAAGAATTCACTAATCTGTAAATCATCTAAGTATTTCTTACTGCTCACTTGTTTATTCTCATAAGGTATAAAAGCTGGAATTACTGTAATCTTTTCAGAAAGACTTGGATCAAACTGAAGCAAATCCTCTCTAATCTTATTACTAACAGCAATAGTCTTGTAGGTATTTCGGATTATAAATTTTATTAATTTTATTTCCTTACTACCTAACTCATCATGGTTTATTCTAAAGCTATGGATAGTCTGGATATACTTAACACCAAAAAACTTGCATAAAAATACTATAATTGAGTTTGACCAAAGCTTAAACACATGGTTATGAACAATAAATGTCGAAAGTTTAACCTTTGATAATATAAGCAATTTTAAAAGAATTACTCCTTGAATAATTCTATTTCTTGATGTATCAATTTTAAATATTTTATACTTTTTATTAATTTCACTAACCAATCTTGAGGTATGAATTGAAATCCCTCCAATTGGAGGTGGAAAAGGTCCAATCATAACAATAGACTTTTTATTCATATATGTTCTCCAATACTAAAAATTATTTACTCCCAATTAATAAACGATGATTAACAAAAGTATCCTCAATCACAGTATTTTCCTTTTCGCCTTTCAGTACACTATAAATATACTCGTACTCGTCTTTTATTCCTTTATCCTGTCTTAATTTCATCTTCTTTTTCTTAACACTTCCGAATTGATTCATTTTAATATAATTATCCATTTCATAAACCTTACCATTTGAAAATACCCTTAGTTGTTCTTTTGGATACTTTTTTGATCCCATAGAAGTATAAATAATATTACCAATAGCACCCGATTTAAACCTTAATGTTATTATAGCGTTATCTTTCATTGGATAAGCTTCATTTTGAACAAAAGATAGGTTCAAGGATAATAAATCACTACCATCAAGATATTGAATTACGTCTACAAAATGGCATGCCTCACCGATTATCCTTCCACCACCCACTTTTTCATCCTGTGTCCAATGATCCCCAGGAATGTAACCTGCATTACAAATATAATCATAAATTGCTGGGTTTGAGTCTGTATTTAACTTTTTTTTAATTTGCTTTATAAGAGGTGCATGCCTTCTATTCATCCCACAGAATAATTCACCTTTTGAAGCTTTATAAGTTGATTCTATTTTCTCAAGTTCATCAAGTGTTAAACATAGTGGTTTCTCACAATACACATGCTTTTCGGCTTCAAGTGCCTCTATTATGAACTTTGCATGACTATTATGTTGTGTTGATACTACTATCAAATCAATTTCATCATCATCTAATAATTCTTTATCATCATTTGTAGCATAATCAAATGAAAAAACTTGATTAGCCTGTGCAGACCCTACACCACCTGTTGTAGCTAGTCCCTTAAAACGATAAAGTCCAGTATCTTTCATAATTGGCAAAAGAGTATTTTTCGCAAAATTTCCCGCGCCTATTAAGCCAACAGAAACGGCATTTTTATCTACTAACTTATTAGAATTAGAATCTACAGTACCTTTCCATTTAGCATCATTTTGTGCATATTTTAGTAAAATGCCAATATACTTCACTTTATTAGTGTTTGTTGTGATCATTTCATACGCTTCATTAGCTTTTTCAAAGGCTATTTCATGAGTTATTAAATCTGAGAAGTCTGCTCTCTTTTCTACTATTAAACGGATAAATTCCTCGATATTTCGTCCCTCAGTAAATCGAACATGACCAATTGGATAATCAATACCTTTTTCTTCATAATTGGAATCATATCTTCCTGGGCCATATGAACGCGCAATCGTGAATGTTAACTCTTTATCATAATATGGACGTCTATCAATATTCATTTGAGTTACACCGATCATACAGATCGTTCCTCGATCACGAGCAATTGCTGCAGCTAAATCCATTGGTCCGTTACTATTTGCAGCAGCTGTAATGATTACTTTATCAACGCCTCTACCTTTTGTAAGTGATTTTGTTATGTCTTCTGCATTTTCATCATTTGAGTTTACAAAAGCTTTTAGGTTTGTACCAGGTAATGATTTATCTACTACGTCATAACCAATTACGTCACAACCATAAGCGTTTAATATACGTGATACAATATGTCCTAATAAACCAAGGCCAATGACAGCAACCGTTTCACCTGGTACTACATTTGCTTGATGGATTCCTTGCAATGCAATGCCACCTAAAGCACATAATGCACCTTGGCGATAATCTTCGAACTCTTCTGGTATTTTTGCAATTAGGTTTTTATTTACACGATTTACTTCACTATGGTAGGCATGTCCTGCCATTGCTACAATATCTCCTACCTCTACCTCTGTTACTCCTCTGCCGCAAGTTATAATTTTTCCAACACCAGAATAACCCATTGGCATTGGTTCCTTTAAGCGATTAAACGCAGAGTCTATGGTAGTTAATATTCCATCTGTTGACATTTTTTCTGTTACTTTTTTTACTTGATCTGGTCTCTCTAACGCTTTTTGAAGTAAATTTTTTCCACCAAATGAAGTAAGGCTTCTTTCGGTTCCAGCACTAACCACTGAATAATGAGTTTCAACTAGTACATAATTGTCCTTAACTGTAGGGTGTGGCGTATCTATTAGTTTTACGGTTCCGTCTTTAACCATTAGAAATAATTGTTTCATGTATAACCTCTTCCCTCTATTTAAATTATTATTTTATAAATTCCATGTTTTTGCTTTAAAAAATTTATATATCTGATCTTTCCTTTAGCCTATTAAGAGAATCTTGACAACCAATTAAAAACCAAATTAAAAAGGAACTCATCGGTTGTGTAAAATTACTTTGAGCTATATTAGAGCCTAATAAAATCCCTATAATTATACAAACAATTGAAACTGATATGGATTTTAATTGTTTGTTATTTTGCCTTTTAATATATTTAGCTGTTCTGAATATAAACATTAATAAAAAGGAAAAGAAAGCCACTGTAATGAATATTCCTGCATTTCCAGCTAACTCTAGATATTGATTATGAAAACCTGTTATCTCATCTGACCTAAACATCGAACCAAATAAGGGATGAGAGTAGACTTGATGCAAACCTTGTTCTAGTCTTTCTAAACGAACAGATATGCTATTGTTTGCATTTAAAATTCTATGAAAAACCGAAAGGTTTAAACTATATAAAACCAAGAGAACACCAAAACTTAGAAAAGCTAATATTAACTTTAAACGATATCTTAAATTACCGAAAAAGACTAATAAAGAAAAACTTATACCAAAAGCTAATAATGCATTTCTTGAGTTAAGTTTAGTCATTACGATAATAGCAATAATAAACAGAATAAATAATAGGTTTTTTTTGTAAAATGATTCACTGTTTAAGAACCAATTAAACAATAAAATTGCAATAACAGCAATAACTACCGGATAGTAATCATAGATTTGATAAACTGTTAAAAAAAATACCTCGTCTGTTAAAGGTTTTGAGCCCAAAAGTATCTCAAGGCCATAATTGACTATGTTTGAAATTACTAAAAGTATAAAACCTATAATAGCTCCTACTACCATTATTTTGATTATAAATTCAAACTTTTTAATACAGTCAATATAATTTGTTATTATAATATACACTAACAATGGAACTGTCATCTGAAATACAAAGATCAAATCAGTAATTTTATTACTAATTAATATGCCAAAAAATGCCAATAAAAAACAAACATAAAACAAAAAAATGTATTGCTTTGTCAATGATGTAATAATCCATTTTTCTCTTAAAACTATTTTTTTATATGTAGTTGCTAATAATAACCATATCATAATAAAAAAGCTTATTGGCAAATTTATTCCGGGCTGATTACTAAATACAGACGTACCTAAACCAATAACCTCTGGTCCCCCGACGTTTATAAATAAGGGAAAACCTATGAAAAAAACCCATACTTTTAGTAAGAAATCTCTACTCCATATCCTTCCCAATAAATTTACATCCTTCCACTTATAAATACCCATACTTTTATCCATTTTATGATTAAAGCTTTTAATCATAATTTTTATTTACATTTAAACTCTAATCCCTTTATATTCCATTTCTCCTACATACTTACAATCATTAAGTAAACATAAAATACTTAAATTACTTCAACTTATATTTTATATGAACTCTCAAAAGCACAGATATTTTTAGCATCAAGAACTAACTTCTCTTTAATTAAATCTTTATTATTTTTAATGTGATCATGCCCCACCATAACTACAAGAATTTCTATCTCATTTAAAAAGTCTTCAAAGTTCATAAATTGATGGTCTACAATTCTTTCCTTAACAAATGGGTCAAATACTTTAACTCCAAATGCTAAATGCTCGTCCATTCTTTCTAACAATTGAAGTGTAGGGCTCTCTCTTGTATCATCAACATTTTCTTTATACGCTAATCCATAAAGACCCACTTTTGATATATCCTTTATACCATGCTCTCTCATAATATCTCTAATTCTTCCTAATACATGTCTGGGCATAGAATCATTAATTTTCCGTGCAGTTAGAATTAGGTTAGTTAAGTCAGGATAGTCACCGACTAGAAACCAAGGATCAACAGAAATACAATGCCCACCGACACCTGGTCCTGGTTGTAATATATTGACTCGCGGATGCATATTAGCAATTCTAATAATCTCATAAACATCCATATTATCGGTACGACAAATCTTAGCTAATTCATTTGCAAATGCAATATTAATGTCACGATAAGTATTTTCTACAACCTTAGACATTTCTGCAGATCTAATATCACTTACAACAATTTCTGCTTTACAGAAATTTGAGTAGAGGCCTTTAACCTTCTCTCCTATTTCAAGATTATCTGCACCTATTGTTCTTGAATTATACTCAAGTTCATAGATCATTTTACCTGGAATTATTCTCTCAGGAGCATGTAATAGATGAACATCTTCACCAATAACATATCCTCTTCTTTCTATTTCTGGGCGTATATATTTATCAGTTGTCCCTGGTGAAATTGTTGATTCAATAATTAATGCTGCACCCTTTTCACAAATATCTAGAACACTATTTACTGCAGAAATAACATATTTTGGATCAAGTTTCTTACTATCTTTTATATAAGGTGTTGGAACAGCAATAATATAAGTGTGTGTTTTCTTGTATTCTGTTGTAAATTCAATACCATTGGAAATTGCTTCTTGAAAAAGTTCTTCTAAGCCTTCTTCCTCAAAAGTAAGCTTACCCTCAGTTAATGAATTTACTAGATTGGAGTTATAATCAGTTCCAACTACTTTTAACCCACTTTTTGCAAACATTAGAGCAGTGGGTAGGCCAATATAGCCGAGTCCAATAATATTAATCATTTAAATACCTTCCTTCGAGCATTATCTTTCTGATACTTCCAGCTTTATTCCCTCTTCAAAGCTTAATGGATTATATCCTAAATCTTTTTTTGCTTCTTCATATGAAAAATCCTTATTTTCATTAAGCCTTAGTACTTGTTCAGCTTTCAACTTAGGCCTTTTTGATACCTTTTCGTACATTTTTAATAAGTTATAGCTTAACTTCATAGGTATATGAATTTTTACTACCTTTTTCCCTAATGCTTTACCTGTTATATCAACGACTTCATTATAGGAGAGTGCCTTGTCACCAGAGATATTATAAGCCTTCTTAATACTTATGTTTTTTTCATAAGCACTTACAATAGCTATTGCTAAATCTTTTACATATACTGGTTGTTGCAAATAGGTACCTGAACCTAATATAGGGAGTACAGGTAATCTTTTTAAATATTTTACTAATCTCCACATATTGCGATCTTTAGAAGTCCCATAAATCATGGTTGGACGAATAATTGTATAATCTAAGTTGCTTTCTTTTATTAGTTTTTCAGCCGCTAATCTGATCCCTTTACTATCAGGATTTAACTTAGTAAATATGCCTGTAGTACTAACAAAAATGGATCGCTTTACTCCTACTTCTTCACATGCATTTACTATATTGGGGCCATGTCCAAATCCCAGAGAAGCTATGTTAATTAGCGCCTCTTTTCCCTTTAGCGCTTCACAAATTGACCTATAGTCTTCTAACTCACCATAAACATAATTAACATTTAATCGCTTAATTTTATCAAGATCACTAGTTTTTCTTACAAAACAAGTAACTTCATGACCTCTTTTCACTAGTTCTTCTAGAACAAACTCTCCTAGAAAACCTGTAGCACCTGTCAGTAAAATCATCTAAATCTCCCTCTATGTTTCACTTATAATTTTTAAGTATTGTTCTGCGAGCTTCCTTCTTGAATAATTCTGTTCAACAAATGCCGGACCATTTTTCTTTAATTTTTCCAATAGTACCTTATCGCTTTTAAGCTTTTTAATTGCCTTCTTTATTTGTTCTGGATCATCGGGTTTAACTACTTCAGCTGCTTTGGACTCTTTTAAAATATCTGCTGATTCCCCTTCTAAACTAGCAACTATCGGAACACCGCAGGCCATTATCTCAAACATCTTCGAGGGGATAAAAGTCTTGAACAATTCTATGTCCTTTAAAGGAATTAACGATATATCAGAAGTGTTATAAAACTCTTGAATCACCTCTTTAGGCTGCGAATCAACAAAAGTAACATTCTTTATCTCCTGTTCACTAGCTATTTGCTTTAATTTATCTTTTTCAGCACCTTCACCAATAAATAAGAATTGAATTTCCTTGTCGTCTTCTAAGCTCTTAGCAACCTTTAATATGGTACTCAAATTTTGGGAAATACCATGTGCCCCTACATAAGAGATAACAAATTTTTCATTCAAATTATATTTTTTGATTATGTCCTTATTTTTTTTCTTAGGGTAAAATAAATCCTGATTCACTCCATTTGTTATAACATGTACTTTGTTCTCATCGATACCTCTATTAACAACATTCTCTTTAAATGATTTTGTTACCATTATTAGTCTTTTGCTCTTTCTGTAAAAAAACAGCTCCATCTTTTCTAGTGTATCTGTTATGAAACCCTCTTTCATAACTCCTAGTTCTATCATTGCCGCAGGCCACAAATCTCTAATTTCAAGTACAAATGAAGCTTTTTTTCTTGAGCTATACCAATATCCCGAAAAGATAGAAAAGAATGTTGGTGAACTAGTTATTATTACATCCGGATTTTTTATTTTCCTCATGGATAGTAATACAGAAGAAAACATGAAAGATATATGGCCTAATGTCTTTTTAATAAAACCTTTATTAGGTGTAGCATATACATAATTCCTATGCACATGGATACCATCCATTTTTTCATACATGTATTTCATACCTCTGTATTTTTTAGGTATTATTCCTGTAGGATGGTTAGGAAAACATGTAACCACATGTACTTCATTACCAAGTTCTACCCAATGTCTAGCCATCTCATATAATCTTGCGGATGGGGCTCCTATTTCAGGTGGGAAATAGTGACTTATAACAACTATCTTCATAACATAACTCCCAATTCTTCATAGTTAATAATTAGTTCTTTATCTCCAGTTATTTTAATTCCATTGTCTAATTCTTTTACTTTGTAGTTAGTAGAATTAAAACCTATTAAATAACCAAAATAATGTCGATTTTTTTCCTTGTGAAAAACTAAATGTTTATTATTTTCTTTAGCATTAAATTGTTCGGAATACCAACCTTGCTTTACATTTACATTATTTATTCCTATTGGTGCTAGCTTAATTGTTTCACTACCTTTATTTGCTTGGACAATTTCACCTTTAATTTCCACTCTTGTTTCAGGTGCAAAATGTAAATAACTTTTAATATTGTCTTTCATATGATCATTTACATAATCTAAAATGATTATTGTATTTTCATCTAAATAACCAATATATCTTTTATGTTGATCACCAGTATATGAAACATAGGACCCGGCATAAAATTGAATATTTTTATACAAGAATTGCTTTCTACTAACCTTATTTATACGCTTAGCCACTCTAAAGCTTCCCCAGAATTGTGATTGTTCTTGGTCTGATATAGAAATAGTGTTATGAGCTTTCGTACTTCTAAAGTAATCCCTCCATTGACCATTTTCATACTGATAAGTGCCAGAATTAACAATGAAAGGAACTCCCTTGATTGATAATTCAAAACTTAATGCATCACAATGGCCATGAGCAGGAAGATAAGTTGGACAAATTTCTCCAGTATCTAAAATTAGCTTCTTATTCGAATCTTTGATAATATAAAATCCACTTTCTTCAAAGATTGTTTTGGTTACTGGAACTAACCCAAAATATTTGCTACATGTTTCTAATAGAGCCTTAAAATCCTTACTAACTCCATCAGCACTATCATTAAATGCTGGTGTCTTACCGAAGCCCTTTTCAAAACTGTATGTTACATCTATCATTTTTTGAATATAGAATATTAGATCATCATAAATTTCTTCGTCTTTTAGCCAATATGTTATTTTAATTAAATCTTCTAGTATTATTTTGTGATACATGGGACTTAGTTCGAAATGCATTCCGTCTTCTAGAATTTGTTCCATAAGCTGCTTAAATAATTCCCTTTTAAACTTTTCTTTGATTTTTGTATCTTCAAAAAAAACACTTCCAATGATAAGTGCTTTAATATTCTCAAAATAATGATTCCCTAGAACATCTTTTTCTAAGTTGGCTTGTAAATATTGATACTGCAAAAACAGAGATTCTCTGTATGTCTTATCAAACTCTCTATCTAACTTAATAGTTTCTTCAAAAATTCGATACGTTGCTATCCAATTAGTTAGTCTTAAAGAAATAGTATATGGATGCCAACCATCACCATACGCATACGGGTTATTATTGATCCAATTTTTGATCATGTCTCTATATTTCTCATAGTATTTTGTTTGATTATTTCCCATAGAAAACTCATAAGCTAATTTGAATAAGTATTCAAAATAATGTAAGTTATATCTCCACAAATGCTGTAATTCTTTGTTATTCCAGGCTTTAGATAATTCTATTTGGTTTGTTAAATTAATAAATGTAAATTTATCCTTAAAGATGTCATCAACGTCAAACCTTTCCAAATATTCCTTATCAAAGTCTATTTCAGGTATAATGTAATCGTAACCTTCCCTAACCTTTACTTCGGTGGGTATTTTTACAGATAATAATTTCCTTGTGTACAGTTCTCGTTTCAATCTATTAAACACTCTATAATATATCTGTGAAGGTTTTAGATACTTTACCGTGTTTACAAATAATGTGATTTTATTATCCATCTATCAGCACCTTACCCATCTCTTAATTTATTTTGCTTGATTTTTTGTAGCAGCAACGTCTTTTTTGGTCGTCCTTCCCGTTCCACCTTCAACAACCCCGTCACTTTTAACAACACTTACAATTGTTCCAAAGAAGCACTTAACATCCATCCTTAAACTAATTCTTTCAACGTACTCTCCATCTAATTTTGCCTTTACTTCAATAGGCAGTTCATCTCTACCATTAATCTGAGCCCAACCAGTCAACCCAGGTGGAACATTATTTGCACCATATTTATCCCGTTCAGCAATCAAATCATATTGATTCCACAGTGCTGGCCGTGGGCCGATAATACTCATTTGCCCAACAAAGATATTCCAAATCTGCGGTAACTCATCAAGTGAAGTTTTTCTCAAAAAGTTACCCATTTTAGTAATATACTGTTGAGGGTTTTCCAGCAGATGTGTAGGAGTGTCCTTAGGCGTATCTATTCGCATAGTGCGAAATTTCAAGATTTTGAAATGTGTTTTGTTGATACCAATACGCTTTTGTTTAAATAGAACCGGACCTCTTGAGTCGATCTTAATACCAATAATTAGTATTAAATAAATCGGTGATAATACTATAAGTCCAATTAAAGATAGAATGATATCAATCAGTCTCTTTATCTTCAAATACATACCGTAAAACTCCCTTTAAAAGTTATTTAGTAAATTAGGACTCAATTGGACACTTTCTTCCAATCAACTACTAAACCACTAAATTAATCCACTTCAATAAATACCTCTCAATATCTATTCAACATCTACACAAATACAAAATAGATATTTACCTATCTAGTAATCCTAACTGAGTTCCCTCCAATTATATTTACCATTCAATCAGCTACTAATTTAAATAATTAGTAGCTGATTGTTCAAAATTATACAAATTTCGCATCTGCTACCTACAAGGGCATCTAACCCTTCCTCACACCATACTAACGACAAAAGTGTCTAAGGTGTATCACCCACAGCATAGCCGAGTGCCTCCATTGATAAAGGTTAAGGGAGACATTACCAGTAAATATTTCTCTAACATTCCATTTGAATGTATTTAAAAAATATGTTAACCATCTACTTTTTCTGGTACCAAACCACTAATCAACTCTTCCACCTGCGCCCCTAACTCCTCATCCTTCAATGCAAACTCAATCGTCGTCTTAATAAAGCCCATCTTCTCTCCAACATCATACCGCTTGCCCTCAAAATCATAGGCAAATACACTCTGACTTTCATTTAACATCTGAATCGCATCCGTCAACTGGATTTCTCCACCAGACCCAACTTCTTTTCGATCTAAGTACTTAAACACCTTAGGCGACAAAACATACCTACCCAAAATCGCAAGATTTGAAGGTGCTGTTCCCTCAGGCGGTTTTTCCACAAATCTATTAACCTGATACCTTCTACCCTCTTGCACACTAGGATCAACAATGCCATACCGATGTGTATCCTCATCCGGCACTTTCTGCACCCCAACAACCGATCCACCAGTTTCTTCATATTGATCAATCAACTGCTTTAAACACGGAGTCTCCGCCTGGACAATATCATCCCCAAGCAACACTGCAAAAGGCTCATCACCGATAAACTTACGCGCGCACCACACCGCATGTCCTAGTCCCAGTGGTTCTTTTTGTCGTATGTAATGGATATCAACTTCCGCCGGTTGCGTTGCTTTTTCCAGCAAATCAAATTTTTCCTTTTTGATTAAGTTATCTTCTAACTCAAAGTTGTTATCAAAATGATCCTCGATTGCCCGCTTCCCTTTTCCTGTCACAATAATGATATCTTCAATACCGGACGCAATCGCTTCTTCTACAATATATTGAATCGTCGGCTTATCTACGATTGGTAGCATCTCTTTCGGCATCGCCTTCGTTGCTGGTAAAAACCGTGTACCAAGTCCAGCTGCGGGTATAATTGCTTTTTTTACCTGTTTCAAAGCTATTCCTCCGATCATTATTAATAGTGTTCAAAAAGTACCTTTTAGATTATAAGGAAAAGAGCATATGCAAATAGGTACGTAAGTACCGAAAAAGCAAAGAACCATTTCGCAAATTATTATTTAGCGCCTTTTCAAACCACATCTATCAACTATTCACAACACCATAAACTTCCATCTCCCGATTATTCGCTAACGACACAACGTAATCTTTCAAATAGTGTTGGTCAAACATCATATGGTTAGATACTAAATTATCAACTTTGTCATATTCCACTTCCACGGACTTCCCAATAAATATTTTCGGATAGACTGGTTTTGGATGTACTTCTTTTTCACTAAGTAATTCCTCGAACAGCTTCTCTCCTGGTCGGATTCCAGAAAATTTGATGCCAATTTCATCGACGGTATAACCAGAAAGCCGAATCAGGTTTTCTGCTAAATCAACGATTTTAACTGGTTCACCCATATCGAGGACAAAGATTTCTCCACCTCGAGCGAGCGCACCCGCTTGCATCACCAATCTTGAAGCTTCCGGAATCGTCATGAAATAGCGAGTCATCTCAGGATCTGTTACTGTAACGGGGCCGCCTGCTTGAATTTGCTTTTTAAATAATGGAATGACACTTCCACGACTGCCGAGCACATTTCCAAATCGAACCGCAACAAATTTTGTATTGCTTTCTTTGGCAAGATTCTGTATCACCATTTCAGCAATTCGTTTCGTTGATCCCATCACATTGGTTGGATTCACAGCTTTATCTGAGGAAACAAGTACGAATGTCTCCACACCAAATATATCTGCTGCTTCTGCAACATTTTTTGTGCCAATCACATTGTTCTTGACCGCTTCTTTCGGATTATATTCCATTAGTGGTACATGCTTATGTGCTGCGGCATGGTAAATAACTTCTGGTCGGTGAAAGTCAACCACTTCTAGTATTCTTGTTTTATCTTGTACATCTGCAATAATAGGAACTATTTCAAACGATTGCTGATAGGCCTGTCTTAGCTCCATATCAATCTGATATATCGAATTTTCCCCGTGTCCAAGTAGTATAATTTTCTTCGGATGAAACTTACATACTTGACGACAAATTTCTGATCCAATTGAACCACCTGCACCGGTCACAAGGATCGTTTTTTCAGTAATTTTTTTCTTCAAGCTATCGGTATCAAGCTGTACTGGATCACGACCTAACAAATCTTCTACTTCGACTTCACGGAAGGAGTTTACCGATACTTTTCCGGTTACGATATCTTCAATCATCGGCATAATTTGTGTTTTCGCATTTGTTTTACTGCATTGCTGGTAAATCGCCTGAATTTCACTTTTGCTTAATGAAGGAATAGCGATAATTATATGTTTGATATTATAATTTTCAACGATTTTTACAATCTCATCCGTTTTCCCTTTTACAGGCACCCCATATATTTCAAGCTTTTGTTTCGTTAAGTCATCATCGACAAATGCGATTGGGTCTATATCCGAATCATTGCTTTTCATTAACTGGCGAACCAACATAGTACCAGCTGAACCTGCTCCAACTATGAGTGTACGTTTTTTTGAATTGTTTGGTTTAATAAAACGATCTCTAATGATTCTCCAAGAAAAACGCGATCCACCAATTAATAGAATATGTAGCATCCAAGTTAATACAAGTACCCGTTTATACATAGCACCCATAAAAATCAGTTGAATAACCCCAGTTGCAGCAACCGAAAAGGTAATTGCCTTAACAATCGCAATCAGTTCCCCAACACTCGCATATTCCCATGCTTTATGGTAAAGCTTGTATCGAAAGGCAAACGCATGGTGACATACTAATAGGGATAACGAGCTAAACAATAAAGTTGGGTAAGGGTTTGAAGCATACATCGGCTGTAAAATAAAATACCCAATAAATATCGAAAATAAGACAATTAACGAATCCAGCCCAACTAAGAATATAATTCGTTTGTGGTAACTCATATTGTTCCTCTCCATTTACAAAAATAAAAGGATGAAAACAAAGAAGCTTGTCTATTCATCCTTTTCCTATGATGACTAACAACTATGGACCTATTACAGATTACTTAAAGTAACTTGGTCATTTAATTCTATTATACTATTTCTCGACACTATTTGAAGGGTTTTGTAAAAAAATGTTATTGCCACTATTTACTAGTTTCATCTCGCCAATAGGCGCGAAAAAATACAAGTCCTACGGAAACCATTAAACCGATCACAAATGCTATTGCTGTATTTAGTAGTACATTTGGTGAAACTGGATTGATTGGCTCAAATGGTTGTGATAAAACCGAAAATTTATTGTCTACTTTATAAAAATCTGCCAGGCTTCGTCCCTCTTCATAGCTACTGTAATATTGGTTATATAAGGAGGTTAAATTCCTTATTTTGCTATTAATTTTTTCAAACTCCACTTGTTTGGTTCGATCTAAGTTTTGAAACTCTTCCAAATCTTCACTATTTAAAATGAATTGATTACTGTTACTTGTTACTGCATCCATGACAACAATTGATGGTAATCCTTCTGATACTCGCATTTGATTGTATTCTGCCAATAATTGATCCAAGGATTGCTTTTCTATTTCAGCTTGTTCTCTAAATTGATTGGATAAGGTGATTAAACGGTCACTAATTAATTCTTCAGTATAAATCTTCGCTTCTTCAACAATACTTGTTAACGTTTCTTGAATTTCTGCAGGGTTTGTACCGGTAAAGGTCAGCTTAATTAAATTACTATCTTCTGTCAATTCAACTGATAAATTATTTTGATAACTTGTTAACTCTCTTTCTGAGGTTGGGGTCTTATCCTTTACTCTTCGTAACACTTCTAATGAAGCAACTCTTTCCATAAAAATTTGAGGTGACACTGCTTCATTCAAATATCCAGTAAAAGCGGATGAGCCCGTTTCATTTTGCTGTACACTGTTAATTAATACTGTAGCAGACGTCTCATATTTAGGTGTTAAGAAAAAATTACTAAATATGGCTGCAAGTAATGTTACAACGATTGTAACACTTATAATCGTTATTTTCCCTTCCCATAGTATTGTCAATATTTCTTTCAAGGATATTTCTTCTTCCATGTGATCACTCCGTACTTATTAATTTTTTATATCCTTCAACATAGGCATTGAAATCCTGATATTGTTCATGCATTGTGTTAAAAATTTCATCTGCTTCTTTAACTTTATTTGCTTGAATCAATGCTACATTTGTCATTGCTTGCTGCCTTAAAAACTTTTCTTTATCTTTTTCTGGGTCAATGCTCACGTATTCAAGTGCTTTTAAAGCCTTATCAAATTGACCTAATATGATATAAGCTTGTGCTGCAAAATAATGAGATTCCTGATTAATATTCACTCCACGTTTATTAGGAATTGACTTTTCGGAGAACTTATCACGTATGGTCATATAAGATTCGTAATATTCGATAACTTTTGATGCCTCATTCTTTGCAGTGTCCATATTACCTTCACTACTTAATTCAAGAGCAAGTTCTGACCCCATACCAATTCGACCGTGATATGCCGTACCTCTAAAAGGATCATTTTCAATTGTTTGTTCAAGTAACAAAAATGTTAAATTTGTCTCGCCGATATCCTCTGAAATAGAGGCTAAATCATAGGATATGTCCCGATTTCTTGGTTCAATTTTAGCAGCTTCTGTAATTAACTCTATTATTTTATCCTTAATCTTTTCATCTCTTGAATTATTATAAGCAGTTGCATATAAAGTAGCTAAATCACTATAACTTTTTGGATCATAAGGCTTTGCAGAATTAACCTTAAGTAAAATTTCCTCTTTTTCGCTTAATGTTTCTTTATCATTAATTTGTGCAAATTGGTAATTAGCATATGCTATTCTAGATGTATAGAATGTAACAATTATAATCAGTGGAACTAACAATGCGTATTTAATTAATCTATTATGCTTTATCACTAGCTTATTACTATTACTTTCCGGTTCTAATATGATTCCGAATAATCCTATCAGAATAAATACTGTAGTGCCATAGGACAGGTTGAAATCCATTGCGCTGTGAAGTAATAGCATGATAATTGCCACACTTGAAGAAAGTTTTAAATGAACAATATTGTTATTCCTATTTGTCCAAATATTCTTTGCAGATTTAACGATTAAATATATTAATACTCCAAAAAAGAGCATGCCACCGAGCCATCCTAGGTTCATCAGTTGATTTAAGTAAAAATTGTGAACATCTGTTGCCCAAAAAGGCTCTTCTTGGTATTGGGTAAAAAGAATATTCCACGAATCTGCTCCAAAACCAAAAGGCGGTGTATCTTTGATAATCTGAATCGCAGTAACATAGAAATCTTGTCTAGCTAATAAGCTGGTTTGTTCAAGGTCAATTGTATCTAGTCTAGCTTGTAAGTTAGATGGTAAAAGTGAGTAAATAAGCCCTTTATTTAAAATGTCTAGTACAAATAAAATGCCTGCCACAATAATAGATATCGGAATACCTATTGATGTAACTATCTGAGTCCGTTTTGATAAATTAATATGCAATTTATCACTTATTTTCTTGTAAATAATGACGAAAGTCGAAACAATAAAGGAATACATTAATAAAAATAGTAACTCTTTACCGAAAAACTCACCGACACCATTCTTTAACATGTTGAGATAGACCAAACCTCCACAACTTACCGTAACAAAAGAAATAAACAGATATTCTATTTTCTTATTTAAACTTCTAACTAAAATGAGTCCAATAAACCAGGTGATAGGAAATAATACAAATACACCTCTTGACGAGGAATACAAAATAGCAACTATAAAAGATGCTAATGGAATAGAATAAAATAATAGATCGTAGAATTTCATGTCTTTTCTTAATAGATTAATAATACCAAACAATAAAAACGCTGCTACAATAACGGCAAAGGTATTGGGATATTGAATGACGCTTGTCATCCTTGATCCTAGAAAACTATCTTGAAACTCAACTAATCCCCATTTTGACAAAATACCAAATATTGCTATCCATGTTCCTGTTATGTATACGACAAAAGGTAATATTTTAGATATGTACGGTAGTCTTTTAGCATCAATTATAATGTATAGAGAAACGATATAAATTGACCATCTGATAAGTTCGTTGACTGTACTGTTGACTGAAACAGCCGTAAATAAGCTAACTGCGTACAACAATGGAATAATAAATATAAACAAATAGTTAAATTGAATTTCATTACTTATAAAAAACCATAATAATGTAACAGTAAAGATCAACAATGCCCACCAAATAAAGTGTCTATCGAAGAATAACCCCTTTGAATAGGGGGAAATGACATAGGAAAGAGAAAAAATTGCGAATAATGCATATAAGCTAACTCTTTTTGACATGTTTTTACTCCTTACAACAAATTTCTCTCTAATTATAGCATTTCCTGTGCTAAAAAAAATACCCTTTACAGAATTTCCTGTAAAAGGTAAAAATTGTTTCCAAAACTAGTCTCCTTTTTCCTCAATGATAAACTCACCAGTAAGCGTACGGTCTTTATCAATCGTAACTTTTAATTGATACGCCCCAGTGCCTAGTGTTTCAAAAGTAGATCCTGGAAAACCGTTCATAAACTGCTTTGCATCTGGATGGACTTCCAGCTCTGATTCAGTTATTTTTGACCATTTTTCATCCTTGGCTTTATTAAGCGTAATTAATACTTGCTCAATCCCAAATTCATCCTCTGCAGTAACAAGGAAATGTGTTTCTTCTCCAATTTCAAATAAATTTCTTGCCTTTATAGATGTATCACCAGTTTTTTCACCAAAAATTATAGTATTCGTAATGTCCTTTTGGTTATTATCTTCCGCAAGTAATCTTTCATCAGCGGAATTTCCACATGCACCTAAAGTTAATAAAAGAATAATTAAGAAGCTATAGTTTAGAAGTATCCTTTTCATATTAAGTAATTTCTCCCTCGTAAATAATTATGAATGAATTAATTTTAATTATAGCACAAACTATTAACTTACCTAATATAATTCTGGCATTTTCCTTTTTCCTGAATACTTGAATATCAATGATAGTCTTCCTTGCAACTTACTCTAATAAATAACTTCATAAGAAAGAGGATACCCTAAATAGGGTATCCTCCTTAAATTTAACTACAAATATTTTTACTCTTCATCATAAACTTCAACAGTAACAGTTTCTTGGAATGTAGCTTCGTTACCATCTCCGTCTACAAGGAATCTAGTAGGATCTAGATTAATTTCGAATTCTTCATCAGTATCTTCAGTGTAAACATAAACTCGTACTGTAGCACCGTCGATAGCAATTGTGAATTCACCTTCTTCAAGATCAGCTTCAGACGCTGTCGTGAACTCATACCCTTCAACATCGAAAGCAAGTCCAGCAGCTGCTGCAGATGATGAAGCTTCTAAGTCTTCAGTGAATTTTAATTCGAATTCAGTTACGTCATCAGTGTCATCATGAGCAACTCTAACTTCGTAATCATCATCATCATTTAGTAAATCTGAATGAAGTTCAGGAGCTAATTGATCAGCAACAACTTCTGCTGAGAATTCAACTTGTTCACCAAATTGATTTACTGTTTCACCCTCATAAGATCCGCCTAATGAAGTTTCAGATACAACACGAACTGTTTCACTATTGTAAGTTGCATCCGTATCTAAATCTTCAGCTAAAGTGAAAGTAATTACTGAGTTAGAACCAGAATTATCTAAACTCTTTCCTGTAATTTCGATTTCATCTGTATTATCTGAACCATAATATACTCTGAAGTCGTCTTCATCAAGTTCAGTAATTTTACCATCCAATTCAATTTCAACTTCGTTCTTAGAAATTGCTCTCACTGGATCATCGGAATCTAATCCAACTGTACCTTCTTCATCAATGTCAAATGTTCCACTTAATTCAGAAGTTGCATTTCCAGAAGCATCAGCTACACGAGCTAACTCAATACTGTCATCTTCATCTGCTACAAATTCATATCCAGCTTCTTCAGTATCTAGAGTGATTTTAACTTGCTCACCGTTATCAAGTGCAACAATTTTAATTCCATCTAAATCAGAAAGTGTTTTCCACTCATCCGAATTACCGTCTAAACCATCTAAGTCTACTCTATACTTATCAAGATCTAGAACTGAGTATTTACCAGTTGTCGCCATTTTTTCGCCGTCAAAAGTAATAACCAATTCTTGGATTTCTCCATCTTCATATAGTTTAGATGTAAAGTCACTAATTGATGGCGCACTACTATCTGTGATAGTAACACTTAAAGTTTCTTCATCAATAGCATTTCCATAGATGTCTTCAACACCATCAACTTCAAGAGTGAAGTCTCCAGTAGTAGGTTCTTCTAATACTATTCTATATTGGTTGTCGTCTTCATCCTCAACTTCTACACTATCAATATCTACTTCTTCTCCATCTTCATCGAAAAGAGTGTAGTTATCTTCATCTAGCGCTGAATCAGATACTTCCTCGTCATAAGTAACTAAAATAGCATCTTCGCCATCAGCTTCAATCGCTGTAATTTCTGGAGCGTCTTCGTCTACTGTTACATCTGCTGAGATGCGGAGTAATTGATCATTTTCATTTTCCCATAGATCTTGAACACCTTCTGCTTTTACATAGATGTAAGCAGTTCCGTTTGGAAGTGCATGATCGTCATCCCACTTAACAGTAACTTCATTTCCATCAACTTCTTCAATTGAATCCACTGTGTTACTTGTGTTTGTATGGTAGAAATCAGATGTGTCTAAATCATCATTGATGTCTTCATCAAATACAAGTGTTGCTTTTAGAGCAGTAACATTTTTAACTGCAACTAGTTGAGGAGCTTCTGTATCTTCTACAACATCAAATTCAAAGTCACCAGCAGATACTACATATCCTGCATAGTCTTTAACTTCTTTACCCACTGATAATGAATTAGTTCCTTCTTCAAGATCTGAGTAGTATTCAACATTTGCTTCTGTACCATTCTTAAGAACTTTTACGTCCTTAACGAATACAGAACCATCATTTAATTCAAACGCCTTGCGAATGTTACTATCTGTTACATACCCGTCAGAATCTAATGTTCCGAAATCCATTGATTCAGTAAAGGAAACTTTAACTGTCGCTTTACCAACAACAGAAACATTAGTAACTTCTGGAATAGTTGTGTCAAAGAATTCAACATCTTGTGTGAACTCTTCACCTGTTACAGCTTTATCAACCGTAAGAGTTGCGTTTGTTTGGTTTTCAACATCTTCTTCAAGAGTTAGTGTTACCACGATGTGATTTGAAGAAGTGCTTGCTTCAGGAACATCAACATCTGCAAGATCAATTTCGTTGTCATCTTCGTCTACTAATGTATAGTTGTCAACTTCACCAGCTGCTTCCAAGTCAACATCGCCAGTAAGTGAAACTTTAATTTGCTTCAATCCGCTAACTTCAACGTCTTCTACAGCTGGTCCTTCCGGCTGTGCAGTTACGTCTTCAAGTCCAAGAGCTTTGAACAAGAATGTTGCGAACTGTCCACGAGTTACAGCTTCGCTTGGACGGAAGTCACCAGTTTGGTTAGTGATTCCTTGTTGTACTAGAATTTTAACACTTTCTTTGTGTGTTTCTGGTACATTATCAAGGTAAACGTCTACGTCTTCGCCATTGTCTTCAAGACCAAAAGCGTTAACGATTGTAGAAGCCATTTGCGCACGAGTTAATACGTCGCTAGATCCGAATTCTCCGTTAGAACCTACGAAGATTTCAGCTTCTGCAACTGCAGCGATTTGTGCAGCATAAGTATGGCTAGCATCAATATCTGTGAAGTAACCTTCAACAGCTGCTGCTGCTGGTAATTCAAGATCTAGTGCTCCAGCGAATAGTACCGCTGCATTAGCACGTGTTAATTCGTTCCCTGGCTTATAAGTACCATCTGGGTATCCAGCAATGATTCCTTCAGTTGCTAGTGTAGTAATTGCTGGGTAGTGTGAATTTGACTCAGCTACATCTGAGAATTCTACTACTTCATCAGCAGATACTGCTGCCGGTGCAACTGCTGCTAAAGCCGCTGTTGCCGCGATTGATGAAGCAGTGATTTTGCGAAATTTGTTCTGACTCATAAATCTTTATCCTCCCTTAGTAAAAACTTATAAATTTATTGCACTATTTTCTGGCAAACCCAATATATGTAAGCCTAGGAAAATAGTAATTCCCCTAGTAAACTATTGGCACATGATTAGTATAGAGAATTATGGCATGATTTGTCAACTATTTCTAGTAATTTGTGTATTTGTAATATAATTGCAATATTTCTTCACTAGAATACTAGTTCAACGATATGTAAGATTTAGTGCTACGATTGATAACCAATAATTACTTCGGTGATTCTTATTTTACTAGAAACTGAGACTAAATTACAAGCAAATGATAGTGTTTTCATGTGAGTAAGTTTTTCCAGTTTTGGTAAAATAGATTCCCTCTACTCAATGTACCCTGTCTAATATATGATGTCACTACTCAATTAGAACTAATCTTTGTTACTTTTTTGTAATCACTTGGACAAGGAATCTTGGTAGTGCCAATTGCCGCTTCCAACGCCATGGTTCAACGATTAATCGATACAACCATTCTAATCCAAACTTACGGAAAATTCCTGGTGCTCGTTTAATATTTCCTGCTAGTACATCAAATGACCCGCCCACTCCTTGGAAGACAGACACATTTAATTGCTCTCTATTAGCCCGGATCCATTCCTCTTGTCTTGGGCTCCCCATTGCGACAAATAATAGATCTGCGTTTGCATCATTAATTGTGTCTATGATTTTATCATTATCCTTTTGATAGCCATCAAGAATTCCAGCTAGGCATAGATTGGGATAGGTTTCTTTCAATCTTTTGGCAGCTACTTCTGCAACTCCTGGTTTCCCACCATACAGAAAGACGCGTTTCCCTTGTTTCTCTGCTTCTTCTATTAAAGCATTCATTAAATCGATGCCGGTAATCCGATTGGAAATAGAGCCGCCCTGAAGCTTCGAAGCAATCAGGACGCCCACCCCATCGGGAATTTGATAATCGGCACTATTAATCAGTTCCCTTAATTGCGGGTCTTTAGAGGCCTTCATGATCTTCTCTGGATTGACCGCTACAATAAAGGATTGTTTTTTTTCTTCTATATTATAGAATAATTGTTTCGTAATGCTGTCGTATGTCTCATTGGACACATCGACACCTAGTATTGTTTCTTTGTTTGCCATCGATATCACCTGTTTTTAGCATCTCCAAGACGAATGTAATTAAAACCTGCATCGCGCCACGCGGCTTCATCGATGCAATTTTTCGTATCAAAGATGATGCTTTCTTTCATGAATTGTTTTACTTCGTTTGGATCGTACGTTTGGAATACTTTATGATCCGTTAAGATGACGGCGATGTCTGCATCTTGAATAACCTCATCTAATTGGAGTACTTGATGTGGCACACGGACATCTTTAATGTGTGGATCAAACACTTTATAATCGATATTCTTCCTATTTAAATGTTCCATAATTGTTAAGGATGGACTTTCGCGCATGTCATCTACATTTCCTTTGAACGACAAGCCAAGCAATGCAACGGTTGGTTGAACGAGATTGTGCTCTTCGATGATTTGCTGAATGCGTTCCACGGTGTATGCTGGCATACCGTCGTTTGTGTTCCGTGCGAGTGTAATCATGTTTGCAAGGTCAGGCTGCAATTCAGCAAGAAACCATGGATCAACCGCGATACAGTGCCCACCAACACCAGGACCTGGCTGGTGAATGTTTACACGTGGATGATAATTGGCAAGCTTAATCGCTTCCCACGCATTGACACCGATTTTGTCACTAATTTTAGCAAGCTCATTCGCAAAGGCGATGTTAACGTCACGATACGTATTTTCAATTACCTTTACCATTTCTGCTGTTGTTGCATCGGTCAGGTGGATGTCACCTTTTACGAATGATTTGTATAGCTGTTTCGTTAGTTCACTTGATTTTTCATTAATGCCGCCGACGATGCGGTCGTTTTCCTCAAGCTCTTGAAAGATCTTGCCTGGAATCACACGCTCTGGTGAGTGGGCAATGTATAGCTCTTCATTGAGGTTGAGGCCAGTTTTTTCTAGAATCGGCATCATCACGTCCTCTACCGTACGTGGTGGGACGGTTGATTCTAGGATAACGAGGTCTCCTTTTTTCACAAATGGCACGATTGCTTCTGTACCAGCACGGACGTAATCAAGGTTCGCTGTTTTTTCCTCTGTAATTGGGGAAGGTACAGCAACGATAAAGACGTCCGATTCTACTGGTGTTTTAGCAAACGTTAATTTTCCAGCATCGACTACTTCTTCTAGTGCTTCCTGTAGTCCTGGTTCTTCGATGTGTAATTCTTTATTCGTTAATTTTTCAATGACTTGCTGATTGACATCGACACCATGGACTTGAAAGCCATGCTTGGCGAACATAATCGATGTAGGTAATCCTATATATCCTAAGCCGATGACGCATAATTTTTCCATGTTCATGTTTCTCTCCTTTGAGAATCTAATGATAAGTGGGCGGAGTTATTTGTTTCCGCAATCTAGTTTGTTATCAGTTCAATTTTGAGCCGGTTTTGCGCAACGTTCCGAGATTTATTCTTAACTTTGGCCCGGTTATGCGCAGCTTTCTGGGATTTACTCTCAACTTTGAGACAGTTATGAGCAATTTCCCCGAGTTTACTCGCAACTTTGAGACAGTTATGAGCAGCTTTCCGGGATTTATTCTCAACTTTAACTCGGTTTTGAGCAACTTCTTCGTGTTTACTCTCAACTTTCAACCGGTTTTGCGCAGTTAATTGGACCTTATTTTAATGATTTTAGTTTGAATCCCCTGGTACGGAGACGGTTTTTCCTTTTTTAATCGTTTCGACCCAGGCAATCAGTGCGAATAAGAACATCGGGAACACTTGGTTTTCCCATACGTTGTAAACGAATCCGACAACACAGGTGAACATCCAAAGAGCGATCGCGGTGTTGGCGATGCTTGGATGGGTGGCGCGAAGCGTCCACATACGGTACACCATGTTTAATAGGAACAACGCAAATAAAATGACGCCGATCGTTCCTGTTTGCACGATAATTTGTATATATTGGTTATCCGAATAAAAATCTTTTCCTAAATAATAGTAAATATCCTCTAAGCCATAGTCTGCATAAATTGGCGAAGAGTATACCAGTGCAGCCGAATCACCGAACGTACCGAATCCAGTTCCGATGACTGGGTAATCCATGAAGATCTCTAATCCTTTTTTAACGAAAAAGATTCGACCACTGCTGGCGCTTCGAGCTAATTCTTGATCATCCATATCCGTAAAACGGTTGCGCCCTTCTTCTTCCTCGTTGTCATCTGGTCCTTGCTTTACTCCAGAGCTTTGTTCGACGGAGCTTTCTAAGAATTGGTCTCCGTAGTCAACTGGTAGATAGACGAGTATGAATCCAGCTGCACCTGCGATGGCAAGCTGTTTTAAGATGCGTAAATTTTTCGATAGAATAAGATATAACGTTCCTGCAACAAGCACGCCTAGCAAGGTTCCACGTGAGAAGGTTAGTAGCATCGTTCCGATAAACATTGCTAGTGGCACGTACCAAATGTTTTGTTTCGTTACGCGTAACAGCATGAAGGTTGCGGCAATCGCGACAACCATGAACATTCCCATTGAATTTGGGTTTCCGATTAGGCCGTAAATGCGATCAGCATTGGCAGGAGATACGAACATTTCCTCCCATGCTTGTGGCAACAGCCAGTTCCGTTGTGATAATTTTTCAATATATCCATGAAGGCTTTGGACAATCCCAACGCCGACGATGACTTTTGCATTTAGGATGAGGTCTTGCTTATTCCACCCTAGTCGCTTCACTGCATAAAACAATAAATACATCGTTAGGAATTTGCGCAGCTGGAAGATGATTGCTGTTAGAGATACACCAGTGATTAGTGCGGCAATCGCTCCGACGACGCAAAATAGGATATAAGCCCATTCATAGATTTCGAGCTGGAAAATAGATTTCCATTGTTTCTTGCGGATCGCCGATAGTAGGAACACGAGGACGAGCAAGAAGATTGCTAAGTCTCCAGCATATTTTAACCCTTCATTAATTTCTACTAAAAATGGTCGAAACGGGAAATAAATAATTAGTAGCGGAATTACCCATTTCGGCTTCCACCAAGCAATCCCTGCAAAGAAGGCTGTTGATAAGCCGAGGGCAATGAATGGAGGTAAGATGAGTCCAATTCCTAGAACAGCAATGGTTGCGATAATAAATACGATGAAATTCTTTTGACTATTCATAACGTTCACTCCAGGTATAAGTAATGCGAGCAGTGCACCCATTATGGTGGATGCGCACGCGTTTTTTGTTACATAGTTTCTAGCATATACATCTTGATCTATTTCTTGCAAGCAGAAAATTGTGGGTATTGTAGGGTGCTGTCTCTAGTTCGAGCCGCTTTGGTGCAGTGGGTGCTCTAGTCGAGTTCAGCGCTCCGGCAGAAGTGCGGCGCTGATCAACTTATGCGCAGCTTTTGCTAAGTCCATTCCCTTTCCCCTATTTCACTTATTTATTTCCCACTTACAACTATTCGGTCGTTGCTTCTCTTTTTTGACCCCTATTTTTGTATTTTACCATTTAATTAGTCGAGAATAATAGAGAAATTGTTACAAAATTTACTAATAATTTTCGTATTGTGAATCCGGTCACATATTTTGGCTGAATTTACTAATATTTTCATGCTATAATTAGTGGAGATTTGTCAGGTTGGGGGAATTTTATTGGTTGCACAATCAACAATAGCAGCCCTGTGGACGCAGCTCCGCCCGAGACAGTGGGCGAAAAATGTGCTCCTGTTTGCAGCGCTACTATTTTCATTTCAATTAACAAATATAGAAGCGATTCTTTTATCGATTTATGGGTTTGTGACGTTTTGCATGATTGCAAGTAGTATTTACATTATTAATGATTACAACGATCGGGAAGCTGACCAGCACCATCCCGAAAAGCGCCACCGGCCAATGGCATCAGGGGCGCTTAATCCGAGACTCGCGTTAAGTGTATGTGCTATCTTGCTCGTGGTGGCGCTCGGCAGTTCTTTCCTATTAAATAAAATTTACTTTGCGGTACTGTTGATTTATTTTGTCATGAATTTGCTGTATAGCTTTCGGCTTAAGCATGTCGTGATTATCGATATTATGATCATTGCTGCTGGCTTCGTGTTACGGGCGATTGGCGGTGCAACGATTATCGAGGTTCCGTTCACGCCGTGGTTTTTGCTATGCGCGATGTTGTTGTCGTTATTTTTAGCGATTGGAAAACGCAGGCATGAGCTGTCGTTGGTGTTAGACAACACAAGCTCGAACTCGCAGCGCAAGGTATTGGATGATTACTCGATGGCTTTGCTTGATCAAATGACGAGTGTCGTTACGGCAGCTACAATTGTCAGCTATGCGGTATTTACGTTCACATCAGGGCATACAATTCATTTGATGTGGACGATTCCATTTGTGATTTACGGCATGTTCCGCTACCTCTATCTGATCCATGTCGAGAAAAAAGGCGGTGCACCGGAGAAGGTCCTGTTTGAAGACAAGCATATTTTGTTCACCGTTCTCCTATATGCACTAGCTGTTGTTGTGATTTTTACGATTTTTGAATAGATTTTTGTTTTATAAGGAAAGGAAGCGATGTTGTCATGGCGAAATCAATATGGAAAAAGATCGCCGGCTGGGGCAATTTTCCGGTCGAGCCTGGTTATGTCTATCGGCCAGAGCAGATGTCTGAGCTGTCCGAAATTTTACGTTCACACGATGCGCCGAACTATATTGCCTATGGATTGGGGCGCAGCTACGGTGATACGCCATTAAATAAAGATGCAGGTGTGATTCGAACCGACCGTTTCAATCATATGCTCGGATTCGATGAAGCGACTGGGCTATTGACGTGTGAAGCCGGGGTAACGTTTAAAGAAATTATTGATGTGTTTTTGCCACGTGGTTATTACTTGCCGGTGACTCCCGGTACGAAGCTCGTGACCGTTGGGGGTGCGATCGCCAATGACATCCACGGCAAAAATCATCATGTCGATGGGACGTTTTCAGAATTTGTTCAAACGTTTGATTTACTGACTGCTTCCGGTGAAGTAATCCCGTGCAGCCGCGAAATGAATGCCGATGTGTTTTGGGCAACGATTGGCGGGATTGGATTAACCGGGTTCATTTTGCGTGCGACTTTTCGATTGATTCGAGTGGAAACCGCTTATATGAATGTCAGCTATGAAAAGGCGGAAAATTTAGATCAAGCGTTTGATAAATTTGCTGCGGATGCCGATTACAAGTACTCGGTCGCATGGATTGACTGTCTAGCGTCGGGCGATTCACTCGGCAGGTCGGTGCTGATGCGCGGAGATCACGCTCGGTTGGGAGATCTTCCTGCGACGGTCAAAGAGCCACTACAGCCAGCGAATAAATTTAAAGTGAAAATGCCTGTGCACGCGCCGGGTATCGCGCTAAATTATTGGAGTATCTCTGCATTTAATAAATTTTATTACGCATCGTATAAAAATGAAACGAAATTAGTTGAGCAATCGTCGTTCTTTCACCCATTGGACGCGATAAAGGATTGGAATAAATTATATGGGAAGAAAGGCTTCGTCCAGTATCAGGCGGTCTTTCCAAAGGATAATAACCCGAAGGAAGGCCTGCGCCGAATGCTGACGATGCTCAGTGATGCTCGGCGGTCCTCGTTCCTGGCAGTGCTGAAGAGCTCCGGCCCGTGGAACGGTGGTTTGCTGTCATTCCCAGTTGAGGGATACACGCTCGCACTGGATATTCCGATTAAGGATGACGGGTTGTTCCCGTTTTTGCGCGAGCTGGATCAGCTGGTGCTAGAGTATGGCGGGCGCGTTTACTTAGCGAAGGACTCTACCTTGGAGCGCGCAACGTTCCAGGAGATGTACCCGACGTGGGAGCAGTTTAAGGAGATTAAGGATAACGTCGATCCCGAGCATTTGTTTAGCTCGTCGATGTCGCGGCGGTTGGGATTGACTAGGTGAGTGCGTGGATTTGGGTGCGGCGCTGCGATTGAGTGAGTGCTGGGTCGGGATTTACTCGCGGCTTTGAGCGGGTTATGCGCACTGATCGGGGATTTATTCTCAACTTCGGTCGAGTTATGCGCACCGATTCGGGGTTTACTCTCATCTTTGGTTGGGTTTTGCACACTGGTCGGGGATTTATTCTCAGCTTTGGAGGGGTTATGCGCACCGTTCCGGGATTTATTCTCAGCTTTTGCTGAGTTATGCGCACCGTTCCGGGATTTACTCTCAGTTTCGACTGGGTTTTGCGCACTGATTCGGGATTTACTCTCAGCTTCGGCCAGGTTATGCGCACTGGTCCAGGATTTACTCTCAGCTTTGACCAGGTTATGCGCACTGGTCGGGGGTTTATTCTCAACTTCGGCCGGTTATGCGCACCGATTCGGGATTTACTCTCAGCTTCGGCTGAGTTATGCGCACTGATCGGGGATTTACTATCAACTTTGGGAGGTTTATGCGCACTATTCCGGAGTTTACTCTCAACTTCGGCATGGTTTTGCGCACCTTCCCGGGATTTACTATCAAGTTCAATCATGTTATGCGCATGAATCCTTGATTAATGCGCAGCACGACCGCATTTATTTTATAAAGGAGTGATTCGTTTATGGGTTCGATCCTTGTTTTAGGGGCTAATGCTACGATCGCGCAGGCTACAGTGAGGAAGCTTGCCGCTAATGGAAAGCACAATCAGTTTATTTTAACGAGTAGGGATACGTCTCAGTTAGAGGTGTTGAAGAGTGATATAGAGATTCGGCATCAGGTAGATGTATCGTTAAAGCAGTTTGATGCGCTGGATTTTGAGTCACATCAGGTGTTTTTTGATGAGGTAGTTCAGGAAGCCGGTACGTTGGATGGGGTGTTGCTCATGTATGGGGCGATGGAGGATCAGAAGCAGGCGGAGCATTCCTTTGCGTTGGCGCGGACGATGATTGATGTCAATTATACGTCTGCGGTGTCGATTTTGAATATTGCTGCGAATTATTTCGAGGCGCAGCGGTCTGGATTTATTTGTGCGGTTTCATCGGTGGCTGGAGATCGCGGTCGGAAGAGTAATTACATATATGGTTCGACGAAGGCTGGGTTGTCGGTTTATTTGCAGGGGCTGCGGAATCGGCTGCATGAGTCTGGTGTGCATGTGCTGACAATCAAGCCGGGAATGGTCGATACGAAGATGACGTATGGTGTGGTCGAGCCTACTCCACTATTGGCTGATCCTGATAAGGTGGCGCAGGATATTGAGGCCGGGATTGTGAAGCGTCGGGAAGTTGTGTATACGCCGTGGTTCTGGTTGATTATTATGACGATAATTAAGCTGTTGCCAGAGAAAATTTTTAAACGGACGGATATATGATGGAGCAATCGGGGAAGCAATTGCTGCCAAAGCTGTTAACTGGCTTGGTATTTGGTGTGCTCGTCGTCGCTGTCTTTTTATTTTTTGCAGATTTGCAGGAGGTTTTTGATACGATTCGGCGGATGCCAGGGGAAGCATTGCTCCTGGCGTTTGTTTTGACCTTTATTAGTTATTTGTTTCGGTTTTGGAAGTGGCATGCCTTTTCGCGGTGGTCGAACTTCGCAATTTCATGGAAGGATAATATGGCGATTTTTTTCATTGGCTTGATGATGTCAATTACACCAGGCAAAGCTGGGGAGTTGTTGAAGGCGTATTATTTAGAGAAAAGAGCGCGTGTCCCCTACGCTGCTTCGATTCCAGTTATTTTTTATGACCGGTTAACAGATGTGCTTGCGATGATGGCGCTCGTCGGTATTGGGATGTTGGTGTATCCGTTGGGGTTTACTTCTTTTATTGTATTGATTATCCTAATTGTATTATTTTTTATCGTGCTACAGCGAAGGACAATGTTGTTTCGGTTGATTGATTGGTTTACGAGGCCGAAAAAGCTGAGACGATTTCGGGATTCGATTCGTTACTTTTACGAGCATACGCTCCAGCTGTTACAGGTAGGGAAATTGAGCTTTGCGTTTTTGATTAGCTTTGTGGCGTGGTTGTTGGAATGTATCAGCTTGTATGTGATTTTGCTGGCGTTCCAGTTTGATATATCGTTGGTGGCGAGTATTTTAACGTTTAGCCTCGGGACGATTGCCGGTGCGTTGTCGATGATTCCAGGTGGATTGGGCGCTGCGGAAGGGAGTATTATAGGATTGCTCGTCTATTTTGGCGTACCAGGTAGTGCCGCCGTAACAATCTCCCTACTGATCCGCTTCGTAACCCTCTGGTTCGGCGTAATCATCGGAATCTTCGTCTTTTTATTTAGACGCAACGCACTAATGAGAAGAGGGGTCTGACCCCCTTCATGGACATTTGTGCGCGTATCGCGGACACTGTGGCGTAAGGGGGTCAGACCCCTCTTGTGGACAGTTGTCCTCTCAGCGTGGACATTGTGGGAAGAAAGGGTGAATAGGTAATGCCTTATTTTATGGCGCCGGTTGTTGGTTGGGTTGCTTCTGGTTGTTTAAAGTTTTTGATTCATTTTTTTAAGTATGGCAAGGATGCGCGCCATCATATGGGGAATGGCGGTTTTCCAAGTACACATACATCGACTGTCTCAACGACGGTATTTTTGATTGGATTTGGCGAGGGCTGGTTTTCCGCCGTGTTTGGATTGGGCGTTGCCTTTTTAGTGATTACGATGATTGATGCGACCGGATTGCGGATTGCAGTAGGTAAGCAGGCAGGTGTCATCAACCAGCTGACAAACGGCAGTGCCGATCGTGTTGTGCTTCGCGAACGAATGGGCCATAGCAAGGTTGAAATTGCTGGTGGATTGGCGTTGGGATTCCTTTGTAGTTTGGTCCTGTTTTACGGTTGGGAGTTGATCGCCGGTGGATAATTTGTTTGTGCGAAGAAGTAGTTTTAGCTTGGATCGTGACCGGGAATCAACATGGCTTAGTACGTCAATGTTAGTGTTATTATTTTTTATTTATAGTAGTTATCTTTTTGTGCAAAGCTATTTTGATCCTGAAGGTTATTTGACTTCTGATTCTGCTCATTACCTGCAGCTAGCAGAGAACTTCTTGGCTGGTGACGGTATGACGACAACGGATTTGATTCCTGGGTTAAGTGGCTATTTTGCGACATGGCCCGCGGGATATCCGCTCATGATTGCTGCTGTTGCTTGGATTCCAGGTATTGATGTGTTTTGGGCATCGAAAATTGTGAACTGTTTGATGTTTGCGTTGTGCCTCGTGTTGCTCGATCGACTGTTCGGTAAGCGTGCACCACTTGTGGCGCTCGTGTTTTTCATTAGTACATCAACAGAGGTTTTCGCCTATTCGTGGTCAGAGGTTCCATTCATTTTTGGCCTGATTTGGCTCGTCTATGCGATTGAACGTTATGTGACGACAGATCGACTTGTATTCGTGTGGCATTTGCTGCTTGCAGGGTTGTTTTTATTTTTGGCAAGATACATCGGCTTAATTGGTGCTGGAATCGTCGGACTTGTCGGCTTTTATTTTTTATCGGAGCGGCAGTGGAAGCAAATGCTGCTGTGCTGGATTGCCGGCTCAATTCCGATTGTGTTTGCTGGCGTTTATTTATGGAAAAATTACCGTGAGACAGGCCAGCCAACCGGGATGGAACGAATCCCCCGCCCTGAAACGGTTCAGGAATTTTGGGAGATGTTCTGGCGCGGGTTTGTCGCGGAGTTTAATGTATTAACGACGAGCAGTGTCGTGTTTTTAAGTTATAGTATTGTGCTGCTAGTCGCTTCGGTGCTGCTGTTTGTGCGTTGGCGTCATGTACGAGCGCTGTTTTCCGTTGATCGTGAAGAGATGCTGATCCCATTTTTATTTTTCTTTGTCGGCGGTATTTATTTTGTTGCTGTTGTATATATGCGCTGGAGCTCACAGTTTGATCCATTTAATTTTCGTCTATTAGGGCCTGCAACGATGATGTTTTGGCTCGGCATTGCAAGCTGGATCGCGCAATTGGATGGATCTGGATGGGTACGCTGGAGGAATGCATTGGTTCTGCTGTTTGGGGTTACCTTTTATGTGACAGTTATTTATGACAGCTACAATCTGATGTTGAGCCCGTCTCAGAATTATAAGGAGACCCGCGAACAGGTGCTTGAGACATATGAGGAAATCCCTGAAGGAAGTATTGTTGCATTTGAAACGGTGCATGCCCGTTATTTACGGACAGATCTACAATATGTAAAAGTACATTTTCAGCCTTATTTTAAAGAGAAAGAAACGGTGGATGAATTTCTGGAGCGCGTGACCCCGAATCATGCGGCAGGTGTATATGTGGAAGTGAAGCCGCTGAGTGATGTGCGGTTTCATGAAAGTTTTGTTCGGTTGATGGAGGAACATAAGGGGGAGCGGTTTGTGCGGTTGGAATAGATTTTGTTTCATAAAAAAAGTATAATAAAGAAAAGTATAGGCATACACTGTTACCACTACTAAAAGGTTGGTGAAATGTATGTGTGAAAAAGGGGATAAAGAAATGGGAATAGATTTGAATGTAGATGTGAAATCAGAAAAAGAGTATATTGCAGAGTCCCTGAAAGATGCTGTTGAAGAAATGAATGCTAAAAAAAAGGAAAACTACCTAGAAAATCAGCAAGAGATATGTTGAAGAGCATTAAAGAAGATATGGAGAATGGTAATTTGTAATAATTAAAATTATTAAAAAATATATTCATGATCCTCATAAAAAACAAGGTACCTCTTAATATTAGAAGTGCCTTGTTTTTTCTATACTAGCACATATATTACCTCTTTAAATCATTACAGCCAAGCTTCACCTAGAGTTTCTTAAAGAACGAGGTGTTAATTAGAAAAACTCGACATTCGTCTCTTCCTATAACGAGTGTCGAAAAGTATGGTTGGGTTAATAAGTGTGCCAAGGCGTGCGCATAAATGGAGGATTTGTGAGAGTAAAGCTGGTTGAGGTGCGCATATGTATGGATTAGTGAAAGTATTTCTAGGATTCCTGCACATAAATCCGGATTCCGTGAGAGTAATTCCTTGATTTCTGCGCATAAACCTTATTCCGTAAGAATAAATCCTTGATCCCTGCGCATAAACCCTATTCCGTAAGAATAAATCCACGATCAGCTAACAATTTAGTTCTGAGCTTAGTTTTTAAACATTTTCAATTTTATCACTTTTTTAATCATTTCATAAATAACTTCTATACGAGGTTAAAATAACTGCCCTTCAGGAACAAAAGCGTAAGTGCCCGGGTGGTGTGCGCATAAATGGTGGATTTGTGAGAGTAAATCCGATTAGGTTGCACATAAATCTTAATCAGTGAGAATAAATCCAGATTTGCTACTCATATTTTGGCCATTCGTGAGAGTAATCCCGGCGAACTTGCACATATATCTTAATCGGTGAGAATAAAACCAGGATTTCTGCTCATATTTTGGGGGGAACATGAGGGGGAGCGGTTTGTGCGGTTGGAATAGGATTTTGTTTCTATTTTTGTGATGGCTTCAAAGAATAACCGGAGAAATCTGGGGAAATCCACTTGTGTTTGTCGTAAAATTCGGTTGGATTAGAATAGATCCTTTTTAACAGAGCCTTTATGCTTGTTCCACAATGCACGAATATAATGTCCTTTCAATATAATGTCTTGTGTTCTGTTTTATATATTACATTTAAAACTTATGAAAGGCAGGGTTACAATAATGTCTAACAATGGCGGATTTGTTACTGGTAACAAAAATATTAAAAAAAGTTCAGGAACTCCAAATCTCTCATTTGAAATTGAGAAAAACATTCTTTTTAAAAGAAATAATAAAAATATTGCGTATGAGGTCTCCTCCACACAGTTACCCGCAATGTTAGGAGGATCTTTAGTAGATCTCTTTATGACAAAAGGACATATTAGAGAACCTCATTGGCATCCAAACGCCTGGGAGCTGGATGTTGGTGTTTCTGGTAAAGCAATTACCTCTATCCTTGATCCGGACACACTACAATTACATCACTACGAAGTGACGCCCGGCAAAGTAGTTTTTATCCCAATGGGGTGGTTTCATTGGATAACACCTATCACAAAAGAAGTACATCTGCATCTCTTCTTCGATAATGATCAAGTGGAAAACGCGGAATTATCCGATGTCTTTCGCTTTACACCTCCACAAGTCTATACAGAAGCTTATAATATCAATGGCAAAAAATTAGGGGAGATCGTGGCGCCAATTGATGAATCAGTAGTCATTGGACCTCCAGATTCTGATGGTCACGACAATCATGACCACCATAAAGATCATAAAGATCATGGACCTCATAAAGATCATGACCATCATCACGACCGACATCACGGACATGGCGGTCATTATGGTTATGACGATTATAATACAAACAAATGATAACAAAAGCTCGGGACTGCTGAACCTTAAAAGGCATCAGTCCCGAGTATAAAGGACATAGAACGATTACCCGCAAAAAGGTTTTATCCTGTACTCCGTTTCTCCTCGATGTAGCAACTTATGAGCAAAATGGCAGAGAGGAAAGAAATCGTAATTGAAATGAGAAAAGCAATAGGTTTAAGAGGTATAAGATGATATTGCTAAATTTTTTAGCAATTATATTTTTATTCATAGGCGAGCTTAAAAATATGACGCTAAAATAGAGAGACCAGTATATTAATTCCTCAATTATAAATTTGTGCTATAATATATTAAAATGGAGGTTGGATAGATGGAAGAACTGTTGAGACAGCTTTTAAGTGGGCAAAATGATCTAAAAAATGATATTAAACAAATGAAAAGTGATATAACAAATGATATAGAACAAATGAAAAGTGATATAACAGAAATAAAAACTGCTGTTCATCGTATCGAACTAAGCCAGCCACAAGATATAACCGCTTTATTAGATCGGATGAATAAGAATCTTGAACATAAAATGGAAGTCCTAAATAAACGTGTCTTTAATGTTGAAGCAGAGATTGAAAGATTAAATAAACAGTAATAATTAAAAGGTTGCCTATGTTGGATACCCTACTGGCCAACGAGAAAAGAACTCTGTTTTCGTTACTCCCCTCCACATCCTAATATTACCATAAACATTAATATAAAAAATAACATCATAGCATTTATCCCAAGCCATAATGTTAATCTTAAAATTTCTAGAAATGGCAGTCGCAGTATTAATAGTTTTATCTGCTCTACTAATTTTGGATTAATTCTAATTTCCCTAAATCAATGATAAACTGTCCATTCATTAATATATCTAGTCCTATTAGTCCATTGATTCCCCAATCATCTAAATTGCCAAAGTCTAATTTCATATCTGGAATTTCATAATTGCCAAGCTTGATAAAATCAACTGGTTTACGGAAAGAATACTCATCACCGCCAATTCCATAAGAGCTTACAAGAGGATCTCCATTTTCAAAGTATATGCCTATCTCATCAACAATATCAGATGAAATAAGAGTATGAGCTGCACCTGTATCAATAACAAGCTTATCTATTGTTTTCTTTTTGCCTTTGTAAGAAATAGTCATTTCTACTTCTAGTAAATGATTCACAAAGTCTAACTTCATAACCTGATGCCTCTTAAACCTATTGCTTTTCTCATCTCAATTACAATTTTTTCTGCCCCTGTATGATAAACAATTGTATCATCCTTAGATTTAAGCAACTCTTTAGTAGCTAATTTTGGATCTTCAATAACATTAATTAACGCAACATCTGTTACAATCTTTTTATCATCTTCTAGGTAAAAGTCAATGATGTTAAGTTTAACATATTGATTTGGGTACATTTTTCTAACTTCTGACCATTTCATAATATACACCACCCTTTACTCTTTACGATTATTATATCACCGTTTTATACAACTATCATGTCTTTTAGCGACTGATTGAAGGAGCGCATATATCCAAATCCGTGTGAGTATTTCTGAAAAGCTTGCGCATATATTTGATTTTGTGAGAGTAAAGCTGGGATTTCTTCGCATAAGTCAAAATAAATTCCAAGTCCCTGTTCGGAACCCACGTTAGCAAAAAGGTGCCAGCATCAGTGCGGCACCTTTTACTAATCTACATTATTGACTAATCTGATTAAATGCTGTGTCTCCATGGCATGTTGCTGATCTACTGTTGCTAGTTGAATCTTGCATGTTGTTCGGCGTACTTGATCCACAAAGTGTACTGGAGCGAATTCGTCGGTGATGATATAGCTGAATTGTTCTATTTTTAATCCGGATAGGAATGCTAGGCGGTCAATTTTCGATGAGTCAGCTAACAATATAAGTTCTGTGCTTAATTCTTTTAAGGTAAGTGCCAGCTGCTGGGCATCCGCTTTTGCAAAGTAAGATCCTTTACTGTTTACACCGATACATGAAAAGAATGCTTTATCGAAACGGTATCCCTGTAGCTCTTGGATTAGTTTTGGCCCGGTTAATATTCCATCTGGATGGAGAGCTCCACCGACTAAGTGGATGTTTAGATTGCCTTTTTTGCCCATTAGATTGTGGGCAATGAAAATAGAATTGGTGACAATCGTAATATTTAGTTCTGCTGGGATATGATTGGCGAAGACGAGACAGGTTGTTCGGCCATCAACGAACACACTGTCCCCATCCTCTAATAATTGGGCACTCTCTTTTCCAATCGCTTCTTTTTCCTTGTATTGAATCGTTAGTCGATCTTCGTATGGCAAATAGCGGGTTGTTTTTTCTAGTTTGACGGCTCCACCATATACGCGCTTCACATAGCCGCTTTCATCTAGTATTCGTAAATCCCTTCGTATTGTTTCCTCTGATACTTGATAGCGTTGGATTAAATCATCAACAGCGACGGTGCCATGCTGATCGATCAACCTTAATATTTCTGACCTTCTCCTCGTTGCTTTCATGAAAAGTTACTCCTTTAAAAACTAGCTTTTAATTGTTGGTTGCTTAAAATGGATGCTAATGTTGTTGTTTCTCCGTATTCTGGAAAATACTTAGCGACTCCTCTTGTTTGTAATAGGAATGGAGTTCTGCCATGAACCGGAATGACAACACCTGGTTGAATGCGCTCGACTAAGTTGGTTATCTCCTGATGCGTGGCATGTCCTTTGTTACTAATGTCGTGATAGCTGATACGAAATGCTTTCAGCCATTTTTGCATCACCTGTTGCTTCGCTGGTGCGTTGGCATGAATGTAAACAGATTTTGACTGCTGACCAAGTCGTTCGAATTCAGTTATATAAGCAATCGATTGATAGCTCAAATGAACCACATAGTTACTTTTGTCTGTAACGATATCGTCGATGGTAACTGTTTCGTAAGGCAGGCTGTGAATCGTATCCAATACTTTAATGGTGCTCATGTCTGTTATGGACGGATGTCCCTCTAACGCGCTTATGCCATTTTTGATTGCTTCATGCCAAAAGGTAGCAATGTTCTTTTCCATGACTAATGTTTTTCCGGTTGCTTTCGTTCTTGCAATGATTTCGGCTGTACGTTCTAAGTCCATCGGTAAGGCGTATAGATAAGTGAGTCCAGGAGCCTCTTCTATGATTCTGCTATAATCGTACATGACAGTGGATTCTAGACGATCCGCTTCCTCATTAATCAGAGATTCCTTATTGACGCGTGTCGTTTCCGTGATTAAGACATCTATTTTTTCGGATTGGCACGTCTGAATAAATTTTTCCATTCGCCCTGGATATCTATCTTGGATGCGCCAATCAGCTGTGAATGCCGTCTTATGTTCTTCTGTTTTCAGAATAAAACCAGACGTTCCAGTAGCGTTATGGTCTGTTTCAATCGGTTGGATTTGGAAATCACCCAGATCGATGACTTGGCCATCAACAAACGTTTCAATGTTGGCTCTTGTACCGAAATAATAGCCCGCTGCAACTAACGCTTGGTAGCTAGCATAAACGTCTTGGTGCATAAAAACGGTGATGCTTTCATCTAAAAACGGGACTAAGGCGATATGGTCTTGATGGACGTGGCTTACAAAAACATAGTGATTTTTGTAATTAGGAAGTTGCTTCTCTGGCCAAACGCGCTGAAGGTCAGCTTTCGTCAGGGAACCAAGCAGGCTAGGGTCATAGAGATTTAGTATGGGTGGCGCCATTCTATTTAATAGATATTGTCTTATATCTCGTCTTGGGATTGGCTTTGCCATAGGATCATTTAGATGAATGAATGGCGCGGTAAACAATCCACCATGCTGGATACCTGCATCAAATAAGAGACCGGTCTCTCCCCTACCAAATAAAAGATGGACACCGCCAACCGTATCTAAGCCACCAAAAAATGATAAATTATTTTCCATTCGATAACCTCCTAAATAATGGGAAAAGGGGTCAGACCCCTTTTCCTATTGAACTGTCTCGTTGTAGCGGGTAATTTTTTTCGTTATTTCTTCGGCTGCTTCATCCAATGCTTCTTTTGGTGTTTGGGCATCATTCAATACTTTCTCCATTGCTTCTGTTGTAACGGTTCTTGCATCTGGATAAACACCAAGTACCGGTCCTTTTCCTGCGTTACTTCCTGCATTGTTTTCCAGTGCTACTTCCAGTTGTTCCAGTGCAGTTGTAAATTGCGGGAACTGTTCTAATGCTTCGACAACTTCAGGCAGGTCGTACGCTAGCTTATTTATGGAGAAGTAACCGGTATTGATGTACCAGTGTGCTTGTTGTTCTGGTTCCATCAGATATTTGATCACTTCCCAAGCTGCTTGCTGTACTTCCGTTGGTTTATTGTTCATAATGTATAAACTTCCACCACCAACTGATACACCGCCTTCACCTGTTTTTGCTTCTGGGTGCGGGATAAATGCGGTACCTACCTCAAATTTACCTTCCGCTCCATTTAACATCTTCTTTAATGCTGCGGTTGAACCAAGCGTCATGCCTACTTGCTCGGATAAAAAGGCTTGATGCGTGTCCGCTACGTTCGTTCCCAGATTAAGCATATAGCCACTATCGACCATGTCCTTCCACCACGTATAGGTGTCGACCGCTTCTTGTGTGTTTAATAGAGATTTTGTTGCAAGGCCTTCGCGTCCATTTCCATTATCCACGAGCTCTGCACCTTGGACAGTAATGAACTGTTCAATATAGTAGGAGGATACCCCGAAGGATGCTCCGTATTTTCCATCACCTGAAAGTTGGGCTGAAGCTGCTTTCACTTCTTCATACGTTTCTGGTGGGTCGTTTGGATCTAGACCTGCTGCTTCAAACATGTCTTTGTTGTAATACATAAGTAAAGTGGATGCGTTGAATGGCATCGCGTTAAGCTGGCCATCCATCTCGTAAGCTCCTAATACATTGCCATCTAATTGTGATAAATCATAGTTTTCTAAATCAACGAAATCTTGGATTGGTGCTATTTTTTTCGTATCAATCATTGGTCCGCTGCTGATGAAGTTTGACTGCATAATTGCTGGTCCACTATTAGAATTTAAGCTTGTCTTTAATTTCGTTAAACTATCTGCATAGCCACCTTGGAAAATAGGCTTGACGAAAATGTCATCCTGAGAATCATTAAAATCTTCAATCATGCCTTCTAAAGTTTCTCCGTTCACTCCGCCCATGGAGTGCCAGAAAACGACTTCGGTTGTTACCTCTGGTGCACTTGTTTCTTCTGTGTTGTTGTCGTTGCCGGATGGCTCGGTCGCTTCTGCTGTACCGCTCGAGCATCCCACTGTGAGAATGAGTAAAAAGCTAACAAACAGGAATGTAATCAGATTTAACTTGTATTGCATGTGTTCCACCCTTTCGTATTTATATATATGTGTTATTTATGTTGTCTGTCGGTTGGGACGACAGTTATTGTTTGACGGCTCCTGCAGTGATGCCTGCAACGAGTTGTTTGAGTCCGAAAATAAGTAACAGAAGTGATGGTAATAGAGCAATGCTGACGCCTGCTAGGACGAGGTTCCAGGACATGAATTCTTCGTCCTGCAGCATCGTTATTCCAATTTGGACAGGTCGCATTTCCTCTGAATTCGTCATGAGTAATGGCCATAGATACTGATTCCATGTGTTTAGGAACGAGTAAACACCAAGCGTACCAATTGCTGGTCGAGATAATGGCAAGACAATCGTTAAGAAAATCCTTCCGTGCCCCGCCCCATCCATCCTGGCTGCCTCCATCAACTCTTTTGGCAGCTGCATGAAAAATTGTCTAAGCAGGAAGATGCCGAATACCGTAGCTAGGTGTGGGACAATAAGCCCTTGGTATGTGTCCATCCATCCGAATGCTCCCATCATAAGATACCTTGGGATAAGTGTTACTTCAGATGGCACCATTAATGTTGTCAGGAATAAGGCAAAGATGACATTTCTCCCTTTGAATTGCACAAAGGCGAATGCATATGCAGCAAGTGACCCTGTAATAATTTCACCGATCATGACCGCGATGGAGATGATAAAACTGTTTAAAATAAATCGCAGAATGGGTGTTGTTGCTAGTACTTCTTTTATATTTTCAAGGTAAAAGCTTTCCGGCAAAAATTGCGGTGTTGCAGTGTTCACTTCTTGTGGTGTCATGAATGTATAGGAAAGTGCGAAATAGATTGGATAAATGATAATCATTGCTAAAAGGATAAGCGCCAGATAATGGACAGTCGTTTGAACAAATTTCTTTAAATTGAATGTTTTTTTCATTTGCTTGTGACCGTTGATCGCAGCTTGTGACTGTGTACTCATTGATAATGCACCTTCTTTTCTCCGACTTTAAATTGAATCCAAGTTAAAAGAACAATGATGACGAATAAGACGAATGCCCGTGTACTTCCTAGTCCAAATTGAAAGTTAACAAAAGCTTCTTGATAAAGTGAAAAAACGAATACGTTCGTGCTTTTCATTGGTCCACCGCCAGTTAGGACGTTAAATTGACCAAATGCTTGCAGGGCATTGATCACCGATATGATCAGAACGAAAAAAATGGTTGGCGATAGCAGCGGAATCGTTATTTTCGTAAAAATAGTAAGGCTGCCGGCACCGTCTATTTTCGCGCTTTCGTATAAGTCATCTGGTATTGCCTGCAGTCCTGCGAGCAGAATAATGAAATCTAGGCCCAGCCCCATCCAAATGGTCATTATGGAGATGGATAGGAGTGCCCAGTCTGGATTGGTTAGCCACTGAATGGATTCCACCCCAACAACATTTAATAAGTAATTAAGGACGCCGGCTGTTGGATTAAACAGTAATAACCAGATAATCGATGATGTTCCGACAGACATCGCAATCGGAAGTGCAAAAATGAATTGAAACCCGCGCATCCCTTTCGATTTGTTATTCGTAAGCACTGCTAAAATAAGTGCAATAAATATGCCAGTTGGCACGGTAAAAACAGTAAATAGGAACGTAATTTTCAGGCTGTTCAGGAACTCTTTGTCGGTAAAAAGTTCGACATAATTTTGAAAACCGACAAATTTAACAACGTTTCCTAGGGGATCCGTCATAAAAAAGCTTAAGTAGATGCTTTGGAAAAATGGGTAAAAAACAAACATGCTTAAAAGGATGACAGTTGGCATAATAAATCCATAGCCGGCAATCTGATCAATACGCAAATGCTTCGGTTTATGTTTCATTTTGGTTTTAGATGATGAAAGCACAGGAATTGACTGCATCACTTTTTGATCTTTAGCCAAGGTTTACACCTTCCTTATCCGGATTTTGGTCATGAACAGGTTGTTTTGATCTTCGGTAAGCTAGTGTGAAATCGATAAATTCTTTAAACGTAGTAAACGTATAGTCAGGTGAAATCGCCTGTTCAGCGATTGTTGGTTCGTTAACCGCTGCCGAAGATGATGCGTCCAATTCGGCATCTTCGTAAAAGTTAAGTCGAACACACGGTACACCAGCGCGCTTAGCCGCCAATAAGTCAAACAATGTATCACCAACCATCCAAACATTCGCTGTATCGACGCCTAGCTTTTCCATTGTCAGCTTAATCGGTTCAGGTGATGGTTTTATGTACGGTACATCATCTTTCGTTACAATCACATCAAACATGTCTTCCATCCCCTTCTCTCGTAATACTTTTATTACCAAATCCCTTTGCTGATTTGTAACAATGCCTAAACGGAACCCTTTGTTTGACAGCTGCTTCAGCCCCTCGCTCACATACGGAAATAATGGATTCCTATGATAGCTCTCCCTTTTTTTCGTAATAAAATATCGCTGAACAACCTCCTTGTCCGGAATTATTTTTGAAAGATGATGAGCTAAATCTAACCCAAAATGATCCAGAACTTCTTGATATGTGAGTGAATCGGGATTATACTTTTGAACCGTTTCATACGCCGCATCGACGATATTTTCTCTGCTGTCAAGTAACGTTCCATCTAAGTCAAACAAAATGGTCGTTAATTCATTCAATGATTGTGCCATTACAATAACTCCTTTATTTATTTTCTATCTTTAAGTTAACAAGTTATTGTTAAAGGCATATTAACTGTTCATTAATTATCCGTAATAAAAAATGACCGTTTTGCGCGATTCCGACTAATTACGGAGCGAATCGGTCATTTTCTTTAATAGAATCGGTAAATTTCAAGAGGAGGATGCGTTTATAAATGGATGGATTGGCTTGAGGCTTCAGAGTTAGTGAGAGTAAAACTAGGTTTGTTGCTTATATTTTGGGCATTGGTGAGAGTAATCCCGACGAACTTGCGCATATATCAGAATCGGTGAGAATAAAACTTGGATTTCTGATCATATTTTTGGAATTGGTGAGAGTAATCCCGGCGAACTTGCGCATATATCAGAATCGGTGAGAGTAAAACTTGGATTCCTGCTCATAATTTCGCCATACGTGAGAGTAATTCCGGCGAACTTGCGCATATATCAGAATCGGTGAGAGTAAACCTTGGATTGCTGCTCATATTTTGGCCATTCGTGAGAGTAATTCCTCGGAACTTGCGCATATATCAGAATCGGTGAGAATAAAACTTGAATTACTGCTCATATTTTGGCCATTCGTGAGAGTAATCCCGGAGAACTTGCGCATATATCAGAATCAGTGAGAATAAAACTTGGATTGCTGCTCATATTTTGGGCATTGGTGAGAGTAATTCCGGCGAACTTGCGCATATATCTTAATCGGTGAGAATAAAACTTGGATTCCTGCTCATATTTTGGCCATTCGTGAGAGTAATTCCGGCGAACTTGCGCATATATCTTAATCGGTGAGAATAAAACTTGGATTGCTGCTCATATTTTGGCCATTCGTGAGAGTAATTCCGGGGAACTTGCGCATATATCTTAATCGATGAGAATAAAACCAGGATTTCTGCTCATATTTTGGCCATACGTGAGAGTAATTCCGCGGAACTTGCGCATAAATCGTTCCATTAAAGATTAAAACCCATGTCATTTGCAATTCCTGCGTCTGACATGGGTTTATTCTTTTACTTTTCGAATGGTTTTTCTTAGCATCCGTAATACTGGTCGTTTGCCTTTGACTGCGCCGACCATTTCTGCGAATAAATGTAACAGAATTAAGAAGACAAATGTAATAATAAGTGATGCACTTAATGTGGCGTTGGAAAATAGTATCGCTAAAATGCCAAACATCGCGCTCATTCCATAAATAATTAAAACGGTAGTTCGATGACTGTAGCCGGCAGCGATTAGCTGGTAGTGAATGTGCTGCTTGTCCGGCATCATGATTGGCTCACCTTTGTAGGCGCGGCGTACGATGGCGAAAATCGTATCAAAAATTGGTACGGCTAGGACGATAATTGGAATGATGAAGCTGAATAGCGTGACATTTTTAAATAATCCTAGTATTGAGATAACAGCTACGGAATAGCCGAGAAACATCGAGCCTGTGTCGCCCATGTAAATTTTTGCTGGATGAAAGTTGTGGTATAAGAACCCAATATTACTGCCAATTAGTGTGATGCACAAGAAGATGACCGCCAGTTGCATGTCGATGAAGGCCATGACAATAATACTCGTCAGGGCAATCGTTGTCACCCCTGATGCCAGACCGTCCAACCCATCAATTAAATTTATCGCATTGGTCATGCCGATGACCCACAGGATCGTGATGACAATACTGAATGATTCCAACGGTACGATGCCAAAGATTGGAATGGTTATTTTTTCGATAAACAACCCAGAATATATGAGTATTCCAGTTGCCATTAGTTGGCCGATTAGTTTATACAATGGTCGCAGCTGAAACACATCATCCATAATTCCTGTGATGACAATGATTAGCGCGCCAATGAGGATTGGCCAGAAATAATCAAATGTCGGCTGTAAATAGATAAGTCCTGCAATTACCCCTAGAAATATCGCAAGTCCACCAAGCCTGGGCGTAACCTCTTTATGAATTTTTCGGTGATCTGGTACGTCCATTGCTCCGATTTTGACTGCGAGCCGTTTGACAGGGTAAGTCAATAATAAAGTCGTTACGAGGGAAACCATGAACGCAACCAGTAGGTTAAAAATGTTAACCACATATATCCCTACTTTAAAAACGTTTTATTTTTAATATGCCAAAAGTCACACAAATATATGATGATTAATTTATTCCAAGGGATATTTATAGGAAAATTTTGCTGATTTTCATGAGGATCTGTGAGGATTTGATGGAACTTGGTGCGGGTTATGCGCAGGTTTCATGGGTTTTCTCTCAGCTTCGGCGACTTTATGAGCAACTTCCATGGATTTACTCTCAGCTTCGGCTACTTTATGAGCAACTTCCACGGATTTACTCTCAGCTTCGGCGACTTTATGAGCAGCTTTCATGGAGTTTCTCTCAACTTGGTCACCGTTACGAGCAGCTTTCATGGAGTTTCTCTCAACTTCAGCACCGTTATGAGCAACTTTCACGTATTTACTCTCAGCTTGATAAGAAAACAAAGACTGAACAACAGCCCTACGCACCAGCTTCTATTCTATCCTCTCATATTCAGTCCCCTTTAATGTTCCTGTCTTCAGTAGATCCATGGAATTTAACAGTCTAGATGCAAGGCTTCGGTCTGATATGTGTAGGAACTCCCTGCATTGTTTGTTGGTGATAGTTGGACTTATCAAAAGAAGATAGTCATGGATGGTGGTTTCATGGGCATTTTTTGATTCGGTGAAGCATTTTTGACATTGCCATTTACCAATTATTCTCTTCATTGGCGTGGCGCGGCATTTGGGACATTGTACACCAGTGATGATATCGGCTTTATCTATATTATAATGGTCAAGGACGTCAATCGATTTTGGAGTATGGGATCGTAATAATTTGTTGTCTAAGGTTTTCAGTGCATTGGAGTCTAACAGAGGTTTTCGATATTTCTTTTGAAGTAATAAAATGTTAGTAAGAAGATGGTCGAAGTGCATTACCTTGTCCAATATATGTTCACCGCCAGCGGAAACTTCAATTTTAGTTGAGGGATTTTTAATTGCAACTAAATATTCAATCGGCGTTTGCTTTATATTATTTTTGTTTAACCATCTCGCTAGCTCTAATTTTTGCCTTTCTGCTTGGACAATTGGATTTTGATACCCTTCTTTTTGACCGTTAAAGATTTGAAAAAATTGTTTGGATTCATTATCGAAGTATATATCGCCAGTGAAATTTTTCAATTCAATGATGAGTTTAAAACAGGAGGATGCAAGGAGAGTGTCTATTTGGAAGTGGTACTTTTCATTTTTTAATCGCAGGCCGTGAAAGATGTGGAAGTCCTTATGCGGTAGCGGATCCAAATAATAATCAATTGATTCTTCACCCCGATAACCTGCATTTCTTTTGTTGAAATCTTCAAGCACTTGTGGCCTCATTTTATGATTCAAGGGCAAGCATCGAATTAGTGCATGAAGTTTTAGATTTGTACTTGGAATTGTTGATGGTTTAATGATCATACATTCACTCCTCGTATTTAATTTTTATTATATATTCGATTTAATGGTGGGATTTCCTTTCATTTTTTAAAATTTTCTCTCAACTTTTGGGGAGTTATGAGCACAGATTAGTGGGTTACTATTAAATGTAGTACAATTATGCGCAAATATGGGGGATTTTATCTTAACTTTGGTAAGGTTATGCGCACTAAAACCGGACTTTCTTTCAACTTTGATTAAGTTATGCGCATCCTGTTATTTGGAGATCAATTTATATCCCCCTATTATTATGTAAAAGAACAATCCCAGAACTAGTAAAAGTGTAACGAACGAATGATCAGATATGGAACTGACCAAAATGATTGTTAATACAAAGATAGCAATAATCGATCCAAATTTAGTAAAACGAATAGCCAATTCAGAAAACTCAGGTTCACCTTTAAATCTCCATATTTGCCCAAACAGCAAACTTTCCTTCGGGTAAAAATAAGTCCAAATCAACAGCCCATATAATGGAATCAAAAAGATAATCGTTAAAATTTAATCCAATACTCTTTTACGCCATATTGCATGTACAGGTTGAGTTTAAAAACCAAGTCATGATTAAATCCTATACTAAATACAGTCCAAGTGTACACCCTTGATGCCAATAAACAATACCGACTACATTTTGGTTCGCCTGGTAACCGCAATATTCTCACCCTTTATTATAAAGAGTATTCCTTAAAATAATTATAGTACATTCTATACTTCATTACACAAATGGAATCATAAATTGGATTAATTATTTCATACATCAATCTCCTCGTTACACCTGTCCTCCCACAGTGGACAACTGTCCACAAGAGGGGTCAGACCCCTTATCATTGTAAACGGAATCACTTTTTTGATTTTTCTAATTTTTTTCATCAAATTTGCTTGTTTAATGATATAATGAATTAACGAGATTTACTATGTTACTTAGATGTATTCCAAGTAATCTTGTTGCATTTTAAAAATTCCTATAGAGGTGATGAAATGCCGTTTATTAACATTAAAGGTAAAAAAATTTTTTATGAAGAGCTAGGTCAACAACAATCTGGCAATCCTATTGTTTTTATTCATGGTGGTGGAGGAAACCACAACATATGGATGGAGCAAGTAGAGAGGTTAAGCAAAGATAGACATGTTGTTGCACTGAGCCTTCCAGGACACGATCAATCTGAAGGACCCGCTTGTTCATCCATCCGCGATTATGCAGATTTAGTTAGCGAATTTATTTCAACCTATTTTAAGGAACAGAAAGTTGTTATTGCAGGACATTCCATGGGTGGTGCGATTGTCCAACAAATTGCAGTAGATGGATTTGATCAAATTAGTGGGGCTGTGATGGTTTCTACTGGAGCCAACCTGAAAATTCCTCCTGAGTTTTTAGATCAAGTAAGAAAAGGAGAAATTAGCGAGGAATCATTTCTTGCAGCATTTTCTCCCAAAACATCAGCAACTGTGCATCAAAAAGTAGGAAGTTGGCTTAGTCTGACTCCTATGGAATCCACAATTCAAGATTTTGAAACGATAAATCAACATGATTTAAGCGACTCAATCAGTAAAATTAACGTTCCTACATTAATTGTTGTTGGAAAAGATGATGTACTAACTCCTGTAACTTACTCCGAAGCATTACATAAAGGGATTCCAGATTCCATGTTGACGATCATTCCAGATGCTGGACATTACGTCGTTAGTGAGCAACCAAAAGCTTTACAAGACTGTATCCAACAGTTTATGAATAAAATAGATGAATAAAAAAATAGCGAATACCTTTTCTATTCAGGGTTAGCCGTTAATGGCTGCCCTTTTTTGATCGATTAAAATAAGCGGGTTTAGTGAAAAAGCAGCTGCTCTTCTTGAAAGATTGCAACTGGTTATGTGCAACAATTCTGGATTTTCTCTCACCTTCACACGGGTTATGCGCACACTTTCGGATTTTCTCTCAACTTCACACCAGTTATGCGCAACATTTCCGGATTTTCTCTCAGCTGCACACCGGTTTTGCGCAACATTTCCGGACTTTCTCTCAGCTCCACCCCGGTTATGCGCAACATTCCTGGATTTTCTCTCAGCTCCCCCCGGTTATGTTGCAACATTCCCGCATTTTCTATCAGCTTCACTCCGGTTTTGCGCAACTATCCCGGATTTTCTCTCAGCTGCACACGGGTTTTGCGCACATTTCCGAATTTTCTCTCAACTTCACACCGGTTTTGCGCAACATTTCCGGATTTTCTCTCACCTCCACACCGGTTTTGCGCACCACACCTGGATTTTCTCTCATCTTCCCCCATTTATGAGCATCAAACCACCGTTTACTCTCATCTCCACTCCGATTATGCGCACCGCACACATCCCCCCAGGCACCGCACATCCCCCAGGCACCGCATCCCCCAAAAAAATTTCAAATTCCCGTGCATAATTTCCAAATTCCTGCAAAAAATAAAAACACTCCCCCTAATGGGAAGTGTTATTTGCTTCTTACTTTTGTGCTTTTTACTAGGTTTAGGATTGGTCGGTAGTTTTCGCTGATCAATCCGGTAATTTCGACGATTAGTTCGACCATGACGAGTAGTAGGACCATCGTGATGACGGAGCCGTACATGGTTGAGCGTGTAAAGATAATTGCTGCTAGGCTGAACAGTGCGCTTAGTGCGTAAATAGCAATTACGGTTTGGCGGTGGCTGTAGCCTAGTCGTATTAAGCAATGGTGCAGGTGTAGTTTATCTGGTGATGACAGTGGTTTGCGCTGGATGATTCGGCGAACGATGGCAAACACTGTGTCCAGAATTGGTACACCTAGAATGATAATTGGCACAATCAATGAAAATAGAGTTACGTTTTTGAATAGTCCCATGACGGATAGGGAACTGATCATGAATCCAAGGAATAGGGCTCCTGTGTCACCCATGAATATTTTTGCTGGGTGGAAGTTATAAACTAAGAAGCCGACTGTGCTTCCTAGTAGGATTAAGCCCATGAATGCGACTGGGATGCTTCCCATCGAAATCGCCATTCCAGAGATAGTAAGCAGTGCGATGGCTGATACGCCGGCTGCTAATCCGTCTAGTCCGTCAATCAGGTTGATGGCGTTTGTGATTCCGACAATCCATAGAATCGTGATTGGGATGGCAAAGTATCCGAATTCGATTCTTTCTCCAAATGGTAAGGTAATGAATTCGATTTGTACGCCGCCCATGACGGTTATGATTGCTGCTAATAATTGGCCACCTAATTTTACTTTTGCAGATAGTTCAGTGAGGTCATCTAATACCCCAACGATGGTAATGATTAGTGCCCCTAATAAGATTGGCCAAAATTCTACGACACTGCCTGGTGTAAATAGAATGAAGCCGATTAGGAAGCTCGCAATTATTGCTAGCCCACCTAGCCTTGGCATAACTCTTATATGAACTTTTCTTTCATTTGGTTGATCCACTGCGCCAATTCGAATGGCTAATTTTTTTACATACGGTGTTAATAGAATCGATGCCATAAAGCATACGAGTAAAGCTAAGTAAACCATTTGCGACCTCCTAGCAAAATATATCGGTTCGTGTACTAGTTTTATAGACGATAATTTATCATAAAAAGTTTCATTATTTGGAGATGAAATATTTTTCCAATTTCGTAAACAATGTCTGCCTTATTATAAATGAATCAATATCCAAATATCAATAAGAATTTTGTCTCGTTCTCACTTATTTTTTAAAAGGAGTCGATGTCCCCTTGTGTCAGCCACCAGTTATCGACGTCCAACGTACCAGGGTTATCCGCTAAATCATGGACAACAAAGGGCATTGGTCTGTCTCTTTCCTTGAGGCCAAAGCTTAGCATAGCTGGAACAAATTGGTTATCGGTAAAGCTCCACGTTTGGATCAGGTCTGTGTCCTCTAAATACGTAAGCGCGGTTTGCATTAAATATTCCCAATTTGTTCTGTCATCGATTGCTAACCAGTCGACAATAAATCCGAGTGTCAGCTCTCCGTTTTTCTTCTGCATTGTTTCCTTTTTTATGACAACATAACCCTGTAACATTCCATTTTTATTTATTGCAAACATCGAATACTCATTATCTGGATGGTTGAAGTAACGCCAATTTAAGTAAGCTGCATCCCGTTTGACCATGACTTTTTTAAGGTTTTTCGTTTTTTCCGCTAGCTCATCAAAGCGTTCATCGCAATGCTGAACCGCTTCAACCTTGATTCCCTCTGGAAAATTCGGACGTACCTTTCGCAGCTTTTTCGCTTGGTAAAGGCCATCAAAAAATTGCAACGGCTTTGCAATTTTATGGATCGAAGCTGCAATTTTCCACGGCTTTAGGACGATATAAAATCGTGAAATATCAGCAATATGCTTGCCGTCCGTGTATTTTTGCAAGAGAGCCTTCGCTTTTTCAGCAGGAAATCCGTGTAAAATGGAAATTCCCGCTTCGTTCGCATGCTCAATCATTGCCTCGTTTAGCTGCTTGTAGATTCCTTTGCCACGTGCATCAGGGTCCACCATCGTGTCAACCCGCACGCCAAGCTTCTTTTCTTCGCCGCCAATATACCCTTCGAAAAGCCAAAGGGAAATGTGTCCCAAAATTTCATTTTTTTCTTCAAAAACGAGAATTAGGCTGGGAGTTCCTTCAAATTTCCATTTCCAATGCGCAATCGAGCGCTGTTTTTTAAATACTTTTTCAAAAAGCTGTTGGATTTGCTGCTCGTCCCCTTGCTTGTACAAACGAATTCCCATTGTTCCACCTCGTTAAAAAGTTACAAACTGTTCCGGTACATGTCCTGCTTTGCTTTGAGATTTTTAAAAATTGCCCATAATAGCGTATCCGTTCGGTTAATCTGCTTAAACATTCGCGAAAAATCTTTCGTCGGGATTTTTTTCGCATGGGCGACAAGTTCATCTGGAGACAGCTCTAAAAATCCTTCGACTGCCCGTACTTGTCCGTTGACGATGTTCGCCTTTATTTTGTTGAGTGCAAGAAAGCCATCAAAAGCAATCGCTTGTGACTCAAACTTATCAATCGCCGCTTTTTTTGTATCAAACGTTTGACTAATATCTACATTACAATTGATGTATGCTGGCGGGATTGCACAATTGATTTCGTACTGTCGAATCGTACAGTCCAGATCTGGGATTTGCTCGATGGTATCTGCTAAAATCCTTGCTGTTGCAGTATGGTCCGGATGGGCATCGACAAGCAATGTGCTGTAAATCATATCCGGATTCACTTTTTTAATAATCGCGAGCAATTGCTGCTGGGACGCTTCGTCACTCGCCACTTCCCCGTCCGGCAAGCCCATATAATGAATGTCGGTAAGTCCTAAAATATCCTTTACATTCTCGACTTCTCGTTGCCGCGCCTTGATTAATTCCTCTTTTGGCAGGTCAGAAACACTGTTGGAGCCATCCGTAATAAACACACAGTGCACCTCTGCCCCTTCATCCGCATGACGTTTGATCGTTCCGCCTGGTCCAATCGTTTCATCATCCATGTGTGGAGCCAAAATGAGCACACGCTTCGCATGATTCGTTCCCGATAAAGCTTTGTCGCCCTTGTAATGGTTGTTCAAAATAAGCTTTGTCATCGGAATATTTATCGGTTTAAAAAGATTGATGATCAATTCTTTCAGGTTCATGAAGATGACTCCTTTTTCAAGGCTTTTTTCCTCGTAAATTTATTGAGCACGAGTCGGAACGCTTGAATTTTTGTTAAAAACGCACTGGCTGTATAAACGACCGCACCAATGATTCCTACGATAATAATTTGAATGAGATTCGGCCAGCCTTCGATCATAGGTAAAATCGGCAAAACAGCTGCGGCCATCATAAGTACGGAAATGATAATTTTTATAAATTCCCATCCGACCTGCTTCAGGTTCAAGCCGCCGACTAATTTTAGAAAAATAAGTAACGAGGCTCCAACATAAAAAGCAGCGTTAACCGATGCTGCCAGCGGAATTCCTCGGTAACCGATCCAAGCGGTAAAAATATAATTCAACACAAAGTTTAGCCCAATTGAAACGAGACTAATCATTAAAATGAGCTTTCCTTTTTTCAAGGAATAAAAACCTTTGTTTATCACATTATTTAAACTAAAAAATAGAACCGACCCAAAGTAGAGATAAGCTACCTGCGTCGTCGCCATTGTCGCGGATTCCGTGAAAGCCCCACGCTGGTAAAGGAGGGCGATGATATTTGGCATCAGAATCAGCATCCCAACAATCGATGGCAACAGGATGAAGAACATCGTCGTCAGCCCTTGCTCGATGCCTTTTTTGAATAGCTTGTTATCATCGGTCGCGATTGCTTTTGACAATAACGGAAAAATAATTGTCGCAATCGTCACACCAAAAATCCCTTGTGGCATATGTACTAAATTTTTCGCATAGTTGATGTATGTGACGGCACCTTCTTCAAAATGACTGGCAAAAACGGTCCCGACCATCAAGTTGATTTGACCAACAGCAACGGTAAGCCCAACCGGAATAAAAATCATGTAAAAGTGCTTGATCTCCGGGAGGTCCATCTTCCCTTTTAGCTGAATTACTTTGGAAGCTGGTCTCAGCAATACCCACTTAAATAGAAGTGAAATAACGGTCCCTACCGCATACCCGATTGCCAGAGAATACGCACCAATTTTGTTGGCAAATAAAAATGCTGACAGAATCGAGGTGAGAATAACGATCATTTGCGACACCATCGACAGCGAAAATCGATTTTCCGCATCAAAATATGCCTCCAAAACGGCATTCATGCCAACAAACAGAATAATCGAGAAAAAGATAATCGTAACCCATATCGCAATTTCGGTCACGGCATCACTAAATGCCGGATAAAACATCGGTATATACAAAGGCGCTAACGCCATACCTAACACAGTAACAATGAGGCTGATCACCATCGTCCCTCGGAACACTTGTCCAAAGTGATACCTACCTCTATTTTGCTCGATTGCTTCAATATAACTCGGTACAAACGCATTTTTCATACCCGTCGTCATAAATAAAATAAACATATTCGGAATAATAAATGCAGCCAAATACGCATCAGCCACATAGCTATCCCCAAAATAATAAGCAATAACCATGTCACGGATCAAACCGGACACTTTTAATAATAAAGAAGCGAAGATAAATAATACACTCGCTAATCCTAATTTAGACTTCAAGCAAACATACCTCTTTCGTTGACTAATAACTTGATTTTATCATAATTTGGCGGAATTCTGAATATATTATTATTTTGAGAGGATGTTTGTCGGGATTGGCGAGAGCTGGGAGTGCGCATATATCGGGGGTGCGTGAGAGTAAATCGTGGAGGGTTGCGCATAAACCGGGGTGCGTGAGAGTAAAACCGCGGGCCGTGCGCATAATCCTGGGATTTGTGAGAGTAAAGCCGCGGGCCGTGCGCATAAACCTGGGATTTGTGAGAGTAAAGCCGCGGGCCGTGCGCATAAACCTGGGATTTGTGAGAGTAAAGCCGCGGCACGTGCTCATAAACCTGCGGTAAGTGAGAGTAATCCCTGCGGCGGTGCGCATAAACCTGCGATGCGTGAGAGTAATCCCTGCGGCCGTGCGCATAAACCTGCGATGCGTGAGAGTAATCCCTGCGGCCGTGCGCATAAACCGGGATGCGTGAGAGTAAATCCGCGGATGGTGCGCATAAACCGGGATGCGTGAGAGTATAGCCGCGGCACCTGCGCATATACCGGGATTCGTGAGAGTAAAGCCCGGGTCAGTGCGCATAAACCGGGATGCGTGAGAGTAAATCCCGGGTCAGTGCGCATAAACCGGGATTCGTGAGAGTAAACCCGCGGGCCGTGCGCATAAAAAAAGTTCTAAAATGAACTCTTTTTACTTTGTTACCTATTAGCTCTTGCTTCATAATTTGGAACTTGTGGTGGTTGTTCCATCCACTTATTTTCAATCATTATATCTGCCCCATCTTCAGCATAAGTACCAATTTCAGCAAGTAGCTTGCCATATTGAAAGGCTAAATCATGTCTCGTACAAACCGACATCGCTATGCCATATTTTCCTATTCCAATGGAAGTCATAGCACTAATATGAAACATCATTAGCTTGTCAGAAAACGGTGGTGTATTCGATGGAAATACCGTTGCATCTGCTGTCATAGTGGCTGGTAAATCACTTTTTTGAAGAAGTGAGCTGAAAACTCCAGTATGTTTTGTTGCTATTTTTTTCCCTCTAATAAAAAAGTCACGAACTTGTTGAGATTTTGCTACTTGAGCAAAACCAGTGATTAACGTCTTTCCCATTTCATTCGTTTTCATATTACCAAAAACATGTGTTGCTTCGATGGCGTTAAGTGGTCTTTTTCCTCCAAACCAACCATTTAAATAACTTTTATTCTGTACAAATTCAACCTGCTCAGGCACTGGCATAAATGGAGGTCTTGTAAAAATCCCCTTTTCTAACAATATATCCATTGACTTTTTCATCAGTTCTGCCGATTGATTCCAGTATTTATTAAATAACTCGCATAAGTCATTGCGAGCGGAAAAGGACAAAGCCATTGAATAAGCTTCCATTCCTGACTTTCCCATGTAATAGATGTACGCTAAGTGAAAATTTTCTGAAAATAGTTGCGGAGCTTCTACATTCACATCATCATTTGTAAATCCATATGGGATCGGGAATTTTTCTTCATTAAAAATAACAGTAATTTCTTCAAGGTGTTGTTTTGATAAACTTTTTGCAAATGTTAATACATCCTTTATTTTTTCATCCGTTGTATGTTTCAAATAATATTCTATAACAGGAATTGCCATGCTATCATTTATATATGTAGTCCAAAGCCCCGATAGTTCTGCTGAGGTTAAATTTATGTTTCGTTCAGGTTCCATGATTATCCCCCTTTTACAAGCTGAATTTGTTCCTGCATTATTTTTTACAGATAAACGAATTTTATGTGAGGTTTTAGCTTGATGTTTAACTTAAAGATTGTGAAGGGATTAACTTAAATGAAATAGGCAGGATAGAAATTCTTCATTGGAGTTCGTGGGCGAAGATGAAGTTAAAAGTAGATAAAAATAATAAAGAGCCCTCACAAAAACTACAATGGGACGCTCAACAAGTATTTTTGATTCGTTACATGAACGATTTGATATGATATTATAAAAACAAGGAAATCAATGGTGGTGATTTATTAGTATGGGAAAAATTCAATCTTCAGAAGAGCTTATGAAATATATTTCGAATATGAATAGTGATAACTCTGTATTACAGTTTTCTATTCCTGGCAAAGGAAAATTTACACTTGTTTTACAAGAAGAAGATGATGAAAAAACCATACAATTTGAAGCTGAAGAAAACCCTGAACTTAAACGTATGTTGAAAGAAAGTCAGGAGCAGTATGAAAATAAACGTGGCATGACTACCTCTGAATTATTAAAATCCTTGTCCAAGAAGGACTTTGTTTAATGATAGGTTTAGAGTTTATTATAATTGAGAATGATGTTGTTATCATAGCTATCCTTTTTCCAGGTGAAAACTAAATAAAACTTATACATGAAATCATATGACCATACTTTAAAATTAGATATGGTCTTTTTTTAATACTTGTTTGCTTACTTATAACTATATATTCATTGTACACCGCTTTCTACCATTCATGGAATAACTGGGTGATAGGAGCAACTTCATATAGAGTTCAAAAAGAAAAAGTAAACCCATAGGAGGAGATAGTGTGCCCAAGTTTCATAAAATTGCTTTGATTGTTTCTATTTTAGTTTTAGTAGTTATTCTATCCCCTTTTATTTACTTGGAAGTTAACAAAAATATTTATGAAAATAGGGTAACTAATTACCTCCTTGAAGTACGAATCTATGACGAAGAAGAAATAGCGTCAGTAGAAGGTGTATTTGGATTTAAAATGCCAAAGTTTTACACGACAGTAACGTTCGAAAATGAACCTTATGTTGAATACACTTATTTTGCTCACAATGAGGTATTGCAATTTGACTATGAAATTCTAGATGAAGAACACAAAGGGATTTCTGAAGAAGAATTGAAAAATTTAGAATAACAATGAGAAGTATGTGAACTATTGTACTTAAAGTAAAGGGCAGAAGAGTTTAATAAGGAAGTGACTACTCAATGAAGCAATATGACGTAGTAAGAATAATTAAAAATGACAATAAAGTTGGGATTACTGAGGGACAAATAGGGACAATATTAGAGGACTTCGGGGACAATCATTTTGAAATAGAAATAAGTGACGAGAATGGAATAACAATATTTTCAGGTGAAGTATCTGGGGAATTTCTTGAAGTAGTTTATAGGTGTTCTATGAGGGAAAAAGATTTGTTTGAGTTCCTAATATTTATTGCTGAGGAAGATGCTCAAATCAGCACCATTGTCGATTTTTTCACTAATCAGTTAGGCTATGAAGTAAATGTTTTAAAGAATATAGTGGACTATGGTGTGAAAATGGATATTTTAAAAGTAATTAAAAATGACGAAGACAATGAAAACTGTATGGTAGTAGAGGGTAATGAGCTAAACGAGATTGATTGGTCAATTTCAAATGTTATTCACGAAATATGGTTTAAGAACTTTGATTATTATAGAAAAAAATTGTTTGTTTCTAATCCAGAAATACCTAAAGAGTTTAGGGGATTTATTAAAGAATAATATTATCCGTTACAGAATTATTCTTATTGCATTAACGGAGTGCGAGAGTTAAACAAAGGGTATTCGCTTTTCTTTGTTGGAGTAAAGAAGCAGGTTTGTTAAATAAGAAAAGAGAAAATGTTTTATACAAGGGAGGTTTATGAATGGAAAATGAAGAACTGAAAATTTTAAAAAGGGAATTAAACAATGAAATTACTATCTTGAAAAGCGAACAAAAATTATTCAAGCGACGTGTCAGCACTATTGCAAACTTACTTGTTCCTGGAATTGGCTTTGTCTTATATGGCAGTTCCTATTTAAAAGCTCTTATTTCATTTGTTCTTTTCGTTTTATATAACTATTTATATTTTAACAAGTTAAGCCCTTTAATTAGTGAGACTAGTGTAGCCATTTTATATTATACTCCAGCAGTAATAATTTGGTTTGTCAGTGCAATCATGGTCGCAAGTTTAGATGATTGATTATTTCACTATCGAGTGCAAGAGTTGAACAAATAGTTGTCGATCTGGAAGAACCTTGCGTGTGTTAAAAAGACAGTTATTTTAAATTTAAGGTTTTCTACTCTAGTATAAAAGTTTTATGAAATCATTGAAAAAGTGATAAAATGAAAGTATGGAGGCGATTGAATGAAAAAAGTGGATGCACAGGCAGCAAAAGTATTGGAAGATATTTTTAAAGATAAAGATCAATCCTTTGAATTAAACGGGCGAAAGTATAAGATTGTAGCTATTGATAATAAAGATGACTCTGAAACAACTGTAGCTGAAGATGTTGAAAGAGACCCAGAGTTAAAGCAAAAATTGTTACAGGCTAAAAAGGACATAGAAGAAAGGAATTATTATACTTCGGAAGAAATGCGAGAAATGATACGGAGCGGTCAAGTATAATATGAAGTTTATTTGGTTGGAGAACACAAAGGAATCATTTGAAAATATTAAAAGTAAGCATTTTTCTTATAGTGAAACAATTGAATACAAATTAAACTTGTTAGAGCGTATTGAAGATAAAATTATTACACTAGGTACAAGTACAAGAGCAGATAAACCTGAATGGAAAGGCACTCATAAAGCTCTAGTAGATAAATTTATTATCTACTACTCGTTTTCCGATGACAAACAAACTTGTTTTATAGAATATTTTAAGCACTCTAGTCAACATTATTAAGCTATCCTTTACTATGCAAAGGGTGGCATTTTTTGTTTTTGTTTTACTATAATTTAAAGGAAACAATTTTTTTGTAAAGTGTTACACTTAAAGTATTTTCAATGGTTTTCAATTTTATCTTTATTCGAAAGAACAGAACGAAAGAATTATGATTGAGAAGTCATTACTTATGAACGAATTTAGTGATAGAGCTGAAAAATGGAGGAATTTTAATCAATTCGTCATCCAAATACTTCACGAAGATGATATTTACCCTATTAGTAAACAACAGTCCGATATTTATTATGAATTAGCTAAGCATGAAATGTCTGTAATACAAAAGCAAATAAGCAGTATAGGAGGCCCAAGGTATAGCGAACCACCTATGGGTTTGTCCATTAAACCCTCAAAATGAAGGGTTTTTGTGTAAATAACGGATTAAATGTCCGCGAAGAATTACAGATTTATATTCTACTTCAGCTTTGTGGTGCAGCGCTGGTCTTGCGCTACATGAATGACTAACGGGTGGCATTCTATGAATAAAATAATCAAGACTTTCCGTTCGAAGAATTCCGTTATCTATGTGATAAAATAGAGACAAATATTTGAACGGAGGGGTAATATGCGTTGGCAAGAAATACAAGAACGATTTTCAAATGAATGGGTTGTTTTAGAAGTAATAAAAGCGCACTCAGACAATGGATATAGATATATTGACGACGTAGTAATTATAGACAGATTCAGAAATTCTTTAGAAGCAATGAATCGATATGAGGAATTACGAAAAGATCAACCTCAACGTGAATATTGTTTTTTCCATACTTCCCGAGAAAATTTAGTGGCTCGTGAAAGATATGCAGGGATATCCGGTATAATTAAAGAAAAAGGAGGAATGCGAAGATGAAGTGGCAAGAAGTCAGAGAGTTATTCCCAAATCAATTTCTTCTAGTATCAATTTTGGATTATCATGAAGAAGGAGATAAGAAAATTATTGATGAAGTAGCACCAATACGTCCGATAGCAGACGAAGATGCTAATAAAGAATTTTTTAAAGCCAAAGAAGGTACAGTTGTGTACCATACTTCAAATAAAGAGTTTGTTATTCATATTCGCAGAGATCCCCTAATGAAAGTGAGACGAATGTAATGCAACTTTCATATGATGGACAACTTCTTACAACTTCTTTAATTATCACTTATCGAGGGGAATCTATTAGAATTGATGATGTCATCGTTGATACTGGCTCATCACATACAGTTATTTGTCCTGATATATTAGAAACAATCGGAGTTACTTACGAGAACGGTGATGAAATCTACGAAGCATATGGAATTGGTGGCAGCGTTCCATTTTATACAAAAGTAATGGATGAAATCAAAATTGATACATTTTCTATACAAGACTTTGAGTTAGATGTTGGTATGTTGCCTAAAGGACACAATGGCTTACTTGGCTTAGATGTATTAAAGCAATATAGATTTATTATAGATATAGATAAGTTAGAGTTATATCCTTCATCTCCTTCAACTTTGTAATTAAGATTAGATTTTTTCTAATCTTTTGTTATGGTAGATTCAATATTTTGAATGTTATTGTGAAAATATTCACTTGAACAAACGGGAGCGTTTCTGGAACAAGCAGAAACGCTTATTTCACTATTGAAGCAGGTTAATAAAGTTTGAAATAAACCATAAATGGGATAAAATTGATATATTAAATCATGTTAGAGGTGTTACAATGGACGATACAATTAAGTCTTATTTTGCAAATCTTGAAGGGAAAGACAAAAATTTACAATATGAAGCATTTCAAAATATAACTCATGCAACCAAAGAAAAAGTAGACTGGTCTTATGAAGTATGGGATCAATTGATAGGTTGGCTTACTGATCGCGATAATCACCGTAGAGCCAGAGCAGGACAGTTTCTTTCTGCTTTAGCAATCAGTGACCCTGAAAAACGGATGCTTCATGATTTCCCAGCGTTATGGGAAGTAACAAAAGATTCAAAATTTGTAACTGCTCGTCATACTATACAATCAATTTGGAAAGTAGGATTAGCAGGACAGGAACAAAGAGTAATGCTTCTCGATCATATTATAGATAGGTTTAAAAATGGAATGGACGAAAAAAATTACACCTTGATTCGATATGATATGATTGTGGGTTTAAAAAAATTATATGATGAAGTAAAAGATGAGCTAATTAAGGAAATAGCAATGGATTTGATTGAGTACGAAGAAGATAGTAAATATCAAAAGAAATATATGTCCGCTTGGAAATAAGAAGTTATTAAACTTGGATTTTTTCCAAGCTTCCTTAATGGAATACTTTGTGAAATTTTTCACTTCAACTAAAGGGACGCGAGACTGGAATAGGGAGTTATCGATCCGGCAGCTCTTACTGTGTTAAAGGGGAGGATAGTGTAATAAAGAGGGGGTTACATGATGGGACGAATGGAAATATTTCATTCTTTAATAAAGGCATTATTATTTATAGCATTGGCAATTGTTTTATTTACAAATATGTTTGAATACCAACCAATTAGTCGTGAAGCAAGAATTATTATTATTGTTCTTGTATTACTTGAAGCAATTGTTATTATTAGAAAAATAGATAATAGAAATAAAAAGGATTACTAATAAGTATTTGTGCTAACGGGGGCATTACCACAACAAGGCAATGATTTATGGAACACTGAATATAAGGTATAATAAGAGTAAGATAATAACGAGGAGGTATTCAACAAATGTCTAACTCAGAAAAAATCATTGAGGAATTGACATGTTGAGTGAAAAGGAAAGACAAAAGGTACTCGATAAGATTAAGGAAAAATATATGGCTAAAGATGTCATTTTACTAAGTAAAAGCTTTGATTGGTGGGATAATGAGGAGGATGACATCTATAATGAGCAATAAGTTGAAAGTGATACAGGTGCAGCTCATACTCTCCTATAGCACCCGTTCAATCATCGCAATTCCAACCTGGCACTCTCCTCACTAGAAATGTCCCGATGATTATAATCAATAACCTCAACATCGCGTCCTTTTATTTGAAATCTAATGGTTTCTTCCCCATAAGGCGGGTTGTGAGGACCTTGAAAGGTAACCACTTGAACCGTTATATAATAGATAAAACTTCTTTCATCTTTTTTTATGTCAAGTACCTTTTCAAAGCTTCGATACCACAGTTTTGATTCGCCGTAATAGTCATGTATCGCTTCGCTTATTGGTTCAACTAAGCGTTCGATTAATACTTCTTTTAAGAGTGTTTTCGGGACAGGTATCCTATCAATATTCTTTCTTTTCTCACCGATTATTTCCCACATGCCATTGGATTGTTTTTCAACTTGATAAAGAACATTTGTGCCGTCTTTTTTCCAAAGGTGAAAATAGCCGTTGTTTCCTTTCGTATATAGACGTGGTTCATCTATCCATTCTTCCTCCTTCTGTATAATGCGAAAATATAATTGGGATAGTGGAGTTATTTCGTAGCCTAATTGATTAAAAGAACCAAACGAATGCAGCTCATATCCTGTCAGATCAATATTAAATTCATCCGCTTGTGCTGTATAAGGGAATAGTAAGCCTAGAATAAGAACAATCATTATTTTTCCTCTCACACTCATCACCTCAATTTTATCATGCACATCGAAGCTGATTTTATTTGTACATTTATCCTCCCCCTTTTGCCCATACTAGTTAGAGAACGAATTGGTTAAAGGATGATAAAAATGGGATATTTTCAGTTACTAAAAAAAGGAAACAAGTCTTCTGGGATTGCGGCACTTGGGAATACAATATTAGCCATTATAAAAGGAATTGCGGCGGCCGTCAGTGGCAGTGGTGCAATGTTTGCGACGACCATTCACTCTGTTGCAGATGCTACGAATCAGGGGTTTGTTTTTTTCGGGAGTGCCCTAGCAGAAAAAGAACCGACCAAGCGATTTCCAACGGGGTTCGGCCGTGTTGTTAATCTTTTCGTTTTAGTAGCAGTTATTGTTGTTTCCATTATGGCTTATGAGACAATCCATAAAGGCTGGGAAATTATTCAGCACCCGAAAGAATCAACAAGCCTTTGGCTGAACGTATTAATTTTAATTGCCGCTATACTTATTGATGGATTTATTCTTATAAAAGCAATGAAAGAGGTAGTAAAAGAGGCTCGCGTGGATGCTTCTGGTATGAAAATAATAACGGCATCGTTTAAAAATGTCAGTTATGCCGCGCCACCGACAAGGTTAGTTTTTTATGAAGATATCATTGCTACATTCGGGGCTTTACTCGCGCTAATCTTTGTTCTTTTGTCTCATTTAACGGGACTGTTTTATTTAGATGGAATTGGCACCATTTTAATTGGCCTACTACTGATCGGAATTGCTTTGAAAATTGGCTATGAAAATACAATCGGGTTGATCGGTGTTGCTGCTCCAAAGCGGATTATAGACCGAATCGGGAAAATTATATTGGATGATCCTGACGTTGTGGATATTAAAGACATGCGAGTTTTACAAGAGGGCAGACAATACCATGTCGAAGCCTACATTGAATTAATAAAAGACCTTAGCCTCGCCGAAGCCGACGATATAAAGTTTAGGGTGCAGGATAACGTGTTAAAGGATCCCGATATTGATGACGCAACGATTGGGATTATTGAGACAGATGAGTACCAAACTTGGAAAATGAAAGAGAAGAAGAAAAAGGATTAATTTTCTCTCCGCATTAGAAAAGCCGCCCTATGTAGGCGGCTTTTCTTTATTCTACATTTTCTGCTAATTCGACAAATTCCTCTTTTGATATCTCCTGCCCCCAACTGGACAGCTCTAGAAACAATCCATTTTGTTCCCAAGTCAGGACGAGAAACTCGTGCATGTCGTGAAGTGTTGCTTCATTCCCGTTAATCGTTACGGTTTCGGTTGCTTCTTCAAATGGTGCCCCATACTCTTCTTCAGATGGATAGACACTTAACGAAACACCATTTTCAAAATCCTTTTCATAATTCAACATCACCATCCCCATTGTTTCATCGTACCAGCTGTCGATCAGGCTATACCCTTCAGGTAGTCCGGTCACTTGCGGAACAGGAAAATCAACGAGCTCCTGGATTTCTTCTATACTCATTGTCTCCTCATAGCCGAATGAATCTCCCATAAAATCTTCGGTCGCATTTTCTTTGATTTCCTCAGGTACTACAATCGGTTCTACTCCGTTTATGTTGGAAATGTTAAAATCTCCATCCAATTGCATCGGTTCGCCTTCCATTTCGATATCAGCACTAATCTTTTGAGACATCATCAAAAATGATTCTTTATCAATCCGCACTTCCAGATCGATACTGTTGACGGTAATATTTTGCATTTGTTCGCCCATGGTAGGATCGGCTGGAAAATCGCCCATCGATGATTGGACAAGTTCATCCACCAATTCGCTATATTCATCGCCTTCACCAGATAACGTTAACACGTATTGGCTGTCCTCTTCGGTCATTTCAAAATCCTCGCTAAACCGAGCCAATTTCTCCATTTCTTCTTTGTTTAGTTGGTCAAAGCTATCTAGCTCCATCTCTTCTGTACCCATGTTAAACCACTCACCGAACATACTCATGTACGCTTCATTTTCCTGTATATATGTTTCCATATCCATCGTCATCCCTGGCATACCCATGCTCATCGTTAAATGCATCGCATCTGGATCATGCGTGACATCTCCAGTACCTTCAATGGATGTTTCCATATCCATTACATCAACGTTTATAATCATATCTAATGAATAACTGTCTAACGTTTCAACCGCTTCCGTGGCGTTTTCTAGAACTGTTGATTTATCTAACATCTCTTCTGTCCCACATGCTGAAAAAATAAGGAGGGATGTGATGACGAATATTAAAAAAAGTTTGTTCATGATGCTTCATCCTTTCCGATAAAAATTAGCTGTCCTGTTTTAGTTGTGGGGGGATTTTCTCTTGCCTTATTGGGGATTATTCTCATTTTGTCTCGGGTTATGCGCACGGGTTGGGGATTTGCTCTCATCTTTCTCGGGTTATGCGCACGGTGTCGGGGATTTATTCTCAGCTTTTCTCGATTTATGCGCACCGTTCCGGGGTTTATTCTCATCTTTCCTTGATTTATGCGCACCGTTCCGGGGTTTATTCTCAGCTTTCCTTGATTTATGCGCACCGTTCCGGGGTTTATTCTCATCTTTCCTCGGGTTTTGCGCACGGGTCGGGGATTTATTCTCATCTTTCCTCGCGTTATGCGCACTACACCAGCGTTTTCTCTCACCTTTTCCAAGCTGCACCCACGTCATCCTAGCACCAGTCGAACTATTATTTATCAATCCTAGTCATGCCTAAAGCTATGTTATCCCACAATATTTTCTCCACTGTCTCCCATTGATGCTCTTCACATCGAATCATCAGCACAATTTCAGAAGTTATTTTTTTGCTTCCTAATCGACTCTTTTTAATCATTAATAATTTGATCACAAAGCCTATCAGTATTCCGCCAACAGCACCGATAATACCCCATAAAATCGGTCCCCATGTTAACACATACCCGTAAACGGCACCCAACAGCATTCCGCATGTGCCAAGTATGGCTCCAGCATCAAATAGACTAAATCCATCCGCTTTGTGAATCGTGTCAAATAACTGCCTTGGTTCCGTTCTTTTGTCCAGAGGGGCAGCAAATATTTTTTCTTTCGGGATGCCCTTTTGTTCAAGTGCAGAAATAGCTAATTCAATGAATGTTGAATTTTCAAACGTGGCTATAACTAAGATATGAATCACCCGCTCTTATACAGGAAATTTAAACTCGCATTTCTGATAACGTTGACGTAAGTATTTAGACAGCTCTTTTTCAAAAAGCTTATTATATTCAATGGCTGAAACATAGGCATCATACAATATGAATAAATAAATAGACGGGGTATAGATAGTCCATTGCATATTTAAAAGATTTTTAGCGTGTTCAAAGTTTCCAAGCATTGTATGGTGGATTGCTTCAGGTACATTTCCAAAATACATGATTGCTATTGTATAGCCAAACATAAAAAAACCAGTAATGACTTTATGAAGATATAAGTGCCCAAGACCAGGAATAACTGCAGACCATAATAAAGCAACCCATGGCTTTCGTTTATCTAAAAAGTTCATATCTAGCGTTCCCATTTTTCCATTTAAAAATGGAGCATCCTCCCGATCTGCTAATATATATTGTTTGTTAAAATCGACTGCCGTTCGGTAACCGTCCCAGATTCCAAACATATAAATACCGAGATAAAGAATTAACCACCTTTCATCCAAAACATCCTTTGCTTTTTCAAAATCCCCTAATAAAGAATACATAATGCCAAGGTTAACATTTGCCATTTGGTTGATAAAGGCTTCCCACATAATCAGAATAAAAGCTGCTAAATATCGATGTAGCAACAGATGCCCGAACCCTGGATAAGAAAAGGAAAAAAAGGCTACAACAAAGGGATTTTTTAAATGTAGCTGTCCAGTATTAAATTGGGATACAAATGCTATTTGTCTTCGATAAGGAGGAGGAATTTGACTCATGTTAAGCCTCTTTTCTATCAACTACTCATGGTTTTATTATTCTCGAAGTTAGATGAGTTATCCATTATTTTGAAAAAAGCATTAGAAAAGGGGTCAGACCCCCCTTTCGACATAATTCGACAAAAGGGGTCTGACCCTTTTTGTTTAATTTTTATTTGAGCTTTCGTTTCATGGCGTCGGCGACGAATTCTACGGTTGTTCCGACGATTACTTGATAGTTCGTGTTGCTAATCTTCATTGTTCCTTTTGCGCCATGTGCTTTTAATGATTTTTCATCGATTTTTTCAGCATCGTTCACTGTTAAACGGAGACGTGTAGCACAGTTATCAATTTCAGTGATATTTTCTTCTCCACCTAATGCGCAAATAAAGTTCTCAGCCATATCTTCGTATTTATCGCCACCAGTTTTTCCTTCCTCTACTTCTTCTGTAATTGGATCTTCCTCTTCACGACCTGGTGTTTTAAGATCAAGCGCTTTAATTAAAGCAGTGAATACGAGGAAGTAAATGATACCGTAAACAATTCCAAGGCCAAACAAAAGCCATGGACGCTGTGCAATACCAAGGTTCAAGAAAAAGTCAATCGCACCTGCTGAAAATCCAAATCCATGGTGAATATCTAATAAGTATGTGACAATAAATGAACTTCCAGCTAATGCGGCGTGAATCAAATAAAGCAGTGGTGATAAAAACATGAACAGGAATTCTATCGGTTCTGTGATACCTGTTAAGAAAGCAGTAAAGGCAACACCACTTATTACCCCTGCAACTTCCTTCCGACGTTCTGGTTTTGCTGTCACAATCATAGCTAGACCAGCTGCAGGAAGTCCAAACATCATAATTGGAAAGAAACCAGTCATAAATATTCCAGCAGTAGGATCCTGTGCAAAGAAACGAGAAAGATCACCTCTTACCACTTCACCTGCAGCATTCGTAAATTCACCAAACTCAAACCATACCAGTGTATTTAATACGTGATGAAGACCGATTGGAATTAACAAACGATTCAAGAAACCGAATGCACCTACTCCAACGGCCCCAGCATTAATCATCCACTGGCCAACAGCATTGATTCCTTCCTGAATTGGAGGCCATACGTAGCCAAAAACACCAGCTAGTATAACCATTACCGTTGCGGTGATAATCGGAACAAACCGGCGACCTCCAAAGAAGGCTAACCAATCTGGCAAACTAACATCATGAAAGCGATTATACAATTGTCCAGCTATAATACCAGTAATAATACCGCCTAATACACCCATATTAATTTCTTCGTTAATTGCCTGTGTTCCGTTCGTTAAAACAAAATATCCAATTGCACCGGCTAGACCAGCTGCACCGTTTCCATCTTTTGAAAATCCAATGGCCACACCAATAGCAAATAGTAGTGCCAAATTTGCAAATATGGCATCCCCAGCTGTTGCCACAAACGGTATGTCAAACATATCTGGTTGACCTAATCGCAATAATAAAGCCGCTGCTGGCAGTACGGCAATGGGTAACATCAACGATTTACCGATTCTTTGCAAAAAACTCATCATAATACCTTCAACTCCTTTTTACATAATTTCATTGGTATTATTCCCAACAAATTTTTTATCATGTAAAGTGTACCGTTTGCAGAGCAATGTTACATTTACTTGTTTAATTATTCTTTTCCTATTCCATGTGGATTTTTTCTCATAAAAGCGAGATAATAACTCATTAGAGGTGACGTTACAAATGACCGAAAAAAATACACTACTCAAAAATGCAACCCTTTATACAGAGAGCGGTGTCATTGAAAATGGGTATATAAAATTAGTCGATCATCACATTTCCGATGTAGGTTCGATGGAAAATCTAACTGCTGAAGATGATTTCAATACGTTCAACCTTCCCGATGATTACAAAATTATTCCTGGAATGATTGATGTACACATTCATGGAGTGAATGGTGCGGATACGATGGATGCAACTCCCGAAGCGTTAAAGACAATGGCCAAAACGCTGCCAAGGGAAGGGACGACGAGTTTTTTAGCAACAACTATGACACAAAACAGAGATGCGATAGAAAAGGCACTACTCAATGCAGGTAAATTCATCACGGATGAACAAGAGCCAGGGTATGCCGAAATCATTGGCATTCACCTGGAAGGCCCTTTTATTAATAAAGAAAGAGCAGGAGCTCAACCAATTGAACATATTACCGACCCAAACTTGGAACTTTTCAAAAAATGGCAAACGATAGCCCAGCACACAATTAAATTAGTAACACTAGCTCCCGAACAGCCTGGTGCAACCGAACTAATCCAACATCTTAAAACACACAACGTGATTGCATCCATCGGCCACTCGGATGCTACATTCGAACAAGTGGAGCTTGCTATTCAAGAAGGGCTTTCTCACGTTACTCACTTATATAACCAAATGAGGGGACTACACCACCGTGAACCAGGAGTGGTTGGGGCTGCCCTGCTTAAAGAGGAATTAATGGTAGAGATAATATCAGACGGCATTCATTCAAGACCTGAAGCAGTTCAGTTAGCTTTTCAAGCAAAAAAAGCGGACAGGTTAGTATTAATTACCGATGCGATGCGTGCGAAATGCTTAAAAAGCGGCACCTACGACTTAGGTGGACAAAAAGTAACCGTAGAAGATGATAGGGCTTTTTTAGAAGATGGTACGTTAGCCGGAAGTGTGTTGACGATGGATCAAGCATTTAAAAATATGATCGAATTTAGTGGTTGTTCCATCCCTGAGGCCATCGCTATGTCATCAACCAATCCGGCAAAAGAGCTAGGTTTATGTAACAAAAAAGGCAGTATAGCAATAGGAAAGGATGCCGATGTCGTTGTTTTAGATGAAGAAAATAAAGTAGCGATGACATTTTGTAAGGGATATCTTGCTTTTCAAAAAGGAGATGAGAAGGAATGAAAGTGATAACGGTTAATGATTATGCAGACATGAGCAAGAAAGCAGCAAACATGATTTTAGAGCGTGTTCATTATTCAAAAAAATTAACACTTGGATTAGCAACTGGGGGTACACCAGTAGGAACCTATGAACATTTAATTAAGGATCACAAAGAGAATAAAACATCTTATCAGCACGTAACATCATTTAATCTAGATGAATACGTCGGCTTGGATCCGTCCGATCGTAACAGTTATCATTATTATATGAATGAACATTTATTTAACCATATCGATATTCCAGAACAACAAACCCACATTCCAAATGGGATAGCGGAAAATGTTCAACAAGAATGTAATGATTATGATCAAAAAATTATGGAATGTGATGGGATAGACTTACAATTGCTCGGACTCGGGCATAACGGCCATATAGGATTTAACGAGCCTGGAACTTCTTTTGAAACAACAACGCATGTCGTTAGCCTAACAAAGGCAACGCGTGAAGCAAATGCCCGGTTCTTTAACAGTTTCGATGAAGTACCAACCCAAGCCATTACAATGGGAATTCAAACGATTATGAAAAGTAAGGAAATCTTACTTCTAGTATCCGGTAAAAAGAAAAGCTCAGCATTAGCACGTTTGGTTAATGGAGAAATGGATACCACATTCCCTGCATCTATTCTTAACAAACACGCAAATGTTACCATTGTTGCCGACCATGACGCCTTACAGGAGGTAGATGAAAAACTTTATTCTATGACGAAGTGACGATTGGAGTGCAGGGATTCATTGATTTTGGAGGTGATTTTTTGTCTAGAGAAGAAGGAAAGAAAATAAAATACAGTATATGGGATACACGAACGGATGAAAGAAATCTTAAAAATGTTGAAAAGTCTCCTTTATTGAAGGAAGCTAAACACAATCGAAAGAATAATAATATGGAGTGAAATGTCTATGAAAAGTAAGAGGTGGGCATGCGCGCATAACGGCACGAGAAGTGAGAGTAAATTCGCCGATGTGCGCATAAACGCCACAATGGTGAGAGTATTCCCTCCGACTGTGCGCATAATCGCCACAATGGTGAGAGTATTCCCTCCGACTGTGCGCATAAACGTCTCAATGGTGAGAGTATTCCCTCCGACTGTGCGCATAAACGTCTCAATGGTGAGAGTATTCCCTCCGACTGCGCGCATAAATATTCCTAATGTGAGAATAAATCCCACGCCCGTGCGCATAAACAGCCCAAACCTGAGAGTAAATCCACGCCCGTGCGCATAAACAGCCCAAAGCTGAGAATAAATCCCACGATCGTGCGCATAAACAGCCCAAAGCTGAGAGTAAATCCCCGCCCGTACGCATTTTATCTCCGGAATTTAACAGTAAAAGAGCATGAGGACCTGCCTCATGCTCTTTTTCAATTTATTAAATAATCCAAATAAGGGTCTGCCCAGTCATAAATTTTCAACAAATTGTTTACATCTTCCTCAAAGTATTCCTTTGGATCTTCTAGTTGGAGTGGCTCTTCCCTTAATCCATACACGCGGACATCTCTTTTAGCCGTCTTTGGTATAAATAAAGCTTCATCGTTAAACAATCCACCAGTTGGCAAATAGTATCTCATGCCAAGCAAGTTGTGTTCGTATTGTAGCAGGTTATGGCCAAAGTACAGGTAGTTTGGTTCTACCCCCATAAGGTTGGTAATTGTCGGCATCATATCTAATTGCCCGCCAATGTGATCAATTGCTTTTCCTTCTATTTCTGTCACTCCAGGTACACCAACGATAAATGGAAGGTTGAAGCGATCAACCAAGGAATATGGTCTGCCTCCTAACAGCTCATTCAATAATTTTACATCTTCACTGTTCACCAAGCGTCCATGTACACCGGAATGATCACCGTATAAAGCGATGATCGATTCATCCCATAATCCCGATTCTTTCAAGTCGTCAAAAAATTCTCCAAGCGCTTCGTCCGCATAACGAACAGACTGCAAGTAATTGCCAATCAGTGTACCTTCATATCTTTCGGGTAAATCTAGATACTCCTTATCCGCTGGCATTTCAAACGGTGTATGGCTTGTTAACGAAAGGACATGGGCATAAAATGGTTCGTTGCTTGCTTGGAAGTCTCGTAGTTTCCGCATCGTTTTTTCATAAAAAACACCATCTGATGGACCAAACCCAATCGTGTCATCATCACCGTAATAAGCCGTTTCATAATATTCATCAAATCCAAGAGCAGGATACAGTTCCGTTCGATTCCAATATTCCACTTCATCGGCGTGGAAGGTGGCCGTGTGGTAGCCTTTGTCCCTTAACATTCTTGGCAATCCAGGTAGCTTGTCTGTGCGACTCAGAACATTTGGCACAGGCGTCTCCCCTTTTGGATATAGGGAAGTGTTCACAATAAACTCTGCATCTGCCGTATTGCCAGCACCAATTTGCTGGAATACATCTGTAAAATAAAAGCTTTCCTTTACCCATTCATTGATGTTTGGTGTGATTTCTTGGCCGTTAAGCTCCATATTTATGACAAAATCCTGTAGTGATTCAATTTGAATAAGGATCAGGTTTCGGTTTTCTGCTACTCCAAAAAATTCGTGTTGATCGTAAGGAATAGGTTCGTTTCCTTTTAGCTCCATGATTTCATGGAAAATCTCGTCTTCCTTTTCCGGTCCAAAATCGATCTCTTTAGGCGCTTTCGACTCTTCATAAGCCTTGATTAATTGCGCATTTATAACCCCATTTTCATAGGAATATAAAGACTGATCTAGGATTCTCTCATGCTTACTGAAGAAAAAATTACTCGCGGAAATACCAATACTGACAAGTAATACAGCAAAAATTGTTTTGCTAGCGAATTGGTGATTGACGGGATATTTCCAAATCATACGCAAGCAGAAAAGTACTGCTATCAAAAGGAAATCCGCGAAAAAAAGAAAATCATTTGGGCCAATTAATAAAAAGATACTTTCACTAACCGATCCAACCTGATCCAGTTGCCCTAAGTCATAAAAGGTTGGCATCGTTTCGAAATACCGCTCATAAATGGTCATTCCAAAAAACAAGGCCGATAATAGCAAGTCGATGAACAGGTAAGATACGATTTTGCTTTTCTTCTGAACAAGCTCAATGATCGCAAATAAAAATAGTACAAAACTTAGTTCATACCATAACGTATTCCATATATTATAATCTTCAAAAAGTACTGCTCGTAATCCAATAAACTTTAGTACGATTACGATCGTATAGAAGATAAAATAACTTTTTATCATATGCACTGCTTCACATCCTCTTTTCTTATCTTTCTATCATAAGGAAATGTAAAAGGAATGTAAATAATATGTAAATTTTCTGAGCTAGTAATTGTTGTTAATTAGGGGATATTTTTTATTCTTGGGGTGTTTCGGGATTTACTCTCACTCTCGGGGCATTTATGCGCAACAATCCTCGGTTTTCTCTCACTTTCAAGGCCATTATGCGCAACTTCCATGAATTTACTTTCACTCTCGGGCCATTATGCGCAACGGTTCGAGATTTACTCTCACTCTCGAGTTATGCGCTCTTCTACACATGATTCGTCGTCCTTTCCAGCTATTTTAAAACGTTCATTTAAAAGGAACCCACGAGATTATGGGTTCCTTGGGGACGCAAATTTATTCGTCTTTTTCTTCTTGATCAATGATATCTTCATCTGTTGCATCCGTTTGTTCATCTGTTACTCCATTACCGTTTTCATTATTACCATTTCCGCCATTTCCGCCGTTTCCAGCGTCATCGCCATTTTCGATTACGCCTTCTTCTGGATCATCGGTGACAGCGCCGTCGCCATTTCCATTCGCGCCATCATCACCTAGTTCTTCTTGGATTTCTTCTCCAGCATCATCCATTTCCTCTTCCATTTCTTCTACTGGAGCATCTTCGTCTTCTGCTGGTGGTGGCTCTTCTTCATCATTTGCTGCACAAGCTGTCATGATGGAAACAGCTAACGCAGGCGCACCAAGCTTGATTAACCATTTTTTATCCATTGGTATCCTCCTTCAATTTTATCATTTCTCTATTAGCTTTCCCAAAACTCATGAAAAATAGTTGTGAAAATTACCCAATACCCCCGAGTTGAAACTGTTATTCCTATCAACAGTCAAAATTATGTTTCTTCAGTTTTGTTAAAATTATTCAAAAAGAGATTGTTTTTTTAATAATTTTGGATGAGTTGAGCCATAATACTTACTACTTTCCACTTATTTATGAAGAGTAAGTACTGGAGGAGTTTAAAAAGGAGATAGGAAAAGTTAAGATGAATAAACCAAAAAAACATGAAATACTTCTATGGAACATCGCTTTACCAGGATTTGGGCAAATACTTAATAAAAAGTTTATAAAGGGGATTACTTTTGTTTTCATGGAGTTTATCGTTAATGTGCAAAGCAATTTTAATTTAGCGATCAAACATTCCTTTACGAATAATATCGAACAAGCATACGATGTCATTAACTATCAATGGCTTATGTTTTATCCTTGCTTGTATATGTTTGCAATTTGGGATGGTTATCGAGATGCCGAAGATGCAAAACTCGGTCCTTATTCTTACCTTCCTTTTGTTTTCGGAGCATTTGCATTGACCATTGGTTTAATGTATTCCAATACGGTCATGATCAGAATTGGTCCTGTTTTTTTTCCGATGCTATGTCTCATACCAGGCGTTTTTGTGGGATGGGTGATAAAAAGGATTTTCATTCATGTTGAAAAAAGCCCCGATCAGTGACTTGTCCTATTTGGGTGGAGTATCCAACCTTATCATTAAACAATAAAACCCCCACTCCAAGATGGATAAGGGGGGAGATGCTGATTGATCAAACGTTTGAAGTATTTTTATTTTATTGCGAACATAATTTCCGCTTCACAAGCAATTTCACCGTCAACGGAGGCAACGGCCTTCCCTTTACCGATTGGACCTTTTAAACGGATGATTTCAACCTCCAGCTTTAATTGGTCCCCTGGCTTCACCTGGCGCTTAAATCGGCATTTATCAATTCCTGCTAAGAAGCCGATTTTCCCTTTGTTCTCTTCTTTGTTTAAAATGACCACTGCTCCAACCTGTGCCAACGCTTCTACAATTAAAACACCCGGCATTACTGGATAATCCGGAAAATGTCCCTGGAAAAATGGTTCATTAATGGTGACGTTCTTTTTTCCTACGACACGTTTGTCATCTTCCATTTCTGTAATCTCGTCAACAAGTAAAAATGGGTATCGGTGTGGAATCGTTTCTTTAATTTGCTGTATATCGAACATTTCAAGTCTCCTTCCAAAGCTATGTATATCATCTTTTTCATTATACCAAAAGAATAAACACAATAACCAAAAAAGCTAACCGCATATTACCACGGTTAACTCGGATACGTTACTAGCTCAATAATATGTCGCCATGTATCAAATTCCAGCGCATCAGTTGGACTGCCATTACCTAATACACCAAATCCAACCATTAAACCACCTAGTAAAGCTAAATAGGATAGGACTAACACAACAATGATACGAAGCCAGATTGGGAAAATACGGCGGACGGGTTGTCTAGCTTCTTTTTTCGCTTCCCTGCGCCGCCTTCGTTGATTCGCCTCTTCACTATGTGATGCTCTGCGCTCCATTCTTCTATTGTGTCTTTGAAGTTTCTTTAGGTCCCTGCGTTTCGTTGGACTTTGATTCACTTCATTCGTTTGAGGTTGGATTGTAGACATACTTGATACTCCTTACATAAATATTTAACTTATCTCAATTGGTTAATTAACCCTTGCATTTGGTCACTCATCGAAATCGATCTGGCATTTAATTGATAGACCCTTTGCGAGGAAACCAAGTCCGTCATTTGCTTGGCCATATCAACATTGGAGTTTTCCAATGCTCCTGTTTTTATCTCAACATCAGCCGGGTTCACGAACGGAATGATCTCATCCACGTTAAAATTTGCTTCGGTCTGTTCGGATAAACGGAAATTGTTCGTACCGACAGCTTCCAGTAACTGTGGGCGGACCGCTTCCACTAAAGACAGCTGATCCTCGACCTCTGTATTGCCATTTCGTGTGACTTCAATTGCGCCAGATGAAGTGATGGAAATGCCGTCAAAATCATCCGCTAATACAATCGGTCCGGCGTCCCCCATCATTGGATGGCCATTTTCATTGGTAAGCATGACCTGATCATTTTCCAATGGGTTTAAATAAAAATTACCTGCTCTCGTGAACTGCGTCTCTGTCTCGCCATTTTCGGTTACACTAACCTGAAACAGGTGATTATCCTTTAACAAAGCAGCATCAAGAAGTCGTCCTGTTTCCTTTAATGCGCCTTGCTTTAAATCAATCGTGGTGTTTGAAAGTCTTGCACCATTGCCAATTCTGATCCCATCCGGGGTTAATCGTCCTTCTGCATTGGCAGGATCGGTCAAATTATTGAGCTGTTGAAATAACAAAGACGAAAACTCTGATTGGCGTGTTTTGTAGCCAGTCGTATTGACGTTGGCCATATTATTCCCAATAACGTCCATCTTATTTTGTAGCTGCCCCATCGTGACTGCAGCCTGTAACGCTACTCGACTCATCACAATCTCCCCTTATCGAATTCTTGCTATTTCATTGACCGCTTTATCTAAGCTTTGATCATAAGCCTTTAGCACTGTTTGATTCGTTTCGAACGATCGATAAGACTGCATCATTTCCGTCATCGCCTGGTTTGGGTCGACGTTTGAGCCTTCTAAGTAATGTTGCTGAACAGTAAATGTTACATCAGGATTCGCTCTAGCATTCGCTAACGGTTGGCCGTCTTCTCCTAATTGAAAAAGACTTTGGCCAGCTTTTACTAAATCATTCGCATTCGGACTATATGCAACATTTAAAGCAAACGTTTGATCAGGCAGCTGAACATTCCCATCTGCAGTCACCGTGAATGCTTGACCATCTGTGTTGATTTGGTTTCCGTCTTCATCAAGGACGTAATACCCTGCATTCGTCACGAGAAATCCTTGCCCATCAACGGTAAAATTACCATTTCTCGTATAGCTAGTATCTCCGTCATTATTTTGAACAGCGAAAAAGATACTGCCGTTTTCATCTGGCATGACACCATTGACTATAGCCAGATCCGTGGACAAACCTGTTTCCTTTAATGCTCCTTGGGAAAAATCAGGAATCGTTTCTTGTACATACACGCCTGTGTTTAAGGAACCAATTCGCGTACGCATTGGAATATGTACGTTATTGGAAGATGGAATTTGCTTATTTTCCATGCGGTCTATCAGTAATTCAGGGAAAGCTCTCAGTGTTGCTTGATCTTGCTTATAGCCTGGGGTTAAAGCATTGGAGATATTATTGGATAACGCTTCTTGACGTCGCTGCTGCGCAATCATTCCAGATGCAGCTGTATAATAACCTCTTAACATGAATGATTCCCCCTCTCCTTAGAAAAAAGCTCGTCGTGCAAATCCTCATGTAAACACATACGTTGTTCAAAAAAATGATGAAATCCTACAAAATTCGCCGTTTCGCTGTGAAAAATTAAACAATCTTCTTTCTTTCAATTTTATCTATATTTTCAAGCATGATTCCTGTCCCTTTAGCGACACAATTCATTGGTTCTTCGGCCATCAAAACTGGAACTTTTAACTCTTCGGAAAGCAATTGATCTAAGCCATGCAGGAGTGCGCCTCCCCCAGTTAAAATTACACCTCGGTCAATAATATCTGCTGACAATTCCGGCGGTGTTTGTTCAAGTACTGTTTTGGCAGCTTGTGTAATGAGAGAAACGGACTCACGTAACGCTTCCTCTATTTCTCCTGAGCGAATCGTAATCGTTCGAGGTAATCCCGTAACCATATCACGCCCGCGAATATCAATTTCCTCATTTCTTGCTCCCTGAAATACGGTTGCAATTTGAATTTTAATATCCTCAGATGTTCGTTCACCGATCAACAGCTTGTACTTTCTTTTCACATAATTAAGAATTTCAGCATCGAATTTATCACCAGCCATTTTTATCGATTGGGCTGTAACAATATCACCCATCGATAAAACGGCAACATCCGTTGTTCCACCGCCAATATCGACGACCATGTTTCCGCTCGGCTGAAAAATATCCATCCCAGCACCGATCGCCGCGACCTTTGGTTCTTCCTCTAAGTAAACCCTTTTCCCACCAGATTTTTCTGCCGCTTCCTTGATCGCCTTTTGCTCTACTTTGGTGATATTGGTTGGGCAACAAATTAGCATGCGAGGTTTGGATAAAAATCCACGAACATTTATTTTATTAATAAAATATTTTAACATTGCTTCTGTTACATCAAAATCAGCAATGACACCATCCTTTAAAGGGCGAATCGCTTCAATATTTCCTGGTGTTCGTCCAACCATACGACGGGCGTCATCTCCGACTTCAAGCACTCGACCTGTCGTGCGGTCCATTGCAACAACTGAAGGTTCATTTAAGACAATTCCTTTACCTTTTACATGGATGAGTACATTAGCTGTTCCGAGGTCTATTCCTATATCTCTTGAAAACATATTCTTTTGATCCTCCCTGCCTATTTAGTTGCGGTCTATCCGTCCTTGAACATAATGCTTCTAGTTTATATAATATCACAAATTTAGGAATTTAGTTAATTGGAAAAGGAAATTATTTTCAGAAATCGGAGAAGATGTTCAAAAAGAAACCAAATGTAAGAAGTAACTCGTCTGCACCTAGAACGGAGAACTACTCATATTTGGCACTTTTTGAACTATTGTTGGTAAACGGGAGGATCATAGGGTTTAACTAACGGGTTTGGCTGGTTGGTCTGTGCTAGTCTCAGTGGAAGTATTGAGCCTATACTTTAACTTTGTTGCTTCTCCACCACGCAGATGGCGTATCGCCTTATGGTGATCGAGGACTAGTTTCACTTCATTTGCTAACTCAGGATTAATATCGGGTAGTCTTTCGGTTAAATCCTTATGAACAGTACTTTTCGAAACTCCAAACTCTTTTGCAATGACTCTTACCGTTTTTTTTGTTTCCACGATATACTTACCAATCTTGATCGTTCTTTCTTTGATGTAGTCGTGCACATCACTCGCCTCCCTAAGTTGTATGTCCAAGGTGAAATGAGACAAGGTGATGAAAATCGTGGTCATCCATACAAGCGATATGTAATCGGATAAAGAGTGGTATCGTTGTTAAATCGTTTGGTTTATATGCCTTACACACTCTCACCTTAGACCTTTCTTGGTTTGGTTTATAACATTTTATTAACAAATGCGAGCGAATATGCTTATTTTTTTCTTCTTATGGTTGTCCTTATTAAGCAAAAGGGGTCAGACCCCTTTTTTAAGCAAAGAGTACAGACCCCTTTTTCAAGTTACCCTACATCCCCATATTCTGGATCGTTCATTACCTGTTGTTCCGATTTTGGTACAGGGTCCACGTCATCTGCCTGCACCGAGAACAAAAGTACTAAAAGTAAAAGAATGGATTTTCGCATCTTTTATTCCTCCTTTACGGTTGTTTAAAGGCTTGTAACGGCATTCGTGCAAAAAAGTGATCACTTCTTCTTTCCACAAAGTCATAGTAAGCGTGTATTAATAATTCTCTGTCTCCTGTTGCCAGTCCTAGATAGTATTTTCGAAAAGGAGAATTAATTGGTATTTTCGATAAAATCGATTTTGCCTTTTTCAGGTTTCCTTTGGCTATTTCCAAATGGGCTTGTTCACTTAAATCTGTTGTCTGAACTCCATCTGCTTGTCCAAAATGCGCACAAACAAAAGGATAATTGTGTTCAGTGATGATGGATAGTAATGGCTGATTATCAAAAACTTTGGCGAGTTTTATCGCTTCATTTAAATGGTATATACTAGAGGTAAAATCTTCATAGATGTAGCTGAGTGCAAGTCTAATATGCAAGTGGGCTTTTTTTTCAAGATGGTAGGTTTGATTGATGGCTCGAAAACCATATTTCCGAGCGAGAATTAATTCATTACGTTTCCAATAATATATGAATAAAAGCTCATGATATCTTATTGTAAAGGAAGATGCCAGAAGTGGATTTTCTATTTTGCTTAATTGCTTGGCTATGTTATCCAAGTAGGAACCAATGCAATCAAATTGGTAGGTTGAGTAATGAATGGACACCTTTAAAAAGCTTACAATACAAGCTAGTTCAGGAGTATTTGTTTTGATTTCGTTTAATTCATGCAAAAGCAGGTGTGCTGCCTTCGCTCGATTTTTCCATTGAAGCATAATGTCGTAAACGATACCCCAGGTTTTATTCACACAATTATGACTTTGTTTATTGCGTGTGATCAGCTGTCTTACTTCCTGAAGACAACCATTCATATATAGAAATTCCATCCCAACTCTCCAGTCGCTTTCTCTCTTTGATTCGAGACAAAATTTCTTACTTAATCGGATCACTGTCTTTTCATCATTATTTTTACTTACAATGGCTAGATAATGATGTAAATGTAACGATTCGTCGTAATCCTTGTTAAACGTTCGTTTTATGGATCGTTGCTTACTCATGTTCCACCCCCTCTTGGGATTTAACGATGACAGGTTTTGCTAGTTTATCCCATATTTTAAAATTATCCCAGTTAATGAAGCCTATTTCAACAGATTACACCAAACAATCGTTCGACGCTTTATTGCTTTATTCGACAATCGTGGTGGAGGGGGATCCTTTTAAGAAAAAAAAGAAACTCACTCAGGCGGTTTGACCCACCCAATTGAGTTTCCTAGATATCTTACGTATTTGCTAAAGCAGCTGATGACTCAGCATCTTCTGTGATTTGGTCTTGATTGGATTCATTATCACCAGAATCTTCGTCTGTTTCATCATCTTCACCTGTTGAACCATCGATGTCCACATCATTTCTTGACATATCCGAATCTACCTCAGACCCATCAGACTCTGATCCATCAGATGGTTCATTATCTTCACGATGTTGTGGTGATTCAATATCACCGATTTGCTGATTGAAATAATCTTCCGGGTTAACAGGTTCTCCATTTTTACGTAATTCGAAATGAACGTGTGTACCACTTGCTTGTCCATACAGGTTACGACCTGCAGTACCGATTGTGTCGCCTTGTTTCACTTCTGCTCCAGTCTCCACAAGTACATTTTCTAAGCTTGCATAATACGTTGTTACATCATTTTCGTGTGATAATTGAATCACATTACCTAATAATGGATGTTCTTTTACTTCTGTAACAGTTCCACTTAACGCTGCAGTTACATCAAAGGCTTCACCATCAGAATAGGTGATATCTACACCTTTACTTTGATAGTATTTATTGTTGTATAAAACAAGTGCATTAACTTGGTCTTCTTCGTCTGCTTCATAGTCATAAAACTTCGTCACAATCTCTGCCTCATCTTGATTTGGAACTGGCATTTTTACCACTTCCTGTTGATCGATGACAGGCTGTGACTCTTCATTGAAGTCCTCATCAAAGCTAGTAAGTTCATCGTTACTTAAATCCGTGTCAGGCTGTTCATTCGCCTCTGGGACTTGGTTATCTAAGTTTTGATACCATAAAACACCTGTTAACAACAATGCAGCCATCGTTAAGTAAACTGCAGGGAAAAACCACTTCTTACCGACAATACGTTTCCAACCTTTTTTTGAAACGTTGTTTTCCTCTTTCATTGATCATCACCTCAGCAATCATTCTGATCAGAAAGAGGAAGATATATACATAAAAACGAAAAAATTTTTATACTTATTTTTCGACAAAATTCTCATTTTATACATAAACGCGAAAAAACTTTCATTTTCTCCGTTCTCTAGCTTGTCTTAATAAAAAAATAGAGCGCTTCTCACGATACGATACGCCCTATTGAAAGCATTGCCTTTTATACTTTTTTACATACAAATGAACGTAGGGCAGTTGTTGCATCCAGCCCATCTTTATTTTTTAGCAGCTAGCTTCGGTGCGTTATAATCAACCTGATCGACTTCTGCTCCTTGATAATAGTAGGAAATAATGTCCTTATACGTCTCGCCTTCCTTGGCCATTCCATTGGCACCATATTGGCTCATGCCGACCCCATGTCCATACCCTTTTGTTGTAAAAACGAGGTGGTCGCCTTTTTGTTTAATTTCAAAATCACTTGAATTTAAGTCTAGCTTTTCACGGACGTCTCTTCCGGTAAAAGTTTTACCGCCTAAAGCAATGCTTGCAACACGATTACTTTTAGTGCGTTCCATCTGAAAGCTACCATTGGATTGTGCAAGGTTAATACCAAGTGCATTTTCAACTTGCTCAATCGTAAAGATCTTTTGGTCTAGATATTTCGGTGATTCCTCATCCCATGGACTTTCGACACTTCTTAAATAAGGTAATTCATTTTGCCAATATTTTTCGGAATCCTCTGTATAACCATTACTCGTCGAGAAAAAGGCTGGTGTAATTGGTTCACCCTCATAGGTAACAATTTCCCCCATTGTCGCAGCAACCGCTTGACGAATTTTATTTATCTTCCAGTTATAATCCGTTCCCCATTGCTCACGGAGCTCTTGGTCACTTTTATAAACTTGATGTTGAACGGTATCTGTTACATCTGCATTACCAGGGAGAGAGTTTTCTTCTTTATGCATTAAGTAATTAACAATGTATGTTCTAGCTGTTAATGCCTGTGCCTTTAGTGCTTCTAGTTCAAAATCTGCAGGCATTTCTGATGCCACCACTCGTGTTACATAGTCTTCCAATGGAACCGATTCTGTTGTTTCTTTATTCGAACGAAATACATGTACGGAAAAAGGAGAATCACTTGCTTCAATGATTACTTCTTCTATTTCCTTCTGCTCAGAAACGGTTTCTTTTTCAACTTCAGCCGATTGGATAAATGGTAAAACAATTAATGTAGGTACAACCAAAATAAATGTGATAAGACTACCGACAAGGATGATGCTTGGCGCTTTCCAGGAATACATAGTTTGACGTTTTCTCCATTTGCTCATAGGTGGCCTCCTTTTCTACTGTATCTACTAATAAATTTATACACAATAGATAAACAATAGAACCAAAAATTGAAGACAAAAACGAAAACATCTTCCTGCTGTAGACCGTTTATGCTACCGCTTTCCCCCACACGTTTCTCGTACAATTAATTCCGAGTCCACCATAATTGAGCTTGATGCTAGGACACCATTGATTAAATCAGAAATCATGTGTGCAGCTAGTTTTCCTATTTTGTCAGTATCTTGTTTCATTGTCGAGAGTGGTTGGGGGATATAGCTGCTAATCTCTATATCATCACAGCCGACAATCGCAATGTCTTCCGGAATTCGTAGGTTATGTTCACGAATTGCTTTCATTGCACCGAGAGCCATAACGTCTGAAGCTGAAAAAATAGCCGTTGGTCGTTGGTTTTTCTTCGATAAAATAGCGTGCATGGCATCGTAGCCGCTTCGCTCCGTAAAATCACCGTATTCTATCCAATCGTCATGAACAGGTAAACCAAATTCAGATAATGCTTGTACAAAGCCAGCTGTTCTTTCACTGCCAACAATAGTAGTTGGAATTCCACCAATATAAGCCATTTTGCGATGACCTACTAAATAAAAGTGCTCGACTACCTTTTTCCCTAGATTTTTATTACCGGTCATAATGTAGCCAGACTTGTTTCCGCTAAGCTTTATGTCGATTCCAATGCACGGTATATCGCTTTTATCCAAATCCTCAATCGATTGTTGTATTTCATCTCCACCGATGATCATGCAACCGTCCACTTCTGCTTCTTCGCACTTCTTTACATAATTCCGTTTATCCGTTTCACTCGAAAAGAAAACCAAGTCATATCCGAGGGAACCAACTTCTTTGCTAAAAGCGTTCATTACATTCACAAAAAAAGGATGGTTAAAATGAACCCTTACACCATAAATGATTCCGATTCGATTTTTTCGTTTTTTTGATTTGCTTCGTTGAGCAGACCAATATCCCGTTTGATGCAGCACCTCTTCTATTTTCTTCCGTGTAGCTTCTCCAACATCTGCGTACTGATGGATTACCTTTGAAACCGTACCAGGAGAAACACCGGCTTTTTTGGCAATTTCTTTTATCGTTAACTTCATACTTTTCACCACCTATGAATTTTTACGAAACGTTTCGTAAATCTATTTTCTATTATACGGGGAAAAGTTTTTCATTTCCAATCTCCTCCATCCTTTTATTGCTACATTTTTCGACGTAATTCAATCCAAAATATGCCAATTTATTTATTGACACTTACCTCATAGCTTGATATATTTATTTCGTACTAGTATTAAACGCTTATTATGTAAGCGGTTTATTTACGAAACGTTTCGTAACAATCAGAGAAGGAAAGGGGCACATAGACAATACTTAATCGATACCATTCATAAATCAAGGAGGATTTAACGTGAAAAAAATGAGACATATTTTTTCTTTTATTGCCATTCTAGCATTAGTCGTTTCATTACTACCACTATCCACACAAGCGGCAGAATCTGATTATGCTAACTTACTAGTCGACCCTGGAAAAAAACCTTCTGAGGGTGGCGCCCTTCAAATTATTGAAGTGGACGGGCAAAAAACGCTTGGTGATCAAAATGGAGAACCGATTCAATTACGTGGAATGAGTACACACGGACTGCAATGGTTCCCTGAAATCATCAATGACAATGCATTTAAAGCCCTTTCGAATGATTGGGATTCAAACTTGATTCGTTTAGCCATGTACGTAGGTGAAAACGGGTATGCCACAAATCCAGAAGAGATTAAACAACGCGTCATTGACGGGATTGAATTAGCAAAAGCAAATGACATGTACGTGATTGTTGACTGGCACGTCCATGCTCCTGGTGATCCAAACGCTGATGTGTATAGCGGTGCAATGGATTTCTTTGAAGAGATCTCTTCCCTATATCCAAATGATCCTTCCATTATCTACGAGTTAGCAAATGAGCCGAGTGGCAATAATAATGGTGGACCGGGATTGACAAACGATGAAGCAGGTTGGGAAGCTGTAAAATCTTATGCTGAACCAATCATTGAGATGCTACGTGAAAACGGAAATGAAAACCTTGTCATTGTTGGAAGTCCGAACTGGAGTCAACGCCCGGACTTAGCAGCAGACAATCCAATCGATGATGACAATACGATTTACACGGTACACTTCTACTCAGGCACACACATGCCCGCTGAGGATAGTTCTGACCGATCGAATGTGATGAGTAATGCTCGGTACGCACTTGAAAACGGGGTAGCTCTATTTGCTTCTGAGTGGGGTACAAGTGAAGCAAGTGGAAACAATGGACCGTACTTAGATGAAGCAGATGTATGGCTTAATTTTTTAAATGAACATAACATTAGTTGGGCGAACTGGTCGCTAACAAATAAAAACGAAACATCGGCAGCCTTCACTCCTTTCGAGCTTGGCAAATCCGAAGCGACGAATTTAGATCCTGGAAGTGACCAAGTTTGGTCCGCGCAAGAATTAAGTGTTTCTGGTGAATACGTACGTGCTCGTATTAAAGGGACTTCCTACGAACCGATTGATCGTAGCGCGTATACAAAAACAATTTGGGATTTCAACGATGAAACTGTTCAAGGATTCGGTGTTAACGCTGATAGCCCACTGCAAGACATTACCGTAACAAATGTAGATGGGGCGCTTGAAATATCAGGACTAGACGCTAGTAATGATGTGTCTGAGGAAAATTATTGGGCAAATGTTCGACTGTCAGCGGACAGCTGGGGGAGCTCAGAAGATTTACTTGGTGCAACAGAACTAACATTGGATGTCCTTGTTGATCAACCGACAACGGTTTCAATAGCAGCCATCCCACAAGGTCCTGCTGCTGGTTGGGCAAATCCAACAAGAGCGATTCAAGTGACTGCTGATGATTTTGTAGAGCAAGAGGATGGTACGTTTAAAGCAGAGCTATCGATCTCACAAGAGGATTCCCCATCATTAGAAACGATCGCAACGAGTTCCGAAGACAACACCATTAGCAATCTTATTCTTTTTGTTGGAACTGAAAATGCAGATGTTGTTTCGTTAGACAATATTCGTGCGACTGGAAAACGAGTAGAAGTACCTGTCATTCATGCGGAAAAAGGAGAAGCAACTTTCCCTTCTGATTTTGAAGACGAGACACGCCAAGGTTGGGCTTGGAGTGCAGACTCAGGTGTAAAAACAGCTCTATCGATTGAAGAAGCGAATGGATCAAATGCATTAGCTTGGGAATTCGCTTATCCAGAAGTAAAACCTACCGATGATTGGGCTTCTGCACCACGATTAGATTTTTGGATGGACAACTTTGTTCGCGGAACTAACGATTCTGTGGCATTTGATTTATATGTCGAACCTGTTCGCGCTAGTGAAGGCTCCATCTCCATCCATTTGGTTTTCCAACCAGAGGATCTTGGTTATTGGGCGCAGGCTCCTGCCACCTATGAGATTGACCTGGAAGCATTAGGTGAAGCGACAGTAACAGAAGACGGTTTATATCACTATCCAGTGGAAATGGATTTCCGTAATATTGAAAATTTAAAAGATGATACAATCCTGCGTAACATGATTCTCATTTTTACAGATGTAAACAGTGATTTTGCCGGAAAAATGTATGTGGATAATGTACGTTTCGTTGGAGACGAAGCAGCAGATCAAGAAACTGCTCCTGAGCAGACAGAGGAGCAAGCAAGTGACACTACAGAACCTAACGAGGAAACAGATCGTGTAGAAGAAGACAATGCAGCGCCTGAGCCAGAAGTGGAAAAAGGCGAGAGCGGATTAGGTGATAAAACAGAGGATGGCGAAAAACTTCCAGATACAGCAACAAACTATCCAAACGTGATGTTGTTCGGCCTACTACTAGTAATCGCTGGTATCTTTCTCTTTCTTAAAACTCGGAAGTTATCCTAAAAGATGCTATTGATAGAAGGCTAACCAAACGCAATCTCACTAGGTGTCCTTCTAATCCACGAGCAAGAATAACGATTTACACGGAGGTCAGAGCCCTTTTGGGGGATCTGACCTCTTTGCATTACTTAACAATCCAGCATAAAAATCGAAAATGGGCTACCAAAATACTTGGTAGCCCAACCTCCTCAAATCGATCAAGATATTGACGTGCGCTTAGAAATATTAACCACTATCCTATCATCATCCACACGTTCAATATCTGCTCCTAACTGTGCTAATTTTTCAGTTAGGTTCACATAGCCTCTGTCTAGATGTTTCAGCTCTGTAACACGTGTATAACCCTCTGCATTCAATCCTGCCAAAATTAACGCTGCTCCAGCTCGTAAGTCTGTTGCTGCAACTTCAGCTCCCTGTAGGACAACAGGACCTTCTACAATCACACTTCTGCCTTCAATTTTCAATTTAGCATTCATGCGACGGAACTCTTCTACGTGCATAAACCTGTTTTCAAAAACTGTTTCTGTAATGACACTAGTGCCTTGCGCATTTAGCATCAAAGACATCATTTGTGATTGCATATCCGTCGGAAATCCAGGATGAGGCAACGTTTTGATATCCGTTGCTTTTAGTTTCTTTGGACCGATTACCCGTAATCCGTCTTTTTCTTCCTTAATGATTACTCCCATTTCTTCCATCTTTGATACTAAGGAACGCATATGATCGATTTCTGCGCCTTTAATTAGAACATTTCCCTTCGTGATTGCAGCAGCGACCATAAATGTACCTGCTTCAATTCGATCCGGGATGATTGCGTGTTCCGCACCATGAAGTTTATCTACACCATCAATTTTTATCGTATCTGTACCAGCACCTACTACTTTTGCACCCATTTTGTTTAAGAAGTTGGCTAGATCGACGATTTCAGGTTCCTTTGCACAATTTTCTATTATCGTTCTTCCTTCCGCTAATGCAGCAGCCATCATAATATTTTCTGTTGCACCTACACTAGGAACATCTAGATAAATTTTCGCACCTTGTAACCTTCCATCGGCATATACTTCCACATAACCATTGCCGACGTGTACCTTAGCACCCATTGCTTCAAAACCTTTTAAATGAAGGTCAATCGGACGAGAACCTATTGCACATCCTCCAGGCATAGCAACCTTTGCATGGCCGTATCGTGCTAGCAAAGGACCTAACACTAATACAGACGCACGCATTTTTCGCACATATTCAAAAGGAGCTTCTGTGGTAAGTTTTTTTGTTGCATCAACGGTTACTGTATTATTTTTAAAATTGACGTCAGCATTCATGTTTCGTAGTACTTCTTTAATCGTAAATACATCAGCAAGAGCTGGAACTTCATGGATCTTACTTTTTCCTTCACTTGCAATTATACTTGCTGCGATGACAGGCAGTACGGCATTCTTTGCACCTTCCACTTTGACTGTGCCCTTTAACTGCCTCCCACCACGGACGATGATTTTTTCCAAGGTTCATTCTCCTCTGCGTCCAATTTCACTATTATTAATATTCAGTAACTATGATAGGTGTTCCAATCGTAAAGGTTGTTTTACCGCCCAATCCTTTTCGAGCAGCCAATTGTATATTCATTGGTTTGTCCGCTGTGGGTATGACAGTTTCCCAACGTGACGTATAGCCAGATAGAACAACAAAATCATTTTCCTTCATCTCATCTAGTGTTTGAACATTCCAATTTTTAAGTACATTTTCCAAAAAAATAACATTATCTATTTTATCATTCGGTTGCGTTTTCAAACAAGAGAATTTTGTCACATTTTCTGTAAAAAAATGATTTTTCATTGTGGTAATTATTTCTTGTGAATACTCCACAATTGATGGATTCCAAGCTGATCCATTTAGTTTGAATATGAACTCATAATCATAGTTACTGTCATCAGGGATGACTATAATATATGTTTCGCTAACATCATTATTTTTATGTCGGTTCCATATTAACTTTGTTCCATGGTCACGTTCTTCTGTGGAAAGGGACGCATCCGGATAATGATCTTCCATGAACGCTGCTATTTCATTGGCTTTTTCTGGATTAATGTTTTCTTTTGCAAGCACTTCCCATTGCTGAATAGATAGCCCTTCTTCCTCAACAATAGAAGCCATATCACTAATTTCTTGAACGCTATTTGCAGAAGCATTTGCTATTGGTAAATGATAACCGATGAGATATACAAAAAGTGTAAAGACGAGAATGAACCTTGGTTTCAATTTAATCCTCTCCTGTTCTATCGCTTAATCTAGTAAACTATTATAGACAGGGGAACGAAACTTCATACTTCCACGAGTCATTTAACATTCGACAAATTCTGCTTAGGGGTCAGACCCCTAAATTAGAAAAACTTCGACACTTGTCGAAGTTTTTTGTAGGAAACATGATAGAGTTTGTATTGGCTTTCCCAACTTTTTGAACGCACATTTAAAATAAAAATATTAATTGCTGTGACCAGTTGAGGAAGTCTAGGAAGAAATTGCTGACTGTAGTCCCTATGGCAATGGTAAGAAATATCATAAATACTCTTGCTTCAAATACGCGACCTTTTCTTAATAATGGATCAATATTGACAGCCTGCACCACCTGCCAAGTAATGATTATAAAGATTATATGGGAAATCATCCCGAACAACGCCTGTTGACCCATTGTTTGCATCATGTGTCATCACATCCTTTATTTTTTCTATTCATTATCCATACAAAAGCAAACTCACATACGTGGTTTATTCAAGAATAACATTTGCTTATTCCATTATTAAGGTTCTCATTCCATTCACCGCTTGTCAATTCGAACAACTGTTACAAGCAATATTCGCTATTTCCCGGGCAATATAGACAAAAAAAGACTTTAAGCCCCATTGGGATTAAAGTCTTTTTTTCTATCTATTTTCTGCAACATCTAAACGGTTAATCGCACGTTTAAGTGCGTACTCTGCCCTTCTGAAATCTACATCATCTTGTTTAGCTTTCAGGCGTTTTTCCGCACGTTCTTTTGCTCTTCTAGCACGCTCCACATCAATATCTGAAGGTGATTCTGCGGACTGTGCAAGTATGGTTACTTTATCAGGACGAACCTCTAAGAAACCACCGTTTACCGCAATTGGTTTTGTATCATTGTTCCCCTTCAAACGTACAGCGCTAATTGTTAATGGTGCAACGAGCGGAATGTGTCCTGGTAAAATACCAAGCTCTCCATTTTCTGCCTTACAACTAACCATTTCAAAATTATCTTCCAGTACAGGGCCATCAGGAGTGACAACACTCACGATTAGTGTTTTCAATGGAACCCCTCCTTGGGCTGGAATTGGGTCGAGGGGACAGGTAGCCTATCCCACTCGTTGTTTTCTTATTTGGGACAAGGGACCTGTCCCAGTCTAGCTGTTCAGTCTAGCTGCGGAGCCTAGCCCCTCGAGGTCACAAGTCATCTTACTGCGTAGCTATAGAGCAAGCTACTACGTAAGCTGTCTTGTGCTTGTCGGGGCTGGGCAAGGCTCCTCCGCTTCCTTATGCCATTTGTTCTGCTTTTTCGACTACTTCTTCGATGCGGCCTACTAGGCGGAATGCATCCTCTGGAAGGTCGTCATATTTTCCATCTAAAATTTCCTGGAAGCCTTTTACAGTTTCTTGAACTGGTACATAAGAACCCTTTTGACCAGTAAACTGTTCAGCTACGTGGAAATTCTGAGATAGGAAGAATTGAATACGACGTGCACGTGACACCGTCAATTTATCTTCATCAGAAAGCTCGTCCATACCTAGAATTGCAATGATATCTTGTAATTCTTTATAACGCTGCAATGTACGCTGCACTTCACGCGCTACATTGTAATGCTCTTCCCCTACAATTTCAGGGTCTAACGCACGAGATGTAGATGCAAGTGGATCCACGGCAGGGTAAATACCTTGCTCAGAAAGCTTACGATCCAAGTTTGTTGTCGCATCTAAGTGTGCGAAAGTAGTTGCAGGTGCTGGGTCTGTATAGTCATCGGCAGGTACATAAATCGCCTGGATTGATGTAACAGAACCTTTTGTTGTTGACGTAATACGCTCCTGTAACTGACCCATTTCCGTTGCAAGTGTTGGTTGGTAACCAACGGCAGATGGCATACGACCAAGTAGTGCGGATACCTCTGAACCTGCTTGTGTAAAACGGAAAATGTTATCAATGAACAATAGTACGTCTGCACCTTTTTCATCACGGAAATATTCCGCCATTGTCAGACCAGTTAGTGCTACACGCATACGCGCACCAGGAGGCTCGTTCATTTGTCCGAATACCATCGCTGTTTTTGAAATAACACCAGAGTCCTTCATTTCAAAGTAAAGGTCATTACCTTCACGGGTACGCTCACCAACACCAGCGAATACGGAAATACCACCGTGTTCTTGCGCGATGTTGTTAATAAGTTCCTGGATAAGAACTGTCTTACCTACACCGGCACCACCGAATAAACCGATTTTACCACCTTTGATATATGGAGCAAGTAAGTCAACAACTTTAATTCCAGTTTCTAAAATTTCTGTTTCTGTCGCTAGGTTTTCAAATTCAGGAGCTTGACGGTGAATTGGATCACGACGTACATCTCCAGAAATTTCTTCATCAAGATCAATGTTATCACCTAGAACGTTAAATACACGTCCTAATGTAACATCACCTACAGGCACAGAAATCGGTGCACCTTTATCTACTACTGCCGTACCACGCTGCACACCATCTGTTGATGACATCGCAATCGTACGAACAGCATCATCACCAAGATGTAGGGCAACTTCTAGTGTAAGGCCGCTGCCTTTTCCATCTTCTGTTTGAACCTCTAATGCATTGTAAATTTCAGGAAGTTGTCCGCCCTCGAACTTTACATCTACAACAGGTCCCATTACTTGAGTAATTTGTCCTTTGCTCATCGATTTCCCTCCTAACTCACTATTCTAGTGCAGCTACTCCACCGACAATTTCGGTAATTTCTTGTGTGATCGCTGCTTGACGTGCTCGGTTATATTGTAATGATAGATCATCAATAAGATCGCTCGCATTATCCGTTGCACTTTGCATTGCTGTCATCCGTGATGCATGCTCACTTGCTTTACTATCCAGAAGTGCACCATAGATTAAACTTTCCGCATACTGCGGCAACAACACATTTAAGATTTCTTCTTGGTTTGGCTCATACTCATACATGCTTGAGCTTTTATTTGCTCCCTCATCCAAATTTGTTAGAGGCAGCAATTGCTTTGCAGTTACTTCTTGAGAAATCGCACTAATATAATGATTGAAATAAACGATTAATTCATCAATTTCTTCATCAATATATAATTGTACTGTTTCTGCAGTTAAATCTTTAATATCTGCAAAATTTGGTTGATCCGGTAATCCGGTAATTTCTTTTGTTACTGGAATTCCGCGCTTCTTGAAAAAGTCACGTCCTACTCTACCTGCAACGATTACCGTATATTCATCCTCCGATTGGTGCTTTTCCTGAATCGTACGATAGACAGCACGCAAAATACTACTATTATAAGCTCCAGCAAGTCCTCGATCAGAAGTGATGACAAAATATGCTGTCTTCTTCACTTCTCTAGCCTTTAGCATTGGGTGTTCCGCTTCTTCACCACTGTTGGCAATGCTAGCTACCACCTCTTGTAACTTTTCACTATATGGCACAAACGACTTTGCATTTAGCTCAGCTTTATTTAATTTAGAAGCTGACACCATCTGCATCGCTTTTGTTATTTGCTTCGTTTTTTGCGTGGAAGTAATCCGTGTCTTAATATCTCTAAGAGAAGCCAAGTGTGTTCACCGCCCTTTCTTCAAAGGTTAACTACCGTCAAAAATTCGTTCATTCAGACATGTTCCTAACTTAGAGGAAAACATGCTGTTCCATTTATTCTGAAACGACAAAAGTTTTCTTGAACTCTTCCATCGCAGCGTTGAAATCATCTGCTTCTGGTAACTTTCCTGTTTCTCTAATTGACGCTAAAAGATCCTTTTTATTGCTAGACATCCAATCATGTAGTTCAGCCTCAAAACGAGTAACATCTTCTACTGGAATGTCATCTAGGAAACCATTTACAAGTGCATAGATAATTGCTACCTGTTTTTCTACAACTAATGGTTTGTGTAGTCCTTGTTTTAAGACCTCAACTGTACGAGCACCACGGTTTAATTTTGCTTGTGTTGCCTTATCAAGGTCAGAACCGAATTGCGCGAATGATTCTAGTTCACGGTAAGAAGCCAAGTCTAGACGTAACGTACCGGCAACCTTCTTCATCGCTTTGATTTGAGCAGATCCACCTACACGAGATACTGAAAGACCAGCGTTAATCGCAGGACGTACACCTGAGAAGAATAGGTCTGATTGTAAGAAAATCTGTCCATCGGTAATCGAAATGACGTTTGTTGGAATATAAGCTGAAATGTCACCAGCTTGTGTTTCAACGAATGGAAGTGCTGTTAACGAACCTCCACCTTTTGCATCACTAAGTTTAGCAGCACGCTCCAATAGACGAGAGTGCAAGTAGAATACATCCCCTGGGAATGCCTCACGACCTGGAGGACGGCGTAACAATAGGGAAAGTTCACGATAAGCAGATGCTTGCTTGGATAAGTCATCATATACTACAAGCACGTGCTTGCCGTTATACATAAATTCTTCACCCATGGATACCCCAGTATATGGAGCTAGGTAAAGTAATGGAGCTGGATCAGATGCACCTGCAGATACAACGATTGTGTAATCTAAGGCACCATGCTTACGTAGTGTTTCAACCGTACCACGTACAGTAGATTCTTTTTGTCCAATTGCTACATAAATACAGATCATGTCTTGATCCGCTTGGTTCAAAATCGTGTCAATGGCAACGGTAGTTTTACCCGTTTGACGGTCACCGATAATAAGCTCACGTTGTCCACGTCCAATTGGCACTAGCGCATCAATCGCTTTAATACCTGTTTGAAGTGGCTCATCAACCGATTTACGATCCATTACACCTGGTGCAGGAGATTCGATTGCACGCGACTTTGTTGTTTCAATTGGTCCTTTTCCATCGATTGGTTGACCTAGTGGATTAACAACACGTCCTAGTAATTCCTCACCAACTGGCACTTCCATAATACGTCCTGTGCGGCGTACTTCATCACCTTCACGAATACCTGTGTAAGGTCCAAGAATAACGATACCTACATTGCTTTCTTCGAGGTTCTGCGCCATCCCCATGACACCATTGGAGAATTCCAATAGCTCTCCAGACATTACGTTGTCCAGACCATGAGCACGTGCGATACCGTCACCAATTTCAATAACTGTACCGACATCATTTACTTCAATGTCAGATTCATAATTTTCAATTTGCTGTTTAATCAGCGCACTGATTTCTTCAGCTTTTATGCTCATGCCATTTCACCCCTATCATCCATTATTTGGCGGAAACGATATTACGTTCGATTCGCTCTAATTTTCCTTGTATCGTGCCATCGTAAATGGTATTTCCTATCTTTATTTTTACCCCACCTAGAATTGCTGTATCTACAATATTTTCGATGTTCAGCCTTTTTAGGTTTAGTTTCTGTGAAAATACGTTGGAAATCTGCTGTTTTTCTTCATCTGCTAACGCACGAACGGAATATACGGTTGCATCTGCAATTCCGTTAGATGCATTGACTAATGCAGAAAAGTGATTAACAATGGCCGGTAAAGCTTGTTGATTGTGTCGATTGACAAGTATTTTCACTGTATTTCGTACGTCTGACGAAAATTGTTGAAATACTTGGTCAATCATTTCTTTCTTTTTATCACTGCTAATTCGTGGATGTGCTAAAAATTCCACAAATTGTTTATTTGATTCAAATACTTCTTTCACAATTTGAAGCTGAGCTTCTAGTTGTTCAGACGTAGATTTTTCTTGTCCAATTTGAAAAAGAGCCTCCGCATAGCGTTTTGATACGTTTGCTTTACTCATCGCTCTTCTCCTACCTCTTTAATGTACTCATTGATCAGCTTCTCTTGATCTTGTGCATTAATTTCTTTTTCAATTACTTTTGATGCAATTTGTACAGATAAGGAAGCAACTTGATCTTGCAATGCTTTGATTGCTTTTTCTTTTTCTTGCTCGATTTCTTCTTGTGCAGATTTTTTAATACGCTCTGCTGCCTGACGTGCGGATTCAAGGATATCACGCTCTTGATTCTGCCCAGCTTTTTTCGCTTCTTCTATAATCGATTGTGCTTCTTGACGAGTCTGCTTTAATTGCTCTGCAGCCTCACGTGAAGCTTTCTCTGCTTCTGTACGATTTTTTTCTGCAATATCTATTTCACTGGCAATATGATTTTCACGTTCTTCCATTTTATTAAGCAATGGTCCCCATGCATATTTTCTCAATAGGAACAATAGAATAGCAAAACTTACTAGTGCGAAAAGCATATCTCCTACACGAAGCCCACCAACCTCGGCTCCAATCACTAGCCAACTACCATATGCATGCACAGTACTCACTCCTTTCAGCGGTCTTCCGTTTCAGTTCACTCCATAAATCAATCTGATTGCGAGGCATAAAGGAATGGCGAAGAATGTCTTAGACGAACTTCGCCATTTGGAATCCTATTACGAATCAGATTACATAACCATAAATGCAATTACAACGGCGAAAATAGGAATCGCCTCTACTAACGCAACCCCGATGAACATCGTTGTTTGCAAGGCACCACGTAATTCTGGTTGACGTGCGATACCTTCTACTGTACGACTTACGATCATACCGTTACCTAAACCAGCACCAAGTGCGGCCAATCCAATTGCTATTGCAGCTGCTAAAGCTTCCATAATTTAAAAATCCTCCTTTAGAATATATACCTTTGAAATTTTTTTAATATTTTAATGGTCAGTGCTCACTTTATGAGACATGTAAACCATTGTTAACATGACGAAAATAAATGCTTGAATTGCTCCAATGAATAAACTAAATCCTTGCCATGCCAGCATCGGGATTAATGCCCCAACGAATGTAACGGCACCAAATGTAAATGCTAGCTTCGTAATAAGTCCTAATAAAATCTCACCAGCAAAAATATTACCAAAGAGACGTAAACCAAGCGTTAACGTATTTGCAAATTCTTCAATAATCTTTAATGGAAATAAGAAAGGTACGGGTCTGAAATAATCTTTACCATATTCCTTAAAACCTTTTAGCTTAATTCCATAAAAATGGGTAAGAATGATTACTAATGCAGACATCGATAACGTTACGGTAGCATCAGAGGTTGGTGATTTCCACCATAGTGTGTGTCCCCATACCCCCATTGTGATAACACCAAGGATATTGCTGATAAAGATGTAAACCAACAAGGTTAACCCTAGTGGTAAAAATAATTTACCTGTCTTCCAATCCATCGTATCTCCGATAATGCCTTTCACAAAATCGATTAACCATTCCATAAAGTTTTGGAATCCAGTAGGCTTCATTTGCAGGTTTCTACTTGCCAATACACAAATGATAAAAACAATGATTGACGAGATAACCGTCATAATTACTGTGGAAAGGTTAAAGTCAAGCCAAGAGATACCAAATAGATCTTCAAGTAATGGTGCTTTGTGATCCAATTGCTTCACCTCTCTTCCGTAAGCTAGTCTCTTGTGTTAAAAATTGCAAAATCTATCATAATGACAATGTAAGCTGTCATTAATCCAATTACTACAGCAATCATATGGAAATAATCTTCAAATCGAAGGGCGATTAATACAGCCAGGGCAGCAGTTGCCATTCTTGAAAAAGTCCCGATCCCTTTCAAAGGACTATTTTCAACAATCACCTGTCCAAATTGCTTGATTTTCCTTTGCATCAGCCATAAGTTGTAAAAGCTTAATACTGCTCCAAGGAGGAGTCCGAGGAAAATACGAGGATACGGTGTGAACCCGGCTCCTAGTACTATAATTGCTAGAAGATAGAACATCCATTTACGCTGACGGGCTATCATTTTTTCATATTGCTTCATGTTAGTTATCTCCCGTATATTTTCTGACTAGATGGATCGTTCCATATGTACCTGCTACGATTCCCAGAAGGAGAGCAAGCACTAAAAAAAGTGGTTTTGTAGAAAAAAGGTCATCAAGCCATTTACCTAAAAAAAACCCCGTGAGTGGTCCTCCGACAAGATTCGATGTGATTCCTCCTGTCAGTGCCATTCCGTAAAAAGGACTGTCTTTATTTTTCAAGCTAAACGCCCCTATCACATGTAAACCTTTCTTGCAGTGACAAATGTCACACTTTGTTGTGATCTTCACTTACAAGATGACCATTTGTGTTTGCATGACCACAACTCTGAAACCCTTACCAATCCACACTAGATTAGCATACAATAGGGGTTGTCCAATGTCAATCGGTTTGGTAAGGAAACATCTGGTTGTTAAAAATTGAAAATTTTTGTCTGCTTGTTGCGTGCGGAAATGACAAGACTTCTCCCATATTATATCGAAATTGTGTCGATAATGAAATCAACAATTTTGTGAACTTCTTTGACAAACTTTTTTATTTAGCTTGAAAAAAATGGGCAAAATCCGTTTAGATTACGGTTTTGATTCACTTTAGCTTGATTTTTCCCCTCGATACTCAATCGTATGCCCTTTTTGATTCACTTTCGTTTGCTTTTTCCCCTTGAACTCAAAATTCCATCCCTACTCAATATATAAATCAGTTTGGTAATCATATGTTTCACCGGATGTTGTTTTAACGGAAACATTGGCTAAATATTCTCCTTTATCTCCTACATCTCTCATTTCCATCGTTCCTTCAATCACACCTTGCTTCTGGTTTTCCAATTCTAACAACGTTCGCTCAAATGCCATGCTGTGCGAATCGTAAAGATCAATCGTTACACTTTGCGCATCCTCTGGTAAATACAAACGATATTGATACTCATCATCCGAAAACACTTTTAAGGCAAACTCCATGCCCATCACTCTCGGATAATCCGCCTCTTGATTAATAAACAAATACGGTAAATGATAGGATTGCTTCCCCTGCTTTAGCGTCAGCCATCCTTGATGAATCCCCTTATCTAAAAAAGAAGCGGAAACCTTCAATTGAATCGGTACTGTTTTTTTCTCACCTGGATCCAACGTGAATTGCTTCGGTAACTGCCAGCGTAATCCACTTTGCTGTTTTGGAATGTCAAAATAATAGTCTTGTTCCTTGGTTGTCACATTCTCTAGCTCCAGTTCAACCATATGGGTTTCACTTAGATCGGTTACTTTTCCAAAAGAAAGAAGTGGATTGTAAATGACAAGTGGTGTATGGATGGCTTTATCTATTTGCATCCGCCCCATACCTTGTTCGATTGGATCGTAAAGCAATTGTTCATTTTTCAATGGTAATGCAGATGTCAATAATGCACCCTTTAATTTAGCAGGACTCCAATCTGGATGCGCCTGTTTAACTAAGGCTAAACCACCAGCAACATGCGGGGCAGCCATGCTAGTTCCTTGCAGCTCTCGATAACCACCTGGAACGGTACTATTGATCGCAGCGCCAGGAGCAACGATTTCCGGCTTTATCCACCAGTTAGCAGTAACCGGACCTCTCGAGCTAAAAGCGGCAATCATATCTTTTGATTTTTTATATTTTGTTTCTATATAATAAGTATCTTCTGTTGCCTGTTCTTTCAGCCATTGTCCATCGTCCATGGATACGGAAGCGACAGGGATGTCAATTGGCTCTTTGCCATCTTCAATCGATCCTTGAAAGGCTTTATCCTCATTGTTATAAATAATTAATGCTTTTGCTCCCGATTGTTCGGCTAAGCGTGCTTTTTCTGCAAACGGGATTTCCCCTCGTTCCATGAGGACAATTTTTCCATCCGCATCGGGCAGCTCCTGATTACCAATACCACCTTGTACCATAGGATATTCACGCTCAAGCTGCCAAGGCTGTGAACCCATTAACGGAGTAAGCGCAATCCTTTTTTCATGGAACGAATCGAATAAATAAGGAACCTCTAACGGTGGTGTTGAGGCGCCAACGGAAATGACATTGGAAGCGGTAGCTGGTGAACCAACTGTCCAATTCGATGGCCCCGAATTTCCATTAGCAATCACGACTGTAACGCCTAGCTCAACCGCCCTGTTGACCGCGACACTTGTAGGCCAGTCAGGACCGTTCACACTATTTCCTAGGGACAGATTAATAATATCCATCCCGTCTTTAACTGCCCTTTCAATTGCTGCAATCACCTGAATGGACGTGCCCATTCCACCCGGTCCAAGTGCACGATAACTGTAAAGAGATGCCTCGGGAGCAACCCCTTGCATGCTTCCATTGGCAGCAATGATTCCTGACACATGTGTCCCATGTAATGTTGGGATTCCTTGCTCAGGAATGGTCTCCATTGGATCATCATCTAAATCAACCAGGTCATACCCACCTTTAAAATTGTTCTTCAAATCTGGATGATGATGGTCAATCCCCGTATCAACTACGCCAATTTTTATGCCTTTTCCTGTGTAAGACTTTAGTGTAGATGACTGTTGTTTTAAAAAAGGAATGCTTTTGTTTACATTCGGCTGCTCGGACTCCAATGTAACGGATATGTCTATGTCTTCTACTGTAATGTCCGATGGTTGCTGTGTTGTTGCATGTTGGGAATTTTCAGGTGCGGTGCCAGGTGTGTTCGTTTTGTATGTACGAACAGGATACGTTTGTTTTACAAAATCAAGTGAATCCATTCGCTCTAATTTTCGTGATGTTCCCTTCAAAGCCAGTCCATTAAACAGTTGATCATATACCTGTACTACTTCTATAAAAGGGTAATAATCCTCAATATGTGCTTTTCGCGTATGTGGATTTCCTTCTACTTCGATAATGATTGCCTGCTCCTCTTCTTCTGCTGTGACGAAGAAAGGATTCGTTAGCAGGATGCTGATGATCAATAATAGATGGGTACGAAACTTCATAATATTCTCCTCATTTTTTTATCTGTTAGTATTTGTGAGAGGATGGGAAAACATGCATGATTTTTCATATGGATTGGAAAGTCGGTGTGCATAATCCGAACAAATAAAAAAGAGCACCACCCTTAGGTAGCACTCTTGTTAAAAAATGTATGAATGGCTTCAGATATTCTAGCGGATGCCTGCCCATCACCGTATGGGTTGGACGCTTTTGCCATGTTTTCATGTGCATCGGGATTGGATAATAATTCATTCGCCAGGTTAAAAATGTCATCTTCCTCTGTCCCAGCTAGCTTAAGCGTACCTGCTGCAATGCCTTCCGGGCGCTCGGTCGTATCACGAAGAACGAGTACTGGTACACCAAGCGATGGCGCCTCTTCCTGCACACCACCAGAGTCCGTTAATATTAAATGGGCGCGTGATGCGAAGTTATGGAAATCGACAACACCAAGCGGTTCAATCAGTTGGATACGATCATCGTTCCCTAAAATTTCATTTGCTGTTTCTTGGACAACCGGATTCAAATGAACTGGATAAACGACATGAATATCGTCATGCTCCTCCACTAGTCGCTTGATTGCACGGAACATTTGCTCCATATTTTTTCCTAAGTTCTCCCTGCGATGGGCTGTCATTAGCACCAAACGCTTCCCATCTAATCCATCTAAAATTGGACTGGAATAGGAATCAGATACGGTAGTTTTTAATGCATCAATCGCTGTATTTCCAGTGACATAAATGCTTTCTTCCGGTTTATTTTCTTTGAGCAAATTTTGCTTGGACTGTTCTGTCGGTGCAAAATGTAAATCAGCCATTACACCGGTAAGCTGGCGATTCATCTCTTCTGGATATGGGGAATACTTATTCCATGTGCGAAGCCCCGCTTCCACATGACCTACAGCAACTTGATTATAGTAAGCTGCTAACGATGCAGCAAACGTCGTTGTTGTATCACCATGAACGAGAACGATGTCTGGCTTCGTTTCCTTCATCACCTCGTCCAACCCTTCCAATGCCCTTGTTGTCACTTGCGCAAGGGTTTGGCGTGCTTTCATTATATTTAAGTCAAAGTCTGGAGTAATTCCAAAAATGGTTAACACTTGATCTAGCATTTCTCGATGCTGAGCTGTTACTGTCACGATTGGTTCAAATTGATCTGAGCGTTTTTTCAGTTCGAGTACGAGCGGAGCCATTTTTATCGCTTCCGGTCTCGTACCAAAAATCGTCATAACTTTTATTCGTTTACCCATTATTTCTCACTCCGGCATCTTTATCAAAAATTATTTCGTTCCATATAAACGATCTCCAGCGTCTCCTAACCCTGGTTCAATGTAGCCTTTTTCGTTTAATTTTTCATCCAATGCAGCCAAATAAATATCAACATCAGGGTGTTCCTTTTTGATTACCTCCACTCCTTCAGGTGCACCGACTAAACACATTAATTTAATGCTTGTAGCTCCACGCTTCTTCAAGGAGTGAATCGCATCGTTTGCAGACCCACCTGTTGCTAGCATCGGATCGATCACGATAAGATCGCGCTCTTCGATATCAGAAGGAAGTTTAATATAATATTCCACTGGCTTTAACGTTTCCGGGTCTCGATACAGACCAACATGTCCAACTCTAGCAGCTGGAATTAACTGTAAAATGCCGTCAACCATACCAAGTCCTGCACGTAAAATTGGTACGAGACCAATCTTTTTCCCGCTCAATGTTTTTGTCGTTGCAGTCGTTACCGGGGTTTCGATGGTAATTTCCTCTAATGGTAAATCGCGCGTAATTTCAAATGCCATTAACGCTGCCACTTCATCAACCAGCTCGCGAAATTCTTTTGTTCCTGTTTCTTTTTTTCTTATGTAGGTTAATTTGTGTTGAATGAGTGGATGGTCCAGTACAAATACATTTCCCACGTTCCGATCACTCCTTAAACTTTTTTTATATGTGATAAAAAATAGTATTTCCTTATTTGTTCCCAGTGATGCATCTTTAAAAGTGTACTGAAAAAACGATTCTCTTTCAAGCAAAGAAACAAAATTGTTGTCGAACTGTAAAAGTGAAGCAAAGGGGTCTGACCCCTTAACTAAATTAAACAAGCCCTTGCCAGTACTTTGCTGACAAGGGCTTGTAAAAATTACTGCTGATATAGTGGGAATTTGCTTGTTAATGCTTCTACTCTTTTAGCTGCTTCTTTTAGTTTTGCTTCATCTTCATGATTTTTCAAGGTGAATGCGATGATCGAAGCTACCTCTTCCATTTCTTCAGGACCAAATCCACGAGAAGTAACAGCAGCAGTCCCAACACGGATACCGCTAGTCACAAACGGGCTTTCTGGATCAAATGGAATCGTGTTTTTGTTCGTAGTAATACCGATATCATCGAGTGGTTTTTCTGCGTCTTTTCCTGTTAAGCCAAGACCGCGAACATCGAGCAACAATAAGTGATTGTCCGTACCGCCAGAAACGATGCGGATGCCTTCACTTTGTAACGCTTCACCAAAACGCTTGGCATTATCAATAATATTTTTAGAATATGTTTTAAAATCATCTTGTAATGCTTCTTTGAATGCCACTGCCTTTGCTGCAATTACATGCATTAACGGACCACCTTGCATTCCCGGGAATACAGCTTTATCAATTTTTTTCGCAAATTCCTCTTTGCACATAATCATTCCACCACGTGGGCCGCGCAATGTTTTATGTGTTGTCGTTGTCACAAAATGAGCGTGCGGGACTGGATCTGGGTGGTGTCCTGTTGCAACAAGTCCAGCAATGTGTGCCATATCGACCATTAAGTAAGCATCAACTGCATCAGCAATTTCACGGAACTTTTTGAAATCAATTTGGCGTGGATAGGCACTTGCACCAGCAACAATTAATTTTGGTTTTACTTCTTTCGCCTTCTCGAGTAATGCATCGTAATCGATTTGCTCGGATTCTTTATCCACACCATATTCTTCAAAATTGTACAGTGTACCACTGAAGTTTACCGGGCTACCATGTGTCAGGTGTCCACCATGACTAAGATTCATGCCAAGCACTGTATCTCCTGGCTCTAGCACCGTAAAGTAAACAGCCATGTTTGCTTGTGCACCGGAATGTGGCTGTACATTCACATGCTCTGCGCCGAACAGTTCCTTGGCACGGTCACGCGCTAGATTTTCAGCAACGTCAACATATTCACAACCACCATAATAGCGGCGTCCAGGATATCCCTCTGCATATTTGTTCGTTAATACAGATCCTTGTGCTTCCATGACAGCCTGTGATACAAAATTCTCTGATGCAATTAATTCAATTTTGTCATTTTGACGCTTTCTTTCCTTTTCAATTGCTTCATATAACTCGACATCATTTTGCTTTACGTGTTCCATTTTGAATTGCCCCCTTGATATTAATTTTTTTAATAGATGTACTAATATATATAAATCCTGGACCACCTTTTTCCTAGCTAACCGCTATTTATCAACGATTAGTCACAATGATTGCTCGGTTCCACTTCATTCAAATACACCGCACGATGACCGCCAATTAACTTCGGCCGCGTTCTCGCTGCATTCACTCGAGCACTTCCGGCATACCTTTGCTTTAGGCGCAATGGGACCGCTACCCGTTTCATATGCATGCCAATCATTGTCTCGCCAATATCCATGCCTGCATTCGCCTGAATTTGCTCCACTACGACTGGCTGTTGCAGCTGCTTATACGCATAGGATGACATCGAACCTCCTGCTTTTGGAACCGGGACAACCGATACTTGTTCCAGCTGAAGCTGTTTCATCGTATCTGCTTCGACAACTAAAGCGCGATTCAAATGTTCACAGCATTGAAACGCAAGCTGTACACCTGTTTCTTGACGGAGTCGGTTTAGCTCTTTATAAATAATAGCAGCAATAGCCTCACTTCCAGATGTACCAATGCGCTCTCCGGCAACTTCACTTGTTGAACAACCAATGACAAATAAATCGCCTTGATTCAAATAGGCTGAACGAATCCACTCATCAACGATTGCTTTCATCTGTTGTTGTAGCTGTTCCATTGCCAAACCCTTCTTTCTTTGACGGTTTATTTACTCTCGTACTCACTGACCTTGCCAATACGATTTGCATGTCGACCACCTTGGAAGTCTGTTTCTAACCATGTTTTGGCAATTTCTCTAGCTAAACCAGGCCCAATGACACGCGCACCCATCGTAATCATATTGGAATCATTATGCTCTCTCGTTGCCTTTGCACTAAAAATGTCGTGGACAAGTGCAGCACGAATGCCTTTTACTTTATTGGCAGCGATAGACATACCAATCCCTGTTCCACAAATCAAAATCCCTTTGTCAAATTCACCACTTGCTACGCGCTCTGCTGCAGGAATTCCGTAATCCGGGTAATCGACAGAGCCTTCACAGTCACAACCGATATCCTCAAACTCGATATTCATTTCATTTAATAGTTCACCAATTTCCTTGCGAAGCTCTATTCCTCCATGATCTGATGCAATAATTACTTTCATTGATTCCCACCCCTTGTATGGCTAAATAGTTGTCATTTCATTTACTTTTTTATTCTGTACTAATTACATCCAATTATAGTATAAAAAATTTATCGTTATGTTCCTAGTTTAATGTTTAAGTTGAAAGCGTCGAATTTGTTTTTTCAAAATTTGTGCGTGTTCCTCTAAAACGGTCGCTAAGTCATCCAGGTTTTCCGTTACTGCGGTTTGTTGCTGAATCGAAGCACTCATTTGCTGTGCACTAGCAGATGTTTCTTCCGCAATTGCTGATACTTCCTGTGATTGCTTCGAGGTTTCCTTTATTTCCCTCAACTGCTTGTCCACGAGAGAAGAAATATCTTCAATAGCTGCAGCTACTCCTTCAATCGATGTCGACATCTGAAGAATGGCATGATTGACATCCTCCCCTTTTGTTGCTTCCGATCGTGCAAAGTCTACTTGCTCGGTCATTTTTGCGACCACTTGACGTACATCGGATTGAATGTTCGAGACATGCTCAGAAATTCCTTGAACCGCCTTTGTGCTTTGATCTGCTAATTTCCGAACTTCCTCGGCAACGACGGCAAAGCCTCTTCCATGATCACCGGCACGTGCCGCTTCAATGGAAGCATTTAATGCGAGTAAGTTGGTTTGCTCTGCTAACTCTCCAACCATGGAAATAATATGATTAACCTCTACTGCATTCTTTTCTAAACGATCCACGTCTTGGAGGGAGCTTTCTTGCTCTTTCGCTAATGACTGAATTCCCGAAATTAAATGATGGATGACTTCTTTGCTGGTTGAAAGCTGGTGAACCATTGCTGAAGATTTTTCACGTGAGATCATTGCTTTATCTTGGACTTGACCTGCAAGTCTTGTCGCTACTTCAATCGATTCCGCGGTTTGTTGGATGGCATTTGATGAATCTTCTGCACCTGAAGAAATTTGATAGACGGTTTGTTCAATCAGATTCGTTTGTGAAGCGGCTTTTGATGAAGCAGCCTTTATCTCTTGAACCGATTGGTTGGTTCGATCAAAATTATCCTCTATCTTCTCCATTATTTCTCTTAAATTGAAGAGCATTTTTTGAAAGGCTAGTGATAGGGAATAGATTTCATCTCTAGACTTTGGAAGCTCCACCTCTTGCTCTAAATTACCGGCTGCCACTTCGGCAGCTATCGTTTCAAGCTTGATTAATGGCTTGGTGACGAATCGGGCGGTGAAAAAGGTCAGAATTCCTGACCAAATAATGCCTAGTCCTAATGTCAGAATAACAAAAGCAATTTCGGAAATATTCCAATACGGCTGCATTTGATCATAGACAAAATAAATAAATAAAGCACTCGTCGAATAGGTAATCGTAGCAAGCAAAGTGGTAAATACGACTAGCTTCCAACGCAAATTAAATCGCGTTTTTCTTTCCATAGCCTCTCCCCCTTAAAGACCTGGCTCTTCCTCGCCAAGTCTTCTTGGCGGTGTTAGCCATTTATTACATTCTCTATTCTTTATTGTCTAACTTTTTTGCAAGTAGTTCAATATACTTTTCCATTTCATTGAAAGTTTTTTTATACACAGATAAATCTCCACCAAACGGATCTGAAATGTCATAGTTCGGTAGGTTGGCTTCTAATACTTGAATTTCACTTATCTCTTTTCGTAAATAATCATATAACGCTTGATCCATCTCGTTTGGATCTAATTCTTTTCCCCGTTCACGGATAAATGCTGCCCGCTTTTCCTCTAGCTCGGTATAGGCTTTTTTAAGCTTTTCCCATGTTTCATTATCATCTTGATGCACATATTCTTTTAGCGTAAACAGCTTGTCTGTAATCGTCGGGTATTGGAGGGCTAATGCTTGCTTGTGTTGCGTTGTCATCGTCAAAATCAAATCCGCCCAATTTAGCAAATCAACCGTAACCGGCTGTGACGCATGATCAAATAAAATTCCTTGTTCACGAAGTACATCCACTGTTCCTTGCGAAGCTGGCTGTCCTGGCCCTGCATAAATTCCCGCTGATTTTACTTCAGCTGAGGAAATATGTTTAAGTAAAGCAGCTGCCATCGGACTTCGGCACGTATTTCCGGTACAAACAAATAATACTTTCATGATTGCAACCTCCATCTGCGTGAAGATGCCTACACATACATCTTCCTTTGTTGGTTCTATTATTATTCCCGAAAACGGTATTACGGAACGCCTTGTATATGATTTTCTTAACATTTCAATATTTTTCTATGTCCAAAACTATACCATATCGTACTATTCCCGACAAAGCCCTACCCTTCGCTCGCTCTTTCTTCATTCTAAAATTTTTCACTTCCTATAATAAAAAAGGACTGCCTATAGATAGGAGACAGTCCTTTTCCTTTAAACTATTTCGCATATATAGCAAAAATGCTAACCAAAGATAATTTTTAATCCAAACGCACAAAGGATACTTCCTCCAAATAATTCGCTGTAGACGCCGAGAAAGCCTTTAGCCTTTCGCCCCACTAATAAGCCGGTCCACGTTAAAGTCATACTAGCTAGTCCAAATAATATCAGTGCTAAAAATGTCTTTACCCCTGACATCCCTAAGCTTAACCCTACTGAAAAGCTATCTAAACTAACACTTAATGAAAATAAAATAAGGCCAATCCCAACTGGACTCACAACCACCTTATCTTCCCGATTAAAGGAGTTTAATACCATTTGCACTCCCAGTACAAATAGAAGCAGACCTCCCCCAAGCACAGCAAAACCTTCTAGTTTCGTTGAAATAAATCGTCCCAACACTATTCCGATAAATGGCATAATACTGTGGAAAATGCCGACGCTTATCCCAACCATAAATATCCGCTTAAGCCTTAATGCTTGCATTCCCATCCCTAAACCAACTGAAAATGCATCCATCCCTAAGGCTGTTGCCATAAACAATAGGGAAATTATTTCCCCAAGGTTTACTAAAGGCATCCTCACAACCCCTCTCTGGACATGCTATTCAATCCTATGCTCCAGATCAGGCTTTTATGTAAATCATTTATGGAATTTTATGGATGTCTTCACTGTTAGTCGGTCGTCTTATAAAAAATCCAACAAATCCTTATCATTACTTTTCTTCATCAACTACAACGGAAGCGGCTTTTGTTAGGCGATTCATAATTGCCTCACCAACACCAGTCTGTGGAAATGATTCACACAAAATAATATCTACATCGGTCTTTTTGAAGGATCTTAGTGCATCATATAAATGGACAGCAATTTGTGTTAAATCATGTTGAGAGCCGATAACTTTTATCTGATCGGCTTGAAGTGAAGCTGCTAATTGTTCACTACACATGACCGCTACTTTTTTCCCTTCCCTTTCGATTCGATCAACCGTGGATTGGAAAAAGTCCGCTGTTCCTCTGATTAACCAGAGTGGCGCTTCCGGTTCATAATGGGTATATTTCATTCCCGGCGCTTTTGGTTTATCATGCTGCTCGGCCAACGCAGGGTCTAGCATAACATTTCCGACCACTTGCTCTAGTTGCTCCTTCGTGATTCCTCCTGGTCTCAACACGATTGGAATCTCACCTGTGCAATCGACAACTGTAGATTCAAGTCCAACCCCAGTTGTTCCTCCATCGAGAATACCGGCAATTTTTCCGTACAGATCGTCATACACGTGCGACGCTTTCGTTGGACTCGGTTTTCCTGACCGATTCGCACTTGGTGCAGCTAATGGCAGCTGACAGCTTTCCAACAATTGCTTTGCGACTGGATGGTCTGGAATTCGAAAGGCCACTGTGGATAAACCAGCTGTCACATTATTAGCAATCGTACCGTTGCTCGGTAAAATGACGGTTAATGGTCCTGGCATGAATGCATGGATAAGCTTGTCTGCCAGCGGAGGAACGGCTGCCACATACGGTTTCATTTGTTCCCGATTGGCAACATGAACAATTAACGGATTATCGGATGGTCTTCCTTTTGCTTCAAAAATTTTCGCTACTGCTTGATGATTCGTTGCATTCGCACCTAACCCATATACTGTTTCGGTAGGAAATGCAATCACTTCCTGTTGTCTGATCAGCTCTGCGGCTTCTTGAATGGCTATTTGATTTTCCTGTGTATTGTCTTCTATTTTCCAAAGCCTTGTCGTTTGCATGTCTGTTTCTCCTCGTACTTTTTCATTCTTGTTGATCATATCATATTTGATACCTTGTTCGTTATTCATTACTATTATCCACATTTTATCCACAGACAAGTAAAGTTACACACATGCTGCTTTTCCATCAAAAAAACTCTTTGCTAACGTTTAAATAACAAAGAGTTTCACTAAATACGCATTTTTTTCGAAATAACGGCCATAAAATGTCAATTGCTTTCGAATACTTTGATAAGCAAAGTATTTATCTGGCAAGCGAATTGTTCACAGCTGGTACACAGGTTATCCACATGGTTTATCCACACCTGTTAATAAAATCCTCACTTATTCACAAGAAGTTCAGGATTGTGCTCGTACTACGGATGTAACATCCTGTCTCCACCAAGTTCCTTGTTCTATTTGTTTATTCGCAAAGGAAGGTGACTGTTCTTGCTTGAATTTTAACAGGGATAACAAACTGTTCAATGCCGGTTGATGACTATACACATATAAATCTGTCGCCCCGTTTTCTCTTGCTAATGCAATCGATGATTCAATAATGGTTAACGGCAACGATGCTGGTACCCCTTCTTTCATGTACAAGCTTCGTAACCAACAACCTGAGTTACTAACAGGAGTTAATGCAAAAAATGCTTGATATTCTTTTTCTACCTCGATGAAATACCCGTGACGATGTAGTGCTTCTTTTTCCTCCAGCGCATCCCACTTGTCTTCAAAAAATTCGGCTAATACCGCCTTATCCACCGTGTCCGCTTTGATTATATCCATCAGCAATCTCTCCCTATTCTAGTTTTCTAATACATTTCTATGTTTGTTAGAGAGAAATATGCTAGATTTAACTGAACCATTCTAAAAAGAAGAATTTAAAGCTGATTTTTTTTCCTTTTTTATCCTCTTCTTCATCATCCTCTGACGCTTCATCCTCTTGATCCTGCTCTGCTACACTTGTTCCATTGGAAAAATCTAAAAAGCATAACGGAGGAAATAGTACACACCACCAGTTAGCACCTTTTCCTTTTCCTAAAGTTACGAGAATCGCTTCATACTCACCTGCCGGATAAACCAGGTTATCATACACTTTGGCCGGGAACTGAATATTTTCTCCATAATCCACTTCAAAGCTTTGCTCGATGTTTTCTTCTGTTAACACATTATCCACAACTTGCTCAATCTCAGGCAAACGGTCTTGAATTAACTGTCTTGCATGCTCAATGTCGGTAATATCCTCTACCCATTGTGTAATTTCCTCATTTATTTCATCGCGAATTTTACGCTTTAATGCTTGATCACTATCACTATCACTGTTTGCTAGAATGCGTAAGCGAATCGCCTCATCAGGGATAACTCGAAACTCATCTGTTGTCCGTTGTTGATTGATAGCCCCATTACTTATGCCTTTTGCTGGAAAAGAACCGAATAATATTAAAAAGATAATAAATGCAACTAGATATTTCTTCATGATTCCTGCCCCCTTAATCACTGTTATCCACAGTATGGGCATCATTCTATCTTTTAAACTTATAATCTATTATTTTTTTTAATTTATTTGTTGGAGGGAGAAAAGATACGTTAATCCGAGAAAATACTACCAATTTTCTGATATATCTGCATATTATTCGCTTTTATTATAAAATGGTGATTTTTGCCGTGATTATGCAAAAAATCATAGAGTAGCAAATACCATTCGATCCTTCTTGTTGATATCTTTTCGCACGTGCGCCTTACTTTCTGGATAAGTATTGTGGATAAGTGCACGTACTGCCTCCCCCTGTTGATAACCTATTTCAAAGGCAAGTAATCCCGGAGATTGAAGTATTTTTTCAGACTGCTGAACCATCTTTTTGTAAGCAGCAAGGCCATCATCCTCAGCAAACAACGCAAGCTCCGGGTCAAAATTTTTCACCGTATCACTAAGCGTCGGCTCCTCTTCATATGGGATATAGGGTGGATTGGAAACAATAATCTGTGCTTCGGTCTGTTTATTTAAAAATGGCTCTAAAAAGTCACCTTGCTCAAAGGAAATGTCTGCACCAAGCTGCTGCGCATTGTCAGCTGCAACAGCGAGCGCTTGCTCTGAAATATCAGACGCATAAACTTGTAAGTCGGGACGTTCCAGCTTAAGTGTAATGGCAATGATTCCACTCCCTGTACCAATATCGAGCACACGCGTCGGTTTCGGAAAATGAATACTGTCTACGTAGGCAAGTACCCCCTCCACAAGCTCTTCTGTTTCCGGCCTAGGAATTAATACATGTTGATTCACACGAAAAGACCTTCCATAAAACGTTTCTGTTCCAGTGAGATGTTGAACTGGTACACCTGTTTCTGCATGGATGTGGATCGCTTGAATAAATGCTTCCTGTTTCTCAGCAGGAATTGGCTCTCTTAAGCTACTTAACAATTGTACCTTCGTCATGCTGAGATGATGTAGCAATAGAATCTCTGCCACCTTAGGCTCACGGTTATGCTCTTGTAAAAAAAGAGAAGCCCAACTGAGGGCTTCATGTATCTGCATCGTTTTCATTTTACTCACCAATTTGCTCCATTTTTTTCGTTTGTTCTTCGATTAACAAGGCATCGACAATTTCATCGAATTTACCTTGTAAAATTTGATCAAGCTTTTGAATCGTTAAACCAATTCGGTGATCTGTTACGCGATTTTGCGGAAAATTGTAGGTACGAATTCTTTCTGAACGATCACCGGTACCTACGGCGCTTTTTCTAGCTTCATCGTGCTCCGCTTGTGCTTCTTGCTGGAACTTATCATAAATACGAGCACGTAAAATTTTCATCGCTTTTTCTTTGTTTTTAATTTGTGATTTTTCGTCCTGCATCGAAACAACAATACCAGTTGGTTCGTGGGTTAGACGTACTGCGGACATGGTCGTATTTACACTTTGCCCGCCAGGACCACTTGATGCGAATGTATCTACACGAATATCTTTTTCATGGATATCGACTTCGACTTCTTCTGCTTCTGGCATAACTACTACTGTTGCAGTAGAAGTATGGATTCGCCCACCGGATTCTGTTTCCGGAACACGCTGAACACGGTGTGCCCCATTTTCATATTTTAGTTTGGAATATGCACCTTGGCCATTAATCATAAAAATAATTTCTTTGTAGCCGCCAACTCCCGTGGAATTGGAATCCATCACATCAATTTTCCAGCCTTGTGACTCTGCAAAGCGCGAGTACATACGGAATAAATCTCCGGCAAATAAAGCCGCCTCGTCTCCACCTGCAGCACCTCTTATTTCCATAATAACGTCTTTATCATCATTTGGATCTTTCGGCAGCAAGAGTACTTTTAGGCGCTCTTCCAGTTCCTGCTTTTGATTGGTCAGCTCACTGATCTCTGATTTAACCATGTCATACATGTCATCATCCAAGTTATCTTCAAGCATTTCCTTCGCATCATCTAACTGTTCTGTCACATCTTTATACTGACGATAAGATTGGACAACACCCTCTAAATCAGACTGTTCCTTGGAATATTCTCTTAATTTTTTTGTATCATTTATAACTTCCGGATCACTTAATAATTCATTTAATTTATCATAACGAGCTTCTAATGATTGTAAACGGTCTAACACGTCTTCCACCTCTTTCTCCTTCAGAAGGAAATCCTTCTCCTCACCATTACAATTATAGTATAGTAGCATACCCCCGTCAAAATACTGATGCAAATGTCCGTTGTTTTATAAGTGCGAATCACGGATTCATGCTCATCATTGGGTGCGGATATGCGCACTGTTGGTGGGGGCTCTTTAGCTTATCTGTTTTTTCTTTTCTACTTTCATTATAGACGTTCATTGATGATAACGTTCAATTCATATCGAGGCATTGCGGCCTTTATAGCAGTTAGAATATTATCACGCCAAGCCTTCTTCTCATTTTCGTTCAATGGTTCATCTACATTTACATACACTGTAGCAACAGAGTGATCAATCGTAATAGATTCGACCGTTACACTCGGCATCCGATTCGCTGCATCCCGGATAACTTCCTTATCAGCTTCTACATCCCCGGTTTCACCAGTCTGGTCAAATGTTCGCGGACCGGGTTGATCAATTTGCAAATAATTCTCATCCGTCATTTCTGTTTCATCAATGCCTAGCGGTGAATGCTGATTACTAAACAGTTCAGAAAGCTCATTCGTACACGCATTTAATAATAAAAAACAAATCATTACGACAACCATTGCAGTGATATATTTCATGTTGTTCCTCCCTTAAGCTATTCTATTCCTAGCTTTTCCACATTAAGGGAGGATTATAAATGTCTAAGAGAATCCAGATTCTCCGATCAGTGATTAACTTCAATAGAAATATGAGGCTAATTAATTCAGCTCGCTTTTTCTATCTGAACTTAACCATATTCCCTTTTTGATTTAATTCAGAGCGCTTTTTCTGCCTGAACTTAAGCATATTCCCTTTTTGGTTTAATTCAGAGCAATTTTGCTCCATGAACTTAATCATATTCCCTTTTTGATTTAATTCAGCTCACTTTTTCTATCTGAACTTAATCATATCCTCTTTTTGATTTAATTCAGAGCGCTTTTTCCACCTGAACTTAACCATATTCCCTTTTTGGTTTAATTCAGCTCGCTTTTTCCACCTGAACTTAATCATGATGTCCCTATAGACTGATATGAAACAAAATTGATTACCGATAACAATATATTGATAAATATTGTTTCAAATTTTATATGATAGCTTATGAAAGTAGCATCAATTAAGCATTTAACCTAAATTTTTTATTCAAAATCCAAAGTTGACATCACTATTGATAATGGTATTCTTTTCCTTAACAAATGTATGTAACTCGCAAATGAAAACGAATTCAAAAATAAATTTAAAAACTGCTTGGAGGTATTTTTATATGATTAAAACAAGTGCTGGAAAGCCAACTGGGCTGCTTGTAGAATTTTTATCTGTGCCACTTGGTATAGAAACTGAAAAACCCAATTTTAGTTGGATTGTAAATGATCGCTCTAATGGAGAAAGGCAATCCGCTTACAAAATACTTGTTGCAACAGATTATAAAAAATTACTAGATAATGAAGGCGATCAATGGGATTCAGGGAAAGTAGTATCTTCTAAATCTAGTAATGTAAGGTATTTAGGAAAAGCGTTGCAAAGTCAAACGATCTACTATTGGAAAGTTAAAACATGGAATAGTACGGGGAAGGAAAGCCCTTACTCTAACATTCAAATGTTTACAACAGCTGTCAAAGATAATTGGGATGCCACACCGATTTGGTTACAAGATTCTACTACTAACAATTTCGCCTTTTTTCGTAAATCCTTTCCATTAAAACATAAACAAATAAACAAAGCGATCGCACATGTAACTGCCTTATCACCTGATGAAGCAGCTCAATATGTATATAAATTATCGATTAATGGAAAGGTTGTCGGTACTGGCCCTGAAAGAGGTTTCAACGGAATTAACCGTTATACAACATTCGATGTCACCAACTTCTTAATTTCAGGACAGGAAAATGTCATCGGTGCATTAAATTACACCGAATCTGACAAACGATTTTTATTTCAAATGAATGTTTTTTATACAGATGGAACCGTAGAAAAAGTAATATCTGACCAATCTTGGAATGGGTTAAATGCTAAAAATATATATGTGGATGGCGGTAATGCAGGTAATGATTTATATTATTATGTTCCTCGAGAAAATATTGATGCAACGAAGTATCCATTCGGTTGGGATGAAGCCGGGTTTGATGATTCCAACTGGGAACAGGTAACGAAAAAAGAAATTATACAAAATTTACAATCTTCACCTACTCGCAATACGGAAAGACGTATCGTTAAGCCAGTAAAAATTGTTCATAAAGGAAATAACAATTACTTTATTGATTTCGGAAAAGCAGTTGTAGGTAGTTTACGATTGGAATTAGATAATAAGGGAAATTCAGGGCATCAAATAGACATAAAGTATGGCGAAGAATTACAAGAGCAAGAGAGTGTCCGCAGTATGCGAACAGATAATACCTATGAAGAAGTTTGGACATTAAAAGAACAAAAGCAAGTAATTGAACAATGGGGATACCGAGTAATAAGATATGCTGAGGTTAAAAACTTTCCGGTAGAGTTAAAAGAAGAACACTTTAGTGTCATAGCTTTACACCACCCATTTGATGATCAGGCGGCATTATTTGAGTCATCAGACCAAACTCTAAATGACGTTTGGGATTTTGTTAAATATAGTATTAAAGCGACTGCTCTAGATGTTTACGTCGACACCCATACACGCGAAAGGCGAAATTACGAGGGAGATGCCTATATTAATCAACTTTCACAGTATTCGATGGACCGTGAATATGCATTTGCTAGATATTCAATGGAATACTTATACTACAGACCAACATGGCCGACAGAGTATAAGCAGCAAACGGTGATGATGGCTTGGGAAGACTACATGTATACAGGTAATACGGAATCTCTAGAAAAATACTATAACATCTTAAAAACGAAAACATTATCAGACTATTTAAATGATGAGGGGTTGGTCGAAAAGTCGGAAGAAAATGATTTAGTAGATTGGCCACTAACCCAACGAGATGGTTACCAATTTTCAACCATTAATACGGTCATTAATACATTTCAATATATCGCCATCAAGCATTTAGCTAATATTGCAAATATTTTAGGACTTAAGGAAGATGCACAACTGTTTGCAAATCAAGCAGAAAAAATGTTCGATGCAGTAAATAAATACTTATACAGTGAAGAAGCAGGGAAATTTAAAGATGGAAAAAATATCGATCATTATGCGTTACATGCATCTGCTTTCCCGCTTGCAGTAGGTTTAGTTTCTGAAAAAAACCAAGAATCAGCAGCGAATTATGCAGCGAGTAAAGGAATGGCCGTAAGTGTGTATGGCTCTCAATTCTTATTAGACGGCCTATACAATAGTGGTAAAAGTCATGCTGCTCTGTCGTTAATGACATCAAAGGATATGAATAGCTGGGGGCATTTAATGTATGATTTAGGGGCTACGATTGTGACTGAGGCATGGGATCCAGAACAAAAGCCAAATATGAGCTATTCTCACGCTTGGGCTTCAGCACCTGCTAACATTATTCCAAGGCAGTTATTCGGAGTCCAACCAATCGAACCTGGTTTTAATAAAATACAAATTAAGCCACAGCCTGCACATCTAGAATGGGCAAAATTAAAAGTTCCATCTATCAAAGGGCCGATAGAAGCCGAATTTGAGAATAAAGAAAACCGTTTTATACTAAAGATTAATATTCCGGCAAATACAACAGCGAAAGTATATCTTCCTAAATTAAATATCAATCATAACCGTGTCAAAGCTAATGAGCAGAACGTTGCAGGCGATGAAAATGGTGATTTCGTTGTAATAGATGACGTAGGGTCTGGGGTAAATACATTTATTAGAGAGTAAGATAATAAAGAAGACCCTCTAAATTAGATAAATGATAGTTGTTCATTTACCTAATAGAGGGTCTTCTAATTAACCTATTCATTTACTTTTCGATATTCCATAGGAGTTTTGCCAACACATTGTCTAAATTGTTTAATAAAGTAACTAGAATTACTAAATCCTAATTGGAATGAGATGCTTTCAATTGTATAGTCTGTTTCTTCCAATAACTTTTGCGCTTTTTCCATTTTTCTATTTTTTACATAATCTACAAAAGATTGCCCTGTATCTTTTTTAAAAATCCGACTAAAATAGGTTGGATTAATATATAAGGTTTGAGAAATATCATTTAGTGTTATTTTCTTATCAATATTCTCATCAACATAGATTAATGCTTCCCAAATTTCAGAACGATACGATTTTCGATAATATAAAACACTCTTGATAATTTTGTCGATATAATGCTTGTAGTATTTCTTCAATTGTTGTAAAGACTGTGCAGATGAAATGTCAAAGTGAATCGATTCAGCATGGTTATTTGTTTGGTTATTCATAAAATGAAAATTAATATAAAGATCAATAATTATTTTATGGCTCATCCCTTTGATAACATTTGGATGAAAATTACGGTCCATTAAACGCTCAAACCACTCATCCATATATTTATCAGCTAAATCTTTTTCTTCTTTCATAATAAAACCTTTTAAATCATTAATGGTAGATTCATATAGATCGTAAGCATTTTCAATGATAAAGGTAGAATTAATGGAATGATAATCCACAATTTCTTGACCAGTTATGAAAAACCATTCATTTTCCATTTTCAATAACTTTTTGATAGATTCCAAAAAAGCCCCCTCATTATCACATGATGGATAATGAACAAAAGCAAATTCAATATTAAAATATTCTTTTAGCGCTTTTTGAAATTCTTGGATTTTATCCATCATTTCTGATACATTTCGTTTAACTGGTTGAAACCATATCATCTCTAATTGATTATAAACAAATCCTTCTACTTCATGTGAAAAAAATTCAGTAGATAATTGTTCGATTGCATTCATTAATAAATCTGCTGATTCAAATCGTTTGATTGCCTTTTTCTCATTTGTAACCTTCCCAATTATTGATATATATCGACTCTCATCAAAGTTAATTCCATAGCCTAATAATTGATTTTTCAACTCTGATTGCTTTTTAATTGGAGTATCAACAAGATTCCTGAGCCATTGCCTTTTAATACTTAGTTGATTTTCCTTAATTAATGATTCCCACTCTACTAGTCTTAATTGATTATCTTGTTCTTTCTTTAACTCTAACATTATTTGATGTAGTGTTTTCAATAATGAACTAGAGTCTAACTTATCCTTCAAGATATAATCACTCACTAACAGTTTAACCGCTTGTTGTGCATATTTAAACTCATCGTAACTCGATATAATAATTGATTTCATCTTAGGATAAATTTGCTGTAATTGCTTAATTAAATCTATTCCATTCATTTTAGGCATATCAATATCCGTGACTAATATATCAATTGGACTAGATTTTGCTATAGCAAGTGCCCTTTCGCCATTCTCGCATTTTGCTACTAAAGTCATGCCTTCTTTACTCCATGAAATACTTTGATCTAAGTATTCTAACATTTGGTAGTTATCATCAACCAGCATTATTCTCATTCCTGCACCCCTCTTCTAACGGAAACTTGAATTTTACTACAAAACCGTTATAAGCCCCATTTTCAACTTTCATCATAAACTTGGAACCATATAAAATTTTCATGCGTTGGTATATATTTTCTAACCCTATACCGTATTGCTCCTTTTCATATTGATGAATGACTGCACTCTTTTCCAAGGAAAGGTTTGATCTAATGTCTTTTAATTGTTCATCATCTACCCCTACGCCATTATCTTTAATAGAGATTGTCATATAATCATTGGTAACCTCTACGTTTATATTAATCATACCGTCTTCTTGCAGGTCCGCATGCTTGACTGCATTTTCTACAATGGGTTGCAGAAAAAAGCTTGGTACACTTTCAAATAATGCATCATTCTCTACCCGCGTTCTAATAGAGATTGGATACTTTCTCATCGTATTAACTAAGTTTAAATAATTAACTGTATGTTCCAGTTCTTTTTCTAATGTAATTGATTCATCTACCGTATAAATACTTCTTAGAAACTGTGAAAACATAGAAATTGAATTTGATGATTCGTTATCGCCATTTTTCATCACCTGTAAGCGTATCGTGTTTAGAACGTTATACATAAAATGCGGCTTTATTTTTGCATGAAGATGAGCGATTTCTGCTTTATTCTTCAATTGTTGTTCTATCGTAATTTGTTTGATGTTCTCTTGAATGGTATCTAGCATTGTGTCAAATGCTAGTGATAGTTTGCCAATCTCATCTTGCCTATCAATATTGGAACGAACTTGCAAATCACCAGATTGAATTTCGTTAGCTACCGAAGCTAAACGGTTAATTGGTCTTGTGTACCTGTTAACTGCATACAGAAGCATAATAATTAAGAAAGTGAACAGAAACAATTGCAAATAAATATGGAAACGATACGTTCCTCTTAATTCATGAACAATTTCACTGTATGGCATATAACTAACAAGGCTCCAATCCGAATTTAGAAAGCGCTTTTGTACAACTAAATAATTAATATCATTCACTGTCGTAAAAAAAGTATTCGCTTCAGAATTGTTTTTCTTTTCTATCAAGTTGTTATTTTCTATGGCTGAATCTAGCGTCCCGTACAGAACGTCTCGATTGGAATCAAGTAACAGGAACTCCCTTGTGGCTTGAAATTCATTTCTATTTAGTACGTTATCAATCCCAACTCCATCGATTCCAGCATATAAATAAGCAATAGTGGTACCGGAATAGTTCACAATCCTTCTTCCTAAAATGATTCGTTGTTCATCTGAATTAAAATCTTGATTAGAGAACCAGTACACATTAAAAGAAGATAGGTTATCAAGAAATGTATGCCCTTTCATTTTCAAGTTTTCCTGGTTAAATTTACTTGTAAATCCTCGGTTCGAAAAACTTTGATTTTGATTTACTGGGACAATACTAACACTTATGTCACTATTTCTTGTTAACTGATCTAAACTGCTATTGATATCTAAATAACTACGAGGAGAAATTTCCTTTTGCATACCTTGGTTCAATGTTCGTATTACATCTGCGTCAAACTGAACAAAATTCATCACATGAATAAGTTCATCTATTTTTTGCGATAAATACGTATGAGCCAAGTTAATGGTATACTCTTCGCTTTTGACCGCTTGTTTTTGAATAATGTTAGATGTAGTTAACATAATGTTTGTTACACTAAAGAAAGCAGGTATTATCACACATAAGAAAATTAAGATTAATAATTTATTTCTAAAAGTGAAATTATTAAAAAAATTTAAAATACAGTCCCTCCATGTCTTCACATCTCATTCCTCCGATTTCTATCATTATATCAAAGTCACGAGATTCAACAATATCAAAAGAGAAATCGATTTATAACTATCACTTTTATGTCAAACATAACCAGAAAAAGATTAGGGATGCAGCTTTTGTTTACATCCCTAATCTATGCCTTATCCTAATTCACATTAGCATCTATCACTTCTTGTACCGCTTGATGAGCATTGTCGATGGTAGTATCTAAATCCTGTTCATTTAGCAAGAATTTATCTACTTCACTTAAATAAGCATCCTCAACTTCACCAATGAATGGTACGGGTACATTAACATCTGCTGCTTGTGTAGTCTCAATTGTATTGGCTAATGATTCCGTATTAATCATTTCTAAGTTGTGGTTACCTGCTAAGAGATTATCAACAACAGTTGTTAAGTCTTCCCCTTTATAACTTGGAAGGAATTTACCTTGTTCAATGATACCCTGCGTTGTGTACCATCTAATAAACTCATAGGCTTCTTCCTTATGCTTTGAACCTGAGTAAACAGTCAAGATGTCACTACTTGCAGGACTTGTAACTGGGTCACCTTCTTTTGCTTTTGGATATGGAGCAAATGCTGTTTTAAAGCTGGAAGGATCACCTTCTCGTCCCCCACCCTCATGAATCATCCAGCTTCCTGTCATAATCATAGCTGCTTTTTCGTTAAAATATTGATCATAATAGTGCAGGTTCATTGAGATAGTATCGCCATAAGGTGTAGCACTTCCCTCTTCCTGGCCTCTTTGACGAATCTCTAATGTTTTTCTAATTAATGGATTATCAATATTAGATGTTACTCCATCGTCTTTTACTAAATTACTGTTTTCAGATTGATTGTTTAAAGTAAGCTTTGCATAATCCCCCCATGAATGGAAGTAAGTACCATAACGTTTATTCGCGCCTTCACCTTCTGTTAATTGAGCTGCATAATCCATGTATTCATCCCAAGTCCAATCTGTTGGGATTTCTAGGCCAGCTTCATTTAAAGCGTTTTCATTCAGCATTACAAAATACATATTATACTTACCTGGCAAACCATAATAAGTTCCTTCTATATTTGTATCTACTTGATACTCTTGACCGAATTCAACACCTTCTTCTTCAAGGTAGCTGTTTAATGGTTCAAACATACCCTGATTAACACGTTGTGAGTATGGTGCTGCACCACTCAACATAATTACATCTAATTGGTCTCCAGATGCTGCAGCTAGATCAATTTGTTTCATTGTTTCTTCTGAATCGTTATTTTCCGGTGTAACAGATTCTACCTTGATATTTGGATGTTCTGCTTCAAATGTTTCGATAATGTCTAACCAATTGTCTCTTTCCTCATTATACCAGTGATGTAATCTGATAGTTACAGTTTCTTCTCCTTCATTATTCGTTGTTTCATTAGAAGCAGTTTCATCTGAGTTAGAAGAATTTTCGTTTGCATTCGCCCCCTTATCAGAACCACTAGAACAACCAACTAATAAGATACTAAACAAAACCCCTAGTAATACCACTTTGATTTTCTCCATTTTGACCCTCCTAATTATTGAAAAATTCTTTTATTTATCCTTTAACTCCACCTAGTGCTATACCTTCAAGTACATATCTTTGACCGATAATGAAGATAATTAGCAGTGGAAGGATTGCCGAAACTGCACCAGCCATAATTAAACTATAAAGTTCTCCACTTTCATTTGAGAACTTATCAATCCCAACTTGAATCGTATACAAATGATCTGATCTTATGAAGATTAATGGACCTTGATAATCATTCCATGTCCAAATAAATCTAAGAATAAAATACGTTGAAATGGCTGGTAAGACTAATGGAACTGCAATTTGCGAAAAAATGCGCAAATGCCCCGCACCATCAATTTTTGCAGATGCAATATAATCATCATGGATACCCATGAAAAACTGCCTTAACATAAACGTACCAAGTACACTAAAACTATTTAATAGAATTAACCCTACATGTGTATCAAATAAATTCAAATACTTAAATAGCAAGAACTGTGGAACTAGAATAGCTTGTGCTGGAATCATAAAAGTTGCCAAAACTAGTATAAAAATTAAGTCACGACTTTTAAAATGAATTTTTGAAAAACCGTAAGCAGACATTGTTGACACTGTCGCTGATATTAAAGTTGTAATTACTGTGACTTTAATAGAATTCCAATAATACAAAGGAAATCCATCTGACCATGCAGTTTTATAATTACTCCATTTTAATTCCTCAGGAATCCATTGAATCGGATAGGCAAAGACCTCTGACTCAGGCTTTAATGATGCTGAGATCATCCATATAAAAGGCAGGATAAAGGCCACACCTACAGCCAACATAAGAATAGTAGTTAATAGTTTTCTTATATTAAGTTTCAAGTCTACTCCTCCCATCTTAGTAATTAACCCATTTCTTCTGACCAAACCATTGTATTAACGTAATAGCTAGTAATAAAATTAACAAGAGAATCGATATAGCTGAAGCATATCCAGAACGTAAATTTTCAAATGCTTGTTCATATAGGTAGTAAACAATAACGGATGTAGAATAACCTGGACCACCGTCCGTTAAAACAACAATTAGTTCAAATGCTTTAAAGCTGCCAATTACTCCTGTAATTAATAAGAAGAAATTAGTTGGAGCGAGCATCGGTACAGTAATGTGGATAAATTTATCCCATGCGGTTGCACCATCTATTTCAGCTGCTTCATATAATTCAATCGAAATATTTTGTAATGCAGCTAAATATATAATTAAACTAAACCCTATTGAAGTCCAAACTGAGATAATTATTACAGATACTAGTGCCCAATTAGAATCTGCTAACCATCTAGGAGGATTTTCTATACCCAACATCATTAAAAATTCATTGATTGGCCCATATGATGGATGAAATAGTAATTGGAATACAATGGCCACCGCTACGATACTTGAAATGTATGGCATAAAGTAAACCACTTTAAAAAATGATTTAAAATAAACATTTTTATTGATTATGATAGCTAGAAACAAAGCTAAAATCATTGTTATCGGCACTGATGCAATTAACCAAATATTGTTTACAATGGATTGGATAAATCTTTCATCTTTGAGTAATTTCTCATAATTTTCTAATCCGATAAAATTCATATTGCCTAGCCCTTGAATAAACGTCCAATCTGTAAAGCTAATAAAAAAGGTAGCAAAAATCGGCAAAATAACTAAAATGGACGTCCCAATAAGTTGTGGAGCAATGAAAAAGATACCTGCCCATTTTTCTTTTTTCGCTATATTCATAGAATACTTTTTTTCTTTAACTGAAGAGCGTTGTATCTGAGCAACTTCAATATTCGATTTACTCATCTTATAACTCCTTTCATATGCAAGCGCTTTCTGTTATGTCTTTCACTATACACCAGTAATTAATCAAGTACATAACACTTTCTTGTCACTTGATATTATTATCCTTACATTTTGCAAACAGGCTAAAATTCTTTATTGAATCAATATGAAGCCCACTATCTCAGCTTTTTCTCTTTTGATTAACATATAAGAATGGTAATATTTCTAACATGCATACCAATATCTTTACTAACCAAGCATTAGACATTTTCAAACGCTTACATTTAAGTTATGATACTAATTAATGACAGGCATAAATGGGGGATCAGAATGAATTTAGGAGGAATTTCAGGGGTTTTATACAATTTTTGTGTATGGTTTACTCGGTTCGCAGTTTTAAATATTCTTTGGTTTATTTTTACCGTTCTAGGTTTAGTAATTGCTGGTTTTTTTCCAGCAACTGTCGCACTTCTCGCAACAACAAGACAATTTATTAACAAAAATGATCCACCTATCTTTAAAACTTTTTGGCACTACTATAAAAAGGAATTCATTACTAGTAATAAGCTAGGTCTAATACTAATTCTAGCTGGTATATTGTGTTATACACATTTTGCTATATCTAGTTCATTGGTAGATGAAATTGCAAAGCCGTTTATCTATACATCCTATATTTTAAATAGCGCCTTACTATTGATATCTTGTCATACATTAGCATCCTTCGTTGAATACGATCAATCGACAAAACAGCACATTAAAAACGGATTACTAATATTTATTTATAGTCCCTTTTCTAATTTAGTCATCATTTTCGGGATATTAACGGTTTATTTCATCTCCAATATGATATCTGGTATTAGCTTCTTTTTCAGTGCTATATTAATAGCACTGGCTATATTATCTAGTAGTCATTTTTCGTATAAGCGTTTGGAGAAAAAGAAAGAAAAACATTTACAGAAATACACAACATCCGTTAAACAAATGAATACAATTGAGTAATTGTTAAAACGGAAAGGTAAATTGGACCGATTGATCTTTTGAAGGATTCTTAACATGAAAATTTAATGCTATATTTTTTCTCTATCCCCATCATGATTGGAGAACTCGATTGCTTCGATATGTAAATCCACCTGAGCTCGATATTAGACCAGCTGTTTCCGGTCTAATAAACAAAAGCAAAGCACCTCTCAAGTGCTTTGCTTTAAAATTACGCGTTAGATGAACTATTCACTTTCCATTTCAGTTCTGGTTTGTTTGGAACATCATGATGGTGTCGACATCTTGGCTCATACGATTCTGATGCGCCAACTAAAATAATCGGGTCATCATAGGAGGCAGGCTGATCATTGATTAATCGTTGCGTTCTACTAGCTGGTGATCCACAAACCGGGCAAATCGCATTTAATTTCGTGACAGACTCACTTAATGCCATTAAATATGGCATTGGTCCAAATGGCTCGCCACGGAAATCTGTATCGAGTCCTGCTACAATGACACGATGACCATGATTGGCAAGTTCATCAACGATCTCTACAATTTTTTCGTCAAAAAATTGCACTTCATCAATACCCACTACATCAACATCTTTATCCACGTATTTAATAATATCTTCCGCACAGTCAACCGGTCTTGCTAAAACAGAGGTTCCATTATGTGAAACAACCGCATCCTCCGCATATCTGCTGTCCATTGCTGGCTTAAAAACTCGAACAGCTAAATTTCCATATGTAGCACGACGAACACGTCTAATTAATTCCTCTGATTTTCCTGAAAACATGCTGCCACAAATTAATTCTACCCATCCACTATGCTTCATTACATACACGGTCGGGACTCTCCCTTCGTTCTATATCCTATCACGGTCTTCTTAGCTAAAATTTTCTTCCTTAAGATGTAAAAAAAACAGGCAAAAGGATAGACAATTTGCCTGTTTTTATTGGTATTAACCAACTTTATTTATCTGGCTTTCACAGTCTAGCTGCGCGTGGGCAAGCCCAATACGCTTTCGATCGTTTTAGCCAAGATTGTATTTTTTCTTGAATCGGTCTACACGGCCACCAGCTTTATCAGCTTTTTGCTTACCTGTGTAGAAAGGATGTGAAGCTGAGCTAATTTCCACGCGGATTAATGGGTATGTGTTGCCATCTTCCCATTCAATCGTTTCGTCAGAAGACTTTGTAGATCCGCTTAGGAATTTGTAGTCAGAGCTTGTATCAAGAAATACTACTTTTTTGTATTCCGGATGAATTCCTTCCTTCATGTCTTTCCACTCCTTTTGCCCTGAGTCCTTTGGAAACAGAGTTATTTAGCTGCATTGTGTGTTCACTTGCCATTTGTACAAGCTACACATCGGTCATCGATTAAAACTCATACAGAAAGATTATAACAATGTCAAAATTCAATTGCAAGAGCTGGTTTTTTTATTTCAATCTAACTCAAAGACTCTATCACGTCTGCGTTCTACGCGCCGTGCCTTTTCTCCTCATTTCTTCCTCCATATGTTGGAAGAATTCTTCATTGTTTTTCGAAGCTCTTAATCGTTTTAAGAAACGTTCCAAAAAGTCTGGAGAGTCCTGCATCGTTTTACGAATCGCCCACATTTTATCCAAATGTGCTTTCGGAAGCAATAACTCTTCTTTTCTTGTGCTGGAACGTAAAATATCGATGGCAGGGAAAATGCGTCGTTGCGCAAGGTTTCGATCTAAGTGCAGCTCCATATTACCGGTACCTTTAAATTCCTCATAAATCACTTCATCCATACGTGAACCAGTTTCCACTAAAGCTGTTGCTAGAATGGTAAAGCTTCCACCCTCTTCAATGTTTCTTGCTGCACCGAAAAACCTTTTCGGGCGGTGAAAGGCAGCCGGATCGATACCACCAGATAACGTTCTTCCGCTTGGTGGAATAACGAGGTTGTATGCACGAGCAAGTCGGGTAATACTATCCATTAATACAACGACATCTTTTTTATGCTCAACAAGACGCATCGCACGTTCTAGCACTAGTTCCGAGACTTTAATATGATTTTCCGGCACCTCGTCAAATGTGGAGCTGACTACATCGACATCCGGATGTACAGAGCGCTCAATATCTGTTACTTCCTCTGGACGCTCGTCCACTAGTAAGATAATAAGCTTCGTGTCTGGATGGTTAATCGATATACTATTTGCGATTTGCTTTAATAGCATTGTTTTCCCTGCTTTTGGAGGTGCTACAATTAGACCACGCTGACCGTAACCAACCGGTGTCAGCATATCAATAATTCGTGTAGATAAACGTTTTGGTTCTGTTTCTAAATGCATTAAGCGATCTGGATAAAGTGGTGTTAATGCAGGAAAGTGTACACGCTCTTTGGCAATTTCAGGGTCTTCTCCATTTACTGCATCGACATGCAACAGACCATAATAGCGTTCATTTTCTTTTGGAGGTCTTACTTTTCCAGAAACCTTATCCCCATTTCTTAAATCAAAACGACGGATTTGTGATGCAGAAATATAAATGTCCTCTGCACTTGGCGAGTAATTAATCGGTCGTAAAAAACCAAATCCTTCAGAAGGGATAATTTCCAAAATTCCATCCATGAATAAGAAACCATCTTTTTCCGCTTGCGCCTTTAAAATAGCAAATATAAGTTCTCTTTTTGTAAGCTTTGCATAATAGGAAACTTTAAAACTCCTTGCTTTTGCATAGAGATCCTTTAATGTCATTGATTCTAATTGAGAAATTGTTATCTCAGCCATTACTTTCACCACACCTGAATAATATTTTTAGTGCCAAGCCTTTTTGGACATTGGCGATTTCCTAGTTACTCTACTACTTGGATAATAAAATGTTTACTGTATTAAATGAACCTGTTAAAAAAGCTATCAAACGATAGATGACACAATTAAAACAGCCAATAGATTCACTAGTTTTAACTGATTTCATCTTGGCTTTTCCAATCCATTACCTGTCCAACAGGAAAGAATCATACGTACACGAAATAAGGGAATGTAAAACATTTTGGGATCATGCATTTTCTTGAAAATGAAGTTTTGGAATAGCTCCTATCAAAGACCGTTGTAATTGGGTTGAATGAAGAAAAAATGGTGGAGCAGTTCTCCTATGTTCAGTAAATCTCTCCAAGAAGAATGTAGAAGGAAAACATTGAGCTAGAATAGAAGTTTAATTCTCATAGACCAAATTCGCTGAGCACCTTTTAAGAATATCAAGTCTCTTCTATCGTACCTTTTTCAAACTTAATATTCAACACTATTTTACACTTAAAATTACTTTTTTAAGCGTAAATTTAAGGAAATAGGCAAAAATATGTTAAAAATCATAATGATATCTCTAAACTACTAGAAAATGATAGCCCTTTCATAGCCTTTTCAAAAAAATCAGTAAAATGGAAGAAAAAGGAAGCCGCGTCATTCCCCATGTTGGCTCCCTTGTCTATTTTAAGAATTTTGGAATTGTTCAATTTCTTCCTCTGTCATCTCTTCTCGCCAAATATTAGCACCAAGGTTTGTTAACTTTTCGGTTAATTGTTCGTAGCCTCGATCGATATGCTCTAGACCTGTAATTTCAGTCACACCATCAGCCATTAATCCAGCTACAATCAGGGCAGCACCTGCACGTAAGTCACTTGCTTTCACTTTTGCCCCTTCCAATTGAACAGGACCGGATACGATCGCAGAGCCACCTTCAACCTTAATTTGCGCGTTCATTCTTCGTAATTCATCGATATGCTTAAACCGGGCTTGATAAATCGTATCGGAGACAACACCTGTTCCAGTCGCCTTCGTTAGCAAGGATGTGAATGGTTGCTGAAGATCGGTAGGAAACCCAGGATAAACAAGTGTTTTGATATCTACACTTTTTAGTTCTTTTCCTGGTTGGACGAGCAATTGCTCATCTCCCTCTTCAATCACTACACCCATTTCACGAAGCTTGGCCAGTAATGATTCCAAGTGCTGTGGAATGACATTGTCAATCAGTACTTTTTCTCCTTGAGCAGCAGCTAAAATCGTATAAGTGCCTGCTTCAATTCGATCAGGAATGATGGTATGCATACAACCAGTTAACGAATCTACCCCTTCTATTCGGATAACATCGGTACCTGCACCCTTTATTTTGGCTCCCATACTCGTTAACAATGTTGCCACATCAATAATTTCTGGCTCTTTCGCTGCATTTTCAATGATTGTTTTTCCTTTTGCCCTCACAGCAGCCAGCATAATATTAATCGTCGCACCTACACTAACGACATCCAAATAAATCCTAGCACCTCTTAATTCATCCGCTCGAAGATAAATAGCACCTTGTTCATTCGTAACCTTCGCTCCAAGTGCTTCAAACCCTTTAATGTGCTGGTCGATTGGACGAGGACCTAGATGGCAACCACCAGGTAAACCAATCACCGCTTTTTTAAATCGGCCAAGCATTGCACCCATGAAATAATAGGAAGCACGGAGCTTTTTCACTCTGCCATTCGGCAAAGGCATGCTCACCATATTAGATGGGTCAATATGAACGGTGCGTCCTTGCATGGACACACTACCACCGATTTCTTCTAACAACTGCGCCAAAATGTCTACATCTGAAATTTGAGGCAACCCCTCAATAATTACCTTTGATTCGGCTAAAATAGCAGCGGGTAGTAACGCAACTGCGCTATTTTTTGCTCCGCTGACCCTCACTTTCCCTTTAAGGGGATTGCCGCCTTCTACGAGTATTTTTTGCATATGGAACTCCTCACTTTAAAGGTTGTTCAAAAGCATGTTTTGTCCATTACTTCACCCAAATATATTTAGGACAACCTTAGTTTGTACAATTTTTCCAAAACAATACAAATTTTCTTGTTTAAAATTTCAATTTACATCTATTCGTACCAAGTAACCTTATTCATAAAAACTATGTAAAGATTCACATTGTTTTTATTATAACGTTTTTTAACGAAGGAGCCAATCAAAATCAAGGGATTTATCTGTCCTTTTGCCTTTCAGAAAAAATTGGCAAACTGCACGCTGGTCTTTTCCCACGTATATCTCACCGAACACAACAAAACAAAAAGAAAACTGCTTATCAAGCGTTGCTCAAATCTATTTTGAGCAGCCACTCTCTAAAGCAGTTTTCTTTCTTAAACCACATAAAATTGTATTCTATAAATTCACTTACGCTTGTCCTGATGAACCAAATTCACGCATTTTACCAACAACTGTAGCTTTGATTGCGTCACGACCTGGTCCTAAGTATTTACGTGGATCATATTGCTCTGGCTGTTCAGCTAATACTTCACGTACTGCCTTTGTTTGAGCAATTTGATTCTCTGTATTTACATTAATTTTAGACGTTCCATAAGAAATAGCACGCTTGATGTCATGTGTTGGAATTCCAGTACCACCGTGTAATACTAATGGAACACTAGCAGCAGAACCGATTTCTTCCATTTCCTTAAATCCTAGGTTTGGTTCACCTTTATAAGGTCCGTGAACAGAACCTAATGCAGGTGCAAGGCAGTCAATTCCAGTGCGTTCTACTAGCTCTTGACATTCTTTTGGATCAGCATAGATAACACCGTCTGCTACAACATCATCTTCTTGTCCACCTACTGTTCCTAATTCAGCTTCAACAGAAACACCGTGGATGTGAGCTAGCTCTACAACTTTAGAAGTGATAGCTACGTTTTCTTCAAAAGGACCGTGAGAAGCATCAATCATGACAGATGTGAACCCTGCATGAATCGCTTTTGCACAAGCTTCAAAGCTTGAACCGTGATCCAAGTGAATCGCAACTGGCACAGTTGTACCATACTCTTCCATTAAAGATTTAACCATTGCAACAACCACTTTAAATCCACCCATATATCTACCAGCACCTTCAGAAACTCCAAGAATTACTGGTGATTTTTCCTCTTCAGCGGCTTGTAGAATAGCTTGGGCATATTCTAAGTTATTTAAATTAAATTGCCCTACTCCATAGCTCTTCTCTTTTGCTAGTTCTAGCATTTCTTTCATTGATACTAGTGGCATCTTATTTCCTCCTTTGAACTATTCGGGTAGCCAATAGACGACACGAACCATTTTTTGCACAATAATAGCATACCAAGTCCTTTGTAATGGTGCAACAGAACTTTGTCGATGGAAAACGCTTACTTTGTGTTTTTTTACTAGGATTTATCCTATTTATTTGCTACTGTTCCTGAAACATACTATCTTTCTCAAAAAATTATGTATTAGCGGGATTTTTACTTATTCATCACTGTCACTGCATGGGATTCTACCAATATTTTACACTTCATTATTACAACACCGGGCAGCCTACCTCACGTGAAAAGATCTACTCTTCCAGTAGTTGATTAATTTGTTTACGTGCGTCTTCTATGTTAAATGGTTTAGCAAACACCTCTTTAACTAATTGGCAGCCTTCCGTCTTTTTTGCCGCTTCGTCAGCTAAACCACTCATTAAAATGGTTGGAATAATTTTACCTTGCTCTTCCAGGTGTTTCAACAATGCATGACCGTCCATGATTGGTAGCTTATAATCAACAAGCAATAAATCCGGATTAGAATCCTCTAATAAATCAAGTGCCTCTTTTGCATTTTCTGCGCTGATTACTTGATGCCCTTCATTTTTAATGATTTCTTCTAATAATAGACGAATCCCAAGTTGATCATCAACGATCATGACTGTTTTATTCATAATTTTTTCAACCCTTCCGTAAACAAAATATGCCGACATGTTTGTTTTTTATAATAAAATCCATTTCCTTTTCATTATGAAACTTTTTCCCTATTGCCTCTAGTATAAAACTATTTTTTAACTTTTGTAACAAAATTTTGTAAAAACATGATAATTTAAATGCTTCTTTGCCAAAATTTTTCTTTCCTAACACGCAAAAAAGAGGATGGTTTTGGCATCCCCAGGCTGTCGAGAAAGTATTTCGACAGCCTTATTTTTCGATTGGAAAAACTATGTGTTCCTAAAGTTGTCCCAGTTGAAATACACTTCGCTTTCCGCGGGCAATCCGCGAGCCTCCTCGAACTCCACTATCGTTCCGTTCTGCGGGGTCTCACCTGGCTTGCTTTTCCCGCAGGAGTCTCCGTGTATTTCAACTGGGACAGCGGTTTGATACAATATTGGTACATTTGATTTAGGCGGTGATTTAATGTTCCAAACTCAAAAAGATAGGCAAAACGACGTACTCGATTCAAGGACATTGATATATTTCAGGAAGTTTTCGTTGAAATTGCACTTCAAGCTATGAGCCACCGCATAGTGGGTAGACGTGTATTATATACAGACTCCACCCATTTAAAAGCAAATGCAAATAAGAAAAACTGACAAAACAAGAGATAAATGTGGAAACAGCAGACTATATAGAAGAATTGAATAAAGCAGTGAAAAAGTACAGAACAGAATATGGAAAAAAAGCTTCTAAAATCAAAGAAGGTTAACAAAACGGAAATAAAAGTTTTTGCAGATTCAAAAGAATTGCATGGACTCTTGTTTTGTCGCTTGCGCGGATTACAAAACGTTAGTGAACAAGCGTTACTGACGGCATCGTGTCAGAACATGAAGAAGATTGCCCTCCACCTATCTCGGGGAAGTTAGGTGGAGGAGAATCTTTTTCGTTAAAGAGCAAGCTGAGGGGGCGAAAACCACGAGACTCCTGCGGAAAAACGAGCGAGCCAAGACCCCGCAGCGCGGGTTTTCGCGAGGAGGCTTGGGCGTTCGTCCGCGGAAAGCGAGTGGTTTTCGCCCCCGTGGGGCTAATATAAAAAAAGCTTGTAGAAAAACAAGGGGTTTCTCTACAAGCTGAGGATGGTTTTGGCATCCCCTTTTTTTCCTACTTTTTATTTATTGCTATGGTTGTCAACAGACGCACCAATGAACCCGTAAAACAGGCGTTGTGGTCTATTTGGACGCGATTTGAACTCTGGGTGGAACTGACAAGCCACAAACCACGGATGGTCTGATAATTCAATTGTTTCAATTAGTCTTCCATCTGGACTTGTCCCGGAGAAAATAAACCCGTTCTCTTCCATTTGATCTCTAAATTGATTATTAAATTCAAAACGATGTCGATGTCGTTCGTAAATGACATCTTCATTTCTGTACGCTTCTTTTGTTTTTGTACCCTCTTTTAGACGGCATGGGTAAACACCAAGGCGTAATGTACCTCCTAAATCTGATACATCTTTTTGCTCTGGTAATAAATCAATAATTGGATATGGGGTATCTGGATCAATCTCTGCAGAATGAGCTCCACTTAAGCCGACTACATTACGAGCAAATTCTACGGTTGCAAGCTGCATTCCTAAGCAAATTCCTAAAAATGGAATTTTTCTTTCTCTTGCGTAACGAATCGCTTCTATTTTTCCTTCAATGCCTCGATCACCAAACCCGCCCGGAACAAGAATACCATCTACTCCTGCTAAGGAAGATTCTACATTTTCTTCATTTACCTCTTCTGCATTAATCCAACGAATATCAACGTCCGTATCGAAGGTGAAACCGGCATGCTTCATGGCTTCCACTACAGATAAATAGGCATCAGGAAGCTCCACATACTTTCCAACTAAACCAATCGTAATTACTTTAGATAAATTGTTCACTCTCTCTGTGAGTTGAATCCATTCCTCCATATCGGCAGTTTCACAATCTAACTTAAAGTGATTACACGTGATTTGATCTAAATTTTGCTCTTGCAAGGAAAGAGGGATATGGTAAAGTGTATCCGCATCTCTTGCTTCAATGACAGCATTTTTATTGATGTCACAGAATAAGGCAATTTTTTCTTTCATCTCTGCACTAATTTCCATCTCTGTTCTTAGAATAATCACATCTGGTTGAATACCAAGCGAACGCAGCTCTTTGACACTGTGCTGTGTCGGCTTTGTTTTCATTTCTCCAGCTGCTTTGATATATGGCACAAGTGTACAGTGAATGTACATCACATTATCGCGTCCAATATCGCTTTTAATTTGACGGATTGCTTCAAGGAAAGGTAATGATTCGATGTCACCAACCGTACCGCCAATTTCTGTAATTACAATGTCTGCATTGGTTTGTTTACCAGCTTGAAATACTTTGTCTTTGATTTCATTCGTAATATGAGGGATAACTTGGACAGTACCGCCAAGATAGTCACCACGACGCTCTTTTCTAATGACTGTGGAATAGATTTTCCCTGTTGTAATGTTGCTATATTTGTTCAGATTAATGTCAATAAAGCGTTCGTAATGTCCTAAATCAAGATCTGTTTCAGCGCCATCTTCTGTTACGAATACTTCCCCGTGCTGATAGGGGCTCATTGTGCCTGGGTCGACATTAATGTATGGGTCAAACTTTTGGATGGTCACTTTCAACCCTCTATTTTTTAATAAACGTCCTAATGATGCAGCTGTAATACCCTTACCAATGGAGGATACAACCCCACCAGTTACAAAAATATATTTTGTCACGATTCATCCCTCTTTCTATGTTAATCAATATGGTGTCGTTATTTTCGAATACCGTCCTATGAATTTTCATCCCTTTATTATACAGAATGTCCACTTATTTTTTCATCATTCCTACTCAAATAATGACAACGAATAGACATATCCGACTAATCATATAAAGGAAACTTGGCTAGCGCCAAGCCTTTAGGCGCAGGCGATCGCCAAGTTGCGCTTATACTTAGTTCCTAAAAATTTTACTACGTCGATTAGCTTCAGCGCTAAAATTTTATACTTTCCTAACGTATAAAAAGCGCTCCCCTACTGTAGGGGAACGCTTTTAATAGCAAATAATTGATAGAGCCCAAATAGAATTTTACTTATTTGTTTATATAAAGTCAAGACTGTTTTAATTTTCTTCTTCCTCGTCATCTTCATCGGAAAAGTCAAGCTCATCATCTTCGTTGTCATCGTCTACGTCATCACCGATATCATCGTAATTATCATCATAATCATCGGAATCGTCGTCTGCATCATCTTCTTCTAAATCTGTATCGTCCACGTCAAAATCATCGAAATCATCGTCTAATTCATCATCTGAATCATCGATATCTAAATCAATTGCCTCTTCATCCAAATCCTCATCATCTTCTTCATATACAATCTCTTTTTTCTTACGTTTCGCTGCAGCTTTCTTCTTTTTCTTCTTTTTCTTCGGAACTGCAGTAATTTCCTCTTCAATCTGCTCGGCAGGATACCAACGCTTTAAACCCCAAAGATTTGAACCGATTGTCAAAAATCGTCCATCAATATTTAAATCTGTGTAGAACTGAACGATATAATCGTCCTTTTGCTTCTGTGTATATCCTTTCATCTCTGCAATCAGATCAAAAACTTCTCTAAAATCTGTTGCTTTATTTTTTTCTATTAGTATTAAGTTAGCCAGTTCAATCATGGACATCTCATCGATTTCTTCGCGGCTATAATTTTTCACGCTCACGACCCAGCACTCCTTTTATGTATATTATTTACTTGAAAAAGCTTCTATACTAAGACATTATCATGCACATATATCTGATTTTATACTTACCTTTGAGAAATTGGTTGTTCAAGCGTAAAGCCTGTTATGTAAAGCCTACAATACATTATATTGGTATAGAAATCAAAATGCAATATTCTTCTATTTTAGAAGCAAGCAGGTCCAGGTACGAAGCTTCTTTGGACCGGACCGCTTATCATTTAGTGACTTTTTGAACATCCTCTCAAAAGTGAAAATAGATAGGGATATCCCTATCTATTCCATTACTGATTAATAAATGCGATGAGCTTGTCTACTTTTTCAGTGGTTAAGTCACCAGAGTTATCAAAATTAAGGATGTTTGACTCCGGAATCTCCCAGTTGATGGTCGGAACAAAATCGACTCTCGTTTCATAAGAATCCCAATTATTTAGCTTCCATGCGTCACGAACTGTTCCTCTCTCTTCAATACGCTCTCGCTGGGTGTCTATATCATCCAACGTTACCACAACCACTTTCACGTCAACTTCTTCCTCTGATTTACCGCTTGCTTGGATAACTTCTTTTATCCATTCTTTGCTTTTCAGCTCTGCAGTAAACGGAGAAATCATAAAGACATCCTGCCCAACAGAAAGATTTTCAATACAAATGTCCTTTGCAGTATCATATTCCAGGTCTCGTAAATTCTTTTTGTAAAAATCTGAATCACGATCATTTTTGTCCATATCATTCATTTCTAAAATACTTTCAACGAAGCGGCCGCCAACCGTATCACGATCAATAAACACACATGGTCGTTGTACCGCTATTTCTCTAGCTACAGTTGTTTTTCCTGTACCTGCCACTCCAACGAAAAATACTAATTTTTGCAAAAGAAACACCTCGGCTTTATTTATGTACTTGCTCCCATCACATGGAAGCGTTAATCATTCTGAATCCTATGTTATCCTATTCTAGACAGAAACGCATCCATTTAACTTACTATTTTCAGATTTTAGCCATGTGTAGGTATGTTTCTTTCATAAAAAAGGGGTCTGACCCCTAACTACGAGGGGGTCTGACCCCTATGAGACAGCTTTCTCATGCTGATTGCTCCTGTTTCTTACCGAACACGGATAACGCTAATATTTCTGCGATATCCATTGTACCGATATCCTCATCTACCTCTTTTGCTTTCGTACCATCACTAAGCATCGTTAAACAAAACGGACAGGCACTCGATATCATGGTTGGTTTGACTTGGATTGCCTGCTCCGTTCTTGCAACATTCATTCGATCACCTGTTTTTTCTTCCATCCACATTAAGCCGCCGCCAGCACCACAGCACAGCCCGTTTTCTCTATTTCGTTCCATCTCTACCAAATCGATACCAGGAATCCGTTTTAAAATTTCTCTAGGAGGATCATATACCCCGTTATACCTTCCTAGATAACAAGAATCATGGTAGGTCAATGTTTGATAAATGGGATGATTGGCTTTTAAACGTCCACTCTGAACCCAGTCATATAACAGCTGTGTATGATGATATACCTCTGCTTCAAAACCGAAATCTGGATATTCATTTTTAAAAATATTAAATGCATGTGGATCAATCGTCACAATTTTTTTAACATCATGCTTTTGAAATTCCTTGATGTTTTTCTCTGCCAGCTCTTGAAATAAAAATTCATTCCCAATTCGGCGAGCCGTATCACCAGAGTTTCCTTCTTTATTTCCTAATATGGCGAAGGAAATTCCAGCCTCATTCATCAGCTTTGCAAAGGCCAATGCAATCTTTTGGCTTCGGTTATCAAACGATCCCATCGAGCTAACCCAGAACAAATATTCAAACGATTTGTCTTCTTTTTTCAACTCTTTGACCGTAGGAATGGAAATGGTAGCATCTAACTCGCGCCAATTTTCCTTTTCCCTTTTGGACAGCCCCCATGGATTCCCTTGCCTTTCTATGTTCATCATGGCTCGTTGTGCATCTGGGTCCATCTTCCCTTCTGTTAAAACTAGGTATCTGCGAAGATCAATAATTTTATCCACGTGCTCATTCATGACTGGACATTGGTCCTCACAATTCCGACACGTCGTACACGCCCAAAGCTCTTCTTCGGTGATGACGTCCCCAATTAAACTAGAGCTGTATCCAGCGTCCGTTCCGGCATCCGCCTCATTCTCTGCATTACGGTTCACTCGCGCCTGTTCCGCTAATTGATTTCCCTTTGTTTCGGAAAAAACATAAGCAGGTACCCATGGCGATTTTCCAGTAACGGCTGCACCGGTTAACGTTAAGTGGTCTCGCAACTTAACGATCAAATCCATCGGCGACAGCAGTTTCCCTGTTGCCGTGGCAGGACAAACGTTTGTACAACGTCCACATTCCACACAGGCATAAAAATCAATCATCTGCAGCTGCTTAAATTCTTCAATTTTTCCTACACCGAACGATATTTCTTCTTCCTCATCGGCTTCGATCTCAAAATCAATTTTTTCAAGCTTGCCAGGCGGGTTTTGTCTAGTTAAAAATACATTGACCGGAGCAGCAATCAAGTGGGCATGCTTCGATTGCGGGACATAAACTAAGAAGGCTAGTAGTGCAATTAAATGAACCCACCAAGCAATAAAAAATAACACAGCTGCCACTAAAGGTGGAACAAATGAGAAAACGCTTGCAATTATCGATGCAACTGGTTCTGTCCATATCGTTCCTTCTCCATGCCAGATGCGCGCCATTCCATTTCCAAAAAGCACAGAAACCATTAACGTTGCGATGAATAGTAAGACGATTCCTGCCTTAAATCCCCTCTTTAAACGAGAAAGCTTTTCGATATACCGGCGGTAAAACGCCCATACCACCGCAACGAGAATCATCAATGTGACAAGCTCTTGAAAAAAGGTAAAGCCGCCATACAAAAAACCAAACGGAAGGTGAGCACCTGGGATTAATCCTTTATAAATAAAATCAATCGCCCCGAATTGTACTAAAAGAAAACCATAAAACATCATGACATGAATCATGCCTGACTTTTTATCCTTTAACAGTTTCTTTTGACCAAATACATGCACAAGTATATTTTTCACCGACTGTTTTATTTCCCCATCGAATGCTGATTTTTTTCCCAACTTGATATAAGCAATCCGGGTTTTGACAACACGAACAAACAAGTAAACACCATAAACAGTAACTGCAAAAAACAGTAACCAATTGAGAAATAATAATCCGTCCATCCTCTTCCCCCCTGGATTTTTCAATTTTTAGATGGCTCTATATAATGTATACTTTTATTTGTGAATGAATATTCAATCAATCTTTTTCCTAACAAGATTCATGTTTTTTTATATTAGGGGGAAACCTATTGGTACCAATCAGTTGAAAGGGGAATTTAATTGGTACTTCTATTATCTCTAGTCCTTTTATTCATTGTTCTGCTCATTGTTGATTTTTCATTAGGAAGCAAAAAGTATCAATCAAATGCTCCAGCCTTTCACTTTAAGCCAACATCGGGAGAATATGATTTGTACACGATAGGAGATACTTTTTTTGAGGCATTTTTTGATTCACTGAAGCGTGCAACCAGTCATATTGATGTGATGTTTTTTATTGTTCGAAACGATGATATATCTAAGCAAATGTATCGGATTTTAAAGGAAAAAGCCGAATCCGGAGTTACGGTTCGATTCTTAGTGGATCGGCTCGGAAGCAATTCGTTAAAAAAAGAGATAATCAAGGATCTGGAAGCAAGCGGTGTGCAATTTTCCTATAGTCACTGCCCATCCTTTCCTTATTTCTTTTATAAATTAAATCGCCGAAACCATCGGAAGATTACCGTCATTGATGATGAGGTTGGCTATGTTGGCGGGTTCAACGTCGGGAAGGAATACTTAGGAAAAGATCCAAAGCTAGGACCTTGGCGAGATTATCACCTTAAAATAACCGGTAAAGCTGTCGCACAGCTCGCTGCTGTTTTTCAATATGATTGGAAGGAAACGACAAAAAATCAGGACAAACCTCCTAAAGTGAAGGAAAATATAGGCCAAGATTCTACGAGTGAAGGGGAGGAATCGATTCAATTTGTCGTTACAGAAAGCGGCCAATTAGAAGATAGACTAGTCGAATGGATGGAGTACGCCCAAGATGAGATATACATTGGTACACCATATTTTATCCCAAGTAATCGAATGTTTCAGGCTATACTCGATGCTTTAGATCGGGGGATTCATATTCGATTAATTGTACCAAAAAAAGCAGATCATCCATTAGTTAAACCAGCAGCTTTTCCGTTTTTAAAAAAACTGCACCAGTTAGGCGGAGATATTCGTTTATTTGACGAAGGGTTTTACCATCCTAAGGTAATTATGATTGATGATCAATTTTGTGATATCGGCACAGCAAACTTCGATATGCGAAGTGTATTTTTGAATAAAGAAATCAACACATTAATCCTTGGTGATCAAGCATTTATCCAAAACTTACGCACACTGTATTTGCAGGACTTTAGCAAAGGCGAACCCTTCACCATCCGCTGGGTACAAAAACAACCACTCCACACCAAACTATCCGGAATCATCGCCCAACTCATCAAACCACTATTGTAATATTATGGAAAAAGGGGTCTGACCCCCAAATGGGGGTCAGACCCCTTTTCACTTCCTATTACATGCTTTCTGGTGCATGAACACCAATTAAACGAAGTCCGTTAGCGATTGTTATTTTTGTTGCTTTCATCAGTGCTAATCTTGCTTTCGTCCGTTCTGGATTTTCTAAATCTAATACCTTTTCCGCATTATAAAAGCTGTGCAACCTCGATGCTAAATCAAATACATACTGCGTGATCCAGTGTGGTGTCCGGTTCGTTGCTGCATCGGCAACAACTTGTGTAAACTCGCCTAGCACCTTTAAGAGCTCTTCTTCTTTTTCTGCCGTTAATAAAGAAGCATCAAAATCACCGTTTAAATCAACGCCTTTTTCCTCTGCCTGTTTAAGCATTGTAGAAATTCGAGCATGCGCATACTGCACATAATAAACTGGGTTCTCATTCGATTTAGATCGAGCCAAGTCCATATCAAAATCAAGATGAGAATCACTCGAACGCATCACAAAGAAATATCGCATGGCATCGATGCCGACCTCTTCCATCAACTCTCTCAACGTAACTGCTTTTCCGGTACGTTTACTCATTTTTACCTTTTCCCCATTTTGGAACAGGTTCACCATTTGAATGATTTCAACCTCTAACGTATCTGCAGTATAACCTAGTGCTTGAATGGCAGCACGCATCCGCGGGATATATCCGTGATGATCTGCGCCCCAAATATTAATCAAGGTACCAAATCCACGGTCAAGCTTATTTTTATGATAAGCAATGTCTGGGGTTAAGTACGTATAGCTCTCATCCTGTTTAATTAGCACACGATCCTTGTCGTCTCCAAAGTCCGTAGAGCGGAACCAAGTTGCACCATCCTGCTCATAAATGTAACCTGTTTTACGTAGCATATCGATGGCTGGCTCAATTTTGTTCTCTTTATAGAGTGATGTTTCCGAGAACCAATGATCAAAGGAAACACGAAACTGCTCTAAATCCTTTTCTATTTTTTTCAATTCGTACTTTAGACCATAGTCACGGAAAAAAGCTAAGCGGTCTTGTTCCGATTCCTGCACCCATTTTTCCCCGTGCTCATCCGCTAATTTTTTTCCAAGTTCAATTATATCCGATCCGTGGTAACCATCTTCCGGCATTTCCCAATCTTTCCCGAGGGCCTGCATGTACCGAGCTTCAACGGATGTAGCTAAATTGTTAATTTGATTTCCAGCATCATTAATATAGTATTCTCGTTCCACATCAAATCCAGCCTTCGCTAGGATGTTACAAAGCGCATCCCCAACAGACGCACCACGTGCATGCCCTAAATGAAGATCCCCAGTCGGATTAGCTGATACAAACTCAACTTGGATTTTATGCCCTTTTCCAATGTTGGAAGCTCCATATGCCTCTCCCTCTGATAAAATCGTTGGGATAAGCTCTGTTAAGTATTGATTATCCATAAAAAAGTTAATAAAGCCTGGTCCAGCAATTTCTACTTTTGTTATCGATGCTTTTGTCTGATCCAATTGTGCGACAATGTCATCTGCAATCATTCGCGGTGCTTTTTTAGCAACTCGAGCTAGCTGCATCGCAATATTGGTTGCATAATCCCCGTGTGCTTTGTCCTTTGGCTGTTCTAAAATGATAGGTGGTAGCTCTACTTCACTTGCCAGCTCTGCTTTTAATACCGCTTGCTTAATTTCTTCCTTCAGCGTGTCTTGAATTTGCTGCATAATATTCATGAAAAAACCTCCCTAAACGTTATCGTTAAACGATGCCTACGGTTTCCCTCACCATTTAATTTTGTTGTATAACTGATAAACAGTTTTCCTTGTTTGCCATTTTCGGGTTGCTGATAGGTAATTTGGTCTGTGTGCGTCTCCATATGAAGCGAGCCAAATTCATGGCGATAAACGTTTTCCGTTATTTGTTTTTTACGAAAAATTTGATACATATCGACTGCACCCGAACGCTTTACACTTACTTTTTCTGGTTGAATGGTAATGAACGCATGGATGTCATCCGATTCTTCCTGATGTTCAACAAACTGCAGGACAGAGGTTTGACCTTTTTGATAAAACTTCCCCTCTTCTTCCACTACTGTCGTTGCTTTTTGTCCGAGCTCTCTTATTTCCGTCGTCAATTTTATGTTAACTGAAGTCTGATTTACTGTCATTATTCCACCCCTTATCAATGGGATACGAAATTAAGTATAAGAATGAATCGGAAAAAACTCAAGTTATTGTATGCAGATAACGCCAGCTTTTTAGCTGCATACTTAAATCTTAGAGACGGGCGGTGACTGTCGATTCACCCAACACCCTTTTCATCCACGAAACAGGAAGCGCTTCCCGACATGGGAAGCGCCTAATTTTTGACTCTCACTTTCCTTAGCTCTTTAAGTGGAAGCATTGCAAAGAAATAATCACTCTGCTCCTTCATAAACCGCTGATAGGATTCCTCCAATAAAGATTGATCCTCACGTGCTTTCCCAAGGTAATATTGCTGAAATGGAGTTAATGTTTTTAACTCACTTAACAGTTGAATACACGTTTTCTTATCCCCTTTAGCTAATGCAAGGTGGGCCTTTTCTGCTTGGTCAGCAGAAGATACTCCATCCGTTACTCCATTGTAGGCTGATATAAACGGAAGGGTGTAATTTTTAATCCCTTCGATTGCTGGCTTAAAATCGATGTTTCGGGCAATTTTCAACGCTTCATTGACGTGGTATATCGCTGACTCATAGCTATCGTATAAAAATCCAAGTGCCATCATGTTATGAATATCTATTTTTTTTCGAAGACTTTTTGTCGTATTTAATATTCGATAGCCGAATTTGCGAGCGATAATCATTTCATTTCTTTTCCAATGATAAATGACCTGTACTTCATCAAAGCGTATCGAAAATAATTCTTTCATCATTGGATCCTTCAGCTCATGAAGTGTCAATAAAATTCGATCTGCATATTTTCCTAGTTTACTGTACTGCTTTCGTTCAAAATAAGCGTAAACATAGAGAAAATCTCTTAGGCACTCTGATTCCTTATCCTGAATGTCGAGTGCTTCCAATCTTTCTAAATAGTTATCTGTTCTAGTATAGTCATAAGGTTTTGCTTTTTCCTGTCTACGATCACGAATTATTTGATACAGCCGTGCCCATCGTTGGTTAACTGGATTTTCGATTTGTAAATTTCTTTCTATTTGTTGATCCAACTCCGTTAAGAAGCCGTATGAATATAGAAATTCTAATGACGTTCGCAAGTTTTCCTCAGACGTTGTCGATAAACAAAAATCTTTTATTTGATGGATTGCTTGTTGCGTGTTAGTTGTTGTTGCATTGATGATTTGAAAGACTTGATAAAGTGGTAGCTCTTTTCCATCGATAGAAAAATTATCTAGATTGTCATGCGGCATCGTGCCCTGTTGCTTGTCCATTTTAATCACGACCATTCTCTTTTTTTTACCGACTGGTAATTCTATTTGTTCCACGAATTTGAAATAAACAAACATAAACTCAGAATATAATTGTAACATAGAAAGCAGAATGGTGGATAATCTTTCCATAGGGGGTCAGACCCCTCAACTATGATAGTCTAGCTTTGCTGGTTTGTCGGATCCTCATTCCGTTATATCATACATAATCCTTGATTTGGGCATAGTTTTGGATCCTCGTTCCGTTATTTGCCTTTTTCAGCCTCAAAAACTACTGATATTGTGCTATTAGCGGAACCAGGATCCTCTTCATCCTATTTTGAACTGCTTTTCATCCTTTTAACGGAAAGAGGAACCGCTTTGCTGATTTGCGCCCGAAATACCCTTATTATTTGATCCAGCCTAATAGCATTTCACGAATAAATTTACTAGCGGCAATCACTGTTTGTTCGGTTGGATCATAAATCGGGGCTACTTCTACTAAATCTGCTCCGATAACGTTTATGTCCGATTGCGCAATGAGCTGGATCGCTTCCAGTAACTCCTTGGATGTGATACCGCCCGCTTCAGCAGTACCCGTACCAGGAGCAAATGCTGGGTCTAACACATCAATATCAATCGTTACATAGACGTTTCTGCCGGCTAGCTTTGGTAAAACTTCACGCAGCGGACGAACAACTTCATATTTGGACATATGCATGCCGCTGTCTTTTGCATATTGAAATTCTTCACGCATGCCAGAACGAATACCAAAGGAATACACATTTTCTGGTCCTATTAATCCACAGGCTTTACGTATCGGTGTCGAATGAGACAACGGCTCCCCTTCGTATTCTTCACGGAGATCTGCATGTGCATCAATATGAATAATTGCCATATCGTTATACTTTTCGTACATTGCTTGAAAAATTGGCCAGGAAACTAAATGTTCCCCACCTAACCCTAATGGAAATTTTCCTTGATTTAATAAACCCTGAACATAATCTTGAATCATATCCAAACTGCGCTGCGGATTTCCGAATGGAAGCGGAATGTCACCCGCATCAAAATAACTCACTTCCTCCAGATGCTTATCCATATATGGACTATATTCCTCTAATCCTAACGAAGCTTCTCGGATCCGATTCGGCCCAAACCTCGAACCCGGTCGAAAACTTACCGTCCAATCCATCGGCATCCCATAAATCACAACCTTTGCTTCCTCCTGGCTAGGCCGAGACATAATAAAAACTTTCCCTGAATACGCTTCATCAAAACGCATGGGAAAAACCCCCTCCTTTTGGGTGCCTAGTGTAGTAAATAGGTTCAAATAAAGAAAAATAACCACCATTTTCAGTGTAAAATGGAAGTACCTATCACAGAACTTCCAAATAACCC
>NZ_JAFBDR010000007.1 GCF_016908325.1 Aquibacillus albus | reverse complement strand
GATATACCAAAAAAGGTATTCAAGTCGATTTTTGTGGTGATTTGGAAAATTCAAGCGCTTTTTGACCTATTTTTGCGATGTTTTTATGATAACTTTATCGATTTACATATATTGGTATCTTAGCTTGATGACATTGGGTCAGACCCCTTTTTGAAAAAACTATTGACTTGATAATGATTATCAATGATAATGGCAATGAGAATCATTTTCAATAAAGGGAAATTTTACATAAAAGGAGAGGAAGAAAATGAAAATAATTCAATATTCATGGATTTTAGGTTTAATACTAATTTTCGCTGTTGTGACATTGGCTGCTTGTTCGAGTCAAGATGCAAGCGCTGGAGATGACGAGGGAACTGATGTAGAGAACGTAGAAAGTTCATCGGATACTTCGAATGAGGAAAGTACAGAAAATGGAGAAAACGAAGACAAAGGTGTAGTTAATCTTTATACAAGTAGGCACTATGATACAGATGACGTGCTTTACAAGCAGTTTACTGAGCAAACTGGAATTGAAGTAAATGTTGTACAAGGAGAAGGCGATGAATTAATGGAGCGTCTAAATCTCGAAGGAGAAGCAACAGAAGCAGATGTATTCATCACTGCTGATGCTGGTAATTTAGCTCGTCTAAAAGAAAAGAGATTAACACAAGCAGTTGAAAGTGACACGTTGTTTAATCATATCCCAGAAAAACTACGTGATGTCGATAATGAGTGGTTTGGTTTAACTAAAAGAGGACGTGTCATTGTGTATTCACTGGATCGTGTAGACCCAAGTGAACTATCAACCTATGAGGCTTTAGCAGAGCCAGAGTGGCAAGGAAGAGTTTTAATACGTTCATCTGAAAATATTTACAATCAGTCTCTACTAGCATCACTGATTGAACTGAATGGTGAAGAAGCGGCGAAAGCGTGGGCCCAAGGTATTGTGAATAACATGGCTAGAGATCCTCAAGGTGGCGATACAGACCAAGTGAAAGCTGTTGTTGCAGGTGAGGGTGATGTTGCTATTGCTAACACTTACTATGTTGGAAGACTAGCAAACTCTGAAGATCCAGAAGATGTAAAGATTGCTGAGCAAGTAGGTGTCTTTTTCCCGAACCAAGAAACAACAGGTGCTCACGTGAATATTAGTGGAGCTGCGGTAACAAAACACGCTAAAAATGTAGAAAATGCAATTCGGTTTATTGAATTCTTATCTGGTACAGATGCACAAGCCGTATTTGCGGAAGGTAACAATGAGTATCCTGTAAATCCTAATGCAGAAACATCCGAACTATTACAGTCATGGGGAGAGTTCAAGGAGCAGGATATTGATTTAACCATCCTTGGTACCAATAATACAAGGGCTATCCAAATTTACAATGAGGTTGGCTGGAAGTAATAAATGCAATTTGCCGTACCACGATTAAGTGGTACGGTTACAATTGTTTTAGTTAAGGGGTCTGACCCCGATAGGAATTTAGGTGTTTAATGATGAGGTTAATCCAACAGGCGAAGCATCAATTAAATATATGGGCGCTTCTTAGTACGATGTTTATTGTAATCATTTTGCTTCCAAGCGTGTTAGTAGCTAGGTATTTTTTTGCTGAACCTAACGACAATTGGTTCCATATTAAAGAATATTTGTTACTTGATATTGTTTCCAACACAGTTCTATTAATGGTCGCAACAGGAATCTTTACGACAGCAATAGGGATTAGTCTTGCGTGGATAATAACTGTTTATACCTTTCCTTTTCGCAATTTTTTTAAATGGGGGTTGGTTTTACCACTAGCTATCCCACCGTTTATTGGTGCGTACACGTATCAAGGGATCTTGGATTATACAGGGATTATCCAAGCAACACTACGCAACAATTTTGATGTTTATGTAGAACAAAAGTATTTTAACATCATGAATATGGAAGGAACTATTTTCATTTTTACGATGTTTCTATACCCATATATGTATGTAATTACCAAAAGTTTTTTAGAAAACCAGTCTGCGTCCATTATCGAAAATGCTCGTTTACTCGGAGCAAGTTCTTTCGGAGTGTTTTTCAAAGTAGTCTTGCCTATATCTAGAGCTGCAATCATTGGTGGGGTTAGCATTATTATGCTGGAGGTTATCAATGATTATGGAGTTGTAAAGTATTTTGGGATTCAAACATTTATAACAGCTATTTTTCAAACATGGTCGGGAATGAGTGATCTTGATTCAGCATTTAAACTTGCAGGAACATTAATGGTGCTTGTGATTATCATTTTGTTGCTTGAAAAGTTAGTAAGAGGAAGGAAGCGGTACAGCTATTCCACTTCCAAAATTTCACCAATTCAACCGAAGCTGTTAAAGGGGATGAAATCCTATTTGGCATTTGGCTATTGCTTAACTGTTTTTGGATTTGCATTTTTTATTCCATTTATTCAATTACTTATTTGGGCAACAATGACTTATGATAAAGTCGTAGATAAAGAGTTTCTCACCCTTATTAAAAACTCATTTTTGGTAGCAGCCATTGCTGCGGTAATCATTGTTTTAGTCGGTGTCATCATTGCCAATCATACAAGAATCTATCAAGGATTGTTTGCTAAGCTCATTTCGAAAATTACTGTTTTAGGTTACTCTATTCCTGGAGCAGTTATCGCTATTTCAGTGATTACCGTTTTTATAGCATTAGATAAATTTTTATATGCCATTTTTGCAACTTTTCATATCGATCCAATTATTATCTTTCGAACGAGTATTGTTATGTTGATTACCGCATATGTGATTCGATTTTTAGCTGTTGGATATAACAGCATAGAAGCAGGGTTTGAAAAGGTTGGAAATACATTTACGGAAGCTTCCAGGACGCTTGGAGTATCCACAATGAAAACTTTTTTACAAGTAGATGTCCTGATGGTCAAGGGTGCTATTTTTGGAGGGTTCATTCTTGTTTTTGTAGATATCTTAAAAGAACTACCACTAACTATGCTACTGCAACCTTTTAATTTCTCTACTTTAGCTACAAAAGCATTTAGATATGCGAGTGATGAAATGGTGAATGAAGCAGCGTCCGCATCATTGTTAATTATTTTTATGAGTAGTATCTGTATCTTTTTCTTTCATAAAGTTTTAGAAAAGGAGAGTAATTACTAAATGTTTGTATGTATAGAGAACTTAAATTATCAGTACAAAAATGCGAATGAACTTACCATTAAGGATTTCTCTTTGGATATTGGGAAAGGAGAGATTATTTCTATTCTTGGTGAGAGTGGAAGTGGAAAAAGTACGATTTTGAGACTACTAGCAGGGTTGGAAGTTCCTCTCTCTGGGAACATTTCCATTGATGGCAAGCAAATTGTTGATAATCGTCACTTTATTGCTCCAGAAAAAAGAGAGGTGGGGTTGGTTTTCCAAGATTATGCGCTCTTTCCTCATATGACGGTGGAAAAAAATATTAAATTTGGCTTAAGAAAAATGACTCGACAACAAAAGCAAAGTAGAATGGATGAGATGCTGGTATTAGTAAATTTATCTGAATATCGGAATCGCTATCCGTATGAATTAAGTGGTGGACAGCAACAAAGGGTTGCGTTAGCAAGGGCTTTAGCACCTAATCCATCGTTGCTTTTGTTTGATGAGCCATTTAGTAACCTGGATGCTAATTTGCAATATAAAATTCGCGAAGATCTAAGAAAAATACTAAAAAAGACAGGGACTACCTCTATTTTTGTTACCCATGATCAAAATGATGCGAGAGCATTAGCAGATCGAATGATTTTTCTGCGTAAAGGTAAAATTGAAAAAATAGGGAAGCCTTGTGATATGCTTGTACATTACTGAGTGATATAAAAACTTTCTACAAATTATTTTTTCTTCTTACATTACTCATAATAAATCCGCTTTTAGGGATTGTCGGCATTTCTGAAAGACTGTAATTTAAGTCTTGATTCGGAATGTCATATTCAATGCTGTTAACTAGAAAATCTAGTATTGTTTTCATTACTTCTACAGTGATTCCTTCACCTGGACACCGATGCCCTTTGGCTGGATCACCGCCACCTTGTGGAATAAAAGTAAATGGATTACTATTCCAATCCTTGAATCGTTCCGGTTGAAATTGATTAGGATTTTTCCATATCCGTTCATCGTGGTTAATTCCATATATATCAAGCAAGACGAGCCTGCCTGTTTTGAACTCACAATTTTTCCAATGAAAATCTTTACGTACCCTTGCGCCGACAAACGGACCAAAAGGATAATAACGACGAACCTCTTGTACAAACATTTCTGTAAATTTGCTGTTGTCATTTTGAAGCTTCTCTTTATATTCAGGATGCTCGTGTAAAGCTAATGCTGCGTATGTAATAAATGTTGCAATAGCTACAATAGGTCGTAATACATTAATCAGTTCGACTGCTGCCATATGGGCATCTAAAGGTTTTCCGTCTAGCTGTTTATGATACGCCATAGCATAAAGCGCGGATTCTTCCTCAACCATTAGCCTGCCAGCTCGTACATCCTCAATAACCCCCTTTATCCATTGCTCAGCTCTATTTCGTGCTCTTCGCCCTTTCCAATGATCTGGTCCTACTGTACCAAACGTATAGACCATCGTAATAAAGTCGTCTGCCCTTTGTGTTAATTCAGTATCTGATAATGGCACTCCAGCCCAATCACAAGCAACTTTAGTTAAAATATCTTTTGATTCACCTAATAAAATAACTTTGTCGGCATTTTCCCATTTACTAATAGATGCATTTAACTCATCAGTTAAGCGGTCCGTTAATTGGTTTTGATAAGAAGGTGTCATCAAAGACATAAAAAGTTTTTTACGGTGAATGTGAGGTTCGTCATCCATGGATTGTATGGCATTTTCCCCAAATAACGTTTTTTGAACACGCTTAGGTGCGGCACCGAATCGTTGAAATCGTTCATTGTCATAAAATAACTGAGCAGCTTCTTCTCCACTAATGCAAATCGCTTTTTGTCCTAACAGTCGTGCTTCAAAGATATCTGATTTATATCGTTCCATACGATTACTAATAAATAAATACCCTTCTTGTAATAAAGTTAGACTGTTATCAAGACTTTTATCATGTGGTATCTCATTTGTTGACATTGTCTCGTCTCCTTTTTGTTTGTCGTTCTATTTCTGTAAAATAGCTTACCCAGACGAAGTTAATTCATGAGCCACTTATTTCTAATTTAAAAATAATCTGTTTTATCAGGCTGAGGACATTCAAGAAAAGGATCCTTTGCATTGAAAGTCGTGCAATACTATAGTATAAGTAGTCAAGTATCATTCAGGAAGGTATAAAAAGGTGTTTATATGCAACGGTTTATTGTGATTGGTGCAGGGATTTTAGGTGCATCGACAGCCTATCATTTAGTTAAGCTTGGAGCGGAAGTGCTATTAATAGATCGCCAAGATTCCGGACAAGCAACAGAGGCGGCTGCTGGTATAATCTGTCCTTGGTTGACGAATCGAAGGAACAAAGCGTGGTATCAGCTAGTAAAAGAAGGAGCTAAATATTACCCGAAGTTAATAAACGAATTAGAAGCTGGTGGAGAAAAAGAAACTGGCTACAAAGCCGTAGGAGCCATTAATATTTTTGATACAGAAGAGAAGCTAGATCATAAAATGCAAATGGCGTTGAAACGAAGACAATCAACACCTGAAATGGGTGAGATTACGAAACTATCACCGAAAGAAACGAAAAAAGTGTTTCCGCCCTTATCCGATCAATATGGTGCTGTTCATGTGAGTGGAGGGGCCCGTGTTAATGGAGCTGCTTTACGAAATGCGTTGATTCGGAATGCGGTAAAGAACGGGGTGAACTTCATTCATGGTGATGCGTCTCTTGTCGTAAAGGGGTCTAAGGTGATGGGAGTTCAAATAGAAGGAGAAAAATTTGAAGCAAATCAGACCATTGTGACTGGAGGTGTATGGGCTGGAAAACTGTTAGAACCTTGTGGTATAAAGTTTTTAGTTCATTCACAAAAGGCCCAAATCGTTCATCTGCACATACCTGATACGGATACAAGTAACTGGCCTGTCCTAATGCCTCCTTATAATCAGTATATGTTAACGTTTGATCAAGGGAAGTTTGTTGTTGGCGCAACACAGGAAGATGATGCTGGGTTGGATCACCGTGTAACAATGGGTGGTGTCCATCAAATAATCGACAAGGCATTAAGGGTAGCTCCTGGTCTTGCTTCTAGTACATATGTGGAAACGAAAGTTGGATTTAGGCCATTTACACCAGGATATTTACCAATTGTTGGTCGTATTCCAAACTTGGAAGGACTCATTGTTGCAAATGGACTTGGAGCTTCGGGGTTAACAAGCGGACCCTTTCTCGGGTTGGAGCTTGCTAGATCTGCACTACAGTTTCCAACAACATTGGATTTAAACAATTATCATACGAACCATGCACTTGGCTAGAGGTTATTTTTGGTGATTGTTCTATTAAAAATCAATATCGGATTTCCTGTCACTGGTCACAGCCCCTAGGCATAAGATATGTCAGAGGTAAAATGAACCAGGAGGGAAATAACATGTCTAATTATTATCATCCTTATATGCGAAACCACACGTTTAGTCAGGTGCCATATTATCCATATTATCAGCAAGCCTATCAATTTGGATATCCAACATATCCTCAAAATATAAGTCGACAGCAACCGGTTAAAGGTCAAGCGACGTGGACTGAGGGTGGTCAGGTTACCCAGTGTGGTATCCCATGGTCTGCTAATCAATATATGACTGCTGCAGTCGGTGGAAATTCACCTTACCAATGTGGCCAAACTCTAAAAATTAAATACCCAACTACCCAACGGGAGGTCATTGTAACAGTCGTTGATCGAGTACCGGGCTTTCCACCAAACAAAATAAACGTGCATCGTAGAGTATTTGGGGCACTTGGTGCAAGTCTAGATGCAGGTGTCATAAACATTGAGATTACACCTTCCCCTGAATTAGAGGAACAACAATGGGGGAAATATTTGTTAGAGGTCACACAATCAGCATATCCAAACTATAATGTAACAGATTATAGTGTAGTTGAAAAAACACAATTATCTGCAAATCAAACAAAAGAAACATATGATTTTATATTAAAATCTCCGGCAGAAACGATTAACGTTCGAGGTACAGTAGTTTATAATCCAAATACAAACAGGGTCGTTTCATTTAACCTAAAGGAACAAAATTCATAATATACAAAAAAACACCAACTTGCTCATGTGAAAAATGAGAAAGCTGGTGTTTTTACTATTAGAGGATGTTCAAAAAGTCGTCAAATGATAAACGGCGAATCTAATTCGTCGACTTTTTGAACACAGACTATTAACAATACGATTACATCAAATCATAAACGGATTCTTCAAAGTAGAGCCAGTGAAAATACTCAATTTGCTCATCAGACATATGAGTTACATCTTCTGTTTTAAATTTGTTTTTCTCTAGTAAGTGATTCACTTTATAATTTCTCTCTGTTTGGCTCATATTAAAATCCTCCTTAGCCTTCTATAAAGAAGTGCTTATCTGTCAATTTGTAAACGCTTTCCTTTATTAGTTCTATTATATATCTCGAATTGAGATTAAACAAATATCATTTTGAGAACGTTTTAGCAAAAAGTGATACGGAAATGTAATACACATGAAAAAAGGTGCTGTAGATCAAGCGTTTATAAATTAAAATAAGCGCCTGCAGAAGTACTGCAGACGCTAGATTAAGACTTAACTAGTTTTTACTTTAGCTAATGCTTCTTTTTGTAACGAGGAACGGTATGTTAGAAAAATAGCTATGACTGCTATTAATGTAAGGAGTGCCATTACTCGATACATGACCATGGAACCTAGATGATCGAGAATCCATCCACCTACCGTTCCGCCTATGGCACCACCAAGCCCAAAACAAGTGGAGGTTAATAGTGCTTGCCCTGTACTTCTAAGGTGATTCGGAACAAAACTTACAGCTGTTTGAAGAGCAATTAACCAAAACAGACCAAAGGTAATCCCTTGTGAGAGTTGGAATAATGCGATTATAAAGGGAGAAGTAATAAGCCCGTATAAAGCCCACCGAACCGTATAAATCGTCGCAACAATCCCAAGTAAAAGCAACGGGTTATATTCAGACATTTTTTTCGTTAAAAAATAAAAGACAGGAACTTCACTAGCAGCTGCCAAACCAAATGCTAAACCAACTAATAAAGTTGTTGCTCCCAGATTTTCAAGATGCAATACAATCATCGTGTCATTCGTTCTATGGGGAATCATGACTAAAAGACACAACAATAAAAAGACAACAAACTTTTTATTATTAATCACTTCAGCCACACCCTTTAAATGAACAGGTGTCGTTGACTGGTTTTGATCCTTTAGAAATGAAATTAGGAAAATAGTTAATAGTGTTATTAACCAGAGTAGAATATAAATTTTATCAATGCCAACCCATGATAAAATGGGCCCCGAGATAATTGCGGTAAGAGCGAAACCAACTGATCCCCAAAGTCTTATTTTGCCATAATCATGTTTACGTTTTGTCCCTAAACTTTGAATACACATGCTGTCTATTAATGGAGTACATGGCGATAAAGCAAAATGGAATACAATGAAGGATAAAAAGACAATCCAGAAATCGCCAAAAAAGAAAATTCCAAAGCTAGCCGCAATGACAGCAAAGTACAATAGAATTAACAATCGCTTTATTGTTTTGTATTTGTCACTGACAAATCCTATGAATGGTTGAGCGAAAATACTGATCAGTGGTGAAACACCCATAATCGTACCAATTTCAATAGAATTAAAGTTTTGATAATGTAAAAATAGCGGTAAAAATGGCAAAATGATAGCCTTCCCACCAAAGTGCATAAAAGAAAGCGCTTTTAAAAAAGTAATTTGTTTGTTCACTTCCAAATGAAATCACCTGACTTTTTAAACTTGATGTTAATTGTATCAATATAACACAGATTTTATGATTGATTAAGTAAAAGGCTCAAAACCGAAATAAAAAACACCCGCCGACCTGTCTATTAACAACAGGTGAGCAGGTGGTTGATATTACTGGTTTTTTAACATAACATTTCCTCAACCAGTGAGCGATCAGCAACGTCTATTATGCGGAACGTTTATTACCGCCGTTATTTTCTGATTTATCTTTTTCTTGTTGTTTACGGTAAATAGTCGCAATAATAGGCCCGGAAATGTTGTGCCATACACTAAAGATTGCACTTGGAACCGCAGCTAGCGGATTAAAGTGAGCAGTTGCTAATGTGGCACCAAGTCCGGAATTTTGCATACCAACTTCAATGGATACAGCTCTTCGTTTGGAAGGCTCCATTTTTAATAATTTTCCTAGCGAATAGCCAATTATATAACCCAACACGTTATGCAAAACGACAATCGCAAAAATAAGTGCACCTGTTTCAGCAATTTGTGTTTGGTTCACACTAACTACTGCAGCTACTATGGCAACAATACCAACTACGGAAACGAGTGGAAGTGCCTTAATTCCTGGCTCAATTTTACTACCTAATAATGATTTAACAACAAAACCTAAAACAATTGGTATTAATACAATTTTAACAATCGACATAAATAAAGCGCCTGCAGATACCGGTAACCATTGACTTGCAAAAAGTAAAACAAGTAAAGGTGTTAAAAGAGGTGCAAGTACAGTAGAAACCGCTGTAATTGATACAGATAATGCTGTGTCCCCTTTTGATAGATAGGTCATGACGTTAGATGAAGTTCCCCCCGGACAACACCCAACAAGAATAACCCCTACGGCGACTTCTGGTGAGACAGGTAATAGTGATGCCAATGCAAATGCAAGTAATGGCATAATTGTAAACTGTGCACCTACTCCAATTGCTACATCTTTTGGTCGTTTAAAAACTTCTTTAAAATCGCTTGCAGATAGAGTTAATCCCATTCCAAACATAATAATTCCTAATAACGGGACGATGTAGGGAACAATCCAAGTAAAACCAGACGGGATAAGAAAAGATAAGACCGCAAAAAGTAAAACCCAGATAGCAAAGGTGCTTCCTACAAAACTACTAATTCTCTCAAGTGTTTTCATTTGCTCAACTCCTTGTTTATTTTAGGCCTTAAAAATTATACAATATATTCAGAAAATTTAAAACCAAAACATTTAATAGAGGGTGAAGAAACACGAAATAATTCCGGCGTGGAAAAGCTGTCGTTACAAGGATTAAGGAGTGCATTAACGGCTTCCCGTACTTGAAAAGCTATCAAAAAAGCCCAACTCATCGAAATAGAGTTGGACTGATTATATTGTTGGATATTATTTGGCAGCACATTACCTTTAACAAAGGAAGGTAATGGACTTAGTGGCGTTTATTTAACCACAGCACTCCTGTTTTAGCTAACCTTGGAAGCAAACCTGTTACCGGTTGATTGTACATGTTACCGAAGCCGTCCATCTTTCCGAGCGAACCTAATTGCCCCTTCAATTTAACTGGTTTGGGTTTTTTCGGTTCTCTGTCGTTTAATACAGCAGAAAGCACCTCAGCTACTTGTTCCCCTTGTTTTCCTGCTAGTTGTGCACTTGGTGAATGATGAGAGGAGGCGCAGTCCCCTACTACGTAAACATTGGGGTGGGATGGCACTTGACATAAATCATTCAATACAATTTTATCGTGACTATCCTTTTCGAACGGTAGTTCTCGAACTAAATGGTGTGGTCTGACTCCGGCAGTCCAAATCGTTACATCCGTTGTCAAATCTATACCGTTATTAATTAAGCCGTCGACTTCCACTTGTTCAACGTTTGCGTGATGCATGACTTCAACATCCTTTTCAACAAACCAATCTTCCACATACTGTTGTATCTTTTCATCAAAGGCGCTTAACACAGATGCACCTCGGTCAAGTAAACGAATATTTAAGTCAGGTCTACTTTCTCTTATTTCCGAAGCTACTTCGATACCGCTTAGACCAGCTCCAACAACAGAAACTTTTCCATAAGCTTTTAGTTCTCCTACGGCCAACCCAGTATGTCTTGCTCTTGAAATCGATTGAACACTCTCTGTATATTCATCTGCTCCCGGAACTCCATGGTAATTATCTTCACAACCAAGACCAATAATTAAATAGTCATAGTTAATTGCTTCTTCGGAGTCATACAACTTTACCTGTTCCTTTTCAGTATCGATGTGTATAATCTCACCGAATACTAAATCGACTTGTTTATGAATGGGGAATTCGGTTCGAACATCTTTATCAGAAGTGGTTCCTGCTGCTAGTGCATAAAATTCCGTTTTTAAAGAGTTATATGGATTCCGGTCGATAAGTGTAATATGGAGATTATTAGGTAATCCGCTATCAATCAAATCGTTCAATGCCTTTAGACCACCATAGCCGCCACCTAAAATCACTAATCTTTTCATTCATTCCACCCTACCTTTTGCTGTCTGCCATTAGGGAGACATCGTTCTGATTTCATCCATCTTAAAGACTAACAAAAACAAACGAAAAAAACCATAATAAATGAAATAAAAGGCGAATTGGAGCGTAATTGTCTATTGGTTTAATTTTCACCAAATTTGTTTAACAGTCTCTTTAAATAACCTATTCGTAATGAACCAAAACTAATTAATAGATAAAAAACGGAGAATCGTGTAATCTGGTTGTTGGATTATCCATTTATTGTATTTCATCTACTTGAAATATTTAAAACGTTTACAGATGAATCAATTTCCAAATACCTATTTATCGCGCCATTAGGATCAACATATAGTCGGGATATGGCTTGAGATTGTAATAATGAAATCGACCAGATAGATACGAATGGGGGGGGAACAAATCAGATGGGATCACCTAGCTCTAATAAGTCAGCTATCGTTGCATTACTTTTAGCTGGGGCTTTTATTGCAATTTTAAATCAAACATTGATGATAACGGCAATTACTCCAATTATGGAGGAAATGAACATTACTGAAAATACCGGACAGTGGTTAACAACCGTGTTTATGCTGGTCAATGGTATTATGATTCCAATAAGTGCATTTTTGATCGAGCGTTTTACAACAAGACAGTTATTTATTACAGCAATGAGCGTCTTCGCGTTTGGGACGTTGGTTGCAGGAATTGCACCAAACTTTGAAGTCCTTTTACTCGGTAGAGTGATTCAATCAAGTGGGGCGGGTGTAATGCTACCGCTCATGCAAACAGCATTTTTAATGATTTTTCCTATACATAGACGAGGCGCAGCAATGGGATTAATCGGACTTGTCATCTCTTTTGCTCCAGCGATAGGTCCTACATTTTCTGGATGGATTACTGACCAATACTCGTGGCGGTTATTGTTCTTTATTATCCTTCCAATCGCATTAGTAGATATACTTATTGCAGTATTTGCACTAAAGAACGTTACGGAGCTGCGTAAGCCAAAAGTTGATATATTATCGATTATCTTATCTTCCTTTGGATTTGGTGGACTGCTTTATGGCTTTACTAGTGCTGGTAACTATGGATGGACGGATGTCAGTACGGTTCTTTCCTTAATAGTTGGAGTAATAGCACTAATCATCTTTATTCTAAGACAGTTGCGTTTAAAGCATCCAATGCTTGAATTTCGTGTGTTTACGTACTCTATTTTTCCGTTAGCTGTTGCTATTGGAATGATTACATTTATGGGACTAATTGGAGTTGAAACACTTGTTCCGCTTTATATGCAGCACATGCGGGATTTTTCAGCTATGGAAGCTGGACTAGCAATATTGCCAGGGGCACTGATAACGGGTTTCATGTCACCGATTACGGGTCGAATTTTTGATAAAATAGGTGCGAGGAAGTTAGTTATAACAGGGTTATCGATAATAACTATTGCTTCTTTTGCCTTTACAAGGTTAGACACATCTACTTCATTAGCTTACCTTGCAACAATGTATGGAGTAAGAATGTTCGGATTGTCTATGGTGTTAATGCCGGTTGCTACAGCGGCATTAAATCAGTTGCCGAAACATCTGCTTCCGCATGGAGCTGCGATGGATAATACAATGAGAATGATTGCTGCATCTGTAGGTACTGCTCTTCTTGTTACAGTGATGACAAATACGGAGTCACTTGCTGCTGAACGATTAGAAGTCCCTAATCCTGCTATCTATGGAGCAAATGTTGCTTTCATTGTTGTGTCTGTTTTATCTTTAATTGGAGTGATTATTGCTTTCTTCGTTCAGGACAAAAAGCCATCCGAACAATCGAAAAAGGAGAAAGACCAAATCTGGTGAAGTTCATCACTATTATTGATACAAGAACCGGGCGGGATTTTGCCCGGTTTTTTCTAATTGCGCTTATGCTCGGGAACTGCTAGCTCTATAAAATTATCAGCTAGCTTATGTAGCTGTTTTCGCAAAGTTTCTCCTTCCATTGGTAGCCCGTGTGCAGTTAACAGGGTTTCAGGCTCGAGATCTGCTAATTTTTTGACGGATTCCTCTGCTTTTTCCCATTCATGTGTCATATAACCTGGAGGACCGTAAACTTTTTGAATAGGAAGAAAAAGTGCAATGGTTGATTCTGGTTTTTCCGTTAGTATGGCGTCACCAGTAATTAATGTCCGATCACTCTCCCGGAAAAGTGAGATGTGGCCTGGGGAATGTCCTGGAGTGTGAATGTATTTCCAATCATTTAGATAGGGCAATTCTCCATTTTCAGGAAGGGGTTGTACGAATCCTTTTATATTTTCTGGTTTTTTTGGAATGAATGGAGATAGTATTGATAACATTCCTCCTCCCATTGTAGGGTCCGCTGGAGGGTACTGTTTTTCTCCGGTTACATACGCTAGTTCCTCTTTATGAATATAAATAGGAACATCCCAGTATTTTGCTAATTCTTTTGCAGAACCAACATGATCAAAGTGTCCGTGTGTGAGAATGATTGCACTTGGAGGCTTTGAGCCGAACCGTTTTTCGCATGCAGCAATAATTCGTTTGCTATAATGTTCTATTGCGGTATCTATCAGCACCCAGTTATCAGAGTCAGGATGTCCAATCATACACACATTCACTAATACTGTTCGATAGTACGCTAAGTCTTCCAATACTTCCACAGGATCCGCATGATCCATATAAAGCTGTTCGTTTTGATTATTTTCTTGATTTTTATCCACGTTTTTCTTCCCCTCCTTTTCCATTAGTTTTAATCTAGAGGAAGTGTCTTATGCATAAACAGAATTAGAATTTTTTCCTTATGTTAAAATAAAGGCAATAGAATGTATAGGGATAAAGGGGTGTTTCAAGATGTTACTTAAAAATAAAGTAAAGCAAAACATGAATGAAGGTAAGCCATCGGTTGGTGTGATTATTGGAATATATTCTCCTTCACTTGTAGAGATGTTTGGTCATGCAGGTTATGATTTTATTATTATTGACCATGAGCATGGCGTTTATGGCTGGACGGAAATGGAAAATATGATTCGCGCAGCACATCTTGTTGATTTGGTTCCAATTGTCCGGGTTGATTATGATCCTTCAAGTATCCAAAAGGTATTAGATCTTGGAGCATTAGGGATTCAGGTTCCAATGGTAAATTCAAAAGAGGATGCGGAAAATGTGGTGCGAAGAGCAAAGTATCCGCCAATCGGCACAAGAGGTACTGCATTTATGACTCGTGCTGCTGGTTTAGGTTATTTTGGAGGGAAAGCGTTTATGGATGCTTCAGATGATAATATTATCATTTCGGCACATATAGAAACACCTGAGGCTGTAGATAATCTGGAGGAAATCCTTCAAGTTCCAGGTATTGATATTGCCTTTGTTGGACCATTTGATTTATCTGTAAATATGGGATATAAAGAAGGAATCAATCATCCTAAGGTTGTTCAGACAATCGATTATGTTTATGAAAAGGCAAAGAAAAATAAGATTCCAGTAGGAACGATTGCCAATACAAGGGAAGCTGTACAAGAAAAAATTGAAAAGGGCACGTTATTTATACCTGTTGTAGCCACAGAGGTTATGCGAACAGCATTTGATGCAATTCTTCCGCGTTAATTTCATCAATAGCAAAATAGCTTCCTATCAATTATAATAATAACAACGTTGTAATTAAGAGGGATCTATAAGGGGAGTTTTAGTTTGACTGAATTACTTACTATCGTGCGAGATATAATTTTGCCAGTTTTTATACTAATGAGTATCGGGTTTGTACTACATAAAAAATTCACCTTGAATATTTCAACATTGGCAAAAATGAATATTTACTTTCTTGTTCCGGGCTTTATTTTCGTGAAATTATACAGTACTGATATTTCGTTTCAACTGTTTCGTAATGTCTTTTTCTTTTTTGCGCTGTTTGTTTTGATTCTTTATGTTATCTCTATTCTCATAGCGAAGATTTTTAAATTAGAAGGTGGTAAGAAGACAGCATTTTCGAATAGCATCATGTTTTATAATTCTGGAAATTATGGTGTACCGGTTAACGATCTTGTGTTCAAAAGTGATCCATTTGCGATGTCTATTCAAGTAATCGTACTCACCTTACAAAATATCTTCCTATTTTCATATGGTATATTTTCACTTCAATCACTAAACAAAGGCAAATTAAGGGCAGCACTCGGTTATTTTAAAATGCCTGTATTATACGCAATGTTAGCAGGAATCCTATTAAATGTAGCCAGTGTTTCTATTCCTTCATTTATTTGGGTACCAGCCAATTATATAGCTGATGCAATGGTAGCAATGGCGTTAGTGATGTTGGGCGCACAAGTTGCGGAGCTAAGATTCAAATCTGGTCTGCTTTCTGTTTATTTAAGTTTAGCAACTCGTCTTGTTATTGGGCCGATTCTTGCTTTAGGAATTATTTTAATCTTTAAGCTCGATGGTATATTTGCGCAAGCTTTGTTGATTTCCTCAGCGATGCCGACATCTGTAAATAGTGCTGTGATTGCTCAAGAGTATGATAACCATCCGAACTTTGCAGCACAAGTTGTGATGTTTTCGACACTTCTAAGTGCTATCACGGTTACAATTGTTATTTATGCAGCAAAACTTTTATTCTAAGTCAAGGCTCTTGTCGTATTCTTTGTTGTTTTCTATTACACAGTTGACCCATAATGCGCAACAAAAGGTGAGCTTAGATACGCGCTCCGGAAATACACTTCGCTTTCCGCGGGCGGCTGGTGACCTCCCGCGGAAAGCGAGTATTTTTCCACAGCGTCGGATAAGCATTTTTTAGATAATTGTTTTTACTACGCATTAATCGTATACTGTGTATTAAATCGTTTGTTGCACATTATAGCTTTTTGCGATTAAATAACGTGCCAAAAAATCTTGTTGATCATTAATGGTCGACAGGACTTTTTAATTTTTAATATCCCCATAAAAATGAGGCAATCTGTTGATCAACACCTTTGTGCTCATGCAGTCCAGAGTGTGTTGCGTTAGGGTCATAAAATATTTTTTGATTATACTTTTCTGCTAGTACATAGTCTCGTATTCCAAGTGCACTAGACAAACTGACAAGACCATCCGAATTGAAACCGTCGTTAATAACACCTGCAATGGCTAGAACGTCAGTATCGCTGTTAAATTCACTCTTCTGTGCCATCATGGCTCGCAAAGCATGGGATCCTGCTTTTAAGTCTGTCGTTGCTTCTCCATAGTTTTTTGAAAAGTAATCGTCGTTATCAATTCCTAAAAAGGGACTTCCGATAACAACAAGCTTCTCTACATGAGGAAGTATCCCTCCCTGATTTGTAACGATAAAATTGGTCGAGGCTAGTCCCCCCATGGAATGGCCAACCAAGTTCACTTGCTGGATACTATACGTTTGATAAAGATCTTTCATTACTTGCTGTAACCAAACGGATTGGCTAGCGATCGTTGCCCGGTTGTTTTCAAAAATAACTTGAATAAATGGGTTTTCTTCTTCCCCAATGTCTCCAAATACAAAGAGCTTACCAGTAGCTGAAACGTGATATACCATTCGTTTTGAACCCCAAGCCTTTTTCTCAAAACGCTTCATCATCGTCTTAAAGGAACCATTACCACCTTTATATCCATGAACAAACAGTGTTGGGGTAATTTCTGTCATGTCTTTAGAAACAATTGGCTTGGAAAAGAAAAAAAATAAAAAGCTAGCAAGTATGATAAAGGGAATGAGAATTTTCTTTGACTTTACTAAGTGAAGTGTATGATACATGTTTTTACTCCCTGAAAAATAGTTTTCCTATATATTTTCTAACCCATATTTTACAACATATAAAGATTAAATATTTGTGACAATCATCATGAATGTAAATTTTTTTGGTGCAAAACGAAGTGAAGTTAAAATGATTCTTGTATTACTAAGAAATATTACGCTTTCATTAAAAAACGATTACCCTTATAGACATTTTTCATGAACGTGGTAAAATTTATTTAAAGGCTATTATAAGATGATTAAGTAACCGATGTGTACATATATAGAGGAGATAGAACTATGAAGTTATGGATGAGAAAAATATTTGTTTTTCTAGTAGCAGTCATGACGTTGGGGATGTACATTCCAACGACACATGTAAATACAGTTGCAGATAGCGATTCCGTTGTTTCTGAAAAATCAAAGGAGGATGTTGAGCATTCAACACCTCCAGTATCCATTAATCGTTTGGAGACGGAGGACAAGCTACATCCAGATAGTGAAAAAATAGTTGATGACCATGCTAGTTTGATGCATGTCATTACAAATCAAGCAAAAGAGCAAGCTATTTCTAAATTAGGTCCTAGAATTCTTGATCAGGTGGAAGATGAAGTCATCACAAATATCTTGCCAACACTCGAAGAAGTACTGGAAACATTATTAGTGGATGCTGGTGATGAGGAGCTTCACTACTACGGGATAACGGAACAACCTACCCCGGGGTATGGTGAGAGAATATTTCATTTATATGATTTTCGTACTAAAAATGACATAGCAAAATTTCATGTTAGACGAGATAACCGTCCGGGTGAAGGGTATTGGTTTAATTTTCACTACCATTTAAACGAGGATGGCTTTGAGGATCATCATACGATTGGGGAAATCTATTGGAACAAAAATACTCCTCCAAAGTGGATGTCGTGAAAAAGGCTTATAATTATAAGAAAATAATCAGGTGTAGTTGCTAAGGAGAAATATTGTGGTTAGTGACTAGCACCTGATTTTTTTCGCACTAATGTTAGCAGTGACTGGGCGTTGTTTCCTCGGTTTTTCTAATTAATTTATGTTAAGATAATAGATGTTCATTTAATTAAACGATGGTTAAGGGAGAATGTGTTCGATGCCTATTAAAATTCCTGATAATCTTCCGGCAAAAGAGAAGTTAAAAGAAGAAAATATCTTCGTGATGGATGAAAGTCGTGCTTTTACTCAGGATATTCGTCCACTTCGAATTATTATTTTAAATTTAATGCCATTAAAGGAGCAAACAGAAACACAGTTATTGCGATTGCTTGGTAACAGCCCTTTACAAATAGAGGTGACGTTCTTACATCCAAGTACCCATATCTCCAGAAATACACCTCATGAACACTTGAAACTTTTTTATAAGACGATTGAAGATGTACAGGACAAAAAATTTGATGGTTTAATTATTACAGGAGCACCTATTGAAAAGCTTGCGTTTGAAGAGGTTACGTATTGGGAAGAGTTAAACCGCATTATGGATTGGTCTGTTACGAATGTAACTTCAACGCTCTATATTTGCTGGGGAGCGTTAGCTGGATTATATTATCACTATAATATTTCCAAATGTTATTTACCTGAAAAAAAATACGGGGTGTTTGCTCATCGAGTAGTCAAACCAGAAGTGAAATTAGTAAGCGGCTTTGATGAGGAGTTTTTAGTTCCACACTCTAGGTATGCTGATTTAAATCGAGAAGAATTAGCTGCTCATCCTGAACTTGAAATCATATGTGAGTCAAAAGATGGGGGAGTATATATGGCCGCATCAAAAGATGGGAAACACGTTTTTGTTACGGGTCATCCAGAATACGATGCATGTACCTTATTAGATGAATATAACCGTGATCGGGATAAAGGTATATCAACACAATTACCTGAGAATTATTTCCCAGACAATAATAATCAATATCGACCGTTACTACGTTGGCGTTCGCATGCTAATTTATTGATTTCCAATTGGCTGAATTATTATGTCTATCAAGAAACGCCTTATGATTTATAAGGCTTAAAAATTTATGGGTTCAGTTTCGATGGAGAAATTTCATTTCGTTTGTAAACTTTTCGCGGACATCTATTACGTTATTTGCTGGAATCGTAGTAAAACGACTTGTTTTTGATGAATAGCGGATAATTGTCCGTTCTAACCCCCATATCAATTTACAATAGAAATTGGAGATACTTCGTTATCCGTATTTTCCCTTTAATTCGTGTTTCACCCCGGACGTTGGACGTTAGAATAAGGGTGCTTGATTCCATTTGGACAAGCACCCTTTTCGTAATTAATGTTTAACATTTTTATAATAATCAAAGGTATCCATTACGAGTGTAACTCCTTGTGAGAAGGCTGCACCGCCGCCTAATGCCGCACTAATTGCGACAGTTTCCATGATTTCTTCTTCTGTTGCACCATGCTCAGCTGCACCTTTTGTATGGTACATAATACAATATTCATCTTGCGCGTATATGCTAATTCCTAATGCTGTTAGTTGTTTTTGCTTTTGATTCATAGCACCTTCTTGAAAACACGCTTCGGTAAAATCAAAATAACCTTGAGTTAGCTCAGGTAACTTTTCACGAAACCGACTACTTCCTTCTTTGTAATCTAAAATTGATGCATCGAAGTAATTGTACATTTCTTCATTGTTCATCTCCAAAGGAATCCACCTCATTATCTAAAGTTTTAACGGTTCTAGTATCTTTTATGGCCCGAATAAATATACCTATATTAGTGGGTTGTTCAAAAAGATCTAATGATTAGCAGTTCTTAGTGTAAGAAATACATCGATGAAAGAAGAATCTTTCGTGTGGCTGGACACGATATTATTCAGCAGGTAAACTTTTATATAAAGGGGTGAGAGGACATGAGTGAAAGCAAAAAAGCAACCATGCAAATCAGAGATAATGGTTCCATTCTTGTCAAAGGCGATGTGGAATTATTAGATGCTGAAGGGAATGTGTACGAAACGAAGCCGGCTTTTTCATTATGTCGCTGTGGGCATTCCAATAACAAGCCATTCTGTGATGGCACACATAAGAAAACAGGTTTTGAAAGTCAACCAAGAGCAGAAGGATAAGGACTAAAAAAGGGTGCTAAGCTATCGATACGATAACTTAGCACCCTTTAAACTTCGTTAATTCATTCAATGACATCTTTTATTTGGAGCTTTTTTGGCTTTCGTCCTTTTTATTTTTCAGCATTAACAAGTTTGAACCAGTTAAAAGTTCATATACATAGGTAGAGGTTTTGTTATAGTTTTCCTCTATTTTTTCTGCAAGATCATTTGTGCGTTCAAAAATAATGGATCGAAAATGGTTCATTTGACGAAGTGTTTTTTCCATTAATGCTTCTTGATTTTCTAAACGTTGATCCATTTGCTTTTGTTGCTGTTCATGGTTTGAAATATGTTCTGTCACTTGTTGGTTCTGTTCTGACAGCTCTTGTAATTGTGAAGCAACCTTTTCATTTTCTAGTTGATATTCTTCAATTGATTCGCGTAACGTATTGATTTCACCAATAATATCATGACTGGTGTTTTCTTCATCTGATAACTTTTCACTTAGATTTTTCTGATCTTGTTGTAACAGGGATAACCAGTCTAAAGCCTTCTGATTAAACGATTCATTTTCTGACTGAAACTCCTTTAGTTCATGTAGCTGTTCTCCAATTTGATTCCATTGAGTGATCTGTTTATTTTCCTGTTGTTGATATAGCGAATTTAGATGGTGAAAGGAATTCAAAAGTGACTGGTTTACTTCCTTTTGGTGATTAATCATTTCAGCGAAATAATCAACCTTAAATTGACTTTGATTTGGTTCCTTAATGTTGCCTTTATTTTTGTACACTTCTGGATGGTCGTCTTTGTTAATAAATAATCCCATATAATCACATCCTCTTCACTTTTTTATTATCCTATGCTAAATAAGAAAATATGGGATATAGCCTTATCCGGCCCAATCAAATGTAGTATCCGTTGTTTGGATGGTTCGCTGTTGTACACTAGGTATAAGTAATTCCCTATTCTTTATTGGAATAAGGCCTGTTATAGAAGGGGTTTTATTATCTATGTGGACAGCTGTCCCTTTTGGAACGAAATTAAACACATCTAATATATCGGGATTTAATAGACGGATACACCCTAATGATTCCTGGTTGTTTATCGATTTGACGTCATAAGTGCCATGGATAGCAATTTCCCCCATTCCTAAGCCAGCTTCTCCAAACATATCCTCCGTTTTTCCATTTGGATTCAGCACGCGTTCTTCAATGGTAAAGGTGCCCTTTGGGGTAGAGTTATTAATGCCTAACCCAACTTGTTTTTGAAGGATTATATAGGGAAAGCTTTTTACAAAAAGGGAGTATGTTTCTTTTTCAACAAAAACTTCAACTGGTTGAAAGGGAATAGGTGAGGAATGACCTGGTGAGTACTGTGGAACATTTGGGTGAAACATAGAAGCAATTTCTTTTGCATCCTTGTTATACACCCACCCACCTTTTTCATTATATTGGTTCGAGATTCGTTTTGATCCAGTTAGTACCTCATTAGGAATGTAACTTAAATAGTTATTAGGGTAATCGTTCACTAAATCCGTCAGCTGAGCTGGTGGTTGACCATTTATGTCTATGTAGTTTTGTAAGGCGGTCCGAACAATGTTTGTTCCAATGTATAGTAAAGAAAAACGATCTGTATCGTCCGGTTTATATTGTTTATGTAAGAAGCGGATGTTCACTGATTTAGACAACGTTGGATGATATTCGGCAGTGACAAATGCTAAATCAGTCAATCGATTTTCTTTAAGAGGAAACACCTGTTGAAATAATTCCTGTTTTGTTGTTTTTATTCCATATAGTAAGACGGTATCATTAGGAGAATCCTTTCCTAATTTTAATGTTGTATCATATAACATCTTTTCTATCTCATTTGTGGAAGCTTGGTTCGGTATATACATCACATAAGGTGTGTCCATCGTTTCATGTACTACCTCTATTCCAGTACCCCACTGTTTTACATTTGATACAATAGAAGGAATAGAGTTTGTCCCAAATAACAGCAATAATAAACATAGATTTAGGAATAAAAGAAAAACAATCAGCGCTTGAAAGAAAAGTGGAACAGAACGTTTGTTATAAGATGTTGAATGATGGAAATAATCGGGGATACGATTTTGTTGCTCCAAACGTTTAATCCCTTGTTTTGCTTTACTATAGTATGGGGAATAATCTTTTATTGCTTCGTGATAATGGATGAGCGCTTTATCAACTGCCCCTTCCTTTTCTAATTGTTGTCCAAGTTCATAATGTGCTTCTGGAGAATTTGGGTTGCCATAGCGCAAAATCTTTTCGTAGTACTGTGAATCACTCTTAGAAATAAATAAATTTTGATTGATTCTAACCAGATGTTTCTTCAAGTGATTTTCAAAGCGCTTCACACTATCCCTCCTTTAGCTAAATCTATTAATATAGTGTATTTGTGAAGTCAAAATCTAGAACTATAAAAATGACGAGGAATCTTTAACATTAACAGATGATTAGTAAAAAGGTATTTAGAACCACGTTTTATCGTAAAAAGTAGTTCAATATTTTCATAACAAACAGGAAAGCAAGTCAATTTACCTAAAAAAATTTTATAAAAATAAAAATGCCTTCACACTTGTATCCATGCATGTGTAAGCGAATCCAAAACTAACATGCTTAAAAATTACTATGTTAGATTATCTTACAAATCAATTGTATGAATATTTAGACGCTGGTAAATTGTTAATTAACAAGAGATGTTAACTCAAATTACACAAGATGGGAGATGGAAAAAATGGAAGTAGCACTAATGGATAATCTTTGGGTCATTATTGGTACATTTTTAGTTTTACTTATGCAAGGTGGTTTTATTCTACTTGAAGCTGGTTCAACCAGAATGAAGAACGCTGGTCATATAGCTGGCAAAACAATCTTCACGATAAGTATTGGATCACTAGTTTTCTGGGCTGTCGGTTGGGGATTTATTTATGGAGAAGGTAACGGGTTCATTGGAATGTCGGACTTCTTCTATGGGGATTCTTCATTTGCGGGAGAAGGATTAGCTCCAGCAGTAGACTTTATGTTTCAAATGGTATTTGCTTTGATCGCTTTAACAATCGCATTTGGTGGTTTTGCTGAACGTGCAAAATTATCCGCGTATGTGGTGTTTGCGGTATTATTCTCTGCACTTGTATATCCGGTAGTTGCACACTGGATTTGGGGTGGCGGCTGGTTAGCTGACCATGGTAAACAAGACTTTGCTGGTTCAACCGTTGTACACTTAACTGGTGCGATGGCTGCTTTAGCGGCAACAATCATCTTGAAGCCTCGTATTGGAAAATATAACAAAGATGGTTCATCTAATGATCTTGCAGGTCACAACCAAGTATTTACTGCGTTAGGTGTTTTACTGCTATGGGTAGGTTGGTTTGGATTTAACGGAGCTAGTACGTTTGGAGTAGCGGATTCATTCTTTGGATTTGTCATTTTAAATACACAGTTAGCTGCTGGTGCCGGTGCAATCGCTGCGATGTTTGTTGCATGGGCTTTAACAGGAAAAGCAGATGTTCCAACAACATTGAATGGTGCATTAGCTGGTCTAGTAGCAATTACAGCACCTGCTGGTTTCGTTGAGCCTTGGGCAGCAGTTATTATCGGTATTATTGGTGGTATTATTGTAGTATTTAGTATGAAAATGTTTGATAAAGCGAAAATTGATGATCCGATCTTTGCACTATCTGTTCACGGTACAGTTGGTGTTTGGGGTACAATTGCTAACGGATTCTTTGCAGTACCTGCATTCTCTACTGATATCGGCTGGGGGCAAGCTGGTTTATTCTACGGCGGCGGCTTCACCCAGTTAGGTGTTCAAATCATGGGTGTTGTAGCTAGTGGTATTTACGCATTCGTTGTAGCCTTTATCATCTTAAAGGTAATGGATAAAGTTATGGGTGGTATTCGTGTTACAGAAGAAGAAGAGATTATTGGTCTTGATATGAGTGAACATGGTGGATATGGATACCCAGAAAATATTCCAAATCCAAATGAAAAAGCAGGTGCTTAATAAGGCAACTGTTGACTCAAAAAGGATTGATTCCAATTTGAATAGCTATAAGGAATTAAAGATTCGGCGATCTGAACAAATAAGAAATGTAGCGACTGATCATCAAAAGCTGAATGAGTTTCATGATGATGTAATGAAAAGAACATTTCAATTAGCCATAAAAAAGGTGCAAAGTGAGTGGGGGGATCCTCCTGCTCCCTTTGCTTTCTTTTTAATGGGTAGTGCTGGTCGATTTGAACAATCGATCTGGAGTGACCAAGACCACGGCATTATTTATGAAGGTGATAAAGAATGTGAACCATACTTTTTAACGTTAGGTGAAGAGGTCAAAAATGGGTTGTTTGAAGTTGGTTATGAACTTTGTGACGGGAATGTAATGGCCTCCAACCCAATGTGGTGTCTATCACTGAAGGATTGGAAGAAGCAAGTGTCTGATTGGTTAGGAGAAGAAAGTTGGCAATCACTCCGGCATTTCTTAACATTTTTTGATTCTAGAGTGTTAAGCGGAAAGAAGTTATTGCTTGATTGTGTGAAGAAAAGTGCGTTGTCTATCTTGGATCAAGAGCCTCGTCTCTACATGAGGTTAATTGATAATGTAGATTTTATTAAAAAAGGAATTGGAGTATTTGGTCAATTGTTACCAGAAACTTACGGAGAAAAATCAGGGAGTATTCCATTGAAGCAGACGGCATTTTTTCCGTATGTAAATTCCTTAAGATTATTAGCATTAAAAGAAAAAATCTATGAACCTTCTACTCTATCAAGGTTTAAGAAGCTTTCAACTCCGTATGATTCGATTAAACAGTTTGAACATGATTTTAGCAATCTACTCTCCGTTCGCTTGCATCTACGAAAAAATGCAAGGGATTATCACGAGGTTCACCTCATCCCAATTCAGGAGTTGACGAGAGAGGAAAAACAGGAACTAAAGGTAATCATCAAAAGGGGTAACAAGCTTTTTTCTGAAACGAAAAAAATAATAGAAAAAGAGTGTTCAACATGGTCATGAATCAAATGATTCAGTTTGTTAAACAGCTGTCAGGAAAATTTGGTACAGATGTTTATACGTCTCTACCGAATCAAACAGATCCAAATAAAATAGCCTTTATGAGGGAGCTTCAGCGTGAGCTTAAGAATAAAGATGTACTCGATGTTCCGTTCAGTGAGTTAAAGGTTGTTGTGTTTGATGTGGAAACAACGGGTTTTTATCCTTATAAAGGGGACCGGATGCTATCTATTGGAGCAATAAAAATGCAAGGGGATAAGGTTTTAGATAACGAGACGTTTTATTCGCCAATTCATAGCGATGAAGCTCCATCTGAAGAAATTCAGAAACTAACTGGCATAACATTAGAAGATTTGGTCAATGCTCCCTCCATTAATAAAGTTCTACGAGATTTTTACCATTTTGTTAATAGTGATACGCTTGTAGCTCACCATGCCAGTCATGAAAAACAATTTATGCAGCACGCTACCTGGTTGGCGTTAAGAACAAGTTTTCAGCATCGAATTATTGATACCTCTTTTTTAACGAAGGTAGTAGAACCAGAGACAGGATTAGTTACACTAGATGATTGTTGTGCGCATTATGGTATTGATATAGAACAACGCCATCATGCATTGCACGATGCAATCGCTACAGCGAAACTTTGGGCTGAGAGTGTCCGTTCGATTCAAAAAATGGGATTTTCTAATTTGAAAGATGTCTACACCTATATCGCTACTTTAAAATAATGTAGGCACATAGAGGGGGGAAGGGGGATTGAACAAAGACATTCCTGATGATGTAGCAACTTTTCCTATGAGTGTAGTAAAGGAATTGACACAGTTAACAGGACGGCAAATCCGCTATTATGAGGAACAAGGCTTGGTTAAGCCTGCGAGAAATGAAGGAAACCGTCGTGTATTCTCCTTAAATGATATTAACCGTTTAAAAAAAATTAAATCATTAATTGACCAAGGGATTAATATTGCAGGAATAAAAGCAATGTTAAAGGATAAATGAAGGGGTTATTAAATCATGAGACATACTTCTATAGTGTGTCTCTTTCGTGTTTAAGTGAATGGTACAAAAGTAAAAGTGGAAGAAGAACACGAGGATGATGAGGAAGAAGACGAAGACGATGATGAATAAGGTAATAGAAATAAACGGCTGACCATTGTGGTGCAGCCGTTTTATTCTTGAGTAAAGGAAGAGGCTCTTGTATTGTCCGTACTTTCCCCAGGGTAATCGCAGTATTCGATAATTGTTCCTTCTGTATCAGCGGGATTTAGATAAATGAGTCGTCTGCCATGTTTATTGGTTCTTAAAGATTCCTCTAATACTCGAATCCCTTTGTTTTGCAGCTCTGTTATCGCGGTGTTTAAATCAGCCACCCGATAGGCTATGTGATGAACTCCTTTTCCTTTCTGCTTTAAAAACCGTGCAATTGGCGAGGTTGAATTATTCGTAGGAGCTAATAATTCAGTACGAGTCCCATTGATTTCAATAATGGCTATCTCACTTTCAACTCCTGAAGCTTCACTGCGGTAATGATCAATTAACTTACCACCTAATACTTTTTCATAAAAAATGATACTTTGTTTGATATCACGGACTGCCACACCGATATGGTCTAAATATTTATCCAAGTTATCTCTCCTTGTCATTCATTAATTACTATCTTAACACAATTAAAACATAAAAAAATCGGTGTGTAAGAGTGGCGAAATGTTGATTTTTAATTGGAGAAAATGAACAAATCTCCCTTAAAATGAATAATGTAAAATTGGAGGATAAGAAAATATAGATAAGTATTTAAATGAATTTAAAAGAATTTCAAATTATATGTTTACAAAATAAAAATATTTGGTATTATATAGTGGAATTCAATAATAAACAATAAAATATTATGTAGGAAAGGAGCTGGTAGAGTATGGTAACATCTCTATATCTTGTGTCATTAACTGTATTATTAACTTTTCTTGTTTTAACTTGTGTAGAAAAAATCAGAACTTCTTTTAACAAGAAAAAGATACGTTTTGGCGCGAATCGTCGACCTCGACCAGCGATCGTTTTCGGTAAACGATTTTAATCAAATCAAACGAACTAACTTTAAAATAGATAAGTTAGATTTTTAACGCCTTTTGAGAAAGTATAATTTCTAGAAAGGCGTTTTTGTTTTTGGTTAAGAAAGCATTGTGATTTATTATCAATAATAATAAAGAGCCCTGTGGTATAGTAACTTTACCACAGGGCTTTAACTCGTTTGTTCAAGGTTTTCAATATTGTCAATCTTCGTATCTAGTTCTCTGATTCGGTTTAATGCCTCCTGATAATCAATTTTTCGGTAATGGTGGCCACCACCAGGTTCTTCGTCTGCTTCATCCGCCTCTAAAACAACTTGTTGAAGAGGATTGAGCTGAAGCTGCCCTTCAGGTAGATATGAATCCGTATGAAGAAGGATAGCAAGTGCAATTGCTTTAGCATTTTGCATGTCTTCACCGCAACGAACAAGCAACTTATGCGCTCGAGCGGCGCCTTTAATAGCGTGAATATCGTTTTCTTTATATCGTTGATAATCCCATTCACCATTACGGTACCATTTATAGTGACCAATGTCGTGTAAAAAACCTGCTTTTGCTGCAAGATCAGGGTCTACGTTTGCTTTGCTTGAAATATCAAATGCCTTTTCCGCAACAGCAATGGCATGGGCAATTCCGGATCTTCCAACATACTTTTGTGTAATTGGGTGGACAAACAGTTCTTCTAATGTAACTTTTCGCACAGTGGGCACCTCCTTGATGTTATTTTTAAAAAGGTATATTGTTCAATAAATTACCACACGATTGGGAGTAGCGCAAGGTCTTTGTAAGATTATATGATAATAAAATGAAAGTGAATGATTGCTAATGCCCTTTTTTCCTTTCATTCTTAATGACACTTTGATAGTGATAACCCCCATAAAACGAAAACCCACAGCAACTATACAAGTCATTGTGGGTTTATATATTATGCACGTTTTTCAAATAAGCTTGCGATTTCAACAATCGTTTTAACTGCCAACATCATATGGTCAACAGAAATATACTCGTATTTTCCGTGAAAGTTTTCTCCTCCAGTAAATAGGTTAGGAGTTGGTAATCCCATAAATGACAGCTGAGAACCATCGGTGCCTCCGCGAATCGGTTTTACGAGTGGCTCAATTCCTAAGGTTTTCATTGCATCATATGCTATATCGACAATCTCCTTTACTGGCTCAATTTTCTCTTTCATATTATAATATTGGTCCTTCATCTCTAAAACAATATTTTCTTTCCCGTGAATTTGTTGAAGCTCATCAACGATTCCTTCCATCTTGGCTTTTTTTGCATTAAACTTTTCACGATCATGATCACGAATAATATAATATAAATTTGTTTGTTCCACATCACCTTCAAATGAGAGTAAATGGTAAAATCCTTCATACTTCTCTGTGTACTCTGGTGCTGCTTCAACAGGTAGTTTGTTATGTAATTTCATGGCGATTTTCGTGGAGTTTACCATCTTATTCTTTGCAGTACCTGGATGTACATTGTTACCTTTTATCGTAATTTTTGCAGCTGCTGCATGAAAGCTTTCGTATTGAAGCTCGCCAAGAGGACCACCGTCAACAGTATAGGCAAAGGCTGCGTCAAATGCATTTACATCAAATTTATGAGGACCTCGTCCAATTTCTTCATCAGGAGTAAAGGCGACACGTATTTTTCCGTGCTTGATTTCTGGATGATTGATTAAATAAATCATAGCTGTCATAATCTCTGTAATTCCGGCTTTGTTATCTGCGCCTAATAAGGTAGTACCGTCAGTTGTTATTAACGTCTGTCCCTCATAGTTAGATAGCTCTGGGTAATCTTTTGGCGACAATACGACCTTAAGCTTTTCATTCAAAGTAATGTCGCCCCCGTCATAACGATTGATAATCTGTGGTTGGACATTTTTCCCGGTGAAGTCTGTGGCTGTATCGACGTGCGCTAAAAAACCAATTGTTGGCACTTCTTTATCGGTGTTAGCGGGAAGTGTTGCAAAAACATATCCATTTTCATCAATCGTTACCTCTTTCATGCCAATTTCCTTTAATTCCTCCACTAGCATTTTTGCCAGTGTCAGCTGTCCAGGAGTGGAAGGGCAAGCTTCGTTATTTTCGTTCGATTGTGTATCAACTTTTACATAAGTAGTAAATCGTTTAATCATGTCATTTTTCATTTGTCACTCAACTCCATTATAGGGTTCTTGCGTTAATCTTAGCATATTTAGAAAGCAAAAAGTATCGAATGAAAATGTGCAAATAACAAAAGCTAGCAATGAGGTGATTATGTTGGGAAAAGAGAAAAGTAGCTTCAAGTCGAAAACAAAAAGAAACTCCATTGAGGGAATGGGCATCCAAACGGAGGTTGATCCAGAGCATCCCTTAGAAACGGTGGATCGTTATACCGGAGACTCGGTTAACGAGCATAAAGTAATGGAGGAAGCGAACGAGTTTATAGCAGATAAAGAAATTGAGCAAGTAGATAATAATTCATAATTTAATCTGATAAGAGGCATGGGGGAGAGCACCATGCCTCTTATTTCTGTTGACTCACTATATAATATAGAATAAAGATAAGAGGTACATAATAGAAATAGCACGTACCATTAGGATTACACAATTGGAAACCTTTAAGGAGATATAACATGGCAGATTCTATTAACAAACGTAAATCGGAACATATTCGGATAAACCTGAATGAGAAGGTCACTGGTGAAAACATTACAACTGGATTTGAAAAATTTCGTTTTATTCACAATGCTTTACCAGAGATTGATTTTGATGAAATTAAGTTAAATACAGCATTTTTGAATAGAGAACTTCGCACACCGTTTTTAATCAGCTCCATGACTGGAGGTGCAGAGCTAGCTGAAACCATTAACCGTAATTTAGCAACTGCTGCAGAGGAAAAAGGGTGGACATTTGCGTTAGGATCAACGAGAGCATTAATTGAAAGCAAGGAGTATCGCCCTTCCTTCCAGGTTCGAAAATATGCACCAAATACAATGGTTATTGCAAACTTAGGTGCAGTGCAATTGAATTATGGGTTTAGTGTGGACGAATGTAAACAAATTATTGATATAACGGATGCAGATGCATTGGTTCTGCATTTAAATAGTATTCAAGAGGTTGTACAGGCAGATGGAAATACAAATTTTAAATCCCTTTTAGTAAAGATCGAGAAACTGTGTCAGCAGCTGGAAGTACCAGTCGGAGTGAAGGAAGTTGGTTGGGGGATTGATGGAAGTATTGCTAAAAAGCTTGGCGATGTAGGTATAGCATTTCTTGATGTTGCTGGAGCAGGTGGTACTTCATGGAGTCAGGTTGAAAAGCTGCGTTCTAACCAACCAATAAAAAAGGTTGCTGCTGAAGCCTTTACGGAATGGGGGATCCCAACAGCAGATTGTGTTGTCTCGATTCGAGAAGAGAAAGTAAATCAACCTATCGTTGCTAGTGGTGGGATGACGAATGGCGTTCAAGCGGCAAAGGCAATTGCATTAGGTGCGGATTTGGTTGGGTTTGGTCGGTCTATTCTTAAAGAAGCAACACATTCTGTAGAGAGTTTACTGGAAGTGTTTGAAACGAGAGAGCTGGAGTTAAGAATGGCGATGTTTGGAATTGGTACGAGTACAATTTCAGAGTTGAAGGATACCAACCGTATAAGCAAAATAGAGTAATCAGAAATGGGAATTCCTGTTTCTGATTTTTTTATACGCATTTTTAACACAGCCTAAACACAACAATCCCGTATCCTTATTATGGTAAAATGGTAAAAGATATGAAGGAAGAGGGGAAATAATGAAGCAAAGATATTTATGGATTGGAATGGCATTAATCATGATTAGCTGGGTTGGAAACTACTTGTATTTTCAATCAAAACAGTTAGCTGCACCGATTTTTTTGGATCATTATTATGAGGCTTATGGGGAAGATGAAGTTCAATTAACCTTTTACTACTTAACGAATAAAAAAAATCCTGCAGATGTGAGTTATGTTCGAATCGATGATGTTGAAGGTTACCCCCATCAGCCTGCTGGGAATTGGATATGGCAGGATAATCAAAATCAAGTCCAGTATGAGCAAGCGTTTAGGCACCACTATTTAAGATCGGTTACGATTCGTTTCAATTTGAGAATGAGTGAGTTATTTGCAGATGGGAAAGAGTCATATGCTTTTAAAGAAATGGACGTTTTCTTTCAGGATCAAACGGATATAACTGCAGACATTGGAGAGGTCATTATTTATAAAAATCGTAATGATGATCCTATCTTTGATAATCCTGTAAGCTCTGGAAGTAATCAGCATCGTGCACAAAAATCGATAGTTGCTAGACAACCAGTAACGATAGAGGAAATGGATGTTCCTTTTGAAGAAGTTGCCAATGATGTGTCAATGAAGGTTCATCTGCAGCGGCCTAGGCCGGATGGGATTACGACAGAGGGAAGTTCACCAGATTGGGTACAAGGTAAGGACAATGATGATTGGGAGAGGCTTCCTGGAGATGATATAGTTGAGGGACTTTTTCCGATTTACATAGAGGAGAGTGATCGAATTCGTTTGTACCTTGCGTTTAATCCGAACCGTACGAGTTATTTTGATTTTTCCATTCACATAAAAGGGAAGACAGGGGATGGACAGGACTTTATATATCAAACGCCGTTTATTGATTCTCCTTATTTAACACAAGAGTCCGTTGATCAGATCATTGGTAAGGTAGAGGGAGGGGAAGTGGAATGAGATTTGCTTTTACAAGAATTTTTTGGGGATTTATTTTTGTATTATTAGAGATTCATATTGTTGTGATTGATGTTCTTCCTGATCCGATCGGTTATTTTCTTATTTATTATGGCCTAACATCTTTATCAAAAGAGTTTCCTTCCGAGAAAAAAGCTAGTAATCTGGCGATGGTTTTATTATTTTTATCCATTCCAACGGTGTTTGTTCAACAAACAAATGCTGGGCAGTCGGTTCAAACCTTTTCTCTTTTATCAGGATGGTCCATCTATGCATGGATAGTAAGTATCGCCAATATCGTGCTTGTATTCTTTATTTTTCAATTATTAGTAGAGATTGTTAGAAAGTACGGTGATGAGGCTTTAATTATCCGAACATCGCGTATCTTTAAAGCATATATTTTAATCATGCTAGTCATCGAAATCTTCAACCCATTTTCAGTGAACCTTTCTCCAGATTTCATGATAGGCATTTCTATTCTATTTGTTATCCTTCCACTTGTAATGCAAATCATTTTTCTCGTATTGCTATGGAGCTACCGGAAATTAGACAGTACCGTTATTTACCGTAAGAAGTGAAAGTAGGGATTTTTAGTTTCCCTGCTTTTTTCATAGTAGGGGGATTAATCACGTATGACAGGTTCTTCGTCTGGATCAGGGCGAAAGCCGAACTTTAACTGCCAAATACTATACCCGAATGTCATTTGTAAATGAGGGTAATCCTTAAATCTTTCCCAATCCCCACCCCATTGAAATCCTAGTTCTTTTGCAATAACTGCGACTTCTGTCCAATCTGCCTTGCCGTTTTGATTTCCATCATAGTTGATGTCCCAAATAATTTCCCCACTTTCTGAAAGAAGTGCAAAATCAATTGCTAATCCATAATTATGATAGGACTCACCTCCTTCTGCATAGGTGACAATGCTCCCTGGTTCGGTCCTTCCTCTTGCATAGATAGCGTCTTGTTCCTCTATTGTGCGGATGTCATCCGTGATTATGATGGTAATTCCTTGCTCTTCCGCTCGCTCTATCAGTATATCTTTATATTTTTCAACAGTAAGGTGTAAGGTTGTTGGTGGTGGATTATTTTCCAAATTTAATTGTTCACGATCTTGCCATAATAGGTAGCCGATCATTACTATGATTGATAAGAAGGCAATTGTTAAGATCGGATTTATTCTCATCATCCTATATCTCCTTGTACTTGTATCTAAAATATGTCTGATGGATATTGACACACGCAGTATAACACAGGTATTGTATTTTTATTGAGGAACAAGCATAAGGTAATTTTTGAAATGAAAATTTCAGAAAATATCAAAAATATTGAAGTCTATTTCGATAACGATTATAGTTAATAGAAAGAAGGAACAGGAGGAGAGCTAGATGAAGAAAGACTTACGTATAAAAAGCCAAGTGTTTGATGATCCAAAAAGAGCTCCAAACCGTGCGATGCTGCGTGCTGTAGGGGTAACTGATGAAGATTTTAAAAAACCAATGGTAGGGATTGCTAGTACATGGAGTGAGGTAACTCCTTGTAACATGCATATTGATGGTCTAGCTAGAAGTGCAAAAGAGGGAGCACAGGAAGCTGGTGCAGTACCTCTAATTTTTAACACGATCACAGTATCGGATGGGATTTCAATGGGGACGGAGGGAATGCGTTTTTCCTTGCCAAGTCGTGATGTTATCGCTGATTCCATTGAGACGGTTGTTGGTGCTGAAAACCTGGATGGATATGTCGCTATCGGGGGATGTGACAAAAATATCCCAGGCTGTATGATTTCGATTGCACGTTCAGAAGTTCCTGCAGTATTTGTTTACGGTGGTACGATTTCTCCTGGATTTAGAAATGGAGATAAACTGGATATCGTTTCCGTTTTTGAGGGTGTTGGAAAACATAATAACGGAGATATCAGTGATGATGAATTGCACGGAATTGAGTGTCATGCGTGTCCAGGTGCCGGTTCTTGTGGTGGTATGTACACGGCAAATACAATGGCAACTGCAGTAGAAGCGCTTGGTATGAGTTTACCAGGAAGCTCTTCTAACCCTGCAGAATCAACGTATAAAGAAGAGGATTGCAGAAAAGCTGGACAGGCTGTTTATCAATTGTTAGAAAAAGGTATCTATCCAAAAGATATCATGACGAAAGAAGCTTTTGAAAATGCGATTACAGTTGTAATGGCTCTAGGTGGATCAACAAATGCTGTGTTGCACTTACTAGCCATTGCCCATTCGATTGGTGTCGATGTATCGTTGGATGACTTTAACCGTATTCAAAAGGAAGTTCCTCATATTGCTGACTTGAAACCAAGCGGTAAATATGTCATGCAGGACTTGCATAATGTTGGTGGTGTACCAGCTGTAATGAAGCTTCTATTAGAAGCGGAATACTTACATGGTGATTGCCTAACTGTAACAGGCAAAACGCTAGCAGAGAATTTGGCAGAGGCATCTTCCTTAGAAGAAGGGCAAGAAATTATTTTACCATTTGAGAAACCATATCGAGAAACTGGACCGCTTGTTATTTTGAAGGGTAACTTAGCCCCTAGAGGTGCGGTTGCGAAGGTTTCTGGTGTAAAAGTAAAACGACACACAGGACCTGCAAGAGTATTCGATACGGAAGAGGAAGCAACAGAAGCTGTTATGAATAATGAAATTAATGAAGGTGATGTGCTAGTTATCCGTTATGAAGGTCCAAAGGGTGGACCAGGTATGCCAGAAATGCTATCAATCTCTGCTATCCTTGTTGGTAAGGGACTTGGAGAAAAAGTAGCATTGTTAACAGATGGAAGATTTTCTGGTGGTACTCACGGATTAGTTGTTGGTCACATTGCTCCTGAAGCACAAGTCGGTGGACCGATTGCTTTGTTAGAGGAAGGCGACCTTGTCACAATTGATTCGGATCTTCAACAAATTTCAATGGATGTTTCTGAAGAAGAATTAAAAACAAGACGTAAAAACTGGACCGCACCACCATTGTATTCAAAAGGTGTTTTAGGAAAATATGCACATAATGTTTCCTGTTCATCTTTAGGTGCAGTAACAGATAAATTTGATGAATAATTCTAAAAGAGGCTGTCCCATAAGGGTCAGCCTCTTTTGTTCATTTTCTATTAACCAATAGCCCCTTTAATTGGGTAGTCCTCTAAATTTATTTCGACCTCTTGATTGAGCGCTAATTTTGCAAGCTGAAAACCAAGATATGGACCGGTCGTTAGTCCAGAAGAGCCTAACCCATTGGCCACTAATATGTTCGGAAAATTGGGTAGTGGCCCTATTACAGGGAGGAATCCTGGTGTTACAGGTCGAAAACCAACACGTGTTTCAAAGAGAGTACTATCGGCTAGCTCTGGAGCAATTTTCAATGCTTTTTCAAATATTTCTAGTAATCCGCCTGGAGTAACTCGGAAATCCAAGCCTATTTCATCTTCGTGTGTAGCGCCAGCAATAATCCGGCTATCATCGAACGCTAATAAATATTGATCACTAGGGGGCATAACGACAGGCCAAGTACTTGTATCAACACCCGGTAATTTTAAGTGAGCAATTTGTGCCTTTTGGGCTTCAACTAAGAAGTTTACTCCAAGTGGCTTTAAAATTTCTTTGGCCCAAACACCTGCTGTTACAATAATTTTGTCCGCTTCTATCAAAGTTTTGCCAACTTTTATTCGGTTCACATTTTCGTTGTCAGTAAGAAGCTCAGCCTTGCCATGTATTCTTTCAGCACCGAGGTTTACTGCTGCTCGTTGTAGTGCATTACGTAATGCGCGTCCGTTAACCCGTGCTGCACCACTAATATGGATAGAACTAAAGCCTTCATCCAATGGTGGAAACACAGCCTTTGTTTCTTCTTGGTTAAGTCTGGTTATTGTCCCGATTTCTGGAGCGTGTTCCCTTCTTCTTTTCACTCTTTCTTCCATTGCATCTAGTTTGTTATTGTCCTTTCGAATGCTAATAGCACCGACTTGCTTATAACCTGTATTTATTTCGCCATCTTTTTCAAGTGCATTAATTAGTTCTGGATAAAATTTAGCACCGCTTTTTGCCAGTTGGTACCATGCTTGATTTCTCCGTTGTGATAGCCATGGACACACGATTCCTGCAGCAGCATCAGTTGCTTGTCCTTCATGGAATTGGTCAACCATTACTACTTCTACCCCCGATTTAGCTAATTGGTAAGCGGCGGATGCTCCTAAGATTCCTGCACCAATAACGACAATTTTGCTCAAATTAACCCCTCACTTATTACGATTAGTTTCTTTCTAGTTTGCATGAAAAGAAGATGTTAGACAAGTTTGCTGGCATGTAAAGGTAATAGGTGTAAATGTTTAATAAAGATGTGTCCCAACCTCTGTTAAAGTTATGTTCGCTCAAATGACAAAAGGAGTAATTGCCGGACGATTTTTCTATATAACTTTTCATAAAACAGAGAAACAGTGGTTAAACTATCTACAACATATTTACAAACTGTTTCGTTCAAGGTTATAATCGCGTTTGTGACAAAAAATTAATCCAAGTAATTAGATGGGGGTTATCAACGATGAAAAAACAATATTGGATATTCATGCTTGGACTTATTCTATTATTAGCAGCATGTGGAACCAACCAAGAGGAAGAAGAAACAAATGAAAATGAAACTGATACTTCGGAAGAGACATCTAGTCTTTATGATCAGATAATGGAAGAGGGAGTAATTTCTGTCGGTACCGAGGGTACGTACGCTCCATTTACTTTTCATAACGAGGAGGATGAATTAACTGGTTATGATGTAGAGGTAATGAGAGAAGTTGCAAATCGAATAGGCATAGAAGTTGATTTTCAAGAAACACAATGGGATTCCATGTTTGCTGGACTTAACTCAGAACGTTTTGATGTAATTGCAAATCAGGTTGGTATTAATGAGGACCGCTTGGAAAACTATGATTTTTCCATTCCATATACCGTTTCTGGTGCAGTTGTAGTAGTTCCTGAAGATAACGAAGACATCACAAGCTTTGATGATTTAGAAGGAAAAGAATCTGCACAATCGTTAACAAGTAACTTTGGTGCGATTGCAGAAGAGCATGGTGCAGAGTTAATTGGAGTAGAAGGACTGGCGCAATCGATTGAGTTGATTAAACAAGGGCGTGTAGATGTGACAGTTAATGATCGATTAGCTGTTCTTGATTTTATCCAGCAACAACCGGATTCAGGAATAAAAATTGCCGCGCAACAGGACGAAGTATCAGAAACAGCTTTTGCTTTTAGAAAAGGCAACGAAGAGTTAGTGGAAGCCTTTAATGAACAGTTAGAAGCAATGAAGGAAGATGGAACACTGGCGGAAATCTCTGAGAAATGGTTTGGGGAAAATGTTTCCGAATAATCTGTTGTTAACCATTACAGGCGATATGGGTGGATGGGAGTTATTCAAAAACTCCCTCTGGCCAATGATGCTAGGAGGAATCAAATATACGATTCCTCTTACTTTTATATCTTTTATTATAGGATTGACCATTGCGTTGCTCGTAGCTCTAATGAGGCTTTCTAACCAGAAGATTCTAACGATACCAGCTCGGATTTATGTATCGGCAATTAGAGGTACGCCACTGCTAGTACAGTTGTATATTGTCTTTTTCGGTTTAGGTGATATTGGTTTAACCATTGATCCCTTTCCAAGTGCCGTTATTGCCTTTTCACTTAACGTAGGAGCTTATGCATCAGAAATTATCCGTGCTTCCATTTTATCGGTTCCTAAAGGACAATGGGAAGCTGCTCAAACAATTGGCATGTCCTACAGTCAAGCGTTAAGGCGAATCATTTTGCCGCAAGCAACAAGAGTTTCCATACCTCCTTTATCGAATACATTTATCAGTTTGGTGAAAGATACGTCACTAGCATCACTTATATTAGTTACAGAATTGTTCAGGAAGGCCCAGGAAATTGCTGCAAGAACCTATGATTTCATGTTGCTTTATGTTGAGGCAGCATTACTATATTGGACGATTTGTTTTTTACTTTCCATTGTACAAGATAGAATTGAAAATCGGCTTGACCGACATGTTTCTAGGTAAGGGGAGAATGGTATGTTTTTATCTGTTAAAGGATTAGCAAAAGCATTCGGTGAATTAGAAGTACTTAAGCATATAGACTTAACAATTAAAAAGGGAAATATTGTTACAATAATAGGTCCGTCGGGTTCAGGGAAAACAACACTGTTACGCTGTTTAAATGCTTTAGAAATTCCGAATAAAGGTGTTTTTTCATTTGAAGATGGTTTTACTGTTGATTTTGAGCAAAAAGTAAGTAAGAATAAAATTGCCGAATTGCGACGCAAATCAGGGATGGTTTTTCAAGCATATCATTTATTCCCGCATAAAACTGCTCTGGAAAATGTAACAGAAGGACCGATAATTGTTCAAAAAAGAACAAAACAAGAAGTAATCCCATTTGCAGAATCATTATTACAAAAAGTTGGTTTAGAAGACAAGATGGATCTTTACCCACATCAACTTTCAGGGGGACAGCAACAACGTGTAGGTATTGCCCGGGCTTTAGCAATTCAGCCGGAGTTAATGCTGTTTGATGAACCTACTTCTGCTTTGGATCCAGAATTAGTAGGCGAAGTATTAAAAGTAATTAAAGACTTGGCGAAGGAAGGTTGGACGATGGCGATCGTTACCCATGAATTGAAATTTGCAGAACAAGTTTCTGACATAGTATTGTTTATGGAAAATGGATATGTAGTAGAACAGGGGCCACCTGAGCAAGTCTTAAAAAATCCAAAAGAAGAAAGAACACGTCAATTTATTCAGCGTATTATAAATCCTTGATGAAGGATTTGAGATAACAGGGCTAGAGGAGGAATTTCTGCTATAGTCCTGTTTTATAATTTTAATCTTTTTTAAAAATTACCAGGATACTTCCTCTTGTAAAGCATACATTTCGTGTTATAATATATGAACATTAATAAATATCTGACTTTTCATAATAATTTAAATAAATAAAAATAGATAGGAAAAGGTGGGAACATCGTGAAATATGGTTTTTCACAGCGTGTTCGTTATTTAAAGTCGTCTGCAGTTAGAGACATATTAAAGGTAGTGAATAAAGGAGATGTTATATCCTTTGCAGGTGGTCTACCTGATGAAAAGTTATTTCCGGTTGAAGCAGTGCAAGATGCTTTTAGCAAAGCGATTGGTTCTGGAAATAAAGCATTACAATATGGAGAAACAGAAGGTGTATTCGACTTAAGAGAACAGCTCGCTGAACGTATGGCAGTAAAAGGGATTCGTCGTAAACCAGATAATATCCTTGTAACTTCAGGCTCTCAACAAGCAATCGATTTGTTTGCAAGGGTCATGTTTAATCCAGGTGACATTGTATTAACAGAAAATCCTACTTACTTAGCAGCACTTCAAGTATTTGAATCTTATGAGGTGAAGGTAGTAGGTGTAGATTCAGATGATGATGGAATGATAGAAGAGGATTTAGAAGATAAAATTGCTCGTTTAAAGCCAAAATGTATTTATGTGGTTCCAACATTTTCAAATCCAGGTGGAAAGGTATGGTCACTGGATCGTCGTAAGAAATTGTTGGATTTAGCAAGAAAATATCATGTTGTTATATTTGAGGATGATCCATATGGAGATATCCAGTTTGATCAGTCGTCAACACCGCCACCGATTGCGTCAATGGATGATAATAAATTTGTACTTTATACAAGTACCTTTTCGAAAACAGTAGTACCAGCTATGCGTATTGGATGGATTGTAGGACCACATCAAATAATTCGACTGATGGCACAAGCAAAGCAAGCATCCGATTTGCATACAAATTCGATAAGTCAACATGCTTTAGTGCATTTACTCAATGACTTTGATCTGGACGGACATATCCAAACGATAAGAAATACGTATTTAGAACGAATGCATATCATGAAGGGCCTTCTAGATGGTGTGAAAAACGAGGAATTAACGTATATCACGCCTAAAGGCGGTATGTTTTTCTGGGTTAACATGCCTAAGCAAATCAATACAACGGATCTATTAGAAGTTGCGGTAGAAGAGGGTGTAGCATTTGTACCGGGTACACCATTCTATGTATCTGATCCCCAGCAGAACACAATGCGTTTAAACTTTACCAATGCATCCCCAGACTTGATTAGGGATGGAATGGAAAGGCTCGTAAAGGTAATTAATCAACACGAATATGAGACTGTTATGGTCTAAATAAAAAGAGCTCCTTTTGAAATAACAGGTTCACTTTTGGGAGAGAAAACTTAAAATAACATACTAATTAGGGATACTTTTCACATAGTGATTGGTATCCCTATTTTTATTGATATATCAAGTTTTTGAGTTTTTAACAACCTAATTAGCATACTATTTAGCACATTAATTAGCATAGGTACAATAAATTTTGTACTTATGCTAACGGATGTGCTAATTTTTATGTTAATTTGTATGTTGATAACAGTGCTAATTTGGCAATACTAGGGTTAGAGAGGTGATTTAATTGCAGTTTATTAAACCCAAGAATAAAAATGCGGAAAAGGTTGATTGGGAAATCTCCGAAAAGGTCCGATCAACTGTTAAATATTATTCGGAGTACACTGAATACAGCGAGAGTGAAGTTGTCGAGGTTTTCTTATCCAACCTCTTAGAAGATAAAAAGTTTATTGAATGGATAGAAAGTCGTCGAAATAACAAACGAATTGTTAAACAATTAGAAATTGAAGATAAGGTGGCGAAGGAAAATGGCACAGCTTAAACGTTTGGCGACTGCAGATGATTCAATTGTTGAAGTTCCTATTCCAATCTCAGACAACGAAATCAAAGAAAGGGTAATACAGTATCCCCTTATGAACCCCAAACGTTTTGCAACTAAGTTCAGCGATTCCTTATTTAAACCAATTCATATTATTTGGGGCGATAAAACCTATCACATCCAAATGAATTTTTGTACAAACCCTTACTGTAAATCGTTTGGTTTAGATCAATTGAAATACGAAACTAAAGGCAAACCAAGTCGATATAAACTAAGCGGATCTGGGAAATCAAAAACCATATATTGTAACTCTGACCCCGTTAATCCTAATTACGGAATGACATTAGGTTGCCATACAAGACCATTTTCGAATTGGTCAGTTGCAGAGGAAATTTCGAGGCTAGTTAAAATTGAATTTGTAAAAAATATTGAACCTGAGTATGAATTTCATAAGGAGGGATGTATATTAGAGGAGCTCACACCTTTTAGCGATCCAAAATCATTTTACAAACAAGGAAAAAGCAAAGTCGGGGCACCGGTTTTGCAATGTAAAAGTTGTTAGAAAAAAACGAATTTGATGCCAACAACCAAGCAATCGGTTGTTTACCATCAAAAACGAAATGAAATTGTTCCTAGTTTTGCTAAGCTTATCCTTAACCGAACACCTGTTAAGCGGACCTGTGAGATATTAGGCATAGCGAACGGTACCTATTACAAAAATCTTGAGTGGCTGTACCGCCATTGCCTGGAATTCTTAGAAATTCACGAAACGAGACCTTTAAAGGAAATGTCCTTTAAAGAAATGTGGTTAAATACAGACAAAATGACCTACCTTCTAAATAATGTCCGACGGAAAGGCATGGGTGGAGGTGGATATGGTGAATTAGAAGATCTCCATTTTCCAACTAATGTTGTGATCACTGCTGATGTTTTTTCACGTTTTGTATTTCGTTCGGATGTTGCTTATGATTGGAACGCTTCTTTAGATGACCTGGATTTAGATACCCGTTTATTCAAAGACGATCACTTAAACGAATTTGCTAAACGTCACGCGAGATTGCGTTTCTCTCACTATCCGCAGCTGCCTTCTGAGAATGATACCCAGGCTAAGGAAGAGTATAAACGAGAACTTGCAGAGATTAGCCGTCGGGATAAATACATACAAGGATTACACGTTAATTCAACTTATACGGCTATGGCACAGTTTTGGCTTATTAAAAAGCTTGTAAAAGCTTCAGAGTGGCGTTTTGTGACCGACAACGATCATTCACTTATGACGGCTTGTTATCGTGTTTTCTCGAAGGAATTTCAACTGACCGATGCACATCATTTCTTATGTCAAACAGATAAGGCTAAAACTCGCAGACAAGCGTATGAAGAATTCAAAGAAGCCCAAAAAGAACTACTCGATTGGGGATTGTGGAATGGTCACGCTACAAGGTCCCTTAAACGATTGGCATTTCGTTATCTCACCGAGAAGTTTAAAACCCATAAGTTTCACAAGGAAGTAACTACTAAAGCAAATTCTTATAACATCTATGGTGATAATCCTATTCAACATCCTTTGGCTACACCCGATAGAGGGTTTCGACAAGTTGATTGCACCACAAATTTGTCCTCCTTGGAACCAAATGAAGTCGCTAATATGATCTTAAATGTGAACGATAATGCCGTAAATACGTTTATCCAAAACATTCGTAGAAGACTCTCTATCCTTGAAAGACCTTTAATGACAGCTCGTGGAGACGGTAAAAGTTATATTTACTCAAACTTTAATCCTAAATATGCCCAAATGTCCTTAACCATCTTGAGAACGTTCTACAACTTTTGTGTTCCGTTTAAAACAAAGAACGGCAAGAGCGAGATTATTGCTACACCAGCACAGCGACTTGGGCTTACTGAAAAAGAATTTAGCCTTAATGATATTATTTATTTAAGATAACCCTCGCAATATTGTACTTGGGTTATCTCTTTTTATAGAGGTTTTGGGTTTTTTTGTTGAAATTAATTAAAAGATTTTAAAAATTATGTTCTTTAACTAACGAGCATCCTAATGTGGAATAAGAACCGTCATTCTCTACTTCGTAGTAGACTGCTGCGTAATAAACAATTTCTGTTTTAGATGACTTTGTGAAAGAATGTACTGAAGCTAAAAGAGGTAGATTATTTTTCAATAAGAGTATCAATAGTATAAATCTTCCATAACTTACACGACCTAAAAATAATCATTTTAGGGAGGGTTAATTATGCCAGAAAAAGCATCAATTACATCATCAGAATTAGGAACGTTATGGCTTACCTATCAAGAAAAAACAATGATTTTACGAATGTTAGAGTATTTTATAGCGAAAGCAGATGATGAAAAAGCCAAGGGTATTATGACTGATTTGCATGAAGATCTTGAAATATATGTTGGCAAAATAGTTCAGATATTTGAACAGGAAGGTGCTGCTATACCAGTTGGATATACAGCACAAGATGTAAATAAAGATGTCCCGAAACTATATGATAATGGTTTTGACATTATGTTGGTTCGCCTTTTAAAAGAAATCAGTATGGGTTTACATTCATTAAATTTAACAATGACGTTTCGAGAAGATATAAACATGCTTTTTGAAGACCTTACTGCTCTCACCCAAAAGTATTTCAGGATTTGCTCTCAATATTTGTTAGAAAAAGGATTACTTGTTAGAACACCTTATGTATCGATGCCAAAATCAGTTGAGTTTATTAAAAATAATAGTTATTTAGGTGGGATAGCTCTCAATCCATTTAGTCAAAAAAGAACATTGAATACGGTAGAGGTCGCTCACCTTCATAAAGCTATTGAATCAAATCTTTCAGGATTGCAGATGATCTTAGGTTTTGGTCAGTGTGCTAATGATACTGAGGTGAAAAAGTTCTTTAATGAAGGTGCAGAGATTGCTAAAAGTATTATAAAAGAAATAAGTGAAGTCATGATTCAAACAAACCTTTCAATTCCTCAAACCCCAGGAGGGAATGCGACTAATTCAACAGTGGCTCCATTTTCTGATAAGCTAATGATGTATTGTACAAGTCTTTTTTGTAGTTTTTCAATGGGAAGCAATTCACTCGGAACTGCTTTTAGTTTACGAAATGACTTGCCCGCAAAAAATACGATTTTTATGAAAGATATTTTTGAATATGCTCATAAGGGAGCGAAAATCATGATTAAAAATGGTTGGATGGAAGAGCCACCTCAAATGGAGGACCGTAAACAAAAGATGAATTGAGTGATATTGGGTGAGCTACTATAAGAAACCTAAAAAACATGAGGCTTTATTATGGAGCATAGCATTACCAGGTTTTGGTCAGTTCTTAAATAGAAGGTTTTTTAAAGGGAGTATATTCATTCTTTTAGAATTTCTTGTAAATGTACTAAGTAACTTCAACTTAGCGATTATATATTCATTTACTGGAGAAATACAAAAAGCCATTGATGTTACAAATTTTCAATGGCTTATGTTCTATCCTTGTTTGTATATGTTTGCCATGTGGGATGCATATAGGGATGCAGAAGGAGAAATAAATCCATATTCGTATATCCCCTTTGTATTTGGTGCTTTTTTTATAACTATTGGGTTGATTTTTTCAACAAAACTAAAAATAATGGGTGTCGTATTAGGTCCAGTAATTCTACCTATACTTTCTTTAGTACCAGGTCTAATGATAGGATTTATCATTTATCACATTGTTCTAACAATGAACTATAGAAGACATTAGACATTAAAAGGTTACTTCTGCCTTTTCAACTAAGAGAGCTTTAGTTGAAGAAGGAATGATTTTAAAAGGCTTCCTTTGTTGCGCAGTACAAAGATACTGTTCAGTAAATTTTTAATCATCCTTATTTAACTATAGAAGCATTAGTTCAATAAGGAAAGAAAATATGAGTAAAAACGCACAGATTTTAGTTTCTGTGCGTTTTTGTATGCTAATTTAAGTGATAATATTTTTAGGATTGGAACGCTAAATGCACTGCTATTTCACCTGTCAATTTAGATTTTCCCTCCCAAAAGTGAACCTGTTACTTTTGAAAGGTGCTCTTTTTATTAATGAGCGCGTTTAAATAGGTAGAAAATAAATCACAAGGTAGCCCGCTGTTGCTTCAATATTATTTCCACTGAAAAAATCTCTTGAAAAATGGAGTTTTTTCTTTTTTGTCAAACCCAGAATGGTTTGTTTCCTCCAATAAGATATTTTCTTTATCAATGGCATGGTCATAAGTGAAAATTAACCCATATTTTGAATAAGCGTTATTATTATCTACAGATGTATATCGTATATTATGCTTATTTGCAAGCTTTTTATATTTTTTAAAATATCGAAAGTGAATCGATCCATTGAATAAAATTTTTGCCCTTTTGTTCTCTCTCATACATTGATTTAATTCTTTTAGTCCTTTTGATTTCATGACCTGTCCTTTTGTCAAAGCCAAAATAACTCTCTCGCGTAGCGATCCCAAGTACAGTTTTCTTTCTGATGGATTGACTTCTTTTGCTCCATATATACCTTCTTGTAGATAATCCCCTACATCTTTTTTCATGTGATTACCTCCCCAGCTGATCTCATTCATTATCCATAATTATCAGTACTAATTAATCATAGCATGTCTAATATAGACATAGTATATAGCAATTAAATGATAAATGGGTAGTGTCTAAAAATAAAGATTATATTTTAAAAAGGAATGAGGAAAAATCGGCATAATACGTGAGTTCAAACAGTTTATTCTTAAAGGCAGTGCGGCAGAGGTTGGAATCGGTATTGTATTAGGTGCTGCGTTCAGCAGCCTTATCGACTCATTAGTTACTGATATGTTGTTGCCACCAGTAGGGGTATTTCTGGCTAAAATGAACTTTTCTAACTTATTTATTACGTTAGGTGGGGGTCACTACACTTCTTTATCGGAAGCACAGGAAGCTGGTGCAGCAACAATAAACTATGGGTTATTCATTACATCATTTATTCGCTTTCTTATTATTGTATTTGTTATATTTCTCGTCATTAGACAAATGAATCGGTGGAAGAAACCGGATCAACACCCAATGGATGCTATGACAAAAAAAGAATGCCCTTATTGTAAAACGGCTATACCGTCAAAAGCGATAAAATGTCCGAACTGCTCATCCGATTTAGATGATTGGAAAGAAAATCGTTCAAGGAAAAAGACCAGTCCCAATTTACGGTTGAAAATTAAATAATAAAATCCTCAAACACATGGCAATGAAAAAAGTTGCTATGTGTTTATTTATGTGCTTAACACAAGCCGATTTTTCTAAAAGAAATATGTCTATCTAATAATTAAGTTCATTATTGTAAAAGATATTGTTAAAGGTTATCCTTAGCAAAAGGAAGAAATGAGAGTGTTGTTATGAATCCATCTAAAGAGTACAAAGAGGAATTAAATCAAATCATTGACTTAAATAATCATGCTCATAATTTAAAATTGGATGTTTGGAAAGAGCATGTTGTATTTACTGGACATTGGTGGATTGGTGTTATACTTACCATTGTACCATGGATTTTGTGGATATTCTTTCGTAAAAAGGAAAGTACAAACCGATTATTATTTGTCGGTTTTTTTGTAATGATTCTCTCTATAATCTTGGATTTTCTAGGGACAAAATTAGGGTTATGGTATTATTATTATGATTTGATTCCTTTTATACCTGCGTTTATGCCTTGGGATATAACCCTTATTCCTTTATCTGTTATGTTTTTAATTGAGTATAGACCACAAATAAATCCCATTATAAAAGCATTCATATTTAGTGTGGTAATTGCTTTTGTAGTCGAACCTTTATTTGTATGGATAAGTCTATATCAACCAGTAACTTGGAGACATTATTACTCTTTTCCAATTTTTTTTCTTATTTATTTAATTAGTCATTTCCTTAGTAAGCAAAGAAATTTCAAGATGGTTACGTAAAGTACTAACCTGGTTCGTCCGTTGCTATAAATGAAAAAAGAGCTTGGAAACTCCAAGCTCTTTTTTTCGTTCTATATTATTCTTCCACTACTGGATATACGCCGTTTTCATCATGTACCTCTTTACCGGTAATAGCAGGGTTAAATACGCAAATCATACGCATATCTGTTTTTGCACGAAGAAGATGTTCATCATTCTCATCTAGTGCATAAAGTGTGTCTTTTGAAATTGGCCATACTTTATTGTCTTTTAAGGTAACAACTTCACCTTCACCTTCGATACAATAAACGGACTCTAAATGATTTTGGTACCAAATATGTGTTTCTGTACCTGCTTTAATAATTGTGTCATGCACAGAATAGCCCATGTTATCTTTTTTTAAGATAAGTCTTCTGCTGACCCAATTTCCTCCATCTACATCATGCTCTGTTCCTTGTACGTCTTTTAAAGAAATTACTTTCATTACTACGGATCCTCCTGTTAGATTGAATTAATTAGTTATTGGTTCTTTTACTAAGCTTTTTACGCTTTCTTCGATGATCGCTAAACCTTTCTTTAAACCTTCCTCATCGATATTTAACGGTGGGAATAGTTTAAATACTTCATCTTTAGGTCCAGAAGTTTCCATGATCAATCCAAGTTCAAATGCTTTTGCGGCAACTTTGTCAGACAGTCCTTCAACTTCTGATGCGATACCAACCATGAAGCCGCGCCCACGAACTTCACCTTTGATCTCTGGATAGTTTTTCACAATTTTCTCAAGTGATTCATAAATTATTTGTGATTTCTCTTTAATTTCTTTTTCGAATGTGTCGTCTTTCCAATAGTCTAACGAAGCGGTAGCTGTTACAAATGCGTGGTTATTTCCACGGAATGTACCATTATGCTCACCTGGTGTCCAAATATCTAAGTCCGGACGAATAAGTGTGATAGCAAATGGGATTCCATATCCACTAAGTGATTTAGACATACAGACAATGTCTGGCTTAAGTCCAGCCGGTTCAAAACTAAAGAAAGTTCCTGTACGTCCAACACCAGCTTGAACATCATCAATTATGAGTAGAATGTCCCAACGCTTACAGATTTGTTCTAGTTTCTTTAGCCATTCAAAGCGTGCAGCGTTAATTCCACCCTCACCCTGGACTGTTTCTGCAATAATAGCAGCTGGAATATCAACACCACTACCACTATCTTCAAGGAATCGCTCTAAATATTCCAATGTGTCATGATCGTCTACATAATTATCGTAAGGCATTGTAACAGTATTCTGTAATGGAATTCCTGCGCCTTTTCTTTTCATAGCATTACCTGTGACTGAAAGTGAACCAATGGTCATACCGTGGAATCCATTTGTAAAACTAATAATATCTGTTCTGCCTGTCACTTTACGCGCAAGTTTTAGCGCACTTTCTACTGTATTTGTTCCTGTTGGTCCAGGGAACATAATTTTATAGTCAAGGTTACGCGGTTTTAGTATAACCTCATTAAACGTATTTAAAAATTCAGCTTTTGCTGTTGATGCCATATCAAGTGAGTGAGTAATACCATCACTCATTATATATTCAACTAGTTTTTCCTTCATTTTAGGATCATTGTGACCATAGTTAAGTGCACCAGCACCAGAAAAGAAATCAATATACTCTTTACCCGCTTTATCCCACATTTTATAGCCCTTAGCTTTCGTAAATACTGTAGGGAAGCTGCGTACATAACTACGTACTTCTGATTCTAACGTTTCAATAACTTTCATATCTTGGGTCACGTTATAATTTCCTCCTTAATTGTTTGCATACCAGATTTTTGGCATGGTGATTTATTCCCTAATGTTTAACTATTTAAACCATTTATTTTTGAATGGGTCCAACACGAAAGTTTAATTCTGCTTCGTGATCATCACTTGGAAATAGATCTTCTGTAAATAAGTCGCTCACACTACATTTTGTATTGTACTCTCGTGCAAGCTTACGAAATAATGATTGAGACGCTTTGTTTGATGGGGTAACAGTTGCTTCCACGAAGCGAATGTTTTCACAAGCTTTTCGGTTGATTAATTCATTCAGTAGCTTGGATGCTATCCCTTTTCCTCTTTGGGAAGGATCAACACCAACCTGCCAAACGAATATTACATCCTGACGTTTTGGAGGGATAAATGCGGTAACAAACCCAACAAGTTTGCCATTTTCCTTAGCTACGACACAAGTTTCTGCAAAATACTCACACATCATAATGTACTTGTACGCGGAATTTTGATCTAAGGTTGAGTTGTTTACAAGCTCCCACATCGCTGATCCATCTTCTAAAGTTGGTAGCTCGAACGAAACCGTTTCTGTAGGAACAGTTGCAATTTGACTATTAATGGTAATTTCTCCCTTCAATTGCTTTTTTGCTTACGTATTATTTCCATTTCTAATAATAAGGGGGACTGGGAATTTTAGCAAACGAGCTTTGCTTCGATAATCAAGCATTAATTGTTGTTAGTCCCGATTAAACGAGTTAAGGTTCTAGAATTTAATAAATGCTACTGTTTTGTTAATAATTCTGTCAATTATAAAAAATTTGGATATTTTTTAATATGCAAAAGAGTCAATTTTATCTGAATTTGAATACATGTCAGTAAGCATTTGTTGTCAACATAAAAAAGGTGTCTAACCCTTATATACAAAGGATTAAACACCAAATTAAAAATTCGTTATTTTTTCTTTTCCGCTCGCTTATCCGCTTCTTGCATTCGTTCCATTGCCTCTAAATCTTCTGAGTCGGCAAGTTCATAGGAAAATTCCACATCTTCTACTTTTCCATCATACTTTTCTTTTGGATCTCGTTTTTTTGCCATTGATGCCACCCTTTCTTTATTTTTAGTTGACTTAAAGCACTTTTAGTATGTTTTCATTCAAGAAAAGGTATTCACCTTATAAGGTTATTTAGAAATGTAACGGTTGCCTTCAATCCAAAACCGCCATGGGTAATCCTTTGCTTCACCAGCATTATCAATTCCTATTCGAGGACCTGAGGCGACCTGAAACGAAGAATCGTTTCCATAAGCAAGCCATAGCGGTTCCTCTGTAAGAAGGTGTCCGTAGTCTGCCAAGGTAATTCCTAATGCTTTCGTTAGTTTGCCTGGGCCATTACATAATTGAATGTCACTGTGTGCTTTTGGACGCCTCTTGGTCATTAATGTCTTATTATAGAAAGGTTCTAATCCCCGTACAAGGACCGCTTCTGGTTTATCGCGTTCACCACTTACTACATTGAAAAGGTTATGGGTATGCATGGTGTATATATAGGCGTGACCAGCTTCACCATACATGATTTCCGTACGCTTCGTTCTTCGGTTTCTGTAACTATGTGCTGCTCGGTCATTTGGTCCGATATATCCTTCTGTCTCCGTAATAATTCCCGCAGCCGTTCCTTCTTCGGTACGCTTTATCAATATGCAGCCGAGTAAAGCTTTAGCTAGCTGTAGCGTTGGCTGTTTATAGAAAGCTCGTTCAATTGGTTTTAATTGATTAATTTTTATTTTTTCTACCATAGTGTTATCTCCTGAAAAGTGAATAGTTAAAGATATAACTATATTGTGCAGTAGAAAGGTTTTGTATTTATACTTTAAATGTAAAAAAATGGCCGCTCAAAGAACGGCCATCAAATAATGGAATGGATTAGATAATCGTTATTATTCTGCTGTTTCAGGTACAGACAAACCTAAACCTTCTGCTACACGTGTTCCGTATTCAGGGTCTGCTTTATAGAAATGTTCAATTTGACGTAGCTTAATTTCTTCTTTTTCTACATCCTTCATATGGTCAACCACATTTTGAACAAGTCGTTTGCGCTCATCTTCACTCATCAGGCGATATAAATACCCAGGTTGTGTATAGTGATCGTCGTGGTCATACGAAACGCTGTCTGCAAAACCTGAAACTTCAAATGGATTGGTTTTGTTTTCTGGTGTTTCTTTTGGCCCATCGAAGCTATTTGGTTCGTAGTTTACTGAACCTCCACCATTGTCATCAAAACGCATAGACCCATCACGCTGGTATGTGTTCGCTTGTGATTTTGGACGATTTATTGGTAACAACTCATGGTTTGCACCTACTCGGTAACGGTGTGCGTCTGAATAGGCAAACAAACGACCTTGAAGCATTTTATCTGGAGAAGCTTCTATTCCTGGAACGAAATGTCCAGGAGAAAACGCTGCTTGCTCTACTTCAGCAAAATAGTTTTCAGGGTTACGGTCTAGTACCATGCGACCTACTTCAATTAAAGGATAATCTTTTTGAGACCAAACTTTAGTTACATCAAATGGATCGAAACGATACGTATTAGCATCTTCTTCTGGCATGATTTGAACGTAAAGTGTCCAAGTTGGATAGGCTCCATCTTCAATGGAGTTATATAAATCTTCTAGATGATAATCAGGATTTTCTCCTGCTAATTTTGCTGCTAAATCAACATCTAAGTTTTTAATACCCTGATCCGTTTTGAAGTGATACTTTACCCATACAGATTCCCCGTCTGTGTTTGTCCACTTGAAGGTATGACTTCCATAACCATTCATATGACGTAATGTGGCTGGGATACCACGGTCGGAGTGCAGAATGGTAACTTGGTGCAACGATTCAGGTGATAATGACCAGAAATCCCACACAGCATTAACATCCTTGCGATGCGTTTTCGGATTACGTTTTTGCGTATGGATGAAATCAGGGAATTTAATCGCATCACGGATAAAGAATACCGGTGTATTGTTCCCTACTAGGTCATAGTTACCTTCATCCGTATAAAACTTAACCGCAAATCCTCGTGGATCACGAACGGTATCAGCAGATCCTAGCTCTCCAGCTACCGTTGAAAACCGAATAAATAGCGGTGTGCGTTTTCCTATTTCAGATAAAAAGTCTGCTTTTGTATATTTTGATACATCATTTGTAACTTCAAAATAACCATGTGCCCCTGCCCCTTTGGCGTGTACGACACGCTCTGGTACTCTTTCTCTGTTAAAATGTGCAAGTTTTTCTAATAGGTGAACATCTTGAATTAATGTAGGTCCTCGGTAGCCTGCAGTTATTGAATTTTGGTTATCTCCAACTGGTGCTCCTGAAGCCGTTGTTAAGTACTTTTTTTCTTTGCTCACTATGTTAACACCTCTCCCTTTTTAATTTTAAACTTAGAAAATAATACATGTCTTATTATAATACAAACTTTATAAAAATCAATATTTATTTATAATTATTTTAAACTAACTTATTCTGGTCATAAAACTATATGCCTTAAAGACAACCTTTATGAATAAAAAAAGAGAGAGAACAAAATAATGTCCTCTCTTTATATGGAAACACCTCATTTAATAGTAAACGGTTTTGGGGGTAACAAAACGTTACGTATGGCGGATGGTGTTTCGTAAGTATTAAATTACATTCTCATTATACATGATAATGAGAATCATTTTCAATATAAAAATTGAAATAAAATTTTGTATTATGATTATTATTTAAGAGGAATTAAGTGAGAATTTGGATAAATAAAGAGGTGCGTTTATTTTTTTGTGAGAAACAAAGAAATCTGTCGTACTCGAAATTTTGTTTAAAATGAGCGATAATGATTTTAATCAATATGGAAGAGGATTGTTAGGGGGGATCAGTGTGGTTCTGGATTTGCGAAATGTTTCATTGATACGAGAAGGAAACTGGATATTAAAGAACATTGATTGGAAAATTGAAAAAGGCGAACACTGGGTACTGTTAGGACTTAATGGAGCAGGAAAAACAGCTCTATTACATATGCTCTATGCCTTCTATTTTCCAACGAAAGGAAAGGTTACTGTTTTAAATCGTGAGTTTGGCAAAGATCCTTTGGGGGAGAAGCTTCGCCAAAAAATAGGATTAGTTTCTTCAACTTTACAAAACAGAATTTATGATTCAGATAGTGCCTATCAGATTGTTTTAAGTGGCGGGTTTGCTTCGATTGGTTTATATGAGACACCTACGGATGAAATGAGAGCAAAAGCAAAGCAATTGTTAAGAGATCTTGGTTGCTTTGAATATGCTGATCGAAGCTATCGCACGTTATCGCAGGGGGAGCGACAGCGTGTATTAATTGCAAGATCTTTGATGGCAGATCCTGAGCTTCTTATTTTAGATGAACCGACGAATGGCTTGGACTTTCTAGCGAGGGAACGTTTATTGGAGTCGATTGAACAGGTTACATTAAGTCCGACTGCACCTACGGTTATCTATGTTACTCATCATGTTGAGGAAATTCTACCATGCTTTAAAAAGACACTTCTTTTAAAGGAGGGGGAAGTGTTTGCAGCCGACGATACTACAAAAATCATTACGAATCAGGTTCTTTCCGACTTCTTCGGGTTACCTGTTGATGTGCGGTGGTACACCGAAAGGCCTTCCTTAGTAAAACAAAGGTGATGCAATAGAAATACCGATTTAGTGTAAGATTGTTGAAGAAAGATATGGTGTATCTTAAGAATGAAGGCTAAGCCCCTTTCTTCTATACTTTTAGCATAATTTAACACCAATTGTTTATTTATTTAATACAATATCAAATCGAGTGAATACATTGTATTAAGAACAAACAAGAGGTGAGAATATGCTGTCTTGGTTTAGTTTTATACTATTAGGTATCGCGACATTTCGGCTTACGCATTTATTGGTATTTGATGAAATTACAAGCTTTATCCGTGCGCCATTCCATGAAATAAAGGAAGAGGTACTAGATGACGGAAGAGTTGAAGAAGTCATCTCTATAAAAGGAGAGGGACTACGAAGGTTTATCGGTGAATTATTAAGTTGTCATTGGTGTACCGGTGTTTGGTGTGCGTGTTTTTTATATTTTGGATTTATGTACATTCCATCGATTTTTATCCCACTGATTGTGATTTTAGCAGTTGCAGGAGTCGCTTCGTTCATAGAAGTAGTTCTCCTTCGTATCATTGATTAAGCAAGAGGGCTGTCCCAAAAGCAAAGGGTCAGCCCTCTTATTTAGGTTAAAAGAGGGAACAAGACCCTTTCATTAGATTTGAATAATGCGTATAATCCACATTTATTCTTTCTTTTTCCTACGTCTGCCTGTGCCGCATTTGCAGCCAGCTCTTCTTCTTTTTGGTTTACGCTTTACTGTTTCATTTGTCATGTAAATCACCCCATTATGAAGTCAATACCATCACTAATACTTTATATGCGAGTTGCGACTTTCTTGCAAGGGCGGATTCCGTATTTTAACAAAACGACGACGCAAATCCCCCTTACTAAAATGCTTTTCCCTCACATTCTTCATTACAAAATAGATAAAATATTTTATTATTCTGAAAAAACAAAAGATTATTAATTATTTAAAAAACCTTTATATTTTGTGAATGTTTTTATATAATATGAAACTGTGAATATCGTTTGTTAATAATTCGACAAAATATAATTAACAAATGTTTCAGAAAATTATGGAAAATATTCCATTAGACTTAAGGGTGTACAAAACGATTAATATTCGTTTTTCCTGTTGAGAGGAGGGGTTAAATGGTCAGCTTAATTATTCAGCGGATGCTTCAACTATTATTATTACTAGTTGGTATATCATTTTTAGTCTTTATGAGTATGCACATTGCACCAGGAGATCCAGCGTCAATTATCGGTGGCCCAACAGCCAGTGAATCAGACCTGGAAGCTATTAGAGAAGATTTGGGACTAAATGAACCAGTGCTAGTTCAGTATATTGATTATATGAAAGGTGTTTTTCAGGGAAATCTTGGCTTTTCCTATCAAAATAATCAATCAGTAACTGAAGCCATCATTACGAGATTCCCTAACACGCTCAATCTTGCAGTTGCAAGTATGATTGTAGCGGTTATTATCGGAGTTGCTGCGGGGATAATTTCAGCTATTAAGCAAAATTCTTGGTTTGACGTATCAAGCACCACTTTTGCTCTAGCAGGAATATCAATTCCAAACTTCTGGCTAGGAACAATGTTGATTCTTTTGTTCTCTGTAACCTTAAAGTGGTTACCTGTTGGTGGGTTGAGTGCACCGTTTTATACGATTGAAGGAATGAAACAACTGATATTACCAGCAATCACGCTTGGGACTGCTTCTGCAGCAATGATTGCAAGAATGGCACGTTCAACAATGCTTGAGGTTATACGTGCTGATTATATTCGTACAGCGAAGGCGAAAGGAGTCAAACAAAAATCAGTGATTTGGATTCATGCCTTACGTAATGCAATGATTCCAGTGATTACCGTGATTGGTGTTAACTTCGGTGCTTTACTTGGCGGTACGATTATTACAGAACAGGTTTTTGCCATTAACGGTGTTGGTAGATTAATGATCGACGCTATCGCAGCAAGAGATTTCCCGGTTGTACAAGGAACAGTTCTACTGGTTGCTGCATTGTTTGTCATAGTAAATCTAATTGTTGACATTATTTATGCATTAATTGATCCACGGATTAGTTATGATTAGAAAGAAGGTGAGTTAAATGGCTGAAGCCGTAGTAGATAATCAAGTTCAAAAAAAGAAGAAAGACATAGCGTTCTTTCGTACATTTCGACGACTTGTTAAAAACAAACTAGCTGTTTTTGGATTGGTTATCATCGTCCTACTAACGATTATGGCAGTATTTGCTCCGATTATCGCTACGTATGACCCTATCGAACAAGATTTAACGAGTGCTGAATTAGGGTTAGGTTCAGAGGGGCATTGGTTGGGAACAGATAACTACGGCCGAGATATGTGGTCTAGGTTAGTATATGGTGCTAGAGTTTCCTTAGTTGTTGGTATAACCTCCGTGGTAATCGGCTTAGTCGGTGGTGTAGCACTAGGGTTATTAGCAGGATACTATAGAAAACTAGATGGCATTATTATGCGGATTGTTGATTTACTGTTCGCTTTCCCGGGAATTCTGCTAGCCATGTTAATTATTGCAATGTTAGGTACAAGCTTAGTAAATGTAGTGATTGCAATTAGTATCTGGTCCATTCCTGGTTGTGCCAGAATTGTTCGAGGGAGTGTTCTTTCCGTCAAAAAGCAAGAATACGTCCTTGCGATGAAATCACTAGGCGCCAGTAACAGCCGGATCCTATTGAAGCACATTTTGCCTAACTGTACCGCTCCAATTATCGTTTTTGCGACAATGCGGATGGCAACTTCTATTTTATCAACATCTGCTCTAAGTTTCTTAGGGTTAGGTGCCCAACCACCTACAGCTGAATGGGGTGCAATGATTGCTGCAGGTCAGGATTTTATGTGGTCAGCTCCACATATGACGATTGTACCTGGTATTGCCATTATGCTTGTTGTTTTTGCTTTTAACGTTGTTGGTGATGGCTTAAGAGATGCTTTAGATCCAAATATGGATTTAGGTAAATAAGATAATGAAAACAAACTAAAAATAACTTTAATAAAGGGGAATTTACTACAATGAATAACAAAATGAAACTTTGGTTAAGTTCACTACTACTTCTAGTAATCGTTGTAGCTGGTTGTAGCAGTAATACAGCAGATGGAGAAACTACTGATGGTGAAGGTAATGGAGAAAGTGATGTAGCTCAAGAGCTTACTTACGCTTCCGTGTCAGATATCGTAGGGTTGTCTCCAATTGATACGAATGATAATGTTTCAACTAGTATGATTGGTCAAATCTATGAAACGTTGTTTGTTAGAGATTCAGAAACGATGGAAGTTGTTCCACACTTAGCAGAATCTTATGAAACACCAGATGAAACTACTTGGGTAATCAAGTTAAAAGAAGGTATTAAATTCCACGATGGAACAGATTTTAACGCAGAAGCTGTAAAATATACATTCGAACAATTTATTGATCCAGAAAGAGCTGCACCTCGCGCATCTTTATTAGAGCCAATTGAATCTGTTGAAGTACAAGACGAATACACAGTAGTTATTAATACGAAATATCCTTATGGTCCACTATTAGCTGCGTTATCTCATAACAATGCTGCCATTGTTAGTCCGACAGCAGACCAAGAAGGTGACATTAACACTGAAAACCCTACAGGTACTGGACCATTCGTATTTGAAGAGTGGGTTCAAGGTGATCACGTAACATTGAAGAGAAATGAAGATTATTGGCAGGGAGCACCAACACTTGAAACAGTTACACTAAAAGTTGTTCCTGAATATTCAACAGCTGTTTCTATGTTAGAAACTGGTGAAGTACAGTTTATTGATAAAATTCCATCTGAACATTTATCCAGACTTGAATCGATTCAGAATGTGGACATTCAGAAAAAAGAAGGAACTCCTGTTTATTATCTTGGATTTAACATGGCTAAAGAACCATTCAGCAACCTGGAATTCCGTAAAGCTGTAGCACATGCGGTAGATACACAAGCATATGTAGATCAGTTAAAAGGTTTAGGAGTACAAAACGATAGTATCATTGGTCCAAAAGTATTCGGATATAAAGAAGAAGCAGCAGATGCTGGCTATGATTTAGATGTAGAAAAAGCGAAGCAAATTATCGAAGAAAATGGATTTGCAGATGAAACAATTACGTTATTAGCAGCTAACACAGGAAGCTACATGAAGATGGCTGAAATTGTACAAGCACAGCTTACAGAAGTGGGTCTTAATGTTGAGATTGAATCAATGGAATGGGGTACATTCTTAGATACAACGCTCGAGGGTAACTTTGACATGACATTCTTAGGTTGGACTAACAGTACTGGTGACGGTAGTGAGCTACTATATCCAAACCTTCATTCAGATAACATCGGAGCATCTAACAGAATGGGTTACAACAATCCTGAATTTGATAAACTTGTAAATGAATCTCGTAATATCGTAGATCAGGAAGTACGTCTTGAAAAGCTTCATGAAGCAAACATGATCGCCGTTCAAGATGCGGTATGGATTCCAATGAATCACGGTGTAGTATCAGCAGCATTTGATAGCAGTGTGAAAGGCTTAGAAATGGACCCAACAGGAAAATGGTCACTCTATAATGTTAGTAGAGAGTAGGTAATGAAATGGAACAGTTACTTCAAGTAAATAATTTGGTAACCCAATTCCGAACAGCTGAGGATAATCTCACCGCTGTTCGGGGGATATCATTTTCGGTTAATAAAGGAGAAACACTTTGTATCGTAGGAGAATCTGGGTGTGGTAAAAGTATTACATCGCTATCGTTAATGGGACTGCTTCCTTCCAATGGCAGTATCTCAAGTGGGTCTATTAAACTTAACGATGAAGAATTAACATCAAAAACGGAGGAAGAATTACGACGTTTACGTGGAAATAAAATGTCGATGATTTTCCAAGAACCGATGACAGCATTAAATCCAGTTTTCACGATTGGTTATCAATTACGTGAGCCATTGATGATTCATAGAAACATGTCTAAGCGTGAAGCAGATGTGAAAGCACTTGACCTATTAAACCAAGTAGGTATACCGGATCCTAAAAAAAGGCTTAAACAATATCCTCATGAACTCAGTGGGGGAATGCGTCAACGCGTTATGATTGCAATGGCATTAGCATGTAAACCTTCCTTATTAATTGCTGATGAGCCAACAACAGCACTAGATGTAACGATCCAAGCTCAAATACTAGATTTAATTGATGATTTAAAGCAGGAATTGGACATGGGTGTTATTTTTGTTACGCATGATATGGGAGTAGTAGCTGAAATAGCAGATCGTGTAATGGTCATGTATGCAGGAGAAGTGGTGGAAGTTGGTGAGGTTGAAGAAGTTTTTAATGCACCAAAGCACCCGTATACGAAGGGATTACTTGCGTCCGTTCCGAATGTAGACGATGAATTCCATCAATTAGAGTCTATTTCTGGATCCCTGCCAAATATTAATGAAAAAATAGATGGATGTAGATTCCATAAAAGGTGCCCATTAGCAACAGACCAGTGTCGGGAGCAATCACCACCGATATTTTCTGTTTCAGAGACGCATCAATCAAAATGTTGGCTACAACAGGAGGTGACTGAAAATGACAAATCAACAGCCACTTCTTGAAGTAAAAAACGTAAAAAAATATTTTCCTATTAAAAGTGGTCTATTAAAACGAACAATAGGAAATGTTCAAGCAGTAGAAAATGTTAGTATCGATGTATATGAAGGGGAAACATTGGGTGTTGTAGGTGAATCTGGTTGTGGTAAGTCCACTTTTGGACGAACTGTGCTTGGATTAGAAGATTTAACGGATGGATCCATTTCGTTTCGGGGAGAAGAAATTGGTGGATTATCTGAACGGAAATTGAAAAAATTCAAGAGGGAAATGCAGATGATTTTTCAGGATCCTTATGCATCCCTGAATCCCCGTCAACGAATAGGAGATGCGTTGGAAGAAGCATTCATTATTCACACAGACTTGTCGAAGAAAGAGAGAGTCAAGCGAGTAAAGGCATTGCTAAACGAAGTAGGACTTAAAGAAGAGTACTATGAAAGATACCCGCATGAATTTAGTGGCGGACAACGTCAACGTATTGGAATAGCACGTGCGATAGCTTTAAATCCATCTTTTATTGTGTGTGATGAAGCTGTATCTGCATTGGATGTATCTGTTCAAGCACAAATTATTAAATTGCTGAAAAAATTACAACAATCACATCAGCTGACTTATTTATTTATTTCCCATGACTTAGGTGTAGTAAGGCACGTTTGCGATCGGGTTTTAGTAATGTATTTAGGTGCAACTGCTGAATTAGCAACATCCGATCAACTTTATAAAAATCCGTTACATCCTTATACGAAAGCATTGTTATCTGCTATTCCACGACCTATTCCTGGCAGAAAAAAAGAGCGCATTCGATTAGAAGGAGATTTACCTAACCCATCGAACTATCCGAAGGGTTGTCCATTTCATACTCGGTGCCCATTAGCAACAGAGCAATGTAAACAAGAGAGACCGGAATGGCGTGAAGTGGAAGATGGCCATTTTGTTGCTTGTCATGAAGTGTAAGTGATGGTTTTAGTAGAAAGGAGTCGCCAGTATGATAGATTTTGACAACTTGAGTTATCCATATCCGTCCCAGCGGATGACGTCAGTTGCAAACAAAGGGATGGTTGCTACCTCTCAACCACTTGCAGCACAAGCTGGGTTGGATATTTTAAAAAAAGGTGGAAATGCGATTGATGCTGCAATTGCAACTGCAGCGGCATTAACGGTTGTTGAGCCAACTTCTAATGGTATTGGTGGAGATGCATTTGCGCTTGTTTGGACGAAGGGTAAATTGCATGGACTTAACGGTAGTGGTCCATCTCCACAAGATATTTCGATTGAAAAGGTAAAAGAGCAAGGCTATGAGGAAATCCCAAAGTTCGGTTGGATTCCAGTAACTGTACCGGGAGCTCCGGGTACATGGGCAGAATTGTCAGAGCAATTTGGAAAACTTCCATTAACAGAGGTTCTTCAACCGGCTATTGATTATGCAGAAAACGGTTATCCATTATCTCCAGTTTTAAGTAAGTTTTGGAATGGAGCTGTAAAAAAATTCAAAGAAATTTTAACAGATGATGAATTTAAGCATTGGTTTGAAACCTTTGCTCCAAATGGAGAAGCACCAAAGGTAGGAGAAGTATGGAAGTCACCAGGCCATGCACAAACACTTCGATCCATTGCGGAAACAAAAGCAGAATCCTTTTATAAAGGAGAAATAGCAGATAAAATCGCTGACTTTTCCGAGAAGTATAACGGGTTTTTGAAAAAAGAAGATTTAACTAAGTTTAAGCCTGAATGGGTCGATCCAATTTCCGTTAATTATCGTGGTTATGATGTGTGGGAGATTCCTCCGAATGGTCAGGGTCTTATTGCGTTAATGGCATTAAACACATTAAAAGGTTATCAGCTAACAGAAAAAGAATCCGTAGCAACGTACCATAAACAAATGGAAGCGATGAAGTTAGCCTTTGAAGATGGTAAAAAATATATTACCGAAGAGAAACATATGTCCCATTCGGTAGAAAATCTGTTATCAGACGATTATGCAGAGCAACGCAGAACGTTAATTGGTGATCAAGCAATTTCTCCTGAACCAGGTAATCCTCCTAAAGGTGGCACGGTATATTTAGCTACTGCAGATAATGAAGGCAATATGGTTTCTTTTATTCAAAGTAACTACATGGGATTCGGCTCTGGTTTGGTTGTACCAGGTACAGGAATTGCTCTTCAAAATAGAGGCCACAATTTCTCCCTTGACCGAGAACACGATAACGCTCTTGAAGGTGGAAAGCGAACGTACCACACAATTATCCCAGGCTTTTTGACGAAAGATGATCAAGCTGTTGGTCCATTTGGAGTGATGGGCGGGTTCATGCAACCACAAGGGCATTTACAGGTCGTATCTAATTTAATTGATTTTGGCTTAAACCCACAAGCTTCTTTAGATGCGCCTAGATGGCAATGGGTAAAAGATAAGAAAATAATGGTTGAACCCCATTTTCCTACCCATATAGCTGAGGCGCTAGTTCGAAAAGGTCATCAAATCCAAGTGGAGTTAGAATCAGGCCATTTCGGCAGAGGGCAAATGATTATTAGAGATAATCAAACTGGTACTCTATATGGAGGAACCGAAGCTCGAACGGATGGAACAATAGCATCTTATTGATGATTTGAAATTTAATCTATATCATAGAAAGAATTTTTTCATGAGTTGAAAAAAGGCTGTCCCATAAGTTGGTGAATACTGACTGCTGGGGCAGTCTTTTTATTGTAATTTCAGAAGTTATAGGCTAAAGTTTCAAAGTGTGGTCGAATAGTAAAAAGGAGCGAATTTGAACATGATACCATTAACCGATATAAAGAAAGCCAGCGAAGCAATAAAGGACATTGCTCACCGAACACCTCTACTAACCTCTGAGCAATTAAATGAAAGAAGTGGCAATCGTGTTTCACTAAAATCAGAGCATTTGCAGAAAACGGGTGCATTTAAAATCCGTGGAGCAACGAATAAAGTAAAGCAAGCAGTACTGGATGGTGCAAAGTATATAACGGCTGCCTCATCCGGAAATCATGGCCAGGCAGTTGCTTACATTGCCAATCAATTAAATGTACCAGCAACAATCGTGGTCCCGGAAGATGCGAATCCGGCCAAGCTTGATGCTATCGAAGCATACAACGGAAAAATTGTAAAATGTGGGACAACTTCAGCTGAGCGTATTCCAAAAGCAATAGCACTTGCAGAAGAGGCAGGAGGTACATATATCCCACCGTATGATGATTCTTACATCATTGCTGGACAAGGAACTGTTGGGTTAGAAATTATCGAGCAATTACCAGATGTAGACGTTATTATAGTTCCGGTGGGCGGTGGTGGACTAATATCTGGGATACTATCTGCCGTAAAACAACTAAATCCAAAAGTAAAAGTGATTGGAGTTGAGCCGGAAACAGCAAATGACACCTATTTATCTCTTCAAAACAAGCAGATTACAGCTATCCCACCTACGTTAACAATCGCTGATGGGCTGCGTACCTCACAACCAGGAGATGTCACATTTCCTATCTTGTTGAAGCATTTGGATGACCTTGTGTTAGTATCAGAGGAAGAAATAAAAGCTGCATGCAGGTTTGTGATGGAAAGAATGAAGCAAGTAATCGAGCCATCAAGTGCTGTTTCCATTGCTGCTGTTTTATCAAGGAAGCTAGCAGTACAGAATAAAAAGGTGGTAGCAGTTGTATCGGGAGGAAATGTTGATTTAAAAGCTTTACAGGATTTGATTCAGTAAAACTCGTTTGAATTTTACTCTTTATATGTAATAGGATGTAAATAGTTAATTACGTGAAGGAGACTACATAATGACAAAAAAGGTTTATTTTAATCATGACGCAGGAATCGATGATTTAGTTTCGTTATTTTTATTAACACAAATGGAAGATATTGAAGTGATTGGTGTATCTGTTTTACCTGCAGATGGCTATTTAGAGCCAGGAGCCAACGCAAGCAGAAAAATTATTGATCGATTTAGTTCCTATCCAATTGAAGTGGCTAAGTCTAATTCTCGCGGGGAAAATCCGTTCCCTAGTGATTGGAGATTGCACACATTTGTTGTGGATGCACTACCAATACTTAATGAGAGTGGAAAAATGGATGCACCATTAAGTGATTTATTCGCACACAAACATATGATTGAAAAGTTAAGAAACAGTGATGAAAAAGTTACACTTCTTTTTACGGGACCATTAACCGATTTAGCAAGGGCTTTAGATGAAGCGCCAGAAATTGAAGACAACATAGAGAAGCTAATCTGGATGGGCGGTACGTTTCAAGAGGTTGGAAATGTACAGGAGCCAGAACATGACGGTACAGCTGAGTGGAATGCGTTTTGGGACCCGGCTGCTGTTCAACGGGTTTGGGCTAGTGGCCTTACGATTGAGATGGTTGCACTCGAAAGTACACAACAGGTACCGTTAACCCTTGATGTGCGAAATCGCTGGGCGTCTTTACGAAAACATGAAGGGGTTGATTTCCTCGGACAATGCTATGCGGCGGTTCCACCGCTTGTTCATATGGAAACCAATTCCACTTATTTTCTTTGGGATGTCTTAACAACTGCATCCGTTGGAAAGCCAGAGCTTGTTACATCTAAAACAGTCAAAAGCTCTGTAATAACAGAAGTACCGAGCCAAGGAAAAACGGCTCTTTCAGAAAATGGGCGAGAAGTAAGTGTTGTGTATGATGTAAAAGCAGAAGCATTTTTCGATTACATTACGAATCTTGCTCAAAAGGTGGAAAGAAAATGACAGAGAAAAAGCGGGTAATCATTGATACGGACACGGCTGGGGATGATACAATCGCCATTTTAACTGCGCTGCATTTTTTCGATGTAGAAGGAATTATGATAACAGGAGGAAATGTCCAGTTTGATCAGCAGGTGGAGAATGCACTATATACGGTTCAGGTTGCTGGTAAAGGTGGACAAGTTCCTATTTTTAAAGGGTATGAAGGTCCTATCATGCAAGTGGGAACCTCTACTCATCGTACGGTTGAGGATGTCCATGGGTCTGATGGCATGGGAGGGGCAAATTTCCCAAAGTCTAAACAGCGACCTGAATCCAAGCATGCAATAGATTTTTTGATTGAAAAAGTCCATGAAAATCCAGGAGAAATCAACCTGCTTGCGATTGCTCCACTAACGAATATTGCGATGGCGATTAAAAAAGATCCGACTATTGTACCAAAGATTCCCCACCTTTTTATCATGGGAGGTACGAACAATTACCTGGGAAATATAACCCCCGCAGCCGAATACAACTTTTATGTAGATCCAGAGGCAGCAACCATTGTATTAAATTCAGGTATTCCTATTACAATGGTCGGATGGGAAATGTGTGTGCAATATTCAGTGATGGATGACAGTGACCACCAAGATATACGAGCGCTGGATACAGCTGGATCACAGTTTTTTATGGCTGTGAATAAAGTCGTAAAAGAATTTAACAAAAACGTACATAAACTAAATGGAACGACACATCCAGATGCGTTGTTAATGGCTGTTGCATCAAGGGAAGAGCTCATGCTTGAGTCAGGAAAGTATTTTGTTGACGTGGAGACGAAAGGTAAATGGACAAGAGGGTACAGTGTTGTTGATATGAATGGTAGGTTTGAGAAAGAACCGAATGTAAGAGTATGTGAGAAAGTCGATCGAGACGGATTTAAACAGACTTTATTAGAAGTGTTGAAGGCGATTGAATAGAGTTTTAGGGAATCGACCCCACGAGGATGAGAGGTGCGGGTCGATTTTTACTTTCTTGCACGTTAACAAACCATAAAATTCTTATTTTTTACGATAATTGTAAAAAATGGCAATTAAACTAGTTAGTGTTCCTATGTTTTCTTTTATAGTAGAATTAATTTATCTTATTTTTTTGGGGGGACAACACGTGATAGACTTACGAAGTGATACAGTAACAAAGCCAACAGAAGCTATGAGAAAGGCAGCTTATGAAGCAGAGGTTGGTGATGACGTATATGGTGAAGATCCAACAGTTAATAAACTAGAAGAAACAGCTGCTGAAATGCTAGGAAAAGAAGCGGCATTATTTGTAACTAGCGGAACTCAAGGCAACCAAATAGCTGCTTTAACCCATTGCAGACCTGGTGATGAGGTGATTTTAGAAGCAAATGCACACATTTATCTTTTTGAAGGTGCTGCCATCTCTGCTTTTGCAGGCGTTCAGCCTCGACCAATACAGGGTGTGAGAGGGGCGATGGATCCTCAGGATGTAGCTGCAGCTATACGCACGGAAGATATCCATTTCCCTGATACGACGATGATTTGTTTTGAAAACACGCATAACAAGGCAGGAGGAGCAATATTACCATTAGAGAATATGCAGGAAATTTATAAACTTGCAAAAGAAAAAGATATTGCAGTTCATCTTGATGGAGCGAGGTTATTTAATGCATCAGTAGCCTCTGGTATTTCTTTAAAGGAATATGCAAGTTATACAGACACTGTTCAGTTTTGTCTATCCAAAGGATTAGGTGCACCAGTTGGATCAATTATTGCAGGATCGAAACCGTTTATTAAAAAGGCTAGAAAGTGGAGAAAACGACTTGGTGGAGGTCTAAGACAAGCTGGTGTTATTGCAGCTCCAGGGTTAATCGCTTTACAGGAAAACGTAGAAAGGTTAGCAGACGATCATCATAATGCTAACTATTTAGCCGAAGGACTAGCTAACATTAGTGGTTTAGTGGTGGAAAATAACGTAGAAACAAATATCCTTTTAGTTAATGTGGAAAAAGCTGGATTTACTTCTGACTCATTCTTAAAGGAACTAAAAAATAAAGGGGTACTTGCTGTTCCATTTGGACCATCAACGGTTCGATTTGTTACAAATTATGGTGTAACAAAGGATGATATCGATCAAGCGTTGCTGGCAGTACAGCAACTAGTTAATGAAATATAATAGTAGAAAACATGAGCTTATGTTCAAGCTCATGTTTTTTTTCAAGAAAAAAGAATATAACATATACACCTTCAAGGATTGTGGTGATAAAGGTGCTTGTTTCATGGACGATTAACCGTTATCCTATTGATATGCCATTTAAATGTATGAACAAAGAATTAGGATAGATGAGGAGTAAAATCAATGGTTATGTTTGTTGTTATTGTCGTTTGTGTAGTAATTACTTTACTCGTATTAGGCCTGTCTATCATGACTATAAATAAAGGCTATGCATATAAGCAAACGGTTGATCCTTTGCCGAAAGACGATGAGGGTTCAAATCAGAAGGAAAGACAAGAGTAGAACATATAAAAAGAGGCAATCTCGCACATGCTTGAGATTGCCTTCTTTCCTATTACAAACTAGCCTTGAAAATTGCGGCGGCATCTTCTTTTTCTAATTTTTTAAAATTACCAAAGGAAGGATTCGCAACAACAGTTTTTTCAGCCATCAAATCAACAGTCGTTTCATCGATATGATAGTCAGCCAAACGTGAAGGTGCCCCAATGCTATTCCAAAATTCGCGTAGCTTCTTGATACCTTCTAGGCCTACCTCGCGATCAGATTTTCCTTCTGGATTTACATCAAAGACACGTACTGCCAATTGCTTAAAGCGATTCACGTTTTCGTCAATTGAATATTCCATCCAATGTGGGAAAATAATCGCAAGGCCTCCGCCATGAGGAATATCATGGACGGCAGAAACTGCATGTTCAAGATTATGTGTTGCCCAATCTCCATGATAGCCCATGCTTACCATTCCGTTTAATGCCATGGTGCCATTGTAAAGAATAGTTGCTCTATGATCATAGCTGTCCAGATTCTCTAAGAGCTTTGGTGCGGTTTCGATAACTGTGCGCAAAATTGCTTCTACCATGCGATCCTGAAGCAAGGTATTTGTTTCATGATGGAAATAATGTTCGAATGCATGTGACATCATATCAACGATTCCGTACACTGTTTGATCACGTGGAACCGTAAATGTGTTTACTGGATCTAAAATGGAAAAACGAGGATATGTATGAGGGCTACCCCATCCATGTTTTTCGTTCGTTTCCCAATTGGTTATGACAGAGCCAGGATTCATTTCAGATCCTGTAGCAGCTAACGTGAGCACCGTTCCGAAGGGCAGTGCATCTTCAGCGGATGCTTTTTTCGTAACGATGTCCCATATATCATGCTCAGACTTTGCACCAGCAGCTATCGCTTTTGTGCAGTCTATTGTACTACCGCCGCCAACAGCAAGGATGAATTCGATACCTTCCGTTTTACAGATGTCTATACCTTTCCTTGCTGTTGTAACACGAGGGTTTGGTTCTACACCACCGAGTTCAAATACTTCAGCGCCAATCTTTTTTAATATGGATTGAACGTCATCATATAAACCATTTCGTTTAATACTACCGCCACCATATACCATCAATACTTTGTTCCCGTATTTTGGTACCTCTTCTACTAGCTGATCAAGCTGGCCTTTTCCAAAAATTAATTTTGTTGGATTATAATATGTAAAATTTTGCATGTATTATCAACCTCCTCTTTTTAATATGGCAAGTTTCTATCATATTGTAAAGCAATTAACACTCCTTATAGGATGAGTTTATAATATAGCGGTTATGTAGATAAAAATATCTTTTTCGTATAGATGAAAGAAGGGGAAAATAACTATAGATAGGCATGAAAAAAGTATAAATTCCTGCTATTTTTCTCAGACTAACCGAGATTAATCAGGGAGGAATTTGTATGGCTAATAAACAAGAGAGTGCATCAGATAAACATTTATCCTGGTGGCAGCTTTCACTTGTTGGTATTGGCTCCATTATTGGTACGGGGTTCTTTTTAGGATCAAGTATTGCATTTAAGCAAGCTGGACCATCGGCAATTTTTGCTTTTTTATTAGCTGCCTTAAGTACCTATATTGTATTTGATTCTCTTGCAAAAATGACCGCTAAGCATCCAGAGCAAGGTTCTTTTCGGTCGTATGCGAAAAAAGCATTCGGACGATGGGCTGGTTTTAGTAATGGCTGGGTGTACTGGTCATCAGAACTACTTATAATGGGGAGTCAATTAACTGCACTAGGACTTTTTTCAAAATTTTGGTTTCCGAATATTGAACTTTGGATTTTTGCATCTATTTATGGGGTATTAGGAATTATTGTTTTATTAACTGGTATTAGTGGGTTTGAAAAATTTGAAAACGTGTCTGCTGTTGTTAAAGTAGCTGCTATTTTAATGTTTATTATCATTGCTACGTTAGCTATTTTCGGAGTGTTAGATGGTAAAGCGCCAGACCGATCCTTTGCCCTTCATTATGGTGATATTTTCCCAAATGGTTGGCTAGGCTTTTGGACTGCAATGATTTATGCCTTTTACGCTTTTGGAGGGATTGAAGTGATGGGTATTATGGCTAATGACCTTAAAGACCCAAAACAAGCTCCTAAAGCTGGAAGTGCTATGTTATTTACGTTAGCTACTATTTATGTTCTTTCATTAGCACTGGCTGTTTATTTAGTGCCATGGAATAAATTTACTACGGAAGACAGTCCATTTATAACAGCTTTAGCCGGCTATCAATTGAATTTTGTCCCACATCTTTTTAATGGAGCATTGGTGATTGCTGGTTTCTCAACAATGGTTGCCTCTCTTTATGCAATTACAACGATTTTAGTTACCTTATCAAAAGATGGGGATGCACCTGGGTTTTTTTCAAGAACAAGCAAACATAATATTCCTTTTCGAGCATTGGGTCTTACTGTTACCGGACTAGTGATTTCGATTGTTGTTTCTTTGTTAGTTCCAGACAAAATATTTGAATACTTTACTACTGCAGCAGGTTTAATGTTACTTTATACTTGGTTATTTATTTTATTTTCGTTTGGAAAACTTATAAAATCTCATGCCTTTGGACATCTAAAACAATGGGTTGGTGTATTATTAATTATCGCAGCTGTTTCAGGCACGTTATTCGACAAATCTAGCAGACCTGGATTTTTCGTTAGCTTGGCTTTCCTTGTTTTAATTGCTTTAGTCACTTATATGATGCGCAATAAGTGGAAGGGAAAAGAAGAAAAACATGGTCCTACTTCCTTGTTTAAAAAACATGAAGATGTTTAGGTGTAGAAAAGGGGCTCAGGGATAGTCCCTCTATTTGTGGAATGGACATTGAGAAAAAGAAGATTGGTCATCTCGAAGGAAATATTGCTTTGCCTCAAAGTTATCTGAATCCCCGTATAATTTTAAAGCCGGATGAGGTTCAATCGAATCATATTCTTTTAACCGCTGCCTTATTCTTTTTTTTAGGGATGGAGCTGTTTTTGTCAGTTGAAATTGATCAAATACCCACCGTGGCGTGATGCCAAGCATAAAATAAGGAAAACTCCTGCTTTGCCGTTTTTGGTGACTTGGAGTAGCGGTATATACAAAATATCGTTCTCCTTCAAAGCAAAATTCCCATAATGAATGAGTCGGGTTTTCAGGGATTTCTTTAGGCCAAGCAATCGTATCGCGTTCACTTACTTTAATTAAAAGATTCCAAAATTTCTTTTCATAATCACTTATTTTTAATTTGTTTTCATTGTTGAAAAATAAAATAAGTGAAGGATATTTTCCTATGTCTTTATAAACTTTCCCAAAATGGCTTAGAAGAGAAGCTACATCTTTGCATGTAGTATCTTTTGTTAGTTCATCTGTAAATCCATATCGGAATTGATCTAATTGGTAACCTGCTATTGCGGGAATACAAGGGAATTTGTTTTCTTTATTCGTAAGCTTTTCATTAAAGCAATGATAGGCATCGATCATCCAACTACTTAGTTTCGGATTCGGAGGATTAAAATCTTTTAATTGAAATAGCTGCATCTATATCTTTCCCCTTTCCTTATAGCGTATTAGGGAAAGGGATAATGGGTGACAGTCTAGTGCAGCTAATGAACTCCATTTTGATTACGCACTAAAAGTGAAACAAAAGCTTCGTTGCATGATAGCCGAAATAAAAGCCAAAGCCTATCAGTGAAACACCAGATAAAGCGGAGATAAGTACCAATACTTTGTTTGTTAAAATTTTGCGAAAACTACTCGCAACAATAGCCATCGTAAAATCCCATATGACTAGACCGATAATTACAGCACAGCTATAAAGGGCAATATGTGTTACATCGTATTCTACTACTGTTTTTGCTAATACTGATCCATAAATACCTAACCAAAAAAGAATAGATAGAGGGTTTGATAACGCTAAGAAAAAGCCTGTAAAAAAGGTTTTGGCCAACGAATCATTTATATTTCTTGAATTTGTATCAGCCGCGTATTTTGCACTGAATAAGCTTTCTACACCAGTATAGATAAGAACAAAACAGCCAAAACACCAAAGGAAGGTTTGCATGAAAGGGATTTCTAAAAAGTGAACGACTCCAAAGAAGACCGCTAACATAAGTAGAATATCTGCCGTAACAGACCCTAAGCCAATAAACCAAGCATGTACAAATCCATTTTTAATCCCTCTATCTAGTTGAGCAGCATTGATTGGTCCAATGGGTGCTGCTAAAGATAATCCTAAAAAAATATAGCTAAAAAATACTCCCACATTTCTCTCTCCTTTTTAAACAGCTTGTACATTGTATTCAGTACAGTTGTCCAATAAAACAAAAATTTGTACTTTTACCCGACTCAATGCTTATTAAAAAATTATTAAAAAAACAGCATAAATGAAAAAAAGAAAACGCATTATCTGGTACAGATAATGCGTTTTGCTTCTATTTATAACTTATGTTGAATGGATTGGTATGTGGCTTGCAGTGTTTGCAAAAAATCTGCAGCCTGTTGTAAATCATGCTTTTCTTCTAAATTTCCATATTCCGTTTGCGTATTGATTAAGATATTCTCTGCCTTATTTAAATAGAATTCAGCATCTGTAAAATAATTTGGTTCAAAACGAGCCCTTGCTACCCATCTTTTTGCATGATCCATTGCTTGGAAAGCATCTTCAACGGAATATTGTTCAGGCAATTTATTGATCCTCCGAAATTGCTTTCTCGTAAGCTTCAATTAATTGCTCTACTTCATTCTCACTTATTTCTTGTAAAAACGTTTCGTCGTTCTCGCTAACTACTTCACTGATTAACATTTCATCATCATTGGAATAGAGCACATATTCTTTTTGATTCATCTCAATGATTGCATCTACATTATACTCCGTTTCTGTTCCATCTTCTTCTTCAAAGATAATTGTATCCTCGATGTCATAAGCATTATTATGTTCCATTTTTTCACCTCTCGTCTATTTTTAAACATACCTTAGCATTCGTGTTTTTTTAAAGATTATTCTTTCCTTATTTTTCGGAAAAAACTTTCGATTATAAGGTTTATACCTTGTCATATTAAGGAATAGTTATATAAGATAGGTGCGAGTGGAATAATTTTCTATAGAAGGAGTGATAGTAATGAGTGATGTAATTTTCACATCTCATGCGACAGCAAAAGGTGGCCGTGATGGACAAGTTAAATCGGATGATGGTTTAATTGACTTAAAATTAGTAAATCCTGCAGGCGATTCAGACGGAAAGGGTTCGAATCCAGAGCAATTATTTGCTGCGGGATATTCAGCATGCTATGATGGTGCACTAAACTTAATGGCTTCTAGACAGAAAAAAGAAATTGATTCCTCGGTAACCGCAGACGTAAGCTTACTTAAGGATAGTGCGGACAACGGCTTTAAAATTGGTGTAACACTCAACGTGGAAGTGAAAGGTGTTAGCCAGGAAGAAGCAGAATCGTTAGCAAAAGCTGCCCATGATTTTTGCCCTTATTCCAAAGCTACACGAGGCAACATTGATGTTGATTTGAAAGTTGCCGCAGTATAAAAAAAGACGTGCCCTTCCTTATAAGGAAGGGCACGTCTTTTACATGTCAAGAAATGATAAAATTTCAACTAACAAGTCATTCAGCGTAATAAAAGAAATAACGGATGCTATGGCTCGTTTGAATAGATAACCAATCAAGACTTAAAATTCATTAAAATTGTCGATCACTTGTTTTTGTCAAGTAATCTTTTTATCTCTTGTAACTCTGTTTGTACTTCTGCAAGCTTAATGTCTGTTGGTGAAGGAGTGTCCTCTTTATGGGCATCTTCCACATTGTTAACAATTACCCCCACAAATAAGTTAAAAATAACAAAAGTTCCAATCAGGATAAAGCTAACAAAGAACCACCAAGTCCCAGGACTTTCTATTAAGATCGGCCTCATCACTCCACTTGCCCAGGATTCCAATGTCACGACTTGAAATAGCGTGAGTAAAGAGTCGTGTAATGTACCAAAATACTCAGGTGCGATCGAATGAAATAACATCGTCCCGATGACACCGTAAATATAAAAAAAGATACATAACAGTAACATTATTGTTCCCATAGATGGAATCGTTGATAAGAGTGCATTAACGATTTTTCGCAGGGAAGGAATTACTGAGATTGCTCTTAACACACGCAAAACTCTAAGAATCCGCAGCACTGTAACATAGTATGCTCCTACGAGTATATGACCGCTAACAACGATGATAAAATCAAAGATATTCCATGGATCTTTGAAAAAAGATACGATAGATTTACTACCAACCAAGCGGATGATTATTTCTATCGTAAATATCCAAAGTAAAAGTCGATCAGCTATATACAACCATGGAGCATAGCGCTCTGCAATATAAGAATAGGTTTCCAAACCTACAATAATAGCGTTGATTAAGATAAATCCTATAATAATATTGGTAAATAATGGATGTTCAGAGATTTTGGAGCACCTAGATTGTATTCCATTCACTAGTTGTTTCCCCTTTCTAACTCTATCTTCACTAGTTTTTAAATGCTTGCATTGGTTATTACAAGCATATAATCTTAATAATAATATGAAAAGCAAAAAGATAGAAGAGGGAAGAATTGGCTGAGTAAAAAATAGTTTTCATTGGAGATAGTATTACCGCCATGGGACGATGAGATAATCCAGATGAAACAGGGGATGGCAAACTGAACTGCAGGAAAGGTGATTGTATGAAGAAAAATAATATTTTATTTGTTGGTGCTGGAAGGATGGCTCAGGCGATTATTGGTAGTCTTATGGGCGACTCGCGTTTTAATATTACTGTTACGAACAGCGGTAACAAGCAGCGGTTAAAGGATGTTCAAGAGACATACGGTGTAAGGGTAGTCGAAAATTGGAAAGAATCTATTGAAAATGTGGATTTAATTGTTTTGGCAGCACCTCCAGATGTACATGCTTCCATAATAGCGGAAATGAATCCATGGATAAAAAGTCAGTTGGTTGTTACGGTAGCTGCAGGCATTGGGCCTAGTTGGTTAGAAGAAAGGTTGCCTCATCAAACATCCGTTGTGTGGTTGATGCCTAATACAGCTGCTAAAGTTGGACAATCCTCTACCTTATGTGCTCTTGGTCAACATGTGGACGAACTACAGCTGGAAATGATTAAATCACTGTTAACAAACATTGGATCCTATGAAATCGTTTCGGAACACCAGGTTCACCAGCTAACTGCAATTACTGGCAGCTCTCCAGCGTTTGTTTATCAATTAGCAGAAGGACTGGTCAGCTCAGCAAAGCAATCTGGTGTTACAGAAGAACAAGCGAAAAGAATGGTAGCCCAAATGATTTTAGGTGCAGCTTCCATGCTAAAAACAGGTGAGAGCCCGCAAAAATTAATCGATGAGGTGGCGACACCTGGAGGATCGACTGCTGCTGGCTTACAGGTATTGGATTATCATCATTTTACTGAGGTTATAAGTGAAGCTGTTGAGGCCTGTCGCAAAAAAGCGAGCAAGGATGTTAATGAATAAACTAGGTCCCAGGGAAAGCGAAAAGAGGCCGTCCCAAAAGCAAAGGGTCAGCCTCTTTTATTTACTACTCACTTGTTTCTGTTTTATTGGTTTGGGAGACTGATAAATTATCATTTATTTTTGTCTCACTATTTGCTGCCACTCGATCTAGCATACCTTTCAAGTCAACACCGGATACATCCTTTAATGTTTCTGGCAACTGGCTCATTAATTTTGTGACGTAATTACTCATTCTTGCAGCACCATCACCTTCACCATTGCCATTATCCACTACGGTTACTTTATCAATAGACTGAATTGGCTCTGCAATTTTACCAGCAAATTCAGGAAGCATTTTGATAATCATTTCTAAGATTGCTGCTTCTCCGTATTTTTCCATTGCATCGGCTAATTTCTCTTTTGCTTCCGCTTCTGCTAAACCTTTTTGACGGATTGCTTCTGCTTCTGCTTCCCCGTCTAAACGGATTTGTGCTGCTTCTGCCTCTGCTTTTTTCACACGAGTAACTTTATCTGCCTCTGCTTGTTGCTCAGCTGCATAACGTTCCGCTTCTGCCTTTTTCGAAATCTCTGCTTCATATTGACGTTGCTTACGAAGCACTTCTTTTTCGTCAATCTCAATTTGTTTATTCTTTTCAACTAATTGGATTTGCATTTCTTCTTGTTTAACTTGCTGCTCCGACTTGGCACCTTGTAACTTGTATGCCATGTCTGCTTCTGCTTTTGCAGTATCTTGTTCGCGTTTATAATCGGCAACCTTTAATTCCTTATCTTTGGTTGACTCAGCAATTTGAGTTTCACTAAGTAACTCGGCACCTTGGCTCTCGCGTTCTGCTTGTGCTTTTTGGATCCGAGCATCACGCATAGCATTAGCTTCTGCGATTTGAGCATCGCGTTTTACTTCCGCGATTCGAGGTTTCCCTAATGCTTCTAAATAACCATTTTCATCTTGGACATCTTTGATTGTAAATGAAACAATTTGCAGCCCCATCTTTTTTAAATCAACGGCTGCTTGTGTTTGAACTTCTTGAGCAAATCTTTCTCTATTTTTGTAAATCTCTTCGACTGTCATCGTACCTAAGATTGCACGTAGGTGTCCTTCCAATACTTCCTGTGCTTCTTTACGTAACTCAGAATTATCCTTCCCTAAAAACTGTTCCCCTGCAGTAGCTATTCCTTCTGTTGTACTTTGCACTTTAATAATTGCTGTTCCATCAGCCATAACTGGAACGCCGTTTTCGGTGTACACATTTGGAGTAGAGATATCTAAACTATGAGAACGTAGACTGATCATCTCCGCTTGTTGAAAGATTGGTAGAATAAATGCCCCACCGCCACGGACGATTTTTATTCCACTTCCGTCATCCGTCTTATGTACATTTTTGTTTCCTAAAAAACTACCTGTCACAATCATTGCATCATCTGCGCCAACTGTTTTGTAACGTGCAGCAAAAAGAATACCGAACGCTACTAGTACAGCGACCACTACACCTATCACAATAAGAAAATCCATCTTTCTCCTCCTAAATTTATAATTCTGTTAACTCAGATACAAACAAAATTTGATCCTCTACTTGAATGACTAGGATCTTTGTTCCTTGTTTAATCTCCTGTTTATCAAAGCTTTTTGCAATTTCATTTCGACTACCATTGGGTGATTGGATAAACACTTCACCCATTCCATCAGCAGGAATAGTTGTAATTACTTCGCCGATTGCTCCTTCTAAATCATTAATGGAAATAGAGGTGGAAGATTCAGCATTTGCCATAGGTATAACCATGAAATAATAGATGAGAAAGTAGGCAGCTCCTCCAATAAGTACGCTTGAGAGCAACACAATCAATCCGTTTAATTCGGAATATTTTGTTAATAGTACACCTGATCCACCAATAACAGATAATGTTCCAAATAATAATAAAGGATTGAGGAACTCGGATAAGCCATCAAAAACACTTTCCAAAATATCTCCTAAAAAGATGGAAATGATTGCGAAACCCAGGCTTCCAAATAACAACCACCAATAAATTTCTAATGCTACAATACAAACACAACCCCTTTCATTATTTGTTCACAGTAATGTATACGTCTTATCGATTAAAAAGTTCCCATTTTTTTGTAAATAAAATAAAATAGGTGCAAAAAATGTAGTAATTTGACGTATTATCAAGTAAAATGAAATGTTTTTTCATCGAGAAGGTATTTAAATAGATGACCATTTTATATCAGATAAACCACGCTTTTATGGTGTATAGCACTTTATTGTACGAGCCAAGAGTGACCCTTTTTAAAAGGCACTTTAAAATTTTTCATTGACAGTAATAACTATTGCTATTATTATGAAAAGTAATTAGAATTTTTAAATAAAACTTGAACACGTAAGATGAATTTTTTGTTGACTTATCCATAAAAGGGATTTATGCTTATTCACAATTGAATAGAGTCTTATCAAGAGAAGCTGAGGGAACTGGCCTGATGAAAGCTTCAGCAACCTCTGACGTGGATCAGAAAGGTGCTACTTCCAGCAAGAATAGAGTAATATTCTTGGGAGATAAGAATGGATAAATACAGTTACCTCTTTTCTCCTAAGGACGAAAAGAGGTTTTTTAGTGCCTGAAAATAAGGCTTCATCATTGGATTAACTTAATTTTTAAAATCGAGGGGAGAACTTCAAATGAGTGAAATTGTATTATTGTCAGGAAGTCCAACATATCCGTCAAGATCGGAATCAGTACTAAGGTATTTAAGCGACTTATTAGAAAAGGAAGGTTTCTCAACGATAAATATATCTGTTAGAGATTTTTCGCCGGAGGATTTATTTTATGCCCGATTTGATAGTCCGGATATTCAACATATCGCACAATCATTACAGAATGCAAAAGGTATCATTATAGGATCACCAGTTTACAAGGCTTCCTATTCTGGTGTGTTAAAGGCATTGATTGATTTGCTTCCTCAAGATGTTTTACAGGATACGCCAGTTTTTCCGATAATGACTGGTGGTAGCGGAGCCCATTTGCTTGCAATTGAGTATGCGCTAAAACCATTGTTAGCTTCATTGAAGGGACAAAATTTAAAAGGGGTTTATTTGCTTGACAATCAAATTGATAAGGCAAATACACTGCATCCAGTGACTGATCCAGAAGCAGCTGAACGATTAGAAAAGCAATTAGATTACTTTGTACAGTTTATAAACAAACAAAAAGCACTGACAGAATATTTGACTTAATTTTAAGGTGGTACGAACACATTGATAAAAATAGAAAAATCAATGTTGGTCAAGGGGGGAGTCTAAGAATGAATATAGCAACAAATACATGTTACTTAGAAAAAGCCTCTGCTTTAGCGGGAATTTTTTCTGAGGATGCTGTTGAGCGTGATAGAATTGGTGGAATACCAAAGAAGGAAAAAGATGCAATCCGTGAAAGTGGCCTATTACATTTGATTGTGCCACAAATGTACGGTGGTGAGGGTGAAAGCTGGTCCACCGTTTTTCGATTAGTTCGTGAATTTGCAAAAACAGATCCTTCTATTGCTTACTTATATGGCAACCATTTTTTGCAGCTGGTTAATCCACATCTAACTTGTTCTTCCAAGCAAAAAGCGCACTTTTATAAGGAATCTGTGAAAAATGATTGGTTTTGGGGCGGGTGTTTTTATCCCTTTAATAAGGAGCTTATAGGAATAAGTGAAGGTAACCGTGTCATTTTAAATGGAAAGAAAACGTATAGTGTTGGTAGTCAAGATGCAGATCGAGTATTAATATCATGGCTTGAGTTATCGGATGAAGCTGGGATAGGTGGAGCGGTAATTCCCATCGACCGTGAGGGAGTAACCGTAAATGATGACTGGGATGGAATAGGACAAAAGCAAACAGAAAGTGGTACTGTTACATTTACTAATGTAATAGTGGAAAAAAATGAAATTCTCGATCGTAATTATGCATCTATTTCACCATTTTCTACAATCGGTGATGTTCTTAATGAATTGCTATTAGCTAACGTTATTACTGGAACTGCTGAAGGATCACTCACTGATGCTGCGGTTTATACGAAATCAATTTCACATCCTTATCCACTTTCTGAAGCAGAATCAAATGATAGAGACCCTTTTGTATTAAGAAAATATGGGGATTTGTGGATAAAGCTTCAAGGTGTCATAAGCATTGTTGAGAAAGCTAGTAGATTAATTGATGTGGCATGGGAAAAAGAGCACGCGTTATCAGAAGAGGAAAGAGGGCAATGTTTGCTGCAAACGGATGCTGCCCATGTTGCGGCCACTACAGTAGGTTTAGATATAACCAATGATATTTTTGAAGTGATGGGGGAAGGGTCAGCTGATAAGCGATATGGCTTGGATCGTTTTTGGAGAAACGTTCGAACCTATACCCTTCAAAATCCGCTTGATCATAAACGGAAAAATATTGGTAATTGGTTACTTAATGATGAATATACATACAAAGTATAAAGAACCGGGCATATTTTGCCCGGTTCTACTAATTGTATATTCATCTTAACTATCGGCTTTAAGTACATATTTGTTTCTGCCCGCTCCAAGACCGAAAATAATCAGGCAGACAGCAAGGATAATAATAGTAATAAGAGGAATAGACCAATTACTCGTAACATCATAAATAAAACCGATAGATATCGGTCCTATGGAAGCTAGTAAATAGCCGAACGACTGAGCCATTCCTGAAAGCTCAGCGGCTTGTCTGGAATTTGTAGAACGTAGGCCCAATAATACAAGTGACAAACTAATACTGGATCCTAAGGCACAGCCAATTAATGTAATCCACAGGAACATTATGCTTAGTGTTCCACCAATTAAAAGTCCACTATAACCCGTAATTGCAAGTACACCAATACCTATTACTATCCCTTGTTGGTTTTTAACACGACCAGCCAGAATAGGAGTTAGAAAGGTTGCGGGTAAACTAATGAACTGCATATAGGAAAGAAGCCATCCCCCAGTAACAATAGAAAAACCTGAATGATGCAGTATTTCTGGTAACCAGGCAATTGTTACATAGAATAAAAAGGATTGAAGCCCCATAAACAATGTAACCTGCCATGCCACCATAGATGATAAGAGCTTTGTAGCAGAAGGTTCATAAATTCTCTTTGTTTCCTCGTTTGTTTGTATTTTGATCAAAATGATCCACACGATAATACTAATACCCGTAAGTAATGCCCAACTTAATAACGATTTTTGCCAGCCCAAATCTAAACCTTTTGCTAATGGTACACTTAGTCCTGATCCGGCCGCAGCCAAGATAGACATGCTTGTCGTGTAAACAGAAGTCATTAATCCTATTTTTTCGGGATACTTTCCTTTGATTAATCCAGGTAACAACACATTACAAATTGCAATACCTAAGCCGACGAGTGTTGTTCCGATATAGAGTGTGATTGTTAAAGCGATAGAACGAGTAACAATTCCTAAAAATAAAATCATTAACCCCAATAGCAATGTTCGTTCATTTCCAAAACGATTTGCAATTTTAGGTGCAATCGGAGACATTGTTGCAAAAGCCAATAGAGGTAAGCTAGTAATTAATCCGGCGTTCCAGTTGGCTAAATGAAGATCATCTTTAATTATTCCAATTAGTGGGCCAACGGAAGTTATTGCTGGTCTTAAATTAAATGCTACAAGAATAATACTTACAATTAAAATGATTTTTGTAAATTTTTGGTTATTTCTACCATTTATTTTATTCACATTTAAGACTCCTGTGTTAAAATGTTTTCATTCCCATCTACAAAGTATAAAATAACAAAATAGTACTATCAAATATTTGTCTGGTTATAATAGAAGGTGGAGTTCAATAACTTGATAGAATAAATAATGATTATGTTAATAAAATGAGAGTAAAAAAGGATTGTGAATAATGAAAAATGGTTTTTTAGAGGAAGTATTATCTTGGATAAAAGCATTAATTATAGCTTTGTTAATTGTTATGGTTTGCAGACATTTCTTAGTGACACCTTCAATCGTCCAAGGGGAGTCAATGATGCCAAATCTTAAGGATGGGGACCGAATTATTTTAAGCAAAATAAGCTCCATTGATCGCTTTGATGAGATTGCTTTTAAGGCTCCCGATTCAAGTGAAAATTACGTGAAGAGAGTGATTGGTGTACCTGGAGATACGATTAAAGTAAAGGAAGATATTCTTTTTATAAATGGTAAACCATTTGAAGAACCATATTTAGACAGCTATAAAAGAAAGTTAAAGTCTAATGATAGATTAACAGAAGATTTTACTTTGGAGCAGGTTACTAGTGAGTCAGTTGTTCCAGAAGGACACTATTTTGTACTTGGTGACAACCGTACAATTAGTAAGGACAGTCGATCGTTTGGCTTTGTATCTGAGGATGCGATAATCGGAGATGTGAAAATGCGCATTTGGCCGTTAGATAGTATTGGAATACCTGAATGATAAAAAATAAACAAGCTTTTCTAATTTTATTGAATAGACGTGTAAAAATTTTTGAAACTAAATGAATGCAGGGGAAAATCATGTAAAGCCTATAAAGAAAGAATATAAGGTAGAAAAGCATACTAATTTGCAAGTGATTTTTCTAGTAATTTTGTAATAAATATATTGCTTAATTAATTAGTGAAAACATTAGAAAGTGACGGTGTTCCAAATGAAGTCTATTTGTGTATTTGCTGGATCTAGCTTTGGTAAACATCCAGAATATGATTTATATGCCAAGAAACTAGGAAAAGAATTAGGGAATAATGGATACACGTTGGTTTATGGTGGTTCAAACACAGGACTGATGGGTAGTTTAGCGAATAGTGTATTAGAATCTGGTGGAGAAGTAATTGGTGTCATGCCAAAAGGCTTGTTCAAGGGTGAAATTGTACATAATAAGTTAACGAAATTGATAGAAGTTGAATCGATGCATGAACGAAAGGCTAAAATGAGTGAATTGGCTGATGGCTATATTGCCCTTCCTGGTGGATTGGGCACTTTTGAAGAATTATTTGAAGTTTTATGCTGGGCTCAAATTGGTATTCATGATAAACCAATCGGTGTACTAAATGTAAACGGATATTACGACCCACTATTAAGGTTGGTGGAATATAGCATTGAAGAACAGTTTTCGAAAGCTTCCAATCGAGACTTGATTCAATCATCTGCAGAACCTCAAGCATTGCTTCAAATGCTTAAATCGTATAAGCCAAAGGGTGGCGATCAAAAGTGGAATTTAACGGAGAAATAAAATCAGAGCTGTACCGTTCATCATTGAGTCGTGATGTTGGAATATTCCACTATAAGTGCGTGTCATCCAATTCATGTTCTTTGTTTGACAATAAAAGCATATAGTGTTTTATTAGAAGTAAGTAAATAGGAAGTCCACTAGGGGCGCCCAATGGCTGAGATAAGGTTTTTGCCTTTGTCCCTTTGAACCTGAACTGGTTAGTACCAGCGTAGGAAAGTGGAGACGGGATAGTATAGGGATATACTTTATTTGTAATGTACAAAACCGCTCCAGTTTTCTGGAGCGTTTTTTTGATTTTATCTAATTATCCTGTGCTGCTTTTGGACTTCTTTAAAAATTTTAAGGAGGAGTTCGTATGTCATTTTCATTGCAATTAAGAAAGGAAGCAGACACTATTTTTGAAGGCATTTTTAAACATCCATTTGTAGTGGGTCTTGGAAAAGGAGATCTCAAAAAGGAAGCTCTGATTCACTATGTAAAAGCTGATTTTGAATATTTAAATGCATTTATTAATATTTATGGACTTGCTATTGCGAAAAGTTCAAACCGGGAAGATATGGCATATTTTCAAGATAAGATTGGTTTCATATTAAATAGTGAAATTCATCCACACAACAATCTTTGTCAAGTTGCTGGAGTGGATTATGACGACCTAAAAGGTTTCCCTTTACCTCCAACAGCGGATCATTATGTCAGCCATATGAAAAGTACTGCGCAACAGGGGAGTATGGGAGAACTATTAGCAGCTCTACTTCCTTGTCCATGGACGTATTTAGAAATTGGTCACTACTTACAGGACACAATTAAACCAGATCCTAATCACCCTTTTTATGAGTGGATTACTTTCTATGCAAAGGAAGAGACGGATTCTGTAACAACAGAGCTACGTAGAAAATTAGATCAATGGGCTGAAACAGTCGGGGAAACTGAAAAAGATAAGGCGCGTCAAGCTTTTATTAAGAGCTGTCAACTAGAATATAATTTTTGGGAGATGAGTTATACACTAGAAGAATGGCCGTTCAATCTGGTTACTGAGGAGGTTTAATTTATGTCAAAAGTAGCAAGTGCACTAACGATTGCAGGTACGGATCCGACTGGTGGTGCAGGTATCCAAGCTGATTTAAAATCTTTTCAAGAACGAGAAGTTTATGGAATGAGTGTTGTAACATCTGTTGTTGCTCAAAATACGTTTGGGGTAAATGGCGTGCATCATTTGCCGGTATCTTTTATCGAACAACAGTTACATGCGGTTTTTCAAGATATTGAACCAGATGCAGTAAAGACAGGGATGATTGCAACGATTGAAATGATGGAATTAGTTGCGAGTGTGTTAAAAGGTAAATCCACTCACTACGTTATCGACCCTGTTATGGTAGCTAAAAGTGGCGATCCATTAATGGAGGAATCTTCAAGAAAAGTTATTCGAGACACATTAGTTCCATTGGCTTCATTAGTAACACCAAATGTACCTGAAGCAGAAATTCTAGTAGATTTTGAGATTTCGAGTACAGACGATGCTAAAAAAGCAGCCAGAACCATAGTGGAGGAGCTTGGTGCAGGTGCGGCAGTTGTTAAAGGAGGACATTTGACCGGTGAAGCGGTGGATGTTTTATATGATAAAAGTGGATATCATTATTTTAAATCGGAGCGGACGAACACGAAGCATACACACGGAACTGGTTGTACATTTTCCGCTGTTATTACTGCGGAGCTAGCCAAGGGTAAGTCAATGGCTGATGCAGTTGCGACTGGTAAAGCGTTTATAACGGATGCGATTAAGTATACGTTAGGTGTTGGGAAAGGAAATGGTCCAACGAATCATTGGGGCCATCGATTACAAGGCCTACCTAATCTAGGAGGGGAAAAAGTTGAGTGACATTACAGCATTAATTGATTCGGTAAGAACAAAGCAACCGCTAGTCCATAACATCACGAATCAAGTAGTTATTAACTTCACAGCTAATGGTTTATATGCATTAGGTGCTGCTCCGGTAATGGCAAATGCGGTTGAAGAGGCGAAAGAAATGGCTCAAAATGCAGATGCATTATTGCTGAATATCGGAACATTGACCACTGCACAAGTGGAAGCGATGGTTTTGGCGGGAAAATCAGCCAATGAAAAAGGAATTCCTGTTGTTCTAGATCCAGTAGGAGTAGGTGCAACTTCTTTTCGAACAGAAGCTGCCAAAAAAATTCTGGAAAATGTGAAGATATCAGTTGTTCGAGGAAATGCCGGAGAAATTAGTAGTTTAGCAGGTCTGGAGTCGAATATGAAAGGTGTAGATGGTACATCTGATGAAGACTTCAAAGAAATTGCCTTAGCAGCAGTTAAACAACTTCAAGTACCCGTAATTGTTACGGGAAAACAAGATGTCATTACGGATGGAAATCAGATGTTTGTATTGGATAATGGTCACCCATTGTTGACGAAAGTGACTGGTACGGGTTGCTTACTCAGCTCTGTTATTGCAGCATTTCTATCGACTAGTGATTCTATCGTAAAAGCCGCTGCAGGCGCTGTTAGTTTTTATAATATAGCAGCTGAAATTGCGGCTGAACATACGAGTGCCCCTGGAAGCTTTCAAGTAGCATTTTTGGATGCACTATATCAACTGAAAAGTAATGTTGTAAGTGAGACGGCAAAAATTGAACACTTAGATATAACGAAAAAGGAAGAGTGAATGATGAAAATCAGTGAAATGCTCCGTGTATATTTTATTATGGGTAGTAATAATTGCACAGGTGATCCTTTAGAAGTGTTAGAATCAGCGTTAAAAGGTGGAATAACTCTTTTTCAGTTGAGAGAAAAGGGTGCAAATGCTAAGACTGGGAAGAAAAAGAAAGAGTTAGCATTAAAAATGAAAGAGCTCTGCCACCGTTATGAAGTTCCGTTTGTGGTGAATGATGATGTTTCCTTAGCATTGGAAATAGAAGCAGATGGAATTCATGTTGGACAAGACGATGAACCTGTGAGTGAAATAAAGGAAAAGTGCCCGGAACGTATGATTATCGGAGTTTCCGCTACTAATGGTCAAGAAGCGGTGGAAGCTGTTAAAGATGGTGCTGATTATATAGGTGTAGGGCCAATTTTTTCAACAGATACAAAAGTTGATGCGAAGAAGCCAATTGGTTTGGAGGGGGTCTCCCGCATTAGAAAGCTTGTTGGCGATATACCAATGGTGGCGATTGGTGGGATTAAGGCCGTACATGCTTCAGATATTATTGATGCTGGCGCAGATGGAGTATCTGTTATTACAGCGATAAGTGCAGCTGCATCTCCGGAAGCGGCAGCTCGGGAAATAAAAGAAAAAATAGGTGAATGAATGAAAAATGTTTGGATAACAGAGGAGTTATCCAAACATTTTTTTACACTTTCAAGGAACACGAAACAGCGATTAAGGAAGAACTCTACGTCGCTAGGTCGGTTTAAGATAATCTAGAAAATGATTGTGTAATGTATTGTCTCTTTTTCTTAATGAACAAAAAATATGCTAATATACATAGTAATTCAATCATGGGGGGGAGGAATATGATGTTTGAACACAAAGTTGACCAGGGAATCTCATTAAAACTAATAGAAAAGAAAGATGCTAAACGCATATTTGAATTAACAGAGAGTAATAGAAGTTACTTAAGAAAATGGTTGCCTTGGGTTGACGAGACAAGGAAAGTAGAGGACACAGAAGTATTCATTCAATCCTGTTTAGAGGGTTTTGCTAATAATAAATCTATTACAACAGCTGTTCAGTTTAAGGGGGAAATTGTTGGGGTAGCTGGCTATAACGAGTTAGATTGGTCGAATAAAGTAGCTTATATTGGTTACTGGCTAGCCGAGGAATATCAAGGGAATGGTATTATGACAAAGGTAGCTGAAGCCTTGACAGATTACGCTATCCGAGAATTGGAAATCAACCGTGTTGATATAAGAGCTGCATTTGAAAATATGAAAAGTAGAGCTGTACCAGAGAGGCTTGGTTTTAAATACGAAGGTTGCATCCGTCAATCTGAATGGTTGTACGATCATTATGTTGACCACGCCGTATATGGAATGTTAGCGAATGAATGGAAAGTGAAAGGATAATTGCTATGGCAAAATCCCAAGTAATAGTGCAACGATGGCAATTACCTTCACCTAAAACCTTGGTGATTGCCAAGTTTTCTTTCGTAAACTAAAATGAATAAATAAGGAGGGTATTTGATGCGTTTAGAAGATAAAAAGGTAATTGCCTTAGTGGATGAAGACTTTGAAGATTTAGAGCTATGGTACCCAGTTCTTCGACTAAGAGAAGAGGGTGCTGAAGTTGATTTAGTTGGCAAAGAAGCAAATCAAAAGTACATAGGGAAATATGGAGTCCCTGCAACGTCGGATAAAGCATTCTCTGATGTTGACCCAAGTGATTATGATGCGATTCTTGTACCAGGGGGATGGGCGCCGGATAAATTAAGACGCTTCCCGGAAGTACTAGACTTCGTTCGTCATATGAATGATCATCAAAAACTGATTGGACAAATTTGTCATGCCGGTTGGGTGCTTATTTCTGCAGACATTTTACAAGGGAAAAAAGTAACAAGTACACCGGGTATCAAGGATGATATGACAAATGCGGGTGCATCATGGAGTGATGAAGCGGTAGTAGTTGATGGACACTTAGTTTCTAGTCGACGTCCGCCGGATTTGCCTCCATATGTAAAAGTGTTTGCTGATAAATTAGCAGAACAATAATGATCATAAGTCCCTCCTGACTATAGGACGGGACTTATTTTTTCCACGCTAGGAAAGTATAAAATTTTAGCGCTGAAGTTAATCGACGTAGTAAAATTTTTAGGAACTAAGTATAAGAAAACTTCGACACTCGTTATAGGACGAGACGAATGTCGAGTTTTTCTAAGCGCTTAATATTCGATAGGGATTACTGTAGTCAGTGACAGGGAATACTTGAATTAATAAAAAGGAAGTGATTGTTTGGATGTAATCATTTGGTTATTAATCATTGCTTGTTTCATTTTAAGCTTTGTAGGGATTATTTTCCCGCTAGTTCCATCACCACTAGTACTGTGGATTGGTTTTCTGTTGCACTTTTTCTTTCTGGAAGGAAATCTTTCGGGACTGTTTTGGGGTGCGATGGTAATTCTAACCATTATATTAGTGGTTTCCGATATCATAGCGAATAGTTATTTTGTGAAAAAATATGGCGGCAGTAAATGGGGAGAGCGGATTGCGGCTGTAGGTGTTATTGTTGGTTCTTTTATTGTTCCCCCATTTGGAATTATTGTTGTTCCATTTGTAGCTGTGTTAATTACTGAACTCCTTCAAAAAAGGTCTCCGCAAGAGTCTGTTCGGGCAGCAATTGGTTCGTTGCTTGGATTTCTAGGTGGTTCAATAGCCAAAGTAGTTATTCAAACCATTATGATTGTTTGGTTTTTTATAGCCGCTTAAATAGGAGTGCTTTTCCGTTCAGCCCCTAAGTACTGCTTTTTACTAGAGGTGATTTTTGTAGTCGGCTGTCCAAAAAGTAGTTTCCAAAAGGAATGAAGGCGACGATAACCGATCCTGCAATCCACTTTAATGTCCATTTTGTTGCAAGAGTAGTATAGCCAATCACAAGTATGTACACGCAAAAAAGTGCACCGTGAATGGATCCTACAATTGTAACTACTTCATGGTGGCCAGCCATATATTTTAATGGCATTGCGATAAAAAGTAACAAAATTAAGGATGTTCCTTCTAAAAAGCCTGTTACTCGAAACAACTGAATTGGGGATGTGAACAAGACAAATTCCTCCTTTTTCCTTTTATTATAACACGGCTTGTATCTAGATGATTTTAATTTTTATATTCTATCGTTGAAAAATGTAAGGAGGTTTTTGAGTGCAAATTCCAAGAGTATTAACAATTGCCGGATCTGCAGCTCAAGGAAGTGCAGGCATTCAAGCAGACCTTAAAACATTTCAAGAGCGTGACGTATATGGAATGGCTGCGATTACAGCTATTGTTGCGAATAACCCGGTTACTGGAAAGGGTATATTTATACACTCACTTGATGAGATTCAAGCACAGTATTATGCAGCTATTGAACATGTTGGTGTCGATGCAATGAAGACAGGTATGCTTTTTTCTCAAGAGATAATTGAATTAGTCGTAGACCTTTTTCAACAAGCACCAACAAAAAATATTGTTGTTGACCCTGTGATGATTGGTAAAATGGGTTCTCAGCTCTTAAGGGATGAAGCGATTGATGCGGTAAAAGAAAAATTAATTCCACTAGCAACAGTAATTACTCCTAACTTACATGAGGCTTCTAGGTTATTGCGTAGACAGCAAATTAACACGGTTGAACAAATGAAGGATGCTGCAAAAGCTTTGTATCAGTTAGGTCCTGGATTTGTGCTGTTAAAGGGTGGGGCTTTGACAAAAGAAGCAACGGATATTTTGTATGATGGAGAAACAATGCTTGAGTTGAAAGGGGAAAGGGTGGACACCATTCATACAAGTGGTGCTGGTTGTAGTTTTTCGGCTGCGATTGCAGCTGAGTTAGCAAAAGGACAAAGTGTAGAAGAAGCGGTTAAGATAGGGAAGTTGTTTATTAATAGTTCCATTAAGCATGCATTGTCTTTTGGAAAAGGAATTGGATCAACGAATCATAGTGCTTTGAGGCGGTACGGTGAAGATTAAAAAAGGGGCGATTGCTCTTCTTGCAATCGCCAAAAGAAATAGGTGGGAAACACATTGAAATATTAAACTAACTAGAAATAGAAGTGTAACCTCTACTTCTAGGAGTTTACAAAAAACCTAACAAAACAGAACTGCGTGTTAGTTTTGTTTACATTACAAGTTATGTTTACTATCATATGCTGAATTGGGTAAAATATCAAGTGTTTTTTAAGAACTTTTATACTTTTCAGTCAGTTAGTGACTAAAAAAGAAAAGGCTCCGCCTGCACAGTGCATCGTATCGCTAAATTTTATTAAGAAGTAATTTTTTCATAGTATATACAAGCACTAATCTGTTATCGTAAAATAAAGAACATCATAGATATGTTCAAAAGTAATGGCTTTATCTGTTAGCTTTTGAAACCTTTTGAGCAACCATACTTAGGAGAGGGAGATAAGATGACGAAAGCAAAGGTTGGTATCATTTTCGGTGGTAAATCAGCTGAGCATGAAGTTTCTTTGCAATCAGCAAAAAACATTGTTGATGCAATTGATAAGGATAAATATGATGTTGTATTACTTGGGATTGATAAAGAAGGGAAGTGGCATTTAAATGACCAGTCTTCCTATTTACTTAATGAAGAAAATCCAAAGTTAATTCAATTAAATAAAACGAATAAAAGTATAGCGGTTGTTCCTGGTGAAAGTTCGAAACAACTCGTTAGCTTGAGTGGTTCTAGTGGGTTGGACCAATTAGATGTAGTATTCCCGATTGTTCATGGGACATTAGGAGAAGATGGAAGTCTTCAAGGGATGTTGCGGATAGCGAATCTTCCATTTGTAGGTACTAGTGTACTGGGTTCGGCTGTTAGCATGGATAAAGATATTGCGAAAAGATTGTTACGTGAAGCCGGCATTCAAGTAGCTGAAGCTGTTTCTTATAGAAAACAAGCAATGAGTAAGATTCGTTTTGAAGAAGTCAAGGAGAAACTTGGGTTGCCTTTGTTCATTAAACCTGCCAACCAAGGTTCGTCTGTTGGTGTTAGTAAAGTAAGAACGGAAAGTGAATTTTACGATGGTGTAAAGTCTGCTTTCCAATATGACCACAAAATTTTGGTTGAAGAAGCCGTTGAAGGACGTGAAATCGAGTGCTCGGTCCTTGGAAATGAGGAGCCTATCGCTTCATTGCCTGGAGAAATATTGCCGCAAACTGATTTTTATTCCTATGAATCCAAGTATATTGATGAAAAGGGTGCTGACTTAGCAATTCCTGCTGATTTGTCCGAGGACCTTACAAAAAAAGTGCAGGAGGCTTCGGTTAAAATATTCCAAACACTTGATTGTGAAGGAATGGCTCGTGTCGATTTCTTTTTAAAAAAGAATGGGGAGTTAGTAGTTAATGAAGTAAATACACTTCCTGGTTTTACAAGAATTAGTATGTACCCGAAGTTGTGGGAAATTAGTGGCATCTCTTATCCTGAACTAATCAATAAACTGATTGAGCTAGCGATGGAACGCCATGAGCGAGATCAGCAACTAAAAAGTGCAGTGTGGGATGATTAATAGGTAGTAATTGCTTAACTTTACCAGACTAGAAACAGCTTACTTTACACAAATTATCTATTGAACAGTTTTTGCTGTTCAACTTTCCCACGAGGAGTGATCAGTTGTGGCAAATAATAATAATAAATTGTTAGTGCCAGGTGCAGACAGAGCGATGGATAACATGAAAGAAGAAATCGCAAATGAGTTTGGTGTCGAGCTAGGAGCAGATACCACTGCACGAGCAAACGGATCCGTGGGTGGAGAAATGGTGAAGCGAATGATTCGAATCGCTGAACAAAGCATGCAAAATAAAAATCAATAAATAAAAGGGAACTCACTTGAGTTCCCTTTTAAGTTGGGGTCTGACCCCTTATTATTTATTCGCTTTGTTTTTTCTTTTTGTAAATTGTATAAGTAATCAAACCGATAATCGTTAAAAGAATGATAATTGGGAGGTTTCCGCCAATAAATATAAATAATCCAGAAGCGGTTAATAATAGGAAATTTATACTTTCCATAAACTGTTGTTTTGTTTTTTCCCATGTGTTTAATTCATTTTCGTTTACATTTGGAATCGTTACTCGATTTTCGTGAATGTGAATCGTAACTGTTGCTAAATTTGCCCGATTTTGTAAATAATTCATCCTACCTGTGATTTCTTCAATTTCTGCTTGAACTTCAGCAAGATCATTGGATATTTTTAATAGGTCCTCTGTTTCTTCTGCAGCTTCCATAAAGGAAAGGAGTCTCTCCTCTACTACTCTCTTCGATGTTAAGCGAGATTCTAAATCAACGTATTCCTCCGTGACATCTTTTCCATTGATGTCCCTTTGGATTACTTTTACGCTTCCTTCTTCAACAATAGCAAGGAACTGATCAAACTGTTCTTGGGGAATCCGCACTTTGATCATACCTTCTTGAAGCTCTTCACTAGAACCGCCATAGGTTTGGGATTGAACAATATAACCCCCTGTTTTATTAACTTCTGTTTGTATATCATTTAATGCTTGGCTGTAATTTTTCACTTCCACTCGTAGTTGAGCATTGTAAATAATCTTTCTTTCTATAGCATTGGATAAATCAGTTGAGGAATCTGCAGCTTGTTCTACATCTGCATCGTCTGCAGCTTCATCGGAATTGGACCTCATCTCCATCTCCATCTTCATTTCACCTGTCGAAGCTTCCTCGTTTTGGTCATAAGTAGCTTGGTTGTTTCCTGCATCCGCCGATTCACTTGTATCATTGTTGTTACTGCATGCAGTTAATAAGCTTATCACCATCATTATATAAATGAACCATCTTCTCATTTAACCACCCTTTTTTATTTTCTATTAACATAGTCGTTTGCATGGATAATAATGTTACAAAAATGTAACAATAAACAGATAGAATCTTATTGTTTTGGACTATTAAGTGTTTAGGTAATAATTTTTTTAAAAAAATAAAAAAAAAATCACTGTTTAAGGTTGAATTAATATACTTAATAGTGCATAATAATTCATACGATAATAGTAAACAATGGAAAGATTCAAATATAAATGCTTAAGGGGAGAAAATAAATGAGTAAAGAAAAGATTGTATTAGCTTATTCTGGAGGATTAGATACCTCTGTTGCGATTAAATGGCTACAAGATCAGTATAATTATGACGTAATTGCTGTAGGTCTTGATGTTGGTGAAGGAAAGGATTTAGAATTTGTAAAAAATAAGGCATTAGACGTTGGTGCAATTAAATCTTACACAGTAGATGCAAAAGCACTTTATGCGAATGAATATGTGTTACCGGCGCTTCAAGCGAACCTTCTATATGAAGGGAAATATCCTTTAGTATCTGCACTATCTCGTCCGTTAATTGCAAAGGTACTAGTTGATATTGCAGAAAAAGAAGGCGCGGTTGCAGTTGCACACGGCTGTACTGGGAAAGGAAATGATCAGGTTCGTTTTGATGTTGCATTTACTGCATTAAACCCTCACCTGAAGATTGTTGCACCAGTGCGTGAGTGGAAAATGACAAGAGATGAAGAAATTGCATATGCAAAAGAAAATGGTATTCCTGTACCGGTTGACCATGATAATCCATACAGTGTTGACCAAAACCTATGGGGACGTAGTAATGAGTGTGGAATTCTAGAGGATCCTTGGGCAGAAGCACCAAAAGAAGCGTTTGACCTAACTGTAGATCCACAGGATGCACCGGATGAGCCACAAACGATTCAAATTACATTTGATCAAGGTAAACCAGTTTCTCTTGATGGAAAGTCTTATCCATTAGAAGAACTTATCCTTGAATTGAATAAAGTTGCAGGGAAGCATGGTGTTGGTCGAATTGATCACGTAGAAAATCGTTTAGTAGGAATTAAATCTCGTGAAATTTATGAGTGTCCAGCAGCTTTAACTTTAATTGCTGCACACCAAGAGCTTGAAGCCCTTACGTTACCAAGGGAGATTGCATCATTCAAGCCAATGATTGAGCATAAATTAGCTGAAACAGTTTACAATGGCCTGTGGTATTCTCAGTTAACAGATGCATTAAAAGCGTTTATTGAGCAGACACAAGCGTATGTATCTGGAACGGTTAAAGTGAAATTATACAAAGGTCATGCACAGGTTATAGGCCGTGAATCTGCACATTCACTATATGATTTTGATCTTGCAACGTACAATAAAGAAGATGCGTTTGATCATGAAGCTGCACTTGGATTTATTAAGCTTTGGGGCTTGCCAACACAAGTACACTCAACAGTTAATAAAGTGCATGAACAAAAGTCTGATTCGATTGAGAAAGCAAATGTTGATATAAAGGAAGCTGTCAAACAATGAAATTATGGGGCGGACGATTCACTAAACCAACCAATGAATTAGTGGATGAATATACGGCTTCGATCCGTTTTGATCAAAAATTAGCTAAATACGATATCCAAGGAAGTCTAGCCCATGTTGAAATGCTTGCAAAGTGTGAGATTATTTCAGAAAGTGATGCTGCGACAATCGCGGAAGGATTAAAGGCTGTTGCTAAAAAGATTGCTTCTGGTGAAGCGGAATTAACAGAAGATAACGAAGACATTCATATGAATGTGGAAAAACTTTTAATTGATGAGGTCGGCTCTGTCGGTGGGAAATTACACACCGGCAGGAGTCGTAATGACCAAGTTGCACTAGATATGCGTTTGTATTTGCGTGAGGCGCTTGTGACGATTAGTCAACAGCTTGTGGAACTACAACAGGCATTGCACACACAAGCAAAGGCTAATCTAGATACAGTGTTACCGGGTTATACGCATTTACAGCGTGCACAACCTGTACTCTTTGCTCATCATATGATGGCGTATGTTTTTATGTTTCAACGAGATGTTGAACGTTTAGCAGATAGCTGGAAGCGTGTAAACCAATCACCACTTGGAGCTGGCGCGCTTGCAGGGACATCTTTTCCAATTGATCGGCACTATGTAGCAGAAAAATTAAACTTTGATGGCATATGTGATAATAGCTTGGATGCGGTCAGTGATCGAGACTTTGTTGTTGAATTTCTATCCAATTCTTCTCTAGTTACTGCCCATTTGTCTCGTCTTTGTGAAGAGCTTGTCCAGTGGTCGAGTGCAGAATTTAATTTCGTTGAGTTAGATGATGCGTTTTGTACCGGAAGCAGCATGATGCCACAAAAGAAAAACCCAGATGTGGCAGAATTAGTTCGAGGTAAAACCGGACGTGTATATGGCCATTTAATGGGTATGTTGACGACGTTAAAAGGATTACCACTTGCTTACAACAAAGATATGCAAGAAGATAAGGAAGGCATGTTTGATACAGTTGAAACATTGAAAGGGGCATTGGGACTATTTGCTCCGATGATTGAAACAATGGAAGTGAAAAAAGACACGATGTATCAAGCTGTTGCGAAAGATTACTCGAATGCAACGGATTTAGCAGATTATCTTGTTGGTAAAGACCTTCCGTTTAGAGAAGCACATGCGGTAGTAGGGCAAGTCGTTTTATCTTGTATTAATGAAAATAAATATTTATTAGATTTATCGTTAGAAGAGTTTCAAGAGTTTTCGTCATTAATCGAAGAAGATATCTTTGATGTTCTTTCTCCAAAAGCAGTTGTCAATGCACGAAACGTGGCAGGTGGTACAGCTAAAAATCGCGTTGAAGAGCAAATAAACAAAGCTGAAATGTTATTTGAAAAAAATATAGGCTGGATAAAAGAGCATGCAGCTAAAATAGAAGAGCTTTCTGTAGTAGAATAATCACAATGGGAGGATGTTCAGCCTTTTTGAACATCCTCAACTACTAATATAAAGTAAAAAGGAAAAGGATGTACTTGGTTTCTTTGAAAAGAAGCTAAGCATTTTTTTACAAGGACTTGTATATTTATTAATTATTGAGTATAAATATTTATCTGGTTTTGGGAGGGCAAACATGATGGAAAAAACAGGATATCTCGTGCTGAATACGGGGGATGTATTAGAAGGAAAATGGTTAGGGCCGTTGAACGCCGTTGAAGGAGAAATGGTTTTTAATACGGCGATGACTGGCTATCAAGAAGTAATGACAGATCCATCGTATGCAGGACAAATTGTAACGATGACATACCCTTTAATTGGAAATTATGGATTTAATGAGTTTGATTCAGAAAGTATCAAACCATCACTTTCAGGTTTAATCATTTCATATCCTTGCCATACACCAGAACACTATCAATCTACGTTCACGATATTAGAAATGGTAAAAAAATACCAGATTCCAACATTATATGGTATAGATACACGAGCATTAACGCGTATTATCCGTGATAAAGGAGAAGTGTACGGAAAAATAACATCGGACCCCAAAGATTTACCTCAAAAACAATCGGTTGATCAAGATATCGTAGCGCAAGTTTCGGTAACGGAAATGAAACAATATAAAACTACCATGCCAACTAGTTATCCGAAGCCGCATGTGGTACTGATGGACTTTGGATATAAACATTCAATAACGAATTCTCTATTAAATCTTGGTTGTGATGTGACAGTTGTTCCATATAATACGTCTGTCGAAGCCATTAGAAAAATAGATCCGGATGGAATTTTATTATCAAATGGACCAGGAAATCCTGAAGACTTAAATCATTTAGCAACCAATATTAAAGAAATTACTGAATCGTTCCATACATTAGGCATTTGTCTTGGCCATCAGCTGGTTGCATTGGCGCATGGTGCGAAGACAAAGAAGCTGCCGTATGGTCACAGAGGCAGCAATCATCCAGTAAAAGATCTTTTAACAGGTAAAGTTTTAATTACTTCACAAAACCACGGTTATGTCGTGGATATGGACTCGGTGGATGAAAAAAATTGGAAAGTATCTCATGTGAATGTGAATGATCGCTCTGTCGAAGGGCTAGTCCATCATTCGAAGCATATAAAAACGGTACAATTCCACCCTGAAGCACATCCGGGTCCAATCGATACACATAACATTTTTGAACAATTTGTAGGCGAGATAGCGACAAAGGGAGCGAAGCAACATGCCTAAATTAACTCGTATAGAAAAAGTATTAGTTATCGGCTCTGGCCCAATCATCATTGGGCAAGCAGCCGAATTTGACTATGCAGGAACACAAGCTTGTCTGGCGTTAAAAGAAGAAGGAATCGAAGTTGTTCTCGTTAACAATAACCCAGCAACCATCATGACCGATGAAAATATTGCGGACAAAGTATATATGGAGCCATTAACCTGTGAGTCCGTCACAAAAATTATCGAAAAAGAACAGCCTGATGGCTTGTTGCCAACACTTGGAGGACAAACGGGCTTAAACTTGGCGATGTTATTATCGAACGAAGGAGTTCTTCAAAAATATAATGTAGAGTTACTTGGTACGCAGTTGGATACGATTCAAAAGGGAGAAGACCGTGAAATCTTTAAATCGATGATGAAGGACTTGAATGAGCCGGTAGCGGAAAGTATCTCTACTAGCTCTTTTGCTGAAGCTCTACAATTTGCAAGTGTGGTTGGATATCCGTTAATTGTTCGTCCAGCATATACGTTAGGTGGAGCTGGTGGAGGGATTGCCAATGATGAACAGGAGCTTCGCAGAATCGTAAAAAATGGGTTGGATGCTAGTCCAATCAATCAAGTTTTGATCGAACAAAGTGTAAAAGGTTGGAAAGAAGTTGAGTATGAAGTGATGCGGGACGCCAATGATACTTGTATCATTGTGTGTAACATGGAAAATGTTGATCCTGTTGGCGTACATACAGGGGACAGCATTGTTGTCGCACCTTCTCAAACCTTGAATGATCGTCAATATCAAATGCTTCGTACTTCATCCTGTAAAGTGATTCGTGAATTAGGGGTCATTGGTGGCTGTAACATTCAGTTTGCTTTAAACCCAGAAAGCAATGACTATATCATTATTGAAGTAAATCCACGAGTAAGTCGATCGAGTGCACTAGCTTCCAAAGCTACTGGTTATCCAATTGCGCGTATCGCTGCTAAACTGGCATTAGGATATCATTTAGATGAAGTTTTAAACCCTATTACGGGAGATACGTATGCGAGTTTTGAGCCAGCAATTGACTATATTGCGTTAAAAATCCCTCGTTGGCCGTTTGATAAATTCGCCAATGCAGATCGGTTGTTAGGAACACAGATGAAGGCAACGGGTGAAGTGATGGCTTTAGCAAGAAATTTCCCTGCAGCCATTCATAAAGCGATTCGCTCATTGGAGATTGGCTTAGAACATTTGGAGTTACCGTCATTACATGACCTATCAAATGAAGAGATTAATCTCGCATTAGACCAAGCAACAGATGAGCGCTTATTTGTTGTCGGAGAAGCTTTTCGCCGAGGTTATACAATTGAACAGATCCATGAAATCACTGCGATTAATAAATACTTCTTGAATGAAATTGCACTGATTATTGGAATGGAAATGGAATTAAAACGAAAAGACTGGCAAGATGTTTCTGCTAACGATTTAAAGAAAACGAAATTATTTGGTTTTTCAGATAACACATTAGCAAATCTATTTCATATCAAGGTTGAGGAAGTTCGTACCAAGTTAACAGCAAACAATATTGCACCTGCTTACAAGATGGTAGATACGTGTGCAGCTGAGTTTTCTGCGGATACGCCATATTTTTATAGCTCTTGGAATGAAATAGATGAGGTTGAAGCCTTACCAGACAACAAACGAATGGTAGTATTAGGCTCAGGACCAATCCGGATTGGGCAAGGAGTAGAATTCGATTATTGCTCCGTTCATGCAGCAATGTCTCTACAGGATCAAGGGATAGACGCTGTTGTTGTTAACAATAATCCGGAAACAGTCAGTACAGATTTTAACACAGCAGATCATTTATATTTTGAACCATTAACTGTTGAAGATGTCTTGCATGTTGTAGACAAAGAAAATGCTGATGGTGTACTCGTTCAATTTGGCGGGCAAACAGCAATTAACTTGGCAGATGGACTAGAGAAAGCAGGCGTTTCTATTTCAGGTACGCCATTAACTGCAATCGAAGCAGTTGAAGATCGTGATCAATTCTATCAGTTATTAAAACAATTAAATATTCCGCATATACCTGGAGAAACGGTAATGGACACGAAGGATGCTAAGGATGTAGCAGAAAAGATTGGTTATCCTGTGTTAATTCGCCCTTCCTATGTTATTGGTGGACGTGGAATGGTCATTGTCCGTAATGAAGCCCAGCTGCTAAATTATTTGAGTAACTTGGAGCAAACTTCACCAGAATCTCGTATCTTCCCATTATTAATTGATCGTTATATTTCTGGTTACGAAGTCGAAATTGATGCTGTATGTGATGGGAAAGATATTCTGATTCCGGGAATATTCCAGCATGTCGAGCGCGCGGGTGTTCACTCTGGAGACAGTACGGCAATCTTTCCTTCGCCTGACTTAACAGAGGAACAGAAACAGCTGATTGAGAAGTATGCACAACAAATTTCCGCTCAGTTAGGTGTAAAAGGAATTATGAACATTCAATTTGTTATTAGCGAGGATAGACAAACGATATACGTATTAGAGGTAAATCCTCGTGCTTCAAGGACTGTACCGATTGCCAGCAAGGTAACTGGTGTTCCAATGGTTGATTTGGCTACACGCGTGCAGATGGGTGAGTCATTAGAACAACAGGAATGGGACTTAGGTCTTCATAAAGATGTGCCGTTTTATGCTGTTAAACTGCCTGTCTTTTCCACGAATAAGCTTCCTGGTGTGGACCCTTTACTTGGACCTGAAATGAAATCTACTGGTGAAGTAATCGGGCTTGGAAAGACAGTCGAGACTGCAATGGCAAAAGCTTTTGGCTGGAAGGAAAAAGGTCTGAAGCAGTTGTCAGGAGAAGACACGATTTATCTGTCGTTACAGGATTTGGAATTAGATAAAAAATCAGAGTTGATCGAATTATTGTCAAACTGCCAAGCAAAAGTGACAGCCGATGAATCTACGGTCGCATTGTTACAAGAAAATGGTATTCAGCTTGGTCATACGATGACTTTGGAGGATGCTCAAAACGCTTGTGTGGAAGGCGATTTTGCTTTTGTTTGTAGTACGAAGCAAAGTGGCGATGCCGATGAGCATGTGATTTTAAGAGAAAATGCACTTAAATCGGATACGAATTGCCTAACTTCGGTAGAAACATTACTCGTCTATTTGCAAGCGACAAACGAAACACAAGACCAGCCGCTTTCCATGAATGAGTATCGGGCAGAAGCGAATACACTGAATAAAAAGGAGCGTGTGTTACGATGAGTACAGTAGTGACTTCAGCTAATTTGAAGGGCCAGCTTAATGGTAAGGATTTTTTAACTTTAGCTGATTATACAACGGAAGAAATAGAGTACCTTTTAGATTTAGCAAATTATTTAAAAGAACAGCGTAAAAAAGGAATTGTTTATGAGCCGTTAAAAGGGAAGACACTTGGAATGATTTTTGAGAAATCATCGACTCGTACACGCGTATCCTTTGAAGTAGGGATTTATCAGTTAGGTGGAACTGGTCTTTTTCTAAGCTCGAAAGATATTCAAATTGGAAGAGGAGAGCCGATAGCTGATACGGCCAAGGTGTTATCTGGATACCTAGATGGTATTATGATTCGTACGTTTTCGCAGGATGATGTTGAGGAGTTGGCTGAAAATGCGTCTATCCCAGTTATTAATGGGTTAACGGATCTTTACCATCCGTGCCAGGTATTAGCTGACCTGCAAACAATCAAGGAAGAAAAGCGACAGCTAGCTGGTTTGAAAATGGCTTACATTGGTGATGGAAATAATATGGCCAATTCGCTTATGATTGGTGCTGCGAAAACTGGAATGAACATAAGTGTTGCTGCACCAGCTGGGTATCACCCTGATCCAGCAGCTACGGAAAAAGCAAAATCCTTTGCAAAAGGTTCAGAAATTCAAATTACCGAAGACCCGTACGAAGCGGTTAAGGATGCTGATGTCATTTACACAGATGTTTGGGCTAGTATGGGGCAGGAAAGTGAGCAAAAGGAACGTGAGAAAGCTTTCGAAGCATTTCAAGTGAATCAAGCGCTTGTCAGCCATGCAAAATCTGATTATATTTTTATGCATTGCTTACCAGCTCATCGGGAAGAGGAAGTGACAGCGGAAATTATTGATGGCAAACATTCCGTTGTATTCCAAGAAGCAGAAAATCGCTTGCATGCTCAGAAGGCATTGATGACGGCTTTGATGGGAGAATAACAATAAACGAAGCACATGGTAATTATTAATTTCATTACCATGTGCTTTTTTCTTTATAGACTTAAAGCGTATGTTGGTCTCCGTAATGATTCTTGACGGAGATGGAAAGGCTGTTAAAAAAATTGACCAACTATTAGAATGGGAAAAGTAAATAGAACATCGAAGTGCTTCCTGTAGGGGAGCTTTTAGACCGGTAACTTGGATTAATGATTGGGCATATTATACCAAGAGAGATGTTTGTTGAAGCAGGGCTAATCCAACTGCTATAATTAAAATTGTGATGTTTGCTTATGTAGATGAAAAAGGATGATTGCAGTGGGAAATAACCATCATATATACAATAAATTAATATCCATTACATCTGAGGAAAATGTGATGGTTGATGAGCTGTTGAGAAATCATATGTACACACGGCTTGGAGGAAAAGCAGACTTTTTTGTTACACCTTCTTCTATTGAGGAAGTGCAACAAATTGTAAAGCTTGCAAATAACGAACAGGTTCCTTTTACATTGCTAGGAAATGGATCTAACCTTATCGTCAGAGATGGTGGTATTCGTGGTATCGTATTAAGCCCAAAACGGTTTACTGCCATCAAACGAGAAGGGAATAGTCTTATTGCGGAAAGTGGAGCACGAATTATCGATGTATCTCGGAGAGCACTACAGGAAAACTTGACTGGGTTGGAATTTGCATGTGGGATTCCTGGGACGGTAGGTGGTGCCTTATATATGAACGCTGGAGCCTACGGTGGCGAAGTGAAGGATGTTTTGCGGCACACCATTGTAGTTGATCGAAATGGAGAGTTACTTCAATTAGTTGCGGAGGATTTAGATTTAGATTACCGCACGAGTAACATCCCAGATAAAGGCTACATCGTATTAGAAGCTCACTTTGATTTACAACCAGGAAATTATCATGAAATTAAAGATGTGATGGATGATTTAACTTATAAACGTGAATCAAAGCAGCCATTAGAGTACCCATCATGTGGTAGTGTGTTTAAGCGACCACCAGGTTATTTTGCAGGGAAGTTAATTCAGGATAGTAACCTGCAAGGAAAAGGGGTCGGTGACGCGGAAGTATCTACAAAGCACGCCGGATTTATTATAAACAAAGGGAATGCAACAGCATCGGATTATATTGCAGTAATTGAAATGGTGCAGAAAACCGTAAAAGAGAAGTTTGGCGTAGACTTAGAAAGAGAAGTTCGGATTATTGGTGAGGATGTATCAGATTAAGCTGGGACCTTAATGCAGGTCACAGTTACAGTTTTTTTCAAAAAAATTAGTTTATTTATGTGCAATTTCATTCGCAAAATGGTATGATAATTACAATCGAATATAAGGATTTCCTTTGGGGCAGGGTGAAAATCCCGACCGACGGTGATGGGTATGATCGTATGTACCTTAAGTCCGTGACCCGGAGCATGTTTATGCGATGGTGGATTTGGTGTGAATCCAAAGCCGACAGTTAAAGTCTGGATGGGAAAAGGAAATGAATGAGGCGTATCTATCTTTGTTACGTTTTTTCCATTTGCTAAAAATTGCCCCGGGATATGAATTCCGGGGCTTCTTGCTTCTTTCCAACCATGGAAAGGATGTGTTTACTTGAAAAAAGAAGAATATATGGATTTAGCTTTAACAATGGCCGAAAAAACAATTGGTCAAACAAGTCCAAATCCATCTGTAGGAGCGGTAGTTGTAAAAGATGGTAGGATTCTAGGAATCGGTACACACTTACAAGCTGGTAAAGCTCATGCGGAGGTTCATGCGCTAGAGCAAGCAGGGGAAGACGCAGAAGGTGCAGATATCTACGTCACGCTTGAGCCATGTGCTCATCATGGTAAAACACCACCCTGTGCAGATTTGATTATCGAACGAAAGGTAAAGAAAGCCTATATTGCCTGCTTAGATCCAAATCCAGATGTCGCTGGAAAAGGAGTAGAAAAGCTGCAAAAAGCTGGAATTGATGTTGAAATTGGTATTCAAGAAGCAAGAGCTTTAGAGTTGAACCGTAAATTTTTCCATTTTATTCAAAGGAAGCAGCCTTTTGTCACGCTGAAAGCAGCGATGACATTGGATGGTAAAATTGCTACCTCATCTGGAGATAGTAAGTGGGTAACGTCGGAGCAAGCGAGAGAAGATGTTCATTACCAGCGTTCCATCCATGATGCTATCCTAGTTGGGATCAATACGGTTTTACAGGATAATCCCCAGTTAACCACCAGATTGCCCCAAGGTGGAAAAAATCCCATTCGAATTGTTTTAGATACACATTTAAAGATAAATGAGAACGTTCATGTCTTAAATCAAGAAGCGCCGACTTGGATTATTTGCGGTTTAGAAGCGGATGCGACTGAATTTTCGAAGCAATACCCGCACGTAGATATTATTCAGATGACCTCCAAACAAATTAATCTTGATGATGTGCTTAGTCTTTTAGGAGAGCGGAAGATTCAATCGTTGTATGTAGAGGGTGGAAGTGCAGTTCACCGGTCGTTTATAGATAATCGTTTATTCCAAGTCATCCATTGGTATATCGCACCGAAACTACTTGGCGGTAGTGATGCATTCACGCCTATTGGAGGATCTTCTCCAGCTTTCATGAATGAAGCCGTGAGTCTTGAAGTGACTTCCCTTGAACAAATTGGTCCGGATATTAAGGTTACCGCGCATCCTAGAAAGGAGAAAGTGTAGATGTTTACTGGTATTGTAGAAGAAAAAGGGAAAGTTATAAGTATAGCTAGAAATAAAAGTTCCTTATCCTTAACGATTGAAGCTGCAAAAGTAACGAGTGGTGTAGCGGTTGGTGACAGTATCTCGGTAAATGGTGTTTGCTTAACGGTAACTTCATATGATAAAGACCGTTTTTTAGTTGATGTGATTCCGGAAACATTTCGAGGTTCTTCTTTAGCCAAAGTTACAGTTGGTTCGGAAGTGAATTTAGAAAGAGCGATGTCCGCATCCGGTAGGTTTGGCGGTCATTTTGTATCAGGACATGTGGATGCAGTAGGTACGATTGATAGAACGTGGACAGAAGATAATGCTCAGTACATTTTTATTGCGATACCAACGGAAGGATTACCATTTGTCGCACTCAAAGGTTCAATTTGTGTGGATGGAACTTCACTTACGGTATTTGGAGTGGAAGAGGATGGTTTCGTTATCTCGCTTATCCCGGAGACAAGAAGAGCGACGGTGATAGGCAATAAAAAATTAGGTGATGTCGTTAATGTCGAATACGATATGTTAGCGAAATATATGGATCGGTTACTCACTGCTAAAGCTGATTCTCAAGAGACTAAGGAAGGCTTGACGGAGGAAAAGCTTAAGCAGTTCGGCTTCTAAGAATAGGAGGGACCACAAGTGATACAGACAATCGAAAAGGCAATTGAAGAGTTGAAAGCAGGAAAAATGATTATTGTCGTTGATGATGAAGATCGGGAAAATGAAGGTGACTTTGTGCTTTTGGCTGAGCATGCAACTCCGGAATCGATTAATTTTATGGCTTCTGAAGGAAAAGGATTAATCTGTACTCCGATGTCAACTAATATGGCTCAAATGTTTGAATTAAATGCGATGGTAACAAATAATACAGATGCACATGGAACAGCATTTACGGTAAGTGTTGATCATAAATTGACAGAAACTGGAATTAGCGCTTATGAACGTGCGTTAACGATTCAGAAGTTTTTAGATCCAGAAACAACAGGCGCTGATTTTAAAAGACCGGGACACGTGTTTCCGTTAGTTGCAAAAGATGCAGGAGTCCTGGAAAGACAAGGACATACGGAAGCGGCGGTTGATTTAGCTCGATTAGCAGGATCTGCTCCAATTGGTGTCATTTGTGAAATTATGAATGAAGATGGAACAATGGCTCGATTACCACAACTAGAAAAATTCGCTGAAAAACATAACCTTTCTATCATTACGATTAAAGATTTAATTGCATATCGAAAGAAGCATGATAAGTTAATAAATAAAGAAATTGAAATTAACTTACCAACGGAATATGGTGATTTTAAGCTTGCTGCTTATACAGAAAAAGTGACCGGTCTAGAACACCTTGCTTTATATAAAGGAGAAATCAAACCGAATGATCCAGTGTTAGTTAGGGTTCATTCCGAATGTTTAACAGGGGATGTGTTTGGTTCCTATCGATGTGATTGCGGTCCGCAATTAGCAAAAGCACTACATCAAATCGAAGCAGATGGAAAAGGTGTGCTCGTTTATATGAGGCAGGAGGGTAGAGGAATTGGCTTGTTGAATAAGCTTCGGGCTTATAAGCTTCAAGAACAAGGGTTTGATACTGTAGAAGCCAATCACCAGCTGGGATTCCCGGATGATTTACGTGATTATGCGGTCAGTGCGCAAATACTTAAAGACCTAGGAGTTAAAAAGGTTCGGTTATTGACAAATAATCCTCGAAAGATATCGAGTATGGGTGATTATGGATTAGAGGTTGTTAAACGGGAAACAATTCAAATACCTGCAAATAAAGATAATGAAAAGTATTTAAAAACAAAAGTTGCAAAATTAGACCATTTATTAAAATTTTAGGGGGAAACGAAAATGAGTAACGTTTTTGAAGGAAATTTAGTTGGCACAGACTTAAAAGTAGGTATCGTAGTTGGTAGATTTAACGAGTTTATTACGAGCAAATTATTAGGCGGTGCTCAAGATACACTAAGACGTCATGGCGTAAAGGAAGAGGATGTTTCGATTGCATGGGTTCCGGGTGCATTTGAAATCCCATTAGTTGCAAAAAAAATGGCAGCATCAGGCAAGTATGATGCAGTGATTACACTTGGTACGGTTATAAGAGGCTCTACTCCACATTTTGATTATGTTAGCAGTGAAGTTTCAAAAGGTGTAGCAAATGCATCAATGGATGAAGGTTTACCGGTAATTTTTGGAGTATTAACAACAGATACAATTGAGCAAGCCATTGAAAGAGCAGGTACAAAAGCGGGTAATAAAGGTGCAGAAGCGGCTGTATCAGCGATTGAAATGGCTAACCTGTTGAGGAATATTGGTTAATAGGGTTGGTAACGTCTTAAAGCGGATTTACCTTTTTACCTCTATCATTTCGATTCTCTATTGAAAAAGACCGGGCAAATGTCCGGTCTTTTCCTTTACTGTGCCAATAATTTGTCAAAAACCTTGACTTCCAGCTTGTGATTTCCACCTTGATAAACCATTGTAGAGGATTTACATCCGCATAATCTCTTCCTGTTCCGACACGAATATCCCTAATGCCTCCGCGTGTATTTTGATATCGATTTACTGCCTTCAATGAATAACAGAATGGCCCACAGGAAGATGAGATGAACTGGGTAGTGATAGGGTGTTATGATGCATGTAGTTGAGACGCTAATAAACAAAGTAACATGCATGTAAAACTTTTTGCGCTTGAAATACCTGTAATAAGTGGAGGAGTTAGTTTGTGAGCTTCTAGAGTATCGAAATGGTGTTTTATTTTTTATTTCCCATGCAACCTTTTGTATATATTTATCAATTTTACGCATATCTATTGGTCCACGAAAAATAGCATATATGTAAATAGCAATAACAATCAGGTGAAACCATGTAGCTTGTCCGAAATACATATAATCAACTACTGCAAGAGGAATAGTGAGTAGTTGGTTAATGATGGCAATATACAGGCATAGTAACTGGCCTCTAGCCTCAAACCAATAACGAAGCCATAAAAAAAGTAAGAACGCTATCCAAAATCCTACTTCTGATAAAACAAGTATATACCATTTATGATCGATAATGAATTGAATCATTTAATCCCACCTACTATCGTTGCGTATGATAAAATATATTTTAGTAAGTGGACAATCATAACCAAAAAAATGTATTTTATATATATATTAAAAGGCAGCCAAATTGGCTGCCTTTTAATCCTATTTAGCTGGAATCCTATCTTCTTGTTCAATTCGTTTTAGTCTTTCATCAATTTCTTCCTGAGAAAGATTGTGTTCTTCTACATACATATTTCGTGGAGAGACGCGGCACTCGTGTGAGCATCCGCGCATATATTTATGTTCATTTTCTTCAGAACAAAGAATCTGTTTGTTACACTCAGGATTTGCACAATTGATATAACGCTCACATGGCTGTCCGTCAAAGTAATCCTTACCAACGACTACATGTTCTTTTTTATTTACAGGAACAGCAATTCGTTCATCAAACACGTAAAGCTGTCCGTCCCAAAGCTCTCCTTGAACCTCTGGATCTTTTCCGTAGGTTACGATACCACCGTGCAATTGGCCTACATCTTCAAATCCTTTTTCAACAAGCCATCCAGAAAATTTTTCGCAGCGGATTCCACCAGTACAATACGTTAATATTTTTTTTCCTTCTAGTTTATCTTTATTTTCTTCTACCCATTCAGGCAGTTCACGGAATGTTTCAATTTCAGGACGAATAGCACCTCTGAAATGACCTAGGTCATATTCATAATCATTTCTTGCATCTAATACAACTGTATCCTCATCTTGCATCGCTTCATAAAATTCTTTAGGACTCAAATATTTTCCAGTTGTATCTTTCGGGTTAACATCATCTTCTAAGCGAAGTGTTACAAGCTCAGGACGAGGTCGAACGTGCATTTTTTTGAATGCATGACCATCCGATTCATCCACCTTAAATACCATGTCAGCAAATCGTGGATCATTGTGCATTGCTTCCATATACTTATTCGTTTGTTCTACTGTACCAGATACAGTACCGTTGATCCCTTCTTCTGCGACAAGCACTCGACCTTTCAATTCAAGGTCTTTACAAAACTTCAAATGTTCATCTGCAAACGCTTCAGGATCCTCAATTGGTACATAGTTGTAATAAAGTAATACTTGATATTTTTCTTTCTTTTCCATTATTATTACCACCTATCAATTTATATTTGCAAGATACAAATGTGTTTAGGTCGGATATTTATTTACATCTCTCTTGCAAGCTAATATTTTATCAAAAACCCATGTAAAAAACAACATGAGAATAATTGGTAAAACGTTAAAGGAGAATCTACCTTACATATTGAATTTTCTGAAAACTGCGATAAGATAGAAGTTATTATTAAGTTGCGCTTAAACAATTCCATTATGTAAAGAATAGGTGATGTTCATGAAAACGATGCTTATTAAAAATGCAAGAAACATAATTACGATGAATGATAAGGAAGAGAAATTTCCTGGTGGTAGCATTTACATCGAAGGTCAGGAGATAAAAGCGATTGGAGCAGACCTTCCATATGAAACAGCAGATACAGTCATTGATGCTCGAGGTAAAATTGTTTATCCGGGCCTCATTAATACACATCATCACTTGTATCAAACATTTACTAGGAATATTCCATTCGTACAAAATTGTGAGTTGTTTGACTGGTTGATCACCCTTTATGATATATGGCGTCATCTTAAGCCCGAGGATATTTATTTCAGTGCTATGGTAGGGTTAGGTGAATTATTGAAAAGTGGATGTACAACTGCAGCAGATCATTTTTATGTTTTTCCAAATGGGGTTAGCGGTGAGCTTATTGATGAGGAAATAAAAGCTGCTCAGGAGCTAGGTATTCGTTTTTTCCCGACAAGGGGGTCAATGAGTTTAGGTAAATCAAAAGGGGGACTACCACCAGATGAAGTAGTTCAAACCGAAGACACCATTCTTAAGGATACAATGAGAGTGATTGAACAATATCATGATTCAAGTCGTTTTTCGATGCTAAGGGTTGGTGTAGCACCATGCTCGCCTTTTTCTGTTAGCCCTGATTTACTAAAAGAATCTGCTGCATTAGCAAGGAGTTATGGTGTTCGCATGCACACACACCTAGCTGAGACAAGAGATGAAGAGGAATATTGCGTGGAGAAATTAGCCATGCGGCCCTTGGATTTAATGGAAAGTACTGGTTGGGTAGGAGATGATGTTTGGTACGCACACGGAATATGGTTTAATGATGATGAGATTGTGAAGTTAGGTTCATGCGGATGTGGTGTTGCTCATTGTCCAAGTAGTAACATGAAAATGAAATCTGGAACGATGCCAATCATGAAAATGCTCCAATCGAATGTAAAAGTTGGTCTTGGTGTGGATGGGTCTGCATCGAATGATTCCTCAAATCTTTTAATGGAGACAAAAGTAATGAATTTGCTTCATAATCTTCAACATGGTACGAAAGCGCTTAGTGCAGAGGATTGTCTAGCTGTAGCTACTAACGGATCGGCAAAAGTATTAGGGTGGGATGATGCGATCGGTTCCTTGGAGGTTGGAAAAGCAGCAGATATGTTTTTCATTGATTCCAACAGGTTAGAATTTGCTGGTGCCTTATTTGATGATGTTTCTTTACCGATACTAACTGGTACTCCGCAAGTAGATATGACCATCGTTGGAGGAAAAGTTGCTGTAAAGGATGGGCAGTTAGTTACGATTGATGAACAGCTTATTGCTAGGCAAGCACAAGCTTCAGCAAGCCGAATGGTTGAAACTGCTATGAAACACTCAAAAATAAATTATAGAAAGTCTAGGATCAAGCGAAACTTCAATTAGGAGTTTCGTTTTATTTTTTTGTTTTAAGGAAGAATTTTTAGTCAAGTTGTCTAAATAGTTTCCTTCGATTCATTTATTTTAACTAATGACAAAAAACTAGAAATAAATTACGATGGTATTTAAGTAATAATAACTAACAAAAAATGTTATGAAATATAACATATTCATGTTTATAACTAAAATTATCTGAATATTAATAAAAGACTATTTTTTCAGAAATTATTAGGAGGGATCACATTGGGTGTTGCCAATGAAGTAGTTTCTTTTAATCATGTTGGTAAGACATATACTGGTGGGACAGTTGCATTAAGTGATTTTCATTTATCCGTTAAGGAAGGGGAGTTCCTAAGTTTTCTCGGGCCCTCTGGGTGTGGTAAATCTACGGCATTAAGAATGGTTGCGGGTTTAGGTGAAGCAACTGATGGAGATGTAAGTGTTTTTAACAAGAAACCAAAAGAAATGATTCAACAGACAAATGATATTGCCTTTGTCTTTCAAGATGCTAACCTTTTACCTTGGCGAAACGTTCTAGATAATGTGCTTCTTCCGCTGGAGCTAAGAGGAGGAAATAAAAAGGAAAGTAAGCAAACGGCATTACGAGTGTTAGAGATGGTGGGGCTGAAGGATCATCTAAAATCGTACCCTAGGCAATTATCAGGTGGAATGAAGATGAGAGTGTCGATTGCTCGTGCGTTAGCCGCAAAGCCTAGAATGCTATTAATGGATGAGCCTTTTGGTGCATTAGATGAAATTACACGACAAACATTGCAAATGGAGCTTTTAGATATTTGGCAACAGGAAAATATGACTGTTTTATTCGTCACACATAACGTGTACGAAGCGGTATTTCTCTCATCGAGAATTGCAGTTATGTCCGCTCGTCCGGGGCGTTTGTCATCGTTGATCGATATTGACCTTCCGTATCCTAGGGAGTTATCTGTAAGAACAAATCCAACGTTTACGGAGTACGTTGATTTAGCTTCTGATCATCTGGAAACAAGTTCAGATCGAAAGGAGATTGGTTAAGATGGAGTCACCTTCCTTACAAGTCTCAAAACAAAATGTTGTATCAAAAGTAAAGAAACCAAAGGAAAGAAAAATATGGATGACGTTTAAAAATGTATATCTGGGGCCAATTGTTGCCTTTATCATCTTTATTGCACTGTGGCAAGCAATTCCAGTTTTACTCGGTTTAAAGCACTATATATTGCCAAAGCCAACAGATGTCGTTGAAGCGACAATTAAAGATTGGGATTTACTATGGCCGGCAGTCCAGATAACAGTAATAGAGTCTGTCACTGGATTCCTTGTTAGTGCAGTTGTAGGTATTTTTATTTCAATTTTGTTGGCAAGCTCTAAGATTTTAGAAAGAAGTATCTATCCTTATGCTATTATTCTACAAACGATTCCTGTAGTTGCAGTAGCACCAATTGTCGTCATTTGGTTTGGAGCTGGATTCAATGCGATTGTCGTAATCTCATTTTTGATTGGATTTTTCCCTATTATTTCAAACACATTAATGGGATTGAATTCCGTTGATAAAAATATGGATGAGCTATTTACCCTATACAATGCTTCTAAATGGCAGCGAATGTGGAAATTAAGAATACCTGCCGCTTTACCGTTTATTATGGCGGGTTTAAAGATATCTTGTACATTATCGATCGTTGGGGCGATTGTTGGTGAATATGTAGCAGGTATTGGTGGAGGAAAAGGTGGATTGGGTTATGCAATAACGGTAGCGGCAATTCAAGTGAAAACACCTTACTTATTTGCCTGTGGTATTGCAGCAGCAATATTAGGAATTAGTTTCTATCTACTCGTTAGTTTATTTTCGCATCTCATGTTGAGGTCTTGGCATGAGTCTGCGATGAAAGTTGAAAAATAGAAAATAAATATTAGGGGGATTTATGTATGAAAGTGACGGTTAAAAAGTCTTATTTGTTGTTAGTTAGTATTCTTTTCGCTTTATTGTTAGCAGCTTGTAGCGGTGAAGCTGAAAGCAGCTCACCGGATTCTTCTGAATCAGAAGGTACAGATACTAGCTCGTCTTCCGATTCTGAAGCGCAAGAAGGTTCTGAAGAGGTATCCTTGGAGTCGGTTAAAATTGTTTTAAACTGGTTTTCTAAGGCCCAGCATGGTGGTGTTTATGCTGCAAGAGAGCGAGGGATTTTTGAAGAAAATGGTTTAGAGGTGGAGATTGAGCCTGGTGGTCCACAAGTTTCTTCTATTCAAATGGTAGCATCCGGTAGTTCGGAATTTGGTTTAGCCCATGCGGACCAAATGGTAATTGCAAAAAACCAAGGAATTGATTTAGTTGCAGTTGCGACAGCAATGCAAGGAAGTCCGCAAGCATTCATGTTCCATGAAGGTGAAGGTGTAACAGACTTTGAAGAATTGAATGGCAGAACAGCGTATATTCAACCTGGGATTACTTATTGGGATTATCTCAAAAGCAAATATGACTTGAGTGGTGTAGAAGAGATATCCTACACAGGTGATCACGCTAATTTTATTAATGATCCTTCATCAGTAAGCCAAGCCTTTGTGACGTCAGAACCATACTTTTTGGGTGAGGAAGGTATTGAAACAGAAACACTATTAATTTCTGAAGCTGGATATGACCCGTATAATATTGTGTTATATGTTACAAGAGATTACTTAGAGAGTAATGAGGAAACTGTACAAAAAATGGTTACTTCCTTTGTAAAGGGTTGGAACAGCTATAAAGATTCTCCAGATGAAATTACGGAAGTCATTAATGAAGCGAATCCTGATATTTCGTTTGAGGCTTTCAAATTTGAGCAAGAAACACAAGAGGAATTTATTTATGGAGGCGATGCTGCTGAACATGGTGTTGGGTATATGTCTGAAGAGCGCTGGCAAACGTTAATTGATCAGCTAGCAGAGCTTGGATTATTAGAAGAAACGTTTGATGCAAATGAAATCTTTACAACTGAATATTTACCAGAAAACTAGTTTAATAATTAGTATTCATTTACCAGTTCGATGGAAAAGACCTTAGTTTTAATTAGGAACTAAGGTCTTTCCTACAACTACTATGTAGGAAAAACTTACAAAGTAATAGAGATTAAAGTGAGAATATTTTACGATGATTAGAAACATGCAATGAACAACCAAAATAGTTGGCTGTTTTATTGGATTTAAGATAAGGGAGATTCGGGTTATGGAAGATATGTATGACATTATAAATGAAGTTTGTGTCTCTTCGGATAATGATGGTCATGTTTTAGCGACAATCGTTGATGTAGAAGGATCTGCCTATAAAAAAGAAGGAGCATCTATGTTGTTTAAACAGGATGGTGCTCATGTAGGTATGTTAAGTGCGGGTTGCCTTGAAGAAGATTTGGCCGCCAGGATTGAAGTTGGGTTACATCATACAGACCCACTTGTTACCTATAATATGAAAAGTGTTGACGAGTTGTCATGGGGAGAAGGGTCTGGATGTAATGGCGTTATTCGAGTACTCATGGAAGTTGTAGATGCTCCATTAAAGTCGCACCTGATGAAATTGAAACATTACCTGGAATTGGGTAAAGCAGTGACATCCATTAAAAAGATTAAGTGTCAAACAAATGAAAATGAATATTTATTTTTTGTTGACAGTCAAGAAGTCTTTGGAGAATGGATTGGCGACATACCAGCAGAATTAAAGCAATTAGCTTCAAACACTCCATCCCCTTTCTTTAAAAGTGGTATAAGAAAAATAAATGAGTTATCCTCTACTATTTATATTCATCAAATTCAACCAAAGCCGCGTCTGTTTGTTTTTGGGGCAGGTACTGATGCAAGGCCATTAGTTGATTTTGCATCAAAAGCGGGTTTTTCTGTGCATGTCATTGATTGGAGGCCAGCATTGTGTAATAAAAAATATTTTCCTACTGCAGACAACATAACGATAGGTTTTCCGGATGAAGTGATGAACCAGCTTTCTATATCCTCTCATGATTTCGTCGTCATATTAACCCATAACTTCAACAGGGATAAACAAATTGTTTCTTTTTTACTAAATCTGGAATTACGTTATCTAGGAATACTGGGATCTCGACAAAGAACAAAAAGATTACTTGGAGGAGAAGAAATTCCTTCAAAAATAACGTCACCAATCGGATTGAATATCGATGCAATTGGAGCAGAACAAATCGCGATTAGTGTAGTGGCAGAATTGATTCAACTTTCTAATAAAGCACAGTTAAGAGGGGCTATAAGTCTATGAATCCACCGAAATTAATAGGAGTTATACTGGCTGCTGGTAAAAGTGAGCGGATGGGCAGAGACAAATTGTCGCTTTCCATTGGGGAAACGGCAATTGGAAGTCTGTCACTTCAATCGGCGTTGGCCTCAAGGCTTGATCATATACTAGTAGTTACTAATCCTCAACATTCTTATCCGTGGATTGATTTTCCGTCGTCTGAAACTAGATTATCAATCATACCGTGTGTAAACGCACATCTTGGGCAGGCATATTCTCTACAAGCTGGTGTTAAGAGAGCTATTAAGATGAGTGCTGACGGGGTTCTTGTTCAATTAGCGGATCAACCATTTGTGACAAAGGGGATGCTAGATCAGTTGATTGAATGCTTTATTCAAGCATCAGTGAATCATAATAGGATTTCGTTTGTAGCCTCTAATAATAAAGGTAGATTCCAGCCTCCAATATTATTTTCTAAACATTTGTTCTCTCAATTATTACGCCTAAAAGGAGATCAAGGAGCACGACAAATTTTAAGATCGCAAATGAAAAATAATGGGATAGCTATCGACTTTGATAAGGAGCGATATTTTTATGACATTGATACAGAGGAAGATTACCAATGGATAAAACAACAGGTAATGGAAGTAGGTTAAGTCATTCCGATCCGCCGACTACTGGAGAGGAACAAACATCCATAATGGTCTGGAAGCCAAAGCAAGTCGAAGAAGCGTGGGAACTGAAAAAACGCTTTGGTGATGATGCCAAATATATTTCGGGAGGTACGCTACTGCAAATGCAACGTGAGCAGGGCACTCCTTTTCCGGGTCATTTAATAAGTTTAGAAAACATACAAGAAATGAATGGAATTAGTAAGCTGGAAGATAACTGCTCCGACGCCTATTTGCGGGTTGGGGCATTGACGAGTCTGGCTGTCTGTAAAAAAGATCCTCTTATTCAAGAGGGATGGCAATTACTCGCAGAGTCTATCAGCGATATTGCTTCTCCTGCTGTGAGAAATCGAGGAACGATAGGTGGCAACATTGTCTACGGGGTTGGTGATTCTATTCCTGCTTTATTGGTACTCGATGCCAAGGTATCTTGGTTTGATGGTACGAAATTACAAGTCGATTCCCTGTGGAGTTACTTGAAAAACTTTGCTTCAAACCAGCATATAATCACAAGCCTTTTATTACCAGAAAAATCAGTTTCGATTCAGGAAAAAAGCTGGTTTAAAAAGGTGGGACGTCGAGAGTCATTTATTCCTTCCCTAATTACGATAGCTGGTTATTGTGTTTGTGATTACGATCAAATGGTTGTCGATATTAAATTGGCGGTAGGCGGAGGGAGCCATCATCCTCAACGATTAAAAATATGTGAAGATATATTATATGGTTCTAAAATAACAGATCATTTACTGTTAGAAGCTTATGAAGCTATCAATGCTGAATTTCATCCAATTTCAGATCCGTTCGTTTCTGGTGAGTACAGAAGGACAGTTGCAGCCAATGTTATCGTTTCAGAATTACTTACAATGCAAGCGAATAGATAAGAAAAATCGATTGTTTAATTATTTGCAGAAAGGAGTTATCTGTCCGTGAGTCAACAAGCAAATAAATATACACGAAACCATCGGGTGCGGCCGGATGGTGCTGCTAAGGTAACGGGAGAGTTAAAATATTTAACCGACCTCAAACGTGAACATATGCTTTACGGAAAAATAGTAAGAAGTGCTTATCCGCATGCGAATATTTTATCGATTAACACAAAGGATGCTGAACAACTACCTGGAGTTGAAGCGGTAATTACTTATAAGGACGTACCTGGCTTAAACGGTTTTGGTATAGTTATGCCTGATCAACCCGTACTCTGTCAAGATAAAGTTCGTTATGTTGGGGATGCGGTTGCTGCAGTTGCTGCAAAATCTCCGGAAATAGCTGAAAGAGCCGTGAAATTAATTCGTGTGGAATATGACCCTCTACCTACGTTGGATTCTCCAGAGAAAGCTTTAGAAGTAGATGCTCCTTTACTGCACCAAAAGGGGAATATCCTTCATCAGGCTTCCTATCAAAAAGGGGATGTGGAAAAAGGATTTGAAAAATGTATAGACATCGTCGAACAAACCTATCATGTTCCTCGGCAAATGCATACGTATATGGAAACAGAGGGTGGAGTGATTGTTCCTGAAGCAAATGGAGCAATTACTGTATTAGTTGGTACACAACATGGATATAAAGATAGATTTCAATTATCTCGAATTTTAAATATACCGGAAGAGAAAATCAGAATTGTATCCAGTCCGATAGGGGGATCATTTGGAGGTAAAGATGAGCTAAATATACAACCGTATGCAGCTATACTAGCACTTAAAACGGCTCGGCCTGTAAAAATTCACCAAACGAGAAAAGAATCCGTTATTTCAGGTATCAAGCGGCATCCAATGAAAATCACGATGAAAACTGGAGTAGATGAACATGGAAAAATTATTGCGCACCAGGTTAAAATAATTGCTGATACCGGAGCGTATTCTACACTAGGGCCAGCGGTGTTAGATTTTGCCGTTGAACACGCAACTGGACCATATGTGATTGAAAATGTAAATACAGAAGGAGTTTCCGTCTTTACAAATAATGGAGTATCCGGAGAATTTAGAGGTTTTGGCGGAAACCAAGTGGCATTTGCTTTAGAGGGTCAGATTGATCGTTTGGCAGAAAAGCTTCAAATGGACCCGATCGATTTTCGGAGAATGAACTTAAGAAAACGTGATGATGTCGGCCCGTTAGGACATCGGATTGCGAAAACGAATGGAGCCTCTGAAGTTCTTGAAGGTATTGCTTCACTCTATCAAGATAAAAAGACGAATCAAGAGCCTGAGAGGTGGAAAAAACGTGGAACGGGAATAGCTATTACCATGCATGGTGGCGGCTTAGGCTATGGTCGATTAGATCCTGCAGGTGGTCGACTTTCATTAAATGAGGATGGAAAAATTGAAATTGCTTTTGGATTTGAGGAATTTGGTCAAGGTATTTTGGCTGTGATTGAAATGATTGTTACGGAAGAACTAGGTGTTAGTGCCGATGATTTATCCATTGTCATTGGGGATACATCCCTAGTACCGCCATCCGGTTCAACAACTGCTTCTCGAGGTACAAGTATGGTGTGGCACGCGGTTCAACGAATGAAAACACACTTTACAGAAGAGATTATTCAAAGCGCAGCAAAGCAATTAAATATTTCACAAAAACATTTAAGGATGGGGAAGGGTGGCATATATTCTGACCAATACCATTCTAAACCTTTATTAACCTATAAACAGCTAGTGAAGCATACGTCTAGTGCAATCGTAACGAATACTAGCTTTGATTTTCCAACGACACCAGATGAGGTTGATGGTGGCCACTTTCTTTATACGTTTAGTGGTGTAATGGCGCAGGTTGAAATAGATTTATTAACTGGAAAGGTAAAAGTGATTGATTTAGATCAAGTGATAGCTGCTGGACCTGTTGTTAATAAAATAGGGTACCGCGGCCAGATAGAAGGCGGTGGGGTCATGTCATTAGGTTATACGCTGATGGAAGAGGCCTTCATGCAAGAAGGGAAGTATATAACCGAAAATTTAGATTCCTATTTAATACCTAGCATACAGGATGTTCCGTTTGCCTTAGGAGTAGAAGCGATTGAGTCGTTGGATGATGGTGATGTTTACGGTCCTAGAGGAGTTGGTGAGATTGGCTCTGTTGCCGTTGCACCAGCAATAACAAAGGCTGTTCATAACGCGATCGGATATTGGGCAAACAAATTGCCAATTTCATCAGAAGAAATTTTGAATGCTTCTGGTAAAAGGAGTGTAACATCATGGATGAAAGTAGGACAATAGATATTTTGACAAATAAATCAACCGATCGACATATTTTAATTTCTTTTCATATGAATGGTAGGATGCTTGAATTGAGTGTCGAGCCAACCATGCGATTAATAGATATTATTAGGGGACAGCTAGACTTAACAGGGACAAAAATTTCTTGTGGTATTGGACGATGTGGAGCGTGTTCTGTGATGATGGATGGTCACTTAGTTAATGCATGTCTTGTTATGGCTTATCAAGTAGATCAATCGCAGATAACAACAATTGAAGGAATAAATACAAATAATCAATTACACACCATACAAAAGGCCTTTTTAGAGGAAGGTGGTTTTCAGTGCGGATATTGTACCCCGGGGATGGTCATGGCTGTTAAGGCATTAATTTATGAAAATAGTAATCCTACGGAAGAGGAGATTAAAGAAGCATTATCTGGTAACTTGTGCCGATGTACAGGTTATGGAGGGATTATTCGGTCGGTTCAGAGAGCGATAAAAGAGGGAATGAACAAAAATTAATGATTCGATAAAAAGCTGGGGGTATTTCATGCTACATGATAAATACGATGCATTTATGGATGATCATCTTACATTAAATCCAACTGGATCAGGGAAGTTAGATAACTTAACTTTTGCAGTTAAGGATGTTTTTGCTATTGAAGGACATACTAACACAGCTGGTAATCCAGACTGGCTTCGTACTCACAAGCCATCTGAGGTAAATGCTGCTGTTATTGATCAACTAATCAAAACAGGAGCACGTATGATTGGTACAACACATACAGATGAATTGATGTATAGTTTGAATGGAGAAAACCACCATTACGGGACACCGATTAATCCAAAGGCTCCGGATCATATTCCTGGAGGATCTTCTAGTGGTTCAGCGGTCGCTGTATCGGCTGGGTTAGTTGACTTTGCTTTAGGTACGGATACTGGTGGTTCGGTACGAATCCCTTCATCTTATTGTGGGTTGTATGGAATTCGTCCAACACATGGGGATGTATCGATTGATGGGGTTATACCTTTAGCGAAGAGTTTTGATACAGTTGGGTGGATGACTAATTCACCAGATTTATTAAAACAAGTTGGGGACGTAGTTTTAACAAACCAAGCAGATACATCGGCTTCTTTTACTAAAATACTTTATGCCGAAGATGCTTGGTCTCAACTTCTTGATGATGAAACGAAGCATGTATTTTCGGAGGTCCATTCACTACTGAAAAATAGTGAGATGGAAATCGAATCCGTGACGATTTCTGAAGAGGGATTAGCAGTGTGGGCGGAAGCATTCCGTGTTATACAAGGTGCAGAAATATGGAGGGAGCATGGTCAGTGGGTAGAGGTTGAAAAACCTTCATTTGGACCAGGTATAGCCGAGCGTTTTGAAATGGCGAGTAAAGTAGAAAAACAAGGTTTTGAAGAAAAATGCGATTTGCGAAAAAAGATACGCAGTCGAATTTCTTCTATGCTTGGTAAAGGTGGTATTCTAGTAATTCCTACTGCTCCTGGTATTGCCCCATTAAGAGGGTTACCGTCGAAAGAGCTAGATGATTATCGAGCAAGGGCAATGAGATTAACTTGTATTGCCGGACTAAGTGGTTTACCTCAAGTAACGATTCCGGTTGCTGAGGTTAATGGTAAACCTATAGGGTTATCCTTCCTAGCAAATCATCATATGGATAAAAAATTAATCGATTTTGCAGTGAAAGTAGTAGGCAATCATTCATCAGTATTAAAATGATAAGCAATAATACATTCGCGATAACCGGGTGCTCTTTGCCCGGTCTTTTATTGCACGTTAGGAAAGTATAAAATTTTAGCGCTGGAGCTAATCGACGTAGTAAAATTTTTAGGAACTAAGTATAAGCGCAACTAGGCGATCACCTGCGCCTAAAGGCTTGGCGCTAGCTAAGTTTTCTTTAGTTATATTTGGTTATATATAATTGAGCAAAGTTACACATTCTATGAATGAAGGAGAGTGTATTGCTTTGCAAAACTATATGAAAATAGGACTTCAGAAGATAGTTAAGTGCTTGGTCGTTTTGCTTGTCTTAGTAAATATAAATATATTAAATGAAGATAAAGTCTCCGCGGAAAATAGTGATATTAATGAAGTGCAATTGTATAGTATGTACCATGTAAATCCTGGAGACACACTATATCTTATTGCGCAAAAATTCGATACATCGATTGAAGAATTAATGAGGGTTAATCATTTAAAAAACAGCTTATTAATGGTTGGACAACCATTAAAAATACCTAATGAAAAAGGAAGATATTATCTTGTTCAGCCAAATGACACGTTATATTTGATTGCGGGTTGGTTTAATTTGAGCGTCAGTCAATTAAAGTTAGTGAACAAATTAACAAGTAACAATATCTTTGTGGGGCAAACGCTGTATATCCCAGATAGGGAAACGGTTGCTATTATCAATCAATTACCGATTGGGCTATATAAAAACGGGGCTGACAATCGAAATATTCAATTGGTCCAGCAAGCGTTGAATCATTATGGCTACGCATTAAGTGAAGATGGAATATATGGATGGCGAACAACAAAGGCGATCAAAGACTTCCAATCCCAACATGGAACGTTGGTTAATGATGGAGTTTATGGACCAAATACCAAGAAGGTACTTCAACAGGAAATATTGACGGACAAATACATTGTTTCAAATCCCAATGATACATTGGTATTAGTAAATAAGGAATATGGACTACCAAAGGATTATGTACCAAATAACCTTGTTGTTCCAAACGTTAAATTTCTTTTTAATGAATATCATCCTAAAAAATTGATGCGAAAGGTTGCAGCCGATGCACTAGAATTGTTATTTAACCAAGCACAAAGAGAAGGCATTCAATTGTTCGCGGTTTCCGGTTATCGTTCTTTTGAGCGGCAACACTGGATTTTTTCTTCTAAAGCGATGGATATAGGGATGTGGCAAGCTAATACGTTAAGTGCAAAAGCTGGCGAAAGTGAACACCAAACCGGATTAACAATGGATGTAACAAGTGAGAGTGCGAATTTTCAATTAACACAAGGGTTTGGGGGAACAAGGGAAGGAAAGTGGTTAGAAAAAAATGCAGCGAAATTTGGCTTTATTATTCACTATTTAAAAGGGAAAGAGCATATTACTGGTTATGAGTATGAACCTTGGCATATACGGTATGTCGGTTCCCGTGCTGCTCAACAAATGATGAGTAATGATATAACGTTAGAAGAATACTTGGGAAAAGTTGGTACAATAGATACGAGACAATCGTGTTTAATACCTTGACCATTGTTCATCTAAAAATTAGAGGGGGATGATTCTCCCTCTAATTTTTTATCATACATTTAACCATTGACCTGTTGGATTATTAGGAGTAGGGTCTGCTGCTTCAAACACCTGCTGGCCACGACTAAGTGTTTTAACAACTCGGCAAGGAAAAGTATGGTCAATGAATAAGCTTTGTTTATGCTTAGCAAAATAGTTTGTTTCATCGACTGTAAAGGATTGATCAAGACTAATAATTGCTAAATCTGCATCGTATCCAAGGTCAATTTTTCCTTTCGATTTAGATAGACCAAATCTCTTTGCAGGAGCTTCCGCAGTTAGTTGTGCAACTTTAGTTAATGGCATATCGTGATTAATCGCTACTTCAATCGTGGACATTAACGTAAATTGCCCACTGCTTATCCCTCCCCAAGCTTCGAGCAAGTGGTACTTACTTGGGTCTTTTAAATCATATGGAGATGGAGAGTGATCAGAAGTTATCATGTCTATACGATTATCGATTAGCATTTTAATTAGTTTCTCTTGCTCGTTTTTGTCCCGTAGAGGTGGTGCGCACTTAGCAACTGCCCCTTTTTCTATCAGGTGTTGATGGTTGAACAGTAGGTAATGTGCACATGTTTCGACCGTTACGTCTAATCCATTTTGCTTAGCCTCTTCTATTTTTTCAATTGCTCGTGCACTGCTAATGTGAACAAAGTGTAGTGGACAACCGGTGATTTCAGCGAAAGCAAGGGCACGTTCTACTGCTTCAACTTCGGCGATGATCGGTCGAGTTTGTGCATAATCATCTGGACTATAGGCTTTTTGTTTTTGTTTTTGTTCGGTTAAAAAGTTGGTGATTGATTTGCTTTCACAATGAAGGGCAAGTACTTTATTGAGCTTCGCAATTTCTTCCATCCCTTGTAAAAGCGTAATGTCATCAGCGGCTTCAAATTCTTCATTACCAGAATCAGATATAAAAGCTTTAAATCCTACGACTCCATTTGCAGCTAAGCTAGCTAGTTCATCCACATTACCCGGTACTAATCCGCCCCATAAACCAAAATCTACAAATGATTTTTCTTTTCCGAGTTTCACTTTTTGTTGTAGTGCATCTTGATTGGTTGTGGATGGAACGCCGTTTAAAGGCATATCAAAATATACGGTTCCCCCTCCGGCAGCTATCATAAAAGAACCAGTAGAAAACCCTTCCCAATCGGATCTTCCTGGTTCATTGAAGTGTACATGAACATCAATCATTCCGGGAAAAATATAATTCCCCTCTGCATCGTAGATTTCACTTGCTTCATTGGTGATATTATTGTCTATTGCTATGATTTTTCCGTCTTTTATTCCAAGGCTTGTCTGTTCTATTTTATCTGTAAAAACGACATTTCCATTTTTAATAATGAGGTCATATTTATTCATGAAAGAGCCTCCTGTTTTGTTTGAATAAGTAGAGGTGGCTCTTGTTCTCAAGCCACCTTTTGGGTGATGCACGGAAGGCCCTTTACCGATAGGCCTGTTAATTAGGTTGGCTCCCTTAAAGGACCGTAGTGATACATCACACAATCAGCCAAAATCGACATCACACTTTAGCACAGTTATTGGGTTACTAATGCTGTTGCGGGCTGATTGATATAGACTTCTAACGCAGCTTGAAGTCCCTTTCCGATATTGATATCAACGCCATGTCTTATCAGGACAGCTTCTAATGCTCCTAAGACAAATAAGATGTTTTCTTTTCGGCAGCTATAACCCATCGAACCAATCCGCCAAATTTTTCCTTGTAGTGGTCCGAAAGAACTGGCAATTTCAATTCCAAACTGCTGTAGAAGCATCCTTCTTACTGATTCAGGATCAACGCCATTAGGAATCGACACACATGTGACAGTCGGAAGTTTACATTCTCTGTTTCCGAATAGACTTAATCCCATTGCTTCTAGACCAGCAATCAATGCTTTTTCGTGGTATTTATGTCGAGTAAACCGGTTTTCTAGTCCTTCCTCAATGACAATTCTTAATCCTTCTCGTAAGGCGTATAACATCGATGTTGCTTCTGTATGGTGGTTTAATCTTCTGGGTCCCCAATAATCTTGAAGCATGCTGATATCAAAGTAGTTGCTTTTGATGGTGGGGTGATTGTTCGTTTGTTCATTTATACGATCTTCCTCTGTAGAAATACCCCGTTCTACTTTTTTTCGAGCATGAACCACCTTTTCTATACGATCATTGTAGGTAAGTGGTGCCATACCAGATGGGACGGATAAACACTTTTGTGTACCGGCCACAATACCATCAATATACCATTCATCAACTTTGACAGGGGTTCCACCTGTAGAGGCAACTGCATCAACGATTAATAAGACATCTTGGTCGCGGCAAGCTTTACCTATTTGATCTAAAGGCTGCATACATCCAGTAGATGTTTCACCATGAACGATGGCAGTTATTTTTGGTTGAATTCGTTTTATTTCCTTTATTACGTCTTCTTGGTCAAATACTTCCCCCCATCGGCATTCCATCGTGTGTACCTCTGCACCATATCTTTCACATATCTCTGTTAGTAAGTGACCAAACCTACCAAAGATGGGTACCAATACTTTGTCCCCTGGTTCTATAACGCTGCAAAGTAATGCTTCAATACCAGATCTGGAAGTTCCATCAATGGGGAATGCCCACTTATTTTTTGTCTCAAAGAGATGACGAAGCATTTCCATCACTTCATTCATGATATGTGTAAAGGCCGGATCAAACTGACCTACGATTGGTGTGCTCATTGCCCGCAGCACACGTGGGTCAACTTCTACGGGCCCTGGTGTCATAATTGTCCGTAGTGGTGTATTTAAATCTGTATAGGTTGTCATAACCTTCCTCCTTCACTCTTTGTAAAAGTTCATGTAAGAATCTTTTTCCTCTGTTTTTTAGTAAGCTAATCGATACAATAACTCTGTTAAAAGCTCTATCCCCTTTTCTAGATCTTCTTTTTTCGTAGATTCTTTTGGGGAATGACTAATCCCTTTTTCACTAGGGACAAATAGTAAAGAAGTAGGGCAAAAGGTTCCGAATACTTGTGCGTCATGTCCCGCTCCACTAATTAACGGTTCAAAGGTAATGTTTTTTTCAGTCGCTGCTAATTTGGATAGTTCGGTTAATGATGGATCCATCTTAACGGCTTGGACGTTCATCCATTGGTCGATCGTAATTTCCATTTCTCGTTTTTGTGCGACCTGTTTAAAATAATTAGCTAGGTGATCGCAAAACTCATCTAAAACATCTTCTTTGAAATGGCGAACATCTAATGTAAATTGGGCCTCACCAGCAATTACATTCGGTACATTTGGACTTGCGTTAATTTTTCCAACTGTTGCAACAAGCTGTGGGTCTGTTTGGATTGCTTTTTCAGATATATATGAAATGAAATGGCCTGCTGTTGCTAGTGCATCCTTTCGGTAGGGCATCGGAGTAGTGCCAGCGTGGTTGCTTTCACCTGTTATAGTAACGGTATATCTGCGCTGCCCAACGATGTGACTGACAGTTCCTATCGAGCTTCCTTTTTTCTCTAACACAATCCCTTGTTCTACATGAAGTTCAATAAAGCAATCAATATCATTGCGTTGTGGGGAAGAATATTGCACAGGGTCAAAACCGGCATTTTTCATAGCTTCTGAAAAAAGAACACCATCTGTATCTTTTATTCCTTCTATATCCTCCAAAGTATATTTTCCAGTAATATTTCCGGACCCCCAAAACGTTAAAGGGAATCTGCTTCCTTCCTCTTCACACAATGAAACAACCTCGATCGATTTTTTAGGCGTACCATATGTTTCGTGCAGTTTTTTAACAGCTAATAAACTTGCAATAATGCCATAAACACCATCGTAAATACCGCCATTAAGTACAGAATCAATATGGGACCCAGTTAAAATCGTCTTCGTATTAGGGGTGCTCCCTTGTAACTTGCCAAATAGATTACCAACACTATCAAAGTGAGTGATGAATCCATATGATTTCATTTTATTTTCCAAAGCATGTTGTGCTTGGACCCATGAAGGGGAGTATAATAATCGGTTTACGCCACCGCTGTCTGACTGGCCGAAGGAGGCTAGCCACTTTACCATTGAATCAACTTGATCTATTTCTTTCATTAAAGAATGTGATTCTGTTGTCAATGTCATTCCTCCGATCTGTTTGTTGAGAGTTTGTGTCAGTGCATGTGGGGGAAGGTTTTAAGTCCGCCGTTACATGCACGAATGAATGGTTTAAATTGCGAATGTCTATTAACACAAGTGTATCAATTGGCTAGCTTTACTTCATTGGCAGAAATGTAATAATTCTAACAATTTTTTGTGCTTTTTAACTAAAGAGTCGAAAAATTGTGATAAAATAAAAGATAAAAAAACTAAGGGTGGATGTAGATGAAAGTAGCTGAAGTATTACAAATTGACGCGTTGAAAAACTGTCAAATTGTTGCTGGTCATTTGGGGCTAAACCGAGAAGTTTTGCATGTGAATATGATGGATGCACCAGACATCATCTCCTTTTTAAAAGAGAATGAATTGCTCGTAACAACGGCTTACCATTTAAAAGATCAACCACATTTGTTGATTGACTTAGTAAAAGCAATGGATAAGCAGGGGTGTGCAGCGCTCGGAATTAAAACAAAAAGGTTTTTACAGGAAATACCTTCTGATGTACTGGAGCTTGCAGATAAATTGTCATTCCCCATTATTGAACTTTCAATAGATACTTCCCTGGGCGATATTGTAAATCATACGTTGAACTGTATATTGGATAAAAGAACGAATGAATTACAGCATGCGATTGATATCCACAAGCAATTTACGAATCATATTATGAGTGGGAAAGGAATTAACCAATTAATAAAGCGTCTATCGAGTTTAGTTGGATACCCAGTCATTTTAATTGACCAATATGCGAAACCAATCTTCTATTCTGAATTTCAGGATAGCTACATTCAACAGATGGAAGTGTGGCAAAAGAGTGATATACACTTTTATTTTCCTGATACAGCCGTCTTTCAGTTTTCTGATCGCCAAACAAAGCAAACTTATTCCGTTTTTTCCGTTTATACCCATCAAAAAAGGGCAGGATTTCTTGTTCTTGTAGGTGAAGTTTTGCCAATTGACCACTCAACAACATTAACGATCGAACAGGCTACAAATGTTATTTCGTTCGAATTGATGAAAGAGCATGCATTGAAGCAGTATGATCGGAGAGTTCGAAATGAATTTTTTTTCAATTTTGTTGAAGGTGCCTTTTCATCCGAAGAAGAGATTGTTAGTAGAGCAAAAGAATTTTCGTTGGAAAACGAGCAAACCTACCTTTGTATTGCAGGGAAGTTGGTCGAAGGCGATCCGTTTGACAGCTATGTGAAAAATCAACGAAAAAACGAGTCTATCTTTGAATATATAGAAGATGAATTGAAGGTTTTTCCGGTTCGGACCCATTTTTTTACGAAAGGAGACGGGTGTTTTCTTTTGATGAAAATAACGGACGCTTCACAAATAAATAGTCCCGTTATCCCTGCATTGGAACAAATTCAATCGAAAATCAGACGACAATTTAACACTTCTATTTCCTTTGGTTTAAGTAATATATCCACCAACCTGCTTCATGTGAAAAATGCATATAAAGAAGCGAAAGACTCTTTACAAGCAGGTTTATTATCCGGTAAAGAAAACTTTATCCAAAGCTATCGCACTAAAGGAATTATGGAGCTGCTTCGAATTATCCCTGTGGAGGATTTAAAGGATTTTTATCAACATGCATTAAATCAGTTAGCATCATTAGAATTTAAGGAAGACAAAGCACTCTTACAAACATTATTTGTTTATTTAGAATCACACTGTCAAATTTCAGAAACAGCAAAACGGTTATATGTTCACCGAAATACTGTCGTATATCGTCTTGAAAAATGTGAAGAATTGCTAGGAAGAAAACTACATGATCCGGAAACAACTCTTCAATTAAGGATTGCATTACAGATTAAAACCATACTGCAGCTTTAAGGTTAGAAAGCTAGTAAACCATTATGCAAAACGGCTAAACTTTCATTGTTGGAATTGTGCATTATCTATAATGACAATTGTCAGAATAGTCTTTATTATTGTAAGTATATTTCCTGGTTCACGATTCTAATACGTAATGAAAGGGAGAGATTATCATGGAATTAGCCGAATTAAATCAAATAAGCGAACAAGAATTTGTATCTACACTTGGAGAAGTATTTGAACATTCTCCATGGATTGCCAAAAAAGCAGCCGAATATAGACCTTTCCCTTCAAGACAAGCACTTCATCAACGAATGACTGAGATTGTAGCAAACACACCTCAAGAAGAGAAGCTGGAGTTAATACGTGCTCATCCAAATTTAGGTGCAAAATTGAAGATGAGTTCAGATTCAACAAAGGAGCAACAGGGTGCGGGTTTGCAGAACTTAACGGCGGATGAATTTGAAAGCTTTAAATCTTTGAATCAAACTTACATGCAAAAATTTGGATTTCCATTTATTTTTGCGGTTAAAGGAAAAAACAAAGATGATATCTACCAATCCTTGAAAGAACGAGTAAATAGCACGTATGAAGAGGAATTTGAGACAGCACTAACAGAAATTTATAAAATTGCTGGCTTTCGATTAGAGGAAAAGGTGGAAGATACATTGGAACGGATTTGAAGGTAAGTAGGGTTGTTTGCTATAGGATGAGGAGGTAAAAGATGGCAGGATTGACTACTCATATATTAGATTTGGCTCATGGAAAGCCTGCTGCTAATGTGAAGGTAGAGTTATTTTCTTTTGAAGGTGTTACAAAACGATTCGTAAAAACTAGTGTTACGAATAGTGATGGTCGATTAGATTCACCACTATTAACAAAAGAAGAGATAGCTGACGGACAATATGAGCTATTATTCCATATTGGTGAATATTTTCGAGGGAAAGAGGTTCTGATGAAGGATCCTCACTTCTTAGAAGAAGTCCCTGTTCGTTTTGGAATAAGTGAGACAGATTCCCATTATCATGTTCCTCTTTTAGTCTCGCCATGGGGATATCAGGTATATAGAGGTAGCTAAGGATAAAAGCTAAAAAACCCAAACAAATTTTTTCGTAATGGGTTTTTTAGCTTTAAGTAATTATTTAAAAAGCTTGATTAATGCTTGTGTACCACTATTTTCATCCCCTTGTTCTGCTAGCTGCTTATAAAGGGATAAAGATAATTCCAGCCCAGGTGTCGTTAATCCAATTTCTTTGGCTGATTCAAGAGCAATAGTCATATCCTTAATAAAGTGTTTCACATAAAATCCAGGATCATAATTTTCATCAATCATTCTAGGCGCCAGGTTTGAAAGAGACCAACTACCTGCGGCTCCTGTTGTAATACTATCAAGCACACGCTCTGGGTTTAATCCAGCTTTTTCGGCATAAACGATTGCTTCACAAACGCCAATCATATTCGAGGCGATTGTAATTTGGTTACACATTTTTGTATGTTGACCAGCACCAGCATCCCCTTGTAAAACAATGTTTTCCCCCATCGCTTCAAAAAGTGGGAGTACTTGATCAAACGCTTGTTTTTCTCCGCCGACCATAATCGCCAATTTTCCGTTTTTTGCACCGACATCGCCACCAGATACTGGGGCATCCAGTGCATGAATTTCTCTTTCTTTTGCTTCAGAAGATATCTTTTCTGCAAGTAATGGACTAGATGTTGTCATATCGATAACATAAGAACCTGACTTAGCGTTTTGAAGGATTCCAGAATCACTTAAATAAACTTCTTCAACATCTTTTGGATACCCGACGATCGTAATAATGACATCAGAACTCGCCGCTAGTTCGGCCACGGAATTTTTCCAAATGGCACCTTGTTCGATTAATTCACTTGCTTTTGCTTTAGTTCTTGTATATGTATTTACTCGATATCCTGCTTTTATTAAATTTTCAGCCATACTTTTTCCCATAACCCCTGTACCGATAAAACCTATTTGTGTATCTTTAACATGAAAAGCCAATGGTAGACCTCCTCTTTTCTGTTTTATATAGAATATTCGCGAATAGTTGGACGATTCCTTCCGATTTAATGAATCAAAATTAAATTATAAAAAGTTAGTTCAAATCCATTGCAACAACATTATATTTATGCTAAATTCAAGATATTGATAATATTAATAAAAATCAATACTATATATTGAGAATTTTTACGAGTTTAGGTGACACCTTAGTCTTAAAAGGGAACTCGGTTAGAATCCGAGACTGTCCCCGCAACTGTATTTGTGGACGAACGGGAACGCCACTGAATTTTAGTATATCATGTCTGAGTTGATACATAATACTACAATTTGGGAAGGCCTCTAGTAGGAAGATGCATAAGTCAGTAGACCTGCCTAACTTGTCATAGTTTCTTTTCTTCGGGGATTGAGACATGGAAACGATAGATGGAGCTTATTATTTACTTTTCAAGTAGTATTCAAATGTTTAAAAATATTGAATACAATCAGTGAAAGTATAATAAGTATGAAGAATCCGCTAACTGTTAGGGGATTTTATATTATCCAAAATCTGTCGTTTTTTGTCCGCTCATGTCGCCTCATGAGCGGTTTTTAATTTTTATCGCGCATTAACGGGCAGTAATACCCCCCGCCTCAAGGCTTAAGAGAAACGAGAAGTATAGGTGGGGGATAAACTGCCCGTAAAAGCCCGATTGGTTCAACTAACAATCAGTGGGGGATGAAGAAAACCCCCACTGATTGAAGTTTCACTTTATATACATATATATGGAATTAACATCTTTGAAATTTTTAAAAAATAAAGGGAGGAAGAGAAAGTGATAGAGATACAATCAAAAACAAGTGACTGGAAAAGTTATGTTATGGATGAGATGGTTAAACATTTTCCTGACATGGATGTACAGGCATTGTTGAGCTTCGGGGAAACGCTTTCAGAACAAAAACCATGGTTAGAAGAAAAAGAGTGGGTATATCAGTTGATTTTGGAGGCTTTAGCTTATTTAGATGAGAACCAACCAGATTGGACTTATGTAGCTTCCTCTTTGTACTTGGAAATGCTTTATAAAGATGCAGCAGATAACAGAAATTTTAACTATAAAAATAAATATGGGTCCTTTTTTGATCTTATTCAGTCACTGACAGAAATTGGGATTTATAATCCGTCAGTTCTTGAATCCTACAGTAAGAAAGAAATTAATGAATTAGGAAAAGCAATTGACCCTAGTAAAGACTTATTATTCACCTATATAGGTATTCGTACTTTAGCAGATCGTTATATTGCAAAGGATTATGAAAAGCGTGTACAAGAACTTCCTCAAGAGCGATTTATGATTATTGCAATGACTCTGATGCAAAAGGAGCCTGAGGAAAATCGTGTCGACCTCGCAAAAGAAGCCTATTGGGCATTAAGTAATTTGTATATGACAGTAGCTACTCCAACACTTTCCAATGCAGGGAAGAGCTATGGACAATTATCGAGCTGTTTTATTGATACGATTGATGACAGTCTGCAGGGAATTTTTGATAGTAATACCGATATTGCCAACTTATCAAAAAACGGTGGCGGAATCGGCGTTTATTTAGGAAAAATTAGAAGCAGAGGTAGTGCGATCAAAGGATTTAAAGGCGCATCTTCAGGCGTGCTTCCTTGGATGAAGCAACTGAATAATACAGCAGTTAGTGTCGACCAGCTTGGTCAACGAAAAGGGGCAATTTGTGCTTACTTGGATATTTGGCACAAAGATATATTTCCGTTCTTAGATGCAAAATTAAATAACGGGGACGAGCGTTATCGAACACACGATTTATTTACAGGTATTTGCTTACCAGATATATTTATGGAGCAAGTTGAGGCTCGTGAAAATTGGTATTTGTTTGACCCACATGAAGTTCGTACTGTTATGGGTTATTCACTGGAAGACTTTTATGATGAGACGAAAGGTGATGGATCATTTAGAGAGAAGTATTGGGATTGTGTGAATCACCCGGATTTAAGCAAGGAAGAAGTTCCGGCTATCGAAATTATGAAACGAATTCTTAAAAGTCAACTCGAAACCGGTGGTCCTTTTATGTTCTATCGTGATGAAGTGAACCGTCAAAATCCGAATAGTCACTTAGGAATGGTTTATTCCAGTAATTTGTGTACAGAAATTACACAAAACCAAAGTCCTACATTGTTAGAGGAGCAAGTAACCGTTGACGGAAAAATTGTTATCACGAAGCAGCCAGGTGACTTTGTTGTCTGTAACCTTTCTTCTGTTAACTTAGGAAGAGCAGTAATTGATGATGTGTTAGATCGGTTAATTCCTATTCAAGTTCGTATGCTAGATAATGTCATTGATTTAAATAGTATTCCTGTTTTACAGGCACAGTTAACGAATAAAAAATACCGTGCCGTTGGTTTAGGCACATTTGGCTGGCACCATTTACTTGCACGGAAGAAAATGAAATGGGAAAGTGATGAAGCTGTTGATTATGCAGACAAATTGTATGAAAAAATAGCATATTTGACGATTGAATCAAGTATGGAGCTTGCAAAAGAAAAAGGTGCTTATGAAGCGTTTGAAGGATCTGATTGGCAAACAGGTGAATATTTTGAACGAAAAGGTTATACAGCAAATGAAGAGACCCAGCTTCCTTGGAATCGATTAAAGCAAGATATACAAGACAACGGGATTCGTAATAGCTATCTAATGGCTGTTGCTCCTAATGCCTCTACATCACTTATTGCAGGCAGTACAGCAAGTATTGATCCCATTTTTCAAAAGTTTTACGCGGAGGAGAAAAAGGATTATAAAATACCGGTAACAGCACCAGATTTAAACTCAGAAACTACGTGGTATTATAAATCAGCTTATTTTATTGATCAGCACTGGAGTATTAAGCAAAATGCGGCAAGACAAAAGCACGTTGACCAAAGTATTTCCTTTAACCTTTATGTTCCAAATACGGTTCAAGCTAAAGAATTATTAAGCCTCCATTTGAATGCTTGGAAATCAGGGTTAAAAACAACGTATTATTTGCGATCAACATCTTCAGACCTTATTGAATGTGAATCGTGTTCAAGCTAATGAAGGGAGAGGTTAGTTATGGCTTCTACACTAAATAAACGTGAATTAATGGATCAAACAGCTCCAAACAAATCAACGAATATCGTCAATGGACGGAGCTCCAATATTTTAAATTGGGACGATGTTCGGTTTGCTTGGGCATATCCAAAGTATAAAAAAATGTTGTCGAATTTTTGGACACCTTTTGAAATAAACATGTCTCAGGATATGAAGCAGTTTCCTGAACTAAGCGATGATGAAAAAGATGCTTTCTTAAAAATTATTGGTTTATTAGCTTTATTAGACAGTATTCAAACGGATTACGCTGGAAAAGTAGCAGACTATTTAACGGATTCCAGTTTGAATGCACTGATGATTATTTTGGCACAGCAAGAGGTTATCCATAACCATTCGTATTCCTACATTTTATCTACATTGGTTTCTAAACAAAAACAGGACGAAGTATTCGACTTTTGGAGAACAGAACCAATTTTACAAAAGAGAAATGATTTTGTGACGGATGGTTATCAGGAATTTGCGGAAAATCCTACCGTAGAAAATTTATTGAAATCAGTGGTTTATGATGTGATTTTGGAAGGTTTATTCTTTTATTCTGGCTTTGCGTTCTTCTACCATCTAGCTCGGAATCAAAAAATGGTTGGTACCTCAACGATGATTAACTACATAAATCGTGATGAGCAAATCCATGTTGATTTATTCGTTCGTATTTTTAAGGAAGTTCTCGCTGAAAACCCGGAATACCAAACAGAAGACCTAGAGGTATTCGTATATGATACTTTTATAAAAGCAACCGAGTTAGAAATTGATTGGGCCCGACATATTATTGGTAATAAAATTGATGGTATCCTTTTACAGGATGTAGAGTACTATATTCGATTCACGGCAAATACACGTTGTAAGCAGCTTGGATATGAAAAGCCGTATCCGGATGTACAGAAAAACCCACTGCGCTGGATTAAAGCGTACGAAGAAGTGGATTTGGGTAAATCAGACTTCTTTGAGCAGAAATCAAGACAATATACAAAGGTAAATTATACCGATAATGGCTTTGACGACTTGTAAGTAAAAAATGTCCTGTTCCCAATAATAAGGAGCAGGACATTTTTAATTAGGATCTTTTCGTATTGTTCGTTGTTTTGTATTAAAAACAACAATTCTTTAGAAAACGGCCTTTTATAAAAGCAATCTTTTTGTGAAATTGATGAATTTCAATTAAAATGAAAAGTAATTTTGAAAAATGAAGGTGAAAAAGATGGAATGGCATTTAAAAACATTTGATGAATTATCAACAATTGAACTATATAAAATACTAAAAGCACGAGTTGATGTTTTTGTAGTGGAACAGCATTGCCCTTATCCGGAAGTAGATAATCACGATCAAGCATCTTCTCACTTATTCTTAGAAGAAAACGGCGAAATTATTGCCTATGCTCGGTTGATTCCAGAAAATAACATTTATGAGGAAGCTTCGATTGGCCGAGTTTTGGTCAATGAAAAATACCGTAGCCAAGGATATGCCCGCACGTTAATGAATAAATCCATAGATATTCTTAAACAGGAATGGCATGTTGAAAAAATTAAAATTCATGGGCAGGAGTATTTGCGAAATTTTTATGGCTCCTTTGGATTTAAAGAAATATCTGAAGTTTATCTAGAAGACAATATTCCACATGTCGATATGATTTTGGAATGCAAAAAATTAAACTTGACTAAGTAACGTTTCCTGTACTTCCAAAAACTTATCTAGTTGTGCGGATTTTAACGGATATACTAAGAGTACTCGTTCAAAAGGTTTCACACCTTTGAGCAAGTGTTCTAAAGCCCCTATATAAAAAAAGGAGGAGGCGAGTATCCGTGTTATCTGAACAGCAAATGCAAGCAATTAAAACAGAATTACTAAGTCAAAAGTTGGCGCTGGCAGCTCATTTAGACGATCATTATGGCTTGCATTATGAATTAATCAAAGAATCAGTGGGCGAATTATCCAATTATGATAACCATCCAGGGGATCATGGGACGGAATTATATGAAAGAGAAAAAGATATCGCTTTGAATGAACATGCAGAAAATGAAATGAAAGAAATAACACAAGCATTAGGTGCAATTGAAAATGGGACGTATGGAACGTGTGAAGTATGTGGTGTTGAAATTCCTAGTGAAAGATTGGAAGCATTGCCAACCACACGAAGGTGTATGGACCATGCGGAACATGATATTAACAAAATTAGACCTGTGGAAGAGGATGTTATTCACCCAAGTGTGAATGAAATGGAAACAGAAATAGATGAGGAAGAATCAACGATTTTTGATGCGGAGGATTCTTGGCAGCGAGTAGAACAATTTGGTTCTTCGGATGGACCATCTGATTTTTATGATACAGAAAAGGATTACCAAGATATGTATTTCAACTCTGATGAATTGGTAGGATCCGTCGAAGAAATTGAAGGCTTTCTATTAACAGATATGGATGGAAATTATATCGGGGTAAATGGAAACCATGAAGATTATGAAGCTTATTTAGATGAAAATGATATAAGTTCTATTCTATATGAGTAAATGGATGTTGGATGACACCCTTAGCTGGTGTCATCCTATTTATTATGTGTTAATGTCTCGCCTTTGGTAAAACACGTAAGTCATACTTGTCATCAAAACCATAATCACAACGGAAAGAATGACATAGATTGTATCTATCCTACCTGTATTAAGTATTTCTTCCGCAACAACATACTTAAAAGGAGTGAAGTATCTGAAGAAGTCTAATTTTCCTGTTATATCAATAAAAACAGATAAGAAAAAGCAAAAGAGTAAAATACCTGCTGCAATGGAAGGTGCTGCTTTTGATTTTTTATTAATCGCAGCAGTACTTGTGCCGATTGACAAAAATATAAATTGTAATAACAATAACCCCGCTGTAAAAGTAAAGACTTCAGATCCTAAAGATTGTGTCTCATTATTATATGGTTCAATGAAGAGGAAGGAGGAGATGAAAGAAATAATATTTAAAAGAATCATTTGAATACTAGAAGCAATAAGCTTCGATGTCATAACATAGGTTCTCGTAATTGGTTTAGAAAATAAAAACTCAGCCGTTTTATCCCGTTCCTCTTTGGAAACAATTGTAGCTCCTAGCATTGCTGCATGTACCGATAACATTACTGATAAGTAGAGGTATAACATCCCATAATATCCTAATGGAGTTGTTATATTTAATGATCCTGTACCTAAGATTACTTTGATTATACGAGGTAGGCTTTCGATGACTTGATTCATGGATTGTGTTGAATTTTCCATGCCAGCGTATTTTGACATCCCTGTACTAATCAACACAAATACACCGATTGACCAAATAATGAAAGACTTGCGATGCGCGTTTAACTCTCTTTTTATAATGTTCAACTTCTCTATCCCTCCTTTTTGAACAGCTCCTTCTTAGACGGCATGTATGTCCTTCTTCAGATAAAGCACGTAACTAGCTGTAAGTGAACAGGCTATGACAACAATACTTAAAAGAACAAAGGTTAGATCGTACCCTTCCTGCTTTATAATCGAAAGCGCGTCGAAATATTGAAAAGGTGTTAAATAGCGTAGCTTGTCATCTCCAGTACTGGATGCGAACATACTAATAATGAAAAACAGAAAAACAATCGCCAATGAATATGGTAAGACCGATTTAATTTTCGATATAATTGTTGCTGCCAATGCACCAACGGCAAGAAAGATGAGCTGAATAAAAAATAATGAAATAGATATCATAAAAAATATAGTCTCATTTAAAGGATTATTTTTAACGATGTGAGCCATAGTGGTTGCTGCTACTATAAACCCGATATTAGTAAGAAGAATGGAAGAGAAGGCTGCACATAATTTGGCTGTGATGACTTGTTGTCGTGTAACCGGCTTAGTTAACAAAAAATCAGCTGTTTTTTCTCGGGTTTCCTTTGATAGTATTCCAATACCTAAACTACTCGCTTGAATCGCACCACACAGTGAGATATACGCAAATACATAGGCGTAAAAACCTAAAATCGATGAAAAATTGTTCACATCAAAATTGAGTGAACGAAGGAGTGCATCTGGAAACCCTTCTAGTGCTTTTCTTAAGCTATCGACTTCCTTGGAAAAAGTAGGAAACATGGAAAAGAAAACACTTATCAATACCATTAATGTTAACGTCCAAAGAAGGCTTGACCGCTGATTTGCCTTCATTTCATGCCAAAACATGTTCATTTTCGTCAACTCTCCCTTTGATAAAAATGCATGAATATTTCCTCTAAATCTGGCTCTTCTATCCATAAATTGTTCACATCTAATGATGCGATTTCTTTCAGAATTGGATTTAAATTACCTTTAAATAGAAAGCTTATAACGTTCCCTTCAGTTTTTAACTCTTTTATCCCTGCTTTTGAGAATACATTGGGATCGATTTTCGTTTTTGTTTCTATTTTAAACTTTTTGTAATTATTTTCTTTTAAAGTACTTATCTTTTCCACTTTGATTAATGAACCTTCTTTAATAATTGCAACGCGGTCGCACAGTCGCTGAACTTCACTTAAAATATGTGATGAGAAGAGGATGGTTGCCCCTTTTTGATTTTCTTCTTTTAATAATTCAAAAAAGGTTTGTTGCATTAGTGGATCTAATCCACTTGTAGGTTCATCAAGAATGATAAGTTTTGGACTATGCAGTAAACCTTGAACGATACCAACTTTCTTTTTATTGCCAAAGGACAAATCGTCTATTTTCTTTTTTAAATCAAGGTCCATGCGATCTGCTAATTCTTGGATTCGATGACTGCAATCCTTTTTATAAAAGCTAGCTGAATAGTTCAGTAAATCAATGACCTTCATGTTGTCATAGTAAAAAACTTCAGAGGGTAGGTATCCTATTTCTTTTTTTATTTCTGGTGCGTGCTTCATACAATCTTTTCCAAATATGGATGCGCTTCCACTAGTGGGATAAATAAGAGATAACAGTGTGCGAATGGTTGTCGACTTTCCCGCACCATTTGGACCAATGAAACCAAATATTTCCCCTTCCTCCACCGAAAAACTAACATTTTCAATCCCTTTCGTACGCCCATACATCTTAGTCAAACCATTAACCTCAATCACACTCATCCAATCCCCTCCAATTACTTATCGACAAAATTCGAGCTTATTCGGGTGGTGGCTGTCACCTAATTTTATATATAAAATTGAAACATAATCAAGCGTTTTATCGTAATAAAAAGAAAAGGAATGAAGAGGAGGAGATTTATTTGGCTGAAAATAAGGGATGCATTAAGTGTGGAAGTACGGATGCGGATCAAAAAGAGGTAGCGATGACTGGAACGGGTTTATCTAAGATGTTTGATGTGCAGAACAATCAATTTATTGTTGTGTTTTGCAAAAACTGCGGCTATTCTGAGTTCTATAATAAGAAAAGTTCCGCAGGTAGCAATATTTTTGATTTCTTCTTTGGATAAACATATGGAGCGGACAACTGTTCCGTTACAAAAACGAGGCTGACCCTTTACTCTTGGGACAGCCTCGTTTTTGTATTCTATTTATTTATCTAAGGGAGGTCATTCATCAGCCTTGCTCTCCGAGAGTAATGGAAGTAGTTTGTTTTTCTCCTTCTCGGTAGTAAGTCACATCTACTTGATCGCCAATGTTTACTTCGGAATAAAGTATTTGTCTAAGGTCGATCATAGACGAAATCTCTTTCCCGTTTAATGTTGTAATTACATCGTATCGCTGCAAGCCAGCCTGATTTGCTGGGGAGTTACTCTGAACCTCTGCTATAACTACACCATTATCTACTTCATCCCCAAGTTTTAATGTTTGCCTTTTATTTACTTCTGGAACTGTTGATAATCCTACTGCACTAATCCCCATAAATGGACGAGCTACTTCTCCATTTGTTTCTAACTGGTCGATAATTGGTTTGGCTTCATCGATTGGAATGGCAAATCCGATTCCTTCTACATTTGCTTGTGCGATTTTCATCGAATTAATTCCAACAACTTCCCCGCGACTATTTATTAAAGCACCACCACTGTTTCCTGGGTTAATGGCAGCATCTGTTTGAATGACTTCGGTAGTCCAGTCCGCTTGACCATCTCGGTTAAGGTCCATTTCTACAGATCTTTCTAATCCACTAATAATACCTTTTGTAACAGAACCAGCAAATTCGGTCCCAAGTGGATTTCCAATCGCAATCGCAGTGTCTCCAACTGATAATTCACTGGAGGAGCCTAAAGTGGCAACTTGATTTACTTTACTGCCATCCATCTCTAATACAGCCAGGTCACTAAGTTCATCTGCTCCTAATACTTCTGCAGGAACCTTCTCTCCATTAGCTAAAATAACTTCTACTTCACTTGCTCCTTCTACGACATGATTGTTGGTAACGACATATGCTTTACCATTTTCCTTTTTATAAATAACCCCTGATCCTGCTCCAGCTTCTCGTGCTTCTGTCCAAAGACCTGCTTGTTGGATGTTTGCAACACCGACAACAGCATCTGATACCTTCTCCAGTGTACTCGTAAGTGTGTTGCCGTAATTTTGAGAGGTTGCTGTCGGAATAATGGTTTCGCTTTGTGTCGTATTATTTTCGCCAGTACCTGAGACGGGTTCTGATTCAGGCTGACTCGTATTTTCTACCTGAGTTGGAAGCATGCCAGTGAACAATAAAAGACAACCGACAGCAGCAACTACAAGTCCTCCTGTTAATCCACTAATAAATAGTGCTAATTTGTTGATTTGCTTTTGTTGATTATTTCTTGTTTGTGGTTGTTGGGTTATAGTTTGATTTTCCTGATGTCGTTCAGAGGATACTTCTGTGTTGTTCTTTTCAAAAGCGTTCTCTTCTGTTGAATGATAATTATGTTGATTATCATGATATGTCATTTCATATCACGCCTTTCTGTACGAAGTTTGTTTACATATTTTATTGTACGCAGTAGGTTTGGCAGGACTTCGGTATAATTGTGTAAAAAGTGTGTAATAACGAGTGATAGCTCCAAATAAACTCCTAGTTATAGTTGTACTATTCTATTGCTTGCGCTTTTCAATTATTATGCGAAAATGGTTGTAGAATAAAGGAGGCGTACGACCATGAAATATCGTGTCTTTATTGTCGAGGATGATCCAAATATTAGTGATATTGTATCAGCCTATTTAAAAAAAGAGGGCTACGATGTGTCGATGGCAACCAATGCTGAGGATGCTTGGGAATTAGCAAAAAATACTCCACCTGATATGTGGATTTTAGATATTATGCTACCGGGAATGGATGGCTATGAGCTTTGTAAAAAAATTCGTACAGAAAGTGAAGTTCCAATCATTATTATTTCTGCAAAAGATGATGAAGTTGATAAAATACTCGGATTAGAATTGGGAAGTGACGACTATTTAACGAAGCCTTTTAGCCCGAGAGAGCTTGTAGCAAGGGTGAAACGGCTATTTAAAAGAGTAAAAGTACCCCCAATAGCAGATTCTAACACGACTGGAGATTTTAAGTTAGGTGGCTTAGTCATTCAACCATCCTATCGTCGTGTATTTTGGCAGGGAACAGAGGTAGAAGTAACAGCCAAAGAGTTTGATATGTTAACTATTCTTATCCGTAATGAAAACCGAGCGTTTGCCCGAGAGGAACTGCTAACTCGTGTCTGGGGGGACGATTATTTCGGAAGCGATCGTGCTGTTGATGATTTAATTAAACGGTTGCGAAAAAAATTAGACGGATTACCAATTGAAACCGTTTGGGGATACGGTTATCGATTACGCCATCAAGAAGAGGATGAAAAATGAAACTTCAGTATCAATTAACTGCTGCGTTTACCACCCTACTAGTAGTAATCATGACCATTGCTGGAATAACGATCTATTCTTTAATCTTAAATTTATTAATCCAAGACGAACAACGGCAATTACAGGATAATGGTAAACTTCTAGTTAACTTGTTAAATGAGGAATATAACTTAGCAAATGCCCAACGATTATATCAGTTGTTCGATGAGCAGGACTTACAAGTGTTTGCTTATGACCGTTTCACTAACCAATTACTATTTACCACTTTACCTATACCAATGGTACAGCAATGGGCGGAGACGTATGACTTGAGTAGCCCAACGCAACCACTTTGGAAAGCTGGGGATGAAAAATATGTTGTATCCCGTATTGCATTTTATTCACAACGACCTGGGACGGAATTAATTTTGGTTACTCCTTTAGATGATCTTCAAGCTGTACAACAAACATTTTTCGGTCGATTAGTACTTGTGCTAATTATAGGTGTTGTTGTCGCTGTACTTTTAAGCTATTTTTTAACAAAACGTTTGGTTACGCCGCTAACAAGACTGCAGCACCAATTGAAGAAAATAGAAAGAAGAAAGTTTGAAGAAGTAGAAGAAATTAAGGCAACTGGGGAAATCAAAGAGGTTGAGCGAAGTGTACTTGAAATGGCAACAGAGTTAAAACGGTATATTCAGTCACAACGACAATTTTTTCAAAATGCGAGCCATGAATTAAAAACCCCTTTAATGACAATTCAAGGTTATGCAGAAGGGATTCGCGATGGAATTTTTACAAACCACGAATCTGAACGTGGACTAGACGTCGTTGTCGAGGAGATTAAACGGTTGAAAAAAATTATTAATGAAATGATATTATTAGCCAAACTAGATAGTGAGGAAAATATATATCAAGAGGAGTTAATAAAAATAGATGAATTACTAAAACTAACCGTAGATCGTGCTTTACCTCTAGCCAATGAGAAGCAGAAAAAAATACTTTTGAAAAATCAAACTTCGAAAGAATTAAATGTATATGCGGACAAAGAAAAACTTCTACAAGCGATGATGAATATAACGACAAACGCCATTAGACATGCTTCTTCTACAGTAGTTATTTCTGCCAGAAAAACAGAAGAGGGAACGGTTCATCTGATTGTTGAAGACGATGGTAAAGGTATTTCCGAGGAATTAATTCCCCATTTGTTTCAACGATTTGTGAAAGGTGAAGACGGTGAAACGGGATTAGGATTGGCTATTGCACGGGCAATCGTTGAACGATCTGGTGGAACGATAACCGTAGACAAATCATCGCTAGGTGGGGCACTGTTTAAAATTAAATTTCAATAAGAAACATATACGAAAGTACACACCTTATGCTATACTAGTCTAGTTGTGTTCGGTTAGAACGCTTAGATAGAGGAGAGAAAATGATATGCAATTAAGAGAAGACATTCGCAACATAGCGATTATTGCCCACGTAGACCATGGAAAAACAACGTTAGTCGATCAACTACTTCGTTATTCAGGTACATTTCGTGAAAACGAACAGGTCGATGAGCGTGCAATGGATTCGAACGATTTAGAAAAAGAACGTGGAATTACAATTTTAGCAAAAAATACTGCCATTAACTACAAAGATACACACATAAATATTATGGATACTCCAGGTCACGCCGACTTTGGTGGAGAAGTAGAACGAATCATGAAAATGGTTGACGGTGTACTTCTTGTCGTAGACGCTTACGAGGGATGTATGCCACAGACACGTTTTGTTCTTAAAAAAGCATTGGAACAAAAATTAAATCCGGTCGTTGTACTAAACAAAATCGACCGCCCAAATGCTCGACCTGGCCATGTCATAGACGAGGTGCTTGATTTATTTATCGAGCTGGGAGCAGATGATGAGCAATTAGAATTTCCTGTTGTTTATACATCCGCGTTAAATGGAACTTCTGGTTACGAGCCAGAGGAGCAAGATGAGACGATGGAGCCTGTTTTTGAAACGATTATTGAAAACATTCCAGCACCAAAGGATAACTCCGAGGAGCCGTTACAGTTCCAGGTTACTTTACTTGATTACAACGATTATCTTGGCAGAATTGGTGTAGGACGTGTTTTCCGAGGAACGATTAGAGTTGGTCAACAGGTAACTTTAATGAAAAAAGATGGCGAATTGAAGAACTTCCGTGTCACGAAGTTATTCGGTTTTATTGGATTAAAGCGAATAGAAATCCAAGAGGCAAAAGCAGGAGATATTATTGCTTTAGCCGGAATGGAAGATATAAACGTAGGGGAGACCGTATGCCCTACTGATCACCAAGAAGCACTTCCTATCTTACGAATAGATGAACCAACGCTTCAAATGACGTTTGTTGTAAATAATAGTCCGTTTGCAGGTAAAGAAGGTAAACACGTAACTTCAAGAAAAATAGAAGAGCGTTTGTTGACACAACTAGAAACAGATGTAAGCTTACGAGTAGATCCAACAGACTCTCCAGATGCTTGGATTGTCTCTGGTCGCGGAGAGTTACATCTTTCTATCCTAATTGAGAATATGCGTCGAGAAGGATACGAGCTGCAATTATCAAAGCCGCAGGTCATTATTAAAGAAATTGATGGTGTTAAGTGTGAACCGGTGGAGCGTGTTCAAGTCGATGTTCCAGAGGATTACACTGGTGCCGTAATGGAATCACTTGGCTCACGTAAAGGTGAAATGATTGATATGGTGAACCATGGAAATGGCCAAGTTCGTATGGAATTTAAAGTTCCTTCTCGAGGACTAATCGGATATTCTACCGAGTTTATGAGCCAAACAAGAGGGTATGGAATTATTAATCATACGTTTGATAGCTATGAACCACTTGTTCAAGGTCAAGTAGGTGGAAGAAGACAGGGTGTGTTAGTTGCGCTTGAAAACGGAAAAGCTTCCACTTATGGAATCATGAACTTGGAGGACCGAGGCATTATCTTTGTTGAACCAGGTACAGAAGTGTATGCAGGAATGATTGTTGGTGAACACAACCGTGAAAATGATTTAACGGTTAATATTACAAAAGAAAAGCATCTTACCAATGTTCGTTCAGCTACGAAGGATCAAACAGCAACAATAAGAAAAACGCGCAAATTATCGTTAGAAGAAGCGATTGAATATTTAAATGATGATGAGTATTGCGAGGTAACACCAGAAACGATTCGTTTACGTAAGAAAATCTTAAATAAAAACGAACGTGAAAAAGCAGCGAAGAAGAAAACTGTATAAAATATAAAGTGGAAACCGGTAAATCTTACGTGATTTTACCGGTTTTTCTATTTTTCGTTAATAAATGTTGGCCAAGAAGGAATTCTACTCAGTAAATTCTCTAATAGGGGATTAAATTGTTGGGAGAGGGCAAAGAGACAGAAACTCAACAGGATTCGTTATTCATAGTGTTATAAGGGTTAGTTCAAATGGAAATATAGTCATTTGAATGGTAAAATTTTCTTAACTATTGATTAAGAGGTGAGAGAAATCTTCCTATGAAATTTTACTTTTGTACCTTCGTATCGATTATGTTCTTATCTGCTTGTACAAACGGTGATTCGCAAATAGAGCAAAACACAGGTCAAACAGAAGAATCCTTAGACACTACTGAAAAAACGATGGAAGTAAAAACAGTTGCAACTAATTTAAATGAACCTTGGGAAATTGTGAAAACAGACGATGCTATTTTTATAAGCGAACGTGATGGTTCCATTGTCGAAGTAACAAGGGAAGACACAAAGCGCAAGCCTGTAGATTTTGATCAAGATCTAGCTGGAAGGCCGGAAGCTGGTTTGCTGGGACTTGCTTTTCCAGACTCTTATGAAAAGGAAGGGGACATCCTTGCCTATTATTCCTATATAGATGGACAAGATGTATTCCAGAGAGTTGCTACAATGAAAGAGGAAGCAGAACAATGGATAGAAACAGGCGTTATTATCGATCGTATTCCTGGTGGTCAGTATCATCAAGGTGGCAGAATTGAAATTGGACCAGACAACAAATTATATATAACAACGGGAGATGCAACGGAGCCAGTACTGGCACAAGATCAACAGAGTTTAGCAGGGAAGATCTTAAGAATCAACTTAGATGGCTCTATTCCTGAAGATAATCCAATAAAAGGTTCGCCGATTTACACACTCGGACATCGTAATCCACAAGGCCTTGCTTGGGATGAAGAAGGTAACTTATACGCGACAGAGCATGGAAACCGTGCGCATGATGAGATTAACTTCATTCAACCGCGAAACAACTATGGTTGGCCAGAAATTGAAGGAGATGACACGGAAGAAGGACTAATAGAGCCGGTTATTCACTCGGGAGATAATACGTGGGCTCCAACAGGCGCTGATTTCTACCAAGATCATCTTTATTTTGCAAGTTTAAGAGGTGAATCGATTAGGCGGTTTAATCCGGATGGTCAAATACAAGAGGTAGTGCTTGATGGCTATGGTAGAATTCGTGATGTGTTGGCTACAGAAGAAGGGTTGTACTTCATTACCAATAATACAGATGGTAGAGGGAATCCATCAGCAGATGATGATCGGCTTCTGTTCATAAAATTTAACAATGAATGAGGGCATTTATATGATACGATTTTGGAGAAGAGTGAAGTTTTTATTTCAATTTAATAAGTCAATTCCATTTCTAAAGGATTTTTTCTTATCTACTGAGGTTCGAGTAACAACGAAGCTTTTGTCACTTTTATTAATCGTAGGGTATGCTATTTTTCCGTTCGACATTATTCCAGATTTTTTTCTAATCTTCGGCGTTTTAGATGATGTTGCTATTGCTAGCTTCATTTTGCAACAAATCGTTAAAATCGCACCCGAATCATTAAAACTAAAGCACGGATTAGACGATAAAAAGGCCAGATAAATGTGTTATTTGATATATCAATGTTAGAAATTAGCAGAATGAGAATTTGCTAGATTAACAAAGCGGATCCTCATTCCGCTAAATCGAAAAAAGGCTGTTACAAGAGGGGTGAAACGGATCCTGGTTCCGCTAATAGCACAATATCAGTAGTTTTTGAGGTTGAAAAAGGCAAATAACGGAAAGAGGATCCTAAACCATGCTCAAAACGATGGTTTTTGAGCAAATAACGGAATGAGAATCCGCCAATCTAGTAAAAAATCGCAAAAAAGCTGTCGAGATACTTTCTCGACAGCCTTATGTTATCTGACCTTTTTGCTTATGAATTACGGTTTATTTGTTGCTTACGGTATCCACCAGCGATATCTGCTTGTTTAAATTCTTTATTATAGCGGACTTGCTGAGCAGCAGATAAATCAACACCGGGTTGTTTTGTCGGTTGATATTGAGTTCTTTTTACCATGAAAAACATCCTTTCAACTGTTATTTTGACGAAACAATTTTTCCAACTTGTTTACAGTATACCCGTTACAATCGTAATAAAACGTAAATGAAAAATTAAACTTGACTAACGGAAGAAATTCTCTATAATAGGTGATAATCTTTATATCGAACGTCGATGAGAAAGAGAGTAGTTATCTTGGAAGTCAAAGCGAGTTGGGGTTGGTGAGAGCCTAACACGGAAAGGATAATGAACCGGACTTTCTCGATGCTTTCCTGAACAATTTTCGAAAGGTTTGTCGAATTTTTATTAGGGTTAGCCGGACGCTGCACCGTTAATAGCAGACAAAGCTGGTTCCAAATTCGGAACAAGTAGAGTGGCAACGCGGGATAACTCTCGTCTCTTCATAATAGAAGGGATGAGAGTTTTTTTAGTTTCATCAGTTAAGTCGAATTAGATCAATTAAAGGAGAATGAAAATGGAATATAAACAACACTTTGCAGCAATTTTGTATGGTGCTTTTGACCAACAGTTAGAAGAAGAAACGATTTATCAAATGATTGAAAAGCCGAAGCTAATGAGTCATGGCGATTTGGCTTTTCCGTGTTTTGCTCTAGCGAAATTGCGCCGAAAAGCTCCACAAAAAATAGCAGAGGAAACGGCAAATGCCATTGATGATCCATTGTTTGTGAAAGTAGAGGCAGATGGTGCGTATTTAAATGTGTTTTTAAATAAACAACAAGTTGCTGCCGATGTGATCAAAAATGTGTTAAATGAACGAGAGAATTATGGCAGCCAGAACATTGGAAATGGAGGGGTAGTTACGATTGATATGTCTTCTCCTAACATTGCAAAGCCTTTTTCAATGGGGCATTTACGTTCAACGGTAATTGGAAATTCTATCGCATTAATATTAGAAAAAACTGGTTATAAGCCGGTTAAAATCAATCATTTAGGAGATTGGGGTACACAATTTGGTAAGTTAATTGTTGCTTACAAGAAGTGGGGGAATGAAGAGAAAGTCAGAAAAAATACAATAAAAGAGTTGCTACAGTTATATGTTACCTTTCATGAAAAAGTGGATCAGAACCCCTCTTTGGAGGACGAAGGACGTCAATGGTTTAAAAGATTAGAGGATCAAGATACAGAAGCAATGGAGCTTTGGAAATGGTTTCGAGAAGAGTCGTTAAAGGAATTTAACCGTATTTACGAATTGTTAGGGATTACCTTTGATTCCAATCAAGGGGAGGCATTTTATAATGACAAAATGGATCGAGTGGTTCATTTGTTGGAGGGTAATGAGTTACTAACGGAATCAGAAGGAGCTCAGGTTGTTGATTTAAGTGATGATGAAATGCCGCCGTGCCTTATACGAAAATCGGATGGTGCAACACTTTACGCAACGAGAGATTTGGCAGCTGCTTTGTATCGCAAAGAAACATATCATTTTGTACAGTCATTATATGTGGTTGGAAATGAACAGAGCTTACATTTTCAACAACTTATTAAAGTGCTGAAAAAGCTTGGTTATGACTGGGCGGATGGAATGCATCATATTTCCTTCGGGATGATTTTAAAAGATGGAAAGAAAATGTCGACGAGAAAAGGAAAGGTTGTCTTGTTAGAAGAGGTTATTCAGGAAGCTATAGAACTTGCAAACACAAATATTGAACAGAAGAATCCAAACATAGAGGATAAAAACAAAGTAGCTAAATCCGTAGGTGTAGGTGCAGTGATTTTTCACGATTTAAAAAATCACCGTAACAACGATGTGGAATTTTCCTTGGAGGATATGCTCCGTGTAGAAGGAGCAACAGGTCCGTATGTCCAGTACACGCATGCCAGAGCATCCTCCTTGTTAGACAAGGGATTGACCAAGATAAACGTAAATCAACCTATTTTGTTACAGGATGATGAAGCTTGGCCGGTTATTAGTGAAATAATGATGTTCCCGGAAATTGTCGAACGGGCAGTAAAATCTTATGATCCATCCCTGGTGGCGAAATATGTAATTGATTTAGCACAAGCGTTTAATAAATATTATGGGAATGTTCGAATTTTGGAGGATGAACAGCAGAAGTTTAGTCGGTTGGCTCTAGTAAAAGCTGTATCGGTTGTGCTGAAAGAGGGGTTACGCTTGCTAGGAATTAGTGCACCAAAAGAAATGTGATGAAAAAGGGGATCTTCTTGCTGAATTAGTCAACAGATCCCCAAATATCCTGTAGCGGCCCATTTTCCCCAAAGATTGGATCCAGTTTTGGCATAGGAACGTTAGCAATGTTTTCTGTAACGTTGTCATGTTCCTTCGGGTCACCCGTTCTCATGTCATAGTCCATCCCATCTGGATAACCACCAGCAACTAGAAAGTCTTCACTAGATTTGATATGTTTGTGACCTACTCCTGCAGGAATAACAACAACATCTCCAGCAGATACACGTAAGTTCAAGCCATGTTCACCCCCGAACATGATCATGGCATTGCCACTAACAACACCAAGAACCTCATGAGAGTTGCTATGAAAATGGTGGTAGCTAAATACGCCGCCAGTCCAATTATTTTTCCAGTTATTGAGCTGGAATATAGCTGTACAGCTCCGCGGGTTTTCCAATACCTTTGGATAGATGATTAATGGTAACTCCGAATTTGGTATCCGACCATCATCTTTCAGCAAGTATGTTTGCTCCAAATTATAATTCACAATTTACCTCCTAACTTGCACCATGTTTATCATTTCTCAATCTATGCTTAATAATGTTAGACTTATTTTATCTGTTTTACAAAGGGAGTTATTTAATTTTATGGTTTCAACAAAAGAAAAATTAATGGCAGTATTTGGTTATCTGATACCTATCTTTTTTCCAATACCATTATTAAGCATTGTTGCTATTCAAGTCTATTATTTACTATTTAGAGGAGAATCGATATTTTTTGATGAACACGCTAGGGAAAATGTTAATTTCCAAATTAGTTATCAGATTTATTTGTTTTCACTATTTGGTATCGGCTATATCTTTTCAAAATTGGCTCCAATTTTACCGGAGGCATCTATTCCGTTTAACGTGATTGTGTTATTTGGTGCGTTTGGGTTAATTATTTTTGCCGGACTATTTTGGTTCATCACAATGATCATCGCTATCATACGTGCTGTATTAGGGAAACGATTCCGGTTTCCGCTGACGATACGGTTTATTAAATAATGTTTTAAACGATGTTACTTGATAGACTAAGCGAATTGTTCAATAAGATTTTTAAAGTCCTTAAATAATGTTGGGTGCTTGTTCTCATCCACCCCGTGTATTAAGCTTTGATAAACACTTGTATAGTACCATTGTTGGCTAGTTTTGTCCTTTTTAAAGGAATCCCAGATTTTTGCACCAAGTTTCTGTTCATTGTCCAATATCGAAGTTAAATTATCCACTTTATCTGCACAAACGACCAGTTTTGCATCGAATGGGGCTGTTTTGATCGTTTCAATCGTATGCTTTTTTCGCTCTTCCCAGCTCAGTGATTTATCTGGCTCCGACGCATAGTTTACAAGATTGGAAACTTCTTCTCCAAAAAGGGTATTTATTTCTTCTAAGGTACCGTCTGTATCCTCCACTACATCATGGAGCAAGCCAGCAATGACAATCTCTTCTTTATAACCATCATTCAACAAGAGCATACTTACTCGATAAGGGTGAGTTATGTAAGGCAGGCCGTCGACTTTTCTTCTTTGTCCATCATGTTTTTTTGCTGCATATGTTACTGCATCCAGTAGTTTCATTTCATCACCTCTATTTTATTATACACTTTTCAGATGAACGATGCTTCTTAGATGATTAGTTATCATAAGACGGTTTTGAATTCGATATAAAAGTTGGACTGTATAGTAAACCTGCCTAGTATCGATTAATCAGCCATTCTTAATCCTTAATGGGGATCCTCTGTCCTTGGTTTTGTTGGATCGCATTGTGGAGGAGGGTTTTTTGTAGACTGAGCAAGTTTCATTAAGTAATAGCATTCTTCCCTTGCCATGTGATCAGCCATCAATCCGGAAAAAGTACCTAAAACCGTTTCAGATAATTCCATTTCCTCGAGCTCATGCAAAAAAGTTCGAAATAGATTCATTTCTACTTCAACATCCTTGTTAAACCTCTTTAGTGCTGGAAACGATTGAATGTTTGAACGAAGATAGCCAGTTAATTCAACCGCTTTTAAATAGAAGTCATCAAAGTGATCGGCAAACGTATCACTTTTCCTTTTTAAACGCTTCTCCACTCCATCTAATTGATCATTAATGGCCCCGGCATGGCCAGAAGCATCAGCCAACCAAAGAAGGTGGTGGTGAAGCTCATGAAAGATTGGTGGAGCTTCTCCTTGCTTTAGATATTCCAAAACAAGCTCGTATTCTTCTAGTTCATTTACCATGTGATTAATAAAGGTAGGAGATAAGTGAATACCAATTGCCCCCACTAACTGTCGTTGGATAAGGGAGAGTTTAAATTGCTTCATCTTCTCTGTTGCTGATTCGGCTTGTTTAGTAAAGGCAATCGCATTAGAGTTATTAATAGATTTGGAATTTTTAAGAAGTTGATCAAATGTTTTTACAAACTCTTTTGCTAACTGAATATCCTCGGTTTCTTTTGGGTACAAAGAATCTCGGATAAATCTAGAATGATCCCCCAACACTTGCAACCAAAATTGATGCTCGAATGAAGCACTTTTAATAAAATCAGCCAAAATTGATCAGCCCCTTTTCTCTTTTTATCCATTATTTGAATGTAAACAATCATTGAAATCCATACACAAATAGCATATTTAAGAGTGATACCAGTCAATTTTATTCAAGATGAACGCAAATTATTATCAATATATAAACCTACTCATAAATGGAGAAATAGAAGTTTTAAAACGATGTCGTTTCATGTAAAATTAAATAGAATACTAGATTTGTATTATCTTCTAAAAAAGGAGAAAATCAATGAATAACAATCAAATGAAGCTTGTTTTCCTGCTGTTATTTATCCTTCTTTTAACGGCGTGCAGCTACGTAACGACTGCAAGTACCCTTAATAATGTCAATCTTTTTGCAGCAAATCACCCAGATAAAGATGGGATAAGCATGTTGCAAAAACCTCCGGAACATACGGAGAAGTTAATCGAATCAAAAACAATTACAAAGGAAATCAGTATTGCTGCTATCGGTGATCTATTAATCCATAGTAGTGTTTATCAAGATGCACAAACAGATGAAGGCTATGACTTTACCCCGATGTTTGAAAAGGTTAAGCCTTTCTTAAGGGATGCAACGATTACACTTGCAAACCAAGAAACAATGATAGGGGGAGAGGAGTTAGGGTTATCCTCATATCCTCGATTTAATAGCCCATTTGAAGTAGGGGATGCAATACATAATGCTGGCGTGGATGTAGTATCGTTAGCGAACAATCATACGATAGATCGTGGGGAGGAAGCTGTTCAACGGGCGCTGAATCATTGGGAAGAGTTAGGTATGTTATATACGGGATCATATAAAGATGAAGCATCCAGTGCAGAGCTTACGATTTTTCACACAGATCAAGATATAGACGTTGCTTTCCTAAGTTATACGTATGGTACAAATGGAATCCCAATCCCTCAGGGGAAAGATTACCTAGTTAATCTAATCGATAAAGAAAAAATGGCAAACGACGTGACACGAGCGAAACAAGAGTCGGATGTTGTTGTTTTGAGTTTGCATTTTGGTAATGAGTATGAACGAATGCCGAATAATGAACAAAAGGAGCTTGTTCAATATGCTGCTGATTTAGGAGTACATGCAGTCATTGGTCATCACCCACATGTTCTACAACCAATGGACTGGGTTAAAGGAAAAGACGGGAATCAAACGCTTGTCATTTATTCGTTAGGAAATTTTTTGTCTGGCCAGGACAAGTTTTATCGACAAATAGGTGGAATTGCTCGATTCACAGTCGAAAAAACGGTAAAAGGAAAAGAGGAAACAATTAATGTAAAGGCACCTGCGTTTTTACCAACTTATGTGTCCTATGAAAATTGGCGAAACTACGATATTATCCCGATGTACCAATTAACAGATGAACAGCTTCCAGGGGCTCAAAAGCATTATCAGGAAATGAAAGAGCATATGGCACAATGGATAACGGATTTAGAATTCATCGAAGCTCATTAAAAAATAGTTAAAAGGAGAATGGGGATGGAGTGGAAAAATATTTACCGTGGCATGCTCATGGGGGCAAGTGATGTTGTTCCCGGCGTTAGTGGGGGAACAATAGCTGTTGTATTAGGAATTTACGATCGTTTGATAGAAGCAATTAATGGTTTTTTTACGAAGGATTGGAAGAAGCATTTAGGCTTCTTAATTCCTTTAGGTGTCGGGGTTGTTCTAGCTATTATATTGTTAGCGGATTTAATTGAATGGTTATTTGAGCATTATCCTGGTCCAACACAATTTGCATTTTTAGGATTAATCATCGGTGTTTTACCATATCTGCTTCATCAGTCTGATGCTAAAAATACGTTTAAAGCACAGCATGTTTTCCTATTGATAATTGGTGCCTTGATTGTTGCGTCGATGCTATTTTTTCGTTCTGGAGAGACAGAACCGCTTCAAAACTTGACGATAGCCTCCTATGCCTGGCTGTTTATGTCAGGGTTTGTAGCTAGTAGTGCGATGATCTTGCCGGGGATTAGTGGATCATTTTTGTTATTAATTATTGGCGCTTATACAACGATATTGAATGCCGTTTCGGAATTTAAATTTGATATTATATTGGTGGTTGCTATTGGAGTTGTTTTAGGTCTAATAACAATGAGTAAAATTATTCATTACTTTTTAGAAAATTATACAACTGGAACGTTTGCTGTGGTCATTGGACTTGTTATCGGCTCCACTGTTGTTATTTTTCCAGGCTGGCCAACAGGGGCTCTAGAGGTAATGGTTAGCATACTTACGTTTGCATTGGGTCTATTTGTAGCTTACATACTTGGAAGGGTAGAGTATAAGGAGTAATGCAGGACGAATTACTTGAATGAATCAGCAACGAATGATAGATTTTTACTTATACTTTCAATCGACTTAAACTTAAAAATGATGAAGTATAAAGAAGGGATGTATTAAAATGAAACCAATCGAATCAAGAGAGCAATTTAACGAAGTGATAAATTCGGAAAAGCCAGTGATTGTTAAATTTTTCGCAGATTGGTGTCCAGACTGTAAGCGTATGGACATGTTTATTGGGGATATTTTAGAGCAATATAGTCAATATGAATGGTATGAAATTAACAGTGATGAAGTAGAAGGAATTGCTCAGGAACATGAAGTGATGGGTATTCCAAGTTTATTAATTTTCCAAAATGGAGAAAAGCTGGCACATCAGCATAGTGCTTATACAAAAACACCAGAAGACGTACAATCCTTTTTACAACAACAATTAGGTTAACGTATTTATCTTTTATTGCACAATATACTTTTTATACAATTAGGCTTATTGTATAAAGCAATAACCTTTTAGAAAACAGACAATCAGAAAACTCCCTGCTCATTATGAGTTGGGAGTTTTTCTATATAAAAGTTTCATAAACTGTCAAAAAATCTTTGTTTAGACGAATAGAAAATCAGTTAGACTATATAAATAATCAATTAATAGGAGGGTGACAGATTATGAGAAAACAATTTTCTATCTTTATTATATTAAGTATCTTCGCTTTGCTGGCTGCATGCGGTACGGATACGGATAACGATACAACCCAGGATAATTTAGATCATTCGGCATCAGAATCTAGTAATCGTGTTGAAATAGTGGCTACTAATTTCAAATTTAATCAAGAAGAATATACTGTACAAGCTGGCGAACCTGTAACGCTAAATTTCACATCAGATGAAGGGCTCCACGGTATTAGTATTAATGAACTAAACGTGAATATTGAAGGAGATGGTAGTGCAACTATTACACCGGAAGAACCAGGGGAATATCAAATCTATTGTAATGTTCTGTGTGGTGCCGGTCACTCTGACATGGTAGCAACGTTAATCGTACAGTAACTTAGCTCTACTATTTGTAACAAGGTTAAGTTGACATCCAATTCTCGCTTCAACTATAATACGTTTAATTCAGGTACATAGGAGAGGGTGAGTGAGATGGATAATAGAGATTTATACGAACAAAAAAAGCAAGACCCCTCTTTAAAATTGTTTGTTGTCTTATCAAAAGCTTATCGATCAGTAACAGATCAAGTTGCAGCAGATATACGGAATAAGGGGTTAAATACGACCGAATTCGGCGTATTAGAGTTATTATATCATCAAGGCGATCAGCCATTACAAAAAATAGGAGACAAAATATTACTAGCAAGTGGTAGTATTACGTATGTAGTCGATAAGTTGGAAAAAAAAGGCTATGTTAAGCGAGTACCGTGTGAAAGTGACAAAAGAATTACGTATGCATCGATTACCGAAAAAGGTCAGCAGTTACTAACGGATATTTTCCCGAGCCATTGGGAGCAGATAGAAGCTATTACGGGTGGATTAGAAAAGGAAGAAAAAATGGAGGCAATTGATTTACTGAAAAAATTGGGTACATATGCTGAAAAATTGAAGTAGCCAAATTTTACTATTTGATTTATAATGGAGTGGACTCATAGATTGGATGGAGGATTTGAAGATACTACACGTGAAATAGTAGGTAATATATAGGCAATTACTTTGTATTAATTGTGCAATTTTTCATGATTTTGCTGTTGATGGGAGACGGATTCCCTTTTTAGCAACTAAATAATGAAAAATCGTGTAGGATCTTCCCTCCCTTTACTTATATTATAAAAAATATCATCCACACTTTTCGTGTGGATTTTTAGTATGTCAGAAACTATGGAAGGGATTCAGAATTCCCGAAAAACGTATGAAAAAGAATGGTGCACATTCTTTTAATTTTCGATAAAAACACAAAAATATGACAAATATGTTTCAAAAGTTACAGCAATGGGAAATGGTATAGGAAGCCAACTAAGGGGGGGCACTTTATGAAACAAGAAGAAGTAGTCGTATATGTTAGTGATTCGTGTAAGGAATGCGAAAAAGTACTCTCCTGGTTAGATGAACAGAACATCTCTTATACCAAAAAGAATACAACAAAAAACAAAGAGTACTTAAAGGAGCTACAAAAAGAGCGAGTTTATGCCACTCCGGCAATTTTCACAAAAAAATATAAAATTTTGGGGTTTCAAAAAAGTAAATTAATCAATGCCCTAATATTTTCGTAAGTATTCAGCATGAAAGGCAACATTATTTCCGTGATAATTAACCAGTTCAGCATATTTAGCATAAGTTATTACTAAGTAATGTTGAAAGAGGTGTTCACATGAACAATTGGAGAGCGCCATATTTTTCGTATAATCAAGGTTCTTATTATCAAACACCTTTTGGGTTTCAGCAACCAACTCAAATGCAACAAGGTTCCATGCTAAGTAGTCAGCCAATGACTCCTTATCAACAATTCGCAAAACCGCAGCAACCGCAACCACCAAATCCACAGCAATGGAATGGTTACCATCAACAAGCTCAATGGGGGGCGGGAGGTCCGGTCGGTGCACCTGGGCAGCCTATCCCTAAAGGATTAATATCCTACTTCCATGATGATAATGGTCAGCTTGACCTTGATAAGATGCTATCTACTTTTGGACAAATGGCCAATACCTATCAACAGGTTTCACCTATCGTTAAAGGGATTGGTTCATTTCTTAAAGGTATGAAATGATTCTTGTAATCCTTGTCGACTTTTTATCGGCAAGGATTTTTACTTGTATGCTAGGAGTTTTAGCCGAAAAGTAATTCGATACAGTTAAAAATTTTACGGAATAAAGTTGTAAGAAAGTCAGCGAGTGTCTTTTCTTTGACCAAAGAGGATCCTATCTATATGATTATAGCATCATCACTTTCATTGTTCAGGGAAGTATAAATACATATTAACCAATTACCAATTGAAGGAGCATTAAAATGATTGGATGTTTATGTATCCATGGCTTTACAGGAGGACCTTATGAAGTTGAGCCATTGAAGGAATATCTTTTGCAACGTACAAATTGGTATATCGAAGCACCAACATTGCCTGGTCATGGAAAAGAATTGGCTTTAGACTCAGTTCATTATGAAGAATGGATAGATAAAGCGGAAAAAGAATTTTTAAAAATAAATGAAAAATGTGATAAGGTCTTTATTATTGGTTTTTCAATGGGGGGAATGATTGCTGCTTATCTTGCAGCAAAGTATAAAATAAACAGGTTAGTTCTCTTATCCCCATCAAGAAAATACATCAGCATAAAACAAATGGGGATAGATATTGTTGAGTTTGTAAAAGATGGTTTAAACAAACAGCTAAGTGATAATCCATTATTTCAACGCTACATTTCGAAAACAGGCTCTGTTCCAGTGAAAGCAACAGTTGAATTTTTAAAATGTATGAAATTTACGAAGCCTTATCTTCAACAGGTTTCTTGCCCTGTATTAATTGCACAAGGTATTCAGGATGGAATGGTTCCATATAAAGCCGCTTATTTTTTAGAGGAAGAAATACCTTCCGATACACAAGTGATGTTTTTTCATGATTCTAAGCATCATATTTGCTTAGGTGATGATAAGGATGCACTAAATCAAGCTGTTTATTCCTTTTTAAGGGATGAGAAGTGATTCGTTTGTAAATCCTTATGTTTTTTTCGTTTCGTTAATGTGATCCTTGATTTTGTTGATGTACTTACAATAAATAAAAATAAACCAAACATTACAATCATTCCGCCAAGCCATTGAGACCAAGATATAAGTTCACCTAAAATAAAATAAGCAAGAATAGAAGCTCCAACTGGCTCGAATACAATACTCATGGATATTACTGATGTACTAACCCATCGAATCGCCCAATTAAACAACGTATGACCGAGAAAGGTTGGAACAATTGCCAATGCAAGAAAGATAATCCAATTGTCCAGTGGGTAGCCTGTAAATGCATGTCCAAGCAATAAATTGTAAATAATTAACGTAATGGAGCTAATGGCATATACGATAAATGTATAAGTCATTAGGGATAGTCTTTTTCGTACGTTTTGTCCCATTAAAAAATATACAGTTATCATAACAGCACCAATAACGGCAAGGACGTCACCTAACAGGGCTAGACCACTTATTTTAAAGTCGCCCCAGCTGATAATAATACTTCCGGTAAGTGCAATCACCATACTAATCAATGCGCCTGCAGTAAAACGCTCTTTAAAAAATAGATAAGTTCCTAAAAACGCAAAAATTGGCTGTAGAGTTACTAATACAACGGAACTGGCGACTGATGTATAATTTAAAGACTCAAACCAAAAAATAAAGTGGAAAGCCAAAAAGACTCCTGCGAGGATTGAAAATAACCAATCTCTTGCAGAAATCCATTTAAATTCGTTATGATATTTCCACAGAACATAGGGCGCCATTATAATTACTGCAAATAAGAGTCGATAATTGGCAATAATAGAGGCCGGTGCTGCAGCTGCTAGTTTAACTAAAACAGCAGCTGTAGAAACAGATATGACACCAATAATGATTGCTATATATGGATTTAACGGAGGTTTATTCATCCTTTTCCTCCTTCATTGTAAAATTGTTTACCTTATTCTAACACTCATTTGTTTGAAAATCATTTCTAATATAGGTAGAATTAGTAATTAGAGTGTGGTAACATGAGAGAATCCATTATAGTGCTCGCACAGGGCCTCTTCCAAGGTGTGGAGGAAGGCTTTTTTCATGTTTAAAAAGCTAACCTAAATGGGAATAGTATAAACCAAAATCACTGAAAATAAATAATAACTCTTGTTTAATTGCTCGATTTTGGAATAAATGCAAATTCATGTGTCGATTGTAAAATACATGATTTTTAAAAGAAAGGGTAGAAAAAGAACGTGACAACTTTTAATTCATTAGGTATATCTAAACCAATTATGAAGGCTTTAGAAAAGATGGGATTTGAAGAAGCAACACCGATTCAAGAACAAACAATTCCATTAGGATTACAGGGAAAAGATGTTATTGGACAAGCCCAAACTGGAACGGGGAAAACTGCTGCTTTTGGAATTCCTATGTTAGAAAAGATAAATCAAGACATGAAAAAAATTCAAGGATTGGTGGTTGCTCCTACAAGAGAACTTGCCATCCAAGTGTCTGAGGAAATTCATCGACTCGGTAAATTTAAAGGGGTCCGAACCCTTCCAGTTTATGGTGGCCAGCACATGGAACGTCAAATAAGAGCTTTAAAGGATGGTCCACACATTGTTGTTGCGACGCCTGGGCGACTTCTTGACCATATTCGAAGGAAAACAATTAATACTAGTAATGTGCATACAGCCGTACTGGATGAAGCGGACGAAATGCTGAATATGGGCTTTATTGATGATATTAGAGATATTTTAAAGGCTATCCCTGAGCAAAGGCAGACGCTTTTATTTTCAGCCACAATGCCAAAGGAAATTAGGGATATTGCGACAACATTAATGAAAAAGCCGGAAGAAGTCAAAGTGAAATCAAAAGAAATGACTGTATCCAATATCGATCAATTTTTTGTAGAGGTAAATGAAAAACAAAAGTTTGATACGTTAACAAATTTATTGGATGTTCATGCACCAGAATTAGCGATTATTTTTGGACGTACGAAAAAAAGAGTCGATGAATTAACAGAAGGACTTCATGCACGTGGTTTTCGGGCTGAAGGGATCCATGGTGATTTAACACAAGGAAAAAGGATGTCTGTGTTAAACAAATTTAAAAACGGGCGAATTGAAATATTAGTTGCGACAGATGTGGCTGCTCGTGGTCTTGATATTTCTGGGGTTACACATGTGTACAATTTCGATATTCCACAGGATCCAGAAAGCTATGTTCACCGAATCGGAAGAACAGGTCGAGCAGGTAAAGGTGGAGAGGCAATTTCATTTATCACACCGAGAGAAATGCCACATCTTCATTTAATTGAGAAGGTAACAAAAAGTAAAGTGAAACGGATGCAGGCTCCTTCTGTGGATGAAGCACGTCGAGGTCAGCAGCAGGTGACCGTTGATAATATTATCTCTACGATTGAGAAAAAAGATTTGGGTGATTACAGAGAAACAGCTGTAGAATTACTTGATCAATACGATTCGATTACCATTGTTTCTGCAGTATTAAAAATGATGACGAAGGAGCGCCGTAATGCTCCAGTAACCTTGTCATCTGTACAGCCAGTCAGCGTCAAGAAGACGTCCAACAATAAAGGGAAAAATTTCCGAGGTGACAAAAACCGAAATTTTTCAAGAAAAGGAAAACCTTCCCGAAATCGTAATTTTAAAAATAAACGGGGAGCAAATCCGAACACGAATCGAAAACAGAGCTATTAAAATGCTTAGAAGTGCTGTCAATATAACTGATAGCACTTTTTTTTCTTTCAGAATTGCTGTCTACAAAGAAACAGCAACCTGAATCAATTACAGGAACCTGCCGAATAAGCCGATTAATACCAAAATAATAATAACGATCCAAAAAACATTTTTTAGCGGAAACCTCTTTTTCCTCCAACGGTTTGGATTAAATTGAATCGAGTCATCTCTTGGACTGCTTGTATTTTTCCAAATAGAAAAGGGCTGTGCGTTCCGTAAAAAGATTGGACCTAATGCCACACCACCAATAAATCCAAACACATGGGCATATACATTAATACCTGGTCGCAGAAACGTCATTACCAGTCCTATTATTAAAATAATCATAATGATTTGAGCGTTAGCACGGTCAATTAAATGTTTTTCAAAGAAAATCATAAACATATATAATCCAAATAAACCATAAATAGCTCCTGAAGCCCCTAGATGAAAGTAGAAGGCGTTTGGATCCATTAGCCAAGTACACACATTTCCGATAATACCAGCAAGTAAGTAAACGGTTATAAATTTCACTTTCCCGAGCATTTGCTCTAACGCCGGACCAAATAATACTAAGGAAAAAGAGTTAAACAATACATGCATGACACCATATGGGTTGTGTAGAAAGATGGAAGTGACTAGGCGCCAGTACTCCCCTTGACTGATATAAAGGTTTACACCTGTTCCCCACTGATATAAAAAATCTCCGATTGGTGGGATGATTACACCAAATGGGCTCAATAGGCTTTGGATGAATGGAAAAATTAAAACGATAAGCCAAACCCCAAGTTGTATTGCTATGATTGTAGTGACTACTGGATAAAAGCGAATAAATTGTCTCAAGCTTTCCGTACGAATAAACATAATGTACTCCTTTTATACTTTTTCTTTCTATATCATACTTCATCTAACTAACGGTTCACAAACAACAAGTATTTCTGCTAACACTATTGTATGAGTATGGATGTAGCGTAGAAGTAAAAAATGTTCTACGTTATACTTGTTCTATATTTACTTGTCGTTTTTGAAAAGTGCGTGTTCTCCTCGAGGAAGACTTTTTGTACAATAAACATATAAAGGGTTGGTTCATTATGATTAAAGGAATTGGAATCGATATTGTAGAACTGAAACGAATAGAGAAAAGCCTGGAAAAAAACAGTCGGTTAGCAGAAAGAATTCTAACCCAAAAAGAAAGAGAATGTTTACAGGGTTTTACCAACCAGAGGCGAAGAATGGAGTTTATTGCTGGAAGGTTTGCTGCAAAGGAAGCATTTGCTAAGGCAGCAGGTACTGGAATTGGAGCACTAGGTTTTCAGGAAATCGAAATTTTACCTAATCAGAAGGGTGCCCCAGAGATTGTAATAAGAAATTATCCTTCGAATAAGCTGTTTGTCTCCATCTCTCATAGTGAAGCCTATGCCGTTGCACAAGTAGTCATAGAGGTATAGAAATATAGACATTATTTGAGTTGATATTGTGAAAAAAATGGTACTTGCCTAGAAATCTTTTTGCAGCTTGTCAGGCTAGTCTGCATATTCGAATAGTTTGTCTCATATATTTTAGTGCGGGTAGGAGGGAACATTGTGCACATAGTCACCGCAAATGAAATGTACGAAATGGATCGTGTTGCAATGGAAAAGGGGGGCATAGATGGAAGAATATTGATGGAAAATGCCGGTAGATCAATTACCGAAAGTATGATTCCTCTGCTTGCCAAAAACAGCCGGATTCTTATTTTAGTTGGTGCCGGTAATAATGGTGGAGACGGCTTTGTGATTGGACGAACTTTATGTAATCAAAGGTTTCATGTAACTGTTTTACAGCTCGTTCCTGATGAGAAAATCAGAGGTGATGCTGCGTATCATAAACAGTTGTATATAAACTTTGGTGGTAAGGTTCATGTTGACGATCAGGGAAAGGAAATAGCTGCCTTTTTGAAGGAGGCAACTGTGGTTATTGATGCTATTTTTGGAATTGGCATAAAAGGTAAATTGCGACCACCTTTTCATCAAATCATTGAAGCAGTTAATCAATCAAACACGGTAAAGTTATCTGTTGATATTCCAAGTGGGATTCCTGCAGATGAGGGAGTGTCTTTTGATACAGGGGTTTGGGCCGATTATACCTTTGTTATCGAAGCGCCGAAAATGAGTGCATTTTTACAACACACCGCTAAGTATTATGGAAAGTGGGAAGTAGTGAAAATTGGCTTACCACTAGCGTCGTTTGATCAAGTAACTGCACGTAAGGTCTGGACAGAGGAGCAAGTGCATTTTACCTTACCAAAAAGAGATGATTATTCTCATAAGGGTACTCATGGAAAAGGCCTTATTGTTGGTGGAAGTCGCGAAATGCCAGGTTCTATTGCAATGACAGCATTATCTTCCTTGAGGTCAGGAGCAGGATTAGTGTCGGTTGGAACGGTAAATGAGGTTATACCATCGATTGTCTCCCATTGCGCGGAAGCAACTTTTATTCCTTTGGATAGTGAAAAGGGAGTGATAACAGGTTCCCAATGCCTTGATTACTCCGTCTACAATGCTATAGCCATCGGTATGGGCATGGGAAGATCAGAAGATACAGCTGAGTTAACGAGACAATTAATCAAAGAAGCAAATTGCCCTGTGATTGTTGATGCAGATGGGCTTTACCATATTAGTGATGACCTTGAACTTTTAAAGCAACGCGAATTCCCTTCAATCTTAACGCCACATCCAGGAGAAATGTCGAGGTTAACTGGAATTCCAGTGAAAGAAATTATATCAAAGCCGTTTCGTATAGCGGAGGAATTTTCCAAGACCTATCAAGTTCACCTTATACTGAAAGGGCCATTTACCATTGTTACAGACCCTAAAGGTAAGCAGTGGGTGAATACTTCTGGAAACGCTGGGTTAGCAAAGGGTGGAAGCGGTGATGTTTTATCAGGTATATTACTTTCGATGGTGATGCAGCCGCAATTATTAGTAGAAGCATTGGCTAATGGTTGTTATATTCATGGGAAAGCTGCAGACAATCTAATTGTTAACAAGCATTCTAAGCAAGATCTATTAGCGACAGATGTCATTCAAGGGTTAGCTTCAGTATTTCGTACATTTTCTTAGATTTGCAGGTGTGTGCGTTCCCTTTGTCCTTTGAAATGAGACAAAGGAGTTGTGACCATGAGAAAATATTTCAGCTTCGGAATCATCGTCTTAATGGTGTTGGTTTTAGCGGCTTGTGGGGAAAAATCTAAAGAAGACGTCATTAAAAAACTAGAATCTAATGTAGAAGAAATGAGCGGTTATAAAGCAAACGCCAGTATGAGTTTAAACACCGGAAAAGAAAGTCAGTCGTATAAGATTGATATTGCGCACAAAAAGAAAGAGTATTATCGCGTAGTATTGAAAAATGAAAAAGATGAAGAAGGTAGTCAGGTTATTTTAAGAAATGATGATGGGGTCTTTGTATTAACTCCGGCATTAAATAAAAGCTTTAAATTTCAGAGTGATTGGCCGAACAATAGTAGTCAGCCTTATTTGTATCAATCTTTAGTGAAAGACGTGTTAAATGATTCAGAGGCAGGATTTGAATCAACGGAAAATTACTATGTGTTTAAAACAAAAACGAACTATCAAAACAATAATAATTTACCTTACCAAGAAATTTATTTCGACAAAAAAACATTCACCCCAGCTTTAGTTAAGGTGTTAGATAAAGATAGCAATTCGGTGGTTGAAGTGGAATTCTCTAACTTTGAGTTAAACCCTGAATTAGCAGATGACACCTTTGAAATGGAAAAAAATATGACTAGTGGTCTACTAGGTGTACCTGTGATGGCAGATCAGGAAACTGTAGAAACAAAAGATTTAACTGTTCTATACCCTACGGAAACAATAGGTTCAGAATTAGTTGAAACGAAAGAAGTAGAAATGGAAAATGGGAAACGAGTAATTCTAACCTATGAAGGGGAAAAGAATTTTACGATTGTTCAAGAAAGAGTTGATGTTTATCCTACAAGCGCATCTAGTCCGAAAACAGTAAGTGGTGAACCAGTAAGCCTTGACTTTACGATGGGTGCACTTACAGATAAATCACTAGAATGGACACATAACGGAGTGAACTACTATTTAGCAAGTGAAGAGTTAACAAGAGAAGAAATGATTGATGTAGCAAGTTCCGTAGCAGGTCAATCAGAGAAATAAACGTAACAAGCAGGCTCAGCCAGAAGGGTCTGCTTTTATTTTTTTGCCTGTAACGAAAGGGGGGGTCAGACCCCTATTGGCCTTCTTTATTTGACAACTCCCCTTTTACAAGTAAATAATTGAGAAAAATAGTCGGAAAATAGATGTTAAAGTATTGGGTTAAATAGTAGTCCCAACTTTTATTCATAATTAAAAGGGAAGGTAAACCAGATGAAGCAACGTACATTTTTTAGAGATTCTTGGATTGAAATAGAATTAGAGCACATCGCTTATAACGTTAGACAATTGAAAACTCGCCTTTCAAAAAACACGAAAATATATGCAGTTGTCAAAGCAAATGGCTATGGACACGGAGATAAGGAAGTTGCAAAAAAGGCAATGGAAGCGGGGGCCAGCGGGTTAGCAGTTGCTATACTGGATGAAGCTATAAAACTAAGACATGCTGGGATTACTGTTCCGATATTAGTAATGGGGTGGATTCGACCTGAGGACGCGGGGATTGCTGCGTCCTATGATGTTACTGTGACATTTTTTCAAAAAGAATGGCTAAAAGAAGTAAAAGAAGTTTTAGGGACCAATCATCTAAAGCTGCATATGAAATGGGATACTGGAATGGGAAGAGTCGGACTAAGAACAGAGCAGGAATTATTTGAAATACTTGATGAACTGGATGATGAACGCTTTGAATTAGATGGTATTTTTACTCATTTCGCAACTGCAGATGAGAAAGATGAATCTTATTTTCAAAAACAATTAAAACATTTTAACCGCCTAATGCAGGCATTTGAATCCAGATGGGGAAAGAGCGATGTTAAGGTTCATACTGGTAATAGTGCAGCTAGTATGCGTTTTCCTGAACACATGAGGCACTATGTTCGTTTTGGGATTAGTATGTATGGATTATATCCTTCCCCACATGTAAAAAAAGAAAAACCCATTGATTTAAAACCTGCACTCTCCTTATATAGCAGGTTAACACACGTCAAAAGACTGCCGCCTGGGGAATCCATAAGCTATGGGGCTACCTATACCACTGAAGAGGAAGAATGGATAGGGACAATCCCACTTGGCTATGCAGACGGAATTCAAAGAAAATTACAAGGCTCAAATGTAATGATCGAAGGGAAATTGATGCCAATCGTTGGTAGGATTTGCATGGACCAGTTAATGGTAAGGTTAGATAGTCCATATCCAGTTGGGACAAAAGTAACATTAATTGGTAAACAAAATAATACAGAAGTTTCCATGGATGATTGGGCTGAAAAACTGGATACCATTAATTATGAAATTTCTTGTATGCTTAGTTATCGTATTCCAAGACTTTATTTTGAAAATGGTTTAAAGATTGAGTAATTAAATATACAAAAAATGCATGACAAACATAATAATTGTATAAAATGGTAAGAGGAATTTTTCGTTTTCTATCGAATAGTTAATATTTAGGTGTCCTAATTATTTAAGAAAGGTTCAGTTATAATTTCTTAGTCGTTAAAAAAGCGTAAATCAGGCACAAGAGAAAATACCATATTTTTTTCTTGAAAAAAATTGCGGATTGCCTTTGCAATGCAGTTTACTGAGTGATATGATTAGTAATGGATGAAAAAGGTTGTTCAAAAAGAATGAAGTGACACGCGAGGCACTCTTCACTGGCTCGTTTTTGCGTCCCTAGTAGAAGTGTGTTACACTTGCGTATCTCTAGTTTAGTGAACGGAGCAGAATTCCTCGTGCAAGGCAAGGTAATGAAGGGATTTTCCAGTTTAAATAGCCTTCCGCTATAAAAGAAAAATCGCTTTTTTATTGTTAATGCAGATTCAAGGAGACTTTCCTTGTTTTTTAGAAGTTTGCCCGCCTTGACTTGTTTTTGTTTTGCCTTTGCTATCTTTTTGAACACGGACTTAAACAGACTGGGCTTGTATATATGGTGGAGGTGTATGGTTTTGTCAGAAAGCTTACAAGAGATTGTAGTACGATTACCAAAAAACCTACTCAATGAGGTGGACGGTCTAATGAAAAGTGAGAATAGTGATCTAAGCGACTTCATTTGTCAGGCAACAAAATCGTATTTGCGTGAAAAGAAAAAACGTCATATTCGTGAATCCATGCAAAGAGGCTATATGGAAATGGCAAAAATTAATCTTAATATCGCTTCAGAAGCTTTCCAGGCTGAAGAGGAGGCCGAAAACACCCTTGAGCGCTTAGTGAGCGGGGTGTAAAGGTTTGATTGTAAAAAGAGGCGAGGTTTATTTCGCCGATCTTTCCCCTGTAGTTGGATCAGAGCAGGGGGGCGTTCGTCCAGTGTTGGTCCTACAAAATAATATTGGTAACCGTTTTAGTCCAACGGTTATTGTAGCTGCGATAACCGCGCAGATACAAAAAGCAAAATTGCCAACGCATGTGGAAATAGATGCGGAAAAGTATGGTTTTGAACGTGATTCGGTTATTTTGCTGGAACAAATTAGAACGATTGATAAACAGCGTTTAACAGATAAAATCACTCAGTTGGACAATAATATGATGGAAAAAATTAATAAAGCATTGGAAATAAGTTTAGGACTTGCTGATTTCTAATGATTTAAAAATTTTCATGGACTACTGTTCGCCGCCCTTGTCACCATAATAGACAAGGGTTTTTTGTCGTTTTAAAAAGTAATCGATAAGAGTGTAAACATTTGCTTGTATGAAGTAAACGTGTAAAAATGAAAATAATATTGTCGTTAGGAACGTGGAGGGGAGAATATGGATAAGCAATTAAAAAATCTTGTTCTTAATAATAGTGATTCAATTGTTAAGAAATGGCTAGAAGAGATTTCAAAGAACAGAAGTAATGAATATACTTCTACTATTTCGGAGGAGTTGTTTGAAAGCACCAATCGAGAATTTGTTAATGTCATTTTTACTAGCGTTGACAAGCAAAGGATTACAAGTGAGTTAGATGATTTTTCAGAAAGGCTGATTAACCTCGGCTGGCCGTTAAGCTACATAACAGATGGATTACAAACATTTCGAAGGGTTACCATTGATTTCATTCTTACTCAATCTGAAAAAATAGATTCAGAGGATTTTGCTATCGTACTAGATATGGTTGATAATTGGGTGGACCCGATTATTAATCAATTAGTAAATGAATACTCAGGAAGCTGGGAGCATACGGTTTCTTTGCAAAGAGTAGCCTTGCAGGAACTGTCAGCCCCATTAATTCCGGTTATGGATAATATCACAGTTATGCCTTTGATAGGGACGATTGATACGGACCGGGCAAAATTAATTATGGAAAACCTATTGGACGGTGTAATTAAGCATAATGCTGAAGTTGTACTCATTGATATTACAGGAGTTCCAGTTGTAGATACAATGGTAGCTCATCATATTATTCAGGCTGCTGAAGCTGTTCGGTTAATTGGTGCTACATGTATCTTGGTTGGAATACGTCCGGAAATTGCTCAAACGATCGTTAACCTTGGAATAGATTTAAGGAAATTTCCTACTAAAAGCTCTTTGCGGAAGGGTGTTCAGACTGCATTAGAGTTGACGAATAGAAGAATTGTTCAATCCGGTAATAAAGAGGATGGTGTAGAAAAGCTACTAGACTCACTAAATAAGGAGTGATAATATTGAGGATTCCAATTCTAAAGTTGCATAATTATTTGCTTATAACGATACAAATAGATTTGGATGATCAAACTGCAATACAGTTTCAGGAAGATTTACTTAGCAAGATTCATAAAAGTGGTGCTACTGGAGTAGTTATTGATCTAACTTCTGTTGAGATTATTGATTCATTCATTGCTAAAGTACTTGGTGATGTTGTTGCAATGTCGGACCTGATGGGGGCGAAGGTTGTTCTGACTGGAATCCAGCCTGCTGTAGCTATGACACTTATTGATCTAGGTATCCATCTGCAGGATGTCCCGACTGCATTAGACTTAGAACAAGGATTGATTAAACTGCGCCAGGAATTGGAGGAGTAACTATGAACTTCCAAACCTGTGTAAACATACAAAAAGAGTGGGATATCGTTGGTGCTCGCCAATTAGGTAGAGACAGAGCAAAAGAAATTGGTTTTGGTACCGTTGATCAAGCACGAATTGCTACAGCTATATCCGAACTTGCTAGGAATATATATTTATATGCAGGAACCGGAAAAATTTGCTTTGAAATGATGAACGATATAAACCAAAAAGGTTTGTTAGTGATTGCAACTGATAATGGACCGGGAATTAAAGATATTAGTCAAGTAATGGAAGATGGTTATACCACATCTGGAGGTCTTGGTGCAGGTCTCCCAGGTGTGAAGCGTTTGATGGATGAATTTGACATTATTTCTGATCCTGGAAAGGGGACGGAGATACGAGCCATAAAGTGGGTTCGATAAAGCGAGGGGGATTTGATTGCGTAACTTAAAGCTTGATATCGATAATTATCGTAACTTGTTGAAGCAATATATTAAATTTTTAGATGAAAATGCGCTTTATCAAGCGGAACAGTTTAGTAAGTTATCTATTCAACATAATATATCTCCTGAAGAAATAATAAATGTTCATATTCAAGCATTAAAAGAGTTATATCCAGATCTTCCAAAAGAAGTGGATTATTCTCTTAACTTCTTGCTTGAAACGATGATTTCCTATGGATTAGCTTATCAGGAAATGCAATCATTAAGGGAGCAGCAACTAGAATTAAAGTCTGAAATTTCTGTAGCAGCAAACATGCAGCAAACACTTTTATCTACGGAGAAACCGAACATAAAAGGAGTAGATATTGGCGCTATAAGTGTTCCAGCTAACCAGATGAATGGTGATTACTATCATTTTGTGTCGGATAACCAGCAATCGATAGGGGTTGCTATTGCTGATGTGATAGGGAAAGGGATACCTGCTGCGTTAGCAATGTCAATGATAAAATATTCAATGGATAGTTTCTCTGAAAGCCAACGAAACCCATGTTCAATCCTTGAAAATTTAAATCGTGTTGTAGAAAGAAACGTTGATCAAGGAATGTTTATTACAATGTTTTATGGGCTGTACAATTTGAATTCTGAAACTTTTTCTTACGCCTCAGCCGGACACGAGCCAGGCTTATTTTATCATGCATCAACAAACGAATTTAGAGAAATTAAAACGAAAGGCCTTGTTTTAGGTGTTTCAAAAGATACAACATATCAACAATATGAAATAGAAATAAGTCATGGTGACATGATTATTTTGCTGACAGATGGAGTAACGGAATGTCGTGTTGGTAACCGATTTATTGAACGTGAAGAAGTGCTGGAGGTTATTAAAAAATACATACATCTTCCTGCTCAAGAAGCTGTAGAGCAGGTTTATAAACATTTTGAGCGATTACAAGGATTCCAATTAAGAGATGATTTTACGTTGATTATCATTCGTAAAAATGTTTAATAAGAAGGAAATAGGGGAAAAAAACCACAAACGATAATCTTGGAGGTAAGCGCATGAATATGAACCTGGAAGTCGAAGTGGCAGAAAAAAATAAAACAACTGTTCTTGTTTTACTTACTGGGGAAGTCGATGCCTACACAGCTCCGAAATTAAAAGAAAACTTGCTACCTTTAACTAAAAAAGAGGGTACATTAATTGAAGTGAATTTAGAAAATGTGAGTTATATGGATAGTACTGGTTTAGGAGTTTTCATCAGTGCACTGAAGTCTACGAAAGCCAATAATAGCCAGCTAAAGCTCATGAACTTAGAAGATAGAATTTTGAGATTATTCGAGATTACAGGTTTAGATAGCATTATTACGATTGACTCAACAGTACGAGGTGGAAATTGATATGAAACACTTTGACTTCATAGAGTTGAAAGTTCCTGCCAAAGCTGAATATATAGGAGTAGTTCGTTTAAGTGTTTCTGGGATTGCTAACCGAATGGGGTTTACGTATGAGGATATCGAGGATTTAAAGGTTGCTATTTCAGAAGCGATGACAAATGCAGTAACCCATGCCTATGATGAAAGGGAAGACGGAGAGGTTACCGTTGGGTTTGGTGTTTACAAAAATCGATTGGAAGTAATGGTTGCTGATCGAGGAGAGAGTTTTGATTTAACAAAAGTAAAAGCTGATATCGGCCCCTATAGGCAGACAGAATCAGTTGAAGAGTTAAGAGAAGGCGGTTTTGGATTATTTTTAATTGATGCATTAATGGATAAGGTTGAGATAAATAATGATTATGGAGTAATTGTATTGATGACAAAGTTTCTCCATAAGAATGAGGTGGGGTTCGATGACGACCAAATCTCAACCACACAGTAATCGTGAGGATGAGGTTTACAGATGGATAGAACAACTACAAGAGAATCCTCAAGATAAGATTATTCAAGAAAAGATAGTACTAGCATATCAGGACCTAGTTAAATCAATTGCGCGGAAATATTCTAAAAACAGCTCGATTCATGAAGATCTTGTTCAAGTTGGTATGCTGGGCTTATTAGCTGCAATTAAAAGATATGATCCTTCGCTCGGTAAATCATTTGAATCTTTTGCCATCCCAACCATAATTGGTGAGATTAAACGGTTTATCAGAGATAAAACCTGGAGTGTCCACGTTCCCAGAAGAATTAAGGAGCTTGGGCCAAAAATCAAGAAAGCAACAGAACAATTAACATTAGAAAAACAAAAATCTCCATCCATAAAAGAAATTGCAAATTATCTCGAAGTTAGTGAAGAGGATGTACTTGAAACGATGGAGATGGGTAGGAGCTACAAAGCTTTATCTGTCGACCGAAAAATAGAAGCGGATTCAGATGGAAGCACAGTATCAATCCTTGACCTAGTTGGTAACCCGGATGAAGGATATGAAAACATAGATCAACAATTATTATTAGAAAAGGTATTACCAATTTTAACGGATCGTGAACAAGAGATATTAACATGCACGTATTATGAAAATATGAGTCAAAAAGAAACAGGTGATTTATTAGGAATTTCCCAGATGCATGTATCACGAATACAAAGACGGGCGCTGAGGAAATTGCGTGAAGCGTTGCAAACAGACAGCTCGGAGGGAATAAATTAATGCACGCAGACAAACGTATCCAAGTGTCAGTCTATCAAAAGGCAAAACAAGGAAACTATTGTTGTGGTGACAGTTATTATTTTCAAGAAAATGACTCGGAATTTGTCTGTGCATTAGCAGATGGGCTTGGGAGTGGACCGTATGCCAAGGAGTCTTCCCAGGCAGTTATGGATATCATTGAACAAAATACGCATGTATCTGTAAACCGTCTTATCCAATTATGCAATAAAGCATTAGTTGGGAAACGTGGAGTGGTATTAGGTGTATTGAAGATTGACTTTCTTAATAAAAAATATACCTTTACTTCAATTGGTAATATTGGCGTAATGACGATTTCATCCAATTTAGAGAAAAAGCGAAATATACCGAATTCAGGTTATCTCGGAGGTTGTCAAAGACCGATTAAAGTTCAACGAGATGATTTGAAAGAAGGTATGGTTTTTATTATGTTTTCAGACGGTGTTCGAACCAGTGAATTATCGGAAAAATACTTCTTTGGAAAAGATGTGCATCAAATAACAGAAACATTTGCTTCAACTGGTGGCACGAAACAGAGTGACGACACGACCTTAATTGCAATGAAATATTCTTGAAATTTTTCTAAGGCCCCTATCTAAAAATACGGTAGGGGCTTGCTTATTGGGACAAGCCGAGTTTTTTATGTCGTTGGGAAAGTAAAGGATAGTTTGGTAAAATGAATGGATGAATAGTTAGGAGGATGACAAGCAGTGAGTGAAGAAATAAATAGAAATGAATTGATGCAGTTAGTCGCACAGTCAACCGGTATATCTTTTGCATCAATTAAACAAGTAATATCTTTGTTAGAAAAGGGCAATACGGTCCCCTTTATTGCTAGATATAGAAAAGAACAAACAGGTACATTAGATGAAGTGCAAATTAAAACGATACAGGATAAGTGGGATTATGCACTCCAATTAGCCGCAAGAAAGCAAGAGGTAATTCGATTAATCGACGATCAAGGTAAATTAACACCGGAATTAAAAGCAGATATTCAAAAAGCGAATAAATTACAGAAGGTAGAAGATCTCTATCGGCCTTACAAGCAAAAGCGAAGAACGAGAGCAACGATTGCTAAAGAAAAGGGACTGGAACCTCTTGCAAAGCTGGTGTGGGATCAGAGTGTTTCATCCATCGTTGAAGAAGCAAAAGGCTACCTTTCTGAGGAGCACGACCTAACAACAATTGAAGATGTGCTTGCAGGCGTCAATGATATTATTGCTGAATGGGTCTCTGATGATCCGCAATATCGTGAATACATAAGAGACAAGACTTTTAAAGAAGGTTCGATTCGGGCTGAGGTTAAAAATAAGGAAAAGGACGAAAAAGGTGTCTATGAAATGTACTATTCATACGAAGAACCTGTTCGTGCTATTGTAGCCCATCGTATCCTTGCCTTAAACCGTGGAGAAAAGGAAGATGCTTTAAAAGTTGCTATACTTCCACCAACGGAGATTATCCTTACTTATTTAAATAAAAATGTAATAGATAAAAATTGTAGTAAGGAATTGGAGGAGCTGTTGCAGCAATCCATAGAAGACAGCTATAAGCGCTTGATTCAACCTTCTATTGAACGAGAAATAAGAAATACGCTAACAGAAAAAGCAGAGCAGCAGGCAATTGAAGTGTTCTCAAAGAATTTACAAAATTTATTGTTACAGCCGCCATTAAAGGGGAAAACGGTGTTAGGTGTCGATCCGGCTTATCGTACAGGGTGTAAACTTGCAGTGATAGATGATACTGGAAAAGTCCATGCCATTGATGTGATCTATCCAACTGCTCCTAAAAATGATAAAAAGGGTGCTGAAGCGACTATTCTAAAATTCCTAGAACAGTTTTCCATTGAACTTATCGCAATTGGTAATGGTACTGCCTCACGAGAGACGGAGCAATTTGTTGCTGATATGATCAATGAACATAAATTAAATGTACCTTACCTTATCGTAAATGAAGCAGGGGCGAGTGTTTACTCGGCTTCAAAGCTAGCAAGAGAAGAGTTCCCTGATTTACAAGTAGAAGAAAGAAGTGCTGTATCGATTGCTAGAAGGGTGCAGGACCCATTGGCAGAGTTAGTAAAAATTGATCCAAAATCAATAGGGGTTGGACAATATCAGCACGATGTTAGTCAGAAAAGTTTAAACGAGTCTCTAACATTTGTAGTGGAAACAGCGGTGAACCAAGTTGGTGTCAATGTAAACACAGCTTCTCCTTCATTACTTCAATATGTATCGGGCTTAAGTAAAACTGTTGCAAACAATGTCGTTAAACAAAGGAACGAGGAAGGTAGGTTTACGAATCGAAAGCAACTAAAAAAAATCCCAAGATTAGGGGAAAAAACGTATGAGCAATGTATAGGCTTCTTAAGAGTGTTAGAAGGAGAAGAACCGTTAGATCGCACACCGATTCACCCGGAAAGTTATGATGCGACGAAACAGCTTTTAAATATGATTGATTGTACTACAGCTGATTTGGGTTCTGATACATTAAAGGAACAATTATCTTCTATTAATGTAAGCGACTTAGCAGAGAGAATCGGCGTTGGTGAGCCAACATTAAAGGATATTCTAAAATCACTTATAAGTCCTGGGCGTGATCCTCGCGATGACCTTCCAAAGCCTTTATTAAAGCAAGATGTTATAGCAATGGAAGATTTAAAACCAGGTATGGAGCTACAAGGAACAGTTCGTAACGTTGTTGATTTTGGTGTGTTTGTAGATATAGGGGTAAAACAGGATGGTTTGGTTCATATATCAAAAATGTCAAAGCAGTATGTAAAACATCCAATGGATATTGCTGCTGTTGGTGACGTGGTAACTGTATGGGTCGAGAATGTTGATGTTGACAAGCAGAGAATAGCCTTATCCATGGTTAAGGAATAAAAGAAAAAAGGGTGACAAGGAACGACAATAAAGGGAAGGTAAGTATGGTTATTTTGTCACCCTGTCCTTAGCGATTAGATAGTTTACAGAATTTTATCTCTATAAAAAAACCAACATTGATTCAACACTTTTATCTGATATTTATCTTTTGCAAGGAAGGCCTTGGACATTTGATTTTTAAACCAGCTAGGCATTTTTTCCGTCCTCCTCGACAAAATATTTGATTTTGCAGAATGTTATTTGACTATTTTAATTTATGCAAATAGAATGGTTGGTGTGAAAAATGGCGGTATTGATGACCCAAGAAGAGCTAGAGCAATTAGTCGATGAACTTTCAAGTGAATTCTTTGGAAAAAGGTTTGTGGATACTGTAGCATTTAACCCCAGATTACGAACAACTGGTGGAAGGTACATACCTGCAAAGCGTAGAATAGAATTAAATCCAAAATATCTTGTTGAGTTAGGTGAAGCAGAGTTTCGAGGAATTATTAAACATGAATTGTGTCACTATCACTTGCATATTGAAGGAAAAGGGTATAATCATCGAGATAAAACATTTAAGGATTTACTAAAAGCAACTGGATCGCCAAGGCATTGTCAGCCTTTGCCGTCGACACGTGGTAAATACAAATATACGTATGTTTGTATAGGTTGCGGACAGGCATATAATAGGAAACGATTTGTTAACGTAAGTCGATATAGATGTGGTAAGTGTAATGGAAAATTAAAGCAAAAAGACAGTGGGTAAAAAGCATTGACGAATACTATTATCCATGTTAAATTAAATAAGCCTTTGAAAAAAAGAAATAAAATATAGTTACTTGACCATTCATAAGCGAATTTGTAAACTATATTTATGTCTTTCATGCATGTACTTATGCTAATTAAATTTGTTAGTTAAAATGATTGCTAAAATGTTTTAAAAAATTATTGACACACTTTCGTTTGTTTGTTATTATATTTAACGTCGCTGATATAAATGTGGCGTCGATAGATGGACAAACTCTTAAATAATTATTATTCCACAGTAGCTCAGTGGTAGAGCAATCGGCTGTTAACCGATCGGTCGTAGGTTCGAATCCTACCTGTGGAGCCAGTGGAGGAGTACTCAAGTGGCTGAAGAGGCGCCCCTGCTAAGGGTGTAGGTCGTGTAAGCGGCGCGAGGGTTCAAATCCCTCCTCCTCCGCCATTTTTTATGGCCCGTTGGTCAAGTGGTTAAGACACCGCCCTTTCACGGCGGTAACACGGGTTCGAATCCCGTACGGGTCACTTTTATTTCATAAAATGAAAGATATTTTCGTTTTGCGAAAAATCTTTGGTCCGGTAGTTCAGTTGGTTAGAATGCCTGCCTGTCACGCAGGAGGTCGCGGGTTCGAGTCCCGTCCGGACCGCCATCTTTGGGCTATAGCCAAGCGGTAAGGCAACGGTTTTTGGTACCGTCATGCGCTGGTTCGAATCCAGCTAGCCCAGCCATTTTTTATGCAATTCAAAATGCGAATCATAATCACATGAATAAAAGTAAACCTGATAAGCACAGCTTTTGATGTGCTTTATCTTATTTATAGGGTTTTTATTAACTTTTTGTTTAGTTGGTAGAACAACGAGCAATACTTCTACTGAATAAGCGCAACAATAAGGACATACATTTTAGGAGCCATTAGCTCAGTTGGTAGAGCAACGAGCGATGCTTCCATGAATAATCGACGAGTAACCTCGAAGCATCAATCATCATCGAGTAAGCTAGAAGATGCAGAGGTCACTCCAATGAAAAAGCTACAAAACAATAAGGGCATACATTTCAGGAGCCATTAGCTCAGTTGGTAGAGCATCTGACTTTTAATCAGAGGGTCGGAGGTTCGAATCCTCCATGGCTCATCAAGTTATTTGCGATAGCAAAATAACTATCATTAGCGGGTGTGGCGGAATTGGCAGACGCGCTAGACTTAGGATCTAGTGTCTTATGACGTGGGGGTTCAAGTCCCTCCACCCGCACCAAAGGTTTTTGTGGTAGCAAATTAACTATCATTATATATGCGGTCGTGGCGGAATGGCAGACGCGCTAGGTTGAGGGCCTAGTGGGTGAATAACCCGTGGAGGTTCAAGTCCTCTCGACCGCACCAAAAAAAGTGTTGACATTAATCGTTGTATGTGATATATTTAATATTGTCGCTTTAACAAGCGCCCGTAGCTCAATTGGATAGAGCGTTTGACTACGGATCAAAAGGTTAGGGGTTCGACTCCTCTCGGGCGCGCTTCCGGGAAGTAGCTCAGCTTGGTAGAGCACTTGGTTTGGGACCAAGGGGTCGCAGGTTCAAATCCTGTCTTCCCGACCATTTAAATTAATAAAATCATGCGGGTGTAGTTTAGTGGTAAAACCTCAGCCTTCCAAGCTGATGTCGAGGGTTCGATTCCCTTCACCCGCTCCAAATAATGGGCCTGTAGCTCAGCTGGTTAGAGCGCACGCCTGATAAGCGTGAGGTCGGTGGTTCGAGTCCACTCAGGCCCACCATTAGATTTGATCTTTGAAAACTGAACAAAACAACCAGTATGTTAAGAAAGAAAAGCTAGTCAAGTTATTGAGTAAGCAAACTCAACTTTATCGGAGAGTTTGATCTTGGCTCAGGACGAACGCTGGCGGCGTGCCTAATACATGCAAGTCGAGCGCGGGAAGCAAGCAATCGCCCTTCGGG
>NZ_JAFBDR010000006.1 GCF_016908325.1 Aquibacillus albus | reverse complement strand
ATACACAAATCAATTAAAACAATATCAAATAAAAAAAAGTATGTCTAGAAAAGGAAACTGTTGGGATAACGCACCGATAGAAAGCTTCTTTGGTCATCTTAAAGAAGAATCAGTGCGCATTCAACAGCCAAAAACGAAAAAAGAAGTCTATCGTACGATAGACTGGTATATAGATTTCTATAACAATAGAAGAAGACAAAAAGGCTTAGGATCATCAGCTCCAGTTCAATATAAAAGTAAATTGGCAGCATGACCCCAAACCTTATGTGTCTACTTGACAGGGGTAAGCTTACTGACCCCTTTGTTTAAAGGGTGCCAAAGGTGAAGGCGTTCCTAGACTTTGTATGAATATAAAAGAAAAGAACCGGGCAGGGATACCCGGTTTATTGGATCAATCTTTATTCTCAAAGCGCTTCAAAATTCCATAAATAGTTTCCACATAAGGGAGTTCCAATCCGGATTGCTCCGCTAGTCGGATGGCACCTCCATGTAAATGTTCTACTTCCAACCGTAACCCTTTTCGTCGATCCTGATGCATAGATGAGGTTGCGTCTTCATCAAATTTCCTTAAGTTATCCATTGCTTTTTCAACATGTTGTTTATTTAATGGGATGTTGTTAGCGTTAGCAAGCTTAGTCATATCTTCTAATATCTTTTCAGCTATTCGAAACGTTGAAGGCCGCTTACGTACCTCACCAATTACTGAATCCGTAGCAGTAGTAATACCTGAAAAAGCAGTAATGAACATATACTTGTTCCACATTTCTAACGATATATCATCGGCTTGTTTGGCGTTCATTTTGGCATTGCGTGAAACCGATTCAATTTGTTGACATAAAGCTTGTTGAGATGGATGTAGAGGGCCAAAGCGAAGGTCATGAAAAGAACTAGCATGTACCACATCCCCTTGATTATCCAGTGTAGCAATGATAAATGATAACCCGCCTAACACAGCCTCTTCTCCTAATTGTTCTTGAAGAATAGGTAAGTGTTCAATCCCATTAAGGACAGGTAATACACGTGCTCCTTTGGCAGTAAGTGTTTTTAATTGACTAATAGTATCTTGGAGGTGATAGCCTTTCACCGCGAGAAGGACGAGGTCAGCTGTATCCACCTCGCTTGCATCTTCGATTACATTCGGTGCTTCAATTGCATAATCACCTTCGACACTATGGATAAGAATTCCACTTTGTCGAAGCTGTTGTGCTCTTTTCGGTCTTACCAAAAATACGACATCCTGACCACTCTGTTCCCATCGAGCCCCAAAATAAGCTCCTAATGCGCCAGCACCTAAAACAACAATCTTCACACGAACACTCCTATCATTTTTGTGTTTAATCATTTTGAATTTAGACTGTTACCATTAGTATAGATGATTCTAGATACTTAAGTGTAGCATTTTACTAAAATCGCAAACGTGTATCTATATAATCATAGCTGACAAGTAATCTTTCATGAAAGAGATAGGTGAGAAAAAAACTGAATTAGGGAAGAGAATTGAGCTATATAATATTGCGTAAAAATGTGATATACTTCTATCGGTATCAAACTGGATTTTAAAAAGTAGTTCAAAAGTAAAGGGCTTTGTCCACCTCTTGAACGCTAACATTTCTAAGGGGGAGACTAGGATGGTTCCGACGGAGAGTGCAAACATAGATGAAAAACTAGCAAATATTATTCCATTCATTCCAGAGGGCGACTTTTATTTTACAAAGGGCGTCGAAGCCTTTCAAAAAAGGAAATTTGATATCGCACTTAAATGGTTAAAAAAGGCTGTGGAATTAGAGCCGGAGGAAGCTTTATATCAATGCCAAATGTCCATTATATATACTGAAATTGGGGCATATCATGCTGCAAATCAAATATTAAATAAGGTTCTTTCAACAAATGGTGAAAGTTATATTGACTGTTATTATTTAATTGCTAACAATTATGCTCATCTTGGATTGTTACAAGATGCAAAAAAATATATCCTTACTTATTTAGAAAAAGCTCCAGATGGTGATTTTCGTGAAGAGGCGGAACAATTGTTGACCGTTTTAGATCTTGATGAGGAGGAAGAAATCGAGGACTGGATGTATGAAGAAGAGGAAGATGAACTTCTTATTTATCAAGAAACAGCATTTTATCATTTAGAACGTGAGGAATGGAGTCATGCCATTCCTTTATTAGAAGAAATGATGGCCGTTTTTCCGGAGTATGTATACGCCAAGCATGAATATAGCTTCGCGTTATTTTTCTCTGGTCATGAGGAAGATGCTATTGAGCTTGAAGAAGCTGCCGTAAAAAAAGATCCACAATCGCTTTTTAGTCATACAAATCTAGCTATCTATTACCATGAGCGCAAACAATACGATTTACGTGACAGACATATTGAGTTAATCCGTAATATTTATCCGATTCATGAACAGCAAAAATTACGAATTGCTTGTACATTGGCAAGGACAGGCAATACTAAAGAAGCATTTAAACGATTTCAAACATTATCTAAATCACATTTAACTGGACATGCAAGCTATTTTAAATGGTATAGTATTGCAGCGTTTCAGTCTGGATATCCAGAGAAAGCACGTATCATTTGGGAAGAAGGATGTAAAAAGCATCAAAAATTAGTAAAAAATCAAGTTCCCTGGACATGAATAAGCTTTCCTTCATAAGTTAAATATATGTAAAAATGAGCAGAATATTAGACCTAAACCTGTCTTTCATAAGATAATATGCGATGAATGCAGTTTAGGATGATTTAGAAAGGGTGAAACACAGTGTCTGAAGAACGAATTTATGATGTGATCATTGCAGGTGCAGGACCAGCAGGTATGACTGCTGCTGTTTACGCTTCCCGTGCAAATTTAGATACACTGATGATTGAACGAGGTATTCCAGGCGGTCAAATGGCGAATACAGAAGACGTTGAAAACTATCCAGGATATGACCATATTCTAGGGCCGGACTTGTCGAACAAAATGTTTGAGCATGCGAAGAAGTTTGGTGCTGAATATGCTTATGGAGATATTAAAGAAGTAAAGGATGGCAAGGAATTTAAAACAATTGTTGCCGGAAACAAGGAATATAAAGCAAGAGCAATCATTATTACTACTGGTGCTCAATTTAAAAAATTAGGTATCCCTGGGGAAGATGAGCTTAGTGGTAGAGGTGTTTCTTATTGCGCTGTTTGTGATGGTGCTTTCTTTAAGGAAAAAGAGTTGATTGTCGTTGGTGGTGGAGATTCAGCAGTGGAAGAAGGAGTTTATTTAACTCGTTTTGCAAGTAAAGTAACGATTGTTCACCGACGTGATGAGCTGCGTGCACAAAAAATACTTCAGCAGCGAGCTTTTGATAATGACAAGGTCGATTTCATTTGGGATACTACTGTAAAAACAATTAATGGTAAAGATGGAAAAGTTGGTAGTGTGACCCTCGTTAATAAAAATACAGGTGAAGAATATGAACACAAAACAGATGGAGTGTTTGTATATATTGGTATGAATCCATTAAGCACACCATTCCAATCTTTAGGAATTACAAATGATGAAGGATATATTGTTACCAATGAACGAATGGAAACAGCTGTACCGGGTATATTTGCTGCAGGAGACATCCGAGAAAAAGAGCTACGCCAAATTGTAACTGCAACTGGTGATGGAAGTATAGCAGCTCAGGCCGCACAAGCTTACGTTGAAAATTTAGAGGAAGAATTAAACGCAGTGAAATAAAAAAAAGCTGGCGTAAATGCAATTTAACCTTCCTGTAACACGCACGAAACATTTATGGGGTATAATGGTATTAACTAATTGACCCCCTTTTAATAGATAATAAATTGGAAGCACAGGTAATCATTACCTGTGCACTTTTTTTTGTACCACAAGATTACTAATTACTGTAGGTATGAGACAATCATAGGGTGAAAGAATTTTCATCAATGATAAACGTTTGATGATTTGTGGGTTAGTTAAGATTCATTGTATAATAAGAAGATAATGTATTATTGGTTTTGGTGTATTTACATCTAGGAAGCATCTAAGATACACCTCCATTTGGAAAGAGTTGATATAAAATGCGTAGAGTTACAAATTGTGTATTAAAAGATGGAAACCATATTCTTATGTTAAAAAAACCAAGACGTGGTTGGTATGCAATGCCAGGAGGAAAAATGGAAGAAGGAGAATCGATTAAGGATGCTGCCGTAAGAGAATTTAAAGAAGAGACGGGACTAAAATTAATAAACCCTGAATTAAAGGGAGCATTCACAGTTATAGAAAAAGAAGACGGTGTAACGGAGCAAGAATGGATGATGTTTACTTTTTTCTGTAGCAGTTATGAAGGCAAACTCGTCGATCATTGTGATGAAGGAGACTTGGAGTGGGTTCCTACGGAGGAAGTGTTAAACAAACCAATGGCTGAAGGTGACCGTTCCATTTATCATCATATCCTTCATCACGATAATCTATTATATGGAACCTTTATCTATACGCAGGATTATAAGTTATTAGATAAGAAGCTTGATCCAAACCCATAAATGAGGTTATTCAAGAAGGGGATGTCAACATTGGTAGCCAAGGAAACAGAAACCAATTTGGTAATTATTACTGGGATGTCAGGAGCAGGAAAAACAGTAGCAGTTCAGAGTTTTGAAGATTTAGGTTATTATTGTGTCGATAATTTACCTCCTGCATTACTTCCAAAGTTTTTAGATTTGATGAGAGATGCTTCTAACAATATCGATAAAGTTGCGCTCGTGATGGACTTACGAGGGCGTGAATTTTTTGACATGTTATTTGAAGCATTGGATAAGCTTGGTAAAGAAGATTGGTTAGAGGAGCATATTCTTTTTTTAGATGCGAAAGATGAAACACTCGTTTCTCGATATAAAGAAACGAGAAGATCGCACCCGTTGGCACAAGATGGCTTACCATTAGAAGGGATCAAACAGGAACGGCGAATTCTTGATGAACTTCGAGGGCGTGCCCATCATATTATCGATACAACAAATCTTAAGCCAAAGCAATTACGAGAAAAAATTGTGAAAAAATTTGGGGAAAGGGAACAGCAAATATTCTCTGTTCATTTTGTTTCTTTTGGATTCAAGTATGGTCTCCCCATTGATTCAGATCTAGTATTTGACGTCCGATTTTTACCAAACCCACATTATGTTGAACATATGCGTCCATTAACTGGGTTAAATTCAGAAGTGGCTTCCTATGTGTTTAAATGGTCGGATACACAAATTTTCCTTGAAAAATTGTATGATTTACTTCAATTTATGATGCCGCAGTATAAAAAAGAAGGAAAGAGTCAATTGGTTGTTGCAATCGGATGTACAGGTGGTCAACATCGTTCTGTTGCTATTGCAGAACATTTTGCAAGGCAGTTTTCCAAGGGCTATATAACACATGCAAGTCATCGAGATATAGACAAAAGAAAGGGACATTAATCATATGAAGGAAAAGAGGAAACCGCAGGTAACTGTTCTTGGGGGTGGTACTGGTATGCCAGTACTTCTAAGGGGTCTTAAAGAATATCCCATTGATCTATCAGCCATTGTAACCGTCGCTGATGACGGGGGAAGCTCTGGAAGACTTCGAACAGAAATGGCGATGCCAGCTCCAGGAGATATTCGTAATGTCATTGCAGCGTTATCAGATGTTGAACCAATGTTAATGGAACTTTTTCAACATCGCTTCAAAAATGGAAACAGTCTCTCCGGTCATTCGATGGGGAATTTGTTGTTAGCAGCAATGACTGCTGTTACTGGAGATTTTTACAATGGAATTAAAGAAATCTCGCGAGTACTTAATGTAAAAGGAAACATTTACCCAATTGCAAACCAAAATATGTTCTTGCATGCTGAGATGGAAGATGGAGAAATAATCTCAGGTGAGTCTAATATACCGTTAGCAAATAAAAGGATTAAGCGAGTATTTTTAAAACCAGAACCGGTTCTGCCACTTCCTGAAGCTGTGCAAGCTGTTGAAAAAGCTGATCTTGTTGTCATTGCACCGGGAAGTCTTTATACGAGTACATTGCCAAACATGATTGTTCCAGAAATTGGGGATGCATTAAAAAATACGATGGGGAAAGTAGTATATGTGTGTAATGTCATGACACAGCAAGGGGAAACAAGTGGTTATTCAGCAGCAGACCATGTCCAAGCGATTACAGATCATATTGGCAAGGGAAGTATTCATTCCATCATTGTAAACAATGAACCGATTGTTGGCGACGTACGTAAGGTTTATGCGGAAGAAAATGCAGAGCCAGTTGTTTATGATACCGATCGCTTAAAAGAGATGGGGCTTGAAATTATTGAAGCGGACATTATTGATCATTCGAAAAAAATGCTGCGTCATGATACGGAAAAGGTCGCTAAATTGTTATATTCATTATTGATACAATAAATGGTTCGCTTGTTTTGACAGGGAGGTGATGAGATTGTCATTTGCATCAGATATAAAGAAAGAATTAACGAAAGTAACAAACCGTCCCTGTTGTGCACAATCCGAGCTCACTGCTTTGATTCGAATGAACGGGGCAATATCTTTTTCAAGACAGGAATATGTTTTAGATGTTCAAACGGAAAATGCTGCAATAGCTAGACGAATTTATACATTAATAAAGTCGTTATATCCATATCCTGTTGAGTTATTAGTAAGAAAGAAAATGAAACTGAGAAAAAACAATGTTTATATTGTTCGTTTGATTGAAGGTGCCCATATCATACTATCTGACTTAGAAATCTTGGAGGAACCCTTTCAGCTGATTCGAACAATCTCTGATAAATATACAAAAAAGACTTGTTGTAGAAGAGCATATTTGAGGGGGGCCTTTTTAGCGGGTGGTTCGGTTAATAATCCGGAAACATCCTCCTATCATTTAGAAATATTCAATTTTTATCAAGTACACAACGATGCTGTTTGTGAATTGATGAATTCGTTTCATTTACATGCACGCATATTAGAACGAAAAAAAGGATTTATCGTTTATATAAAAGAGGCAGAAAAGATTACGGAATTTCTGAATTATGTTGGAGCTCATCAAGCATTGCTCAAATTTGAAGATGTACGTATTGTTCGGGATATGAGAAATTCCGTCAATCGACTTGTTAACTGTGAAACGGCTAATTTGAATAAGACGATAGGTGCTGCTTTTCGTCAAGTAGAAAATATCCGCTTTATTGATAAAACAGTAGGTCTAGATGCCTTGCCAGATAAACTAAAAGAAATTGCAGTACTGCGTGTTCAACATCAGGATGTTTCGCTTAAGGAGCTTGGTGAACTTGTTTCTAATGGAAAAATTAGTAAATCAGGAATTAATCATCGATTACGAAAAATTGATGAGTTTGCAGAAAAGCTAAGAAACGGCGAGGCTCTTGAAAATTAAAAAAATTTTTTGAAAAATGCTTGTACTTATTTTCATCAGCGTTGTAGTTTTTGTTTTTTCCGTGATATAATAATAAAAAGCTCTCTTACATATTTTTGAAGAGAGCTTTTTAAAAAAACATAAATGATAGCGCTTTCTTTTGCGTGGGATGAGAGAGGAGAATGTTTATTGGTCGAGAAATCGGTAGTTGTCACGATTGATAGTGGTCTTCAAGCAAGGCCGGCAGCAGAGTTTGTACGAAGAGCAAATAATTTTACATCTGAATTATTTATTGAAAAAGGCGAGAAACGTATTAATGCAAAAAGCATTATGGGATTAATGAGTTTGGCAATAGCTTCAGGAGAAGAAATTACAATTATTGCAGATGGAGCAGATGATCAAGTTGCAATTGATGAGCTTAGTAATTTTGTTACAAAACAATAGGTTAAGGTTTGACATAAATAACAAAGGTCTAATCTTATTCATCGAACAGATTAGACCTTTTGTCTCCCTTTTATAAATGGATTTGTAAGAGCATTTTTTTATTCTGTTGCTTTTTTCTCCATTACTTTGTCAATTAAGCCGTATTCCTTTGCTTTTTGAGCTGACATAAAGTTGTCACGTTCTGTATCACGCTCAATTACATCTAAAGGCTGACCAGTACGTTCAGAAAGAATCTTGTTTAATTTTTCACGCATTTCAATGATTCGTTTTGCATGAATTTGAATATCTGTTGCTTGCCCCTGTGTTCCACCAAGTGGTTGGTGAATCATTACTTCACTATTTGGTAGGGCATAACGCTTGCCTTGCTCACCAGCTGATAATAGAAATGCACCCATGGAAGCTGCCATACCAATACAGATTGTTGAGACATTCGGCTTAATGAATTGCATGGTATCATATATAGCCATACCAGCTGTAATGGATCCACCCGGCGAATTAATGTATAAAGAAATGTCTTTATCAGGATCTTCTGCAGCTAGGAAAAGTAACTGGGAGACGATACTATTCGCAACATTATCATCAATCCCGCTTCCTAGCATGATAATGCGGTCTTTTAAAAGTCTTGAGTAAATATCATATGCACGTTCACCGCGGTTTGTTTGTTCAATAACTGTTGGTATTAAATTCATTTGAAATTTCCTCCTTTGTAATCGTTATGTCATCGATTAGGATGACTAACTACTTTCATATTAACTAATTGGTCAATAAAGGTCAAACAAAACACATTGCTTATTATGTAAAGGCTAGACGTGAAGATTTAAGGCTTTTTACACTTAATATACGTTATTTATGGAATAGAGAATTGATTAAAAATAATAATCAACGTACAACATTCAAATACCTAATTCTATCGTTTCCCGTTTTTAGTTGAAATAAACCTTTCAGAACAATTAACCCTATTGGTACGCCTCCTATCACATCTAGAATGTATGTTAGTATCCTATCTGTTATGCTTGTACTCAAGTTAAAGGACACTACAGATATCTTTGACATAAGTGTAGATAATTCCTCTATATAATGTAATAAAAGTAGGAATTTGTTAGGTCCATTTGAAATTGTCGCTATTATCAGTTATAATAATTTTTGTCCTATTTTAAAACCATTTCAATAATTATATATTTGCGCCCGTAGCTCAGGGGATAGAGCAATGGTTTCCGGTACCATGAGTCGGGGGTTCGAATCCCTCCGGGCGCGCTTACTTAGAAAAAGACAAGGAAGAGTGTTTCTCACCCTTGGATTATTTGGTATTACCATTAAGTATATTATAGAAGTTACTCATACACTTTTTTTGTATTGACAGTATGCATCTGCCATGCTAGACTTCTTGTTAATATATAAAGTGACCTGTTTCATAATCAAATAAAAGTGAATAATAACGTTCTTATCAAGAGAGGTGGAGGGACTGGCCCAATGAAGCCCGGCAACCATTAAGTCTATGACTTAAAAAGGTGCCAATTCCTGCTAAGCAAAGTGCTTGGAAGATAAGAGAGATAATATAAAGTATTAACCTCTCTATCTTCAGAGAGGTTTTATTATTGTAATAAGAAAGGTGGTTGTGCTTCCTATGAAGGTGAAAGTTGCCTTATCTAGGGATACGGGAACAGTTTCTATCGGTGATTTACAGCTTGAGTCAGGGAAGACTCTTAGAAATGTTGAACTTGCTTTTGAAAGAGTAGGATCAATAGACAACCCTGCTATCCTTGTGTGCCATGCATTAACTGGTACACAAAATGCTGTAGGAAGCGATGAAGACCCAGGTTATTGGGCTAAATTAATTCACCCCGGTGGCTATATTGATTTAGAAAAATTCCAAGTGATATCTTTTAATGTCATAGGGGGTTGTAATGGCTCAACTGGTCCGTTAAGTGAAAGCCCTGAAACTGGAGAACCATATCAAACAAGTTTTCCTTTTGTGACGATAAGAGATATGGTGAATGCACAAAAGCTTGCACTAGAGCAGCTGGGAATTCACCATTTAAAAGCAGTAGTGGGTGGTTCTTTAGGTGGAATGCAAGTGCTGGAATGGGGAATTTGTTATCCAAACGCAATGGATAGTTTGTTTCCACTAGCAGTAACGCCATATTTGAATGATTATGCGATTGCATTTAATAATATTGCGCGTTTAGCGATTTTACAAGATCCTAAATGGAACAATGGGCATTATTCCAAAGACTCTATCCCTGAACATGGTTTGAGTCTGGCTAGAATGATAGGGATGATTACGTATCGTTCAGGGGATTTATTTAATGAGCGGTTTGGGAGAGAGCAGCGTGGACCTGTTGGTGTATCACATGAAGAAATTGCTTATGAAATAGAATCTTATCTTGATTATCAAGGAAAGAAATTGACAAAGCGTTTTGATGCGAATAGCTATCTCTATTTATTAAAAGCAATGGATACGCACGATATCGGTAGAGAACGAGGGGGTTGGATGGAAGCAGCAGAAAACTTCCAGGCGCCTTTATATGCATTCAGTTATTCTGGAGATTTATTGTTTCCAACGAAAGAATTCAAGCAATTAACTGACTATTTGCAGAATATTGGGAAGGCTAGCTCCTTTGAAGAAATTGAAACGCAGTTTGGGCATGATGGCTTTTTAGTAGAGTTTGAAAAATGGGGCCATCTGATTCAAGAAAAACTTGATCATTTATAAGTAAAAAGTTCAAGCAACAATCATATTAGAAAATAGTCGAATTTTACAAAACTTTTGACAAAAACTGCGATACGTAGTACATTAAAACAAGTAATTTTTTAATAATTAGATAATTATATGGATCTCTTATCCAGAGAGGCAGAGGGACTGGCCCGACGAAGCCCAGCAACCATTAAGTTAGATATGCCTAACTTAAAAAGGTGCTAATTCCTGCAGGAAATTAATTTCCTGGTAGATAAGAGGAGGATTTATATAAACCCTCTTCTTAAGGAAGAGGGTTTTTTAGTACAGAATGAAACATTTTAGGAGGAATTATAAATGACTAAACCAACGAATACTACGTACGATCTTGAAACATTAACATTACATGGAGGTCAGGCACCAGATCCAACAACAGGTTCTAGAGCAGTGCCAATTTATCAAACAACTTCTTATGTATTCCATGATACAGAGCATGCAGAAAGACTTTTTGCATTAGATGAGCCAGGAAATATTTATTCAAGAATTGGGAATCCAACAGTAGACGTATTTGAAAAAAGAATGGCTCTTCTTGAGGACGGGGTAGCTTCGGTAGCAACTTCTTCTGGTATGTCAGCTATCACTCTATCAATTTTAAACCTAGCAAGTGCTGGAGATGAAATTGTAGCTGCTGTAAACCTTTATGGTGGAACCTATAACTTATTCGCAGTTACACTACCGAGATATGGAATCAATGTTAAGTTTGTTGATCCGAATGATCCAAATAACTTCCGTGAAGCAATTACAGATAAAACAAAAGCAGTATTTGGCGAAATTATTGGAAACCCAGGCTTACAAGTATTAGATGTAGAAGCAGTAGCGGATATTTCTCATGATGCTGGAGTTCCATTAATCATTGATAATACTTTTGCTACTCCATACTTATGCAAACCAATTACACTAGGTGCAGATATCGTTGTTCACTCTGCTACAAAATGGATTGGCGGTCATGGTACATCGATTGGTGGAGTAATTGTAGATGGCGGACGCTTTAACTGGAATTCAGAAAAGTACCCTGCATTTACGGAGCCAGACCAAAGCTATAACGGAATCCGTTATGCAGTAGATTTCGGAACATTGGCGTTTATTACAAAGGTTCGCGTCCAACTGTTGAGAGACTTTGGGGCAGCGCTAAGTCCATTTAACGCATTCCAATTACTACAAGGGTTAGAAACATTGCACCTACGTGTAGAAAGACATAATAACAATGCGGCAGAATTAGCGGAATTCTTAGAAAATCACCCAGCAGTAGAGTGGGTATCGTATCCAGGACTTGGAAATCATCCATCTCATCAGCTGGCTAAACGAATTTTAAATAATGGATTTGGTTCTATGATTGTCTTCGGTATTAAAGGTGGCCGTGATGCCGGAAGAGATTTAATCAATAACGTTTCACTTTGGTCTCACGTAGCAAACGTAGGGGATGCAAGATCACTAATTATTCACCCTGCTTCCACTACACACCAACAGCTAACAAAAGAACAGCTGGATGAGACTGGAGTATCAGAAGAATTGGTTCGTTTGTCCGTTGGAATTGAATCAGTACGAGATATTTCAAACGATTTAAACCAAGCATTGGCAAAAGCAACTGGAATATCTAATGGTGAAGATGAAGAAATTGTTATTAATGATGAAGGTGTCATTCGTTGGGCACTAAATTCTCCATATGAACGTGTGCAGGAGGATGGAGAAGAAAAAACAAGACAAAAGACACTGGCAATTGTTGGTTTGAGCGGGAAGGAAGCTCGCCCAAGTTACCGCTTAGCTAGGAAGATGCAACGTCTTGGTTACAAAATCGTTCCAGTTAACCCAAGAGAGACAGAAATTCTAGGTGAAAAGGCTTATCCAGATATTAAGAGTGTGCCTTTCCCGATTGATATTGTACAAGTGTTTAGAAGTCCAGAAGCAGCAATTGGAATTGCGGAGGAAGCTCTAGAAGTGAAGCCGAAAATTTTCTGGTTACAAGAAGGGGTTGTTTCACCAAAAGCAGCCGAGATTGCAAGAAAAGGCGGATTGCAAGTTGTTCATAACCGCTGTACTTATAAAGAAGCACAGCGATTAAGAGGAACGATTTCCACTTACGCTTGTGAAATTTAAGTTTATAGAACGAAAGAATATAGTTAATTGAAGAGATAGAAAAATGATTCACAAGGGAAAGCCCATTGAGAAATCATACATGGCAACTAAAGGGGGATGCTTTACATGACAGCGGAAGAAACAAAAACAATTTCACCTATTTCAGGTTCGTATAATTTAACAAACTATACTGAGGTAAGTAAATCATTTAATTGGGAAAGTGCAGCACAAGAGCTGAGCTTTCAAAAAACTGGTAAACTAAATGCGGCGTATGAAACGATTGATCGTCATGTAGATGAAGGCTTCGGAGATAAAATCGCTCTTTATTACGTAAATGGTGATGAACAACGGGAGTTAACCTTTCGTGAGGTAAAAGAAAAGACGGATCACTATGCCCGTATTTTAAAGGAGAATGGTGTTGTTAAAGGTGACCGAGTCTTTGTATTTCTTCCAAAAACACCAGAATGCTATATTGCAATTCTAGCTGTAATAAAAATAGGTGCAATTGCAGGGCCGCTGTTCGAAGCATTCATGGAAGATGCTGTGAAGGATAGAATAAACGATTGTAAAGGTACGGTACTAATTACTGATAAAGAACTAGTTCAACGGGTTCCACAATCGGATATCCCATCACTAGAAACGATTCTATTAGCGGAGGATATTGAAAATATCCCTTATGAAGCAAGTGAAAACAGTTTCGTTGAGTGGGTAGATGAAAATGATGGACTGATTATTCACTACACAAGTGGTTCAACTGGTAAGCCAAAAGGTGTATTACACGCACATCGATCTACGGTCCACCATTACCAATCTGGAAAATGGGTGCTAGATGTCAAAGAAGATGATGTGTACTGGTGTACTTCGCATCCAGGCTGGGTTACTGGTAGTGTTTATGGTTTATTTGCACCTTGGCTAAATCGTGCAACAATTGTTATTCAAGGTGGTCGTTTTAAAGCTGAAAACTGGTACCAGCTTATTCAAGATTTAAAGGTAACTACTTGGTACAGTGCCCCAACTGCTTTTCGTATGCTAATGTCTCAAGGGGATTTATTTAAAAAATACGATCTTTCATCGTTAAGGCATATTTTAAGTGTTGGAGAACCATTAAATCCTGAAGTTATTCAATGGGCTTGGAAGAATCTAGGGCTTCGAATTCATGATACGTGGTGGATGACAGAAACAGGTGGACACCTTATTGTCAACCTACCAGCAGAGAAAATAAAGCCAGGATCAATGGGTAGAGCTTTTCCAGGTATAACAGTAGGAATATTAGATGAAGAAGGAAATGAATTACCTAGAGGGTCTGTTGGACAGCTAGCTGTTCGTACTCCTTGGCCTGGATTAATGAAAGAAATTTGGGGAAATGAAGACAAATTTAATTCTTATTTTAAATATGAAGGCTGGTATATTTCTGGTGATTTAGCCTTACAGGATGAAGAGGGTTACGTCTTTTTCCAAGGCAGAAATGATGACATGATCAACTCTGCTGGTGAAAGAATTGGGCCTTTCGAGGTTGAAAGTAAATTAATTGAGCACCCTGCCGTAGCAGAGGCTGGAGTAATCGGTAAACCAGATCCTGTCCGTGGTGAATTAGTGAAAGCATTCATAACTTTACGTACAGGTTATGAAGAGTCAAAAGAATTAATCGAAGAAATTCGTCTATTCGTAAGAAAAAATTTATCGGCACACGCCGCTCCTAGGGAAATTGAAGTTGTTGATGAACTTCCGAAAACAAAAATCAGCGGAAAGATTCTTCGTAGAAAATTAAAAGAACGGGAGATTCAAAAAGTTCAGGCGTAGGAGGCGGAATATGAGCAGCTTAAAAATTGTATTATTAGGCTTTGGAACGGTTGGTGAAGGTGTTTACCAAACGATTCAAACTCATCAGAACCGTCTACAATCTCTACTTGGTAAAAAAGTAGAGATTGTAGGTGTTTTAGTGAATGATATAAATAAAAAACGAAAGATAGACCAGCATGTAGTGATTACTGATGACATGGATGATTTGTTAGAAATACCTGATGTAGATGTGGTCATCGAAGCAATTGTCGGTGTTGAACCGGGGTATTCTTATGTAAAAAAATCTTTAGACAAGGGATTTCATGTCATTACTGCCAACAAAGAGTTATTAGCTAACAAAGGCAAGGAATTAAAAAAGCAAGCAGTGCAAAATCATGTAAGATTAGAATATGAGGCTGCTGTTGCGGGTGGAATTCCTATCATTAGTACGCTTCGACATTTGTTAAGGGTTAATAGAATAACAAAAATAGAAGCGATTTTAAATGGAACGTCAAACTATATTCTTACAGATATAACGGAGAATCAAACGCCTTTCAAGGATGCACTTTATGATGCACAGCAAAAAGGGTATGCAGAAGCTGATCCAAGTAATGATATTGATGGCTGGGATGCTTTTTACAAGTTAATGATTTTAAGTGATCTATTATTTGGAACACAACCTTCATGGGATAGCATCGTCCATCGAGGGATTAGAAATGTTCGTGATGTTGATATCCTTGCTGCACATTCTATCGGGTGTAAAATAAAACATGTTGCATCTTTGGTGAGTGAAGATGGCGATGTAAAACTAGCGGTTGAACCTGTAGTACTGCCATCCTCTCATGCCTTATATTCGGTTGATGGAGTCGATAATGCGGTAATGGTAACTGGAGATATTGTTGGACAATTACAGCTTCAGGGGCCAGGCGCAGGAGCTCTTCCTACTGCTAGTGCTATTATTGAGGATTTAGTTAACATTTATCAAATAAAAGAAAATGTTTATGAAGAGAGTGCAGTTTCTTTTACATCGTTAAGTGAGTCTGCTTTGGAAGATTGGCTCGTCATAGGACTGGCTGATTCAATAGATTCACTAACCATTCAAGATAAATGGGAAATTTCTAAAGATGGAAGTACAACAACCTGCTGGAGAGTAACTGCTTCAGAAGCAGATGTTCAAAGCGTGGTTCAGGATCAACCAGGGGTAGCCTACTACCGGATGAATAGCCAATTCTCTGAAATTAAAAGCTTAAGTACTGTAGGTTAATTCTGCTGAATCATGTTATGGGTTTAGCACAGAAAAACGCTCAGATTAAATCTGAGCGTTTTTTAACGTTTGGAGTTTGGTTTTACGGACTCGCGGATTTCGTGTAGATGAGGGGTCTGACCCCTTTGATGTCACAAATAGCGATACAAATGCATATAAAGTACTCTATACAAATTATTTCCATTTCATTAATATTATTAGTAAAATTAAATTATCTAACACATATCATCAGGAGGCAAAAATGAAGAAAGTGGTTATGTACACGAAAGAAAATTGTCCATTATGCGAAGATGCAAAGGAGCTTCTATTAATCCTAAAGAACGAGGTCTCCTTTTCATTCGAAGAAATAGACATTTATACGGATGATCGATTACTAGAAAAATACCAGCTAATGATTCCAGTTGTTGAAATAGATGGGAAAGAGGTAGATTTCGGTCAAATCAGTATCGAGCATATTCTGTCAAATTTAACATAAAAAACTAAAATTAGACAAAATGGAAGAAAAGAGTTGTGGTAGAAACACCCATCTGATACAATTAATATTAGTTAAGGAATTTTTTTGCCGCATGCGGGACATATTATGACTAGCGGGGACAAAATCAACCCGGTGGATAGACGAAAAGGAGTCAAATGATGAGAGCATTGATTGATATTCAACAGAAATTATTCCCTGATTTGCTCAAAGTCATGCAGCGGAGGTATAAAATTCTTCATTACATACAATTAATGCAACCAATCGGACGGAGAAGTTTAGCCGATAACATTGAACTGGCTGAACGAATCGTTCGCAGCGAAGTTGATTTTTTTAACAAAAATGGTCTTATTGAAGTAACAGCTAAAGGAATGCATCTAACAAATGCAGGCATAGAACTTCTTAATCAGTTAGCAGCATTTATGAAAGAAGTTTCTGGATTTAGTGTTTTAGAACAGCATGTGAAGGACAAATTACAATTGAATCATGTAATTGTTGTTCCAGGTAATAGTGATGAGCATGATTGGGTAAAACAAGAGTTAGGTAAGGCATGTATACATTACTTAAAGACAATCTTACAGATGAAACAAACGATTGCAGTTACTGGAGGAACATCGATGGCAGCAGTTGCGGAAATGATGACTCCTTTTAACGGGGCCACGAATTGCATGTTTGTACCTGCTAGAGGTGGACTTGGCGAACGTGTCGAAAATCAAGCCAATACGATATGTGTGGAAATGGCTAAAAAAGCGCATGGTGAATATCGACTGTTGTATGTACCCGATCCAATAAGTGAAGAATCCTATCAATCGATTATTGAGGAGCCTTCTATAAAAGAAGTATTGGAGATTATTCGAGATGCGGATGTCGTTATTCATGGAATTGGAGATGCTGTAACGATGGCCAAAAGAAGGAAAGCCTCTAAGGATGTGCTAAACAAAATTGTTGATGGTAATGCTGTTAGTGAAGCATTTGGTTACTATTTTAATGAGTCTGGTGAAGTTATTCATAAAGTTCGAACAGTTGGCATTCAATTGGAGGATTTATACAAAACAGATTGCGTAATTGCTGTTGCTGGAGGTAAATCAAAAGCAAAAGCGATTAACTCCTATTTTAAACAAGGAAAAAGCAACGTTTTAATTACCGACGAAAGTGCTGCACAAGAGTTAATAAGGGAATTTTCCCTTTAAATATATATGTAAAAACCAAGGAGGAAATGAATCATGACAGTAAAAGTAGGTATTAATGGTTTTGGTCGTATCGGCCGTAATGTATTTCGTCAAGCATTAAAAAACAATGAGGTAGAAGTAGTAGCAGTAAATGATCTGACAGATGCAAATATGCTAGCTCATTTATTGAAATATGATTCTGTTCATGGAAAGCTTGAAGAAGAAGTATCTGTAAACGGAACTAACCTAGTAGTTGCTGGAAAAGAAATCAAAGTACTTTCTGAAAGAGATCCTGCTAACCTTGGCTGGGAAGATCTTGGAGTAGAAGTTGTTATTGAATCAACTGGTCGCTTCACAAAACGTGAAGATGCTAGTAAGCACCTTGAAGCTGGTGCGAAAAAAGTCGTTATTTCTGCACCTGCAAATGATGAAGATATTACAATTGTAATGGGTGTTAACCAAGATAAATATGACGCGGCTAGCCATCATGTTATTTCTAATGCATCTTGTACAACTAACTGCTTAGCGCCATTTGCGAAAGTACTTAATGATAAATTCGGTTTGAAGCGCGGTATGATGACAACTGTACACTCTTACACAAATGACCAACAAATTCTTGATTTACCACATAAAGATTATCGTCGTGCACGTGCTGCTGCAGAAAACATTATCCCGACAACAACTGGGGCTGCAAAAGCAGTATCACTAGTACTACCAGAATTAAAAGGAAAGTTAAATGGTATGGCAATGCGTGTACCTACTCCAGACGGCTCTTTAGTTGACTTAGTTGCAGAACTAGATAAAGATGTAACTGCTGAAGAAGTAAATGCAGCATTCCAAGCAGCGGCAGAAGGTGAATTAAAAGGAATCCTTGGATATTCTGATGAGCCATTAGTATCAGCTGACTATGTAGGTGATCCTCACTCTTCTACTATTGATGCTCAATCTACAATGGTAATGGAAGGAAACATGGTTAAAGTTGTTTCTTGGTATGACAATGAAATGGGATACTCTTCTCGTTGTGTAGACTTGGCTGTTTTCTTAAAGCAACAAGGACTATAAGTTGAATAATTTTTAACAAGATAAGGAACTGTTAATGGGGAGGGGGATCAATCCTCCTCCCCATTTCTTGTTTTAAAATGGAAACTTACATATGGAAGGTAAAGATAAGGAGGTTATTGGGTAATGAGCAAGCAAACGATTCGTGATTTAGACGTAAAAGGAAAAAAGGTTTTTTGCCGTGTTGATTTTAACGTACCAATGAAGAATGGTGAAGTGACAGACGAAACTCGAATTAAAGCTGCGATTCCTACTATTCAGTATCTAGCAGAGCAAGGAGCCCGCGTCATCCTCTCAAGCCATTTAGGCCGTCCAAAAGGTGAAGTTGTTGAAGAATTGAGACTAGATCCAGTAGCTAAGCGTCTCAGTGATCTACTAAACAAAACGGTAACAAAAACAGATGAAGTTTACGGTCCAGAAGTAGATAAAGCACTAGGTGACATGGAAGATGGCGATGTTTTATTAATAGAAAATGTTCGTTTTCATCCAGGTGAAACAAATAATGATCCAGAATTAGCCAAAGAATTTGCAAAAATGGCTGATTTATATGTAAACGATGCATTCGGAGCAGCTCACCGTGCCCATGCATCAACTGCAGGTGTTGCAGAGCATTTACCTTCTGCAGCTGGGTTCCTCTTACAAAAAGAGCTTGATGTATTAGGGAAAGCATTATCTGATCCTGATCGTCCGTTTACTGCTATCATTGGTGGGGCAAAAGTTAAAGATAAAATCGGCGTTATTGAAAATCTATTAGAAAAGGTAGACAATCTAATTGTTGGCGGCGGTTTAGCTTATACGTTTATTAAAGCAAAGGGATATGAAATTGGAAAATCTCTTTTAGAGGAAGACAAAATTGAATTAGCTAAAGAATTCATGCAAAAAGCAGAAGAAAAAGGTGTTAATTTTGTATTGCCAATCGATGTAATTGTTGCAGATGATTTTTCTAATGACGCAAATACAAAAGAAGTTGATATCGATAGTATTCCTGCTGATTGGGAAGCGTTAGATATTGGGCCAAAAACGCGTGAAAAATATGCCGGCATCGTTCAGGATTCGAAGCTTGTCATTTGGAATGGACCAATGGGTGTATTTGAACTAGAAACATTTGCGAATGGCACAAAAGCAGTTGCAGATGCACTTGCTAAAACAGAAGGATATACCGTAATTGGTGGTGGAGATTCAGCAGCTGCAGTTGAAAAATTTAACTATGCAGACAAGATGGATCACATTTCTACCGGTGGGGGAGCATCCTTAGAATTTATGGAAGGAAAAGTCCTACCAGGTGTAGATGCTTTAAGCGATAAATAATTTAGAGAGGGTGTTTAGATGCGTAAAAAAGTAATTGCAGGAAACTGGAAAATGAATAAGGTGCTAAAGGAAGCTGAACAATTTGTAGCTGATACAAAAGATAATATTCCTTCTAGTGATAAGGTGGAATCAGTTGTTTGTGCACCATATCCTTTTTTAGCTTCCCTTGTAGATAAAGCTGCTGGAACGGATTTGAAGGTTGCAGCACAAAATATGCATTATGAGGATAATGGAGCTTTTACTGGAGAGGTAAGCCCTGTTATGCTAAAAGATCTAGGGGTCACTTATGTAGTGATTGGGCACTCGGAGCGTCGTGAATTATTCGGGGAAAATGATGATACAGTCAATAAAAAAGTGCATGCAGCATTCAATCATCAATTAACTCCTATTGTTTGTGTTGGCGAGACACTTGAACAACGTGAAAATAATGAAACGATGACATTAGTAGAAAATCAAGTAAAGCAAGCACTAGCTGGATTAACGGATGATCAAGTGAAACAAACAATTGTGGCGTACGAACCGATCTGGGCAATTGGAACTGGTAAAACAGCTACTTCTGAACAGGCGAATGAAGTATGCACACACATTCGTAATGTTGTGAAGGAAGCATTTTCAGCGGATGCTGCAGAAGCTGTCCGGATTCAATATGGAGGTAGCGTAAAACCTGCCAATGTTGATGAATTACTTGCTCAATCAGATATTGATGGAGCACTAGTTGGTGGCGCTAGCTTGGAGGCAGACTCCTTCCTAACTTTAGTGGAGGCTGGTGCAAAATGAGTCAAGATAAATTAGCTGCACTGATTATCTTGGATGGATATGCAATTCGCGACGAAGATTTTGGTAATGCGATTAAACAAGCAAACACACCAAACTTTGATCGTTATTGGAACAGCTATCCACATAATCAATTGAAAGCAAGTGGAGAAGCTGTTGGCTTACCAGAAGGACAAATGGGTAATTCTGAAGTTGGTCATTTAAATATCGGTGCAGGAAGAATTGTTTACCAAAGTCTAACGCGAGTGAATTTATCGATTCGCGAAGGAGACTTTTTTGAAAATGATGCCTTACTAAAAGCAGTGAACTATGCAAGGGACAATGACAAAGCACTACATGTATTTGGATTACTATCTGATGGTGGTGTACATAGTCATATTGAACATTTATATGCAGTATTAAAACTTTCTGCAAAGCAAGGTTTGAAAAAGGTGTATGTTCATGGATTTCTTGACGGTCGCGACGTTGGTCCACAAACGGCCAAAAAATATGTAGAAGCTGCATTAGATACGATGAAAGAATATGGTGTTGGTGAGATTGCAACATTATCTGGACGTTATTATTCCATGGATCGTGACAAGCGATGGGATCGTGTAAAGAAGGCATATGATGCCATGGTTTATGGCGAAGGTCCAACGTATACAGATCCATTCGAATTAATCGATGATAATTATAAAAATGAAATCTATGATGAGTTCGTATTACCATCTGTGTTAACCGATGAAAATGGAAAGCCAAAAGCAACCATTGAAGATGAAGATTCTGTTATTTTTTACAACTTCCGTCCAGATCGCGCGATTCAAATTTCACGTACATTTGCGAATGATGATTTCCGTGATTTTGACCGTGGTGAAAAAGCACCGAAAAATATCCACTTTGTAGGTTTGACACATTTTAGTGAAACCGTTGATGGATTTGTCGCTTATGAGCCGGTTAATTTAGATAATACGGTTGGGGAAGTTTTAGCTCAAAATGATTTGAATCAACTACGTATTGCTGAAACAGAGAAATATCCACACGTGACATTCTTTATGAGTGGTGGACGTGAAAAAGAATTTCCAGGGGAAAAGAGAATTTTAATTGATTCCCCGAAGGTTGCTACTTACGATTTACAGCCGGAAATGAGTGCGTATGAAGTGACAGATGCTTTGTTGAAAGAGCTAGATGAAGGAAACCAAAATGCGATCATCTTGAACTTCGCAAACCCTGATATGGTTGGTCATTCCGGTATGCTGGAGCCTACAATTAAGGCAATCGAAGTCGTTGATGAATGTCTCGGCAAGATTGTTGACAAGATCATCGAAAAAGGTGGGCATGCTATTATTACGGCCGATCATGGTAATTCCGATGAAGTGCTAACTGAGGAAGGTAAGCCAATGACCGCACACACAACCAATCCAGTGCCAGTCATTGTGACAAAGGATGGAATTGAATTACGTGACGGCGGAATTCTTGGTGATTTGGCACCAACATTGTTAGATTTACTTGATGTGAACAAACCAAAAGAAATGACAGGTTCATCATTAATTAAAAAATAAAAAATCCTATAAAATAATGTGAGAAAAAGGAGAGAATGAATACAATGCCTTATATTACTGATGTTTATGCACGTGAAGTTTTAGATTCTCGTGGTAACCCAACGGTTGAAGTGGAAATTTTTACAGAAACAGGTGCGTTTGGTAAAGCACTAGTTCCTAGTGGTGCTTCTACTGGGGAACACGAAGCAGTAGAATTACGTGATGGTGATAAAGAACGTTACTTAGGAAAAGGTGTTTTAAAGGCTGTTGAAAACGTAAATGAAGTGATTGCACCAGAATTACTTGGTCTTGATGTTACACGTCAAGTTGTGATTGATGAATTACTTCTTGAACTAGATGGAACAGAAAACAAAGGAAAGCTAGGTGCTAATGCTATTCTTGGTGTATCAATGGCTGTTGCTCATGCTGCTGCAGATTACTTAGGTGTTCCATTATATACTTATCTAGGTGGATTCAATGCGAAGACACTACCAACTCCAATGATGAACATCCTAAACGGTGGAGAGCACGCAGACAACAACGTAGATATCCAAGAATTCATGATCATGCCAGTTGGTGCTCCAACTTTCCGTGAAGCACTTCGTACAGGCGCTGAAATTTTCCACAGCTTGAAAAAAGTTCTTAGTGGCAAAGGCTTAAACACCGGTGTAGGTGACGAAGGTGGATTTGCTCCAAACCTAGGTTCGAACGAAGAAGCACTTTCTACTATTATCGAAGCTATCGAAGCTGCTGGTTATAAGCCAGGTGAAGAAGTACAGCTTGCGATGGACGTTGCCTCTTCTGAATTTTATGAAGATGGAAAATATAACCTAAAAGGAGAAGGCGTTGTACGTACTTCTGAAGAAATGGTTGGATGGTATGAAGAAATGATTAACAAATACCCAATCATTTCAATAGAAGATGGCCTAGACGAAAATGACTGGGAAGGTCACAAGCTTTTAACAGAGCGTATTGGTGATCGTGTACAACTAGTTGGTGATGATTTATTCGTTACAAATACAGTGCGTTTGAAGCAAGGTATTGAGCAAGGTGTAGGTAACTCAATTCTAGTTAAGGTAAACCAAATCGGTACACTTACTGAAACGTTTGAAGCAATTGAAATGGCGAAGCGTGCAGGGTACACAGCAGTTATCTCTCACCGTTCTGGTGAAACAGAGGATGCAACAATTGCTGATATTGCTGTTGCAACAAACGCTGGTCAAATTAAGACTGGTGCACCTTCACGTACTGACCGTGTTGCGAAGTACAACCAATTGCTACGTATTGAAGATGAGCTAGTTGGTACTGCAATTTACGCTGGAAAAACTGCTTTTTATAACTTGAACAAGTAATGTAGTTTAATAAAAAGCTGCTGTGGGGAAGGAACTCTCTACAGCAGCTTTTTTGCACGGTAGGAAAGTATAAAATTTTAGCAAAGAAGCAATTCGAGTAGTGAAAATTTTAAGAAATGAAGGATAAGAAAAACTTCGACACTCGTTATAGGATGAGACGAATGTCGAGTTTTTCTAAAGGTTTATAACAATGTATTAAACGTGAAATTCATACCATCATTGCAATTAATCGATTGTACGAGACTGAATTTCTTGATAGGCCTGTTTTTGTTGTTCTAACTCTTGTCGAGCAAGGTCTATGGCTTGTTGGTTGTCAGTAATTTGTTCAGCTTGAGCAAGAGACTGTTCAGCTCTTTCTAATGAATTTTCAATCTGTTCAATCACTTGGTTATTTGGATGGCTTTGTGCCTGACTAATGGTATTTTGAAGATGTAAAATGGATTGGTGTGCTTGTGCAAGCTGATTTTGATCCTTCATGCTTGAAATATTATTACCTTTCACGGAATCATCCTCCTTTTTTTATTCGTTACTAATTTGCTTAAAAGAAGGTTTAAATATACATGTCAAAGAGATAAATCCATTTTGGGACACTGGACCTGTCCCTTTGTCCCAACAAACAGGGGTACGAATCGTTATACGATTTGTACCCCTGTTTTGAATTACTGATTTGTATTTTCTCTGATGAACTGTTCTACTTCATCAGCAGTATTCATGGATAGCAATTGATCCTTAAATGAAGCTAATTCTTCTTTTGATAGGTCTTTGATTTGTGTACGTGCTGGTAAAATGGACGTAGCACTCATACTAAATTCATCTAGTCCAAGACCTAATAATATCGGAATAGCGATGGAGTCGCCTGCCATTTCACCGCACATTCCAGCCCACTTACCTTCTGCATGTGCAGCTTCAATAACATTATTGACAAGGTTAAGGATGGCTGGGTGATATGGCTGGTATAAATAAGAGACACGCTCATTCATACGGTCAGCTGCCATCGTGTATTGGATTAAGTCATTTGTTCCAATACTGAAGAAATCAACTTCCTTTGCAAATTGCCTTGCAATAACTGCTGTTGAAGGGATTTCAACCATAATTCCTATTTCGATCTCATCAGAGACGTCAACACCATCGTTCTTCAGATTATCTTTTTCCTCTAGAAGTAATGCCTTCGCTTGACGAAATTCATCCAATGTAGCAATCATTGGGAACATGATTTTAAGGTTTCCATACGCACTTGCACGTAGTAATGCTCGTAATTGTGTACGGAAGATATCATCACGTTCTAAGCATAAACGGATGGCACGGAACCCTAGAAATGGATTCATTTCTTTTGGCAGATCTAAATAATTTAATTCTTTATCTCCACCGATGTCAAGTGTCCGTACAACAACAGGTTTATCACCCATTTGTTCTAGTACAGATTTATAGGCTTCAAATTGCTCGTCCTCTGTTGGAAGCTCGCTTTTGCCCATATAAAGAAATTCCGTACGGTAAAGTCCAACACCTTCACCCCCGTTGTTGATTACACCAGCAACGTCGTCTGGGGTGCCGATGTTAGCAACTAACTCAACATGATGATTATCTGCTGAAACAGTAGGTTCATCTTTTAATTGAGCCCATATTTCTTTTTGCTTCTCAAAATCTTCTTGCTTTTTCTTGTAAGTAGTAATTTCTTCTTCGGTTGGATTAATGATGACATCACCATCAATACCATCAACTATAATAAGATCATCTTTTTTTGCATCACTTGTAATGCTTTTTGTTCCTACAACTGCAGGAATCTCCAGTGATCTTGCCATGATAGCAGAGTGGGATGTACGACCGCCTATGTTGGTAGTGAACCCCTTAACGAAATTTTTATTTAATTGTGCCGTATCAGAAGGTGTCAAGTCTTCAGCGACAATAACAACCTCTTCGTCAATAAGAGCTGGGTCTGGAAATGTGACATTTAACAAATGAGCCATCACTCGTTTCGTCACATCTTGAATATCAGCAGCACGTTCTCTCATGTATTCATTATCCATTGCTTTAAACATATCAATAAACATGTTTGCTGTGTCTTCAAGAGCCGCTTCCGCATTAACTTTTTCTGTGTTGATTTTATCTTGAATCGGATTGATCATTTCTGGATCACTTAACACAAGCAAGTGAGCAGAAAAGATTTCTGCATGCTCATCACCAAGTGATTTTCGAGCGTTTTCTTTGATGACTTCCAATTCGTTTTTTGAAATTTCTAATGCTTGATTCAAGCGTTCAATTTCAGCCTCTGGATTGTCGATTGTTGTTTTCTCAAATGTTAGTTCAGGAACTGCTAGTTTATAAACTTTAGCAATTGCAATTCCACTTGATGCTGCTATGCCGCTTATATTACTCATTAAAATTTACTCTCCTAGTCCTTCTTTTTTGATAACTTCTATTAATGCATCTAATGCTTCTTGTTCATCGGAACCATCTGCGGTGATTTTAATCTCTGAGTCTTTTGGAATACCTAAAGACATCACACCCATGATGGATTTTAAGTTAACTGATTTTCCGTTATACTCCACTGTAGTATCTGCTGCGAAACTACCTGCTTTGTTTACTAGTACTGTTGCAGGACGTGCGTGAACACCTGTCGGATCTGTAATTTTAACTGTTTTTTCAACTGCCATAAAAAAAACCTCCTAAATAAATTTATAATACGGGTACACTACAATATAATTTTACTCCTTTTCTAGGTCCTTTTTCAAGAATCCTATAAGAAATGCACTGATAATTGTACCTATTAAAATGGCTAATAAGTATAATAATGCATTTCCCTCCACTAATCCAGCTACTACAATACCACCATGGGGAGCTCTAAGCCCAATATCAAACAACATCGTAAGTCCACCAGCAACGGCTGAACCAAGAATAATAGAAGGAATAATACGTGCTGGATCTGCAGCTGCAAATGGGATTGCCCCTTCGGTAATAAAGAAAGCACCTAACGCATAGTTGGATTTCCCAGCTTCACGTTCTTGTTTCGTAAACCTGTTTCTAAAGATGCTAGTCGCTAAACCTGTTGCCAGTGGTGGTACCATCCCGCCAGCCATAATTGCAGCTATAAAATTAAAGTTTCCAGCATCCAACATTGCTATTCCAAATGTATAGGCTGCTTTATTGATTGGACCACCCATATCTATTGCCATCATCCCACCAAGAATAATACCTAGTAACACAAGGTTTGTATTTCCTAAACCTTCTAACCAATGGGATAGACCAGTGTACAATGTTGTAAGTGGTGGATTGATTATTAACATGATAATACCAGTAAGACCAATGCTAAACACCGGATATAGTAGTACTGTTTTCAGACCATCAAAAACAGCAGGGAGTACTTCTAAAACTTTTTTTACGAATAGCGTTAAATAACCAGCTAAGAAACCAGCAATAAGTCCTCCTAGAAATCCTGATCCTCCGGAAGCACCTTCAATTCCTGTTGTTATTGCAATTAAACCAGCAACCATACCAGGTGCAAAACCAGGTCGATCTGCAATACTTGATGCAATAAAACCGGCTAATACAGGAACCATCAGGTAAAAGGCATTTCCGCCACCAATGGTCATTAGCATTTCTGCAAAACGATTATATTGCTCATGTGTTGGATCTGCAGAATGGATACCAAATAAGAAAGATATTGCAATTAAAATACCACCGCCAACAACAAAAGGCAGCATATTCGAAACACCGTTCATTAAGTGCTTATATAGACCAGTTCTACCTTTATCGTCAGATTTTTCATCCGGGGAAGAATCTCCACCTTGATAAGTAGGTGCGTCCTTTTTAATTGCTCTCTCTATTAACTGTTTCGGTTCATGAATTCCTTTAGCAACAGGAACTTGAATTAAAGGCTTTCCTTTAAAGCGTTCCATTTCAATTTTGGTGTCCGCAGCCACGATAATCGCGTCCGCCTTATCAATTTCTTCTGGAGTAATGCGGTTTTTCACTCCGCCAGAACCATTTGTTTCTACTTTTATTGAAATGCCCATTTCTTTGGCTGTTGCTTTCAACTTATCAGCAGCCATATATGTATGGGCAATTCCAGTCGGACAGCCAGTTACAGCTAAGAGATAGCGGTCTTGCTCAGGTGTTTGTTCATCCTCATCTTCTGTTTCATCTTGTTCCTTTTGATTAATCAGTTCAATAACTTCATCTTCACTGGTTGCTTGTTCAAGCTTTTGACGGAATTTGTCATCCATCAAAAAAGTAGATAAGCGGGACAATGTTTCCAAATGGGTTTGATTTGCTCCTTCTGATGCAGCAATCATAAAAAATAGATGTGAAGGCTGTCCATCCAATGCTTCATAATCAACGCCTTCCTTTGAGCGTCCAAAGGCAATGGCAGGAGTTTTCACTGCCTCGCTTTTCGCATGTGGAATTGCAATTCCTTCTCCAATCCCCGTTGTACTTTGTGACTCCCGAGCTAAAATAGCATCTTTAAAGCTTTGTTTGTCATGGAGGCGCCCAGCTTGATCTAGTTTATCTGCTAATTCATCAATGACAGAGGATTTTGAATTAGCTTCAAGTTGTAGAATAATCGTGTCTTTTTTTAATAAATCTGTAATGTTCATCGTTGAACCTCCTCAATCAATCGCCTCTACCGAAATTTGCTGTAATAGTTTTTCCACTGCATCTCTCGTGCATAAATCATTACTAAAAGCAGTTGCACTACCAGTAGCAATAGCATAACGGAATGCTTCTTTTGGTTGATTGGTTTTCGTGAAGGCAGATAAAAAGCCAGCTACCATGGAATCTCCTGCTCCAACTGAGTTCTTTACTTCCCCTTTTGGAGCGTTGGCAAATAAACATACATCTGTTCCTATGTAAACTGCACCATTTCCGCCCATTGAAACAATGACATGTTTCGCACCTTGTTCGTGAAGCTTTTTTCCATAACTTACTGCATCTTCAAAAGAGTCAATCGTTGTATCAAACAATTCTTCTAATTCATGCTGATTTGGTTTGACAAGAAATAATTCTGTACCGATTAGTTCTTTTAATGCTTGGCTAGACGTATCGGCAATCATGTTCACTTGTTTTTCTTTGCAAATATTAGCAATCTCTACGTAGAAATTATCTGGTACCGTTGATGGGATACTTCCAGATGCAACTAAAAAGTCACCGGTTTTCATCGAATGAATTTGATCATATAGATGAGAAAGCTGTGCCTCGGTGATTGACGCGCCAGGCCCATTAATCTCTGTTTCTGTATTGGACTTCAACTTCATGTTAATTCTTGTTACCCCGTTAACCTCAATAAAATTACTTTTTATGTTTTCTTTTTTTAGTTCACCTTTTATGAAATCACCTGTAAATCCTCCGAGAAATCCCAATGCCGTATTTTCGACACCAAGACGATTTAACACTCTTGACACGTTAATACCTTTTCCACCAGGGTAATAGTCAGGGTTTTCTCCTCTATTTAATCCACCAGCTTGAAAGTTCGGCGTATGAATAATGTAATCTACGGAAGGATTTAACGTGCAAGTATATATCATAACGACACAACCTTTACGCTTGTTTTATTTTGAAATGGAGTCACATCCACATCCACTTTCTCATTCGTTATCATTGTTGCCTGATGAATGTCAGCGATGTTGGCAAACGAAATCGTATTAAGTTTGGTATGATCTGCCAATACAAATTGCTGCTGTGCTAGTTCTAGAACTGACCGTTTGATCATTGCTTCTTCTGGGTCAGGAGTAGTGTACCCATAATGCTCGTGTACTCCATTTACTCCTAGAAAGCATTTATCAAAACGGTAGTTATTCAAACTACTGATTGCTCCGCTTCCTATTAGTGCTCTCGTATTATGCTTTACAAAACCTCCGAGTAAATACGTGGATATTTCATAACGTCCAAGTGCTTCTAAATGTGTTAAACCATTTGTAACAACTATGACATTTTGTTGTGCTAAATAAGGAATCATTTCAAATGTAGTTGTTCCAGCATCTAAGTAAATACATTCATTCGGTTCCACAAAGCTAGCTGCACATTTGGCAATCCCTTTTTTTTCATCGATATATTTCGTTGCCTTTTCTGGAAAGCTTAATTCTTGGTTTTTACTGTGCTTTAATGTAGCTCCACCATGGACTCTTTCGATTTTTTCAAGGCGCTCTAATTCACTCAAGTCTCTTCGAATTGTCGATTCAGATGCATCTGTAAGTTCTACTAAATCTTGAATAGTCACTGTATTATGTTTGTCAATGAAATCCAAGATTAATTGGTGACGTTTAGGAGTAAGCACGGAAATAATCCTCCTGACTTTTTCGTAAGGCTCAAATAAATAATAAAGCAAACCTTTTCACTTTTCAATCATAAAAAGTCACAAAAGTTTACATTTTGTCAAAAACAATCAAATATAGTCAATTGTCTTCGAATCAGACAATTGACTATATATACAGATGGCAATGGGTTGCAATCGTTATTGTTACTGTTCGATTATTTTTCCTATCCATTGATTTATATCATCATAGACTTGTTGTTTATTTATTTCGTTTAGTACTTCATGACGACTTTTTTCGTAAAAAATGTATTCGATATTTTCCATTTCGTGTTTTTGATATTGTGTAATTGCCTGTTTAACACCTTTGGATTTATTTCCAACAGGATCTTGATCACCACTAATAAACAACATCGGTAAATTCTTTTTAATTTGTGCAATATTCCTATTTTTTGCCATTAAACTCATGCCATGAAACATATCAAAATAGAAAGTCGTGGAAGGAATGAAACCTGTATGCGGATCATCGATATATTTTTTAACCTCACTTCGGTCTCTAGATAACCAATCAAAGTTGGTTTGAGCACCTGGAACCGTTCGTTCGTAATTTCCAAAAATTAACTTATTTAAACGGTGTGAAGGTGTTTTTGCCCCTTTCTTTTTTATTTCTCGTTTTGCAAGTTGTTTTAATAACTTCAGGATAACGGTTGGTTGATGACCAGTTCCAGATAATATGACACCAGCTAGCATCTCACTATGTGACTGAATATAATACCTTACTAAAAAAGAACCAAAGCTATGTCCTAATAAAAAAATCGGCAATGTTGGATAACTGTTTGTTATATTCTGTGTGATTTCAACTAAATCTTCAGACATTCGTTCAAATCCATTTTCATTTGAGGAAAACCCGATAGTGTCATATTTTTGTCCAGTTTTCCCGTGTCCGCGGTGGTCATTCCCATAAACAATGTATCCTTTTTTAGCAAAGTAAGTTGCAAAGTTATCATAACGATTAATATGATCGACCATTCCGTGCGCGATTTGGATAAGTCCTTTTGGTTCTAAACTTGAATCTTCCCATTTTTGCATATAAATACTGTGACCATCACGCATTGTTAACCAATAATTTTCCTTATTCATGTCTATCCCTCTTTTCCTGTAGAGGTTTTATCCTCAGTATACAAGTAGGACGGAATCGTTTCCATTCCATATAAATTAAACTTGCTAAAGGGACTACCTTTATGCTACATTATCATTATGTATTAGTGCGTTTTAGGAGGTGTGCGCAACATGGTTGGAGTTGCGGTAACGTTATTAGTTATTGATGCAATTGCTCTTATTGTTTTAGTTTTATTACAATCTGGAAAAAGCGCAGGATTATCAGGAGCCATTTCCGGTGGAGCTGAGCAGTTATTTGGAAAGCAAAAAGCTCGGGGTATTGACGCTGTTTTACACCGTTTAACAATTGTTACAGGTGTATTGCTATTCGTCCTAACGTTTTTCTTAGGGTATATACTATAGGATATATACGTGGTACTTAAGAAAGACCTTCGACTTTTAAAACCATAAAAAATCCCGAAAATCCCTTACCATAAAATGGTAGGGGATTATTTATTTTTTAAGATTGAGTCTTAATGTTTTTTTAGTTGAGGGTTAAGATAGGAAGAAGATGAAAGAAAGCACTAAGTTTAGGGTTGGCCTAGCCAAGTTTCTAAAAATGCACACGAAAAGTAAAATATGGATAACTTTGTTACGATTGGATTAGGCTATAATATAAAGAACTCGAGGAGATGAAGTTTCACCATGAAAGTAAAACAACCACAACCGTTCACGTTTGAAGCCGGAAAACGAGCGGTATTATTATTACATGGATTTACAGGACATACAGCTGATGTCCGTATGTTAGGTAGATTTTTACAAAAGAAAGGGTATACTTGTCATGCCCCGATTTATCGAGGGCATGGTGCACCACCAGAGGATTTAATTGCATCTAATCCGAATCAGTGGTGGGAGGATGTGCAGCAAGCCTTAAATCATTTACGGCAAATTGGGCATAAAGAAATAGCGGTAGCTGGATTATCACTTGGAGGAGTTCTCGGCTTAAAGTTAGCTTATTCAGAGCCAATGATGGGCGTTATTCCAATGTGTGCACCAATGTTTTTTGATAATGAAACACAGCTTACGAAAGGATTTAAGCAATTCTCTACCGAATACAAACAATTAGAGAAAAAAAATGAAGCTACGATTGAAGAAGAAGTAGAACAATTAATGGAGGGTTCAAAAGATCTTTTTCATCGGCTAGGGGGGCTTATCACTGAAGTCAAAGAAGAGGTGGACACCATTTATGCTCCTACCTTTGTCGTACAAGCAAGAAAGGATCAAATGATTAATACAGCAAGTGCTACTTACATATATGAGAATGTTGAAGCAGATCAAAAGGATTTAAAATGGTACGAAGATTCAGGGCATGTGATTACATTGGATAAGGAAAAAGATCAGCTGCATGAAGATATTTATCAGTTTTTAGAATCGTTAGACTGGTCTTAAGCCATACTAACAATAGAAAAATAGGTTATTTTAAGTAGTAAAGGAGGGTGAGCCTTGAGTGATCAAATGAAACAAAGCATCTTGGAATATTTTCGAGTAAATGCTTCTAAACCTTTAAGTGTTCAAGAAATTGAGGAAGTTTTGGAGCTTCAAGATGCTGAACAATTTAAAGAATTAATGAAAGTGTTAAATGAATTAGAAGAAAAGGGAGAATTGGTTCGAACGAGAAAGAATCGATATGGTCCCCCAGAGCGAATGAATTTAATTAGAGGAAAAATTCAAATGCACGCCAAAGGTTTCGCGTTTCTTATCCCTGATGAAGAGGGGCAGGATGATGTGTATATTAATCATGCTGACCTACAATCGGCAATGAATAATGACCGAGTACTCGTTCGGATTGAAGGAAGAGATGAACAAGGCAAACGACCAGAAGGGGTAGTCATCCGTATCCTAGAAAGAGCGGTTACAGAATTAATAGGTACCTATGACGATAATGGAAATTTTGGTTTCGTAATCGCTGATGACAAGCGTATCCCAAATGATATTTTTATCCCGAAAAATGCTTCTATGGGAGCAGTAAACGGACATAAAGTCATTGTTAGAATTACGAAATATCCTGAAGCAAGGATGAGTGCAGAAGGGGAAGTTGTCCAAATTCTTGGTCATAAAAATGACCCAGGGATGGACATTATTTCGATTATTTATAAGCATGGCATCGCAGTTGAATTTCCAGAAGAGGTATTGGATCATGCTGCTAATACACCAGAATCCATTACCGAAGAGGAAATTGCTAATCGACGAGATCTTCGGGATGAAATGATTGTGACGATTGATGGGGCAGACGCAAAGGATTTAGATGATGCGGTTACAGTGAAGAAGCTGGACAATGGCAATTATAAATTGGGAGTTTATATTGCTGACGTTACGTATTATGTTGAAGAAGATTCGCCAATTGATAAAGAAGCGGCCGACCGCGCAACAAGTGTTTACTTAGTTGACCGTGTTATTCCAATGATTCCACATCGACTTTCCAATGGGATTTGTTCTTTGAATCCACAAGTAGACCGTTTGACGTTAGGCTGTGAAATGGAAATTAGCCCAGATGGCGAAGTAGTAGAGCATGAGATTTTTCAAAGTGTGATCAAAACAAATGAGCGAATGACCTATAAAGACGTAAATAAAATATTGGTTGATAAAGATGAAGAAGTGATTGATCGATACAAAGACTTAGTTCCAATGTTTCAGGACATGGAAAACTTAGCTGCAGTCCTTCGTAAGAAGCGTTTTGGTCGTGGAGCAATTGATTTTGACTTTAAGGAAGCGCAAGTTTTAGTTGATGATGAAGGGAAGGCAACAGACGTTGTTTTACGTGAACGTTCTGTCGCAGAGCGATTAATTGAGGAGTTTATGCTTGCAGCTAATGAGACAGTAGCCGAGCACTTCCATTGGATGGACGTACCTTTTATCCACCGGATTCATGAGGACCCTGAGCCATCCAAGCTGCAGCATTTCTTTGAATTTATTGCGAATTTAGGATATGTGGTAAAAGGAACGTCAAATGAAGTGCATCCACAAGCACTACAAAAAGTATTAGATGAAGTGCAAGGGGAACAGGAAGAATTGATTATTTCGAAGCTGATGCTGCGATCGATGAAGCAAGCGAAGTATGATCCGAACAGTATTGGTCACTTTGGTCTAGCAACAGATTTTTACACACACTTTACGTCGCCGATTCGTCGTTATCCAGATTTAATTGTGCACCGTTTAATTCGAACGTATTTAGTAAACAAGCAATTAGATGAAAAAACGCAACAGCACTGGAAGGAAAAAATGCCTGATATTGCGCGACATTCATCGGAAAAAGAACGTGCTGCTGTTGATGCAGAACGTGAAACAGACGACTTGAAAAAAGCAGAGTATATGCAAGATAAAATTGGAGAAGAATTTGATGGCGTGATTAGCTCTGTGACAAACTTCGGATTATTTGTTGAGTTACCTAATACGGTAGAGGGGCTTGTTCATGTTAGTTACTTGACCGATGATTATTATTATTTTGATGAACGGTCTTATGCAATGATTGGAGAACGAACCGGAAATATCTTCCGTATCGGTGATGCGACTACAGTAAAAGTGGCCAATGTTAACTTAGAAGAGCGTGTGATTGATTTTGAAATTGTAGGCATGAAGCCACGGAAAGCTCGGATAGCACCTGAACGACCGAAAGTCATTTCCGCAAAGACTACTAAATCTAGTGGGAAGGTGAAGCCGCCGAAAGGAAAGGAACGGTCACAAAAAGGATCACCAAAAAAGAAAAACAAAGGCAAGAAAAAGAAGAAAAAATAGACGTGGAATTCGCCCACGTCTATTCTTTTGCTACCCATTTTCCATATAATACCCATCCGTCACTTACTTCAAAGGCATCGATATTTGGAATGTTAGCATACCCTTTTTCTGAAAAGTCCATCCAAGCCCTCATTGGTTCTGATTGCTCATTTATATAGTGAAAGGCAGTATCCCATAAGCCTGGCTGTTCAAAATGGTCATCCCAAAAGTACTTCACTTGTGCAAATTTTTCATGCTTTTCATCCTGTTCAATCACTATAAATCGATCTTGTGTTTGGTTTTGGTAAAACGTAGCAGCTTGTAACTTTTCATCTGTTATTAAATCTGAGCTGAATGGAAAAGGATAAAAAATTTCATATGGATAAACCCCGTCAGGAGAATGATCTTTGATTGATTCAAGTAATGCTCTCTTTTCTTTAATGGAATCGACTTCGTTCCAAATTGGACCATTCCTTCCTTGTAATAAAGATTTATCTTTTACCGGATAGGAATAAAGCTTTGTAAAGGGATGAAATCCTATTTTATCAAGCACACGTCTTGCAGGCTTATTACCAATGTTTGTATTTGCCCCTATCCATTTAATTGATGGATTCAATTCTAGTTCTGCTTTGATTTTACTTAAAATTTCCGTTGCATTCCCTTTGGATAATAGACTTTTATCACTTCTTAGTCGACCAAGCATTGCATATCCACCTGGAAATAGGCTGTATCCTGCAATTGCCAACAGTTGACCTTGTTCAAACAATCCATACATTGCATGCGTGTTTGATTCCACTAAATTTGGGTAGATATGTAATATGTAATCATCTTCTACCTTCGTGTTCATGTTTTGAACAAGTTCGAAATCGTCGATGGTTAGTTTCCTTAATTGTAACGTGTTTTGGCTCACTACTTTCTTCCCCCCAAAAAGCTTTTTCTTTTCTTAGTTTCTCATAAAAATTAAAGAAATGTCCATTACTTTAGGCTTCGTTAAGTATTAATGTAGGTTTTCTAATCACGCGAAAAAATTGGAATAACCCCTTATATCTGTTAAAATAAATTTCACGGAGAATAGGAGGATTGGTTATGCCAAAAGGTCAGGGAAAAGTATTAGCACAAAATAGAAAAGCAAATCATGATTTTTTTATAGAAGAAACCTATGAAGCAGGACTTGTATTACAAGGAACCGAAATAAAATCAATCCGTGCAGGCAGAGTAAACATGAAGGATAGCTTTGCAAGAATTGATCGTGGGGAAGCATGGTTGCATAATTTGCACATTTCTCCCTATGAGCAAGGGAATCGCTTTAATCATGATCCAACCCGAACACGAAAATTATTGCTTCACCGTAAGCAAATAGACAAGCTTATTGGAGAAACACAACAGCAAGGTTATTCCTTAGTACCCTTGAAAATCTATGTTAAAAATGGTGTTGCTAAAATGTTAATTGGATTAGGTAAAGGGAAAAAGAAGTACGACAAGCGTGAGGATTTAAAGCAAAAGCAAGCGAAGCGTGATATGGATCGTGCGATAAAGGAACGTTATTAATCAAATGATTAGCAGTCATTACCAGTTAGCATTACTTGAAATTTGAGCTATATTTGTTATAATTAATTATGTCGTTATGATTAACAATTGAATAGTAAGCGAAGAGTTCGCTATTCCTTTTCCGTTGTACCCTTTTTATCATGGGGACGTTACGGATTCGACAGGGGTAGATTGAGCTCAGGTTGCGTGCCGAGGTTACGACTCGTTAAACGTTATTCGCCTAAATATAACTGGCAAAGAAAACAATTACTCTTTAGCAGCTGCGTAAGTAGCTCTAAAGGATCCTTCCTACCATCGCCCATGTGGTAGATAGAAGGGTCTCAAACTTAGTGGGATACGCTGTTGTCCTCCGCCTGGGGATGGACAGAAGAGATGAATCAGGCTAGCTGCTAGGAAGCCTGTTGGTAGGCTGAATAGTTAGCGAATGATAATATACCAACTACGCATGTAGAAGCCTGAGTGGCGATATCTCTGGACGTGGGTTCGATTCCCACCGTCTCCACCAATACATAGTTGGTGGTTTTTATTTTGTCTTTTTGTAAAAGGGCTTTCATTAGATTGAAAGCCCTTTTTCCATGCGGGGCTATTTAGTTGCAGACTTAACTTTTACAAGCTTATCGGCCATTGCATCGGTTAATTCTAAAGTTTTTCTTTGAACGAGAGATGTTAGTACTGGATTTACTATCGTTCCTAACATTCCTCTAGTTGTAATATTAATATATCCTGTAATTTTTGTGTTTGTTTTAGAAAGTGCTTCGGCTTCAAAATATCCAACACCATCGAATTTTTCATTTAATCCTTTTATATCGAAAGTTACCTTCGTTGGTTCTTGCCATTTAATAATATCAATTTGTAAATTAACTTTTTTTTGTACATTGCCCACTTCACCTGTTAACTCCCATATCGATTGCTTTGGGTTACGAATCTGATGCTTAACATACCCCGGTACTAAAGGGGCCCATTTGTTAATATCACTAACAAACTTCCAAATAGTTTCAATTGGAACATTCAATTCTACTGAATGAGTCCCACTTGGCATAATTAACCCTCCTAAATATTTGATAAAACCAAACTGTGATTTTAAACGAAACAAAATGGAAAAATTTTGGACCAAAATACCTTTTTATATCCATTCGTAATTCTTTTCAGTTTAACGGCGGTTGTCCCACTAATAGGATATTACTGAAAAAATGGTTAAGACCTATCTATTTCGTAAATAATAGGAATTAGGCTTAAGCTGTATTAGTGTTAATCGGGTATTTTAATTATCAAACTTTGAAAATCTACACTACAAGAAAGGCGGGGAGTCGCTTGTTTTTTAAATATTTTAATAATCAGAGAAAACAACAAAATAATCAATTGAACCAGTCAGAACAAGAAGATTTTAAGGTTCAATTATTTAGAACGATAGATGAAAACATTGAAAATATTAAAAAACTATATGACTCACCGGATGACTTGATAACTAGGAAGTTTACGATCGGGAATACGAATCAAGAGTGTGCAATCATTTATATAGCAGGCTTAACAAACAAAACAGTCATCGATAATCGAATTATGCAATCGATTCAAATTGAATCTGTTGAAAGCGGTAAAAACGTAGAAGTTAAAGGTGATGCATTACTAAATACGTTACATGAAAAAGTACTCCATTCTAGTGTATCAAAAGTGGTGAACAATTTAGATGAAGTATCGTTAGCGATCCTCTCCGGTGATACCGCACTTTTTGTAAATGGGACTGACAAGGTATTAATTTTAGGAACAAAGGGATGGGAAAATAGAAGCATAGAAGAACCAATTAGCGAAGGTTTAATTCGGGGTCCGCGCGAGGGTTTTATCGAAAATATTCGAACAAACACGGTTTTAGTTAGACGGCGTGTACGAGATTCTAATCTGCGATTTAAAGCTTATCAGGTGGGGCGACGGTCAAAGAAACAGCTAGTTGTGTCTTATATTGAAGGGATTGTCAACCCTGATCTTGTAAAAGAATTAAACCGCCGGTTAGAATCGATCGATTTGGATGATGCTCCGGAATCCGGTTACATTGAACAGTGGATAGAGGATGATTTTTTATCCCCTTTTCCACAACTTTCCCATACGGAACGACCCGACAAGGTAGCATCCGCTCTCGATCAAGGAAAAATAGCAATCTTGTTAGATGGAACGCCGTTTGTTTTAATTGCTCCCATGACATTTGGCAATACGTTACAGTCTCCAGAAGATTATTATGAAAGATGGATTGTCAGCTCGCTAATTCGTTATTTAAGATATGTTGCAGCATTTATCGCCGTGTTTTTACCATCACTATACATAGCTCTTGTTTCTTTTCACCCAGGTATGATCCCATCAAAATTAGCATTTTCACTTGCTGCGACAAGAGAAGGGGTTCCTTTTCCTGCCTTGATTGAAGCTTTATTAATGGAAGCAACGATGGAATTATTGCGAGAAGCTGGGATCCGGTTACCAAAACCAATTGGACAAACGATTGGGATTGTAGGAGGACTTGTTATTGGGGAGGCTGCGGTAAGAGCAGGGATTGTTAGTCCAGTTATGGTTATTATTGTTGCTCTTACAGCAATAGCATCCTTTTCTATGCCGTCATATGGTATGGCACTATCTTTCCGCATGCTGAGATTTGGATTCATGTTAATTGCTTCTGTTCTCGGGTTATACGGTATCATTCTTGGTTATATTGCCCTTAATATTCATTTAGTTAACTTGAAGAGCCTTGGTGTTCCGTATTCAGCACCATTCGCACCTAGTTTTTATGGTGATTGGAAGGACTTAGTTATTAGAGCTCCAATTACGATGCTTACTAAACGTCCGAAATATACCCAAACAGGTGACACAGAGCGAATGGACAATAAGGGAGGGAATTCCACATGAAATCATTTGAATATGGCGACGGCGAAATAGGTCACACGGAGATATTTTACGCCGTTGCTTCAATGGTTATTGCTATTGGAATACTAAATCTCCCTCGAGATCTTGCCCAAGCAACGAATTATGTAGATGGGGTATTTTCACTTATTATTGCAGGTCTTTTTGCTATTCTTTTTACTTGGATGATAGCTAGTCTTGCTGCTAAATACCCAAAGCAATCCTTTTACTCTTACACCGCTTCACTTATTTCCAGGCCGATAGCATTTGTTATTACCCTGGGATTAACGATTCATTTTTTACTATTTGTCGCTTATGAAACGAGAATGATTGGTGTCATAGCAGCCCATTATATCTTTGATCGAACTCCGATTGAAGTTGCTTCATTCAGCTTTCTCATGCTTATCGTTTATGCCGTATCAGGCTCACACGTCGGTATCCTTCGTTTGAATTTAATGTTTTTGCCGATTATTGTTCTAATAGCGATTACCATTTGTTTGATGAATCTAGCCTATTTTGATACTGAAAACCTTTCACCATTTTTTACAACAGATCTAAAGGGATATTGGAAAGGGGTGCAGGAAAGTTATTTTTCCTTTTCAGGATATGAAATTCTATTATTTTATATCGTTTTAATGAATCGTCCGAAAAAGGCACCGAAATTTGCAGCTTTAGGTATGATAATTCCTGTCTTGTTATATGCCACCTTTTACGTCATAACGATTGGCGTTTTTTCTTATGACACAACTCAAACGATGGTGTTTCCAACCATTGAATTGGCAAAAGAAGTGGAAGTACCAGGAGGGTTTTTTGAAAGATTAGAATCTGTATTTTTCATCATTTGGATTATGGCAATCTTTAATACGGCTGCAATGGCTTATGACGTAAGCTTATTGGCTGCTCGTTCTATTTTTAAAAAAGTAAAGAAAAAAACTTTAATTTTTATATTCTCACCAATCATATTTTTAGCTGCTATGTTCCCGCAAAATTTAAACGAAATAAGAACAATGGCAACGTACATTAGTTACTCTAGCTTATTTGTTGTTGTTTTCATCCCAATCGTATTACTAGTTATTGCAAAACTGAGGGGGATAAAAGGAAGTGAATAGAGTGAAAAAAGGTTTCATCATCTTTTGTATGACATTAATTTTGCTTACTGGATGTTGGGATCGGGTTGAAATAGAGGATCGTGGATTTAATATTGGAGTAGCGATTGATTTAGAAGAACAAAGAGGAGAAGAGGTTGAACAGCCACAAGGGGATTATGTGTTTAAAGGGACTTACCAGCTCGTTGTACCCCGTGGATTGCAGCAAGGTGAAGGGGGAGCTGGCGGTGCAACAAAGGCTTATCAGAACCTTGTCTCTAGAAGTGATACGATGTTCGGACAAGTACGTAATTTAGCGGAAGAAACGAGTCGAACTCCATTTATGAAACACCTACAATTGATCATCATTTCTGATGAAGTGGCAAAAAAACCAAAAGTATTTGCTAATATTCTGGATTTTTTTCTCCGTGACCATGAAATGAGAAGAGGGATAAATGTTTTTATTTCGAATGGAGAAGCAGGTCCCATTTTTGATGTGGACCCAAACCCTGATAATCTACCAGTTATGTTTATCAATTCCATTGCTGAAAATGCTAGAAAGCGACCAGAAATGCTACCGGAACAAAGAATTGGGGATATCTATGAACGTTTAGTAGATCATCATAGTTACTTAGTTCCACAAATAAAGTTAGGCGGGGATAATAATATAGAAATAGAAGGGGCTGCTATTATTCATGGACATAATAACCGATTCGAGGAGTTTATTACAGGGGAAGAAACAGAAGGAGTTCGATTTATTAAAGGAGAATATGATGCAGGACTATTAAAAACGATGATTGAAGATAATTTAGTTGTTTATGAAGTGAAACGTGCCGATAGTAAAATTGAAGTAAACACGGAGGATAAGGAACAGATTGAATTTACCATAAATATTTCCACCGAAGGAAATATTGGCGAGTCTTTTGAAACATTAGATTACACAAAACCAGAGGTCATGGATAAAGTAAGGTCTGCTTTAGAAAAAGAAATTGAACGAATCGCTCAGACAACGATTAAAAAGCTCCATCAAGATTTAAAGGTAGATGCATTACAATTAGGCAGTTATGTGGAGCGAAAGGATTATAAAACATGGAAAGAGATTAAGGATAATTGGGATCATGGGGAAAATTACTTTGCCAAAAGCAACATTAAAGTGAATGCAAAAGCAATGATACGTACATCAGGTTCTGTCATACAAATTGAAAAATGATAAAAAGGTGGTGAATCAGTGAATGTGGGAAAAATTTCTTGGACGTTTTCCTTCCAATTTAATCATTTTTTTAACATTTCTATCTGTCGCATTGCCATGGGCTACTTATAAAATAAATCAGAAATTACATCAATACGGGGATCCTCCATGGAAAAAAGACAGTAAGCGCGATTAATGATAAAATGTGCAGCTGCAATTTGGAAAATTAGAGGTAACGGTAAGCAAAAAACTCTTAATAAATAAAGGAAGAGACTCATGTACGAATGGTTTGTTAAGGATGGAAATAATCCTTTTATACTGTTTTCGTTAACCCATATACTGACACTATTATTTATAATCGCCATTTGTATAGGTATATATTTTTTTCGAACACAACTAAAAAAAGCTTTCCCTAACAAAATTGTTCGATACTCGCTAGCAGCTATGTTAATCGTTTCTGAAATCAGTTTGATTTGGTGGTTAAATTATATCGGTACGTGGTCCTTCCGTTATTCTCTCCCTCTTCACTTAAGTAGTATTTCTTTGTTATTATCTAGTGTCTTATTAATCACACGCAGCTATAGACTTTTCGAATTCACTTACTTTGTTGGTCTAGGTAGTGCCCTTCAAGCCATGGTTACTCCTGACATTCAGGCTTATACTTTCCCTCACTTTCGATATGTTCATTTCTTCATTTCTCATGGAGGAATTGTTATAGCAAATATGTTTATGGTATTTGTTGAAGGATTTCGTCCAACCTTTAAGTCTATATTTAAAGCGTTTCTTTATTTGAATGTTTATGCTTTACTCATTTTTATGGTGAATATAATCATGAACAGTAATTACATGTACATCATGAAAAAGCCTGCGAATCCCTCAATTATTGACTATTTAGGTCCATGGCCATTTTATATTATTCCGTTAGAAGTAATAGCTCTTGCAACATTTTGGCTACTATATATCCCATTTTATATTGAAAAATAATGCTAAAGGATGAATCTGTCGTAATTTTCCTATAATGATTTTTCTCATCGACCAATCGTTTATCAGTATAAATACTGTTAGTGGTTATGAGGAAATAGTCTAGTCTTGTAAGGCCGTTTCATGTAATATGGAGATACATCAATCTTGTATAATAAATTTAATGATAACGTGAGTGCAGGGGGGGCCAGGGTAGTGATACAACAGAAGAGTTCATTAACGAATAAAAGCATTGTTTTGATCGGTTTCATGGGAGTTGGAAAGACTACAATTGGGAAAGAATTGGCAAATTTATTACAGCGAGAATTCGTAGATATAGATGACGAGATTGAAAAAAAATATCAAATGCCAATACCTCAGATATTTAAAGAGCAAGGGGAAACAGCATTTCGTGAAAAGGAGAAGGAAGTGATTTCGAGCTTTTGTAAAAAGAAATTACAAGTCATTTCTGTTGGGGGTGGCGCTTTTCTTCAGGAGGAAGTAAGAAATCTATGTATGTCATCTAGTATTGTTGTTTTCTTAGAGTTGTCATGGGAATCATGGAAAGAAAGAATTCACTTACTTATGGATGATCGTCCTGTTCTACAAGGAAAGACGATGGATGAAATAGAAGAACTCTATCATAAGCGGAAGCAAATTTATGCCTCCCATCACTTAAAAGTGGAGACAGATGGCAAGGATCCTGAGGAAATTGCAAATTATATTGTTGAGTCATTAAAACAAGCTTAAGATACATACCGAATTTGCTAAATGGAGGAAAGTTTGATGGAAGCAGGGCTAAAAGTAAAGGATGTTGTCATAGGGGAAGGTATACCAAAAATTTGTGTTCCTTTAGTCGGAGAAACACGTGAGCAGCTTGTGGAAGAGGCGATTCAGTTGCTCGAACATGATATCGATGTAGTGGAGTGGAGAGTCGATTTTTTAAATCAGGCAGATGACCTAGATACGGTAAAACAAGTGTTACAAGATATTCGAAGGGTTCTTCGTGATACTCCATTACTCTTTACATTTCGAACGATTAAGGAAGGTGGAGAAAGGGCAATTAGTGACGCATACTATGTACAATTAAATCAAGCCATGATAAAAACAGGGCTTATCGACCTTATTGACATAGAGCTATTTAAAGAGGAGCAGGATGTCAAAGACTTGATTCAACTTGCTAAAAGTCATCATGTATTTACAATTGTATCTAATCATGATTTTGAAAAAACACCATCAAAAGATGAAATGGTGACACGATTAAGAAGAGCGCAAAGTTTAGGAGCAGATTTACCAAAATTGGCCGTAATGCCTACTTCAAAATCGGACGTTCTTACACTATTAGACGCCACCTTAACGATGAAGGAACAATATGCAAATCGACCAATCATCACGATGTCTATGGCTGGTACGGGAGCCATTAGTCGGTTAGCAGGAGAAATTTTTGGTTCTGCATTAACTTTCGGGACAGTAAAAAAAGCTTCAGCACCAGGACAAGTGCCAATAGCAGATTTGCGAAAAGTTCTTAATATTTTGCATGAAAATAGCTAGTGCAAAAATCCAATGAAAGTCTAAATGGCTTTGATTGGATTTTTTTGCTATAATTATCCTAATATTTTAAATTATTTTGTAAATGACTTTGATAGCTTTAGTCCTTTTTGAACAACCTCTTTAATCTTTACCCTCACAATTAACTTCCGCAGCAACACCTCTTTGTTGATGTTTTCAAGGGTTGTTAATTATATTGGTTTGAAAGCGTTAACAAGTAATTAATTAGTTAGTTAAATTAATTAACAGAACTGTTCTTGAGTGGATAGGGGGGAAAGCATGAAGCAAATGAAATCATTTTATTCTAAATTAAGAATAAAATATAAAATGTTTTTATTAATTTCGTTTATCCTACTATCATTCAGTATAGGGGGTATTTCAATTCTTCAACATGCTTTTAACGTTTATAATGAAGAAATTTATCGGCAATCAGCACAATCATTAGGTGTTTCATCTAACTCGATTGAAAATGAACTGAAAAAAATGGAGCGGTTATCGTTTCAGGTAGCGACCGATTCGCATATCCAAAGCTATTTAAAACGTCTTAAAGACAATCAAAGTGAGTATGAAAAATACATAGTAGAAAATGACATTAAAGATCGATTGCTTCAACTAGGTGCACTAAATAAATACGTGGATTCTCTTCAAGTGTACGACCTTTCCGGTAAAGAGTATGCGACAGGTAAAGATATTGAAATATTATCAAAGGATCGTATACAGGAGGTGGATGCAAAGGCTTCTGTTAAAAAAGGTGGGGTAGAGTGGGTATTTCCAAATAGAGAAGATCCTGCTCTGATTACAGCTAGGAAAATTCGTTCATATTCTGATTATGATTTCTCATTTGAACCATTAGGGTTAGTTGCTGTTCGAATGAACGTTGCAGAGGTCGTTTCAGATTTTACTAGTACGATTAATGGTGAAAATGCACAGTTGGCCATTTTTGATGAAAATAATCAACAGGTTTACCCGGTAGATACTCGGTTGTCAAGTGCTTATACCGCTGCGATTAACAACGAAAAAGGGTATAGCTTAATCAAAGATAATCGAGAAAGATACTTTATAACTTATAGTCCGGCACAGCACACGAAATGGACATATATGATTGTTACTCCGTACAGTAGTCTGTTTAATGCAATTACTTCCGTTCGAGCCGCAGTAATTAGTTTATATACGATTATGTTTATTGTTGTTGCTTACATGTCGATGCGTTTTGTAAATGGTATTATAAAGCCGATTGAAGGTCTAAATAAGAAAATGGAAATCGTGCAAACTGGAGAATTGGATCCATTTTATTCGAATGAAGATGTAAAATATTATCGAGATGAAACTGGGAAAATGCATGAAAATTTTAATATCATGATGAACCAAATCAACCATTTAATTGCTGAAAATTATAAGAAGCAATTGGTTATCAAAGAAGCAGAATTTAAAACGTTGCAAGCTCAGGTGAATCCACATTTTCTTTATAATACGCTTGAATCAATCAACTGGTCCGCAAAAATGGAGGGGAAGGATAGAATTTCACGAATGGCTGAGTCATTGGGGTATATTCTGCAGTCATCAATCAATATGAAGGAGTCAACAATCACGCTAGAAAAGGAAATGACGATTGTTGAAAAGTATATTGTCATTCAGTCTTATCGCTTTGAAGAAAGACTAGACTTTCAAACAGAAATTTCTGAAGAGCTCTATCATTGTATGGTGCCAAAGTTTACACTGCAACCATTAATTGAGAATGCGATTCGTTATGGTTTGCAACAAATGGTCGGAACTTGCACTATCCGTGTCATCGGGAAAAAGGTAAAGGACAATATCATTCTTACAGTTGAAGACAACGGACCAGGAATGGATGCTGACTTTTTACCGAAGTTAAAAAATGGCGATTATCAACCACAGGGAACAGGAATAGGTTTAAGAAATATTGATGAACGAATTCAAATGATTTTTGGGAAAAAATATGGAATTAAAATAGAAAGTACTAAAGTAAAGGGAACAAAGGTATATGTGATGTTACCTTACGAAGGTGGGGGAGAAAATGTACAACGTGTTGTTAGTAGATGATGAGCGCATGATATTAGAAGGGATTTCTTCCATTATTAATTGGGAAGAACAAAAGACCAATTTAGCTGGAACAGCAAGGAATGGTTTGGAAGCCTTTGATTTTATTCATGAATATCAACCGGATATTGTTATTACAGATATTACAATGCCTGGATTGGATGGGATTGAATTATTAGAAAAGGCTCACGCTTCTTTTCCGGAAATTAAGTGGATTTTCTTATCTGGCTATAATGAGTTCGAATATGCACAAAAAGCAATGCGTTATGGTGTAAAGCATTATTTACTAAAACCATGTAATGAGGATACGCTGACGAGTGCAATCAGTGATGTCGTTAGAGAAATAGATGAACAAAATGCAGAGAATCACTATGTGAAAACAATTGAAAACAAGGTAGACAAGTTTAGTCTAATCGAACGCGAACAACTATTGAAAGCCATGTTAACTAATCGAGCAGCAGACCTGGAAATAAAGGATGGCTTTTTACAATTAGTAGGAAATAATAAGAAAGTACAATTGCTCTATTTTTACTTTGAAGGAAATTTCTTATTAGAACAGACAGAAATGCTCCGAACAATTGTTAGCAATACATTGCATGAAGAGTCTGTGATCACGCAAACTAATTTCGGTGATTCCTTCCTAGTTCTCATAAGGAATTATACTGAAGACAAGCAATTGTTGAATGAAATAAAGTCAATTCAGAAATACTATCTTAATTCAGACCGAAAAGGTGTCTCGGTGATAATAAGTAAAGCTGTTAGTCCTTTGTCTATCTATGAAACTTATCGAGAGGTTTATAAACAAATAGATCAGCGTTTTTATTTAGGGGAGCAAAGCGTTATATTTTCTACAGATTCTATTTCTTTTGAAACAGATGATAGTGCCCTATACCAATATGATCCAGAACGAATGGTGTTATTGTTAAAGTCAGATAAAAAAAAGGAAGTGATAACGGAGCTTGAGCAAATCTTTAAGAAAATCAATGAAATGAAGCTGAGACCAAACTTAGTGAAATCTTATCTTATTCACCTTTATATGACAATCGTGAAAATTGGTTCCTTTGATCGTCAGGATACTTATATGAGGGAGATTGCTAGATTAGAAGAAATTGAGACGCTTCCGGCTTTTCGTGATGCATTTGAGGAGCTTTTCCTTTATATGATAGATTATTATAGTCAGAAACGAGGGAATAAATATTCTCCAGCTGTAACGGACATGCTTCGAGCAATCGAAGAGAATTTGGAAGACCCAATGCTATCTTTACAATGGGTAGCTACTGAGAGGCTATATATGAATGCCGATTACCTAGGAAAGTTGTTTAAAAAAGAAGTAGGGGAAAAATTTTCTACCTATGTCACGCGGGCACGAATTCAAAGAGCAGTTAAAATTATAGAGCAAGAGGAGGATGTAAAAGTATTTGAGTTAGCTGAACGCCTAGGATTTGGGACCAATTCACAATATTTTAGTCAAATCTTTAAGCGGATAACCGGTGTTACTCCATCGGATATTATGAAATCAATCTAAATGATTGATTCTCTTTTTTTTGAACAGAAATATCTGTTTTTTCTATCATGTATCTGAACTATTATCTGATATTCTATAACTGTAATCGCTTTCAATGCGAAAAGAAAAGGGGAGGGAATTAGTAAATGAAAAAAACACTTATATTATTACTGGGATTATTCATGACACTTTGGCTAGCGGCATGTAGTAGTGACAGTAGTTCAGGTGACTCAGGGGACACTTCCAGTGGTAATGGGTCAAGTGAAGTAGAAGAAGATAATGGAAGTGGAGAAGATCAAATAACCATTCGATTTGCATGGTGGGGAAACCAAACAAGAAATAATTACACAAACGAAGTAATTGAATTGTTTGAAGAGAAAAATCCAAATATTAACGTTGAAGCAGAATATGCCAGTTGGGATGATTATTGGAAAAAGTTAGCACCTCAAGCGGCTGCGAACGAATTACCTGATATTATACAAATGGATCTTTCTTACATTTCTCAATACGCACAAAATAACCAGCTTGCAGATTTAACACCGTATTTAGATAACGAAATCGATGTATCTAACATTGATCAAAATATCATTAATGGTGGAAAAATCGGAGATGGATTATATGGTTTTAATGCTGGGGTTAATGCAGTAGGTTTTCACTATGATCCAGCAATGCTCGAAGCAATTGGAGTAGATTCTATTTCGGAAGATTGGACATGGGATGATTATATTGAAATTGCAGACCAAGCTGCTGGAGCTGGTTACTATTTTGATACAGGGTTCCAGCCAGATGTTTTCTTTAACTACTATTTACGAACACAAGGCGATCGTTTGTATGCTGAAGATGGTAGTGGTTTAGGGTATGAAGATGACCAATTATTCGTAGATTTCTTCTCCATGGTGGCTGATCGTGTAGAAGCAGGTTCTACTCCGACACCTGATTACTTATCTCAATTATCTGGTGTGGAAGATGATCCAGTAGTAAAAGAAGAGGGTGTAGGTATTTGGCAATGGTCGAACCAATTCCTAGGATTACAACAGGTTGCCGATCGACCACTTGAAATGCACCCAATGCCAGGGCCAAATGTGTCTGATGGTTTATTCTTAAAGCCTAGTATGTTCCTCGCTGTGTCTGAAAACTCAGACCATAAAGAAGCGGCTGCATCATTTATTGACTTCTTTGTTAATGATGTAGAAGCTAACAAAATTATTAAAGCCGAGCGTGGTGTACCTGTTTCTTCTGAAATCAAGGAAGAAATTGCTTCTGAAGTTTCTGAAGCACAGCAACAAGTATTTGAGTATATCGATTGGGCAGAACAAAACAGCTCCGAAATGGGACCACCAGATCCATCTGGTGCAGGTGAAATCATTGAGCTGCTTAATAACCTATCTGAACAAATGAACTATGGAGAGATTTCGCCAGAAGATGCAGCTACTAACTTTAGGCAGCAAGCAGAAAGTATTCTTGCAAACTAAATCTCTGTGAATAATGGGTGTTTTTGGAACAGAGAGATTATTTCCCTCTCTGTTTCAATGCATTCTTATTACCATCCATCATCTTAAGTATTCAGAAAGGAGCTGAGATCTTGAGTACACAGGTAGGTGAAACACAATTAGGCTCACCATTAAACCAGAAACCAACAAGAAAGTTAAGTGCTAAAGTTAGAAATAATTTATGGGGATATTTTTTCATCGGACCATTTATTATTGGTTTTTTATCATTCACTATGATTCCTATCATAGCATCCTTATATTTCGCGTTTACATCTTATGATTTATTTTCGCCACCGAGATGGATAGGACTGGAGAACTTTCAGAAAATGTTTACCGATGACCCTAGATATTTGCAATCGTTAAAGGTGACATTTATCTATGTATTTGGTGGAGTACCATTGCGATTAGGGTTCGCTCTTGCTGTAGCTATGCTTTTAAACACAGCTTCAAGAGCAGTTGGTTTATATCGAACGATGTATTATTTACCTTCCTTAATTGGAGGAAGTGTTGCGGTTGCTATTATGTGGCGTAACATTTTTGGAGACGAAGGGATTGTTAATTTAGGATTAACATTTTTAGGACTAGATGCTGTTCGCTGGTTTGGAGACCCGACGGCAGCACTATGGATGTTAATTTTCTTATCGGTTTGGCAGTTTGGTTCATCCATGTTGATATTTCTAGCGGGCTTAAAATCGATCCCGCAAAGCTACTATGAAGCTGCAAGTGTGGATGGAGCAACCTTTTTTCAAAAGTTTTATATGATTACTATACCCATGCTAAGTCCTGTTATGTTATTTAATATGATTATGCAGACAATCGCAGCATTTATGACATTCGTACCTGCATTCATCATTTCCAAAGGTACCGGTGATCCGTTAGATGGTACATTACTCTATTCCCTTTACCTATTTAAGCAAGGGATTGAGTATTTCAATATGGGCTATGCATCAGCAATGGCTTGGGTAATGCTTCTAATCATTGCAATTCTAACGGCTATTATTTTTGCAACTGCTAGATACTGGGTTCATTATGAATCGGAAGGGGGCAGGTAACCGATGGCAATAGCAAAAACAACTTCTAAATCAAAATACTTTTTATATCACATTATTGTCGGTGGTTTTGCTATTTTGTTGCTCTATCCGGTAGTTTGGTTAATTTTTAGTTCATTTAAAGAAAGTGCAGATATTTTTGTAACTGCTGAGACTTTAATCCCAAATCCATTTACATTTGAAAATTATCCTCAAGGATGGGAAGGATTTGGTGGCTATACCTTTGCTACGTTTATTAAAAACACAATGATTTTCGTAGCATTAATGCTCGTTGGACACCTAGTTTCGTGTTCTTTAATTGCTTTTGGCTTCGCTAGGCTGAAATTTTTTGGACGCGGTTTTTGGTTTACAATTATGCTTGTAACGTTAATGCTTCCTTTTGAAGTAGTGATGATTCCACAGTACATTATATTCGCAAAGCTTGGCTGGTTAAACTCACTTAAGCCACTAGTGGTACCAGGATTTTTTGGGCATCCATTCTTCATTTTCCTGTTGGTACAATTTATTCGTACGATTCCGAGGGAGTTAGATGAGGCAGCCACAATTGATGGTGCTAATACATTTAAAATTTATTATAAGATAATTCTACCATTAATTACACCAGCGCTAGCGACAACTGCAATATTTACCTTTTATTGGACGTGGGATAATTTACTTGGACCTGTTTTATACCTCAATAGCCCTAGTAAATATACCGTGTCTATGGCACTCAATATGTTTTTAAGTAATGAAACTGTGTCTAATTATGGGGCAATGTTTGCGATGTCTGTTGTTACGTTAATTCCAGTATTTGTATTATTCTTCTTTTTCCAACGCTATGTTGTCGAAGGAATTAGTACAAGTGGGTTAAAAGGATAGAGTGAAAGAGCAATTGGGGGACTGTCGTGAGGAAATTACTGTTTCAGTGGGAAAGGAAACGTAATGGCCTCACCATCAGATCCTTTATCATTCCACTTGAATTGGAGGGAGTAAAATGAATGCAGTACATAGATTTTTTGAATGGGTAGCAAAACTGGCTTATATTAATCTATTATGGATTGGATTTTCTATATTAGGGTTATTCATTGTTGGATTATTTCCTGCAACATGTTCACTATTCACAATCACTCGTAAATGGTTAAACGGAGAAACGGATTTACCGATATTTAAAACCTTTTGGAGAACATACAGACAAGAAATCGTAAAAAGCAATTTGCTTGGATATGTGATTGCTATCATTGGTTATATTTTTTATTTAGATTACTTGTTTTTAACCATGCAATCAAATTCAATGGCCGCCTTATTAACGATTCCATTACTGATTATTTCTCTCATTTCACTAGCTACGGCATTTTATGTGTTCCCGATTTTCGTTCATTACGAAATGAAATTTTTGCAAATTTTTAAAAGTGCTTTCTTCATTATGTTAATGAATCCGTTCCCTACATTGGTTATGTTTCTTGGTACAGCAGGAATCGGCTTTATATTATTACAGTTCCAAGGTTTGTTGTTATTTTTTAGCGGCAGTGTTTTAGCTATTGTAATAACGATGCCTGCTCAACGTGCATTTAAAAAGGTGAATGATAAGTATGAGGTAATAATGACTGATAGTGCGAATGCGTCCATATAAAAAAACAAGAAGATTATAATATGCTTCTTCTTGTTTTTTTATTTATAAAATAAAAGTTGCCCCTGTGTATAAAAGAGTTGTGATACCTGCTGCAATCAGTGCCGGTTTCAGTTTGAATCGAGCATAATCGATTACTGTCAGTCCGAGTATTTTTGCAATCGTATTGGTATCATCGCTTAATGGGGAGGCAAGAGCTCCGAATGAACCACTTGCGAATACAGCTCCAATAACGAGTGGTAAAGATATATCAGCAGCACTTGATACAGAGATTCCAAGTGGCATTAGAATTCCCCACGTTCCCCAAGCGGATCCGATAAAAAAAGAAATGACTGAACCAAATACAAACAGCAATGGTGTGATAAACATAGCTGGAATCCAGTCTGTATATGCTGTGACAAATGTAGAGAATCCAAGGTCATCTGTTACAGATGAAAGGCCCCAAACAATCGATAACAAAACTATCACAGACATTAATTCATTCCCGCCTGTAATAAAGGCATGAACAATTTCATTTAACTTGAAACGCTGAACAAGAAAAAACGCAATCGATAACAATACAGTGATTAATAATGCGACAACCATTGCCTCTAATACATCTGCTTCTATAAATGCCTCGAGAAATTGGTAGCCTTGCGTGTAACCATCCCACCATGTCAAAAATAGCGTTAATAAAATAACACAAACGATGGGAAGGATGAGATTCCACGGTTTTTCTGGTAAATCCTTGGAAACAGCGGGGTGACAGTCGTGCCAATCATCCTCTTGATCCTCTTCTGTTTGTTTCTCATCAATATCGGTAGGCCCTCCTGAATGCGATGGGTGAAAAAAGCTTAAATAAATACCAAGAATAATAATAACAAAAGCAAAAAAGTTAAAAGGGATACTTTGTAAAAATAATGTATAAGGATCTGCATCAATCGCATTCGTTTTCGTGGAAATTTGAATAACAGATACCATATAACCAACAAAGGCTGTGGCAACAGGAATAAGGACAATAACTGGTGTTGCTGTTGTTTCAATAATAAATCCTAATTCTTTGGTTGACATCTTCACTTTCTTCAAGAGTGCCTTCATGATTGGTGCTATTGTTACAAAACGAAAGGTAGGTGCACTAAAGGTACCGATTGTTGAAACATAAGTGAGCATTAATGCTTGTTTTTTTGTCGTTATTTTTTCAGCAGCAGTTTCCACAAACCCTTTTACTCCACCTGTCATTTTGATTATTCCAATCAACCCAGAAAAGGCATAAAGGAATACAATAATTTTAATATTATTTTCATCAATTAATGCTTGCACTACATAGTTTAACATTTCTTGTATCCCGCCAATAATAGAAGGGGAGATAAGATAGGATCCAACTAATAATCCTGCCAACAGACCTGGCAGAACTTGCTTAGTTATGATCGCAATCGGAATAACGACTAAAAATGGTATGATTGAAGTCCATGTTGCGTCCATTTGATTCACCTGTCCTATGTGTTAATCATTTTTACTATAAGAGGATGTTCAAAAAGTCCGGGAAAAATCGCTTTGAATTTCTTCGTTGTCTCGCTACTCCGTTCCTCATGTATTCATAATCATATACTCCGGTACTTTTAGCTTTTTCGCCTCGAAATTCTTTGCGCTTTTTGTCCTCCTTTTAAACACGTACTATAACTTAACTTGTACTTTTTACTTAAATTCATACAGTTTCATCATAGGAATAAAGTTTTCTGAATATATTTCCACTATACTTTTACTTTTTAAAGTGTTAAATTAAAAACAGTTTTTTCATTATTCAAATCCAAAGAATAAGTGAGGAACAAAATGATGAAACTATTAAGTAAATGGTTAATTCTGACCTTAATGATTAATTATTTTTTTGCTATTCCTATAGATGCTGAAAAAATAAACAAGCCAAACAGCTTGTTAACTGAATCTGTTATTTTAATGGATTCGAAAAGTGGACAAGTTCTTTACGAAAAGAATCCTAACAAGAAGATGTACCCTGCAAGTATAACCAAAGTGGCTACCGCTATTTATGCGCTTGAAAAGGGGAAGTTAAATGATATCGTAACAGTTAGTAAACGAGCGCGGCAGGTAGATGGTACTCGAGTTTATTTAGAAGAAGGAGAAAAAGTAACACTGCTGAAATTAATTCAAGGATTACTCATAAACTCCGGTAATGATGCAGGAGTGGCAATTGCAGAACATTTAGATGGTAGTGTAGAAAGATTTTCAGATAGTTTGAACAAATATCTGAAAGCTGAGGTTGGATTGGAGCATACTCATTTTAAAAATCCTCATGGTCTCTTCCATCCTGAGCATGTAACAACTGCGACTGATATAGCAAAATTAATGCAATATTCGATGAATAATGAGAAGTTTCAAAGTATAATTGCAACAAAGGAGTTAGAATGGATTGGTGATGCTTGGGAAACAACCATCTATAATCACCATAAAATGTTAGGAGAAATCCCATATGAGGGTGTAATCGGTGGTAAGAATGGATATGTGAGCAAATCAGGTCACACATTAGTGACTACTGCAGAGCGAAGTGGGTTATCGTTGATCGCGGTTACTTTAAATGGGTCTTATCCAATGGATACTTATATGGACACGATAGATTTATTCGATTATGGCTTTGAAAGGTTTGAATCAGTTAAAATTGAAAAGGGAACAGAATATGAAGATGAGTTAGGTACGGTTTATTCAGTATCAGAGGATTTTTATTTTACAAAGTACAAAGACCAAGATGCTACAGTTGAATGGGTGGATGGATCTCTTAGTGTTCTTATTGGTGATGCACCTCTTAACACAACGATCCCTGTGATGAAAGTTGTAAATGAGGTGGAAGCCATTGAAGAGGAAGCCGTCGTTTCTCCCTCTGAAAATGCGCAGGAAAATGGACAGGAACCAGATCATCTGGTAAAGGCAAAAGAAAAGGATCCTGCGAATTGGCCGATGTTTATCGTACTGTTCGTCATAGCAGCAGGTGTAGTTCTATTTGCGGTTAAAAAAGCAAGACAAAAAGATAATGTAGAATGGTAACCGTTTAAAGGTGGGGCAGCTTAGCACATAAGCTGCCCCACCTTTAATGTTAGCATGTTCACTTTAGCCTGATAGATTAGACACCTGCTGGATAAGTTATCGACCTTGATTGTACAGCATCTGTATATCGTTTTAATGTTTCTAGACCTATAGAAGCACGCTTTACTTTTTCCTTTGCCTGTCCGATTGAAACGGGCTCCAAATGCTGACCAGATGGATAAATATTTGCTGCATTTCTTAAACCAAATTTCAAATAAACTGGCGAAGCAATTCGAACGATCTCTGGTATATCATAATATCGAATAAAACCACCAAGATTATCTGGAGACTCAATATATAAATCTAGTGGAGCAGAAACCACTTGCCTAAAGGCTGCAATTTTAGGCAAGGTTAAATCTCCGGGGATATTAATAGTTGTTCCTCCTAGCTCATGCATCAGCTTCGCAGTTATAGGATTTGGTGGACTCATTAGTGCTGACACTTTAATTACTAAATCGTTTGGTAGATCACCACTCTGTTTCGCTTGTTTAATAAGCCAGAGCAAGCCTTCATCTGCTACCAGTATACTACGGATACCTAATTCAACTGCTCGAAAGACATCTTCTAGTGCATAACTCAGTTGATCCATGCCGGAATGTCTCCAACCAAGTAAGCCAGCACTTGGACTATGTGCACTACCTCCGACATCAAAGCTCATCCTTGGTCCGATAAATAAGCAAACTTCCATATTTTCATCTTTACCCATTTGAACCATGTCACCAATATCACTATCAGTAAGTAACATAATACCGCTTCCTTGAGATACACGATTAACTGTTACACCGAATTTGTTTGCTTCCTTAATCACCTGTTCCATTGTAGCAGGGCCTTCTACTGAAGGAATTTCAATACGGAAGTTTCCTCCATCATCAAATGTGTGCGTGGATGTTTTTAAATCATATCCGTCTTGTGTTGGCAACTCTAGCTTTTTTAAAAATGATTGTGCTTTGTTCATGCAAATCCCACCTTTAACCTATTTTTATTAAAAATGAAAACCTTTTCATTTTTTTAACTAATTAATGTTTAAATCCTCCAATAGATCTAAAATATGTGCTTTCATTAACCTTCTTGCTTGAGAAGGGTTTTTATCATAAATAGCTTTAGCTATTAACACGTGGTAATTAACGGCTTTTTCATTTTGACTTTTTATTTTCATAGAGTGACGTCTGCTTTCGTATAAAAGATCATCTATCATCATGATCATATTTAATAGGATTTCATTTTTTGCTGCTTTTGCTATCGTATGGTGGAACTCAATATCCTCATGTAGAAAATCCTTTCCATTGATAAATTTTTTTTGCATGATTCGTGCATATTTTAGTATTTGCTTTGCTTCTTCCTCTGTGCCTTGTTCTGCTACTAAAGCAGCTAATTCTGGTTCAATAATGAGCCGGGCATTTGTTAATTGTTCAATCGAAGACTTTTCCAAAAAATCTAGTTTTTCTTCCGGTTTCTCGCCTAGCTGTTGTTCAACGAAAGTGCCTCTGCCTTGTTCTACGCGCAAAATCTTTTGTTGACTTAGAATTCGTATTGCTTCTCTAACAGAGGAGATGCCAACGTCCAATTGATCAGCTAATTCTTGAACTGTCGGAATTTTTTCTCCTGGTTTCCAAACACCTTTTCGAATGTTATTTTCTATTTCATCATAAACAACCTGATAAATAAGCTTCTTTTTCATAGATGCTTCTCCTAAAAGATAAATTTTAAAATTTTAAAAAATTCGAATTATTTGTTTACATTTTATCTTAATTATCATATGATTTCAATATAATTAAAAATACATCTGATGAATTTGAGCGAAAATTTTTTATAGGGAAATGTAAACGCTTCACTATACGTTGGAGGTGGTTGATTCTTAATTAAAGGCGTTCCATTTCTATTTTTCTTCAAAATAATAATGAGGGGTGAAAAGAATGAGAATTACTGATGTTAACACGTATATCGCAGGTAATGGTTGGAAGAACTGGGTTTTTGTTCAGGTTGATACGGATGAAGGAATTCATGGGATTGGCGAGGCTACACTAAACGGGTTTGGAAAGACTGTTGAGGCAGCAATACATGAACTAAAGCCATATGTTATTGGAAAGAACCCGTTTGATGTAGAAAAACACTCACTAAGCATGTTTCGTGATGTGTTTTCTGATGGTGGTCAGATTCAAGGTGCAGCACTTTCTGGAATTGAATTTGCTTGTTGGGATATTATGGGGAAAGCTTTAAATCAGCCTGTTTATCGTTTGTTAGGCGGTAAGTGTCATGAAAGCTTACGAGTTTATGCAAATGGCTGGTACACCAGTGGGGAAAGAACACCGGAGAATTTTTATGAAATGGCGAAAAAGGTTGTTGATAAGGGGTACACGGCCTTAAAATTTGATCCGTTTGGCTCTGCTTGGAAAGCTGTAGATCGAAAAGATTTTTCTTTGGCACTTGAATTAATTGGAGCAGTTAGAGAAGCAGTTGGTCCTGATGTAGATGTCTTAGTAGAAGGACATAATCGCTTCAGTGTTCATACTGCTCTACGATTTGCTGAGGAAATGGCCAAATACGATCCAACATGGTTTGAAGCACCAGTACCACCGCAAAGTGTTTCGTCGATGATTGAAGTAGCAAAGCGTAGTCCAGTACCGATTGCATGTGGTGAGGATTATTACTGTAAAGAGCAGTTTGCTGAATTATTATCCCATAACCAAGTGCACATCATCCAGTTAGAGCCACAATTTATGGGGCTTACTGCAGCAAAACAAGTAGCGGGTATGGTTAATGCCTTTAATGGTGTCATTGCTCCTCATAGTGCGCAAGGTCCTTTATGCTCCATCGTATGTGCTCATTTAAATACTGCTACACCTAATTTCTTTATTCATGAAATTTTTGATGACTTTAATGAACCATGGACGAAGGATATCTTAACAAATACGTTAGAAATTAAAGATGGTTATATTGAAGTAAGTGACAAACCTGGTTGGGGTACTGATTTGAATTTAGAAGAAATCAGTAAGCACCCATATAAGCGTGAGAATTTCCTACCGTTGTTTAGAGATGGCTGGGAAAGAAGGGAACCAGTTAAGAACTTTTCCTAACCAATTAAATTTCCTACCAGTTATTTGTTAATACAAAACAGCTGAAGAAACGCTTAAATAAGCTGTAGAAGCAATAGCAAATAACAATTAAAAATTGGAAGGCCTGAAGCCTCGGTGAGGTTTCAGGCCTTTTATTAATGTGTTCTATTCAATGAGTTTTGAACACGCACTTATAATAGAACAGTTATCCATTATAAATTTTTCGATTTTACTAAAAACGCTTAAGCTATTTCTCTAGTTAAAAAATTAGTGGTAGGTAGAAGTAAATAGCAACAATCTTTAGAAAAGTGATTTTCGAACTACACACAGAAAAAATGATATGAAAATGGTACTGGTACAATAGTTTTACAAAGTCCGTTTCCACTGATTTTTAAAGGGTTTGTTCTGTTTTTTATATATTAATAGTAACACCTCTCCTGTTATAATCAGTTGCACGAAGGGAGGGAAATATAGTAGTTCGTCGTTACTCCAACAAAAATGAAAACGTTTACTATAAACGACGTTTAACCCCTTTAAATAATCAAAAAGTGGTTAGTCATTTTGTCCATCAAGAAAAAAGAACATCGCGACATAATTTAGGAGAGGAGCGGATGTTTTGAAGAAAAAGAATGGTTCACTAGCAAAGAAAATGTTTTGTAGTCTTTCAGCGTTGACTTTACTTATTTCAGGTTCTGTTAGTGCAACGGCCAGTGAAAAGGGACAGAAGCCAGAGAATCAACCTTCAAATATAGAAGGTGTTCAACTGGAATATTTGGACAGAGGGTTGGTGGCTGCTTCTACGAGTTCAGGGGTATTTCTAAGTTGGAGGTTATTAGCGAACGAAGTAACAGGTTATTCGGATAATGGATTAACAGGTGCTAATTTTAACGTATATCGTAATGGAAAAAAGGTTGCAACAGTAGAGGAAAGCACGAATTATTTAGATGAAGATGGAACGGCGGATTCTAACTATTCTGTTCGTGTTGTTGTCAACGGAGAAGAATTAGGAGAAAGTGTATCTGTTACACCATGGGCAGAGAATTATTATGATTTACCGTTAAAGAAACCAGAGGATGGTGTGACTCCAGCTGGTGAAACCTATACTTATCATGCGAATGACATGAGTGTTGGTGATGTAAATGGCGATGGCCAATATGAATTCGTTGTAAAATGGGAGCCCTCAAATGCAAAGGATGTATCACAAGTGGGTTATACAGGCAATACGTATATTGACACATATACATTAGACGGATCACTACTACATCGTATCGACTTAGGTGTTAATATCCGATCTGGAGCACACTACACACAGTTCCTTGTTTATGATTTTGACGGAAATGGCAAATCGGAATTAATGTTCAAAACAGCTCCTGGAACAAAAATCATAAAATATAATGAGGATGGAGAAATTGCATCAGAAGAATACATTACGATGTCACAGGAAGATGTTGAGGCTGGTTATAGTCATCATGATGATTATCGAATGAGTAGTAATGATTATTATGAACATATTGTAGAATTATTTATGAATTGGCATGAGCAGGAAGAAGTAGTTAATGGAGAATGGCCTCAGACGTTAGAAGAAAGCTTTGGTATTGAAAAACAATACACCTATCCACTCTCAAGAGATGATGCAGAAAGTTTAGCCGATTATTTTATGGATGAGTATGCTCCTAGTAGAAGTGGACGTAACAATCTTCGGGATTTTGAAGGCTTTATTTTAGAGGGGCCTGAATATCTCACTGTATTTGATGGTGAAACAGGCGATGAATTAAAAACGATCGATTATAAACCAGGACGTTCAGATGATGGTTTACGCTGGGGAGATTATGCGATGTCAAGAATCGAACCAGGAAACAGGGTTGACCGTTTCCTTTCAGGTGTTGCATACCTAGATGGTAAAAATCCTTATGCTGTTTTTGCTCGAGGCTATTATACGAGAACCACTTTAGTATCTTATAGCTGGGATGGTGAAAACCTTGATGAACATTGGTATGTGGATAGTGGCTGGACGCCAATGAGTAATCCGTTTAACGATGGTCCTCATGGCGTAGACGGAACAGATGAGGAGTTTGGTTCCATTACCACACAAGGTTTCCATTCACTGAGTGCGGCAGATGTCGATGGTGATGGAAAACAGGAGATCGTGTACGGTGCAGCTACAATTGATCACGATGGTTCTTTATTGTATAGCTCTAAGGATGAGATGCCAGAAGAGGGTGCCGCAGAAGGGGTTGCACGACTAGGTCATGGGGATGCCATGCATGTCACCGATATAGATCCGAACCGACCTGGATTAGAGATATTTACGGTTCATGAAGGTGGTCCTTGGGCACCGTATGGTTTCGCGTTGCGGGATGGTAAAACAGGAGAAGTACTTTATGGTGAGTATTCAGGAAGAGATACTGGTCGTGGAATGATTGGTGATGTTCTCCCTGATGAGCCAGGACTTGAGACTTGGGCAGTTGGTTTATGGACGGCAGATGGTGAACAAATTAGTGATAACTGGCGTGAAGCCCCAGGTACAAACATGAGTATTAAATGGTCCGCAGATATGACGACGCAAATTATTAACGGTTCAAGAGAACAAACACCGACAATCGATGACTGGCAAAAAGGTACGATACTAACTGCTAACGGTACGAGAACGAACAATTGGACAAAGGGAAATCCAGACTTAGTGGCAGATGTATTTGGAGACTGGAGAGAAGAAATGCTTGTGAGAACAGTTGATAGTTCGGCGATACGAATTTACCTTAGTACGGAGGTAACAGACCGTAAACTTTATACTTTAATGCATGACCCACAATATCGTGTAGAGGTTGCAAGACAGAATACGAGTTACAACCAACCATCCTATACAAGCTTTTATTTTGCATCTGATATAGATTGGACAGATGTACCGGTTCCAAATCTGTGGACACCAATTTATCATTCAAAATTACAGCAACTAATGGATGACTATCAAGCATCTGGGGAATTAACTGGTCCATTAGTGCAGCAGCTAACAAATACGTATAACCAGGCCGTTCATCATTATAATAAAGGTTCTGTTAATCAAGCAGTGAAGTTTTTAGAAAAATATGTATTTCATATTCATAAAAAATCAATGCAAAAGTATATTTCTGACAGAGCAAAACAGTCATTAGTTAAACGTGCACAATTGTTAATTAATCAATTGGACAGATAATATAGCGTTGGATAGATTAATGTAATATAACAAGAAAAGTTCTGAAAAAAATTGCAGAACTTTTCTTGTTATTAAAAGTGAAAGCGCTGCAAAAATGCATAGAAAATAAAAGGAGGTAAGACAAGGTGTCTAAAAATGTATCTAGGTTTATGATTGTACTTTTGTTTTTTTCATTATTTGCACATCTACCAAGTAATGCCAATCAGCCTGTTCTAGCAACAGAAACAGAGACGGCTAATTCCTTTTTATTTGATTTTGGTTCCGGATCTAGCCCAGTTGCTGAAGGGTATACTCAAGTTACGAATGCAACAAAATACAACAGTGAAAGAGGCTATGGAATTAGCAAGGATGAAATTGCTTATCGTGATCGAGGAAATCCAGATGATATGCGAAGAGACTTTATCATTGATGGTGATTTTTCCTTTTTAGTGGATGTTCCAAATGGTGAATATTATGTCAACATTATTGCAGGTGATGATATCGCCTTTAATCGGACTGGTATCGCTATTGAAGGGGAAGACAAAGGATCTATTTCTTCTGGTGCAGGAAATTATGCAGAATACACAGAGGTTGTTGCTGTAAACGATGGGCAATTAACCATTGATCTTAGTGAAAATGGTCGTATTAATGGCATTGAAATTGCAGCTATGTTGAAGTCTCCTGAGCTATACTTAGAAAATATCGAAACTACTCCTGAAAGTTCGGTAACGTTTAGCTGGGATACTGTTGATGGCGCGGATCGTTATTATATTTATAAAAAGCAAAGGAATAGCGATGATTTTGTCAAAATGGATAGCACAGAAACTACTAAATTTACTGATGAAGATGTAGAGCTAGGTTTATCCTATAGCTACGCAGTATCTGCTGTTAACAGTGTTGGGATTGAATCAAACAAAAGTCCATCATTAGATGTAACAGTAGCAGACGAATCTATTCAATCTCCAGATGTTCCTTCTAATTTAGGTCTTAAAAGTGTCACTGAAGATGAAGTTTCGCTAGAATGGGAAGCTACTGACAATACAGTTAGTTACTACATTTATCGGTCTTCAAATAAAGATGGAGCTTTTCAAAAAATAGCAACATCAGAAAACCCAAATTACACAGACGATTCAATCGTAACAAGTAAACATTTTTATTATAAAGTATTTTCCGTAAATGAGGGTGGACTCTCGGAAGCACCTGCACCAATTAAGACTCCAATTACGGTGGAAAAGCTTCGTTATATGGAAAAGTTGGATCGTGGCTTAGTTGCGGTTAAAACCGAAGAAGGAATTTATGTCGGTTGGCGTATGCTCGGTACAGACCCAGACAGTATCAGCTTTGATGTAATTCGTGATGGAGAAAAGATTAATGAGCGTCCAATTACTTCCAGCACAAATTTCTTTGATCAAGATGGTAAGGCGGATTCTACTTATCAAGTTCGCGTGTTAAGTGGAGATGAGCCAAAGCTTACTGAGGCTGTTGAGGTTTGGAACGAGAAGTACTTAGATATACCACTTCAAAAACCAGAAGGTGGTACGATTAATGGCGAGGAATTTACTTACCGTGCTAATGACGCTAGTGTTGCTGATCTTGATGGTGACGGTCAATACGAAATTGTTCTTCAATGGGATCCATCTAATTCACAGGATAACTCTCGTCCTGGGTTTACAGGAAACACGTATATCGATGCATATGAATTAGATGGAACACACTTATGGCGTATCGATTTAGGGGTGAATATCCGATCTGGTGCTCACTATACACAATTTTTAGTTTATGACTTTGATGGCAATGGTAAAGCTGAAGTAGCATTTAAAACAGCAGATGGAACGATAGATGGTAAAGGGAATGTTATAGGGAATGCAGATGCAGATTATCGAAATTCTAGTGGCTATGTGTTAGATGGACCTGAGTATTTAACTATTTTCAATGGTGAAACAGGTGAAGCGATTGACACTGTTAATTATGAGCCACCACGTGGAAATGTTAATGACTGGGGCGATGGTTATGGAAACCGTGTTGACCGATTCCTTGCTGGAGTTGCATATTTAGACGGAGAAAATCCAAGCCTTGTGATGGCTCGTGGATATTATACAAGAACTGTATTAGTTGCCTATGATTTTCAAGGTGGGGAGTTAGTAAAAAGATGGAAGTTTGACAGTGACGAACCTGGAAATAAGAGTTTTGCAGGTCAGGGATTCCATAGTTTAAGTATCAATGATGTAGATAATGATGGAAAAGATGAAATTGTTTACGGAAATGCTGTTATGGATGATGACGGTACGGCTATGTACACAACTGGATTAGGGCATGGAGATGCGATGCATGTGAGTGACTTTGATCCGAATCGGCCTGGAATGGAAGTCTTTACTGTACAAGAAAGTAGTAATGCAAAGTTCGGAATTTCTTTGAGAGATGCTGAAACTGGTAAGAATATTTGGGGCGTCTATACTGGTCAAGACACAGGACGTGGATTAATAGCTGATATTGACCCTAGATACCCTGGTGCAGAGGCATGGGCTATTGATGGAGCATGGAATAGCCAAAATGGCGGCATATATACCACAACTGGAGAAAAAATTTCTTCAAGTATACCACCTGCAAACTTTGCGATATGGTGGGACGGTGATCTTTTGCGTGAAGCGTTAGACCATGATTGGAATCAAGATAAAGGAGTAGGTGTTGGCACAATAGGTAAGTGGGATTATGAAAACAACGAAATGGTGAATCTGCTAACTGCAGAAGGTACTTATTCCAACAACTACACAAAAGGAAATCCTAGCTTACAAGCCGATATCTTAGGTGATTGGAGAGAAGAAGTAATTTGGCGAACAGAGGATAGTAGTGCTTTAAGAATCTATACAACTACTGAAGTAACTGATCACCGTATTTACACACTTATGCATGATCCAGAATATAGATTAGGCATTGCATGGCAAAACATTGGTTATAATCAGCCGCCACATACAAGCTATTTCTTAGGACATGATATGGAGAATGCGCCGATTCCAACAGTTTATACGGGAAAAATGAACACCGCTGATGTAGAATTGACACCGCATACATTAAATTTAAAATCAAAAGGTGGAAAGAATTCGTTACAAGCTAAAATCACCTTAACGTCCTTAGCAGAAGTGGATACTAGTAACATAAGAATAAAGGTGAATGGTCAAACAATTTTTGCAACGGATGCAAATCAACAAGGAAAGGTACTCACAGCAAAATTTGATAGACAACAAGTAAATGAAGCATTTAAAGGAATAAATGGTGATATTGAGGTTGAAGTAATTGGTTATTTAAAAGATGGGAATGCGTTTCTTGGAAGGGATTCTATCCGAGTCATTCATTAAAAAATAATTACCGATTTTATTTAAAAAATGAGCTGCCAATTATTTGGTAGCTCATTTTTAACACATCTAAGGAAAATTAGTTAGGAAGTAAATTCGACAATAAAAATTTTAAGAGTAAAGTTTAAGTTCGACTAGGTCATAGGTTACCAAAGGTTCGGCGATCTAATGCCAAGTTTTCTATTGTATCAATTTTACATAGCTGCTACATAATAATCACAAACGGAAGAGGAAAGAGGGGGGAGAATGTGAATCAATTTAATGGAAGTATTTTTGGTGGAGATTTTTTAGAAAATACCTTTTATTTGACGAGAGTAAAGCATTTGGATACTGCTTCAAATATCTCTTCAGAACAAATGAAACATTTATATCAATATTTAATGAAATATAGTGAGCAAGATGAATCATGTACCATCACAGTTAATGATCAAATGCCAATATTGTTAAATGCAGATGAAGTCCACTTTCTTCAAAACGACTTGAGTGAGCTTTTAGCAAAAATAGATGAAAAGAGGTGAGTAGGATGGCTAGAAGAAATAAAATCCTTGTGCCAGAAGCTAGAAAAGGTTTAGATCAATTAAAAGCAAGAGTCGCTGGAACGGATGATCCAAAAAAGGCAAAATATGAGGTTGCAGAAGAACAAGGAGTTCCATTTAACAAAGGGTATAACGGCAATATACAAGCAAAGGATGCCGGTAAAGTTGGTGGAAACATCGGTGGTCAAATGGTGAAGGAAATGGTAAAAATGGCCCAACAGCAAATGAACAAGAAGCAATAATCTGCAGGTAGAGTAACGAACTGTAATAGGCCGGGCAACTCCGCCCGGCCTGATAAGATGAATCGATTTATTTTATTAGCAGTATTGCTGATAAGTGGTTGTTAAATTATTTACAATTTCTTCGACTTCATGACCTTCGATTTCTTCACGTGGGATAAAGTGAAGCACCTGTCCATCCTTCATTAAAGCAATCGATGGGGAAGAAGGCTCAATCCCTTCAAAGTAATCGCGCATTCTTGCAGTAGCTTCTCGATCTTGTCCAGCAAAAACTGTTACAAGATTGTCTGGCTTTTGCGGACTATCTAGAGATAATCGAACAGCTGGACGTGCAAGGCCAGCAGCGCACCCGCAAACAGAGTTTACGACAACTAAAGAAGTCCCTTTTGTTGTCGTTACAAAATCGTCAACTTGTTCTGGAGCTGTTAATTCTTGAAAACCTGCTTCAGTTAATTCATCTCTCATCGGTTGAGAGATTTCTTTCATGTATTGATCATATGGATTCATTTGTAATCCTCCTCATTTCTTTTCTTTTTTTAATGTTGCTTGTGTCATTTGATGCCACACCGACCCTTTTGCTTCCTCGCCACCCTTGATTCTTTCCAATGCCATATTAACTTGCATACGAACCTCAAACTCAGAATCATCTGCTGCAGCCTCGAGTGCAGGAATAGCTGATTCATCTCCAGCTTCATATAAAAACATAGCTGCTCGCCATCTAACGAGTCTGTTGGAATCTGATAAAGCTTCGATCATTCTTGGCATTGCTTCTTTATAGCCAAGATCAGAAATACAATCCCCGGCAGTTCTTCTAACGGTTACTGCACTATCCTTTAACGCTTTATATAGCAAAGGCAAGACGTCTGGTTCTTCAATCATTCCAAGATAGGCTGTGGCTAATCTTCGGATTGAGGCTTTCTCATCATCTAATGCCTTTTCTAAAATCGAAAAATGTTCAAGGGTTGGTTCCATTTGATCGAGTGCAGCATATCTTGCTTTCCAATCCGGATTATCAAAGGTTGCTAGTGAAATGCTTTGAGTGGTTTTTTCGTTTTTCTCAGGTTTGTCCTGAAATGCAAGCTTTACTAATTGGTTAAGACGATCTTGATCATAACTTGCGGATAATTCCTCAACAACCTCAACACCTATTTCTTCGATTGATCCATATCTAGGACGCTGTTCCTGCCATTTACGTTCCATTACAACATTTGGAGAGGCTGGTGATGCTTCCATAACCGCTTCCATGAAACGTTCCGGTAACCCGAATCGTTTTTCGTCAGTCCCATCATCTAATTTTACTTGAATTGGGATGTTTCGAAACATTTGGATAAATACTTTTACCTCACCAAATGAATTGCCTTCTTGTTCCTGCTTTTTGTCTAAATCCCAATTTTCTTGTTTATTGTCAGAGGTACCTAATATTTTTCGAACTTCCGGAAGAATAGATTCCCATGCAACTTTAGGATGTCGTTCTAAAGCAATAAAGTCAACGACGTGATAGAGACCTTTCACACCATCAATAGTAAACAACTGCTGAACATATTTTGGAGCTTGTTCCAAATTATCATTAAGCTTGTAGTTACGGCTTTCACCATCTGGTAGCTTTTCATCTAGATTTATTTTCATCGAGTGTGGACTTGGGGTAGGCTCGATGGAAGTTATTTTCATTGAAATCCCCCTTAACAGTTCATTATTTGTCATTTTAACAGAGATCTAGCATAGATTCCATTTGCAGGATTGGGTCTGCTCTAAATCAGCTCTACCTCCAGCCATCCCCTTACACTATTAATGAACCAAATCCGATCAAAAGAGGAGAGGTCACTTTTATAAAGTGTTTTTTCAGTAATTTCTCCATTATCGATTAGTTTTTGGCGCCTTGTCCCTGGTAAAACCCCGCTAGTTATTGGAGGTGTATAAAAGTTTCCATTCATCTCTACGACTAAATTTCCAAACGTAAATTCCGTTAATTCCTCTTCTTCATTCCATAATAAGACTGAAAATGAACCTTCCGTAGCACTTTCTTGATGTTTTTCATAATGCTTCCGATATGTCGTTTTATGAAAAAGATATAAATTTTCTCTATTAACTGGTGTTTCAGCAAGGGAACAAGGAACCGGCAGTTTCATTGGTTTAACAGGAATAGATTCAAGGCTTAATTCCCCATTTTCATCTAATGTGAGACGTACCTTGAAATCACCAGTTGGGTTTATTTCGGCATGCTTGGCTAAAGTATCCTCTATTATTTTTTCATGGATAGTAAAATTAAAATATTGGGCAGAATCTCTTAGTCTGTTAAGATGATAAGTTTTTAAAGGGTATGTGCCATTTGTCAGTAAGATTGACTCTAATAATTGAAACTTTTCCTTTTGTTCTGTTAAAAGGCGTGCTTTCGTGAACAGTTCATCATATTCTCCAGTGACCGTTGAATCCCAAGTTATACCACCACCGACCCCATATATAGCTTGTTTGTTTTCGATATCGATGACGACTGTACGGATCGGAACGTTAAATACTGCATTTCGGTGGGGAGTAAAATATCCAATCGCTCCACAATATATATCTCTTGGTGACTGTTCTAGTTGTGCTATATAGTCCATCGTCCGAATTTTTGGAGCACCAGTTATAGAGCCACAAGGAAACAACGCTTGAAACCATTCAAAAATAGATTTGTTCTCTTCTAATTCAGCTCGTACAGTGGATGTCATCTGATGGACGGTAGGGTAGGTTTCAATTTCGAACAGCTTTGGTACATGAACAGATCCTGGTTTGGCTATTTTCCCAAGGTCATTCCGTAATAGGTCAACAATCATTAAGTTTTCTGCAATTTCTTTTTCTGAGTTAAGTAAATGATGCTTTTTTGCTTGATCCTCACTGGAAAAACGTCCGCGCTTTGCAGTACCCTTCATCGGCTTTGTTGTCAGTGTATTTCCATTGACTTGAAAAAATAATTCAGGAGAAGCAGACAGAATCCGGTATTTTCCAATATTCAAATAGGCGCTATAGGAAGATTGTTGATTCTTCGTTAATTGTTTATAAAAGGAAAACTCGTCTCCTTCAAAATCTGCACGTAATCGAGCTGTATAATTGACCTGGTAAGTATTTCCTTTTTTAATCGCTTTTTTTATTTGACTGATTCCTTCCTGGTATTTATCAAAGTTTGCGTCTAAAGACCAATTAGAAACATGATATGGAAGAATGTTATCTTCTTGTTTATCATCCAACGGCTCATCGAAAATTCCGAACCAGACAAGAGGCATATTTGGGCCAGGATGGACAGTGATTTTCGGCTCAAAGGCAGGTGCAGCTTCATAAGAAATATATCCAGCTACATAATAACCATTGGCTATTTCTTCTTCCATTGCTACAAAAATATCATGGACCTTTGATATATCTTCGGTTTGATAAATTCGAATAGGGTTAATGAAATGCTTATTACTTATTTGCCCGTTTTCATTTACAAATTCAAATAACAGGTGAGGATTCATTCGATACACCTCGTTTAGCCTTCCAAGTTCGAGCTATATGATAGTGGTTTTCAATCATTTGAAAGCCGTGTTCCGTTAAAATAGATTCCGGGTGAAATTGGATTCCTTCGATCGGATGCTTTAGATGACGAACACCCATAATTACGCCATCGTTCGTTCGGGCAGTGACAACTAATTCTTCAGGAATCGAAGTAGAATCAGCAATAAGTGAGTGATATCGTGTAACTTTCGTCGGATTAGGAATAGAATTGAACACTCCATCTTGAATGTGATGGATGTTTGATATTTTTCCGTGCATTGGTTGTTCTCCCTTGATAACCTTTCCTCCAAAGAATTCAACGATTAACTGGAATCCTAGACAAACTCCGAAAATAGGGATTGTTTTATGGAATTTTGATACGATTTCTTTGCAGTTGCCAGATTCCGTTGGCTTGCCTGGTCCGGGTGATAAAACAATGATATCTGGATTCAGCCGATCTATGTTAGATATTGATATCTCGTCATTTCGATAAACGTGTACGTCCGGATCCAATTGCTTATAATACTGTACTAAGTTGTATGTGAATGAATCGTAATTATCAATGATTATAATCATGAAAGCACCTTCTTTCTATCGGTGTTAATTACCATGGTTCATTATAACTCGAATTATGCAACACGTCATTAAACGAGAACGATTGACTTGAACACACACTTGAAAAATAGAAAAAAATCAGGTTGCCCTGATTTTTTTCTAATGTTCCGTTTTAAACTGACCTACTTCTTTATCTAGTTGATTGCTACTTCTTTTCATTGTGTTGGAAATATCGGAAATTCGTTTGGAAATTCCAACACCTGTTTGACTTTTTTTACTAATTGAATCGATTTTGTCTGTAAAAGAAGAAAGTTTTATGGCTTGTTCTTTTTTAGATTGATTTATTTCATGAGAATCTTTACTAATACGATCAACATGATTGACAAAATTTTTCGTGTAATCATTGATTTCTTCCATATCGCTATCCATCAACTGGAATTTTGCAGGTATTTGACCTAACTCTTCGTTTAACTCTCGGAAATCATCCATGAATTGAACAATATCAACATCTACTTCTTCCATTTTTTTAACAGAATTGTCGATGATGGAAGCTATTTGCTTCGTTGCTACTTCAGTGTCATTGGATAAAGCTCGGATTTCGCCTGCGACAACCGCAAATCCTGAACCAGAATCCCCTGCACGAGCTGCTTCAATTGCCGCGTTTAACGATAAGAGATTAATTTTTTTGGAAATATTGGCGATTGTATCAATAATTCCTTGGATTTGATTAGAAAAATCACGAATGTGAGTTACGTTGGATTCTACTTTTTCAATTTTGGTGTTGACTGATTGATTTTTTTCATTTACGACATTCACATCTTTGGTCAAAAGCGACACATGGTTTCGGAGTCCTGTAATTTGTGAGCTTATTTCTTCCATTGTTGTAAAAGAGTCTTGAATCATTGAGACAACTTGTTCGTCGGTTTTTAAATCTGCCTCAAAACGCTGATCAAGCTCGATAAAGTACGCTTGGAGTTTATGAACGAAATTGTGTTGATCCTCTGAGTTCACTTTTAATTCGTTACTCAATTCATACATATCTTCAGATAAATCATTTACATTTGTTGTTTGCTTTTTAATATTGGAAACAATGGTGTTTAATCGTCCTAACACTTGATTAAAGGCTTCATTTAATTCTGCTGTATCCTCGCCATGTTCGATCTTCAAGCGTTTAGTCAAATCTCCTTTTGCAGCTGCTATTTCTTTCATGGAAATTAAAGTATCAAGCATGGATATTTTTGCACCATGCTCCGACACATTTAGCCCGGCGATTTCATCCTCCGTACTTACCCGTAAAAGATTCATTTTTTTGAGGACCATGTAAAAAATAATTCCAAGTCCAAATGCCCAAATAAATCCAGCCAGAACACCGATAACTTGTACACCTATTTGTGTCATGCGATCGGAAGCAATTAACATATCACTTTTGGCAAATATTGCTGTAGCAACGGTTCCCCAAGCACCAGCAAAACCATGGACTGCGACCGCACCAACTGCATCATCCACTCGGAATTTTTTTTCTACTAACTCTATCGCTAAAGTCGTCACAATCCCGCCAATAAGACCAATCAAAAATGCACTTCCTGGACCAACAACATTACATCCAGCAGTTATCGCAACTAAGCCACCTAAGACACCGTTTAGTGTGCTAGAAACGTTCGGTAATCCTTTGATGAACCAGCTTACTAAAATCGCTGCAAATCCTCCAGCGACAGCTGAGATATGTGTGTTTAAAGCAATTAAAGCAATACTTGCATCGCCAACGGTTGTACTCCCGGCATTGAAACCAAACCATCCAAACCAAAGCAAAAACATACCTAACGTTGCTATCACTGCACTACTAGGAGAAAAATCATTAGAGGTTTTATCTTCATTGTATTTGCCAATTCGAGGACCTACAGCGATACAAGCTGCAAATGCGACCCATGCACCAATCGAATGTACAACGGTGCTTCCTGCAAAATCCATAAACCCTAAATTTTCCAACCAACCAGTGCTATCGCCTCCCCATAAGCTTCCCCACGCCCAGTGACCATAGATTGGGTAAATAATTAGCGTAATTAAAATGGTTCCAATGATATAACCAGAAAACTTGGAGCGTTCAGCTATAGCTCCACTTACAATCGTTGCAGCAGTACTTGAAAAGGCGATTTGGAATAATAAGAATGACCAATTCCATGGATCATCGTCCATGTTTAAAAAGAAATTGGTGGAGCCAAAAAATCCGCCAACACTTTCTCCAAACATTAGTGGAAAGCCAATTAATGCAAAAACGATGGAAGCAAAGATAAAATCAGTAACATTTTTCATTGCCACATTTATCGAATTTTTTGCACGTGTAAAACCTGCTTCTAACGCTCCAAATCCAGCCTGCATGAAAAAGATAAGAACGGTTGCAATAAGTACCCACACAAAATTTAAATTTAGCTGAAATGTTTCCATAATAACCTCCTTTGGAAATAGAACCAATCGTACCTATGATTTTGTTTTGTATGTAAAAGGTTACAGTTTATGTTATGTTACGTTACATAATTATAACACGAATTGTCAGATAATGGCTCGAATTTTGATTGTTTATCGTAATTTTTTGTGTATTATGTCGGAGAGGATGAGGGTAGGGGGGCTGATTTAGTTCGAAGAGCACGAAAATCGGTTTGGATCCGCAAAAGTTGTCGAAGACTAGTTTGAGGAATCCATAATCAGATCCGCCAAAAAAGATAAACTATGAAACAAAAGAAAGAGGAAGACATCGATGTATCTTCCTCTTTCTTATGAAGCTATTTGATTTTTCTGCTTCCACGTATGCTTTTTTATGATTTCTACGTATGGTAAAAAGAACTGAATAAGAACACCTGTAAACAACGCGTTTATTAATGTACCAATACCGATTGCGCCATTAAAAAAGAAAGCGAGAATAACGAGAGCTATACTGATTAATGCTCTTGAAAATGTAACACTCCAACCGGTTAATTCAGAAACGACTAACATCGAGCGATCCATCGGGTTTGGTGCGAATTTAGACTGTAAATAAGTTGCAACTCCTATGCCTGTAAATATAATTCCGAGTGTTAGGGCAACCGATTGACTAATCCATGTTTGTGGCACAACCCAATTACTTAACAAAAATAGCCATAAGTCAATTCCGATTCCGGTAATGAAAGAAGTTAATAGTGCGTAATATTCAGGAGTTTTTTTCTGTGCTAATGCATTACCTAATACCATTGTTAAGCCGACAACAATTTCCCAGCTTCCTATTGTTAATCCAAACGTTCTATGCAAGCCAACTAGGAGCGCATCAAATGGTGAGGCCCCTAGTTTTGATATAATTGTAAGTGCAATTCCAAGCGTTAATATTAAAATACCAGAAATATAAAATAAAAAACCTTCACGAATTAGCTTCATGACGTCACTTCCTTTTCTATTGTATCGTTCTACGAAGCTACTCTTCATACTATAACAAAGTGGTGGTTAAAAAGGAACAAGGAAATTCATCTACTATGATGAAGTAAATAAGTGGAAGAATTCATTCTATTTTTGTATGATTTAAATAGTGTTAACATGAAAATTTGATCGTTATTTACTAAAAATTTGGAGTGAAAAGCAATGTTACCTTTATTTGAGTCTTTTGTTAAAAATGAGCGACAAAGAAACTTGGTAGAAAAAGCTGCACGGATTGCTTCTCGGGCAAAAGAACAAGTACCAGATACAGAAAAACAGGCTACTTTTTCTTCAAACACTTTGCAGGATCTAAAATCTGAGGATTATGTATCTTTGCCACTTCCTGAATCTTACGGTGGGGAGGACATAAGTCTTTATGAGCTCGTTCTCTTGCAGGAAAGACTTGCTGTAGGGGACGGTTCAACGGCATTATCGATCGGTTGGCATATGGGAATCGTTATGGAATTAAGTGAACAAAAATTATGGTCGCAGGAAAAATTTGAGATGATTGCAAAAGAAGTTGGCGAAAATAAAAAAGTTGTGAATCGAGCCGCTTCTGAAGCAGCAACGGGAAGTCCAACTCGTGGAGGCATTCCCGAAACGAAAGCAGTTCGTGATGGAGATTACTATATTGTAAATGGAAGAAAAACATTTACAACAATGGCAACTGTGTTGGATTATTACATTGTTTCGGCGTATGTGGAGGATAAGAAGGCTGTAGGTTGGTTCCTTATCAGTCGTGAAGAACCAGGTGTATCTGTTGAACATACTTGGAATACATTAGGTATGAGAGGAACTGGAAGTGATGATTTAGTTTTAACTGATGTTAAACTTCATGAAGAGTTATTAGTAGAGGTAAATGAAAAAGGAGGAAAACCTTCTCCAAAGGGGTGGCTTTTACATATTCCGGCATGCTATTTAGGCATTGCTATCGCTGCGCGAAATGACGCCATTGAATTTGCTAAGAATTTTCAACCGAACAGTCTAAATACGACGATATCTGAAGTTCCGCATGTAAAGCAAAAGATAGGTGAAATGGATATGAAATTGCTTTACGCGCGTAACTTTATGTATGCAATTGCGGAGAAATGGGATCAATACCCAGACCAAAGGTCAAAGCTTGGATCAGAATTAGCAGTGGTGAAAACTGTTGCAACGAATGTCGCAAATGAAGTAGTAGACATAGCGATGCGAATTGTAGGTGGGAGAGGTTTATCGAAGGATTATCGTTTTGAACAATACTATCGTGATGTTCGAGCAGGTCTTCACAATCCACCGATGGATGACATGGTTATTCAAATGCTTGCCAATCAAGCGTTAAAGGAATAAGCTCTTTTAATTAGGCTGTTGATAAATCTCAACAGCCTATTCTTTTTCCTTTAAATCAACTTCCATTACAAAAAGAATATAATACCTATAGGAGTTGAATGATAGGAACCCAATTATGTATATAATCTTGGAGGAGAGAGGAATGGATAGAATTGTAAATCCGAAACAGGTCTATACCTATGAACAATTAGTCAAAGACATAACCAAGCTAAAACAAAAATTTCCTGACTTGATTCAGGTAGAGGTGATTGGGCATTCCATTGAAAACAGAAAGCTGTACGCACTAAAGTTAGGAAAAGGAGATAGAGAAATATTTATCAATGGAGCACATCATGCCAGGGAATGGTTAACGACAGCATTACTCATGGTTATGGTGGAGACTTATAGTGAGGCTTTCAAGAATAACCAAAAAATTGGTGGATTTGATGTAAAGGAAATTTTATCGAAAACTTCTATCTGGTTTGTTCCGATGGTGAATCCTGATGGTGTTGCGCTTGTTCAGAATGGGGAGCAAACAATGTCAAATGCAAATCAATTACTTGAATTAAATAACGGTAGTAAAGATTTTTCATCGTGGAAAGCGAATATTCACGGTGTTGATTTAAATAGACAGTATCCTGCTGATTGGGAGAATATCCAAAATGACCCTGGAAAACCGGCTTCGGCGATGTATAAGGGCCCATCCCCATTAAGTGAACCAGAAACGAAGTCTATATATGACTTTACAATAGCGCATAATTTTGAGCTAGCGGTTGCTTATCACTCTTCTGGTGAAGAGATTTTTTGGAAGTATAGGAGTAATGGTGACCTGCTTCGTCAGTCGAAAAAAATTGCTGACATGATTAGTAAAAAGACAGGATATTCATTGATATTTCCTGGACCTAATCCGAGTGGAGGGGGATTCACGGATTGGTTTTTGGATTCATTGAAGAAACCAGGGTTTACCATAGAGATTTCACCATTAGTCGGGCCAAGACCGGTACCAATTAGCTTTTTTGATAAAATTTGGAATGAAAATAAAGAAGTGGGGATCATGCTTGCCAAAGAAGCTGTTAATCCATTTTGATGCAAGGGGTCAGACCCCTCAACTACAAAGTTCACCAAAAATAAGCTTGGAGCCAACAGCTCCAAGCTTATTTTTATTCACCGTCTTTTTTTTTCTTTAGCTCAATAATATCTATATCTGGATTTTCCTCTGAAAATTCTGTTTGTAATTGTCTTGATGTTTGATATCGATCAACATAGATTTCTTCATCACCATTGTGTAATACTTTGTTATCCATGTAGATGTGAAATAAAGCTTCTGTTAAGCTTATGAGGATTGCACAAAACAAAGAAGCTGCTACAATTCCATATTCCAATCCTAAAAAGAATACGGATAACAACCAAATCGCACCAAATGCTAAACCAAAATCGGCAATTGTAGCTATCAAATTCCCGAACCGCGGTAGGATAAATAAATCTCCCACTACGTAAGCAACACCAGTTACAAGTACACTTATAATAAATATATTTAAAAGTGAAGCGGAATAAAAGCTTGTCAAAATGGAGTAGAGCACAATAGCGATGACAAGAAACTTAATGCTAATTGCTTTTAAATGCTTCATCTAAAAATCTCCTTCCAGCAAGATATTTTATATTATCTGTAAAATAAAAAATTAAATTCAAATGAAAGCTGGTAATTCTTTCAGATAAGGGAAAGGCTCGCACGAAAGTTGTTTAGGAAAAGAAACAGGTTTGCTATAATGAATTAAAAAGTATTATTTAAGGGGAATTTATCCATGTTTAACAATATATTATTAGCTTCAGATGGTTCTGCACACGCAATTAGAGCTGCTGAAAAAGCATTAACCCTTGCAAAGAAAAATCCTGACGCAAAGGTCATCATTCTTTATGTAATTGATGGTTCAAAATCTAAATCAGATGTGTTAAATCACTGGAACTCAGTGAACTTAGATCAAACGCGTAAGGAAAAATTGACGATAACGGAACAAAAGATGAAACATGAGCATGTAGATTATGAAATAAAAGTACTTCATGGAGAACCAGGACCAACAATCGTTAAATATGCAAATGAAAATGAAGTGGATATTTGTGTGATAGGTAGTCGTGGCTTAAATTCTTTACAAGAGATGGTGCTAGGAAGTGTAAGTCACAAAGTTGCAAAACGTGCAAATTGTCCGGTAATGATTGTAAAGTAAAAGGGATGGCGATACCATCCCTTTTTTCGTTATTGATTTTTATATTGTGGTTCTTGTGTTTCGATATATTGTAAACGAGCTTTTAGATTATCGAGAATTTGTTGTTGTTGATTACTTAAGTTTTGAAACATTTGCTTTGCTGTTTGATCTTGTGTTTCCAGTGAAAAGCTGTGTAAGCTAGCTATTACACTTTCGCAGCTTGCAATTGCTTGCTGCATTTGTGTCCCTACAGTCAATTCCCTTCACCTCCTTATCAGATGCGTTTACAGTTTTCCCGCGAGAAAGTATTTTATGATTACAAAAGCGCAAGCATTTTTTACTGCTTGCGCTTTTATTTAATGTTCAGTTTGGTTTACATCTTTTTTACGGAATACAAAGAACTTCATGAAGAAAAAGCTGGCTGATGATGACAGAAACATTGCTAAGCCCTTTGCTATGTTCTGGCTTATAAATACAGGAATTGAAATAAAAGTCTGATCCACTAATAGTCGAAACGCACCAATAAATACAAGGTTGCTAATCACTAAAGCAATTGTTGCTTGTAATATAAACAAGGAAATTTCTTTTGTATCAATATTAGCACGGTGACTAAAGGTATATTTCGTATTCCAAATATAGCTGTTGATGATTGTTAGGATATAGGCAATTGTGTTAAACACAAACAATAAAGAGGATTGTGTCGTTGGCCAAATCCACAGCAATACATTTAACGAAACGATATCTACGATTGCATTGCTTATTCCAATAAATCCAAATTGCATCATTTGAGTACGAAGTTTTTTTGCCATTAGATTTCCATCACTTTCTTAAGTTTATGTTTTAAAGATTGTTGCTTTGTATGATAAGCCTAATTGCACAGAAGCTATAATGTGCAGTAACTATTACATGATTTGCTTTCTTCCAGATCTTTTCTATCGAGTGCCATACAATCGCTTCGGCAGAATACTTCGCTTTCCGCGGGCACGGCCTCAGCCTCCTCAGAAGCAAAGAGCGCTTCTTGCGGGGTCTTCGGACACGTGCTGTTCCCGCAGGAGTCTACGTATTCTGCCTACGCTAAAAGCGATTCTTCGATTAATCATATGTGTAAGTACTGGAATTCACATTACGTGGATGTCTTCTCTTCAGGAAAGCACCGACACTATTACATCATACATAAGAAATTGATTTATTTTTTCGAATAGTCTACATGTGCTTCCACCACTTGATAGTCGAAATTTCATAAAATAACTAATTTTAGTTAAAAGAAATGGTATGAGAGCTTCGTTACAGCAGTTGGACAGATTCTCACTTAAAAAAATTTAATCCAAGCTGTGGAAAAATGCGAGACTCCTGCGGGAAAAGCAAATGGTTTTCGGTGGGGCGAGTAATCGAAGTCCCAACAGCTGAAAATCCCGCAGGAAGCGGTTTTCTTCCGAGGAAGTTGAAGCGTTGCCCGCGGAAAGCGAGTGTTTTTCCACAGCGTCGGTTATGCACTCTTTTTATTCGTTAGATTAATGACAAATCATCTTTTATTGCGCATTATCTGTCAATTGTGTAGTAAAAAACAACAAACAATACGAAAAGAGTCTTTATTTAAAATCCGATGTTTGAGCTTACTAAATATAGGATACATATTAGTATATACGATTTCAAATCAATTAAGGGAGGGGAACCATCTATATGAGTTTAGAAGCTGAGTTAAAGTGGTTGCAAAAAGTTGAATTGGACAAGCCAGATAGCGTTCTAAGTATGTATCTGAACACAGACCCTGCCGATCCAGACCAACGTGGAAGAGAGTGGAAAATCCAACTGAAAAATGGGTTGAATAGCTTTGAAAACTATCTTGAGGAAAGTGGAGACAAAGACGAACTACACAATTTTAAAATAGTTAGAAACAAAGTTGAAAAATTTATAGATGAACAACAATTGAATTTTAAAAAAAGTGTTGTCATTTTTGCATCTTCAAACGGAGAGATCTGGTTAGCTAAACATCTGCAAATGAGAGTAAAAACAGAATTTTTTTGGCAAGAATCTCCAGTAACTGACCAGTTGTATCAATTAAGAGAGCTTTTTCCAAAATTAGGCGTGATACTCGTTCAACAAAGTAGGGTGAAAGTTATCGAAGCGGAATTGGGTGACATTATAGAAACAAGAAGATATCAATTGAATCAGGAAACGGGTGATTGGCAGCAATTACCGGATGTGTTTGAAGTTGTTTCGACCACTAATGGGAATGGAAGAAAAGACAATGAAAAGCGTTGGTATAAGTCAATAGCCCCAGTATTGGACAAGCTAGCCAAAAAACATAATTGGGAAAAGATTTATTTAATGGGAGAACCTGAAGACGTTCAATACATGAATGATTGTATGCATAAAAAAGTGGACAAGGTGGAAAAACAGAACATCTTAGATCAACCGGAAACAACGGTTATCGATAAAATAATTGCATAATATAGGGGGCTTATTAAGAAATAGCCCCCGTTAATACTAATATAATACTTACGAAAAAAATACTTACTGCGAATGAAGAGAATGTGTAAAGAAAAGCCTGTTTGTAGTTTTTAGAAAATAACATCTCTATTGTTTCTTTACTAAACGTAGAAAAAGTAGTAAATGACCCACAAAATCCTATTCCAACTAATAGGCTTACCCAATCGTTTTCGGGATTATTTATGCGCAAAGCTACTAGTATTCCTAATAAAATAGAGCCACTGCTATTAACAATAAACGTCCCAAAGGGGTATTTTTTTGAATTCCAGTGTGAGCTAATGATGTATCTTGCTATAGAACCGATTAACCCTCCAAAAGCAACAAAGAAAAATGCCACGTTAAACGCTCTCCTTTTGTTTTCTGACCATGACATAACCTAGGAAGCATAGCAATAAACCACCAAAAAAAGTGGAAAGAATATAGATCATTGCAAGTATGTAGCTGTCCTTCCATAGAAGTACAGTTTCGGTTGTAATCGCAGAAAATGTGGTAAAGGAACCGAAGAACCCTGTTGTCAATGGAACAAAAGCATGAAAAGGAATCAACCCTTTTAAGGTAGCACTATACGATAAATAACTAAGTAAAAAGCAGCCAATCAAGTTCACAAATAAAGTAGCAAATGGAAACCCTTCGGAGATAATCAATAAGGTGACACTATATCTTGTGACTGCTCCACAGGCACCTCCAACACCAATAAACAAAAGCTGTTTGTAGTTGTTTACTGGCATGCAGGACATAAACCGTAAATTTCAAATTTATGACTATCAATAGCAAAACTTTTTAACTCTTCTTCAATTTCATCCATTGGACATTTATGAATTTCTTTCGTTATTCCACAATCCTTGCAAATAAAATGATGGTGATGCTGATGGTCACATTTCATTCGAAAGTGTTTTTCCCCATTTAACTCTGTAGTTTCTAATATTCCAACTTCATGAAACAAGTGTAAGTTTCGGTATATGGTATCAAAACTTATCCCTTGATAATTTGGTTCCATATAGTTTAGTAAATCTTTTGCAGTACGGTAACGGTTTTCACTTGAAAAGAAAGAAATAATATCTTCTCGTTTACCAGTATGCTTATACCCTTTATTTTTTAATAGTGTTAATGCTTCTTGAACATTCATTGGATCGCCCTCTTTCTAGCACGATTAAATTTGATTCGTTTAATCAAAATAGAAAGTAATAATAGTAAAATAGAGGTTAATACAATGGTACCTCCTGGCGGGATTTCAAAATAATATCCTGCTACTAATCCTATAATAACAGATATTTCGCCAAAAATAACGGATAAAAACATTGTTTGCTTAAAGCCATTTGCTATTCGGATACTTGCTGCAACTGGCAATGTCATCAAAGCAGAGACGAGTAAGACTCCAACAATTCGAATCGAGGCTGCGATAACAAGGGCTGTAACAACAATAAAAAGAAAATGAATGCGTTTTGCATGGATACCGGAAACAACCGCGTGTTCTTCGTCAAAAGATAAGGTGAATAACTCTTTGAAAAAAAGCGTAATCACGATTAAAACGATAATGGTAATTGCTAAAATACTCCACAAATCTTGACGACTAACAGCAGAAACTGATCCAAATAAATAGTTATACAGATCTGTATTAAAACCATTAGCAACGGATATAAAAACAACACTTAGGGCAACACCACCAGACAGGATAATTGGAATAGCAAGTTCTTGATAGGCTTTATATACACGTCTTAGTTGCTCGACAAAGGCAGAAGCCATCACTGAAAATCCCATGCCTGTGTAAAAAGGTGATAACCCTAAGGCGAATTTTTTTTCTAACAGTAATCCAAAGGCAATACCGGCTAATGTAACATGGGACAATGCATCAGCAATTAATGATAATCTACGGACGACTACAAATGTACCTAGTAAAGGTGCGATTAATCCAATTAAAAGCCCTGTATAGAATGTGTTTCGTAAAAATTCATATTCAAAAAAATGACCAATCATATAATTTCCTCCGATTAGTGGTGATGTGACACGACATTTAGCTGATGTCCATAAAACGCTGAGAGATCCTGTTCTGATAATTGCGTATATTGTGATGGGTTTCCATGAAAATGTAATGTTTTATTTAAACAAGCAATATCTGTTGCATGATGGGTCATGGTACCTGTGTCATGTGTAATGAGTAGCAATGTTATACCATTTTCATCATTCAACAGATGAAGCAGCTCATAAAACTTCTGAACGTTTTCTGTGTCTACACCAACTGTAGGTTCATCAAGAATTAACAAATCAGGATTACTTACTAACGCTCGAGCGATAAAAATTCTTTGCTGTTGCCCCCCAGATAAATCACCAATATTTTCATGTAAATAATCAGACATTCCAACTTGGGACACAGCTTTTTCTATTTGTTTCTTATGTGATTGATTAAAAAATTTCATGTATCCAACTTTTGCAGTTAACCCCATCGATACTACTTCGGAAACAGTAGCTGGAAAACCACGATTAAAGGTATTAGCTTTTTGTGAGACAAACCCGATTTTATTCCAATCTTTAAATTTTTGGATGGGGGTGCCAAATAACTGAATCGAACCATTTTGAGGTTTGTGTAATCCTAGCAATAATTTTATTAATGTTGTTTTTCCACCGCCATTAGGGCCAACTAACCCTAAAAAGGATCCTCTTTGTATTTCGAAATTTATATCTTTGAGTGTCGGCTTGTTGTCATAGGCGTAACTAACGTTTTTCATTGTAACAATCGGATTAGACATACCTTATTCTCCTCGTTTCTTTATCACATAGGTTAAACTTATTTTTAGTAGGGCATATGCTATTTATTGCCCCTTCCTATCATTTTCTTCCTATATATTATAAATGCAAAATTATTTTATCGTAATCATTACGATTTGTAAACAGTAATAATTACGCTTTAGAAAAGGATATGCATGAGACGAATAATCTTTCCTAAAATTGCTATGGGATTAAAATTTTACTTCCAAATTAAAAAGAGGCTGTCCCTTTGCTTTTGGGACAGCCTGTTATGAGTATTGTCTTAATGAATAGGGAGTTGGCTTGTGTAACCAGAAAACTGTTGGTAAGCTTGTTGAATTTTTTGTTGATCGGCTGCTTCTAAACTATACCAACCATTTTTGAACATAAGATTGTAAAGATTTCTTTGACAGTCTTGTGTCTCTTGGAAAATGGAGAATAAATCCTGATACATAGTTTGGTTACTTGCTTCGTTTAGGGCGTTACTATATGCATCTGTCATATACTTTTCTGTTGTTAATATATCGTTTACGAAGTCTCGATCGTTCATCTGCGGAGTTTTGGGTACTTGTGTTTCAGGATTTTGAATTTTTTGTTGTTGATTATTCATTTTCATTACTCCTTTCTACATCATTGTTGAAGGGTTTTGTTGATTTAAATGCTGCAATAGCTTATTGTAATGATTCGTGTGCATTTGGCATGCTTGCTCTAATGCAGACTTAATCTCTGGATTTGTACACTGTTGAGCAGAGAAATGTGCTTTTTTTGCAGCATTTAAATTCCATGACAGCATATCAGTAAGATAAAGTAAATCTTTCGAACTAATTTGATTTGGCGGCTGTGGCATTGGTTGTCCTTGGTTTTGACCAAGTGATTGATTTTGTTGTTGCATAAAATGAAAGCCTCCTTGACATTTTTTCAACGTTAATTTTCCCAAAAAGATACCTGCTTATGCTCTAATGAATAAACCAAAAGACTTTTTGTTGAAAAAGGATTGCGAAATGTCAGAAAATATTTTATAGTAAATCTAGATGAAGGACTTAATTTTTTCACGTTGGGAAAGTAAAAAAATTTTAGCGCTGAAGTTAATCGACGTAGTAAAAATTTTTAGGAATTAAGTATAAGCGCAACTAGGCGATTTACCTGCGCCTAAAGGCTTGGCGTTAGCCAAGTTTTCTTTGGATCATAAAATGAATGAGTATTCATTCAAGTACAAGATTGGGGGAACATATATGGTTCGAAACATTAACCGTGTTGCGGTAATAGGTTCGGGAATCATGGGTTCTGGAATTGCTGCTCATCTAGCAAATGTTGGTATTCAAACGTATATGCTGGATATAGTTCCGAAACAATTAACGAAGGATGAGGAAGGTGCAGGTTTAACCCTTAATCATCCAGCGGTTCGGAATCGGTTATCGAGAGAAAGTAAAAAAGCTTTAAGAAAACAGAAACCCTCTCCAATTACTAGTGAAGCAAGTCTGGATTTGATTCAAGTAGGAAATTTAGAAGATGACTTGGATGTAATAAGTCAAGCAGATTGGATTATTGAAGTAGTAACTGAAAATTTAGATATAAAGAAGAAGGTACTCGCTACAGTAGATAAATATAGAAAAAAGGAAAGCATCATTAGTTCGAATACTTCAGGTATCTCCCTAGAACAAATGGTAAGTGAATGCTCACACGACATGAAGAATCATTTCCTAGGAACACACTTCTTTAACCCCCCACGTTATTTGAAATTATTGGAAATAATCCCAACTCAATGGACAGAAAAACACGTATTAGACTTTGTTAAGCAGTTTGGCGAGAATTGTTTAGGTAAAGGGGTGGTAGAAGCAAAGGATACCCCTAATTTTATCGCTAATCGAATCGGAACATTTGGCCTTATGGTCACTGTTCGTGAAATGCTCAATCAGGGACTTACAATAGGAGAAGTAGATTCACTCACTGGCCAGTTAATAGGCCGACCGAAGAGTGCGACATTCAGAACGCTTGATGTTGTCGGGTTAGATACATTTATTCATGTTGCAAATAATGTCTATAATCAAGTGGAAGGGGACGAAAAAAGAATTTTTTCCATCCCTCCTTTTATGCAATCCATGCTAGATAAAAAATGGTTGGGGTCAAAGTCTGGCCAAGGCTTTTATTTGAAGCAAAAAGAAAAAGGAAAAAGCGTCATTTATCAATTGAACCCAAATACATTGGAATATGAGGAACGGAATTCTTTAAAAACAAAAGCAACAGAATTAGCGAAGCAAGAAAAAAGAATATCACAGAGAATGAAAGCGCTTCTGGCTATTCCGGGAGATCCTGCTAGTGATTTTTTATGGTCGATTATCAAACCAGTATTCATCTATTCTTCAGAAATGATAGGTGAGGTTGCAGACGATATTGTTGCGATTGATCAAGCAATGCGCTGGGGTTTTGGTTGGGAGAAAGGGCCATTTGAGATGTGGGATGCCCTTGGTTTTCGGTCAACTATGGAAAAAATGAAAGCAGATGGAGAAAAACTACCGAGTTGGATTGAAAACATGGCCCAAAATGGGCGGGAATCCTTTTATAAAAGTGATGGAGGTACTATTTATTTTTATCACAAGGCAGATTACAAACCACTACACTTTAATGATAAAGAAATTCATTTGCATTTAGTTAAAGATCAAAATGGAGTTATCAAAAAGAACAGCGGCGCAAGCTTAATAGATATAGGTGACGGAGTAGCGTGTCTTGAATTTCAATCGAAAAGTAATGCAATTGGCATGGATATCATTCAAATGATCAATGATTCCATTGAAGAGGTTAATAGAAATTATGAAGGGCTTGTTATTGGAAATCAAGGCAAGAATTTTTGTGTTGGGGCTAACATAGCGATGATGTTAATGGCAGCTCAGGACGGGGATTTTTTTGAAATTGATTTAGTTGTTCGTCAATTTCAAAAGGCGATGATGAATATTAAATATGCAGAAAAACCTGTCGTTGTCGCTCCATTTGGGATGACTTTAGGTGGAGGGGCTGAAGTAAGCTTACCAGCAAGCTCTATCCAAGCATCACAAGAGACATATATGGGGTTAGTAGAATTCGGCGTTGGTCTAATACCAGGCGGTGGGGGTAATAAAGAACTCTATTTAAAACAGGTTCGAAATCTTCCAGATCACGTGGATTTTGATTTGCAAAAATTGACAAACAACGTTTTTGAAACCATTGCCATGGCGAAGGTGTCTAGTTCTGCACAGGAAGCAGGAGCAAATGGTTTTTTAAATAAGCAGGACGGTATTTCCATTCACCCAGATCATTTACTTTATGACGCCAAACAAAAAGTACTTAGTCTATCACAGGCTGGCTATCAGCCACCAAAACGTGAGAGGGTTCCTGTCGTTGGGGAGGCTGGCTATGCAACGATGTTATTAGGGGCGAAAACATTTTTTTATGGAGGCTATGCCTCTGAACACGATTTGAAAATTGCCGAAAAACTCGCCTTTGTACTTGCCGGTGGGAGAATAAAGCAAGGTTCACTAGTAGATGAACAGTACCTTTTAGACATGGAAAGAGAGGCTTTCTTAAGCTTAATTGGTGAACCGAAGACCCAACAACGAATGCAGCATATGTTATTGAAAGGTAAGCCTTTACGTAATTAAGCAATGGGGAGGGGAACATCTTGAAAGAAGCAGTCATTGTTACTGGGGCGAGGACACCAGTAGGAAAAGCGAAGAAAGGATCTTTAGCCCATGTTCGTCCAGATGATTTAGCTGCACTAACGATTAAGGAAACATTAAAGAGGACCGGGGATTATCAAGGTACGATAGATGATGTCATTATCGGTTGCGCAATGCCTGAAGCCGAACAGGGGATGAATATGGCTAGAAATATTGCTGGATTAGCAGGGCTACCTATTACCGTTCCAGGCATTACAATTAATCGATATTGCTCGTCCGGGCTGCAAAGTATTGCTTATGCAGCAGAAAGGATTATGCTTGGCTATGCTGAAACGATTATTGCTGGTGGGGGAGAATCGATGAGTTTAATACCAATGGGAGGGCATGTTATAAGGCCGAATCTTGAGTTGGTGAAGCACGCTCCAGGGTATTACATGTCAATGGGTCATACTGCAGAGGAGGTTGCAAAGCGCTTTGACATCTCGAGAGCGGATCAAGATGCTTTTGCAGAAAGAAGTCATCGTCGTGCGGCAAAGGCTTTAGCAGAGGGGAAATTCAAAGAAGAAATTGTACCAGTAGAGGTAACTTCCAGAGAAGTTGACAGTGATAATAAAGTAAAACAAGAAACTATCCTGTTTGATATAGATGAAGGAGTAAGACCAGATACCAATGTAGAAGCATTAGCAAAGCTAAAACCCGCATTCACTGTAAACGGAACTGTAACTGCCGGTAATGCGTCTCAAATGAGTGATGGAGCTGCCTCTGTGTTAGTCATGGATCGTGAAAAAGCAGAAGCGGAGGGATTTCAGCCACTAGTGAAATTTCGCTCTTTTGCAGTCGCAGGCGTAGAACCAGAGATTATGGGTGTAGGTCCTGTTAAAGCTATTCCAAAGGCATTAAAAATGGCAGGGTTATCATTATCAGATATTGGCTTATTTGAATTAAATGAAGCATTCGCCTCACAAGCCATTCGAGTAATACGTGAACTCGGATTAGATGAAGAAAAGGTGAATGTTAACGGGGGGGCAATCGCACTTGGGCATCCGCTAGGGTGTACGGGAACAAAATTGACATTAAGCTTGGTGCATGAAATGAAACGCCGAAACGAACAATTTGGTGTGGTTACAATGTGTATAGGTGGAGGAATGGGTGCAGCCGGTGTGTTTGAATTATTATAAAAAGGAGCGAAATCCTATGAGTGATACACAACAGAAATTGTTTAAAGGCGGATCTTTTATTCTTGATGATTTATCTCCGGAGGATATTGTAACACCTGAAGACTTTACCGAAGAGCATCAAATGATTGCAAAGATGACAGAAGACTTTATTGCAGGTGAAGTATTGCCAAAAGTTGATCTTTTAGAAGGCCAACAATTTGATCATTCGATTGACTTATTGAAGCAAGCGGGTGATTTGGGTTTGTTAAGTGTTGATATTCCAGAAGAGTATGGGGGACTTGATTTAGATAAAATTAGTTCGTCTTTAATTACTGAAAAATTCGCTCGCTCCGGAGGTTTTTCTGTTACACACGGTGCACATGTAGGAATTGGTACGCTCCCAATCGTATTCTTTGGTAATGAGCAGCAAAAGCAAAAATATTTACCGATGTTAGCATCCGGAGAAAAAATCGCCGCCTATGCATTAACAGAACCCGGTTCAGGCTCTGATGCACTCGGAGCAAAGACAACTGCTAAATTAAATGAATCAGGTACACATTACTTACTAAATGGTGAGAAGCAATGGATTACGAATGCTGCTTTTGCAGATCTATTTGTTGTATATGCACAGGTGGATGGTGACAAGTTTACAGCTTTTATTGTAGAGCGTGATTTTCCGGGTGTATCTACTGGACCGGAAGAAAAGAAGATGGGGATTAAGAGTTCTTCTACCCGTACGGTAATTTTTGAAGATGCACAGGTGCCTGTAGAAAATGTACTTGGTGAGATTGGTCGAGGACACATCATTGCATTTAATATATTAAATGTTGGTCGTTATAAATTGGCTGTTGGTGGCATTGGTGGTGCAAAAAGAGGGATTGGATTGTCCGTCAAGTATGCAAACCAACGCAAGCAGTTTAATAAGCCGATTTCAAGCTTTGCACTAATTCAAGAAAAACTTGCTTCAATGGCGATTAACACGTATGCAAATGAAAGTGCAGTTTATCGTACAGTTGGATTATTTGAGCAACGAATGAGTAGTCTCAGTAAGGAACAATTAAAAGATGGAAAAGAGATAGCTAAGGCAATTGCGGAATATCAGATTGAATGTTCACTAAATAAAGTGTTCGGTACGGAGTTAATGGACGATGTCGTTGATGAAGCAGTTCAAATTCATGGCGGATATGGTTTTATGCAGGAATACGAGGTAGAAAGAATGTACCGAGATTCTCGTATTCAACGGATTTTTGAAGGAACAAATGAAATTAACCGTTTGCTTATCCCTGGATCACTTGTGAAAAAGGCAATGAAGGGAGAGCTTCCATTATTCCAAAAGGCTCAAGCACTTCAAGAGGAATTAATGATGCTCATGCCTGAAGAGGTAGGCTCAGAACCATTAGAAAAAGAAAAATATTTGCTGAAAAATGCTAAGAAAATAGGATTAGTTGCAGCAGGATTAGCTGTACAAAAGTATGGGTCTCATTTAGAAAGTGAACAAGAAATATTGGCTAATATAGCAGATATAGTTGGAGAAATCTATAACATGGAATCGGCCATCTTGCGAACAGAAAAGGCTATTACAAAGGATCAGATAGAAAAGCACCGGATGAAGTTACTATATACAGAAGTATATGTTGAAGAATCGTTTAACCGAATAGAAGCACATGCAAAGGAAACAATCATTGCTAGTGAAACAGGTGATGCTTTACGAATAACACTTGCAGCCATTCGGAAATTAACCCGTCATGATCCTACTGATGTTATCCATAAAAAAAGAGAGGTCGCAGAAGCAATTATAGAAGAAGAAAAATATATCGTTTAATTTCACGAAGAAGGGGATATTCCTAGGAATATCCCCTTCTTCTATAGGTTTGGGTCTCAAAAGGGTTCCTTTTTTTAAATCTATCCTTATTTAATCGTTTAAATAAACAAGAATTGGATAATATGATAAAATATGTCGAAGAGGAGGTGGTGTTATGACGCTATCATTTTTTTGGTATCCTAAATGTAGTACATGTCAAAAAGCAAAAAAGTGGTTAGATAGCAAAGAATTGCCTTATAATGCTATACATATTGTTGAAAATCCACCAACGCAGGAACAGCTGACACAGTGGGTTGAAAATAGCCAGCTTCCAGCTAAAAAATTTTTCAATACAAGTGGGAAGAAATATAGAGAGTTAAATCTAAAGGAGAAGTTAAAGGAAGCGAGTCAAGCGGAAATGATTGAATGGTTAGCTTCTGATGGTATGTTAATAAAAAGGCCAATTGTAACAGATGGAGAGAAGGTTACGGTTGGGTTTAAAGAAGAAACATTTGAGCAAACATGGAAGTAAAATGGATGATTGTGTAAGAAACTAAGGCTAAAAGCCAAGTTTTTCTAATAAACAAAATTTAAATGGAGGTTTTTTAAGTGAATTTACCAAAAGAATTACGTTATTCAGAGGAGCACGAATGGGTAAAGGTTGAAGGAGATAAAGTTCGTATAGGTATTACATACCATGCACAGTCAGAATTAGGGGATATTGTATTTGTTGAACTTCCAGAGGTAGGAGATGAGATTGAAGCGGATGAACCTTTTGGAAGTGTAGAATCAGTAAAAACGGTATCTGAGTTATACGCACCTGTTAGCGGGAAAGTTGTAGAAGTAAATGAGGAGCTCGATGATAGCCCAGAATTTGTCAATGAATCTCCGTATGAAAATGCTTGGATGATTGTTGTAGAGCCGTCGAATATGGGTGACGTTGATGAATTAATGACAGCTGAACAATATGAAGCAATGATTAATGAGGAAGATTAATCTTCACATATTAGTGCATGAAAAAATAACTTATTAATACAATGAAATAAGAGGCCTAATCGAAATCCCTTGTTACGTAATAGAATAAAGTAGCAAGGGGTTATTCATACAACAAATTTGGAGTATGTATAATAGTAACATAGCAATTACTATTTTCTTTGAACAGGGTGGTCTGATGGAATCTGTGGAGAAAGTTATTATTGTTGAGGGACGAACGGACAAACAGCAAATTGAAAAAATTATTGATGAAGAAGTACAAATTATTTGTACAAATGGGACATTAGGTGTAGAAAGACTGGAGGAGTTACTGATAGAATATGATTTGGACAACAAAGAGGTATTTATTCTTGTTGATGAAGATAAGGCAGGCAAAAAATTAAGAAAGCAATTATCCATTGAATTACCTCACGCTGAACATATTTATATTGATAAGACCTTTCGAGAAGTTGCAGCAACACCAGAATCTGCGTTAGCTACCGCATTAGTGAGTAGGCATTTTATGATTAATCCAATATTTTTATTGTAAGGTTGATAAAACATGACAGAGATAGAGAGAGAAAATTTTGTAAAGGTAATAAATAAACCAGTTGTTTTCGTATATGTACACACTCCTATGTGTGGTACGTGTAAATTGGCCAGAAAGATGTTAGAAGCCGTTGAAGCTATCAGTGAGGATTACCATTTTCATGAATTAAATGCTTCCTTATATCCTCAGTTTTTACAAAAAAATCGAATCAAAAGTGTTCCATGTTTGTTAATAATGAAAAATGGAAAGGTTAAAGAAACCATTTATTCATTTGAATCAGTCACGAATATATACTTTCGTATTCAAGGCTACGTTCCTTCGATAAATTAACAAAAGGGTGTGTCGAAATCGTCTATTATTTCCCGAGAAATAAATGACGATTTTTTTTGCGTGTTAAGAAGTGTATAAAATGTTAGCAGAGAAGTAATTCGACGTATTAACTGGTACTTTCATTTTCTTCCCTCCACTTATTCCAGTTGATTTTTTGTGTTTTCCATGATTATCTTAACGAATATACAACATAAATCAAAGTGTTTGAAAATCTGCCATATTTTCAAAGTTTTTCCCATTGACACGCTTTTAATCCACATGCTAATCTTACATAGTGCAAATTGTTGTGACGATAATTTCATATATTCTCTTATCAAGAGAGGTGGAGGGACTGGCCCAATGAAGCCCGGCAACCTTTAAACACTATGTTTAAAAAGGTGCCAATTCCTGCGAAGTACAATTGCTTTGGCAGATGAGAGAACAGTCAGTGTGTGTCTTTCTGTTCTTTTTGAAGCAGAAGGGCTTTTTTAATTCAATAAGTTTAATTGTTACGTGTAGTATTGACTAAAATAAATATTAACATAAACGGGGAAAGATACTTCTAAGTAAGTCAATGGGATGTTGGTAATAGGAGGTTGAAGCATGATTACAATAAAAGATTTATCGAAGGTTTTTTCGACTAAGTCGAAAACGATAAGTGCTGTTGATAATCTAAGTTTAGAGATAAATAAAGGAGAAATTTTTGGTGTCATTGGATACAGTGGTGCTGGAAAAAGTACATTTATTCGTTTGATTAATCGATTGGAAGATCCGACTGATGGACAAGTAGTTATAGATGATGAAAATATTACATTATTAAATAAGAAAAAGCTACGCGTAGCAAGGCAAGATATTGGTATGATATTCCAGCATTTTAATTTACTTTGGTCCAGAACAGTTGAGGAGAACATATCTTTCCCGTTAGAAATTGCAGGTGTTCCGAAGCAAGAAAGACAGGAAAGAGTACATGAATTAATTAGATTGGTTGGCTTAGCAGGCAGAGAAAAAGCTTACCCATCAGAGTTAAGTGGAGGACAAAAGCAACGAGTAGGCATAGCGAGAGCGTTAGCTAATAATCCAAAGGTTTTGCTTTGTGATGAAGCCACCTCTGCTTTAGATCCAGAAACAACTGATTCAATCTTGGAGCTTTTAGTTAATATCAATGAGAAATTAGGTTTAACAATCATATTGATTACTCATGAAATGCATGTGATTCGTAAAATATGCCATCGTGTTGCTGTGATGGATGCAGGAAAGGTAGTGGAACAAGGAGATGTATTGGATGTCTTCTTACATCCGCAAAAACAAATAACTAAAAAGTTTGTGGAACAAATTATGGGGGATAAGGATCAAGAGGATGCACTTGATTTGTTAAAAGAAAAGTATGATTCAGGTAAAATTGTAAGGCTTCATTTTATAGGTGAGTTAACCAATCAAGCATTGATTAGTCAAGTAGCCAAACAGTATGAAATAGATATTAATATTTTACAAGGGAAAATTACACAAACTCAAAAAGGAGCGTATGGCTCTTTATTTATCCATATAGATGGGGATGAAGAAGAAATTAAGCGAGCGATCGATTATATTACTTCTACCTCAGTAGAAGTGGAGGTTATTCCATATGTTTAATGAGCTTTTTCCAAATGTAAAGATGGATGATGTATGGGTAGCTACTTATGAAACATTTTACATGACGTTAATTGCACTTCTAGGAACTTTTATTTTAGGGATTTTATTAGGTTTATTGTTATACCTCACATCTAGAGGGGGATTATGGCAAAACAAGGCTCTGAATTTTATTGTTGCGTCAATTGTAAATGTTTTTCGTGCTATACCATTTATCATTCTTATCCTATTATTGTTTCCATTTACTGACTTTATTGTAGGGACGATTAGGGGACCAAACGCAGCTTTACCAGCGCTTATAATTGGCTCTGCACCTTTTTACGGAAGGTTAGTAGAGATAGCGTTAAGAGAAGTGGACAAAGGGGTTGTGGAAGCAGCCAAAGCAATGGGGGCAAAGACAAACACGATTATTTTAAAAGTGTTATTACCAGAATCCATGCCAGCACTTGTTTCAGGTATTACAGTAACAGGTATTGCGTTAATAGGATATACAGCAATTGCAGGAGTAATTGGCGCTGGTGGATTAGGAGATTTTGCTTATTTCTATGGGTTCCAACGTCGTTCTTTTGATGTTGTATTTGTTTGTACAGTACTAATTGTGATTATCGTTTTTATTTTCCAATTTATCGGCGATTCAATTTCAAATAAATTAGATAAAAGATAAAACCATTAGCTATTACCTTGTCTCTAATATTTTTTAGAAAATGTGACAAGTTAATATATAAAAATAAAGAAAAAGGGGAGCAATTGAAATGAAAAAACTTTGGAGTTTATTGGTAGCAGTTTTATTCGTTATCGCTCTAGCTGCTTGTGGAACAGCAGAAGATGAGGCAGAAACAAATGAAACGGATGCGAATAATGCTGACACGGAAGAAAATGCAGGCGAAGAAGAAACTGCAGAAGATACGGAGGAGCTAGTAGAAATTAAAGTTGGCGCTTCTAGTATCCCTCATGCTGAAATTTTGGAAGAAGCAAGACCGTTACTTGAAGAAGAAGGAGTTAGTTTGGCAATTGAAGAGTATCAGGATTACATTTTACCGAACGAAGACTTGGCAAATGGTGATTTAGATGCAAACTACTTCCAACATATTCCTTATCTTGAAGACCAGATAGATGAGTTTGGATATGACTTTGTTAACCTTGGTGGAATTCATGTTGAACCAATGGGAGTTTATTCTAAAAATATTACAAATGTAGATGACATTCCAGATGGAACAGAAGTTATTATTAGTCGATCTGTACCTGACCATGGAAGAATTTTAGCATTGTTCGAATCTAAAGGTCTAATTACTTTAGATGAAAATGTTAGTAAAGCAAGTGCAACGATTGATGATATTGTAGATAATCCGAAGAATTTAGAGTTTTCTCCAGATGTCGATGCAGCATTTCTACCAGAAATGTATGAACAGGAGGAAGATGCGCTTGTAGCGATTAATACGAATTATGCGATTGAAGCAGGTTTATCTCCGATTGAAGATTCATTATTTGTGGAGGGCTCTGATTCACCGTACGTAAACGTTATTGCTGCACGAGCAGAAGATGAGGATAGCGAAGCTTTAAATAAATTAGTTGAAGTTTTACAATCAGAAAAAATCCAAACCTTTATTACTGAAACATATAATGGCGAAGTAGTAGCTGTTGGCGGAGAAAATGAGTGAATTGTAAGGAATCTTTACAAAAATCAAAGAAATTAACTTATTTTTAACAATGACTTTGTTATATTTTGTGTGGTCACTTTCAGAGATGTTCACCATTTCTTACAAGGTTATACTCCTTTTGTGAGATAAGGTGTTGTTTGATACACTTTTTCTTGTAATCAAAAGAAAGGGTGGATTCATTATTTCTGATCTGAATTTAAATTACACTTCCGAAATGGAAAAAGCCATGTATCAATCGCATGGAGTAGGCTATGCTGAATATGAAAGAAAGTTAAATCACCGTTTAAAGGTTGAACGAAATAGAGAGCATAGTCATAAGGAAGGCCAACAAGTTAAAATTGAGATGGATCGACTAGTTCATCGGTAATAAATAGAATGAATAAAAAAGGATGTCCAATAAAGGTGTGGAGCTTCTATAAATTGTAGCTGATTTGCTTTAAGCTATTACAGAATGAGGTTCTTCTCATCACTCTATTGGATATCCTTTTTTTGTACATAATATCCAAGTTCTTGGTGGTTATGAATGTCGAGTTTTTCTAATGAAAATTTGTGTATGTTAAAATAAATAATATAATATAGAAGAAACTAATTATAATCAGTTGTCATTAGGAAAGCACTTTCATAAACAAAAAGTTTTAGAAAGCTGTTAAGACAATGGTGAAATTGTTGATTATAGATTCTAAATGATATAAGATTGTAATGAGAATAAATTGAGAATGGATGAAATTAAGCTTTTACTTTGTGTCTTAACACTTACGAATAAAGCTCGATGGATTCGGTGTTAGCCTTATATCATTTTCTTCAAAGGTTAATGTGGTTTTTTAAGAGGGAATCACCGAGAGCGAATTCCATGTCTACAATAATATAAATATCATTTTGTTGGAGGTATTAGTATGGCTGGATCTACATTAGAAATTAAGGATTTACATGTATCCATTGAAGGTGGAGAAATTTTAAAAGGGGTTAACTTGACGATTAAAGGTGGAGAGTTCCATGCAGTAATGGGGCCAAATGGTACAGGAAAATCTACACTTGCATCGGCAATTATGGGACACCCTAAATATGAAGTTACAAAAGGAAGCATCTTACTTGATGGAGAAGATGTTTTAGAAATGGAAGTAGATGAGCGTGCAAAAGCAGGGCTATTTTTAGCAATGCAATACCCTAGTGAAATTAGTGGTGTAACAAATTCTGATTTTCTTCGTTCATCCATTAATGCACAACGTGAAGAAGGCGATGAAATTTCTTTAATGAAGTTTATTAAAGAAATGGATAAATCAATGGATGAATTAGAAATGGATAAAAATATGGCACAACGTTACTTAAATGAAGGTTTCTCTGGTGGTGAGAAAAAGCGTAATGAAATCCTGCAATTAATGATGTTAAAACCAGCAATTGGTATTTTGGATGAAATTGATTCTGGGCTGGATATTGACGCACTAAAGGTTGTTGCTAAGGGAATTAACAGTTTACGTAACGAAACGTTCGGTTGCTTGATGATTACCCACTACCAACGTTTATTAGACTATATTACTCCTGATTATGTTCATGTTATGATGAAGGGACGTGTTGTGAAATCTGGAGGACCAGAGCTCGCTCAACGTCTAGAAGCAGAGGGGTACGATTGGATTAAAAAAGAATTAGGAATTGAAGACGCAACGGTTGAAAACGCGTAATAGTAAGGAGGGGTTGTATGACTGTGGATACAAAGCTACCGTATGAAAAAGAATATATCAGCAATTATTCAGCTGATCGTAATGAACCAGAATGGATGAAATCATTACGGTTACGAGCATTGGAGTTAGTTGATACACTACCAATGCCTAAGCCAGAAAAAACAAACATTACAAAGTGGAATTTTGATAAATTCAAACATCAATCTGAGGGAAAAAAGCTTGATTCTCTTAACGACTTACCTGAAGATATTCAAGTGTTTTTAGATAAGGAAAATAAAAATAGTAATTTAGTCATTCAACGAAATCAATCGTTAGCATATCAATCATTAGATAATTCATTGCAGGAAAAAGGTGTAATTTTAACAGACTTATCTACGGCTTTAGAGAAACATAGTGAATTAGTGCAACGGTATTATATGAAAGATGCAGTAGCGATTGATGAAAATAGATTGACCGCACTGCATACAGCTTTAATGAATGGCGGGTTGTTTGTTTATGTACCAAAAAATGTAGTGGTTGAGGAACCTCTACAAGCTATTTTTTGGCAAGAAGACCCTGAGGTTGCAACTTTTAATCATGTGATTGTTGTTGCAGAAGAAAACAGCTCTTTAACGTATGTTGAAAATTATATTTCACATAATGAGCAAGAAGAAGCTGTTGCAAATATAGTGACAGAAGTAATCGCAATGGATAATGCTTCTATTTCATTCGGTGCAGTAGATAATTTTGCAAAAGGAACAACTGTTTATGTGAACCGTAGAGGTGTAGCATATCGTGATGCTTCTATTGATTGGGCGCTTGGGCAAATGAATGATGGGAATACTGCTTCCGAAAATATCACTCATTTAATTGGAGATAACTCTCATTCTGAAGCCAAAACGGTAACAGTAGGACGTGGTGATCAATCACAAAACTTTACGGCTAAAATTGTTCACTTTGGGAAACAATCAGAAGGTTATATTTTACAACACGGTGTAATGAAAGATAATGCTTCATCTATCTTTAATGGTATAGGGAAAATTGAACATGGCGCGGCTAAATCAAATGCTGAGCAAGAATCACGTGTATTAATGCTTAGTAAAGGTGCAAGAGGGGATGCCAACCCTATTTTACTAATTGATGAGGATGATGTTACAGCAGGTCACGCAGCTTCGGTAGGGCGTGTAGATCCAATTCAATTGTATTATCTTATGAGTAGAGGTATTTCTCAAAAAGAAGCAGAACGATTGATTATTCATGGTTTCCTTGCACCAGTAGTAAATGAAATTCCAATTACTGCGGTAAGAGAACAATTAACACAAGTAATTGAAGGGAAAGTATATTAATGGATGCAAAAGCCATCCGTGAACAATTCCCGATTCTGAATCAAGAAGTTAATGGAAGTCCATTAGTATATCTTGATTCAGCTGCAACTTCCCAAAAACCATTATCAGTGATTCGTGCGTTGGATGAGTATTATAAGCAAGATAATTCGAATGTACACCGAGGCGTACACACGCTAGGTACTCGTGCAACCGATAAATATGAAGGTGCAAGAGAAAAGGTTCGGAAATTTATTAACGCTAAAAGTACCCAAGAAATAATCTTTACTCGTGGAACAACAACATCTATTAACACAGTCGCGTACAGTTATGCTCGTGCAAACTTGCGTGAAGGTGATGAAATAGTCATTACACAGTTAGAGCATCATAGTAATATTATTCCATGGCAGCAAGCTGCAAAAGCAACAGGCGCTACATTGAAATATTTGCCATTGCAACAAGATGGAACAATAGACTTAGAAGATGTAAAAGCTACTATTACTGATCGAACGAAAATGGTTGCAATCATGCATGTGTCCAATGTGTTAGGAACGATTAATCCGATCAAAGAGGTGACTCAAATTGCTCATCAGCATGGCGCTGTCATGTTAGTAGATGGAGCACAAGCAGTTCCTCATATGAAGGTTGACGTACAAGATTTAGATTGCGATTTCTATGCTTTTTCAGGTCATAAGATGTGTGGCCCTACTGGAATTGGCGTATTATACGGAAAAAAAGAGTTTCTTGAAAATATGGAACCGGTAGAATTTGGTGGCGAAATGATTGACTTTGTTGACCTTTATGACTCAACATGGAAGGAACTACCTTGGAAGTTTGAAGGAGGGACACCAATCATTGCAGGTGCCATCGGATTGGGTGCAGCCATTGATTTTCTAACAGAGATTGGATTAGATGAAATTGCCAAACATGAAACAGAAGTTTCGGATTACGCGATTGAACAGCTAAACACGATTGAAGGTTTAAATATTTACGGTCCTGAAAAAAGAGCCGGACTTGTAACGTTTAATTTGGATGGCGTACATCCTCACGATACGGCTACTATTTTAGATGCTCAAGGAATAGCAGTTCGAGCAGGTCACCATTGTGCTCAACCATTGATGAAGTGGTTGGAAGTAACTGCCACTGCAAGAGCTAGTTTTTATCTTTATAATACAGAAGAGGATGTTGACCGACTTGTAGCAGGTTTAACTAAAGCAAAGGAGTATTTTGGTGATGTCTTTTGATAACCTCGATACGTTATACAGACAAGTGATTATGGATCATTACAAAAACCCTCGTAATCGTGGTTCATTAGATGACGAGTCTTTGACCGTTGATATGAATAACCCGACTTGCGGGGACCGAATCCAAGTACACTTACAAGTAGAAGACGGAAAAGTGAAAGATGCTAAATTTGAAGGGGAAGGATGTTCCATTAGTCTTTCGTCTGCATCGATGATGACACAAGCAATTAAAGGAAAGACAATTGAAGATGCCCTAGGGATGTCAAAATATTTCTCCGGTATGATGCTTGGTGAAAAAGAAGCAGATGAGTCAAACATGGATCTAGGAGATATTGAAGCTTTACAAGGTGTATCTAAATTTCCCGCAAGAATTAAATGTGCTACTTTGGCATGGAAAGCAATGGAAAAAGGCTTTGAAGAAAACAAATAAAAGTAACCTTCGTCTTTACTTTCAAAGTAATTTCAAGGTTAGTTTTATAAACCGAATGAGGAGGTTTTAACATGGCTAAAAAAGCACCTGAAGTTGGAGAATATAAATATGGATTTCGTGACAAAGATATTTCTGTTTTCCGTACAGAAAAAGGGTTAACGAAAAACATTGTTGAAGAAATTTCACGAATGAAAGAAGAGCCAGAATGGATGCTTGAGTATCGTTTGAAAGCTTTAGAACAGTTTTATAAAAAGCCAATGCCACAGTGGGGTGGAGATCTTTCTGAGTTAGATTTTGATGAAATCACTTATTATGTAAAACCATCGGAACGTTCTGAACGTTCTTGGGATGAAGTACCTGATGAAATCAAAAATACCTTTGATAAACTGGGTATTCCTGAAGCAGAACAAAAATATTTAGCAGGTGTTTCTGCACAATATGAATCAGAAGTAGTTTATCACAATCTAAAGGAAGATCTTGAAGAACTTGGTATCGTCTTTAAAGACACAGATACAGCATTGAAAGAAAATGAAGAATTATTTAAAGAGTATTTCGGTAAAGTTATTCCTTCTGCAGATAATAAATTTTCAGCGTTAAACTCTGCTGTGTGGTCAGGTGGATCATTTATCTATGTACCAAAAGGAGTGAAGACAGAGACTCCTTTACAAGCATATTTCCGTATTAACTCTGAAAATATGGGTCAATTCGAACGTACGTTAATTATTGTTGATGAAGGTGCATCTGTTCATTATGTAGAAGGGTGTACGGCGCCGGTTTATACTACAAATTCCTTACACAGTGCGGTCGTAGAAATTTTTGTTAAAAAGGATGCTTATTGCCGTTATACAACGATTCAGAACTGGGCAAACAATGTGTATAACCTCGTAACAAAGCGTGCTATTTGTGATGAAAATGCAACAATGGAATGGATAGATGGCAACATTGGTTCGAAGTTAACCATGAAGTATCCATCTGTAATACTGAAGGGGCAAGGCTCTCGTGGTATGACATTATCGATTGCACTTGCAGGTAAAGGCCAGCACCAAGATGCTGGTGCTAAAATGCATCACCTAGCACCAAACACTTCATCTACCATTGTTTCTAAGTCAATTTCGAAACATGGTGGTAAAGTAACGTATCGTGGAATTGTACACTTTGGTAAAAAAGCGGATGGTGCGCGCTCCAATATTGAGTGTGATACGCTTATCATGGATAATCAGTCTACTTCTGATACTATTCCGTATAATGAAATATTTAATGAAAATATTTCATTAGAGCATGAGGCAAAGGTTTCAAAAGTTTCGGAAGAACAGCTATTTTATTTAATGAGTCGTGGTATTTCCGAAGAGGAAGCAACAGAAATGATTGTAATGGGCTTTATTGAGCCATTTACGAAAGAACTTCCGATGGAATACGCAGTAGAAATGAACCGTTTAATCAAGTTCGAAATGGAAGGCTCGATTGGATAAGAAAGAAGCATAATAAATGAACAGGGATGTCCTGAAAGGGTGTATTTCCATAGAAAGTGTGGGAATACCACCTTTTAAGGACATCTTTTTTTTTACACTTTCAGAATTCTTTGGAGAAAAGCTAAGTTTTACTAATCCTCTCAAAATTTTAGAAAATTAAATATAAATTTCTTGCTTTAATAACGTTTCAGATGTATTTTGGTAAGTGTAAAAAGTTCCTCAAAAGACATTTCTAAAATGGATGTATCCCCCAAATAAGTTTTACCCCATATTTTGTAAGATTAATGCAAGAATGGAAATAATGTATGAAAATGACGAGCCACAATAACGAAGAATATGTTTAAGAGAATACTACTAATTGTCTGGAATAAAATAAATAAGGTATTTGTGGTAAGGAGAGTTGTAGCTAAAGGGGAGTATTATTTTGAATGAACAAATTTATTTATACTATACAAATGACCTTCATAGTCATTTTGAAAATTGGAGCAAGATAGTTGGTTATTTTAAAGAAAAAAAGCAGGAACGAAGGAGAGAAAATCAATCCTATTGGTTAATAGATATTGGGGATCATGTTGATCGTTTTCACCCAATTGCAGAAGCATTTATGGGAAAAGCAAATGTTGACCTTCTCAATATGGCAGAATATGATATTGCTACAATTGGAAACAATGAAGGTATCACGTTGGATTATCAAGATTTATATCATTTATATGATGAAGCAAATTTTAAACTGATCTGTGCAAATCTACAAAGTACAAAAGGAGCTAATCCGTTTTGGCTTCAGTCTAGCTGCCAATTTGAATCGAAAAATGGGGTGAAAATTGCTTTTATTGGACTTACTGCTCCGTTCAATGCCTTTTATAATTTATTGGGTTGGAACATTCATTCACCTTATGATGTATTGGATTATCATATTAAATCGATTGAAAAGCAGGCGGATATCATTGTTTTACTCTCTCACTTGGGTATAAATGAGGATCAAGAAATAGCAAGACAGTATCCGCAAATAGATGTGATTATTGGTGGTCATACACACCATTTATTAAGAACCGGTGAATACATAGAAAATAGTTTATTAACGGCTGCAGGAAAACATGGGAAATATGTGGGAGAGGTTATCCTTACTTGGGATTTCCAAAACAACTGTTTAGCAAAAAAAGAAGCCTATACTACTAATATAAATCATTTTAATGGAGATCAAGATACGGAAAGAAAACTACAAACATATCAAAATCAGGCTAATGAGTTATTACAGGAGACAATCATAACCCTCGAAAAGCCATTAGAAGTTGGCTGGTTTAAAGAAACAATATTAATGAAAAAACTAGTAAAAACATTGCAGGAATGGACAGACTCTGATTGTTCCATGTTAAATGCAGGTCTTATCTTAGATCAATTACAGGCGGGAAAGGTAACCTATGCAGATGTCCACCGAATTTGTCCTCATCCCATTAACCCTTGCGTTGTTCAGCTTTCTGGACAAGAATTAGCTGAAGTGATACGCGGTAGTTATACAAAAGCTTTTATGGAATTAAACTTAAAAGGATTTGGGTTTAGAGGAGAGGTTATTGGGCAGATGATATACTCAGGTTTAGAGGTAAGTGTAAAAAAACATGACAATGGCGATTTTCAAGTGGTTAAAGTATTAATAGATGGTTTACCTTTAAATCCTGATAAAGATTACTTAGTTGCTACAGCTGATATGTTTACATTTGGTAAGTTGTTGCCCGAAGTTGCTCGGTCTAAAGTGAAACGTTTTTATATGCCGGAATTCTTAAGAGATCTACTCGTTCATACACTAAAAACAAAAATTCATTAAAGCATGCACATTTGCTTTCTTTTCCCATATATTGAATAGAAGAGAAAGGAGTGCTTGCAAAATGATTTCAGTTAAACCTTTAATCATTGAGAATCATCCTTTTACCGCTATTCGAGTAGAAATACCAAAAACAAATTTGTTGATTATTTCAAACGAAGTAGGGTATATCATGTGCGGTGCCTTAGACGTCGATCTATTAAGTGATAAACTAGCGGACCGAAAAATCGTTGCAGCCCGTGCTACCGGTGTCAAAACAATTGAGCAATTACTGGAAGCCCCTTTAGATAAAGTAACAACGGAAGCGAAAAATCGAGGGTGGTCTGAAGGTATGAATGCGAGGGAAGCGTTGTTAAAAATTGCAGAATAACATAGTGAAGAAGGGTATAATTGGTTTTCTAGCTCCTGTTTAATGAACTAGATTAATCAGTTATACCCTTTTTACACGTTAGGAAAGTATAAAATTCTAGCGCTAGCCAAGTTTTTCATAATTTAAATGGATGAGGGGATGGTTATAATGTCAAAACAATTGATAAGACATTGTAGTATTTTGTAGATTGATTTAGATTTTTTTGGTAATATTTATACTAAGGTGTCGATTGATATCATAGCAGTTAGGAGAACATTATGAGACTAGTAGCTACCAAAAAAATTAGCGAGGGTACAGAGCTTGCAAAACCAATACATAGTGATACTGGACAAGTATTAATACAAAAAGATGTTCAGCTTACCAGGAGGATGCTCAAGCGTCTACAGCAACTAGGGATTACATATGTTTATATCAAAGACGCCGTTACAGAAGATGTTATAATAAATCCTCCAGTTCCAGATGAACTTCGGATAGAAGCTATACAGACTGTAAGAAATTCATTTGCAGAAATCCAGGATGATGGTTATGTAAAAAATGCCTATCTATTATCTAAAATGGGTGAAAAACTCTCTGGAATGGTTCGACACTTTGTTGATGAAATTAGAAGCAAAGATGATGTCCTAACTATTCTTTCAAACATTTTAATTAGTGATAACTATATTTTTACACATTCCATTAACGTAACCATTTATTCATTGGCACTAGCAACAGAGTTAGGAATGCCTGCTAAAAAATTGGAGCAAATAGGACTTGGGTCTATGCTACATGATGTAGGGAAGGTTTTTATGCCAGAAGACATCCTGCAAAAGAAGGGAAAGCTTAACAGTCATGAATTTGAAATAATAAAGACACATACAGAAGAAGGATTTAACTTTTTAAGAAAAAGGTCCGGTAATTTGCCATTATTAGTCGCTCACTGTGCTTATCAGCATCATGAACGATTAGATGGATCAGGATATCCTAGGGGATTAACAGAAAAGGATATCCACCCATATGGTAAAATACTAGGTATAGCCGATGTATTTGATGCTGTAACAAGTCATCGAGTATATCGAGATGCAATGCTACCACACGAAGGATTGGAGATTCTTTATTCTGGAGCCGGTCAGTTATTTGATAAAAGCATGGTGGAAGCATTCCGAAAAACGATTGCAGTTTATCCAAATGGACTTTCTGTTCAGTTGAGTGACGGCAGATCCGGAGTTGTTGTTCGTCAAAATAAAAACTTGTTTGAAAGACCAGTTATTCGAATTTTGAAAGAAAATGATGAACAGGTTACACCTTACGATATTGATTTATCCAAGTTATTAAATGTAATGATTTCGTCATGTGATTTATCACACGGTGAACGATCGTCATAGAGCCGACTGAGTGAAGTTTCCCTTTATCCAGAAATAAAATAGGTGAATAAAATTCTAACCCCCTTTATAAAAGCATATTGTTTTTTGAGGGGGTATTTAAATTGAATAGGCGACCAGCTTTTCGTAGACAAGTTGCTCCACCTCCACTCCGGCTAGTTGTAGTTATCACTTTTATTATATTTTCTATTCTTACATCATTGAGTATTTGGCTTATTAACGATGGAATTGAACCTACTTTAATGGAGATAGCAAAGACAAGGACTAGACAATTTACTAGGTTAGCGATAAATGAAGCAGTTAGTAAAAAAATTGCAGAAGATTTAGACTATGACCAGCTCATTCAAATGCAAACGGATGAACAAGGGGATGTTGTTTCGGTCGGTTGGAATGGTGCCATAACAAATAGAGTAGTAAGAAACACTACAAATCGTGTTCAAAATTTTCTCAGACAATTAGAAAAAGGGGAGGTTCCCGAACCAGGAACAGCCTTAGACGTAGAGATGGATCCAGATGAATCCCCTACAATTGAGAATATCATAGAAGATCCTACCCTTATTCAAATTCCAATGGGGCAGGCTTTAGGGATTCCTATCCTTGCAAATTTGGGTCCGAAAATACCAGTAAATATTGAGGTAATTGGAGATGTTCAGTCAGAGCCAATTATGGAAAGAGAAGAACTTGGAATAAATAATGTTCTGTTTGAGCTTAAGGTGCATATGGAAGTGAATGTTCGGGTAGTCATACCGTTTACTACTGATACAACAACAATTACTTCAAATATAACGATAGACCAAAGGTATATTGAAGGTGATGTACCTGAATTTTACAATGGTGGAGGCAGTGATAAAAATAACAGTACTGATTTCTCCATTCCTATTAAGACAAATGAATAACAAAGTTAATTAAATCAAAGACAGTAAATAGATATAATCTGTTTACTGTCTTTTTAATAGGCTCTTTCATATTCCTTGTTATTTTTTATTACATAATAGACACATAATGCGCAACAAAAGGTGATTTATCATAAATCTAACGAAAAAAAGAGTGCATAACCGCCGCTGTGGAAAAACACTCGCTTTCCGTGGGCAACGCCTCAGCCTCCTCGGAAGAAAACCGCTTCCTGCGGGGTCTTCACCTGTTGCTTTTCCCACAGGAGTCTCGCATTTTTCCACAGCTTGGATTTGTTTTTTAATAAGTGAGACCTATCCAATTGCTGTAACGAAGCTTTGATACCATTTCTTTAATTAAAATTAGTTATTTTATGAAACTTCCACGATCAAGCGGTGGAAGCACATGTAGAGTAATCGAAAAGATAAACCAATTTCCTATGTGAGATGTAATGGAGTCGGTGCTTGCCTGAGGAGAAGACATCCACGTAATGTGAATTCCAGTACTTACACATATGATTAATCGAAGAATCGCTTTTAGCGTAGGCAGAATACGCAGACTCCTGCGGGAACAGCACGTGTCCGAAGACCCCGCAAGAAGCGTTCTTTGCTTCTGAGGAGGCTGAGGCCGTGCCCGTGGAAAGCGAAGTATTCTGCCGAAGCGATATCCCAGCACTCATTTTAATTTCACTGTATTGCGCATTAATCTTATGTTGTGTATTATAGCTTTTGGCCAAATACTGTGAAATTTATCTCGCCTATATTATATTTCTTTTGACATAGGATAATAGTCTAGTTATAATACTTGAAGTCAGAAAAAAATAAAAATTTGAAACATTCCTTCTCCATTATGTGCATAGTTTGTACGAAAGGATGTTTCAAAAAATAAGGAAAGGAGCTTTTATATGGAAAATCGTTCACAGTGGGGAACGCGTCTTGGCTTTCTACTTGCAGCAATGGGTTCTGCAATCGGTTTAGGTAATATTTGGCGATTTCCAGCAACAGCATATGAAAGCGGTGGGGGCGCATTCTTTTTACCCTACTTATTCGCGCTTCTTACAGCAGGTATTCCACTACTAATTATGGAATACACAATCGGTCACAAATTCCGTGGTTCAGCACCAAGATCTTATTCAAGAATCAGTAAAGGAATGGAATGGGTTGGTTGGTGGCAAGTAGCCATATCTTTCGTCATTTCTACTTATTATCCGATTATTATTGCTTGGGCAATTATGTATGCTTATTTTTCTTTCGGTACACAGTGGGGTGGCGATACAACTACTTTCTTTGTAGCTGATTATTTGCAATTAGCTGATCCGGGTACATTTGGGGCAATGGTTCCCAAGGTCTTATTCCCACTATTAGCTGTGTGGGTAGTCGTATTATTCTTCTTAGGACGAGGAATTAAAAAGGGAATTGAAGTTGCAAACAAAATCTTTATTCCAACACTTGTTGTTATCTTCTTAATTATCGTTGTTCGTGCAGTCACGTTGCCTGGTGCAATTGATGGTTTGGATGCTTTTTTTGCACCTGATTGGACCAAAATTACGGACGGAAAAGTATGGGTAGCAGCATATGGACAAATTTTCTTTAGTCTTTCGATTGCGTTTGCAATAATGATTACTTATTCATCTTATCTACCTAAAAAGTCTGATATTACAAATAATGCCTTCATTACTGGCTTTGCTAACTCTTCTTTTGAATTGTTAGCTGGTATTGGGGTATTTGCTGCACTTGGTTTTATGGCAGCCCAAACAGACCAAGCTGTATCTGAAGTTGTTGCAGGTGGTGTAGGTCTTGCGTTCATGGTATTTCCTGAAATTATTAGTCAAATGCCTGCATCTGGATTGTTTGGATTTCTATTTTTTGCATCACTAGTATTAGCTGGTCTATCATCAATGATTTCAATTTCAGAAACTTACATTGCTGGTGTACAAGAAAAGTTTAATGTCTCACGTGGAAAAGCAGTTACATTAGGTGGCGGATTGGCTGCTATCATATCTTTATTCTTTGCTAACCAAGGTGGACTTAACTTATTAGATACAGTCGATCACTTTATTAATAGTTATGGTGTAGCTTTAGCCGGTTTATTTGAAGTGGTTGCCATTGCATGGTTTGCAAAATCATTAAAAGATTTCCAAAATCATGCCAATGAAGTCTCTGATATTAAACTCGGTACATGGTGGAGAGTTTGCTTAGGTTTCATTACACCAATAGTACTTGGTTACATGATGCTACAAAACCTGAAATCAGAGCTTACAGGTAGTATCGATCCTGAAACAGGTGAATTAGTATTTTATGGTAAGTACCCAGTCGATTTCTTATTTAATTATGGTTGGGTAGTTGCAATTGGTGCCATGTTTGTTGGAGCATTATTTACGTTGAAAAAATGGCCGAAAAATTCTGGCGCAAAAAATAAATCCCAAGATGAGGAGGTGGCGCAATAATGTCTGCTGGCGCTATCGTAATGGGGATTATTGGTGCAGTTGTAATATGGGGAGGTCTTATTGCAAGTATTACACATGCAGTAAAGTCCTCAAAGTCTAATTAATAATGAATACTATAGTACACAAAACGCATGGATGAAATCCATGCGTTTTATATTTGTTAAGCATATTTTGTTAAATTTGCTAATGGTGCTTTACGATTAGTCTATATTTTCGGTTATTTTTCGCTTACATCTCAAGCCAAGATTTCTTTATCTGTTTCTTGCTGCTCTCTCCCACTTACGAAGGTAAGGGTAAGGATCAAATGACCACTCAGAATAACCATTGTCTTTGTACATGCCATAATGAAGATGCGGAGGGAATTTTCCAGACGTTCCTGGAGGTCCATATCCAGTTGCACCAACTGAACCAATGACATCACCTGGTTCAACAACATTCCCCACGTTAATTCCATCCTTATATCCATTTAAATGAGCAAAATAGTGGTAACGGCCGTAAATATCCCGAATCCCAATTCGCCATCCCCCATATCGATTCCATCCTTTTAATTCAACAACTCCATAGGTCGTAGCTTTAACAGGTACCCCATAATTAGCAAAAATATCTGTACCCTCATGTATTCTTCTTCCTCCGAACCCACGAGCATCCCCCCATGTATTCCTATAACTATAATTGTATTGAATTGGTATTGGAAAATCACTTTTCGTTAGTTCTATTGTATTGAATTTCTTGTATACCTTTGCTATGTTCATGATTGTTTGTACAGTAAGCTCTCTTTGGTAATAACGCCATAATGCTATTTTTATATCATGTCTTGAAGTGCCTACTTTTTCAATCCAATGTGCCATACTGTATAATATATCTTCATCGTTTGTTGGATCTGCAATGTTATCCCCATTCCCATCCTGACCAAAGCCATTAAAAATAGGTAGAATGGATGCATTTGAATTTTTACCTACATTCCCCATTCCGTACCATACATCCTCAGGTATCGTAATGGAGATTAAGTCTGAAGAAGCTGTTTCTTTTTGCGTGTTTCTCTCGTATTGATCAATCGCAGCTAAGTAGTACCATGGTATTTGAGTAATTGCTTCTGTTTTTTTATATAAAGCCATTTTATTTTTAGTTTCGTTTTCGCTTTTTTCTTCGGCACTAATTTGTAGTGGTAAAAATAAAATTAGTGAGAGAAAAAAAATCATTCGGATACTCATTTTTCATAAAATCCTCCTGTTAAGATTTAAGCTATACATTAGTTTGTACTACATCTACAGAAAGATGAATGGAAAAAGCACCCTCTCCATGTATTGTGGAAAAGGATGCCTGATTGAAGCTGTTAATCCATACGGTTTTTTGTTTCATAATTATTTTGGTTATCTTCATTGTCATAGGTTTCATTTGAATCATCTATTTCTTCACCTTGAGGTGTTTCTTTCATGTCATCAATTATACTTTGTAAGGTGTTTTCATAATTGTTATTTGCTGTATTTGAATTTTGTAAGCTTTGAATGTCTCTAAAGGTAGTCGGCTGATCAGACACGTAAACATGATAAAAACGAGGTAATGTAGATAACGCTGTTTTTTTGGCGACCGTTGCTGCTTCTTCTCTATCCATGTTTTCTGGTTTTTCATACGCAATTAAAACTTCTTCGTCTGTAACTAAAGTAGCCACTTCCTCAAAGTTGTCTGTACGTATAATTAACCTAGTAATCATATCAGCCATTTTGTTTCTATCCATTGCAACATAGTGATTATTTTCATTATCCATTTCCAATTCATCTTTATTATAATGAACATATCCAAGTTTTGAGGATAGTTCATCATCACGCTCAGGTTCTTGAAATTGATCAAATTCGTTTTCACCATCAATTGTTCGATCTAACGCATCTCCAGCTTGGTCATTTGTCGCACAGCCGGATACTAATATCACAATAAACAATACAGCAAACATAAAATTTTTTTCGAACAATTTTTATTTACCTCCTTTTAAATAAATCTCCCCAATAACTATTGTTTGTATTTTTATTAAAACCATGCTTTTTAATCTTATCCATTGTTTGCTATAAAAATTTGAATGTAGTTAACAAATGAGCATTTATGGTAAACTATAAAGAGCTAAAATGGTGTTTTATTTTTGTCATGAGCCGATAAGGAGTGTAAATAGCAGTGATTGAAATACAAGGGATGAAATATGAAGTACTTGAAAATAAAAAGGACGGCTTTCAAGAAGAAGTGTTAAAAGAACGTTATAGTGAAATATTAAATAAGTACGATTATATCGTAGGGGACTGGGGTTATGAACAACTTCGGTTAAAAGGTTTTTATGACGACCAAAACCCTAAAGCAACATTTGATACAAAAATAAGCACACTCGATGATTACTTATATGAGTATTGTAATTTTGGATGTGCGTATTTTGTTATGAAGCGAATGGATCAGTAAAAGCTACCCTTTGATACGGGTAGCTTTCGTCTAATGTTAAGTTTTTTTTAAAAAAAAATTCTTTTATAGGTACCTTTTTTGGATAATAAAAGAAATTTTCGTAGGAGGGGATGGACATCATGTATTTTGTTGAACGTGATAAAATAGAATCAACATTGCTTTATATGGAAGGGTTACTTCGTGAAACGGAAAATAATTCTTTCCAATCTTTCCTGGATAAGTTAGCCTATGAGCGAATGGTACATATGACCATTGAATCGATGCTTGATGTTGGTAATATGATGATAGATGGATTTATTATGCGTGACCCAGGAAGTTTTACTGACATTATTGATATTTTAGTGGATGAGAAAGTGCTAAGAATGGAAGAGGGCGACGCTTATAAGGAAGTAATTAACCTTCGACATTTGTTAGTTAAGGATTATTTACAAATGGATCATAACAAATTATATGAAGTAGTGACTAAGCATAAACAGGTATTAGAATTGTTTAGTCAACGAATTAGAAATTACTTGGATAACGAGACGGGAGTAGCTACAGCGTTTTCTAATGATTGATAGTAAAAATGAAGGCAAAATGCCGTAGTAGTTCCGATAATTGATGGAAATGGAAAAATCATTGGAAACCACAAACTAAAATAACAGGTTAAATTAAGAATAAAAAACGCATGGATATGAATTCCATGCGTTTTTTATTTAAATTTTTGCTCTTCTCCTCTTTGTATTATATAACACCTTACCCTCAAAGTAACAAAAATTCTTCAAAAGTAGAACATTGATAAATAGGGGAATTTATATTTCATGATGAGGAAGTTCCCCGATTACATGTTAGCATATCTTTTTTTACAATTTATTTAGAGGCATCAGAAACGCAGAAATGTAAGTAAGGAGAATTGAACATGCAGAATATACCAGTGAAACAACGAGCAAAGGGCGTTCAATCGATTGATCGTGCATTTGCATCTCATTTTGCTAAATCCATGTTTATTACAGTTAGCGGAATCTTAATCATATCTTTTTTTGCGACAAGAATGTTTACTCACGTTGACTTAAATCTATATGGATATATGGTTGGTACGATTGTATTTTTAGGTGGTTTCTTTTACCGCTTTATTGCTTGGGGCGAACGCCCTCCTACAAAAAATTTGATTAAAAAAGGGCTGAAGTTACTTTTCCGTAAATCTACTCCAAAGACATCGGCAGAACATTTAGCCACCTATCGTTTTATATGGAATAGGGGAATTTACCGATGGACACAGCATGTGCTGATTGGTTGGGGATGTATTTTATCGTGTCTAGTAACATTTCCACTCGTCTTTGGATGGATGTATTTTACGATGGCAGAGAGTGGAATGTACACAATCGTACTTCTCGGAATGAATGTAATGACTATTCCGGCGGATGGCTTTATTGCTTTCATGTCTTATAACGCTTTGAATTTTAGTGCAATTATGGTTATTTTGGGTGTTTGTATGGCATTATACCGCCGCTTGAAGAATCTACAAGCAAGAGCAGAACAACAGTTCATGTATGACTTTTTACCACTATATTTACTGTTACTCATTAGTATAACTGGGTTAGCATTAACCTTTATTAATGTATTTCTACATGGTGCAGGACACTATGTAATGTCGTTAATCCATCAATATTCCGTGATAATTACATTGATTTATTTACCTTTTGGAAAGCTGGCTCACATTCCATTCCGTCCACTAAGTGTTTTTGCCAGAAACTACCGTGAGCATTATGGAGAAAAGTCAATGAAACAGTGCAGAGTGTGTGGGAATGAATTTGTGTCAACAGAGCAATCCAACGATGTGATTCAAGTACTAGGAGTAAATGACTTGGAATTTGAAATGAAAGAGGGATTTCATTTAGCAGAGCTTTGTCTTCCTTGCCGAAGGAAGTATCGAATTAGCAGATTTTCAGGGTTCCCAACACATGAGGTACCGGTAAAGGAGGCAAATCAAAATGCAAAAGGATAAATTTTTTCGTGAAATAGAAAATGTAAATCACCCAAATGAAAAGCTAATCAAAACGCATTGTAGCTATTGTGGTATGCAATGTGGAATGAACTTACGTGTCAACACGTTAACAAACAAGATTGTAGGTGTAGAACCGAGGTATGAATGGCCAGTTACGGTTGGAAAAATGTGTCCCAAAGGAGTTACGGCATATCAACAGACGAATCATAAAGACCGGATATTAAAGCCGTTGATACGTGATGATTCAAGTCTTAATGGAACAAAAGAAGGATTCCGTGAAGCTAGCTGGGAAGAAGCCTTAACGCTCGTGGCTAAAAATTTTAAAGAGCTACAAGCACACTATGGAAAAGATAGCTTGTCTGTGTTTAGTGGTGTGTCGATGACAAACGAAAAATGCTACCTAACAGGAAAATTTGCTCGAGTTGCATTAGGAACAAGATACATTGATTACAATGGACGTTTCTGTATGTCCAGTGCTGCTGGAGGATTTTTAAGAACCTTTGGTGTGGATCGTGGCTCTACGCTTCCGTGGACAGATATACATGAAACAGATTGTCTATTTATCGCAGGTAGTAATACAGCGGAATGTCATCCTACATCGATGTTTCGGGTCTGGGCCGTTCAAGAACGTGGAGGATATTTAATTGTTGCAGATCCTCGTGAAACGCCACTTGCTAGAAGGGCTGATATTCACTTAGATTTGCGCCCAGGTACAGATTTGGCGTTAGCAAATGGGATTCTCCATTTATTGATAAAAAATGGCCATGCAGATGAGCAATTTGTTAATCAGCATACGAATGGATTTGAAGAAACGAAAGAGCTAGTTGAGCAGTTCACACCAGCGTACACAAGTATGATTACTGGAGTTTCTATTGAGAAAATTGAACGTGCAGCAGAAGTTTACGGGAAAGCACCAAACGCAATTGTGATGTTTGCCAGAGGAATTGAACAACAACATAAGGGTGTGGATAACGTTTCTGCTTACTGTAACTTAGCACTTGTCACAGGGAAAATTGGTCGTCCAAAGGCAGGTGTAGCTACTTTCACTGGTCAAGGAAACGGTCAAGGTGGGCGTGAACATGGTCAGAAATCGGATTTACTACCTGGTTATCGTAAAATTACTGATCCTAAAGCGGTTGAACATGTCAGTAAAGTATGGGGAATCAATCCAGAAGATATGCCACAGCCAGGTGTTTCTGCTTATGAAATGTTTGAACTGATGGAGCAGAAAACGATCCGAGGACTGTACTTGCTTTGCTCGAACCCTGCTGTATCCGCACCAAATCTGAATTTTGTAAGAAATGCGATGAAAAATCTTGATTTTATGGTTTGTAGTGATTTTTATTTATCAGAGTCTGCAGAGTTTGCGGATGTTATCTTACCATCTGTTACATGGTCAGAGGATGAAGGTACTGTTACAAATTTAGAAGGAAGAATTATAAAAATAAATAAGGCACAAGAACCGATTGGGGAGTCAAAGCCAGATTGGCAAATGCAAGTCGAGCTAGCCAATTTACTTGGAAAAGGGAAGCACTTTGACCACTTAAAAACAGCGAGGGATGTAGCGGAAGAATTTAGGCTAGCTACGAAAGGTGGAAACGCAGATTATTATGGTGCCACTTGGGATAAGATTGATAAACAGGATGGGGTGTTCTGGCCTTGTCGAGAAAAAGAGGATAAAGGAACTCCTCACATGTTCCTAGATAATAAGTTTTATCACAGTGATGGGAGAGCAAAGATTTGTGCATTACCATATCGGCCGCCTGCGGAAGAGCCTTGTGAGGAATATCCGCTTCGGCTAACAACAGGCCGTGTCGTTTATCATTATTTATCAGGTAATCAAACGAGAAGAATTCCATTTCTAAAGGATATGTGTCCAGATCCGTATGTGGAAGTACATCCCAGCACTGCTGAAAAATACAACATTAACCATGATGAAGTAGTAAAACTCTTTACGCGTCGTGGTAAAGCAGAATATAAAGTGAAGATTACGGAAGCGATAAGAGAAGATACTGTATTTGTTCCGTATCACTTTGGACATGATGAATCTATTAATCTTTTAACGATTGCGGCATTAGATCCAATGTCTAGGATGCCGGAATTCAAAGCATGTGCTGTCGAGATAGAGAAACTAGATACTGGGAAGGTGCTATAAATGACAAAAAGAAAACTGTATTTAGAACTGGAAAATTGCATTGGTTGTCGTTCTTGCTTGGCAGCTTGTACACAATGTGGGGGGCACGAACAAAAAAATCGGAACTATGTTTATGATGTCAACCCTTTAGTAAACCGACAAACAATGCCGCTGATGTGTTTACACTGTGCTGATCCAGCTTGTGCAAGAAGCTGTCCTGCTCAGGCCATTCAAATTCATGAGACTGGTGCTGTGTTATCGGCATTAGTAGAAAAATGTATTGGTTGCCAAAACTGTACGATTGCTTGTCCATACGGTATTCCAAAATTTGATGAAGAAGAAAACCTAATGTACAAATGTGATTTATGTATTGACCGTACGAAGGATGATATTCCACCAATGTGTGCGAGTGTTTGTCCTTCAAACACATTGCAATGGTTAACAGAAGAAGAAATTGAAATGAAAAAGCAAAGTCATGACGTCGGTAATGATAAATGGGTTACGAGTATGCATTACCTAGAAGGTGAAACGAATGTAACAGTAAATTTACCTGGAATTCTGCAAGGGACAGTAAAGCTATTTTAACTTCAACCATCCAGGTATGAGGAGTGAAATGAAGTGAGAAATAAACATAACGTTCCAATCAAAGATGATAATTATACGCACAACATAAACAGAAATAATGAGCGTTCTTTAGACCGTCGTGGATTTATGAAAACGATGGTAGGTGCAGCAGGTGTATTTGCTGTAGCCTCCCTTCCGTGGGGAACTTTAGCTGCTAAAGAGTTATTCGGATTAGCAGATAAAGAGTACCCCCATAAGAAAATTGTAGATGTTAATGCTATTGCTGTCGGAGATTCAGTAGAATTTCATTTTCCAAGTGAACATGACAGTGCCATATTAATTCGGTTAAGTCAGGACCGATTTGTCGCATACCAAAATGCGTGTACTCATCTTCGTTGTCCAGTTTATTGGGTAAAGGATAAAAACGAAATGGTCTGTCCTTGTCACCATGGTAAATTTGATGTTCAAACCGGTACCCCAACAGCAGGACCACCTAGACGTCCATTGCCAGAGGTTGTTGTGAAAGTCGAGGATGATGCTGTATTTGCAGTAAGGGTGAAACGATATGAAGCGTAGTTATGTCGGAATCATCGGTCTCTGTATTATTTTAGCTTTTAACATTGTGTTGACTCAATTGTTAGTACATCAGTTTTATTATGAGAACTATCAAGCAGTATTCATTTACACAATTGGTAATTTCGTTCTCTTCCCAGTTGCTATCCTCATCTATAAAAAAGAAAAACATAAAGGAGGGGAATCGCATGCAAAAAAGTGAAACGTATTTAGATTTCTGTTTTGTAAGAAAAAAAGTTGGTCATTTATCAGAAGAAATTAACGCTCAATTGGAAAATTTGTTCAAACATGAACGTTTAAATTGGTACTTAGACGAAAAAGAAAACCAAGAAGTTGAGATCATAGTTGCAGAAGTAAAAGGAATGAGTAGCTGGGGATCGGAGCAGGCGGTGATTGATTATCTTGAAGAGTATGCGGATGAAAACTTCTGGTCACTATTACAAGGCTACCAATTTCAAGTAATACCAGTTTTGAAAGGATGTTAGTTTTGAATTCGAATGAGATAAATGATTTGAAAAGCTACAAAACCATACCTGTAGAGCTGTGTATACATGGAGAAACTGGAGAAGAAACAGCTCCTTGGGTGAAAAGAAAAATTATAGATATTACTTATTGTCCAGATAAGACGCATTTACGTTTATATTTTGATAAGCATTTTTTTATAGCTATTCCGCTTTCGAGTGATGTCCAACAAAAGAGGAACAATTGGATTGCATTTGATAAGCAAGCAAGACTCTATTATGCAATTAGAAGAGGGGAAGATTTGAATGATTAAGAAAATCCAACTACCATTACAAACAATGAATTTAGTCATAGGATTCATGGTATGGGTAATTCTGTCCTCATTAATATCATTTATAAGAGAAGATATATCTATTACGATCCAGCAAGCAGCGTGGATTACAGCAATACCAGTTATATTAGGATCCATACTAAGAGTTCCAATTGGCTATTACACGAATTTATGGGGAGCAAGAAAGGTCTTTATCGTCAGTTTTATTTTGTTGATACCTCCAGTGTATTACATCAGTATTGCGGACTCCTTCATTGGTCTAGTGATTGGAGGATTGTTTATAGGTATTGGTGGAGCCGTTTTTTCTGTCGGAGTAACTTCATTACCTAAATATTATCCAAAGGAACGTCATGGGTTTGTTAATGGTATTTATGGCGCAGGAAATATTGGAACAGCGATTACTACATTTAGCGCACCAGTAATCGCTTCAAGGATTGGATGGTCTTCAACGATACAACTTTATACGATATTATTAGCTCTGTTTATATTGGCAAATATCTTCTTAGGAGATAAAAAGGAAGTTAAAGTAAGAACACCAATTATCCAACAAATTAAAAGTGTTTATAAAAGTGATAAGCTATGGTTATTCTGTTTGTTTTATTTTGTAACTTTTGGCTCGTTTGTCGCATTTACTGTTTACTTACCTAATTTCCTTGTTACTAACTTTGACTTAGAAAAAGTTGATGCAGGTATTCGTACAGCAGGATTTATCGCAGTAGCTACTTTCCTACGTCCTGTAGGCGGTTGGTTAGCAGATCGTTATCATTCATTAATCTTGTTGATGTATGTTTTCGGTGGATTCACGTTAGCCGCTATTTTATTATCCTTTTCACCATCCATCCAATGGTACACGGTTGGATGCATAACGATTGCAGCCTGTGCTGGGATAGGTAATGGTGTTGTGTTTAAGCTAGTACCGATGTATTTTCAAAAGCAAGCAGGGATAGTGAATGGATTAGTTGCTGCAATGGGGGGACTAGGTGGTTTCTTCCCACCTTTAGTTCTGTCCACGGTTTATGAAATGACTGGTCATTATGCGATTGGTTTTATGGCATTATCACAGTTCGCATTAGTAAGCTTTGTTTTAGCAGTTTGGATGTATTATCAGGATAAGTTATCACTGTCGTATCAATTAATGGAAAGCAGTCCACTCGGTATGATGGTTACGGACAGGTATGGTAAAATAATGACAGTAAATCCAGCTTTTACCGAGCTTACTGGATATAGCTATGAGGAGACAGTCGGTAACAATCCAAATATGCTTAGTTCTGGACAGCAGTCGAAAAAATTTTATGAAGACATGTGGGAAAAATTAACGAATGATGGTTTTTGGCAAGGGGAAATATGGAATAAACGAAAAGATGGTAAGAATTATTTAGAGTGGTTAACGATCAGCGCCATTCAAGATGATGCTGGCCAGACGATTCAATATGCAGGTGTGTTTAGTGATATTACAAATACTCAAAGCTTGCAAAAACAGAACACGAACAACCTGTAATAACGAGAGGAGGCTTTTCATGGAGCTTAAATCATCAATACAAGCCAGCACCTATATTATTCAAGCACAGGAAGAAGAAATAAAACGTATTTCAAACGAGCTCCATGAAGGCATTAGTCAGCACCTCTATAGTGTTAACACAGGCTTGGAGTTCTTGCATTCAGCATTAGAAAACCCCGATTTAAAAAGCTATGTTAAAGAGTTAGCTGCACAATTGAACAGAACAATTCAAGAGGTAAGGCTACTATCAGTTGAGCTTTATCCATCATCATTGTCGACACTTGGCCTGGTTGCAGCCATGAAAAGTTACTTAAAGCAATTCACTTCTACTTTTGGAGTAATTATTCATATCGATACAATTGGTCATGAGCAATTTCTTTCCGAATCTAATCAATTAGCTGTGTTTCGAGCTTGTCAAGAAGCTTTGATTAATATTGCAAAGTACGCAGATACATCCGAAGCAAGTCTTCGATTTATATGGAAAGATAATATACTGAAGATTGAGATTGAAGATGATGGTAAAGGTTTCCACTTGAAAGAGATACTTGGTAATACTCGCTGTAAAGGTATTGCAGCAATGAAACAAAGAATGGCAATGGCTGGAGGCGATTGTCAAATATCCTCTGAAGAGGGCAAAGGAACGAAGGTTTCGTTGTCTTTGCCATTCCAGAGATAGGGGGCTGTAAAGCGTGATAAAGGTTCTGCTAGTAGATGATCATGCAGTTGTTCGAATGGGACTAAAAGTGTTAATAAACGCAGTTCCAGACATGGAGGTGATTGGAGAAGCTTCTGAAGGTAATGAAGGAATAGATAAAGCGTTAGAGTTACAACCAAATGTGGTGCTTATGGATTTAAGCATGCCACATGGAAAAGACGGCTTATCGGCAACTTCAGAATTAAAAAAACGGCTGCCCGAGACGGCCATTTTGATATTAACGATGCATGATGATGAAGAATATTTATTTCGTGCTATTCAAGCAGGTGCTTCTGGGTGTGTGTTGAAGAGTGCGCCGCATCAAGAACTGATTGAAGCAATTAAATATGTTCATAGCGGAAATGCTTATCTGCATCCGTCTGCGACGAAACGTCTCATGGATGAATATTTGCAGTCAGTAAAAAATAATGTTTCTGATGATTATCAATTGTTGTCTGACAGAGAAAAAGAGGTATTAACACTTATCGCAAAGGGATATTCCAATAAAGAAATAGGAGAACAACTCGTTATTAGTGTGAAAACAGTTGAAACACACAAGAGTAATTTAATGGAGAAATTGCAAATGAAAACGAGACCTGAATTAGTTTCTTATGCTTTAAAAAAAGGATTACTTGGATATGGCATATAATAAAGAAATGGCTGATGTAGAAAATTTAGATACACTATTTTTAGCTGAATGTAAAAATCTTCATAAACGAATAAGCTGTGACTTTATAGGTGTTGCTTTACAAAAATTTCATCATCCAGATGTTAATTGGCCTTATGTATGTGGGAATACAAACGAAAAGTATAAACACGTTACAGTTAGATACGGTAAAGGGATTGCCGGTAAAGTAATTGCAACGGGTAGTGACATGCTAATAAGCCATTTTCCTGAAAATATTCTGGGTAAATCAACTGATTATCCAATTATGTTAGCAGAAAGACTAGTATCTGCCTATGCCGTACCAATACGCGTCAACGGCGTTCCTAAAGGATCACTACTCATTGGCTATCGAAAAGAACATCCAATCGATGGGGATCAGTTTTATAAAGTTAAAGAAGCAGTTGAAAATATGGAAGAGTTTCTACCATCCTACTTTAAAAACTAGGGGGTTAACTGATACCGATGATAGAGCATAGAAATCACTTAGGCAATAGGGAAGCCTCTGGTGATGCGACGATTGTTATTAGTCAAGATGGATGTATTGAGTCCATGAATGAAAAAGCAAGACAACTTTTTGATTTTGCACAATATGACAGTATTGGTCAAGGTGTACAGTCAATTATTCCGGATATAAAGATGGATGAGGTAGAACAAGGGACAATCATTCATCATTATGGACGAAACAAAGATGGACACCAATTTTCTTTATTTTTTAAGAAAAATACAATTACACTTCATCAAGTGACCTACCATATAATCACCTTGCACAAAAGTAATCATGAGACAGTTACAGGTGTTGAGCCACAACGAATTCTAAATGAACTGTTAGATATGAAATACGCTTTAGATGAATCAACCATTCTTGCTATTACAGACCAGACAGGAAAAATAAAATACGTCAACGATAAATTTAGTGAGGTTTCAAAGTATAGTAAAGAGGAGCTCATTGGTCAGGACCATCGGATAATAAATTCTGGATATCACGATAAAGGGTTTATGCGCAACTTGTGGCGGACAATTGCACATGGACATGTTTGGCGGGGAGAGATTAGAAATAAAGCAAAAGATGGAACGTATTATTGGGTCGATACAACGATCGTTCCGTTTTTGAATAACAAAGGAAAACCATATCAATACGTAGCTATCCGTAAAGAAATTACTGATTATAAACGTGTTGTTGACGAGCTGAAGAAATCTATGCAAGAGTTAGTTGATTTGAAATTTGCATTGGATGAATCTTCTATTGTCGCAATTACCGATAAACAAGGAAAAATTACGTATGTTAATGATCAATTCGTACATGTTTCTCAATATAGTCGGGATGAATTGATTGGTAAAACGCATTCTATCATTAATTCTGGATATCACTCTCGCTCATTTTTTAAAGAATTATGGAAAACGATTGGCACCGGAAACGTATGGAAGGGAGAAATAAAAAATAGAGCAAAGGATGGGACTTATTATTGGGTCGATACAACGATTGTTCCGTTCTTAGATGAGGATGGTAAGCCTTATCAGTATCTTTCCATTCGTTTTGAAATAACAAGACGTAAGCGAATTGAGGAAGAATTACAGGATACGATGACAAAAATAATTACGGTTCAAGAGGAAGAGAGAAAGAGGCTGTCAAGAGAGCTTCATGATGAAATTGGTCAAAATATGTATAGTCACTTGATTACGATCAATCGATTAAATAATGAAATGGATCATCCATTATTAACACAACTGCTGGAAGAGGCTACTGAAATTATTCAAGAGATTCGTGATTTTTCATGGGAATTAAGACCTTCTGTTTTGGATGATTTAGGGTTAATACCAGCTATTCGTTCTTTTCTTAACCGTTTCTCGGAAAATTACGGAATTAATGTACATTTTCAATCGACGCTTAAACATAGACTAAGAAGTGATATAGAAATAACGATTTACCGAATCATACAAGAGGCACTTACAAATGTCCGAAAATATGCTGATGTGAATCAAGTATCTGTTACCATTCAAGAGTTACATGATAAACTGCATGTAGTCATTGAGGATAAAGGAATAGGTTTTAATAAAGAACAGTTATCTAAAGGTGTTGGTTTAGTGAGTATGGAGGAAAGGGCTCGTTCCGTTGATGGAACCCTTCAAGTGGACTCCATTCCTGGTAAAGGAACAACCATCTTGTTAAAAATTAAAACAATGTAGAAGGGGTTCACATGATACGATTGTGAACCTCCTTCTTTTTACTTTTCCAAATACCTGTTAAAATGAATTACAATAAGTACGTGTTCATTTTTGAATAACCTCAATAAGAAAATTAGGAGAGATATCCCATGAGAACACCATCGATGCCGTTGCAAGATAAGTTTGGTCGAGTTTTACAGGATTTACGTATATCAGTGACGGACCGTTGTAATTTTAGGTGTAGATATTGTATGCCTAAGGAAATATTTGGTAAAGATTATGCCTTTTTACCAAAAGAACATTTGTTGAATTTTGAGGAGCTGGAACGTTTAGCAAACCTTTTCGTTCAGTTAGGGGTAAAGAAAATCCGAATAACAGGTGGAGAGCCATTATTAAGGAGAGACTTACCGAAGTTAATTAGCCGATTGGCTTCCATCGAAGGACTAGAGGATATTGCGCTGACAACGAATGGAATGTTTTTAGACAAATATGCTCAGCAATTAAAGGATGCTGGATTAAATAGAATCAATGTCAGTTTAGATGCATTAAGTGATCAGGTTTTTAAGTCGATAAATGATAGCGGAGTAGGCACAGAGCGTGTTCTAAACAATATGAAAAAAGCTAAAGATCTTGGTTTGGAAGTAAAAGTAAACATGGTTGTAAAAAAAGGGATGAATGATCAAGAAGTTGTTCCTATGGCCAAGTATTTTAAAGAGCAAGGAATGACTCTTCGTTTTATAGAATTTATGGATGTAGGTCAATCCAATGGTTGGGATTTTAGTCATGTTATCACGAAGAAGCAATTGTTTGATGAATTATCGAAGCATTTTAAACTGGAGCCGATTAATCCGGCATATGTAGGGGAAGTAGCTAAGCGTTATCGTTATGCTGGCACCGACTCCGAGGTAGGCTTTATCACATCTGTATCTGAATCTTTTTGCTCGACTTGTACACGAGCAAGAATTTCAGCAGATGGAAAGTTGTACACTTGCTTGTTTGCAACAAATGGATTGGATGTAAAGCAAATACTACGTTCTGAAGCCAATGATGAAGAGATTGTAGAAGCAATAACATCCACATGGAAAAAACGAACCGACAGATATTCTGATTTACGAACAGAAGAGACTGCAAAAAATAGAAAGAAAATTGAAATGTCATATATCGGTGGTTAATTTACTTGGATAGAGAGTAAAAAGTTAGTTGGAAAAAGGAGAACGAATGTATGGTAGAAAAAAGACGACCAATAAAAGTTAGGGAAGCAGTAAACCGGTTAATGACCTTTTCTTCATCAGGCAGTGTTGAAAATATCTCAATTGAAGAATCTTATGGACGATTTCTCGGTGAAGACCTAGTAGCAGATCATGACATACCTCTATTTGATCGCTCCCCATATGATGGATTTGCTTTTCGATCAAATGATACAGAAGGAACGACAAGAAATGAACCCTGTGAATTAGAGGTTATTGGTGAGATTGGTGCCGGAAGCGTATTTACATCACGTGTAGGGAAAAATCAAGCCGTTAGAATTATGACAGGAGCTCAAATTCCAGATGGCTGTGATGCTGTAGTTATGCTAGAGGAAGCAAAAGAAATTGATAGAAGTGGAAAAAACATGATACAAGTAAGAAGACCTTTTAAATCAGGTGACAACATCTCCTTTAAAGGGGAAGATACAAAACAAGGAACAGTACTTGCTTCGAAAGGGACTTATATCAATCCAGGAGTTATTGCATTATTAGCTACATTCGGTTATAAAACAGTTCCTGCTAGCAAGAAGCCAACGATTGGTGTTATTGCTACAGGAAGTGAGCTTCTTGAAATTGATGAACCTTTACAACCTGGAAAGATTCGTAATAGTAATGCTTATATGATTTGTGCACAAATAGAAAGAGCTGGTGGGATTCCTCTTTATTTAGGTCAATTCAGTGATGATTTTGATACCTGTTTTCAGCAAGTGGAGGATGGGATGAAAAAGGTAGATATGCTGATTACAACAGGAGGAGTTTCCGTAGGAGATTATGATTATCTACCTGATATTTACCAAAAGTTAGGTGCGAATGTGTTATTTAATAAAGTGGCCATGCGTCCTGGTAGTGTTACTACGATTGCAGAAAAGGATAATAAGCTTTTATTTGGATTGTCAGGTAACCCGTCGGCATGCTTTGTTGGTTTCGAATTGTTTACTAGACCGATTATTCGTACTTATCTCCGTTGTGAACATCCATTTTTAAATAAAGTATCCGCTGTTCTAGGTAATGATTTTCCTAAACCGAACCCATTTGATCGATTTGTCCGGGGCCAATTAACGATTGAAGAAGGTAGATTAATAGCAACCCCGGCTGGATTAGATAAATCGAATGTTGTATCATCGCTTGCGGGAAATAGTTTAATTGTGTTGCCTGGTGGAACGAAAGGTTATCAAAAGGGCTCAAATGTTAAAGTAATCTTGTTAGAAGACCAAGCCGGTACATCATTCGAAAATTTTACTATTTAAAGTATAGTGAGAGGAGCTTTATATAATGAAAGAGGAACTTTTTCTAATCGTTGAAGAGCCAATCGATGTTCCAGCGTTAGTAAAAAAAGTAGAGAGAAGAGAAGCTGGGGCTATTACTACATTTATTGGCACTGTTCGTGAATGGACCAAAGGAAAACGAACAGTGTATTTAGAGTACCAAGCCTATAAGCCCATGGCTGTGAAAATGATGAAAGTGATTGATCAAGAAATTAAGGAAAAATGGCCCGATACAAAAATAGCAATTACCCACCGGATTGGTCAATTAGATATTACAGATATTGCGGTTGTTATTGCTGTCTCTTCTCCTCATCGAAAAGCCGCCTATGAAGCAAATGAATATGCCATTGAACGTATTAAACAAATTGTACCAATATGGAAGAAAGAACATTGGGAAGATGGACAAACATGGCTTGGCGATCAATTAGAAACAGTTCCATATCCGAGTGGAAAACCAATTATAAAGGAATGAGCGGTATGATAACAATTTTGCTTTTTGCCCACCTTCAAGAGGAAGCCGGTAAGGATTATTTAGAACTGCCATTAGAAAATATAACGGTCGAAGAACTGAAAAAAACATTAAAAAACGATTATTCGTTTACTCAAATGGATCAAATAATGGTAGCAATTAATGAAGAATTTGCTTTATCTACAGATATTATCAAGCAAGGTGATACTGTCGCACTAATACCTCCAGTAAGTGGTGGATAGAATTAATATGAATTATCCTATATGCTGTTAAGAAAATTCATGGAGGTGAAACAATATGCTAGCCAATCATCGTAATAGTGCTCCCACACAAGTGAGATGTGGGATAATAACTGTAAGTGATACAAGAAATAAAGATACCGATAAAAGTGGTTCAATCATTCAACAACTATTAAAAAATGCAGGTCATCAAGTTATCGAGTATGAGGTTATTCCAGATGAACAAGTAATCATTAAGTCGCAAGTGGAAAAAGCAGTGCTAAATCCCGATGTAGACGCAGTGATTGTAAACGGAGGTACTGGAATTGCCAAACGTGATGTAACGATTGAATCGATTCAGCCATTATTATCGAAAGAGCTTCCAGGCTTTGGAGAATTATTTCGCTACTTAAGTTATGAATTGGACATAGGTTCAGCTAGTATTTTGTCGCGTGCAATTGCAGGTATTGCAAAGGATACAGTTATTTTTTCTGTTCCTGGGTCATCAGGCGCTGTTAAATTAGCAATGGAGAAATTAATTCTGCCAGAGCTAGGACACGTTGTTATGGAAATAAATAAAGATCAATAAATGGAAAGATAAGAGGGGAAACAAATGAAATGGCCTGTCATACATCTTTTGCTTGTGGCATCACTAATCGTAGCTTGCAATTCGTCATCGCAGGAAGATAAAACAACATTAACCATATCAGCTGCAGCCAGTTTGTCAGACAGTTTAATGAAAGTGAAAAAAGAATTTGAGAAAGAAAACCATACGATTGAATTGGTCTTCAATTTTGGTGGAACTGGTACGCTTAGAAGACAAATTGAACAAGGGGCACCGATTGATGTGTTTATTGCTGCAGCTAAAAGTGACTATGAAATGTTAGCGAAAGATGATGTGCTTGATAGAGGTACTTCTTTTTTGACTAATCAACTCGTTCTCATAAAAGCTCCTGAGGTCAAAGGGGAGTCACTGGAGGACTTTATTGACACGAATAGTCCATTGGCAATTGGAACACCTGAATTTGTTCCAGCAGGGATGTATGCAAAACAATCGCTTGAACAATTAGAAGTTTGGGACGAGCTTTCGGATCAGCTTGTATTTGCAAAAGATGTAAAACATGTACTTACACTTGTTAAAGATCAAGCCGTTGATATAGGGTTTGTTTATTATAGTGACACGATTGGTGAGCAAGGTGTTGAAATAATCGAAGAAATGAATCCTAACCTTCATACATCAATTGACTATTACGTAGCTACTGTTGCTGCTAGTAACTATCAAAAAGAAACAGATATTTTTTATAACTTTATAAAAAGCAATGAGGGTCTAGATATATTTAAATCCTATGGCTTTCAAATAAGGTGAATGTTCATTCCGTGTGGGGCTTATGGACAATTATTCACCGTGGTAAATCATCATAGTAGAAAAAAAGTTGGTGGAAAGTGTTGATGGGTTGGTCTTGGTTTCCGGTACAATTATCCTTTTTTGTCGCTTTTGTGGCGACTATTATAACAGCAGTAATAGCAATTATAGCTGCCTATTTTTTAGTTGCAAATAAACGAAAACTAAACGTAGTAATGGAAACAATTTTTTTCTTACCTTTAGTGTTACCGCCGACAGTGATTGGCTTTATGCTAATTGTAGTATTTGGAAAAAATAGTCCGATTGGAAGAGCAATGGAATGGATATTTGGACAGAGCCTCTTGTTTACAGCCACTGCAGCAATCATTGCAGCTGTAGTGGTGGCTTTTCCTTTGTTGTATCAAACAGTCAAAACAGGTTTCACATCTCTGGATGACAATGTTTTAGGTGCAGCAAAAGTCGATGGGGCCTCTGAGTGGAAATTGCTATTGTTCATTATGCTTCCATTATCTATTCGCTCGATCACAGCTGGACTAGTTTTAGGTTTTACTCGGGCATTTGGAGAATTTGGAGCAACATTAATGTTTGCAGGAAATATTCCAGGCAAAACACAAACAATACCGACAGCAATATATATAGCAATAGAGTCAGGACAAACAGCAGTTGCCTGGTACTATGCATTAATTAGTGTTACTGTTTCTTTCCTGTTATTATTTATCATTAATCAATTAAAAGTGGATAGGTAAAGGATAGCAATATTCGCTATCCTAGTAATTTCCACGTTAAATACATGTTAGCCCAGAAGGTAATTCGAAGTAGTATAATTGGCAATCACCTGTGCCTGCGGGCTTGGTGCTAGCCAAGTTTTTCTAACGCTTATAGTCGCCGCTTTTTCCTCCACTTTTTTCTAGTAGGAAGGTTTGTCCAATAATCATTGATTTATCGATTGCCTTGCACATATCATAAATCGTTAACGCTGCGACTGATGCGGCTGTTAAGGCTTCCATCTCAACACCTGTACTTCCAACAGTTTTTACTTCAGCAAGAATCACTAATTCATAAAGATTATCTTCAGGCGTTTTCCACTCAAAGGATAGATTAACACCACTAATAGGAATCGGGTGACACATAGGGATTAATGATGAAGTTTGCTTAGATGCCATTATTCCCGCTACTTGTGCTACGGATAGCACGTCTCCTTTTTTGTTTTTTTGGTTAACAATATTATCATAAACGTCTCCGCTCATTTGGACGCTGGAACGTGCAACAGCTTTTCTTGCACTTTCTTTTTTAGCTGTTATATCAACCATTTTCGCTCTACCATGTTCATTAAAATGAGTAAATCCTGTCAAATTAATCACCTAACCCTTTTCAGTATGTATTTCATATTTTAGCAAATGTAGGTTAATAACAAAAAATAAAAACGATAAATGTTTAATTATAAAGGATGAAAGCAAATGGAAATCATTCAAGTAGTCGGCTATAAGAATAGTGGAAAAACAACATTTGCACAACAGATTATCCATCATTTTTCTAGTAGGGGGTTAAAGACTGCAAGTTTAAAACACCACGGCCATGGTGGGACTCCTGATGTTGTGGAAAACAAGGATAGTACAAAACATCACGAGGCAGGTGCAATTATGACAGGGGTAGAAGGTGATGGTATGATTCAATTGAACATCGATTATGTCATGGATGACTTTGATCGTCTTTTAGCCTTTTATCGTGTGCTTGATGTTGATGTATTAGTGGTTGAAGGGTATAAAAAGCTTGATTTTAATAAAATAGTAATGATTAAAGGTGAAGAAGATCTTCATTTACTTGAGGAGCTAACAAATATAAAAGCAGCTATTGCTAGCATACATATAAAAAATAAAAATTATCCTTTTCCGATATATGATTCACAGCAACATAAAGAGGTAATAGACAGGATAAATCAGGATATACGTTTAACACCGTGAATAATCGTCCATAAGACTCCCACTGAGTGGGAAAGGTAGAGGAGGGGATTAAGTGAGCAAAAAAAACGAAGTAGCTGGTATTTTATTAGCTGGTGGGCAATCTAGGCGGTTTGGTTCACCAAAGGCATTTGCTGAAAGACAGGGTGTTCCGTTTTATCAATATTCCTTACAAGTAATGACTCCTTTTTGTTCCTCGGTTGCATTGGTTGCACATCCTGAGTGGAGACATTTGTTTCGCGTAGATAAGAATAAAATAACGGTTATACAGGATGATCCATCTTTTCAAGGGCAAGGGCCATTAGCTGGAATATTTTCAGGGATGACAACACTGTCTGCGAATTGGTATATCATTTTACCGGTCGATGTGCCTTTTATAGAACACTGGGTGTTGGAAAGGCTAGTGTCAGAAATAGAAGGTGACATTCAAGCAATTATTCCAGTTGTTTCTGGTAAGGACCAACCACTTATTGCTGCCTATCATTGTTCTGTCAAAAATAAAATCAAGAACTTATTGATAAATGGTAGTCGATCCATGCAAAGTCTGTTGAGCGAAATAAATGTAAAGAAAATAGAGATAAACCGTGAAAGAGCCTTTATTAATATTAATAGTAGGGATGATTATGATAATCACTTGTGATTGAGGATAAAGGGAAAGTAAATTACAAGAAGAGACTGTCCAAAAGAAAGGGTCTGCCATCGACACTACAACGGCTAGTACTTGTTAAAATGTAGTTGAGCAGGGGAAAGACCTTTCACGGACAGCCTCTTAATTAGGAATCAATACCTTGATCATTTGCTGCACTATGTGCAAGTCGACTTGAAGCTGCAGCAGCGATAGCACCAACAATGTCATCCAAAAAAGTATGACATTCGCCACTATTTTTATCATTTAACTTTTTTAATATCCCTGGTTTTTGTTTATCAATATATCCATAGTTCGTAAATCCAATCGAACCGTAAACATTAACGATGGAAAAAGCGATAATTTCATCTACACCATATAAACTTTCATCCGTTTCGATTGTTTCTTGTAATGGTGACTCTAATTTTTTTTGTTCTGCCAACACATCTAATTGAATACCAGTTAAAATGGCATTCTGTACTTCTCGTTTCATTAATACCCGGTTTACATGGTGACGGCAATCATCCATTGTTAAGTCGTCAAGATATTTTTTCTGTAAATAAAAAACGAGATCAGCAATATCATCAATGGCTACACCTCTATCTTTTAACCATGTACGTGCTTTTTGTTCAAGTTCTGTTGTATTTGTATGTTGATTCAACTTTATCACACCCTAACTGTATTCATATTACTAGTAAATGCTAACCTCCTATTAGTTATGCCCATCATGAAATGAATATAATAAATCAAGTTCAGATTATCTTTTTACTATCATAGATATTACCAACAAGCTGTTTCATGGGAGGAGAGATTAGATTGTTGGATATTCTTAATCATTATGTCCAAAATTTACAAGGAAATAAAGTGTCGGTTAACGGATATGATGGATACAAAAATGGAGATGATTTCTATTTTATCATTTCAAAACAAAATGATGAAGAGGTCCATTTTGAACAAAAGGCAATAAGTGACTTTTGCATTCAACAAGGGATAGAAAATATTGCAGTACCACTATTTAATTATCGTGGTACATTGACGACAGAAGTTGACCAAAAGGAGTACCTAGTACTTGCTGCAAAGGATAGAAAGTATGTAAAGCAATCTTCACATGCTAAAGATTTGGCATCTTTTCACAATATTGGGTCAGAATATCCTTATACTCCTAATTACTTATCAAGCTATGGACAATGGAAGGAATTATGGGAAAACAAAATTTCGATGATTGAAGATATATATAATCAGCAATATGTAGAACGTCCTGTTTCCCCATTTCATCGGCTATTTATTGATACATTTCCTTATATTATTGGCTTATCTGAAAATGCACTACAGTATTTACAAGAGACCGAAACAGATCAAAGGTTTCATGATGGTGATAAACCTAGTATAACCTTTCGAAGGTATTCCAATCAGTTACAAAGGTCGATTATTTGGTCAACTGATTTTAGCTATGATCATCCGGTACGAGATTTAGCGGAGTATATTCGTCCATTATTATTACAAGATAATTATCAATCACTAACTAGGATGAGCTCATTTTTTACTGAGTATGAGCAAGAACGACCATTATCCATCTTTGGGTGGCGCCTTTTATATGCTCGTCTTCTTTTTCCAATTCATTTATTTGACCATTTAGAAGCAGGATTTCGTTCAAACAATCTAGAAATATTCTATAAGGAATACAAGGAACTATTACAAAAGCAAACAAACTATGAAACAAACCTTAAATCTTTTTATAAAAATTTGGAATTCGACACGGAATCATTGAACATTCCTGTAATAGATTGGTAAGGGTTTGAAAGGAGATTAGGAAATGACGAAGCCTTATATTTATATAACTAGAAAAATTCCTGAAGAATTAATTGTTGCATATCAAGATCGATATACCATTAACATGTGGCCACATGAACAGAAGCCAGTGGAACAAGAAACACTAGCTTTGGAAGCCCAAAAAGCGGATGCCCTTCTAACGATGTTATCAGACAAAATTGACATGGATGTTCTAAATGATGCTGAAAATTTAAAAATAATTGCTAATTTAGCAGTTGGATATGATAATATAAATTTGGAAGATACGAAAAGGAAAGAAATTACCGTTACGAATACACCAGATGTCTTAACAGAGACTACAGCTGATTTAACATTTGCACTATTACTAAGTACAGCTAGAAGAATCGTAGAAGCCAGTGACTTTATAAAAAATGGTAAATGGCAAAACTGGTCTCCTTTCCTTTTAGCAGGAAGTGATGCTTATAATAAAACGATTGGAATCGTAGGGATGGGGCGCATTGGTGAAGCTGTTGCTAGACGTGCTAAGGGGTTTGGGATGAATATCATCTACCATAACCGAACTAGAAAAGGACAAGCAGAAGAAGAATTAAATGCATCTTATGTGTCATTTGATACATTGCTTGCTGAATCAGATTTTGTCGTTTGTCTCGCTCCATTAACACCAGAAACAAGGGGAATGTTTAATGAGCAAGCCTTTCGTAAGATGAAACAATCTGCTATTTTTATTAACGCTTCAAGAGGACAAAACGTTGATGAAGATGCGTTATATGATGCGTTGGTTAATGGAGAAATAAAAGGGGCTGGCTTAGATGTCTTTGCTAAAGAACCAATTGGGAAAGAACATCCGCTTCTTAAGCTAGACCAAGTCGTTTGTTTACCTCATATTGGATCATCAAGTACAGATACGCGTAGTACGATGATTGATTTATGTTTGAATAATATTGATTTGGTATTATCCGGACGTAAGCCTCACACTCCAGTACTATAGAGGTGTGGTACAGCCTATGATTACATTGTTTGTATTTGTAAGCTCGGTTCATTACCGAGTTTTCTTTTTTTTAGGCGATTGTACCTTGATAAAGTATTCGGTCAACTGTATAATGTCCACTATAAATAAACAAATGTACTCACAAAAAACACACATGCACACGGGGAGGCGACATAATGAAAGAGATAAAGGTAGGTCTATGCGGCTTAGGTACAGTTGGTACTGGTGTTGTTAATTTATTAAAAAATCACAAAGAAGAAATAAAGCATAAACTTGGCTGTGAAATTGTTATAAAAAAAGTATTAGTAAACAATTTACATAAACAAAGAGATATAGCAATTGATCGAGAATGGTTGACAAATAATCCCGATGAACTTGTAAATAATCCTGATATTGATGTGATTGTTGAAGTAATGGGTGGTATTGAAGATACGAACCTTTTATTAGAGCAAGCAGTTAAAAATAAAAAGCATATTGTTACAGCGAATAAAGATTTAATGGCTGTACATGGTCAAAGGTTATTAAGGCTGGCAAAAGAAAATCATTGCGATATTTTTTACGATGCAAGTGTAGCTGGCGGAATACCGATTTTGCGATCTCTATCAGACGGATTAGCATCAGATCGGATTCAAAAAATAATGGGTATTGTAAATGGAACAACGAATTATATCCTGACAAAGATGACGGATGAAAAGCTTCCATTTGAACCGGTATTAAAAGAGGCACAGGAGCTTGGTTTTGCAGAAGCAGATCCAACTTCAGATGTAGAAGGTTTAGATGCAGCTAGAAAAATGACACTTTTGGCTAACTTAGCATTCAAGATGGAAATCGGCCTTGATGATGTAGAAGTTTCAGGAATTAGCGAAATTTCACAAGAGGATATTACGTTCGCAAATAGTCTTGGATACACGATTAAACTAATTGGAATAGCTTCGATTAATCGTGGAAAGGTAGAGGTGAGCGTTGAGCCAACATTGTTACCTCATGATCACCCATTAGCACAGGTGAAAAATGAATATAATGCTGTTTATGTCTATGGTGAAGCAGTTGGTGAAACAATGTTTTATGGACCAGGAGCTGGAAGTATGCCTACAGCAACAGCGGTAGTTTCGGATTTAATGGAAGTAATTAAAAATATTCGCTTAGGTATAAGTGGTAATTCCTATATCTCACCGCAATACGAAACACAATTAAAGCAAAATACTGAAAAATATACGAAATATTTTATTCGGATGGCTGTTGACGATGAAGCTGGTACGTTCCAGAAAATAACGAATGTGTTTTCTGATCAACAAGTTAGCTTTGCAAAAATTTTACAGCTTCCTAGTAATGAAAAAGAAACTGCTGAAATCGTGATGGTAACCCATCAAATTAGTAAGCAGCAATTATTATCTAGTATTGAAAATCTATATGGATTATCTGTTGTAAATAAAATCATTAGCTACTACCGAGTGGATGGGGAGGAATAACAAATGGCATGGCAAGGATTAATATCTCATTATGAAAATTATCTACCAATTACTGATAAAACACCAAAAATAACTTTACATGAGGGCAACACACCATTAATAAAACTTGAAAAATTATCAGAAAAGTATGACATAAATGTGTTTGCAAAAGTAGAGGGTGCTAATCCTACTGGGAGCTTTAAGGATAGAGGAATGGTTATGGCAATGGCTAAGGCAATAGAGGATGGTGCCAAGGCAGTTATCTGTGCTTCTACAGGAAATACGTCAGCGTCAGCAGCAGCCTTTGCAGCAAGAGCTGGACTAAAATGTATCATTGTAATCCCTGAAGGAAAAATTGCCCAAGGGAAACTCGCCCAAGCCGTTATGCATGGTGCTGAAATTTTTTCCATTGAGGGTAACTTTGATGACGCATTAAAGATTGTCAGAAAGCTAGGAGAGAAAGATGATATTACTTTAGTGAACTCTGTAAACCCATATCGAATTGAAGGCCAAAAAACAGCAGCATTTGAGGTTTGCGATACACTAGGTAAGGCTCCTGACTTTTTGTTTATCCCTGTTGGTAATGCTGGCAATATTACGGCCTACTGGAAAGGATTTAAGGAGTACCATGAAGAAAAAGGAACAGGTTTACCAAAAATGATGGGATATGAAGCAAGTGGCGCTGCAGCTATTGTTCATAACCGGGTTTTTGAAAATCCTGAGACTGTCGGTACTGCTATTCGGATAGGAAACCCTGCTAGCTGGGAGGCTGCAGTAAATGCAAGGGATGAATCTAAGGGAGCGATCGATGAAATTTCGGATGAAGAAATGATTGAAGCATACCAGTGGTTAGCTGCTAATGAAGGAATATTTGCAGAGCCAGCGTCTTGTTCTTCCATTGCTGGTTTGTTTAAGGCATTAAAGCAAAACAAGATAGAGCCTGGTTCAACGATTGTAACTGTATTGACGGGTAATGGCTTAAAGGACCCTAATACAGCTATTGAATATAGTGAAATTAAACCACGTGTCTTACCGAATGAGGAAAAAGTGGTGGTTGAAGAAATTATGGGTAGTGTATTTGTATGAGTTGGACAATAAGAGTACCGTCAAGTACATCGAACTTAGGAGCAGGTTTTGACTCCGTTGGCTTGGCTCTAAATCTTTATTTGGATTTAAAGGTAACCCCTGCAAGCGATTGGGAATTTATACCTTGCTCTGATATGTTAATGGATATACCAACTGGGAAAGACAATCTTGTTTATCAAATTGCTATACAGACAGCAAAACAATACGGCTATGAAGAATTACCACCTTGTCGGGTAGAGATGCAAAGTGAAATTCCTTTAGCTAGAGGACTTGGAAGTAGCGCTACAGCTACGATTGCAGGAATAGAGTTAGCAAATGTATTATTAGAACTTGGCTTTTCTGAAGAAGAAAAGTTGTCGATAGCAACAAATATAGAAGGTCATCCTGATAATGTAGCCCCCTCTTTAATGGGGGGATGCGTGATTGGTCATTTTGATTATGAGGTTGATTGGATTAAAGTTCCTATTGATAACATTACCTTTTTAGCTATTATCCCAAATTTTGAGTTGAAAACGAAAGAAGCAAGAGCAGCGTTACCAGATACATTTGCTTATCAAGAAGGCGTTCATGCTAGCAGTGTAGCTAATGTTAGTGTAGCTGCAATATGTCAGCAAAACTGGAGCTTATTAGGGAAGATGATGAAGAAGGATCTCTTCCACCAGCCATACCGGAAAAGTTTAGTACCACATTATGATGAATTAGAAGATTTTTTAGCACCAGAGGTTTATGGTACGTTTTTAAGTGGAGCAGGTCCTACGATGATTTCAATCGTAGATAACCAAAAAATGGAATTGTTGTTACCAAAGTGGAAAGAGCAATATCCCCAATTTAATTGGCTACCATTGAAAGTCGAAAACGAGGGTTTGGTTACGATGAAATTAAATGTAACCTACTAATTTAAGAGCGGATAGTTTTGAAATAAACTGTCTGCTCTTTTTTGTTCCTTGTTATAGAAACAGAAACGTCTACAAAAAAATCCCCCAGCTTTATAAAACTGGAGGATCACTTGTATTTAGTGATTAAAAAACTTGCTCTATTTCAGTCACTCCAGGTACTTCGGCCATAAGTGCTCGTTCAATACCTGCTTTTAACGTGATAGTAGAACTTGGACAGTTGCCACATGCACCCATTAGACGAAGACGTACAATGCCATCTTCAACATCTACTAATTCAACATCGCCGCCGTCGCGTAGTAAAAATGGACGTAGTTTGTTTAAAACCTCTTGTACTTGTTCTTGCATCATCCATCTTCTCCTTTCATTCATATACTATTATATATGGAATTTCATAAAATATCTATGATAAAGATTACATTTATGTCATGCTGTAATTACTATTATTTTATCTTTAACTGAAGCTTTTGTAAAATATAAGTAACCAAAAAATAAGGGGTGTTGGCTTTGAATCAATCACCAGTTACGGTAACTGTTTATGGTGCCGAGAAACTTTGTGCTAGTTGTGTAGGAGCACCTAGTTCTAAAGAGACATATGAGTGGCTACAAGCTGCTATTTCACGAAAATTTAAGGAAGCTACTGTTCAATATAACTATGTAGATATTTATAATCCTCCAGACGAAAAAGTACATCGGGATTTTTCTAAACGAGTGATTGAAGAAGATTTATTTTATCCGGTAGTACTAGTTGATGATGAAATTGTTGGAGAAGGAATTCCAACAATTAAACCAATCTACCATGCCTTGGAAAAAAAGGGAATGAAATAGTCCGTTTGTACTGGCGTATCTGTTGATTTCCATTCATTGTTCCTATATCTTGTTATATAGATAGGGGATTCATCAATACAATGTATAGGGGAGAGTATGATGAATCCAATCATAGAATTTTGTGTCAATAATTTAGCTAGTGGTTCACAGAAAGCTAGAGAAGTATTTGAAAAGGATCCTGATCTTGATGTAGTCGAGTATGGTTGCACCAGTTTTTGTGGTATATGTTCCCAGTTTATGGTTGCTATCGTGAATGGCGATCCTGTGATGGCTGATACGCCAGAAGAGTTAGTTGAGAAAGTTTATAAATATATAGATGAGAATCCCCTATTTTAAAATTTGAATAACTTGCTCTATTCTAAAAATGGAGAGCGGTAGTTGGGGGTAAACATGAAAATACCATTTACAAAGATGCATGGTCTAGGAAACAGTTATATTTATGTTGATTTATTTGCTTTTCATTTAGAGGAGCAACAACTTGCTCCATTAGCAATGGAAGTTTCCGATGTCAATACTGGCATTGGCTCTGATGGGTTAATATTAATTCAACCAAGCCGTGTGGCAGATGTAGGAATGAGAATTTTTAATAAGGATGGCTCCGAAGGAAAAAACTGTGGAAATGGTTTAAGATGCGTTGCTAAGTATGCGTATGAAAAAGGTATCGTTGAGAATCGTTCATTTACCATTGAAACGAAAGCTGGCAATGTAACTGCTCATGTGCATGGGGATAGCGACACGATTACAGAGGTTACCGTTGATATGGGGAACCCAATATTAAATCGAAACGCAATACCAATGCAAGGCAGTAACGATGAACAGGTTGTAGCGGAAAGCTTCGAAGTTAGTCATCATCCATTAGAATTAACAGCTGTTTCAATGGGGAATCCACACGCGATATTTTTCGTTGAAGATATAAAGGATGCACCATTATTAGAACTAGGACCAGTTATTACGAATGATCAGCGTTTTCCTGAGGGAGTCAATGTAGAGTTCGTTGAAATAGTTAGTGAACATGAAATTCATTTCCGTGTTTGGGAACGTGGTTCTGGAGTTACACAGGCTTGTGGTACAGGTGCGTGTGCAGCAGTAGTTGCATCAATCTTAAATGGATATGCTAAACGAAATCAGTTTGTTTGTGTTCATTTAAGTGGTGGTGACCTAATGATAAATTGGGCAAACGATGGACATGTATGGATGAAAGGAAAAGCAGAAACAGCTGCAATCGGAGAATTTATTTGGAGTTAGAATAGTTGATTGTGGAATGTTAACTTTGTATACTTGAATTAAGAAATAAGAAGGAGGCATAGAAGGATGGTTCTAAATATTACGGACAATGCCAGTCTTCAAATTAAGGAAATGATGAAAGAAGAAGATCAGGACAATGCACGCCTTCGTTTTGGAGTTAAAGGTGGAGGTTGTAGTGGATTATCCTATTCCTTAGGATTTGATGCAGAAGTGAACGAGGAATTAGACTTAAAAGAAGAGATTAATGGAATTCCTGTTACCATATTTAAACAAGATATACCTGTAATAGAAGGAACAACAATTGATTTTAAACAAAACATGATGGGTGGCGGATTTACGATTGATAATCCGAATGCCATTGTATCCTGTGGTTGTGGGTCTTCGTTTAAGGCGAAAGAGAGAGAAGGTACACCGGAGAACTGTTAATATCTGCTTAAATGAACTTAGAGTGAAAAAGTCCTTCTAAAAGCCATCTTCGTGAATGAATAAAAGCATTCATGAAGATGGTTTTTGAATTTATCGTTATACTAACAATTGACTTTGGGGTTTTTTGCTATTTCTATAGTATTGTTTGCTTATAAGGCACTTTTTACCTATACTGAAGATATGATTTAATACATCTTCATATACTACAAATATAAAAATTCCAACCCCAAAGGAGAAGTTATGATTTCTGATGAGGAACTGGCAATATTTATTAAAGAAATTTATTTGTTAATTGATGAATATAAGAGATGTGATCATTCAAAAACGAAAGCACAAATCTATGACGATATGCTTTTTTTATATGACATAGTTAAAACTAAAATACATACGTGAGCCTTTCTTTCATGTCATCAGTTGGAAATCTGAAAATGATAATTGAGAATGGAAAATGATTAACATACTCCTTCGTGAAATATAACCATCACGAAGGAGCCTTTTATTTAAGTTGCTATGTAAAAAGTTCGGTGTTGTTTTGACTACTATTCAAATAAACTCGTTGAATGTTTCGGCTGTACGCGAGCATCAGGGTCGATATATGCTTTTGCGTTGTTGATGGCGGTTGGTCCCTCACCAAATCCAGCAGCAATTAAATTAACTTTTCCTGGATATGTACAAATGTCCCCAGCTGCATAGATACCTGGAATGTTTGTCTCCATTTTTGAATTAACAACAATACTATTTTTATTTATTTCAAGTCCCCAATCTTTGATTGGACCAAGGGAGGAAATGAATCCATAATTTACTAATACAGCATCGGTATCAATCGTTATTTCTTTGTCACCCTTCACTTCTTGTAAAATCACCTGTTCAATCGTTTCTTCTCCTTTTATATCGGTAGGTACAAAAGGAGTCAACACTTGCACACTTGAATTCATTAAGTTGTCAACACTGTGTTCATGAGCCCGAAATTTATCACGACGATGGACTAAAGTAACTTGTTTGGCAATTGGCTCAAGCATTAATGCCCAGTCGACGGCAGAATCACCACCACCAAATACAACAACTTTTTTGTCTTTAAATTTCTTCATATCATCGACAAAGTAATGCAGGTTTTTCCCTTCATATTGATCAATGCCTTTAAGCGTTAATTTTCGTGGTTGGAATGCACCGTTTCCAGCTGTAATAATAACCGCTTTTGTATAGTGGACTTCTTGATCGGTGGTTAGTTGTAATGTCTGTTCGTCTAATCGATCAATTGTCTGAACAGCTTGATTTAATACAATAGCAGGGCTAAATAAATCAGTTTGTTCTTTTAAATTATCAACCAATTCTTGTGCACGAATTTTAGGGAAGCCAGCAATATCGTAAATATATTTTTCAGGATACAGCGCACTTAATTGTCCTCCAATATGTGGAAGACTTTCTATAATTTTAACACTGGCTTGACGTAAGCCACCATAAAATGCAGTAAATAACCCTACTGGTCCAGCCCCAATGATTGTAATATCGTAAACTTTATCGGACATAAAAATTCCTCCTAAAAAATCGGTACGTGTATATAACGGTCTTATTTTAACACATTTTTGATATTGTGTAGAACTGAACAGCAAATAACATCGATTTGAAAATTTTGAATTTTTCTAAAATAGAAATAAGGGTTGAAAATTGCAGGAAAAGAGTCTAAGATTATCTTTAGGCTAAATATTACGGATTTGTGACTTTGTATAGTCGTACGTGAAATATATCACGATATGAAAAGGTGAAAAGAAAATACTTATAATTGGAAGTGATTTTAATGAAGAAACCAAACATTGTAATTCTTGGAGCAGGTTATGGTGGTCTGACAACTACAGTAAAATTGCAAAAAACACTCGGTATCAACGATGCTCATATCACGTTAGTTAATAAGCATGATTATCATTATGAAACAACATGGTTGCATGAAAATGCTGCAGGAACCTTACATCATGATCGAAGTAGATTTCGTATTAATGACATTATTCATACGGGTAAAGTAGATTTTGTACAAGACACTGTTCTTTCTATTAATCCTGACGAAAAGAAAGTAGTCCTAGAAAATGATGAACTTGATTATGATTATTTGGTTGTAGCACTTGGTTTTGAACCAGCAACATTTGGAATTCCAGGATTACTAGAAAATGCCTTTACAATAGGTAGCATTAACCAAGCTCGCTTAATTAGACAGCATATTGAATATAATTTTGCATTATACAATAATGAAAAGGAAAAGAAACAAGAACGGTTGAATATCGTTGTTGGTGGTGGCGGTTTTACCGGAATCGAATTCTTAGGTGAACTTGCTGACCGAATTCCTCAGCTTTGTGAGGAATATGATATTGACCGTAATAAGGTAAGAATCATCAATGTAGAAGGAATGCCGTCTATTCTTCCAGGATTTGATCCACAGCTAGTAGAGTATGCCATGAACTCTTTAGAAGCTAGAGGAGTAGAATTTAAACTTGGCGCAATGTTGAAGGAATGTACGGCAGAAGGAATTGTGATTGAAAAGGATGGAGAAAGAGAAGAAATCCCGACTTTCACAACTGTTTGGGCTGCAGGGGTGCGAGCAAACAGCATCGTTGAACAATCCGGATTAGAGCACAACAGAGGTAAAATCGAAGTGAAACCAGACTTGCGAGCTCCTTCGCATGAAGATGTATTTGTTGTTGGCGATTGTGCGTTAATTTGGAATAAAGAAACGGACAGGCCTTATCCTCCAACTGCACAAATAGCTATGCAAGAAGCCGAAGTTTGTGCTCATAACATCGGAGTTCTTGTTAAAGGCGGCGGTGAAATGGAGTCATTCGAATTTGACAATAAAGGTACAGTAGCATCACTAGGACATGGAGATGCAATTGGTGTAATTTTCGGTGATAAAAAGCTATTTGGATGGTCAGCAGCAGTGATGAAAAAAGTAATTGATAACCGTGCGTTACTGAAAATTGGCGGAATTGGGTTATTGTTGAAAAAAGGAAAGTTTAATATATTTTAATTAATTTAAGAAGCAAAAGTGAAGTGATATAGTCTTCACTTTTGCTTTTTTGATAATCGTGAGTGATTAAGAGAACATGCTTGCGCTTTTATTTAGTTAATACTAGAATTGTGTTTGAGTTTGTTGAAATAATATTTAAAGGGAGAACAAAGATGCTACAATTCGTCGTTTCCATTGTGTTATTTTTTGTTTTATTTTTTGGTATATCTTTTATTTTAAATATGCTTATTAGACGTACTTGGGTGATGGCTTTTCTTTACCCATTCATTGTTTTGTTTATTGTTGATGATTTTCCAATTTCTAATTATTTCACAAGACCAATTTGGGCTTTTGTCACTGTTTGGGATAAACTTTTTCAGTTAAGTATTTATGATGTTTTCATTTTATTATTTGGATTATTAGGAACAATTGTTTCAGGAATCGTGATTCGTATGCTTAGAAAAAATGGCTATCAAATGTTTTAACACCATATTATCGCTCTTTTTTACATGTTTGGAAAGCCATAATGTATAAAAAACTCTAATAGTGGACAAGATGACACCCAGAGAGGTGTTATCCTAAAAATGAAGTCGTTTTTAAAGAGAATTTTTTTTTCAATTATGTTTATAGGGGCGTTATACACGACTGTTTCATCGATTTCAAATGTGTCTGCATTTGATGTTATGTTAGGTGAACATGAAAGAGTACAACTAATCTATTCTAATTTTAGTGAGCATCCAGGTAGAAAAGTGAAATTATTGAACAAAACATATAATAAAGTCAATCAAAGAACAAGATATATATCTAGTGAGCAAATTAAAGAACCACAATCCATTGAAGAAGCAATTGACTTTGAACAGTATCCAAGTGAAGTTGTTTTAGCAACTGGTTATACGGCTGGGAAAGAATCAACTGGTAAAACCCCAGATCATCCAGAGTACGGCATTACTTTTTCAGGTGTAAAGGTTAAACGTGATTTATATTCAACGATAGCAGCGGATTTAGACGTTTTCCCACTTGGAACGATTTTGTTTATTCCTGGATATGGGTATGGAGTTGTTGCGGATAAGGGCTCAGCAATAAAGGGAAATAAAATCGATTTGTATTACCCAACTGTCGAAGATGTTTACGATAAATGGGGGAAAAAGGAAGTAGAAGTTTATGTTATTAAAAAAGGAAATGGAGAGCTTACAGAAGAAGTGTTAGCAGAGTTAAATGAAACGGAAGCACTTCAAGTGTTTAGAGAACAGTATCGGGAAAGCTAATAACTAAAAATGAGGGTGTCCATGAATATTTCACATTCAAGGGCATCCTCATTTTCATTTGTTAAAGAAATAAAGGATAGGTAATAAAGGCAATAATGACACCGGTAAGTCCACCAAAAAAAACTTCTATTGGCTCATGACCTAATAATTCCTTCAATTCTTTTCGCTTTTCATATTCTGCTTTTTTCGCCCATTCTTTTGCTTCTTCAACAAAATAGTGAAAGTCTTTCACTAGCATATTTAACAGGACTGCTTGTTCTCCGGCATGTCTTCTTACCCCAGAAGCGTCAAACATTATTATAATACTAAAAATTGCGGATACTGCAAAAATTCCAGACGAAACTCCTTGTTCAATCCCAATTGAAGTAGTAACTGCTGCTACAGCTGCTGAGTGACTACTAGGCATGCCCCCAGTACTAAATGCTAATCCTGGTTTGAATTCTTTTGTAGCTATGAATTCAATTGGAATCTTAATCACTTGTGCAAAGACTATTCCGAAAAGGGCGGCCCATAATGGAAAGTTTGAAAACAAGTCCAATCCCAAAACATCCTTTCTGATAACTTGTACTTTTCTTGTAATATTAGGGGTAATATGTAAACAATAATAACACAATCCAAATGCAAAAGTAATTAAAGTTGATAAGCTTTACAACAAAATTGATAGAGGGGCTCCTAAAAGTTTGGATCTACGACATTCGTTGGAAATTGATTAAATGATGAAAAAAAGACAGTAATCCTTACTGCCTTTTCGAAAATGGAACCATTTACTGTTTAATTGCTGCGTCAAGTGCAACCTCAATCATATCATTAAACGTAGTTTGCCTTTCTTGTGCGCTTGTTTCTTCGCCTGTTAATACATGATCAGATACAGTCAAGACGGATAATGCTTTTCGGTCATATTTAGCAGCTAACGTATATAAGGCTGTTGTTTCCATCTCAACTGCTAATACATTATATGTAGCTAAAAGCTCAAAAAGCTCGATAGCATTATCTCTATAAAAACTATCACTAGTAAAGACATTTCCAACCCGGAGATTAAGTCCTTTTTCCTGACCGGTGTCATAAGCATTCTTTAGTAATTGAAAATCTGCAGTTGGTGCAAAGTCAATCCCTCCGAAAACCATTCGATTCATTTGTGAATCCGTTGTAGCAGTTGATGCTAAAATAACATCTCTAACTTTGACATCTTTTTGAAGCGCTCCACATGTACCAACACGAATTAATGTTTGGACATCATAGCTTTGTATTAATTCATTAGCGTAAATGGAGATGGAAGGAACCCCCATACCTGTACCTTGCACAGAAATTTTTTTCCCTTTAAATGTACCTGTATAACCATACATTCCACGTACTTCATTATAACAAAACACGTCATCTAAAAATTGTTCTGCGATATATTTTGCACGAAGTGGATCACCTGGCAATAAAATTTTATCTGCAATGTCTTCTTTTTTAGCACCAATATGAACACTCATTACATATTACCTCCTACGTTAGTCAGATATTTCAAAAATAACGTATCACAACCAAGCCTAGAAAACAAATTGTGTCATTTTATGTATACCATGGTTCATTTGAAGCATAATAAAAACTAAATTATTTTGTAAAAGTGCTTTCTTTTCTGTTTCGTCAAGGGTATTTTTCGTATATAATGAATTTAGTTAGGAATTTCACATAATCTGGATTTATGATCCGTTTATGTAACTATCATATATTTTGTGTTGATTTGAAAGGGAGGACTTTTTAAATGAAAGAAAGAAAATTTACAATTACAGACGAGACAGGAATTCATGCGAGACCTGCAACACTTCTAGTTAATAAGGCTGGTCAATACGAATCACATATTGAAATGGAATACAATGGAAAAACCGTAAACTTGAAATCAATTATGGGTGTTATGTCATTAGGGGTACCTAAGGGTGCTGAAATTTTAGTTACTGTTGATGGAAGTGACGAGGAACAAGCGATGCAAGGAATTGAAGAAACGATTAAAGAACAACTTGGTGAGTAATTGAATGCGTTTTATTTTGTAAAAGCTAGAAAGTAATATTTTTCTAGCTTTTTTGCACGTTCTAAAAATATTAGATTATTATAAGTTATTATTAGGAATTAAAAGGGTGTGTAGGGTATGGATGTTTCTGTTTCCCAATTACCAGGGATCGGACAAAAAATTTCATTAAAAACAGCAGAGGATAGTATGTTAGTTGTAATCGTCCATCACACAGGGAAAAGGGAATTGTATTTTTTTGAAGATGCTGATAGCGATGAAGCTGATTTTGCCATGGATTTGACCCCAGATGAAACACGAGAGCTAGGAGCACAGCTGTTAGGAGCTACTTATCAACCGGTAAATGCGGAACAACTCCAAATGTTTAAAAAGCAAATTGTTGTTGATTATATTACGCTTACAGAAAAATCAATCCTTTCAAATAAATCAATGGAAGAATCAGAAATCCGTAATAAGACAGGGGCAAATGTTATTGGGATTGTTCAAGGAGATGATATGATCGCTATACCGGAAGTGAGCAGAAAGTTACTACCGGGTGATGTACTTATGGCTATTGGAAAAAAAGAGCAAGTAGCAGCACTTGAAGCGTTATGCAAAGGAGAGGAATGATTGTATTTTGCTTAGTGATTTTCCAACTCTACTTGGTGCCGGAATTGTTCTACTGGGAATTTTTTATTTAGGGTTTTTAAGTTTAAAAATAAATTTTCCCAGTGTCATTTTATATATAATATTTGGTGTTATATTGGCAGAATGGTTGCATCATAATGAGATTTTACATTTTGCTAGCGAGATTGGAATCGTACTATTATTTTTTTTACTAGGATTGGAATTTAGTGTTAAACGATTAGGTTCAATAGCAAAAAAAATATGGCCATCTGGATTGTTGGATACTTTTTTAAGCTTCGGAGTCTCCATGCTTATAGCTATTGGGTTTGGGATGGATTTATTTAGTGCATTTATTATAGGCGGCATTGCCTATGCTACAAGTTCTTCTATTACGGCGAAATTGTTGGATGATAAGAGTAGAATGGCAAATACTGAAACGGAATTTATGTTAGCAATACTAATTTTTGAGGATTTAGTAGCGCCAATTCTAATTGCTGTAATGCTTGCAATTAGTGCAGGTGGGTCTTTTGCACCAACTGATTTATTCATCATTGCTGGAAAAGTAATTGGGTTGATTGTTTTCGCTATTATACTTGGAAAAACATTGTTCAAACCGTTTGATCAGTTACTAGAAAAGATTGAAGACGAGGATTTTAAAATTTCTTTGTTAGTAGGTATAGCAATTGTTTTTGGTGGACTGGCATTATTTTTAGGTCTTTCAGAAGTACTTGGAGCGTTTTTAGCGGGGATGATGCTCGCGGAAATAGGAAAAATTGACAGAGTGGAACATACCGTGCTTCCTATTCGAGACTTAATGCTTCCGACTTTTTTTGTATATTTTGGGACATCCATTGAATTAGGTAATGGATTGCCGATGCCACTATTTTTATTGGTGCTCTTCATATGGTCGATCATAGCAAAAGTTCTGGTTGGTGTCATTGGTGGTAGATGGTATGGTCTTTCAAAAAAAGTATCTTTAAGGGCGGGTCTCTCCCTTTGTGCTAGAGGCGAATTCTCTGTAGTTATTGCAAGCATTGCAACTGGAACCTTAAAAGTATTTGGTGGAATATATATTATTATAGCAGCATTTATTGGTATGGTATTGTTTGATCAAGCACCAAGAATAGTGAATAAAATTTATGGAAAAAAGAAATCAAAGAAAAAAGACTTACAAGTACCTGGTTCATAAACGATTATTGTATTTTAATGCTCACTCATCAAGAAAACTCTTGAGATAATTATCCGTTGGTAAGGGTTAACGGGCGGGCATTATGCCCACCTCTAACCAATAGATGTGTTTAGATTAATGGCGCGAAAAAAGTTAGGTTAGTAAGATAGGTGAAAATCTTTCTTGATCGGTTATGCTAGTTTAACTTTTGAAAATATTGTTTTCTTAAATCTTCTAATAGAAGAGCAGCCTGTTGATTAAAAGTGCTATCCTCCTTATCCAGCTTTTGTTCCAGCGCATCCACCGCTATTTTTAATGACTCAAGATAATCCGGTACTTCATCGTTGTACGGGTGCACAGCAGGTTTTGATACATTCATTTTTTCTTGGTAACTTAACGCCTTTCTTTGATGGAAAAAGACATTTTCTGTTTCCCCGAAATTATGCAAGTCACCCTGTAAAGGATGTTTTAAAACTGCTAATACTTTAATTAAGTAATTCTTTCCCCGGTCTTCTACAACTTCGCCAATATAAGTGCCTGACTTATAATGTGCTTTTACCATTTGTCCAATTTTTGCATCGTCCATTCGTAAAACCTCCAAAAATCTGTTATTATCATATTGCCAAATAGATTGCATTTCTACAAGCCCCAAATTTGGTTTTGTTATAGTTTGAGCAACACGATAAGCGAATTTTTTCTAAAAAGGTGTGATATTTATGATGGAATTTTTGTATTTTCCGCAAGATAAAGCAGAATATATTCCAGCTGTCATCAGTCTATTTATTTTCTTTATGGGTGCAGTTGTTGCAATGTATTTATTTTATAAAAAATCAAAAAGAGATGAAGAGAGGTTTGACGCAGATCATAGCACAGATGTAAATAATCTTTCATTGCAAAGAAAAAATGATGATAAAAAATAGAGATTCCTTAAAGGCTTGCAAGATAGTGAGCACTTTAAGGATTTTTTTTCGCTTTCAAAATTTAAAAATTATAGCCATAGGTTTAAGCACTTCTCCTATATTTAAATGTAATTGGATTATAGAAACTAATGTTGGTAATAATAAGTGGCAGGGCATGTCATAATCGAGGTATAATGATCAACCTTTTGAAGGGAGTTAGTATAATGAAAAAGGTATTTCTTGTCATGGTGAGTGTCTTTTTTCTCGTTTCATGCCAAGAACAGGAACGCTCACCAATTGAAGTAGATATGTATAATAGTGATGATGACGTAATAGGAACAGCAACATTGACTGAACAATCCGGTGGAGTAAAGGTACAAGTTTCTGTAGAAGGGTTGGAGCCAGGATTACATGGAATTCATGTCCATGAGTTTCCAAAGTGTGATAGTCCTGATTTTAAGTCTGCAGGCAGCCATCTTAATCCACAAGGGAAACAACATGGATTAATGCATCCAGAAGGTGCACATTTAGGAGACTTACCTAACATTGAAGCTGGAGAGGATGGTACAGTGGATATTGAGCTAACGTTAAGTGAAGCAACCTTAATGGAGGGAAAAAATTCTTTAATGAAGAATGAGGGAACTTCTTTAATCATTCATGAAAAACAGGACGATGGAGTAAGTCAGCCCGCTGGAGACGCTGGAGCTAGAGTGGCATGTGGTAAAATTACTTTATCAGAGTCCAATAACCCTGACTCACCAACTGATCCAACAGAATCTAACGAAGAAGAAGAATAGGTCTGTCCAAAAGAAAAGGGTCAGACCCCCTCAACTACTACAGATGGATGAGGGAATCAGACCCTTGTGTGACAGTCTATTCTTTTCTATTATTTAAAGCTGTTAGGATTCGGTCTAATCCTTGCTTTACGATCGTAGTTGGGCAAGCAATGTTTATTCGCATAAAACCGCTACCTTCTTCCCCGAAGCTTATGCCGTCGTTTAGACCTACCTTTGCATTTTCTTGCATAAATTTTTTAATCTCTTCATGAGGGAGGTTCATTTGACGACAATCCATCCAAATTAAATAAGTTCCTTCAGGTTCAATAATGGAGACATCATTCCGCCCTTCAAACGCCCTGCTAACAAGCGTTTTGTTTCGTTCCAATACTTCTAATAGTTCTTCTAGCCAATTTTCACCGTCTCTGTAGGCGGCTTCTAGTGCGGTAACTCCCATCGTATTTAAAAAAATGACTCCTTGTCTTTTTAGTTGATCATTCAGCTTCACTCTCATCGCTTTATCAGAAACAATGGCAAATGATGCTTGTAAACCTGCTAGATTAAACGTTTTTGTTGGTGACATACAAGTAATTGTGTGTTTGCTAATTTCTTCAGAAAGAGAGGCTATCGGTATATGTTTATAATCTGAATAAACAATATCAGCATGAATCTCGTCGGAAAAAATCGTCACGTTATATTTCAAACACAAATCTGCCATTTGTTGGAGCTCTTCCTTTGTCCACACTCTTCCGACAGGATTGTGAGGGTTACATAAAATGAACGCTTTTACCCCTTGCTTAAGCTGTGCTTCAAAGTGAGGGAAATCAATTTCATAACGTCCATTTTTCAGCACCAATGGGTTTGTGATTAAAGTCCGGTTATGCTTTTTTACAACATCATAAAAAGGAGGGTACACAGGTGTCTGAATTAAAATAGCATCATCTTTGTTTGTAAATGTCTGAATTGCCATATGTAACGTCGTAATTACACCTGGGCTATATATTAGGGATGAAGGGTTAATATCCCAATTATGTCGTTTTTTAACCCATTTGCAAATAAGGTGATTAACAGAGGGGTCTGTATAAGTATAACCGAAAATTCCATGCTGTGCCCTTTTTACTAATGCTTCCGTAACAGCAGTTGGTACAGGAAAATCCATATCTGCAACCCACATTGGTAATACATCGTCTGCCCCATAAATTGATTTTACTAAATCCCATTTTACGGAACGAGTTTCTTTTCTGTTTGGTACTTTTTCAAAGAAAGTCATGACAATCTCCCCCTTAAAATAGCGATATAAGTTTTATTATAGAGGATGTTTAAGAAGTCACCAAATAAAAGAGTCTAAGCCTTTAAATAGTGTTAATGAATAAAAATAAGTGAGCCTAAAAATAAAAAAGCAAAGCGGGTGAACCGCTTTGCTTTACAGGGGGAATACGAGAAAGTCTTACATACTTATTTATTACCACGTATGATGATGTTTAAACGTTTTTTAAAAAAGTTTTTCATTTTTGTTTAATTATTTGAATAAAAGTCCATCTTTTTTGCGGAAACTCACGTACTATGTTAGAATTAGTAATTGTGTAAAAAGGAAACTATATACGTTCTGGAAATTAACTTATTTTCCAATAAGAAGGTAATAGGAAAAAAACGCGGGAGTTGTTCAGCATGGCGGAAAAATTTACAGAAGGTCAAATATTAGAAGGAAAAGTAACTGGAATTCAACCATATGGTGCATTTGTTGCACTTGATGATGAAATTCAGGGCTTGGTTCATATTTCAGAAGTTACACACGGATATGTCAAAGACGTGAGTGAATTTCTTTCAGTTGGAGATGTAGTCAAAGTTAAAATCCTCTCCATAGATGAAAAAGCTAATAAGTATTCACTGTCCATTCGAGCTACACAAGAAGCACCAAAGCAAGAAGTTACTGACCGTTCTTCAAAAAAGCAAACACAAGAAAAAACGGAGCCTGGCTTCAATACGTTGAAAGACAAATTAAGTGATTGGATTAAACAATCTCAAGAGCGTGAAACTACATTTAAAAAGTAGCAATAGTAAAAGGTCTTCCCTTGATGTAGGGAAGACCTTTTACTATTGCTTTAATTGATGTTAATGCGCTCTTCAGGCTCCATGATAGGCACATTCATTTTAACTGTATTCGGGTATTTAATACCTGCTCCAGTGTTTAACACAACTACTTTGTCAGTCTCTTTAATCCATCCATTTTCTCTTAATTTTCTTGCAGCGTTAAAAGCAGCAGCACCTTCAGGACATATAAAACACCCTTCAGTATTTGCTATTTTCTTTTGTTCCTCAAGTAATGCCTGATCACTAATAGCAATCGCACAACCATCTGTTTCGTACAATGCATCTAAGACAAGAAAGTCTCCTATTGCTTTTGGTACATTTATTCCAAAAGCAACTGTGGAACTATTTTGCCAGTACTCGGAGCTTTTTTCCTTTTTCTCCCATGCTTCCACAATGGGTGCACACCCTTCTGCTTGTACAGCAACTAAACGAGGAAATTTATCTGGTTTTATCCACCCCATTTGCTGGAGTTCTTTTAATGCTTTGAATATACCAATTATTCCGACGCCACCTCCTGTAGGATACAAGATAACATCTGGAATCTCCCAATTAAATTGTTCGGCTAATTCCAATCCCATCGTTTTCTTTCCTTCAATTCGATAAGGCTCTTTTAGTGTTGATACATCATAAATAGTTTGCTTTTGTACTAAGTCTCCAACTATTTTTCCAGCATCACTAATCAATCCGTTTACAAGATGAAGGTTAGCTCCTGCAATAGCACATTCATTTCTTGTGATTTCTGGAGCGTCTACAGGCATAACTATTGTTGCTTTAATTCCTGCGCGAGCAGCGTAAAGTGACCAAGCTGCCCCTGCATTTCCATTTGTAGGCATTGCTATTTCTTTTACTTCTAGCTCTTTTGCTTTTGAAATACCAACTGATGCTCCACGTGCTTTAAAAGAGCCAGTAGGAATTAATCCTTCATCCTTCATATAAAGGGAATGTATCCCTATTTGTTTGCCGAGTTCATCCATCATTACAAGTGGTGTCATACCTTCACCTAAAGAAACGACATTTTCTGGACTGTTTATAGGTAACAACTCATGATACCTCCATAGAGACGAAGGACGAGTCTGCAACATATCCTTATTTATGGCTCTACTCAATTCTTCTAAATGATATTCGACTAATAATGGTGATCCGCAATGACATAGATGTTGTTTTGTCGATGAGTCAAAGTTATCTTGACATTTAGGACAATATAAATGTGAAACGTAGCTATACATTAATTTTTCTCCTTCCTTCAAACTTCTATAGTCAGTTTACCGAATCTAAGGAAAATTTAACAATATTTTGGATAAATTACATTCCACTGATTCTAATTAATGCTTGTATAACTTGAACGAAAGCTCCAATGAAAGCCGATAGCTTAAAGAGATAATGGCATGTATATTTATTCATTCTGAAATAACAATACGACACTATTATTCATCTGTTCACTTGATTTCACCTGCTTGTTTAGGTACAGTAAAAGAGGTAATAACTAACAAAATGGAGGGTGTAAAAAATGGGTCATGTGCGTTTTGAATATGGAAAAGCATTATCTTTTTTTGGTGAACATGAATTAGAATACATGAAAGAACCAGTAAAGCTGGCTCACCAGGCAATACATAATAAAACAGGTGCTGGCAATGACTTTTTAGGATGGGTTGATTTGCCGGAGAACTATGACAAGGAAGAGTTTTCCCGAATTAAAAAAGCTGCAGAAAAGATTAAATCCGATTCAGATGTACTTCTTGTTGTTGGAATAGGTGGATCTTATTTAGGAGCCCGTGCTGCTATTGATATGTTAAATCATTCTTTCTATAATGCATTATCTTCAAGTCAACGTGAAACACCTCAAGTATTTTTTGTTGGTAATAATATTAGTTCATCTTATATTAATGATTTATTTGACGTACTAAAGGATAAAGATGTTTCAGTTAATGTTATTTCTAAAAGTGGTACAACAACGGAACCAGCTATTGCGTTTCGTATTTACCGTAAATTTCTTGAAGAAAAGTATGGTGTAGAAGAAGCAAAAGGCCGTATTTACGCCACAACGGATAAGGCAAAAGGTGCTCTTAAGACATTAGCAAACGAAGAAGGCTATGAAAGCTTTGTCATACCTGATGATGTAGGTGGGCGTTATTCTGTATTAACTGCAGTCGGATTGTTACCAATTGCAGTAAGTGGTGTAGACATTGATGAAATGATGAAAGGTGCTCATGAAGCACAGGTTGATTTAAATGAAGAAGACTTGGCAAAAAACCCAGCCTATCAATATGCAGCAGTAAGAAATGTTTTATATAACAAGGGAAAAACAATTGAAATGTTAATCAATTATGAACCTTCTCTACAATATTTTTCTGAGTGGTGGAAACAATTATTTGGGGAAAGCGAAGGAAAGGACTTTAAAGGTATTTATCCTTCATCAGCGAACTTTTCAACTGACTTACATTCATTAGGTCAATATGTACAAGAAGGTCGTAGAGATCTATTTGAAACTGTCTTACATGTAGAGGAACCAAAATCCAATATTACGCTTGAAAAAGAAGACCAAGATTTAGATGGATTAAACTACTTAGCTGGTAAAACGGTTGATTTTGTCAATGAAAAAGCTTATCAGGGAACAATGCTTGCGCACACGGATGGACAAGTTCCGAACTTAATCGTTCACTTGCCGAAATTAGATGCGTTTACATTTGGATATGTGGTTTATTTCTTCGAAAAAGCATGTGCAATTAGTGGTTATTTACTTGGTGTAAATCCTTTTGATCAGCCGGGAGTAGAAGCATATAAGAAAAATATGTTTGCATTGCTTGGTAAGCCAGGCTTTGAAGATGAAAAGGAAAAATTAGAAAAAAGATTATAAGCAATTAAATAAACATAAAAAAACACATGGTGATTTGCCATGTGTTTTTTTATCAAATAAAATTTGTAACATAATTGGACGGTGAAAAGGGTAAGGTAAAATAAAAAGGAGTTTTATGATGGTTCCTGTTGATTCGAGTTTAGAAAATCATGTCTTGCCCTTGCATGAGTTGGAAAAGCATTTAAAGCCACTAGGTTATGTGATTGGAAATAATTGGGATTATGACGAAGGGTTCGTTGATTACAAAATGGCTGATGATGATGGGTATCAATTTATAAGAATCCCTTTTAAAACAGAGCAGGGAATGCTAGATTCCCCTGGTGCAATTATACGACTTGGCAAGCCATTTGTCCTTACTCACAAGTATCAGGATGACGTTGAAGCTTCAGCTGATAATGGTGTCTTCCAAGGCTCAGTCAATCAATTTCAAGAACCGGTTGACCCTGATGCAGATGTACCAGATAAATATGTGGAAAAAGGAAGACGATTAATCGAGCAAGTCGAGCATGTGTTACTTTAATCTAGATAATACAATTAGGATGTCCTCTATCTGAAGGGTAGTATCAAATGGAGGGTTTAATAATAACTCTCCTTCCCTGATTATCCCAATTAGTAATTTTTCCTCCGCAACATAATAATCCGAACAATCAAGAAAACTTCTTCCCTCCATTTCTTTTGGCAATCTAACCTGTGTAAATTGTTGATTTGACAGCACTTGAAGTAAAATATCAAATGGTTTTAAAGATGAATCACGGAATATTTCGTGATAAAATAATGTACTCATAAAATCATTGGATCGAACGACAGCATCAGCACCTGCACGTTTTGCATTTGTGATTTGTTCTTTTGTTAAAATTTCTGTAATGATATATAAATTTGGATTATTGCCTCGTAAAGCAACGGTAGTCAATATACTCGCTTGATCTGCTTGTCTCTCTTTTTTTGCAGGATCAGCTGTTATAATTGCGTATTTCGCCTCTTGAGTTTTTGCTTTTTGTAGGACTTCATCTTCAGTAGCATCTCCTCGGACGTAATGAATGTTATACTTTTGGAAAGGCAATTTTGTTAATGTATGATCAATTAATACAATTTGATCCTCCGGGTGATGTTTTACAATCATATCTAAAAGTTGCTTTGTTCGTTCATTCCATCCAATAAAAATAATATGGTTTTTCCCTTTGAATGCTACTTTCCCTTTGGATAAATCTTGTTCAAATTTAATCGTTCCAGCTGAAATCGTAGCCATATAAAACGTTACAACTCCTCCGCCAGCAAGTATTAACAAAATGCCAATAATTTTTCCTGTAGTACTCAATGGAACATAATCCCCATAACCGACTGTAGAACCGGTAACAAATGCCCACCAAATGCCATCAAATATACTTGGGAAATGTTTTGGCTCGATTAAATGGATTGTCAATCCAAATAGAAACATTAATATACAAACAGTTGATAATAATCGTAAAAATATGGGAAGCTTAAAGTAATGTTGCCAAATTCGGTAGAAATTCATAAACTTTCCCCTAACTTTTTTTTACCAGTATGGACAGAAACTTTTAATTCTATAAAGAAGCAGGTGAAAAACTCGTTCCAGTTAACTATTTTTGCTATGATAGGATGAGGAGGATGAAAATGGAATTAAATCACGATTTTTTATTTCAGTTGTTAAGAACACCATCTCCATCTAGTATGGAAGTGACGATTCAAAAGAAGTGGATGGATTATGTAAAGCCATTTGCGGATGAAATAATAACAGATAATGCTGGGAACGCCATTGGAGTATTAAATAAGGATGCTGATTTTAAGGTGCTTTTGGCTGGTCATTGTGACGAAATTGCTTTAGTTATCAATCGAATTGATGACAATGGATTTTTATATTTCGATAAAATGGGTGGGATAAATCCGAAAGCTGCAATAGGTATGAAAGTTGAAATCCTTGGCTTAGATCAAACAATTACTGGTGTGATTGGTGTTAACGCACAGCATCATGGAGGAATCAAGAATGATTTTGAGCTAGACGATTTGTTTATCGATTGTGGTGCAAAATCAAAAAAAGAAATAGAAAAGTTTGTCCAGGTTGGCGATTTAGCTGTTTATAAACGAGAACCAGAGATGTTAATGGATCGATACATATCAGGTAGAGGGCTAGATAATCGTACAGGTGCATTTATTATCGCCGAAGTGTTAAGAAAGCTGTCAGACAAGAAGATAAATGTAGGTGTTTATGCTGCGAGTACAGTGAATGAAGAGACTAATATGGGTGGTGCATATTTTGCGGCAGCTGGCATTAATCCAACAATGGCCATAGCATGTGATGTGACATTTGCAACGGATTATCCAGGTGTAAATCAAAACAAACATGGAGATGTTCGGTTGGAAGGTGGGCCAGTCCTGGCAAAAGGAGCGCCAATTAATATAAAAATCAATAGAATTTTAGAAAAAACGGCGAGATCCCTAAACATGAAGGTACAATATGAGTTAACTTCAAGAAGTACGGGAACAGATGCAGATCGTATGCGTTTAACGGGTAAAGGTGTTCCAGTTAGCTTAGTTTCCTTACCGTTACGCTACATGCACTCGCCAGTAGAAACAGCAAGTACCAAGGATATTGAAGAAGAAATTGAGTTACTTGTTCACATGATTGAAGGGTTATCAGGGAATGAAAGTTTAAATCCATTAGAGGATTAATTAATGATCGAATAGTTCGCTATGTGCAATTAGGGGAAAAGGGTGTGTCCCAAACCAAATTTGGGGACACACCCTTTTCTAATCTGTATGAATGATTCCAACGGTACACCTAGAAATAGAAATCAATCTATCTTGTTCGTCAACTATTTTTATTTCCCAAACCATGGTTGTTCTCCCTTTATGAATCGGAGTTGCTCTTCCTATTACAAATCCATCCTGTTTACTTTTTACATGATTTGCGTTAATTTCAATGCCTACTATTTGCTGTTGCCTTGAATCAATGGATAAAAATGCGCCAATACTTGCAGCGGTTTCTGCTAACGCGACACTAGCACCACCATGTAAGAGGCCCATCGGTTGCTTGGTGTTCTCATTAACAGGCATCTGAATTTCTACTAAGTTTGCATTAAGCGTGATTACTTTCATACCAAGAGCATCCATCAGAGTATTTGAAAAATCCAATTTTTGTAGCTCCTTTGACATTTAGTTATCGGATTAGAAAGATTTTGGCGTATTTTTAAAAAGAAAAGGGAATGAAAAGCTGCAACAATAAAGATAATCCTAATAAAAACCCGTAAATTGTATTCGTTTGGGCAGTAGCTTTCATTGCCGGCATCATTTCTATATTCATTGTTTTTCCTTGGAATCCTTTAATAGCTACAGTCGCTTTCTTTGCACTTAAAAAGGTTATCAATGACCAAATCGGGAGGATGCCTATGACAACAAAAATAACGGTTGATAAGTAGCTTGAGATAAAACTAATTGCTAACAACCGAACTGATTGGTCATGTCCAAGTAAGATTGCTATCGTTTTTCTGCCGTTTTGCTGATCTCCAATACGATCACGAATGTTATTGGCTAATAGAATGGTACCGATAAAAATTGCGATAGGAATTGAAATCAATAGTATTTCACTAGTAATGGTATTCGTTTGTATAAAATAACTAATCACAATAATAACTGTTCCCATAAAAAAGCCAGCGAATAGCTCACCAAACGGAGAGGAGGAAATCGGAAAAGGACCTCCAGTGTAAAGGTAACCACAAAGCATGCAAATAACCCCGACTAGTGCTAACCACCAGTTTGATTCGATACAAATATAAATACCTAATAGTATAGCAATACCGAAGAAAGCAATTGCTAATTGTAATACTGTTTTTGGTGATACTCCATCACGTACAATTGTTCCACCTATCCCAACTGAACCTTCATTATCAAGGCCTCGTACATAGTCATAGTATTCATTAAACATATTTGTTGCTGCTTGGATTAACATGGAAGCAATTAACATAGCCAAAAATAATAAAAAATAAAAAGATCCATCTAGAACTGCAAGCATTGTTCCAACAAATACTGGAATAAATGATGCAGTTAACGTATGTGGTCGTAACATCCTCCACCAAACGTGGAATCCTTCTTTTTCATTTAAGGCGCCTTTCATATTGTTTTCTTCTAGCGATTGCATGTAAACTTCTCTCCTTAATAACGCCTAGTTAAACGATCTTAAAATAAATTAGTGTTATCATAAAAATACTCCCAGTCGTGCATTATTCATAATAAGTTTAGGCAAATAAAAGAATAGTGTCAATTAGTTATCATCATTAATTGTTAGGAAATAGTGGGAATTGTTGAGAATCGTTGAAAAAGCTTATAAAATAGTATCAGGGAAAAAGGATATATATTGTTTATAAAAACTATTACATGAAGTTTTTTAAAGGTATATCTTTTTCGTTTATATTATAATAGTATTATCTTTGCATTTAGGCCAATGCCTCTATGATATTGGAGGGTTAGGAATGATCCAAACAGAAGTAAAAGAGTTAGAAGAAGCTTTGGAAGAAGCAATTATGATTGCAAAAGACAAAAATGAACCTCAATTACTGAGTTATACAGATAAAATCAATGAAGTAAATCCTATTAGCTTTTTTAACAAAGCAAAAGATATAAATGATCGAAATCGATTTTTTTGGACAAGTTCTACAGATTCGTTTTTCTTAGTCGGAGCTGGTGAAGCTTTTGGTTTACAGTCGACGAGTGTTAATCGGTTCGAGGGAATAGAGATGCAATGGAAAAAGATGTTGGACAAAAGTTTAATCTTCAATTCATTTCAACAACCAGGAACTGGACCAATTGCATTAGGAGGCTTTTCCTTTGATCCAGAAAAAGAGAACACAGAATTATGGGAAAAATTTGGGGGCAGCCAATTTCGGGTGCCTGCTTATTTATTAACGGTTAGTAATGGAAATTATTACCTTACCATTAATGTAGTTGTTCATGCAGAGGATCATGCAAAACAATTGTATTTTGAGTTAGTAAAAAATAAAAAGTCCCTAATTAAAAAAGATAAATTATGGCCTGTTAAGTCAGTTATAAGTAAGAAAGCAGAAGTTAACCCTGATCAATGGAAAGAACTAGTGTTAAAAGCTATGAAAGAAATAAAGAAGGGGAAAGCAGATAAGATTGTCCTCGCTAGAGAAATGATTGTATCATTTGAGAAGGATGTGGACCTTTCTTCCATCTTACATGATTTAATAGAGACACAAACCAATAGCTATATTTTTGCTTTTGAAAATAGTGAAGATTGCTTTATTGGAGCTAGTCCAGAACAATTGGTTCGTGTAGAAGGAAATCAGCTCTTTTCATCATGCTTGGCAGGTACGGCACCTAGAGGTTTTACGTCGATAGAAGATAGGACAATAGGTGAGGAATTATTAACGGATGTAAAAAATCGGCAGGAACATAAATTTGTCGTGCAAATGATTAAAGAATCAGTAGTGGAATGCTGTGAAGAGGTGAGGGTGCCAAATCATCCTGTTTTGTATCCATTGAAAAATTTACAGCACTTGTATACTCCTGTACAGGCAAGGTTAAAAAATAATTATTCCATTTTTGATATCGTTCAGAGACTACACCCTACACCTGCTCTAGGAGGCTTTCCGCAAGATAAGTCGCTAGCATTTATTCGCGAAAATGAACAATTAGATAGAGGATGGTATGGTGCTCCAATCGGTTGGCTGGATGCCTATCAAAATGGAGAGTTTGCTGTAGCGATTCGTTCTGCTCTAATAAAAGGGCGTGAAGCTTCCTTATTTGCAGGGTGTGGTGTCGTTAAAGATTCAGACCCTGAAGCAGAATATCAAGAAACCAATATGAAATTTATACCAATGTTGTCTGTACTGGGGGGTTAGTATATGAGTCATTCGGAGACGTTAACAAGATATGTTGCAAATTTTGTTGATGAGTTATATAAAAGTGGTTTAACAGATGTTGTTATTTCACCCGGTTCTAGGTCTACTCCTTTAGCAATGACATTTGCAGAATACCCGTCTATTACGCACTGGGTGAATATGGATGAGCGATCTGCAGGCTTTTTTGCATTGGGAATGGCGAAACAAGAGAATAAACCAGTTGCTCTTGTTTGTACTTCTGGAACTGCAGCTGCTAATTACTATCCTGCCATTGTAGAAGCTTATTATGGAAGAGTTCCACTGCTTGTCCTAACTGCTGATCGCCCCCATGAATTGCGAGATGTTGGTGCACCACAAGCAATCGAGCAACTAAACATGTACAGGGATTATGTGAAGTGGTTTCATGAGATGTCTTTGCCGGATATGTCTCCCAGCTTACTAAACTATGTAAGAAGTAAGGCTGCACGTGCTTATTATACAGCAGGGAATGAAAATCCTGGACCAGTTCATTTAAACTTTCCATTTCGTGAACCTCTCCTGCCTGACTTTTCAGTTCCTCAATTGTGGGGGGATGATAAGAAGCAGGAGACGTTTCATCATCTGATGGATGGAGAGAGAAAGTTAACGACAGAACAACTAGATTCTCTGGCTTCTCAGTTGAGGGAATTTGACCGAGGATTAATTGTTTGTGGACCTCAGGTTGATTGTAATTTAGGAGATAGAATTGCAGCATTAGCCGAAGAGTGGAATCTACCAGTATTGGCTGATCCTTTATCACAGTTACGGGCTGGTCATCATTCAAAGGCTAACATAATCGAATGTTACGATGCGATTCTAAAAAGTAAACAAATAAGGGATCAGCTTTCCCCTGAATTTATCATTCGTTTCGGGGCAATGCCTGTCTCCAAACCATACTTATTGTTCGTAAAAGAAAAACCATCGATTGTGCATTATGTTGTTGAACCTAACTCTGGTTTTAGAGAGCCAGCGGGTATTGAAGCCCAATTTATTTTTGCAGATCCCGCGCAGTTGTGTCGCGATTTGGTCCAGAATAGAAATCATTCATACGATAAATCATGGTTACAAATATGGAAGTCTTTAAATGAACAGGCAAAGCAATTGTTGTTAGAAGAGAAAGAAAGCAATAAGTTAACAGAAGGACATGTTGTAAAATATTTAGCCGACGCTGTTCCAATTCAAAGTACCCTATATGTAGGGAATAGTATGGCTATCAGAGACGTGGACACTTTTTTTATGAATACAAACAAGCAAATGAAAGTAATCGGTAATCGAGGAGCCAATGGAATTGATGGTTTAACATCTAGTGCATTAGGAGCTGCTGCACATGGAGAACATGTTACCTTATTAATTGGCGATTTATCTTTCTACCATGACCTCAATGGATTATTAGTTGCGAAGCATTATAACCTTTCCTTAACAGTAGTGTTAGTGAATAATAACGGTGGTGGAATATTTTCGTTTTTACCACAAGCAAATGAAGATGATAAACACTTTGAAGTATTATTTGGAACTCCTTTGGATATTGATTTTAAACATATTATTGGCATGTACAAAGGTGATTACTATAAGCCTCAATCATGGGAACAATTTACAGATGTTTTAAGAGAGAGTTATAATCAATCAGGCGTAACGATTATTGAGATAGAAACAGATCGAAATGAAAATACTTCGTGGCATAAGCAGAAATGGCAAGAGGTTGAAAAGTGTTTAGTTGAATATATGCGGGGTGACTAAGTGTATATAGAAATAAGTGGTATTAGATACTGGGTTGAACAACACGGTGAAGGGCCCCCGATTGTATTGTTTCATGGATTTACTGGTAGCTCGCGGACATGGGATCGATTTATTGATAATTGGAAACAGTCGTTTAGACTGATAACGGTTGATATGCCTGGGCATGGGAAAACAGAAACGAATATTCCAATGGGGATGGAAGTATTTTGTGAACATATCAATCTTTTATTAGATAAACTTTCGATTAAACAAGCAGCGTTCCTTGGTTATTCAATGGGAGGAAGAGCTACCTTATCATTTGCAATGTTGTATCCGGAAGCAGTCAAGGCACTTGTTCTTGAAAGTGCTTCTCCTGGTCTTTTAGATGAAAGTGAACGAATGTTAAGGAGAGACAAGGATGAACGTTTAGCTGAAAAAATAGAAGAAGAGGGGATAACTTCTTTTGTTGATTACTGGGAAAACATCCCGCTATTTGAGAGTCAGTCGGTACTAAGTAATGAAGAAAAACAAAAGATAAGGTGTGAGCGGTTAAGTCAGGATCCAAAGGGGCTTGCAGCCTCTCTCCGTGGTATGGGCACAGGAAAGCAACCTTCCTGGTGGGGAGAGCTATCAAGTTTATCATTCGATGTCCTATTGATTGCAGGGGAGTTAGATGAGAAATTTGTTTCGATTGCCCAAAAGATGAAACGTGAGCTTACACAAGCCCAATTAGAAATAATACCAAATGCTGGTCATGCTGTTCATGTGGAACAACCAGAAACTTTTGGTACAATAGTAAGTGATTTTCTACATAAAGGATTGGAGGCTATATAAATGACAGTAGAATGGGTAAACGAAAGAGAATACGAAGATATTTTGTATCAAACATACAATGGTATTGCAAAAATAACGATTAATCGTCCAGAAGTTCGAAATGCATTTCGACCGCAAACGGTAAATGAATTAATCGATGCTTTTGCTTATGCGAGAGACGATTCATCTATCGGAGTTATTGTATTAGCTGGTGCTGGAGACAAAGCTTTTTGTTCCGGTGGAGATCAAAAGGTTCGAGGGCATGGTGGTTATGTAGGTGATGATCATATTCCACGTTTAAATGTACTTGATTTACAACGATTGATTCGTGTTATTCCTAAACCGGTAATCGCTATGGTGTCCGGTTATGCAATCGGTGGTGGTCACGTATTACATGTGGTATGTGATTTAACGATTGCTGCAGACAATGCTATATTCGGACAAACTGGTCCAAAAGTTGGAAGCTTTGATGCAGGATATGGTGCTGGTTTATTAGCACGTATGGTTGGTCAGAAAAAGGCGAGAGAAATCTGGTTCCTATGCCGCCAGTACAATGCACAGGAAGCATTGGATATGGGATTGGTAAATACCGTTGTTCCATTAGAAAAACTAGAGGAAGAGACGGTTCAATGGTGTGAAGAAATACTAGAAAAATCACCGACTGCTTTACGCTTCTTGAAAGCATCTCTGAATGCTGATACAGATGGACTTGCTGGTCTTCAGCAAATGGGCGGAGACGCTACATTATTGTATTATACGACAGACGAAGCAAAAGAAGGGCGAGACGCGTTTAAGGAGAAACGTAATCCAGACTTTAAACAATTCCCTCGCTTCCCTTAATACTTAGCGTTTTAAGTTAAACAACTGAACCTATGGTTTCAAAATGTTAGGAATACAGACAAAACCGGGCTCAGGGTGCCCGGTTTTCTATTGATGAATGGAATGAAAGGTGAATTACCATGACGGTAGAAACAATGCCACACTGGCTGGATAAACGTGCAGATTTAACACCACATGAAATTGCTATTGAGGATTCGGTAGGACCATTAACTTTTGAGCAATTACAAAGATATTCAAAAATGATGGCCAAAAAATTAGCAAATGTAGGAGTGTTAGAAGGTGATCATGTAGCCATCTTTTCTAACAACTCAGCTGACTATCCTTGCGCACTGTATGCACTTTCTTATTTAGGTGCAGTTGCAGTCCTTATAAATACACGATTATCACCAAAAGAAATTGCTTATCAGCTTAACGATGCTGAAGTTTCCTTATTGTTCACATCATCGGAAATGCATGACGTTAGTAAACGGGTGATAGCGAAAGCTGATAAAGATATTGAGTTACGGGCCATTGAGGCACTTATCATAGAAAAAGAAAAACAGGTTCCTTTAAAAGAAGAAATAAACCTGAATGATTTGTTTACGATTGTCTATACCTCTGGTACTACAGGATCTCCAAAAGGTGTGATGCATACATATGGGAATCATTGGTGGAGTGCAGTTTCTTCGGCATTAAATTTAGGATTAAATGAGAAGGATAAATGGTTAGCTGCTCTTCCGCTTTTTCATGTTGGTGGTTTGTCTATCTTAATGAAAAGTGTTATTTATGGGATGCCTGTCTATTTATTAGATAAGTTCGATGTTGAACAAGTGCATGATGCAATAATGAATAAACAGGTTACAAGTGCCTCAGTGGTTGCGGTTATGTTAGAGCGGTTAATGGAAAGACTGGATGGTTCCCATTATCCTGAAACGTTTCGTTGTATGTTATTGGGAGGCGGGCCAGCACCAAAACCACTTTTGGAAAAGGCCAAAGCAGCCCGAATTCCTGTATATCAGACGTACGGAATGACGGAAACCTCTTCGCAAATCGTTACATTAAGTCCACAGTATGCGTTAACAAAATTAGGTTCTGCAGGGAAAGCTTTATTTCCAGCTCAGCTTAAAATTGTCAATGAAGGCGGCTCGGAACAGCCTGCAATGTGTGCAGGGGAAATTTTAGTTAAAGGCCCAATGGTTACTGGTGGTTATTATCAAAATAGTGAGGCAAACAAACAGGCTTTTCAACAAGACTGGCTGGCAACAGGTGATATAGGATATCTTGATGAGGAAGGGTTTCTTTACGTATTAGATAGGAGAAAAGATTTAATAATTTCTGGCGGTGAAAATGTGTATCCTGCTGAGGTTGAGAGTGTTCTTTTAGAAATGGATGGTATTAAAGAAGTAGGAGTTGTTGGTAAAGAAGATGATGCATGGGGGCAAGTTCCAGTTGCTTTTGTAGTGAAGAGTGAAGAAGCTGTAACCGACGATCAAATAATAAACCATTGTCATCTACATTTAGCAAAGTTTAAAGTTCCTAAAGCGGTTTACTTTGTCGACAGCCTACCACGTAATGCATCCAATAAACTCTTAAGAACCAAGCTAGTTGATCGGTTGAAAAACTTTTAAAATAAGGCTAATTAATTCGCATTCCCATAAGCTATCATGGGTAGTAAAAGATAAATGCGACATAACAATCGCTTCGGCAGAATACTTCGCTTTCCGCGGGCACGGCCTCAGCCTCCTCAGAAGCAAAGAACGCTTCTTGCGGGGTCTTCGGACACGTGCTGTTCCCGCAGGAGTCTACGTATTCTGCCTACGCTAAAAAGATTCTCCGATTAATCATGTGAGTATGTACTGGAATTCACATTATGTGGAAATCTTCTCCTCGCTTTTCACGAAAGACAAGGAAAGCATCGACATTATTACATCGCACATAAGAAATTGGTTTATCTTTTCGATTAGTCTACATGTGCTTCTATCGCTTGATCGTGGAAATTTCATAAAACAATTAATTTTAGTTAAAAGAAATGGTATGAAAGCTTCGTTACAGCAGTTGGACAGTTTCTCACTTATAAAAAAATAAATCCAAGCTGTGGAAAAATGCGAGACTCCTGTGGGAAAAGCAACAGGTGAAGACCCCGCAGGAAGCGGTTTTCTTCCGAGGAGGCTGAGGCGTTGCCCACGGAAAGCGAGTGTTTTTCCACAGCGTCGGCTATGCACTCTTTTTATTCGTTAGATTAATGGTAAATCACCTTTTGTTGCGCATTATGTTCAATTGTGTAGTAAAAAACAACAAAGAATACACGAAAAGAGCGAACAATAAAAATTTCGCCTACGTCCATGTTGTTTTTATTAGACGTAGTCGAAATTTTTTAACCTAATATGGAGAGAGTTGATTTAATATCTATCTGGAGGTAGTCTATGCCTTATGACCACCGATTTTCTTACTGCGCTCTAATGTCACGCCATTATCTGTAAAGCTAGTTGCTCGTAATAGTGCTGTAGGTCCATAGCGTTCTCGAATCTGATCCATGATATAGCCGATATCCTTCTTTTTTGTTTGATTTTCAAATAAATCTAGTTGCGTTTCCCCATCATCAAATAGATGATCAAGTGTGACAAAGACGCGTCGAATACTACTACGTCCATCATAAAACTCATTAAATAGTTGAACACAAATATGATAAACGTCCATTGTTACGTTAGTTGGTAAAGGGATAGAACGAGATCTGCTGAAGCCACCTCCAGTCTCCTGGGAATAACCAATTCCAAGATGAATTGTTCTACCAGCTTTTCTAGCTGTTCTAGCCCGACGACAAACTTCTTCGACCAAATCCAATATACATGCAAACACTTCGTCACGCTGGTAATCGCGCAATAATGTAATACCATGACCGAAGCCTTTTTGCTCTTGTTTTTGAAAATTACCAATTACAGGGCTAAGGTCTATTCCCCATGCATGCCAGTAAAGTTGCTCTCCCATGACACCAAATCGTTTTTTTAATTGTTCTAATGGGTGATTGGCTAGTTGACCTAACGTAACAACTCCCATTCGATTAAGATTACGCATCATTCGTTTGCCAATTCCCCAAATCTCTTCAACAGGAATTGGCCACAATTTTTCTGCCACATCTTCATACGTACATTCGGAAATACCTTCTTTTTTTGCGTATAAATCCATGACAACCTTAGCTAGAAACTTATTATCACCAATTCCAATGGAGCAGGTTAACCCCATTGTGTCGTATAATTCTTGTTTAATAAGGCGGGCAACATTCCAGCGGTTTCCGTATAGTTTTTCTAATCCATTAACGGTTACCCATAACTCGTCTACTGAATATTGATGAATGGCTTCTTTAGGTACATACTGGTTGATTAATTTGGTTATTTCTACAGATACTCGCAAATAATCTCCCATCTTCGCCTCGACAACATAAATGGCAGGATCGTTAGGTAAATCAAAATAACGACTTACATTTTTGACACCATGTCGTCTTTTTAATTCAGGGGAAGCAGCCAGGATTATACTACCGGATCGTTTTTTATCCCCAACTACAGCTAGCATCGCTTGCATGGGATCTAAGCCGTTCTTCAGGCACTCAACGCTAGCATAGAAGGATCGCATATCAATACAGAGTACATCATTTCTGGGAAAATCACTATAATTAATCATATCCGATCATCTCCAACTGAAAAGAACATATGTTCCCTTTTTGAATAGTATAACCTGAATTTTATTAATCTAAAAGTGTAAATACATTCCAATATTGTAAGGAAACTTATTGAGAAAGATTATAGAGAGATTGCAGGATGGAAGCATTAACAGCCAGAGATTTCACGATAATCCAGCTTGTATAGCCCAAATTACACCAATTTTTTAATAGTTGAAGTTAAACAGTCCATTTAAATGTATCCGCTTTCAAATTATGGCTGGTTCCTTTTAATTTTCCTTCAATACTATTACTAAGATAGTTACTTAGCATTTTGTTTAGTTCTTCTTTTGGATAAGATTCAACAATTTCAATAATATCTTGATAATCCATCTGTTCCAAAATAGAGCGAACAAATAATTCAAGTGATTCAGACTCATTATCGTCAAAATGTCTTAAATATAATTGTAGCAATTCATCAGAAGTAAGTCTCATCGTTTCACCCTTTCTGTTTAAAATTTTAAAAAGGCCCTCCATCTTAGTTAGTCACCTATCAATTTCAAATGTGTTTATTGGAGGTTGTTCAACAGTAAACACTGCATCCGACCAATGAAATGGAAAGCTTCGTTGAATTCACATTCTCCCCCTTTTTTAAACACACACTATTACTTATTTAATGTCATTTCTTTAAAATTGGTTCCTTTGTATCATACCTTATGCAGAAATAACAAAAAGTTGTTCATAAATCTTTTGAATTGGAGAAAATTAAAGGGTAGGAGGGTGGATTATGGAAAAGAAAAAATATTTTTTGGATCTTGGTAGCCAAGAGATTTCACAGGTAGAGGTTGGAGATAACAACGATTTCACGATATATGCAACCGATGAAGAAGTGTTCCAATTAAGACAAACATTAACGGAAATGCATGATTCTGATATTCGCGCTTTTTGGAGAGCTCATGTGCCGATTATGTCTTATCACAATGATGATTCAAATGATGATTATGATGACCGACTTGTTAAAGCATTTCAAATGGTTTATGACTTAGGAGACGATGAAACGAAAGCACATATTGAAAGTATGGGGATATTAGACTTGGATTAATGAAATTTGCCTAGCTGTTATTGTAGCTGGGCATTTTTTTGCACCAGGAAAGGAAAAATTTTAGCATCGAAGATTATCGGCATAAAGAAAATTTTATAATACTACATAAAAAACAAAAATTGAAACGTTCTAACCTATTTATACGTCTATATAAATAAAAGGTTTTGCTATTTGTTGAGAATAATGTTTAAAAGTACCAGATAAAGGAATAAATATTATAAGAGGAGGTGGACAAGTATGAAAAAACATCCGATTTATGTAAGAACAATTTGTGCAGTTGCAATTATTTTATTTTTAATATTACCAATACAGGAAAATCATAATGATCATGTCTTTGCTGACGGGAAACGGTTTAATGATAATCATACATTTTCACAGGCCCGTGTTACTACGCTAAATAAACAAGATTATCCGAAAAGGAACGTTAATACCGCAAACAGAAAAGAAGTAAAGCTAACGCATGCTGATGTAGTGGCGATAACCGAAAAGTTCCTCCAGCTACTTGTGCAGGAAACTGATGAAAATTATAAAGTAATCAATCACGATTCAAAAGCATCCCTTTTAAAAGAATTTAGATCTGTATGTGAAATTTCGGTTGCTAAAAAATACGTAGATTATTATTTTGAAGAGCGTAATGAAAGTCTGTATATTGTACCTACAGAAACACCTCCATGGTTTGAAAAAAATCAAGATTATGAGATGATAGATAAAGGTCATGTGTATGAAATAACACAAACGAATGAAAGTGCACTATATGGTTCATATAAAATTGAGTTTGAATTCACCTATGATAAAAAGTGGAAAATTACAAACATAACTCATTTAACATAACGACAGTTGGATAAAAACTATTTTCAGAAATAAAGGTAGCTGAATAAAATGATAACGTTTCAGGATTATTACAATAATGAAGTAAGGCTATCATTTGAACATCAACCATTTGAAAAAAAACCGAAGCACGTTTGGGTTATCTGCAGGTATCGAGATTATTGGCTATTAACAAAACATCGAGATAGAGGATTGGAATTTCCAGGTGGAAAAGTGGAGGATGGGGAAACACCTGAAGAAGCTGCTATTCGTGAAGTAAAGGAAGAAACTGGCGGAAATGTCAGTAAATTAAAATATATAGGACAATACTTTGTTGCGGGTAAAGGTGGAAATATCGCTAAAAATGTATATTTTGCAATAGTAGATACACTAAACGATCAGTCATCTTATTTTGAGACAGATGGACCGGTTTTAATACATGAACTTCCAGATAACATGGGTACTAATCCTAGCTTTAGTTTCATGATGAAGGATAAAGTGTTGCCTAAAAGTATAGATCGATTATACAAATTAAATTTTCTCACGGTGAATAACCGTCCGTAATCCCCACTAAGTGAGGTTCACTTTATAAAAGAGGGAAGGTCAGACGATAAGTTAAGTTGTCTGGCCTTATTTTTTATTCGATTTCTGTTAATAAGGAACAACATATCATAACCCCAAGTTCATTGGTTAGAATGATTGACATTACAAGTCTGTTTCGATACGATAAAGTGCGAACGGAATAAGTAAGGATTATTTTAACAATTTTGTCAAAAGGTATGTTCAAAAGATTAAATTGTGTCAGGTGAGGTTCCTTGTCATAAGGTGCTATCCATCTATCCATTATTTTTTAAATATCCTTTTATGGGAATAATCTAAGCAAGCTCATAAATGAAGCTATATTAGTAAACACTTAATATATATTAGAGGTTGTTCAAAAAGTCGCCAAATGATAAACATCGGCTTTTTGAACACGCACTATTAGTATTCAAAAGGAATCGAGTAGCTATATGCACTTATTGACTTTTTGAACATCTTCTATAAGTGGAATCACCTTTAAATAGTTTCTTAATATCATACTTGAGAATGAATTCCGTATAAAGATACATGAAGGAGGATTTAGCAGAATGGCTGCAAATCGTCGATTATTTACGTCAGAATCAGTCACAGAAGGTCATCCGGATAAAATTTGTGACCAGATTTCTGATGCCATTCTAGACGAAATATTAAAAAGTGATCCTAATGCACGAGTAGCATGTGAAACAACGGTCACTACAGGTTTAGTATTGGTAGCAGGAGAAATAACAACATCAACCTACGTTGACATACCAAGCATTGTCCGAAAAACGATAAAGGATATAGGATATACACGGGCAAAGTATGGATTTGACGCAGAAACATGTGCTGTTTTGACAGCAATTGATGAACAGTCCCCCGATATTGCTGGTGGTGTGAATGAAGCACTAGAATCACGCGAAGGAACGATGACAGACAATGAAATAGAAGCAATTGGTGCTGGTGATCAAGGATTAATGTTTGGATATGCCAATAATGAAACCCCAGAGTTAATGCCATTACCAATTTCACTTGCCCATAAGATTTCTAAACGATTATCTGATGTAAGAAAGAACAATACATTGGATTATTTGCGTCCGGATGGGAAGACACAAGTTACGGTTGAGTACGATGAAAACAATAAGCCTATTCGAATTGATACGATTGTCATTTCAACACAGCATCATCCAGAGGTTGAATTGAAAACGATTCAAGCTGATATAAAGGAACATGTTATTAATCCAATGGTTCCAGAACATTTACTTGACGACCAAACAAAATACTTTATAAATCCAACGGGTCGATTTGTAATTGGAGGTCCACAAGGTGATGCTGGTTTAACCGGACGTAAAATTATTGTTGATACGTATGGCGGCTATGCCAGACACGGTGGCGGTGCTTTCAGTGGAAAAGATGCGACGAAAGTAGACCGCTCTGCAGCTTATGCGGCTCGTTACGTTGCAAAGAACATTGTTGCGGCAGGATTAGCTGAGTCGTGTGAAGTGCAATTAGCTTATGCAATTGGTGTAGCTGAGCCAGTATCCATTTCAATCGATACGTTTGGAAGTGGTACAGCAAGTGAAGAAGAGTTGGTGTCAGCAGTTCGGTCGATATTTGATTTAAGGCCTGCAGGAATTATTAAAATGCTTGATTTAAGAAAACCAATTTATAAAAATACTGCAGCCTATGGACACTTCGGAAGGACAGATGTGGAATTTCCTTGGGAGAACACAGATAAAGTTGATCAATTACAGGGATATGTAAGTAAATAGAAGGTTAAGTAAGGATCAAGTTAATGCTTGATCCTTTTTATTGGCATAGGAAATTATAGGGTGGATGGCTTATGGATAAATGGTGTAGGTAGCGCTTTTGTTCTACGTTTAGTGTAGGTACAATGAATTTTTCACTATAAGGATTTAGCGAGAAAAATTATTTGATTTTATGAAACATAGATATTTTTGAAACGACTAATAAATATAAATGATAAGAATATGTTTCATGCTAATATTTTTGTGATATACTCAAAAATATGTAAGTGTGACATATTTTGTACTAATTCGACATACGATTGTACACCTTTTGGTAAAGAAAGTGAGGCTGAAAAAATGTGTGGGTTTATCGGAATGATTAGAAATCATGCACAACCAACAGATATGGACTTTCAAAATCAGTTTCAGCAACGAAACAATTATATTGCCCACAGAGGTCCAGATGATGAAGGCTATTATCATGATAACTATATTTCTTTTGGTTTTAGAAGACTAAGTATAATTGATATAGAAAGTGGACACCAACCATTTAGTTACGATGATGATCAATTATGGATGGTCTTTAACGGTGAAGTATATAACTATGTTGAATTAAGAAATCAATTAATCCAACAAGGATATACGTTCACTACCGAGTCTGATACGGAAGTAATTGTAGCTATGTTTAAAGCATATAAAACGGATGCATTTAAGCAATTAAGAGGGATGTTTGCAGTCCTTATCTGGGATAAACAAGAACAAACCTTATATGGTGTTCGTGATCCGTTTGGAATAAAGCCATTATTTTACCGTGAGACACCAGAAGGTACTTATTTTTCATCGGAAAAGAAAAGCTTAACATTGCTTGATGATAAAGAGGAAGTAAATGTAGGAGCTTTACAGCACTATTTAAGCTTCCAATATGCACCAGAACCATTAACCTTAACGCAAGATATTTATAAGGTTGAAGCCGGTCATTTTTTTGTAAAAAAACCTGGAGAAGTGATTGAATTCGAACGGTACTGGCATGCTGAATTTAATCCTGTTCTAATGGCAAAGCAGTCATGGATAAAACGAATTCAAGATGCTATGTATGATTCTGTAAATCTTCATATGAGAAGTGACGTCCCAGTTGGATCATTCCTATCAGGGGGAATAGATTCATCTTTAATTGTTGCGATTGCTAGAGAATTTAACCCGAATTTAAAGACGTTTTCAGTAGGATTTGAACGAGAGGGTTATTCCGAAGTAGATGTTGCAAAAGAAACTGCCGAAAAACTACAGGTGGAAAACATCTCTTATATGATTACACCCGAAGAATATGTAGAAAAGCTGCCAAAAATTATGTGGCACATGGATGATCCACTAGCGGATCCTGCTTGTGTTCCTCTGTATTTTGTTGCTAGAGAAGCTAGCAAACATGTAACTGTTGTTTTATCCGGAGAAGGCTCCGATGAACTGTTTGGCGGGTATAATATTTATCGCGAACCAGAATCACTTAAGCTTTTTCAATCCATACCGACACCTGCCAAAGAGCTGCTCTCTCGCATTGCTACTGTGCTGCCTGAAGGTGTTAAGGGGAAAAGTTTTATTGAAAGGGGTACAACTCCTTTAAAAGATCGGTATATTGGAAATGCGAAAATGTTTACCGATGAAGAAAAAATGCATTTTCTCAAGACGTATAATTCGAACACTAATTATCAACAAGTAACGAACAAACTATATGAAAATATTCATAAAGATCCACTTGTCAATCAAATGCAGTATGTCGATATTCACACTTGGTTACGTGGAGATATTTTGTTAAAGGCTGATAAAATGACAATGGCCCATTCATTAGAGTTACGCGTTCCATTTTTGGATAAAGATGTATTTCAGGTTGCTAGTGAAATACCTGTTCGTTTTAAAATAGCGAATGGTACAACAAAAAGTATTTTAAGAGAAGCAGCCAGAGGTATTGTACCTGATCATGTGCTTGATCGTAAGAAACTGGGCTTCCCTGTTCCGATTCGTTTTTGGCTAAAGAATGAGCTGTACGATTGGGCAAAGACGTTAATTAAAGAGAGCGAAACGGATCATTTATTTTATAAAAACTATATTCTGAAATTGTTAGAAGACCACTGCCTTGGTAAAGGTGATTATAGCAGAAAGATTTGGACGGTATTAATGTTCATGCTATGGCATCAGGTTTATGTGGAAAGAAAGTTCTCATTTGATACATTCAAAGAAGAGGATAAAACGAAAAGCAAGCTTACGGTGTAACAACCGTAATAGCTTGCTTTCCCATTTGCACCCAAGCTTCTTTGAAGCCTTTAATGGGTGCTTTTCTTATATCGGCACGTATTGGATCGTTGAAGTAAATATATTCTTCATCATAACCAGTAACTAAGACGGAATGTTCTTTTCTCGTAATACGAATGGGTCCATCCTCGGTTTGCCAAGTTTCGAACTGATCATTTGACAATTGTTTATAAGTTGAATTAGTAATAATCCAAACAGGACGATTTTGGTTTAGATGTTGGAGAATTTCATAAAAGGACCCCCCACTAAAATCTTTAATATCGTCACCTAAATACTCTCTCGCTAATTTAGCAATTGGTTCATGATAAACCCCTAATCCAGGGGTTGAGAAAGAATACATGTCACCAACAAATCCTTTTGCTGGGTTTCCAAAATAAATGCCCTCTTCTGTTTTTTTGAAAGGAGTTTTGTCTTTGGTTACTTTATCAGCTAACTCCATTTTGGTTACATCAACATTAAAATATTGTAAGAGCATAGCAAGACTCGTTACTTCACATCCTCTGGGTAATTCAGGATGTTGACCGATCACAGGGGCATTTAATCTTACTGAGTTTCTGAATTGAATTTGTTCAACCAATGGCAAGACAGGTTCTAGTTTAGGTTGTAGTTTAGGTTTTGGGTGTTCGATAGCGTGTGCAAAGGACTCCGTTTGCTCTATATTTAATCCACTGTTAAATGCTGCCTTGTAGCTTGAAATAATAAAAACAAGCACCACAATACTAGTGATTCCAAAAAGTATCGTATGAGTTCTCAAGGCGGACGCTAAAATAGGTCTTGTTGTCTTTCTTTTAAAAGATATAAGTACAAACGTCATAAGAATTGAAAACAAGAACAAAAAAATTAACATTCGACATACACTCCTTATAAATAGAGTGCCTCAACTTGGGTTAGTAGAACGATGTAACTTTCTTCCATAACAATTTAAGAGGATTCAATTGGAATAATCCACGCACGATTAGCGATCTTCAAGCTTTTTGTAATATTGCCCTTTTTCTACATAGGATTGCTTTATTCGTTCCATTTCCTTTATATCTTTATCGGTTAATTCACGGACAACTTTAGCAGGTCTCCCAAAAGCTAATGTTTTTGGTGGAATCTTTTTACCGGGTGGTATTAAACTTCCAGCACCTATAAAAGCCTGTTCCCCAACTTCTGCGCCATCTAAAAGAATAGAACCCATCCCAATCAGAGCTTTCTTACGGACAATACAGGAATGTAAGGTTACTTGGTGACCAACCGTAACCTCATCTTCAATGATAAGCGGATAGTTTGGACTTTGATGTAATAAGGATAAGTCTTGAATATTTACTTTTTTTCCTATATGTACAGGAGCTACATCTCCTCTGATAACCGTTTTGAACCAAACACTTGATAATTCGTCAATGATTACATCACCTGTTATAATTGCATCGCTGGCAATATAAGCGGTTTGATGGATGTTTGGTGTTGATCCTTTGTATTCATAAATCACACGAAGAACCTCCTTATATTTGTTTCATTCCTTAAGTGGTTGTTCAATGGAAGATGGATGTATGGAATGATGATATAATTATAATACCATAGAAGATATGATATTTATAAAGCGAAGCAAAAGTTGAAGAAATGAGGGGAAGATTTTGTATAAAAATGTTCCAAAGTCAGCACCGATATTGATGAATTATGTATATCGCAACGTTTTTCCAGAAGTTGACCGAGAACTAAATCATTGGAAAAGAAAAGCGGAGCAAATTCCTAATGAAGAACTAAGACAACAGGCATTGGCAAGTATTCGTACGAAAAAATTTCATTGCCAAGGTGGTGGTGTCTATAGTGTTTTAGCGAAGCAAAAAAGAAAAGAGGCCGTTCGCTTTATTGTTGCTTATCAAACCATTAGTGATTATTTAGATAATTTATGTGATCGTAGTACATCATTAGACCCAGATGATTTTCGAATGCTTCATCAATCGATGGAAGATGCACTTTCGCCGGATAATTCTATAAAAAATTATTATGAATATCGAAGCGAACAAAATGATGGGGAATATTTAGCGGATTTAGTTAGAACGTGTCAAAGGGTCCTTCGCAACGAAAAAAGTTATCCTGAAATGAGACCGTATCTTTTGCAACTAGAGCGTTTATATAGTGACTTACAGGTACATAAACATGTAAAAGAGGAAGAGCGCATACCTCGATTAGAAAAATGGTTTTCGTCGTATCAAGAACGTTGGCCTAAATTAAGCTGGTATGAGTTTTCCGCTTCGAGTGGCTCTACGCTAGGAATATTCTGTATCGTTTCTTATGCGTTGGGTCAACAAATGGATCGCAAGCTAGCAAAAAATATTTTCAACAGTTATTTTCCTTATGTACAGGGATTACATATTTTACTCGATTATTATATTGATCAACTGGAGGATGAAGAAGAAGGGGATTTAAACTTTTGTCATTATTATCGTAATAAAGAAAACTTACAAGAGCGATTGGTTTATTTTATTGAACAGGCAAATAACCATGTTCAAGGTCTTCCGGATAAATCCTTTCATGAAATGATTCATCATGGACTAATAGGTCTTTATTTAGCAGATCCAAAGGTAAATCAATTGGAAAATGGTAAAGAAGTAACGAAGTTGATGATAAAGACTAGTGGCTTACGGTCATTCTTTTTTCATTTAAATGTAAAGGTCTATAACAAATGGAAACGGACTTAACTCAAGTCCGTTTTTACGTATGTAATGGTTAGGCTTTTTCAATTGCTAATACAAATGGTGGATTGTTTCTCTGATTAATAAAACCATATTGCAAAACTTGGTACTTTTTCTGATCAAAGTTCCTAAGATGTTGTAAGAGCTTTTCTTTTTCTATATCTCCACCTGTATGGCCGTGATAGACGACAAGAACAATCAAACCATCAGGCTTTATGTATTTCATTATTGTATCAATCGCTTTTATAGTCTTGTTAGGTGTTGTTATTATTTTTTTATCACTACCTGGTAAGTAACCAAGATTAAAGATAGCACCACCTACTTGTTCTTTGTGTTCTTCGTCCAGGTAGTTATCTATACATTGATGTCCATCATGAATAAGTTCAACATTATTGATATTCTGTGCAATTAACAAGTTTCTCGTGTTTGTAATCGCTTGTTGTTGAATGTCAAAAGCTAGAACTTTTCCGTGATTACCGACTAATTTACTCAAAAATAGTGTATCTTTTCCATTACCACAAGTGCCATCTATTACAATTTCGCCAGGTTTTATCGAATTTTCCAATAGCTCATGGGCATATGGGATTATTTTTTTAAACATAGAAAATTCCCTTTCTTATTTTTCATTTAGTTTAGCACGAATTTCTTTATTTTTAAAAAAAGCTACTTGCATGATAGTGCGTTAAAATTAGATGTTGATTTTTAACTCATGCTGGCAAATGGAGTTTGTTAAAAAAACAAGTGAAACATCTACCATGTATCATAAAGTCAATGTTAGCGAACGTTATAAATGAGGTGATGAAAGTGGCTACTAGAGAATCAGTATACGCTTTAATTGAAAAAGCAAACCAAGCACTTTCCTATGCAGAAGAGCAATTAAAGGTTACAAACAGAAATGGATTTGAAATAGATGCTTCGTATTCTGAGGCACAGCTACAGCTTTCCGAGGTAGAACAAGAAATACAGAAGCTAATGGCTAGCGCTAACCACCAGCAACGGGAGCAACTTCATCGACTTCATTTAAGAGTTAATCAGTATTTAAATGATATGGTGTTAGATCATATTCAAATGAATGATTTTGAATCCTGAGGAAAGATACGAAACCTTGCCTTTATTATCTTAAGGCAAGGTTTTTTACGGGTAAAAGTAAAAGCATAACAAAGGTTTCGCTATTTAGGGCTAAAGGGACAAGAATTTCTAATGAGCAAATAATCAGTGGGAAGATTTAAATGAAATACATAATAGCAAATTGTATGAAATGGCAAACCTTGACAAAGTGTAACGCATTCTTTAAAATACGATTACAATAACTATTGAACGACGATGATAAGGATTAGTAATGAAGCAAGCAGGCTTAAGAGAGATAGCGGCTGGTGCGAGTTATCCCTGCGCTTTGTGAACTCACCTTTGATGTTGCAGAAGTGAAACAAGTAGTTTCTGCCGTTTTCCGCGTTAAGGAATGAAAGCGGGCGCTTTTTTGCGCTAAAGTTGGGTGGTACCGCGGGATCCAAGTCTCTCGTCCCATATAGGGATTTAGAGACTTTTTTTAATTAATAAGAACATGTGTTTTATATGAGGAGGCGCAGTCATGTCATTTAATCATAATAAAATAGAAGAAAAATGGCGTAATTATTGGTTGAACAATAAAACATTTAAATCAAATTCACAAACGAATAAGGAAAAATTTTATGTGCTTGATATGTTTCCTTACCCTTCAGGTGCGGGCTTGCACGTTGGACACCCAGAAGGATATACGGCAACTGATATTATTTCAAGAATGAAACGAATGCAAGGATATGAAGTACTTCATCCAATGGGTTGGGATGCTTTTGGTTTACCTGCTGAGCAGTATGCATTAGATACAGGAAATGACCCAGAAGAGTTTACAAAACAAAATGTGAATACATTTCGCCGTCAAATTCAAGAACTGGGTTTTTCCTATGATTGGGACCGTGAAATAAATACAACAGATCCAAGCTATTACAAATGGACGCAGTGGATATTTTTGAAGCTTTACGAAAAAGGTTTGGCGTACATTGATGAAGTTCCTGTTAATTGGTGTCCAGCACTTGGAACAGTACTTGCAAATGAAGAAGTAATTGATGGGAAGAGTGAGCGAGGCGGTCACCCAGTTGTCAGAAAACCAATGAAACAATGGATGTTAAAAATTACGGCTTACGCAGATCGCTTGTTAGACGATTTAGAAGAGTTAGATTGGCCAGAAAGTATTAAAGATATGCAACGAAACTGGATTGGGCGATCTGAAGGAGCGGAAGTTCAGTTTGAAATTGCTGACCATGAAGAAACGTTTACCGTATTTACAACAAGACCAGATACTTTGTTTGGAGCAACTTACGCAGTATTAGCTCCAGAGCATCCATTAGTGGAAAAAGTAACGACACCTGAACAAAAGGAACAAGTAAACCAGTATATAGAGAAGGTCACTGCAAAATCTGATTTAGAACGAACAGATCTTGCAAAAGAAAAAACAGGCGTATTTACTGGTGCTCATGCAATCAATCCTATTAATGGAGAAAAGCTCCCTATATGGGTAGCAGACTATGTATTAATGACTTATGGTTCTGGTGCAATTATGGCAGTACCTGCTCACGACGAGCGTGACTATGAATTCGCGAAAAAATTTGATCTTAAGATTGTTCCGGTTGTTGAGGGTGGAGATGTTGAAAAGGAAGCTTATACCGGAGATGGAAAACATATTAATTCTGATTTTCTTAATGGTTTAAATAAAGAAGATGGAATACGTAGAGCGATTGACTGGTTAGAAGAAAACGGCAAAGGTGAGAAAAAAGTAACGTACCGTTTAAGAGACTGGTTATTCAGTCGTCAACGATATTGGGGCGAGCCAATTCCAATTATTCATTGGGAAGATGGTTCGATGTCAGCTGTCTCAGAGGATGAGTTACCATTAGAGTTACCGAAGACAACAGAAATCAAACCTTCCGGAACTGGTGAATCTCCATTAGCCAATATTGATGATTGGGTAAATGTAGTAGATCCTGAAACAGGGATGAATGGGCGAAGAGAAACGAATACCATGCCGCAATGGGCCGGAAGCTGCTGGTATTTCCTAAGATTTATTGATCCTGATAATGATCAAAAACTTGCTGATCCAGAATATTTAAAAAAGTGGCTTCCGATTGATGTATATATTGGTGGTGCAGAGCACGCAGTTCTTCATTTGCTATATGCTCGCTTCTGGCATAAGTTTTTGTATGATATCGGTGTAGTCCCTACAAAAGAACCATTTCAAAAGTTATTTAACCAAGGAATGATTCTTGGTGAAAATAATGAAAAAATGAGTAAGTCCAAAGGAAATGTAGTAAATCCTGATGATATAGTAGAGAGTCATGGCGCCGACACACTACGTTTATATGAAATGTTTATGGGACCTCTTGATGCATCGGTTGCATGGTCAACTAATGGATTGGATGGTGCACGTAGATTTCTTGATAGGGTATGGCGCTTATTTATTACTGATGACAATCAATTATCTCATAAGGTGGTTGACAGTGTTACAGAGGATTCGTTAGAGAAAAGTTATCATGAAACAATTAAAAAAGTGACTGAAAACTTTGAAGACTTGCGTTTTAATACTGGAATATCGCAAATGATGGTATTTATAAACGAAGCTTATAAGGCAGAGCAAATTTCGAAGGATTATGCAGAAGGCTTTGTGAAAATTCTATCGCCGGTGGCACCTCACCTTGCTGAGGAATTATGGGAAAAGCTTGGGCATGATGAATCAATCGCTTATGAGGCATGGCCTGCTTATGACGAAGCAAAACTTGTAGAAAATGAAGTGGAAATTGTTATTCAGGTAATGGGAAAAGTTAGAGCTAAAATGATGGTAGATAAAAATGCTTCCAAAGAAGAATTAGAACAGCAAGCGTTAGAGAATGCATCTATTAAGGAGCGTTTAGAAGGAAAAACGGTTAGAAAGGTAATTGCTGTTCCCGGTAAACTAGTTAACATTGTTGCAAACTAAAACAGAAAGAAACCCTTTCTGTGAGAAAGTAGTTCCGACACTATAGAGAAAATCGAAAACATTGAAAATTACAATATAAATAAAAACGCATGGATCATAATGAAATCTATGCGTTTTTAATTTACTCATTATTTAGGAGTAGGTAGAATTTACCTATTAAATAAGTGGTTACAATGTTGACTTTTGTTACAAACCCATGTAGTATTAATATTGCTGTCGCGCTTAGTCAGTGTTTAACAAAAGACACAGGAATAAAATTGACATGAGTCGGCAACAATGCTAATATATAGTTACTGTCTCTAATAAAACGACAAAAACCATTGACTTCCACGAAGTTAAATGGCAAGATAATTTATGTTGTCGTGAGATGGCACGAACGAAATAAAAACATCAAAATAGTTGTTGACTTCCGCGAATAAACTTGTTATACTATAAAAGTTGTCGCGTTAAAGAACAACAAGCATTTGATCTTTGAAAACTGAACAAAACAACCAGTATGTTAAATAGAAAGCGTAGGCGACTGGTCAATGGCGTACGGATAGATAAGCTTGCGTAAAGTCTTCTGAACTTTGAAGACTTGAAGCGAGATTAACTATACGCCAGCCATTAGGAGCCGAAGCTGGATTAAGAAAGAAATGCTAATCAAGTTATTGAGTAAGCAAACTCAACTTTATCGGAGAGTTTGATCTTGGCTCAGGACGAACGCTGGCGGCGTGCCTAATACATGCAAGTCGAGCGCGGGAAGCAAGCAATCGCCCTTCGGGGCGAGCGCTTGTGGAACGAGCGGCGGACGGGTGAGTAACACGTGGGCAACCTGCCTGTAAGACTGGGATAACTCCGGGAAACCGGGGCTAATACCGGATAACACTTTCTCCTGCATGGGGAAAAGTTGAAAGATGGCTTCTGCTATCACTTACAGATGGGCCCGCGGCGCATTAGCTAGTTGGTAGGGTAAAGGCCTACCAAGGCAACGATGCGTAGCCGACCTGAGAGGGTGATCGGCCACACTGGGACTGAGACACGGCCCAGACTCCTACGGGAGGCAGCAGTAGGGAATCTTCCGCAATGGACGAAAGTCTGACGGAGCAACGCCGCGTGAACGATGAAGGCCTTCGGGTCGTAAAGTTCTGTTGTTAGGGAAGAACAAGTACCGTTCGAATAGGTCGGTACCTTGACGGTACCTAACGAGGAAGCCCCGGCTAACTACGTGCCAGCAGCCGCGGTAATACGTAGGGGGCAAGCGTTGTCCGGAATTATTGGGCGTAAAGCGCGCGCAGGCGGTTCCTTAAGTCTGATGTGAAAGCCCACGGCTTAACCGTGGAGGGTCATTGGAAACTGGGGAGCTTGAGTACAGAAGAGGAGAGTGGAATTCCACGTGTAGCGGTGAAATGCGTAGATATGTGGAGGAACACCAGTGGCGAAGGCGACTCTCTGGTCTGTAACTGACGCTGAGGCGCGAAAGCGTGGGGAGCGAACAGGATTAGATACCCTGGTAGTCCACGCCGTAAACGATGAGTGCTAGGTGTTAGGGGGTTTCCGCCCCTTAGTGCTGAAGTTAACGCATTAAGCACTCCGCCTGGGGAGTACGGCCGCAAGGCTGAAACTCAAAAGAATTGACGGGGGCCCGCACAAGCGGTGGAGCATGTGGTTTAATTCGAAGCAACGCGAAGAACCTTACCAGGTCTTGACATCCTCTG
>NZ_JAFBDR010000005.1 GCF_016908325.1 Aquibacillus albus | reverse complement strand
CATAGTAATACTGTACAACCTTTTCTTTAAATTCTTTCGTGTATCTTTTATTACTCACAAAAATCTCCCCTTATAGCGACAACGTAACACCCCACTAGTGCTGTGTCTACTATAAGGGGATAATATCACAGACCCCTTTTGGGAAAGCACCACAAATTACTAAGTTTGATTGATGGAAATAATCGAAATATTACATAACTATTCGGAGTTTGATGTTTTTTATAACTTTTTATAAAATGAAGGGTTCAGACCACTATTGCTGGACACTTGTCCATACAGGAGGTCTGCCCCTACTATTTATGAGGAAAACGAGATGGCGAGTTGCTTAGTGGTATAAGGTGACAAGGTAGTTGAGGTGTTATATTTGGGTGTAATAATGGCAGGCAGTTAGATTTTTAATTCCAATTCACTATCTATTCTTCTTTAATAATTCATCCAAACGACGTTTACCTTCTTCAGTTAAATAATAATTTTCACCCTTTAATAGTTGTTTTGCCAATTCTACAGTCATATCTTGCGTTTTTTTATTTCCACCCATACCTTATTCCTCCTTTCATGTTTACAATAATATATTCCTATTTAATAGACTTGAAAGGGACAAGGATACCAAGTATTGCGCGGATTTTTATATTTATCTTTACTCTATTTGCTAAAAAAATTTTTTTGTATGCCCGTCCGTGATTAGTATAAAAAATAAAAACCCACTTTTGTGAAGACAAGTGGGCTTTATTTCTTATATTGTGATAAAGATTTGGTCGTGCCGGTTTAGACATTTCCAATTAAGTATAAGTACTACCATCAAGTGGTTTTGGATATGATTATTGGATCCCAATAGCAAGGATGACTTTTGCTAAATAATTAGACAAGCATTTAAATAATAGTTGAAATGTCTACTTTATTAAGACTGTGCGCCGGACAAATAGGAATCTGCTCCTTTTTTATGGTTAGAGCTCTTCTAATTCTTCTTCAAAATAAAAGGTTTCAGGATGCTCCTTTATAGTATAGGAGTAGCGCTTCATATTTTTTACATAACTCCAGTTAGTTATCGTTACTGTTTCTAATGTTTTTTTTAGGCGCACTTTTTGATCCTGTTTGAATTTATTTTTTTCCATATTACGTTCCCTCACCTTCTAGAAAGTAAATATAGTACTATAGGAATTCTTTTTGTAGGTTATCCATTTTAATGTAGAAAAATGATAAAGTTTTACTCACCATTTTTTAGAAATAAGGATAAGGTATTGCCACCTACCAGTTACTGTTTGAGTCTCTTAAGTTTGACAGTCTATGGAAAGAATAGCAACTATTTTTATCATTAGAAGGTCACAGCCATTTTTTAGTACGTAGTGGTGATCATGATGAAAATATTCTTTTTGCTAAGATGTTGGCCGTTCCAATATAAGACATCGCCAATAAAATGGTAATAAATCAAAGTAAAGGATCAGAAAGGAGATGTTAATATGTTGGATTCTTGGCATAACTATATAAAAAAAAGAGACTTGGACTACTGGGACCTTAAACAGCAAATCGAGCATGAGGGCTATTTTGGTATTAGTTCGAAAGGTTGTCATGTAAAAAAGAAAAAACATGTGGACCGTGGCTGTTGCTGCTATGAATGTGGATGTGATAATGCTTGGTATATGAAAAAAAAGCATGATAGGCACGACTGCTGCCAAGGTTGTGGATGTGATTATGAAAATTGTCACATGAAAAAACATGGGAGACATACCTGCTGCCATGGCTGTGGATGTGTTGATGAAATAAGGCATATGAAAAAGAAAAAGCATGGGAGGCACGACTGCTGCCAAGGTTGTGGATGTGATTATGAAAATTGTCACATGAAAAAGCATGGGAGACATACCTGTTGCCAAGGTTGTGGCTGTGGATGTGTTGATGAAATAAGACATATGAAAAAGAAAAAACATGGTAGGCACGGTTGCTGCCATGGCTGTGGATGTGTTGATGAAATAAGGCATATGAAAAAGAAAAAACATGATAGACACGACTGCTGCTGTGATTGTTATTGCAGATAGGTTTATGAATGAAACAAAGCGGTTACTATAGCATGACTTTTGCTGAATTTTTAGACAAGCATCCGGGTATAGGAGAAATAGCTACATCTAAATATAGTAGTCCAAGGTATGTACACCATACGAAGACATTTGTCCATCTGAGGGGTCAGACCCCTCAGGGACATTATAGTGAATTATACAATACTCCAAATTGTGTGCTGTGTTCTAATTCATCTACCATGGCATAAAAAAAGGTGTCTTTCACTAGTGGGTCTGGACTTGATAATTTTACGTCTCGGTAAAATTCGGCTGCTTCTAATTCAGCCTTTAATGCTTTCAAAATGCCATCCTTGTAAGTAGAGAATTGAATTTGTTGAATTTCGTATTGGGGATGATGATTTGTCAGATGTACATATAGTTTTGTAAATGCTTGAAGGTGCTTCAATTCATCTTCATAAGCATGCTCAATAAACGCTTTGTGTAATGAATCTGGTGCCTGTTTTAATAAACGAGCATAAAAATGTGCAGCTGTTGCTTCATCAACAATCGATTTTAAGATGTCATCAGTCAATTTGGTGAAGGATTGATCACCTACAATTGGTAAAAAAGGTATGTTAAAACCACTGTTGGACCTGAATAAGCTGTTTTGTTGATAATAACTTGGATAAGAATAATAAGGGGGATAGTAGTTATTCATCGTTTAATTCCTCACTTCTTTTTCATTGTTAGCCTATGTTAAATAGGTGAAAAGGGTGCAGGGGGGTTACTTCTTAAAAGAAGGCTGTGTTAAAGTTCGGTGTGACTAGAATTTTAATTCGAGAGCGGTAGAGGCAAATGTAAATTCTCTATCGTATAGCTATTTAAATTGTATGATTTAAGGACAGAAGGAGGTTTTATTTATGCCATCAGCATGGTTCATTGGTCCTCTCGTTATCAAAAGCTCGTTAATTATTCTTCTCGCTAGCTTTATTATAGGATTTGTTTCTTTTCGTTTCACCAGTCCATTTACAAAAACAGAAACAAAGGAGCAACTTAACGAAATAGGAAATGTACTAATAGTATTCGTGATTTTTTTATGGGTTGGAAAAATAATGGTTCATTTTCAAACATTTTTGAACGATCCACCTGCAATTCTTGCTTATCCTAGTGATTCAAGAGCATTTTATATCGGAATATTTTTAACGTTTGTTTATGCATCATATAAAATGGTGCGCGATTATCAGCATTTCCTCCGTTTATTTTTCTCATGGATTCATGTGTTTTTTCTTGGATCGTTCTTGTATGAATTTCTTCAAATAACATTGGGAAGTGGTACATATACCTGGGGTTATTTAGGGCTATTAGTTGTTCTGATCATTATCATCATTTTGTTACAGGGGAAAATTAAATTGGAATTGCTTGTATCAATTGCAGTGTTAGGATGGAGTGCTGGTCAAAGTATCTTATCTATATTTTTTCATACAACAGTTTTTCAGTTTACTTTAAGTCTATTTTTTTACTTAGCGATGTTTGTTGGATGTTTATCATTCATTATTTATCGAAAGTGGGGAAAATAATGAAAGGGATCTATTTAGCATAATGCCGTATTAGTTTTATGATAAGTAAATCACACCACGGTTTATCATCGTAAGGAGGTATTTGTAAATGAAGAAAGTGATCATGGTTGCTGTTCTTCTTGGAATGTTCGGTTGGGCTGTCTATGATTTTACGAACGATCTTTCGCGTGAACAAGCAAATGAAGAAGTTAGTGCTTATTCTGATGAGGAAGGATCAACTGATGAAAAAGTGGGTCTTGAAGTAGAAAACCAAGCACCCGATTTTCATCTTCAAACATTAGACGGGAAGGAAGTAAGACTATCTGATTATCGAGGTAAGCGAGTGATGGTAAACTTCTGGACTACTTGGTGTCCACCGTGTCGTGCAGAAATGCCAGATATGGAAAAATTCTATCAAGAGAAGGACATTGAAATTTTGGCAGTTAATTTAACAGAATCAGAATCCAGTGTGAAAAATGTTACAAACTTTGTGCAGGAGTTTAACTTAACTTTTCCAATAATATTAGATAAAGAAAATGTTGTCGGAACACAATATAGAATACGCCCGATACCAACGTCCTATATGATTGATGCAAATGGGATTATTCATTTCAAAACGTTTGGCCCAATGAACTATGAAATGATGGTTCAAGAGTTTGAAAAAATGAAATAGATAAAAATTGACTTCACTGCCGTTTTTTGCATAAACTTTTAGCAGAGAAGTAGAAGAGGGGTTTTCATACAAAAAACTTCAACAATCGTAATAGGATGAGACGAAGGCTGAGTTTTTCTAAAGATTTTTATTAATAATTTAGAGTAGGAGGAAGCTAACTTGAATATTATTCATGCACATTTTAAAGTGAAACCGGAGTATCGTAACATGTTTCTAGAGCACGTAAAGCCATTGATTGAGGGATCACAAGCAGAGGAAGGCAATATTAGTTATCGTTTGTTTGAGGATACAGAAATACATAACACATTTATTATGGTGGAAGAGTGGAAAGATCAAAGTGCCATTGACTTTCACAACCAAACAACTCACTTTAAGCAATTTGGACAAGTCGCTGGTGATTTTTTCCTCGAACCCCCAGAAGTCGTCACATATAAAGTTACCAATTAAGTAAAAGGGGTCAGACCCCCAGAAAAAATAAGAAAACGAAGAGCCTGCTGTTACAGAATAGCAGGCTCATTTGTATACCACATTTATATATAGTCATAAGAGTTTTATCCGCGTCTGCCGCCTCGGCCACCACGCTTTGATTCGGTGTTACGATTCAGACTGGATAAATTTTCTTCACTTGTTTTTAAAAATTGAGCTAATTTGTCTTCAAAGCTTTCCTTAGACTTGAAATTATTCTTTGAACGGAAGTCTTTTGTATTTTTTCCTGGACGAGAAGTACGTTGGGAATAAGAAGAACTCTTTCTTTCTGGTCGATCGACTGCCTTTTTAATGGATAAGGCAATTTTTCCTTCTTTCTTATCCAATACTTTGACTTCTATTTGGTCGCCAACTTTCAGATGGTCATTGACATCTTTCACAAAGCTGTCCGCTACCTCACTAATATGCACCAAACCAGTTGCACCCTCAGGTAATTCTACGAACGCTCCGAAATTAGTAATTCCTGTTACTTTACCTTCTACCTTACTACCTACTTCGATTGACAAAAAATTTCCTCCTTAATCATGTTAAAGACCAACTTATTATAGCAAGTTATTTGTTGAATAGCAATTGGTAATTATCCCAATATTTATTGATTGGGTAATGATATGAAAGCGTATTATTATTTTACCATCCATTAACAGAAATCATTCATCTAAAGATACTAATACTGATTTTCTGCTAAAAGACTTTCGTCGTCCAAGTTTCACAGTTCCATACATCAGTAACGATATCTTCGTAAAAATCTGGTTCGTGTGAAATTAACAGAACACTACCCTTATAGTCTTTAAGTGCACGTTTTAATTCATCTTTTGCATCACGATCTAAGTGGTTCGTTGGTTCGTCCAGAACAAGCAGATTTGTTTCCTTATTAATTAATTTACAAAGTCGAACCTTTGCTTTTTCACCACCACTTAATACTTGTACCTTACTTTCAATATGCTTTGTTGTTAAGCCGCATTTTGCCAAGGATGTACGAACTTCGTATTGGTTAAAGTGACGGAATTCTTCCCAAATTTCCTCGATACACGTGTTTTGATTGGAAACCTTAATTTCTTGTTCAAAGTAACCAATATGCAAATGGTCGCCTCGTTCAACAGATCCGGATAACGGTTGAATTTCTCCAAGAATACTTCGGAGTAATGTTGTTTTTCCGATTCCATTTGCACCAGACAAGGCAATTTTTTGCCCGCGTTCCATGGCTAAAGTAAGCGGCTTTGATAGAGGTTCATCATAACCAATTACGAGGTCTTTCGTTTCAAACAAATACTTGCTAGGTGTACGAGCTTGTTTGAAATGGAATTGAGGCTTTGGTTTTTCAGCATCGAGCTCAATGACATCCATCTTATCTAGTTTTTTCTGTCGTGACATAGCCATTCTACTTGTTGCTGCATTTGCTTTATTTCTCGCTACAAAATCTTTTAAGTTGGCGATTTCCTTTTGTTGTTTTTTATAAGCTGCTACCTGCTGTTGTTTTTTCATTTCATAGACACGTAGGAATTCGTCATAATCCCCTGGATAGCGTGTTAACTGTTGATTTTCCATATGGTAAATTAAATTCGTAACACTGTTTAGAAATGGAATGTCGTGTGAAACGAGAATAAAAGCATGATCATATGCCAATAGGTAATGCTTTAACCATTCTATATGCTCAACGTCCAAATAGTTTGTCGGCTCATCGAGTAAAAGAATATCTGGTTTTTCTAGTAATAACTTGGCGAGCAATACTTTTGTACGTTGGCCACCGCTTAAGTCGTGAACATCGCGCTCTAATCCGAACTCATTTAAGCCAAGGCCGTTTGCAATTTCTTCTACTTTTGCATCAATCGTGTAGAAATCATTGTTCGTTAAAGAATCCTGCATCCGACCGGTTTCTTCAAGAAGGCTTTCAAGTTCATCTGGTTCCACTTCTCCCATTTTACTGAACAATTGATTCATCTCTGTTTCCATATCATATAAATACTGAAAGGCAGTTCTTAATACGTCACGAATCGTCATCCCTTGCTTTAGTACCGTGTGTTGGTCCAAATAGCCAACTCTTGTATGTTTAGACCACTCAACCTTACCTGCATCTGGGTCGAGTTTGCCTGTAATAATATTCATAAACGTTGATTTACCTTCACCGTTGGCACCAATTAATCCGATGTGCTCTCCAGCTAATAAACGAAAAGAGACGTCATCAAAGATTGCACGATCACCAAATCCGTGGCTTAAATTACTTACTGTAAGTAAACTCATGTTAAAAACACCTTTTCCTTTAAAATCATACTTTACCTATTATATCGGGGAACAACAAAAAGTGATAGTACTTATTCGCATGAATGTATTACCAGTTATAAATATTGGTGGATCAAAATTAATACTCAAAGAAAAAAGGGGAGTTAATGAAAAAGCAATGCTTACTCTAATACAGTAAGTCTTGCTTGTTTATACGATGAAATGTGTGCAGATAATTGCTGAATTTTTTTAACGATAAAAAAGGCTCTCTCCCAAAGGGAAAGAGCCTTGTAAGACAATATTTATGCTACAACAACATTTGTTGCTTGAGGTCCACGTTGACCTTCTTCAATACCAAATGTTACGTTTTGACCTTCTTCTAATGTTTTAAAGCCATCACTTTGAATCGCAGAAAAGTGTACAAATACATCATCTCCACCTTCTACTTCAATAAAACCAAAGCCTTTGTCTGCGTTAAACCATTTTACTTTACCTGTGTTCATATGTGTTTCCTCCTAGTGCTTTATCGCACATTAAATTACTATTACTGTCCTCATATTCATTCAAGACAAAAACTTATTAGGTATTTCGGCTATCCTTCATCATATTCCGAACAACAATAATTGAGCTTAAGCATAACACATCAAAGAAATAAAAGATACACTCTTTTTTTAAAAAAGATTTTAACACACGAAAATCGTCCGTAATCTCCCACTTTCCCACTAAATGAAGTTCCGCTTTATTTCACTTTGAAGAAAAATCACATTGAAAGTATATACATAGTATTTCATTCGTTTAGAAAAAATGATATAGAGTAAATATTCGATAAAAAGTTTTTTTCTAATGAAGGGGATTATTATGGACAAGACAATAGAGATGAAAAAGGTATTCGATCGGTTATCGAGCAATAATCAGACGTTTGATTTTCATACACCGGTTGAAATGAATGCTGACCTCAAGGAATACTTAAATTATTATGATTTCAATCATGAAAAAATTGCGTTTCATTTTGGAAAAGTAGAAATAGGAAAAGCAAAAGTTATTGTACAGATGTTTGCTCCGAAATCAAGTAAAGGAACAGTCATTTTATTACATGGTTATTTGGATCATGTCGGACATTTAAGACATATTATTAACTTTTTAAATGAGCATCAGTATACAGTTGTCAGTTACGATTTACAGGGGCATGGACTTTCAGATGGAGATGCCGCTTCTATTAATAAATTTGAAGACTATGTCTTGACACTCGAAACACTCATGGAAAAAGTTAAGGAGGAGTTGGATGGCCCATTTTATGCTATTGGTCATAGTACGGGTGGTGCAATTCTCTCTAATTACGCTTTAAAACATGTGAATCATTCGTTTGAAAAAGTTATTTTTGTAGCACCGTTGGTTAGGTCAAATTTTTGGTATTTAACCAAGATAGGTATTTACCTAATGAAAGCAGTTCCTTTTATCCAAAGAGTTAAGAGAAATTTTCGGAAAAATTCTTCTAGCCATCAATATCTCGATTTTGTACGCTCAGACCCATTACAACCTGATGTAATTCCATTAGATTGGACAGACGCGTTAATTGAGTGGAACGAAAAGATACAATCATATCGTCCTGTTCATACAAAAACTTGTATTATTCAAGGGACTGACGATGAAACTGTGGATTGGAAATACAACATAAAATTTTTAACCGAAAGTTTTCCGGATTCCAAAGTCGTTTACATTGAAAACGGGAAACATGCATTGTTTAATGAATCCAGACCTATTAGAGAATTAGTTTGTTCGTTTATTCATCAATTCATAAATGAGTAAGGTTTCTTACAATTTGTCATAATAGAAACTATACAGACTAAAAATTTTAGCATTGCTAGGAGGGCTTTTTCATGAATGTCAGAATAGAAGTTACCTATAAAACAAGAAAAGGGTTAGAAACAACGTTTAGCTCGGATGAAATGCGAGCAGGGGAAGCATTAGTTATTGCTGAAGACTTGGAAAAGACTGGTCGTGTCAAACATATAACATTCATTGATAGACGTGAGAATACATGGACGACGAAGGAGCTAAACAAATATTTGGAGGGTATTCAAACTGAACCACATAATGTGACCGTTTATTTTGATGGTGGTTTTGATTTAGAAACAAAAAAATCAGGCTTGGGCTGTGCGATTTATTATGAGCAAAATAACAAATCATTGCGGCTTCGTAAAAACGCTCAAGTAGATGAGCTTAACACAAATAATGAAGCAGAGTATGCCGCACTTCATCTTAGTTTACAGGAGTTGGAGCTTTTAGGGGTTCATCATTTACCAGTTACCTTTATAGGTGATTCCCAAGTTGTGATTAATCAGTTAGATGGCGAATGGCCGTGTGTGGAAGAAGAATTAAATAAATGGGCAGATCGAATTGAAAAGAAGCTGGACCAACTAGGAATTGATCCGATATACGAAGTAGTCTCTAGAAAAAAGAATAGAGAAGCAGACCATTTAGCCTCACAAGCATTGAAGGACACTGAAATCTCGAGCACAAGTGAGATAGAACAAAATAAATAAGAAGGGGTCAGACCCCTCCTGTAAATAAATGGATATGGAATGTGATAGCGTATGTGTTAGATTTCTACCATGGTTTCATTTTCTGTGTCTAAATCATATGCGCTATGTAACAGTTTAACTGCTTTTTTCCCTTCTTTTTCGGGGATAACACAGGAAACTTTAATTTCAGAAGTGTTAATCATTTTTATTGGTATATTCTTATCGCTTAACACAGTAAACATTTTTGCAGCAACGCCTGGGTTGGTAACCATACCAGAACCGATTATTGATACTTTTGCAACACCGTCTTGATAAAAAGCATCCTCAAATTTCAATTCATCTTTATGATCATTTAATATTTTAATTGTACGCTCTGCTTCTTGATTATTAACGGTGAATGCAACATTAAACGTATCTGTTCCGTGTTCACTTAAAACAATCATGTCAACATTAATATTTTCTTTGGCAATATAATCAAATAAATTCGATGTTATGCCAACTTGATTAGGCATTTTTAATACCTCTATTTTTATGATGTCTGTGTCATAAGCAACCCCACTAACGACCATTTCTTTTTCCATATTATTTGCCTCCTTAATTAGAGTTCCTTCAATGTCTGAAAAACTAGATCGGATCATAATTCTGACACCATGTACTTTTGCAAGCTCTACTGCTCTTGGGTGAATAACAGATGCTCCTAAAGCAGCCATTTCTAACATTTCATCATGAGAAATCGTAGGAAGTTTTCTAGCATTCGGAACGATTCGAGGATCTGTGCTATATACACCATCAACATCAGTATTAATCTCACAATGATCAGCATTAACCGCAGCTGCAAGAGCTACAGCAGATGTATCTGAACCTCCTCTTCCTAATGTTGCAATTTCTTCTTTTTCAGTTAGCCCTTGGAATCCTGCAACAATTACCACTTTTTCTTCATTTAATGATTCAATGATTCGATCTGTATTAATATCCAAAATTCTCGCATTACCAAATACTGCTTCGGTTTCAATTCCAGCTTGCCATCCAGTATAGGAGATAGAAGGAACATTTAATTCCTGTAAGACGGTGGATAAAAGGGCGATTGAAATTTGCTCTCCTGTTGTTAACATCATATCCATTTCTCGTCGAGGTGGATGATCTGTTACTTCATGCATTAATGAAACTAATTCGTCTGTTGTATCCCCCATTGCTGACACAACGACAATAACTTGCTGCCCGTCTTGAATCGTTTTTTTTACTCGTTCTGCTACTTGTTTAATTTTCTTAACATTACCAACGGAAGTACCTCCATATTTTTGAACAATAATTCCCATGGTCAGATCCCACCTTCCTTCGGGTCATTTCATAAAATTAACTAACATGTTATTTATAATATTTGCGAATTTGTAGGATTAAATTCAATTTTTTGGTGAAAAATATTTGATAACTTTAAAGTTTTTATAACAATTTTTTAAAAAAGTTGGGAGGAATTAACCTGTTACTGACTAAATCAGTTGAACTTCGTAAACCAACATTAGAAGATGGATCAAATATATGGAGACTAATACGCAAAACGCAAGTTCTGGATTTGAATTCTGCATATTATTACCTGATTCTGTCCAAATATTTTAAAAATACGTGTATTGTTGCTGAACATCAGGGGGAAATTGTAGGGTTTGTCTCTGCATTTTTACTTCCTGAAAAGCAAAATACTTTATTTATATGGCAAGTGGCTGTAGATGAAAGTCAAAGGGGGAAGGGACTTGCTTCCTCACTATTACAAGAACTGCTTAGCAGAGAAGAACTTTCAAATGTTAAATATCTGGAAACAACAATTTCTCCATCAAATAAAGCTTCACAAGCTCTGTTTAAAAAGTTAGCTGAAAATTTTGAGACGGAAATGAAAAAGATAGAATCTATATCTCCAGAGGTATTTCCAAATGAAAACCATGAGCCTGAACAAACGTATCAAATAGGGCCTATTCATTAATAATAAAGACAAGGAGGAGTAAAAAATTGGCATCGATAGGAGAAAAAACAAACTTAGATGTTTTTAAACAACATGAATCTGAAGTAAGAAGTTATTGCCGTAGTTTCCCGACTATATTTACAAAAGCCCAAGGATATAAGCTTTGGGATGGAGAGGGAAATGAGTTTATCGATTTCTTCGCTGGCGCAGGGGCGCTAAATTATGGACATAACCATCCGAAAATGAAAGAAAAATTAATGGCTTATATAGAGAGTGATGGTGTTACTCATGGCTTGGATATGGCAACGACAGCAAAGGAAGAATTTATTGAAAAATTACAAAGTACAATTTTAAGTCCAAGGAATATGGAGTATAAGGTAATGTTCCCTGGTCCTACTGGAACGAATTCAGTGGAAAGTGCTTTGAAATTAGCAAGAAAAGTAACTGGCCGTGAAACCGTTATGAGCTTTACAAATGCGTTTCATGGGATGACATTAGGTTCCTTGTCCATTACTGGTAACCAATCGAAAAGACATGGCGCAGGTGTTTCTCTGCATAATACAGTTGTGATGCCATATGACAATTTTATTGATAATCAAACCGATTCCGTTCAATATATCGAACGTTTTTTGGAGGATAAAGGTAGTGGTGTTTCGAAGCCAGCCGCAATAATTCTAGAAACCGTTCAAGGAGAGGGCGGTATTAATGTCTCTAGCTTTGATTGGTTAAAACGGTTGGAAGCTCTTTGCAAAAAGTTGGAAATCTTTTTAATTGTTGATGATATTCAAGCTGGTGTTGGTCGGACAGGACCGTTCTTTAGCTTTGAACCAGCAGGAATAAAGCCGGATATTATTTGTTTATCTAAATCAATCGGGGGTTATGGACTTCCATTTGCATTGACATTAATTAAGCCAGAACATGACATTTGGGATCCTGGTGAACATAACGGTACTTTTAGAGGGAACAATTTAGCATTTGTTACGGCCACAGAAGCTTTAAGTTTTTGGGAGGATGACACGTTAACAAATGAAGTAAATAAAAAGGGAGAAAAAGTTCAAGAATTTTTAAAATCTCTTGCGGAAAAATATCCAAAGCTTAATGGAAGTGTACGGGGAAGAGGCTTAATGCAAGGATTAGTTTGTGATGTAGATGGATTAGCAGATGCTATCTGCTGCTCCGCATTTGAAAAAGGCTTAATTCTAGAAACTGCAGGAATTGATGATCAAGTAATTAAAGTAATGCCCCCACTAAACATTGACGACAAAGCATTAGACGAAGGACTAGCTATCTTAGAAGAAAGCATTAAAGAAGTATTAAAAAATAAATAAAGGGGTCTGACCCCGTCCGTGGACATTTGTCCGCGTGTCGGGGACAGTCCCTTCTATTCAATAACAGAACGAGAGAAGGGATGTTGTTATGAGACGTTATGGATATCCAGCTCCTCAAGGATTATATCATCCAGAAAATGAGCATGAAGCATGCGGGATTGGGATGATTGCGAACATAAATGGAAAAAGATCGAATGATATTGTTCAGCATGCGGTGACAATTCTTTGTAATTTAGAGCATCGAGGTGGACAATCTGCAGATACAAGCACTGGAGATGGTGCTGGGATCCTTACACAAATTCCGCATACTTTTTTTCTGGATAAATGTCAGGATTTAGACATTGATCTTCCAGATGAAGGAAAGTATGGCGTAGGAATGGTTTTTCTACCACAAGACCCGAAGATCAGGAAAAAAAGTGAGCAAAAATTACAAAGTATTATTGAACAAGAAGGACAACAAGTAATCGGCTGGCGTACTGTTCCGGTGAATGATGCCTTTCTTGGTGACTATGCCAAGAAGGTAAAACCATATATTCGTCAGGTTTTTATTACCCCGTCCAATGATATTAACACTCGGGAAGAATTTGAAAGAAAGCTATATATTATCCGAAAGTTAGCAGAGAGCAAGTTACAGGGTCTAGAAGGAATAGAAGATGATCAGAACACCTACATCTGTAGTTTGTCAACATCGACGATTGTATATAAGGGCATGTTGATACCAGAGCAGTTAGACTCATTTTACATTGACTTGAATAATCCAGCCTTTAAATCAGCACTTGCGATTGTTCACTCTCGATTTAGTACGAATACTTTTCCAAGCTGGGAACGAGCACAACCAAATCGCTTCATTGCCCACAATGGTGAATTTAATACTATCCGTGGTAATGTCAATTGGATGCGAGCACGTGAAGAACTTTGTCAATCAGATTCTTTTAATAAAGAACAACTCGAAAAAGTTTTACCGGTTATAGATACAGATGGCAGTGATTCAACGATGTTTGATAATTGCTTTGAATTTCTTTATCAATCTGGACGTTCGCTAGCACATACTGCAATGATGATGATACCAGAGCCGTGGGTGAATGATCGGCACATGGATGAGGAAAGACGAGCATTTTATGAATATCACAGTACATTAATGGAGCCTTGGGATGGCCCTGCTGCAATCATGTATACCAATGGTCATCAAATCGGAGCGTGTCTCGATCGTAATGGACTACGACCTGCACGCTATTATGTAACAAAGGATGGCATGATGGTATTGGGGTCTGAAGTAGGTGCACTCGATATTTTACCAGAGGACGTCGAATATAAAGATAGACTACAACCAGGTAAAATGCTTCTTGTTGATTTAGAAAAAGGAGAAGTAATTCCGGACGAAGAGATTAAAAGTCAAATTGCCAAAGAGAAGCCTTATCAAGAGTGGCTATCAAAGCACAAAATCAATTTGGAAGACGTAGAAACTCGTGAAGGTAGTCACCCAATTTTATCTACCGATCAGTTGCTTGAACACCAACTGGCATTTGGTTATACGACGGAAGAATTGAATAAGATTTTAAAGCCAATGGTCACCGATAAAAAGGACCCGGTAGGATCGATGGGGTATGATTCTCCACTCGCTGTTTTATCAAAACGTCCGGAGCTTCTATACAACTATTTTAAGCAGCTGTTTGCACAGGTGACAAATCCACCAATTGATGCGATCAGGGAAGAGGTTGTCACGGCAGTAGAGACGACGATTGGTAAAGAAGGAAACTTAGTCAAGCCAGAACCGGAAAGCTGTCGACATATTCGTTTGAAAACACCAATACTTAACAATCAGCAATTAGAAACATTACGCCATAATGATTTGGACGGTTTCCGAGCGAAAACATTGTCGCTTTTATTTGATGTGAAAAAGGATCAAGATATGGAGCATGTGTTAGATGACCTGTTTGCAAAAGCGGATGAAGCAATAATTGAAGGTACGACGTTATTGATTTTATCTGATCGAGGCATGAATACTAAGAAAGCAGCAATACCAGCATTGCTAGCTGTATCTGGTTTGCACCATCATTTGATTCGAAAAGGAATGCGGACAAAAGTTAGCATCCTGATCGAGACTGGGGAAGCTCGTCAAGTGCATCACTTTGCAACACTTTTAGGCTATGGTGCCGAGGGAATTAACCCATATTTGGCCTTCCGTACGTTGGAAGGATTAATCGAGATGGGCGATATCCGTGACACTTCCATAGATGAAGCGGTAGATACTTATATTCAATCAGCGACCGATGGTGTTATCAAAGTGTTATCAAAAATGGGGATTTCTACAATTCAAAGCTACCGAGGAGCTCAAATTTTTGAAGCAGTTGGCATCCGGTCTGATGTTATCGATAAATATTTTACAAGAACAGCCTCACGTCTAGGAGGCATTGGACTAGATACCATTTTCCAAGAGGTGATGATGCGACATAAAATTGCCTATAATCGTGATCGCGGTAGAGTAAAAGGTTTAGAATCAGGTGATGATTTCCAATGGCGGCAAAATGGAGAAGACCACCAGTACAATCCACATACGATTCATTTGCTACAGCATGCTTGTCGTACGAATAATTATGACGTATTCAAGCAGTATTCCAATATGATTACGAATACGGATAAAAACTTACAATCGTTACGGGGACTTCTTTCTTTTAAGAAAAGGGAATCCATTCCAATTGAAGAAGTCGAATCAATTGAGAGTATTTGTAAAAGATTCAAGACAGGTGCGATGTCCTATGGTTCGATCAGTGAAGAAGCCCATGAATCACTTGCGATAGCGATGAACCGAATTGGTGGAAAAAGTAATTCAGGGGAAGGTGGGGAAGACCCTAACCGTTTTACCCGTGATGAAAATGGTGATTTACGCCGTAGCTCCATTAAGCAGGTAGCATCTGGTCGTTTCGGTGTGACGAGTCACTATTTGATGAACGCAGATGAAATTCAAATTAAAGTTGCCCAAGGTGCAAAGCCTGGAGAAGGTGGACATCTTCCTGGGAAGAAAGTATATCCATGGATTGCCGAGGTTAGAGGATCCACTCCCGGAGTAGGACTAATATCACCACCACCACATCATGATATATACTCGATTGAAGATTTGGCCGAATTAATTTTCAACCTAAAGAATGCAAATCAAAAGGCTCGCATTAGTGTCAAATTGGTATCTGCTGTTGGCGTTGGTACCATTGCAGCCGGGGTAGCCAAAGGCCGTGCAGACCTCGTATTAATCAGTGGTTATGATGGTGGAACAGGTGCAGCTCCTCGAACAAGCCTGAAGCATACAGGAATGCCTTGGGAAATTGGACTTGCGGAGACCCATCAAACCCTATTAATGAACAAGTTACGTGATCGTATTGTGGTAGAAACCGATGGAAAAATGATGACAGGAAGAGATGTTGTCATTGCTACATTATTAGGTGCAGAAGAGTATGGCTTTTCCACGGCTCCATTAGTTGTATTGGGCTGTACGATGATGCGTGTTTGTCATTTAAATACATGTCCTGTCGGGGTGGCAACGCAAGATCCAGAGCTACGAAAAAAATTTACAGGAACACCAGACCATGTCGTGAATTTCATGCTTTTCATTGCCAAAGAAGTGAGAGAACTAATGGCTGAACTAGGTTTCCGAACGATCAATGAAATGATTGGTCGTACCGATATTCTAGAAAAGGCAGAAGCGATTGATCATTGGAAAGCAAAAGGTGTTGATTTATCTAAATTGCTTTATCAACCAGAAGTAGATAAAAATGTTGGTCGTTATCAAACAGTCGAACAAGTCCATGGATTAGATAAAACACTTGACCAGCAAGAGCTTATTCCATTATGCATGGATGCAATTGAAAATAAAAAGCCAATAAAAGCATCCCTGGGTATCCGAAATATAAATCGGGCGGCAAGCACGATGTTAGGTAGTGAAATTACGAAGCGATATGGTAGCGAGGGGTTACCGGAGGATACGATTCGTCTGCGTCTACGAGGTTCTGCCGGACAAAGCTTTGGTGCTTTTATCCCTAAAGGATTAACACTAAACCTTGTTGGGGATGCCAATGACTACGTTGGAAAAGGCTTATCGGGCGGTAAAATTACTGCTCGTCCATCAACAAAATCATCATTCGATCCATCGAAAAATACGATTATTGGTAATGTTGCTTTTTATGGTGCAACGTCTGGTGAAGCGTATATTTATGGGATTGCGGGTGAACGATTCTGTGTTCGGAATAGTGGCGCAAATGTCGTCGTCGAAGGTGTTGGTGATCATGGTTGTGAGTACATGACTGGAGGGCGTGTCGTTGTATTAGGTCCAACCGGGAAAAACTTTGCAGCTGGTATGTCAGGGGGAGTCGCATATGTCCTTGATGAGTCAGATTTGTTCGGAGAAAAATGTAATAAAGAATTGGTTCACCTTCAATCGATTGACGATGAGATGGAAGCCCAAGAAGTTTATCAAATGATTGAAAAACACGTGGAATATACAAAGAGCATTAACGGCCAGCAGGTTCTGGATAATTGGGATTCTATTTTACCTAAGTTTGTTCGGGTGATACCGAAAGATTATTTAGAAATGAGACAAATTATTCATAAATTAGAAGCTAGTGGATTGACGAAAAAAGAAGCGGCAATGACTGCTTTTGAAAAAGGAAAAGAAGCTGTAGAGGCCATTCAGTAAAACTGGAAGCGGCAGAGTGTACAAAGGAATGAAAGTCCTTGCTACTGAAAGTTTAAACGATGTACCATACCTGAATTTTAACTGGAATTGGAGGGTGAATGAATGGGAAAGCCAACAGGTTTCAAAGAATATCAACGACAATCAACACCTGAACGTGATCCTTTAGAACGAACAAAGGATTGGAACGATTATAAGCTTCCGATGGATGAACAAGAGGCAAAAGAACAGGGAGCACGTTGCATGGATTGTGGCATTCCAACCTGTCATATGGGAACAGATATAAGTGGCATGACATCTGGATGTCCGGTTTATCACCTTATCCCAGAATGGAATGACCTTGTCTATCAAGGACAGTGGAAGCAAGCATTGGAACGGGAGCACAGAATGAACAACTTCCCTGAATTTACGGGGATGGCTTGTCCAGCACCTTGTGAAGGGGCTTGTGTACTTGGCATTAATGAACCGCCTGTTGCGATTCGGTCGATTGAGCGCTCCATTATTGAAAAGGGCTTCGATGAAGGTTGGGTGAAGCCAGAACCACCTACAATACGGACAGAAAAACTAGTTGCAGTAGTTGGATCTGGTCCAGCGGGGTTGGCAGCAGCAGCTCAGCTAAATAAAGCTGGTCACAATGTTACCGTTTATGAGCGATCTGATCGGATTGGTGGTTTATTAACATATGGTATTCCAGAAATGAAACTGCCTTATAAGGTGGTCGAGCGTCGTATTAATATTTTAGAAAAAGAAGGCATTAATTTCGTGACAAATACCGAAATAGGCAAGGATTATCCTGTATCCGAACTTCGGGATGATTTTGATGCCGTTATACTTTGTGGAGGAGCTACAAAGCATCGTGATCTGAAGATAGATGGCAGAGAGTTAAAAGGTGTTCATTTCGCGATGGAATTTCTTCATGCAAATACGAAAAGTTTGTTGGATTCAAATCTTCAGGATGAAAATTATATATCTGCAAAAGGGAAAGATGTAATCGTTATTGGAGGAGGAGATACTGGGACAGATTGTCTTGCAACGAGCATTCGTCATGGTTGTAAAAGCTTAACACAATTTGACTATCATGAAAAAAAACCATCAGAACGACAAGAAGACGAAAACCCATGGCCACAGTGGCCTGTTATTCATCGTGTGGAATATGGGCATAAAGAGTCAGAAGCAGTATTAGGCAAAGATCCTCGCGCCTATACGGTGTTGACTAAGAAGTTCGTCGGTGATGGAAATGGACATGTCAAAGAAGTTCATACAATTGATGTAGAACAATATATTGATGAAAAAGGAAATAGAATAAAAAAAGAACTTCCAGGAACAGAAAAAGTTTGGCCTGCCCAACTTGTTTTGTTAGCAATAGGTTTTACTGGTCCTGAACAGGAATTGATAAAGGAAATGGGTTTAAAAACTGATCAGCGAACGAATATTAAAGCTGATTATGGGCAGTATAAAACATCAGTGGATGGTGTATTTGCTGCTGGTGATATGCGCCGAGGACAAAGCTTAATTGTATGGGCTATTAATGAAGGCAGAGAAGCGGCAAGAGAATGCGATCGATATTTAATGGGAACTACTCAGCTTCCGTAGATTAAGGGAGTGAGTAGCTCTCTTTTTTTTGACTGAAATTCAGTCATTGACTTGGCGCACTTTTCCCGGTTTATGGCCTTCTCGAAGAAATAATTGTTTAATAATTTCAAATTTGAATTTAGATTAACGCCCCTACTTGCTAATTGATGATATACTTGAAGGAAGACAAACATAGAAATTTGCCTTAGCAAGGAGTCTTATCATGCAAAAATTTCTTACCTATCAAGAAATCCAAGATAAGTGTGAACAATTGAATGATATATATCAAATAGATGAAGAAAAGTTTTATCGAGTAGTTGAAACGTGGGCCGATCATAACAACAAATCGATCGAAATGAAATTACTAGCGAGCTTCGAGGAGTTATTGCAGGTCGTTAGTGATGAGGTTGAGGCTATGGAAGAAGCGGTTGAAATAGAACCAACCTGTAGGTTAGGTTGTGCCTTTTGTTGCTATTTTCCAATCATTATTAATGAAATGGAAGCTAAATTGATGAAAAAAGCAATTGAGAATTTCCCTGAACGAAGAAGGGATTCAATTCAGTCGCATCTAACTGATTATTATGAAAAATATAGAGAGCAGTTAGAAGAAATAACGAAATTAGACTTTGATTCAGACCAGGATTTTAAAAGTAAATATAAGAAGCATCTTGTCCCATGTCCGATGTTAAATACAGAAAACAATCAGTGCATGGCTTATGAAATTCGCCCGATTCCTTGTCGAACTTATGTTAATTACACAAACCCGAACGTTTGTGAACAAAATCTAATGCCAAAGGAAACAATCAGCTTTGAGTTTTTGTATAACGAATATATGGGTGCATTAAATGAATTTGTACAATTTCTATATGAACAGGGAGATACAAGTTTTATTACGTATCCAGATGACCTTTATGTCCATGATTATTTAGCGAATTGGCTTAAATAAGAGTACTTTTTAGTAAAACATTCCATAATAGAGGATGCCGACTTTTTGAACACACACTAATAAATTATTTCATTTTAGCAGGAGTAGTTATGAAGAATCAGATGATTTCAACCCACAATATTCGAGTGATGTTTTGGATAAAGTTTTTTGGAACCATTAACTTCATTGCACCAGTATTAACACTTTTTTACTTGGAACGAGGACTAGAGGCTACACATATCCTTTGGTTACAGCTGTTTTGGAGCGGTGCAGTGCTTGTTGGAGAGGTTCCGGGTGGTGTGGTGGCAGACCGATTTGGAGCGAAAGTATCTTTCTTAATTGGTGTTATCATTAAGATTGTAAGTATTGTTTTATTAATATTTGCCTACGATCCATGGATGTTTTTCCTGTTTAGTGCACTGAATGGATTTGCTGTAACTTTCTTTTCTGGTGCGGATGAAGCGTTAATCTATGAATCTCTTAAAGAAGATAGTGACCATCACCGAATGGACCGAGCGATGGGAAAAATTCAATCTGCTGGATTTGTGTCGATGATTCTTGCTGTCCTATTTGGAGCTTATTTCGCTAAAGACTTAGAGGATAAGCAATTCATTTTCTTACTTGTATTGGGTGTGTCTTTTCACCTCTTAGAGTTTATTCTTATCTTTTTCGTGAAAAGTCCTAGTAATACTGCTTTATATCGAGAAAATCCGTTTACACAAGTAGGTGCTGGAATAAAAGCAATTCAGAAAGCACCAACGTTACTATTACTATTTGTTAATTTTACCCTAGTATTTATCGCTGCAGATTCTGTCTATGAAGCATTTAATCAGCCAATATTTACAAATGCGGGTCTTCCAGTCGTCATGATAGGTGTCGTGTATGCACTTGCAGCCATTCTTGGATTTGTTACCTCTCAGTCGGTTGGTTGGTTTACCGGCCGCTTTTCTAGGAAATTACTAATGAACATTACTGGTGCGCTAGCGGTGATTGGCTTGTTGTTATCCGCTATATTTGGGGAAGCTCTTTGGCTTATCATCGGAGCATTTTTCGTTTTACGGATAGGCCAAGCATTGAGACGTCCCATCTATTCTCAGCTAAAAAATGATTTAATCCCGTCAGAAATTCGTGCAACAACCTTGTCATTAATTTCAGTACTTGACTCTGCCTTTGACTTAATTATTTTTGGTCTCTTGTCTGCTGTCGCATTTCAAGGGATAGCTGGGATTTTAATTGCTAGTAGTATCGTTGCGCTAATCGGTACACTGACTCCGTTGCAAAAGAAAGTACGTGGTAGACGGATGCGAAAGCCTAGTGGAGCAATTGCAAAATGAAAATAGGTTTTATAATCAAGCTTATTTCGATCGTAACGGATATAATAGTATATAAATAGTTAGACAAGGAAGCATTTTACACGTGCAGTAATAATTTTTTTAAAGAAGTAGCGGGACAACGAAGATTTATAGGCGTTTTTTTCGATCAGTCTATGTGAAAACGATAATAGGAAATGCCATGAAGGAGTGAGATTGCATGGATCCGTTAGATATTATTGGGAATTTACATAACGTTAAGCCAGTTTTCCAGCCAATTGCTAGTGCGATTAGGCACAATGTTGCTGGATATGAAGTATTAGGTCGGTTTGATAATGGGGATGAATGGAAGAGCCTCGGCCCTTTTTTCCATGACTCCGATGTACCTGATGAGTTTAAAGTAGAAGTGGATCAACATTTATTACACCAAGCTATTCCAAAAATGCTCGAGACAGATAAAGAAGGTCTATTGTTTATTAATCGAAATGCCAAGCAATTGATGGTAAATGACGGTGATGATTTATTACAAACGCTGCTTCTGTTTGAACAACAAGGATTTGCAATGAACAGAATTGTCATCGAGGTTACGGAACATGATTTTGATGAAGATTTTGAAGGACTTAGCCATTTACTTCTGTATTATAAAACGTATGGGATACAAATTGCGATTGATCATGTAGGTGCAAAAAGCTCCAACATAGATCGGATTCGTCAGTTAGAGCCTCATATTTTAAAAATTGATACAAAAATCATCCGTAGTCACAATGCTGATGGCTTTCAGGATATTATGCATTCTCTATCCATGTTAGCTCGTCGTATTGGAGCAGCCTTGCTGTTTGAAAATATTGAGGATGATTTTCAACTGCATTTTGCTTGGAAACATGGTGGGCGTTACTATCAAGGATTCTACTTAGCAAAGCCGGAGTTTGAAACAATAGATTCTTTATCAGTGAATGTTGGCGAAAAAGTTGCAGAGTATATTTCTCGCGAAAAGTCTTTGGTTGAGCAAAGACTTGCCCATGTATTGAATTGGGAACGTAAGGTAAAGGAAACTCTACCTCAGTGGGAAGGAACGAAAAAAGTAGATGCCTTTATCGAAGTTGTTACGGACCACTTTGATAAAGAAAGTTTTCGGATGTACGTTTGTAATAGTAATGGACAACAAATATCATCTAACTTTCGGAAACGTGAAAATGGATGGGAAATGGAGCCACATAAAAAAGGTTCAAATTGGGCATTTCGTCCATATTTTTTAGAAAATATGATGCAAATGAAAACATGGAGCAGAGGTACACTGTCTGATATTTATTCAGATATTGAAACTCGGGAAATGATCCGAACCTTTAGCTTTCCTTTATCAGATCAGTATTTTTTGTTTATTGATATCCGTTATTCTTTCATTTATGAAAATGAATCTTTGCTAATTTAGTTTTCATAGTGGGTGAAGCGTAAATGGATCGTATTGAATGTTATTTGGAACTAGTGAAACTGTTATTCACTAGTTCCTTTTTAATGGCCCAGAAATTATAACATTACTGGAGTGTAAGGGCGCTTGTGACTACTTCATATCATTCATATTTACATCAAAGATACTTAACAGAGCTATGATAATCACTATAGACAACAACCAAGCGGTCAACGGTCTTTTGTGATGAATTGGCAAAATAATAAAAATAATACCAGTGAAAAGAGCAGACCAGCCTATATTCCAACCATTATGGTAGGTAATAAATCCTAGATTGCTATTAACAATCTCAATGGATAAATAAATACCAAACCATAATAAAAACCATAAAGACCGTTTTTTCCAATCTTCAGGAAATTTACCTAAATATATTAATACGGTTGCAGTGTAAGAAACAGCCATGGCGAGAAGGGTAATGATTGTGTGATTAGGTAGAATCATGTCATGGAAAATCCACATTGATTTTTTATAAAGTAAAAAATTATATAAAAAATCTCCTATAATAAAGAAAAGAATGGTCGGATAATATTTCCTCCAATTTCTCCAATCCCCCCATATAAGTGCTGCAATTAGAAAAAAAACATTAATTAAAATGTACATAATACCAATCCTTTTGACAGATTAGTACTATATTTCCCAGAAGGTAGGAATTTATAATCTAGGGAGAATGTATTTACAATGAAAGGGCCTGTTAAAGGGTTCTAAATTAATAAATCCCGGAAAATTTTATATAATCCGGGAACTCAATGTTAGTTTAAAAATTTGTTAGCTGATTCGAATCTAGAATGTTCATGGCGTAGACGAGAAGCAGTGCTAACACGATTGCCAATGCTAAATACAAGATTAATGCACGGGCTTTCGTTGGTAAAGAGGAGTCATAATAGGTTTTTAGTCTATTTATTTCTTTTCTAACTTCTTGAAGTTTCTTTTCATTATAATCTCTCAAGTCTTCCATATTTATGTTGAGCTGTTCCTCTGCATTAGCTCTCATCATTTGCATTTTATTTAGAACTCTATTTAATTGTTCCTTCTCTGCCTTCCATTTTTTAATTTGCAGTCGTTTCTTTTTCGGCATAATAAGTTGGCTTGAATCTGTTTCATTTGCAAGTAAATAGTCCATTCTAACCTTTCGTTTGTGCAATTGATTAGCTAATAAATGAAACGCATAAATATGTCCATTTTCATTTTTCTCGTAATTACCGTTTATTACTTCATTCGCTTGATTCTGAGCAGCTTGTATGTCTTCATTTATCTCAACCAATATTTGTTCTTCGTGTTTTAAAATCTCTACTTTAGTATGCTCTTTTAATCGATCCCACCATGTGATTAAACCGAATATAAGAATTAGAATAAGAATTGGATCTGGCGAAATAAAAAGCATCACTGCTAGAACTACTAGCCCGATAAACCATATTTTCGTCGATAATACACTAACGATCCGGCCGCCATCGAGTGGTGAAACTGGAAAAAGGTTAAATAAATTGATTAGTGCCCCTAATTGTGTAACAAGTGCCCAATACGGATCGCTTGTTGCGAGGTATAGAGCTATAGCAGGTAAAATAGATAATAATCCCGCTAGTGGCCCACCATAAGCGACAAAAAATTCTGTTTGTGCATTTTTTATGTTTTTTGGGTTGATTCCAATAGCAGCACCTAAAAATGGAATGAAAACAGCGGGACTGGTTGGTATTTTTTTAATTTTAGCTGCAACAAGATGACCCATTTCATGAACAAAAATTAAATAGATAATCGCAATGGCAAATTTCCATCCATAAAATAAAGCATAGGCTCCAAGCGATACAAACATAGAAGCTAATGTTGTGAATTTTCCAATCTTTAAAAGGGCAAATACCCATTTTATTTTTGTTAGTAAAAAGAATCCAATTAAACCGATCCATCCCCAAGCATTTTTATTTATTTTGCGTTTTGGTGTTGTTTGCATGATACTTCCCCCTATCCATTGCTAATTTTACCATAAATAATTTGGTTACATTAGTAATTGAGAACGAGGAGCTGAACCATGTTTTCTTTAAGGGCTGTGTTAATTTTGAGTGAATAAGAAGATTAAGGTAGTAATTACTGGTAAAAAAGGTTATAATAATAAGAATGGGGGAATAAAACCCTTTGGTCTTCTGGTGTATAGACTCACCGGCAGAGGGTGTGAGACCAATACAGAAAGGATGACCAAAATGACAAGTACGTTGTATCAAGCAAAAGTTGGCGATGGTTTTAAAATGAAAGGATTGAATAGAAAAAATTCATTTTTTAACACTCCAAAAGAAGCAGTTTCAGAAGCCTTTGCTTTAAAAGAAAGAATCGATAAGAGGTACAAGCACGGGATAGAATGGGATTATACGAGAAAAATGACTGGTTCAGCCAAAAAAGTTAAAATTTTAAGAGGCTATTTAAATGGTGACAAAGAATCTGAACCATTTTATTTGCAGATTGTAACAGTCGATAATTCAAAAGAAGGCATTCTCCCTGTAACTCCAAAAAAACCAAAGACGATTACATCGAAGGATGAAAAAGTCTTAGATAAAGTCGTTAAATTATTTAAATAGGTTCATTTTAGAAGCCGCTTTTTATAAAGTGGTTTTTTCTTTTTTTATCAAATTGTTGTTATAAAGTATCCGATATAAGCCTTCTCATAAAGGGTAACCATCTATTAATGGTTACCCTCTTGCTGGTTAAAAAAATTGTAAAACACTTTTTCATTGAATGATTTGTCTTTAAAAAACCACCGATGATAAAGACGAGAAAGATAATATGTCATCCATAGTGAGATAAAGCTCCAATACCAAGCCCATTTCTTATAGGTGATTAAGTTTGTGTATTTTACCGCAAAAATTTCAAAAATAGTAATAATGGAAGAATGGAAAAAATAATAGAGGAATTTAATAAAATTATTTCTTTTTTCTGGATAATACAAATTGAAAAATGTGCATAATGCTGGATAAACAAAGTATTCAAAGGTGAAACTAGCTTTATTCGATTTTTTGAAAAATAAACGATAAGGATAAGTAATAAGGTTTTTCTCAACAACAATTAAACCGAGAATCCATGTAACCATTTGTTTAAAAGTAAAAGATACAAGACTTTCTCGAATTCTGTTTTTAGGGATATATTTTAATAACAATAAACTAGTAACTATCCATGCTGAAATCTCAATACTTTTTTCTAAACGATTATTCATATTTATTTCACCTCTTTGCATTTATACTGTCGCTTCTTATGAAATTTTATGTAATACGATGCATCATTCACAAAGTAAAGAGAAAGTATATGATTACATATAATAAAGGAGGTCCAAGGATAACTGACAGCAAAGGGTGACATAGTAAAAATGGAACAAATAATACAACTATTAGAAGAGTTAATCGACGTGACAGATGGTTATCAAAAAGATGAGATTGACCAAGTGGAGTTTCATTTAAAGTTACAACTACTTATATCAAAAATAGACAAGATTGAAATAAATACTGCAATTTATCCATTTAAAAAGCTCGTTACGCGAAGACATACAAAGTTTTTCAACCAGCTATTGTATAAATCCAAATATAAAGCGATTCAAGCTTTACTAAAAATGAGGGAAACGAGCAATAAACAATTGGTTCAGCAACGTTTACAGATCATCTTAATTAATAAGCTTTACTTTCATTCTTTATATGAAAAATTAATGAACAATTGTGAAGTTTATATGCGTGAATATCCACTTAGTTATTCGTTAGAAAATATGCAAGTGTTTATTTTAAATAATGAAGTGAGTTCAAAAGAATCATCTATCAATGATTCCACTTTATTGAAATAATCTATGGTTGAAATAAATTGTTCTTATCTCCTATAATATTTCGACCATCTACTTATACTAGATGTCGAGGTGATCAAAGATGTATAAATTATTGTCTCATAATGATTTAGATGGAGTAGGATGTGGTATTATAGCGAAGCTTGCTTTTGGTGACCAAGTACAAGTTCGTTATAATTCGATTTCGGGTCTCAATCGAGAAGTTGAGTATTTTTTAGAAAATCACGATAGTAATACTTTTTTAATGATTACAGACTTGTCAGTAAATGAAGAAAATGAAAAACGACTGGAGGAGTATTATCAAGATAAAGGAGGAGTACAGCTTCTTGATCATCATAAAACGGCATTATCCTTTAATGATTATGACTGGGGAAAAGTGGTCGTTCAAAATCAAGATGGGACTCTTACTTCGGCAACTTCTCTTCTTTATGAATATCTTTTATCACAGGAATTAATGGAGCCATCAAATGTGATTGAGGAATTTGTCGAGTTGGTTCGACAGTATGATACTTGGGAATGGGAAAAAAATGACAACCAGAAAGCAAAACGTTTGAATACCCTTTTTTTCTTAATGTCGATTAACGATTTTGAAGAAAAAATGGTGAATCGATTACGTACAAGTGAACATTTTCACTTTGATGAATTTGAACTGAAATTATTAGAGATGGAAGAGAAAAATATCGAGCGATACATACGTCGTAAAAGGCGGGAATTGGTCCAAACTGAATTAGGTGAGCATTATGCAGGTGTTGTTTATGCAGAGTCCTATCATTCTGAACTCGGAAATGAACTCGGTAAAGAATATCCACATCTTGATTATATTGTTATATTAAATATAGGTGGGAAGCGAATGGGATTTCGCACCATTCATGATGGGGTTGATGTCTCTGAAGTGGCGGGTCTTTTCGGTGGAGGTGGCCATGAGAAGGCATCTGGTGCTATCCTAACTGAAGAGGCGTATAAGCAGTTTGTTGCTAAGACATTTGTACTTGAACCGTTAAAAGAAGATGCTAAGCGCAACCGATTTAATCAAAAAGATTCATCATTTGGTACCTTATATAAAGATCGTTCGGATAACATTTTTCTGCTATATCAACGAAGTGAACGAGAATGGGCGATTGAAAAAAATCATGAGGATATGGAGAAAGCCTTTTCCAGTTTTGATGAAGCGGAGATTTTTTTAAAAAGAAAGTACCAAGCATGGTTAGAAAGAGATGAGGCATTTGTAAGTTATTTAATTCATGAAGTGAATAAGAAGAAAACAGAAAGTAGTTCATGAGTTTTGTTTGGATGTACAAGGATTCAAGTATGTATAAGATAGAATAGAAATTCATCCTGCTGGTCATTATATGATATATATATCATGGATTAACGAGGGATTCTACATGTGGATGGAATTGTTAAAATTAGTCATTTTATTCCTATTAATATTTGTTGTTATGCGACTGTTAGGAAAATCACTATTATCGCAATGGACACCCTATGATTTGGTGACCATTGTTTTTCTTTCTTACTCAGCGTTTGCTGCAATTAAATTTATCAACTTTTTTCAATCAGTGTTAAGCATCATTTTAATTGGCATCATTTATCTAGCGATTGCTCGATTAAGTCTGATACAACCGATTAGTCGCTTTATCATTGGAGAACCAACGATTTTAATTAAACATGGAAAGATTATTGAGGAAAATTTGCGAAGAAGTCACTACTCTTTGGCAGAGCTATTATCAAGTATTCGTGCTGCTGGAAATCCTGATATTAAAGACATTGATTATGCTTTATTAGAGCCTAATGGACAAATTAGTGTTATTAAAAGCCAGGATGTAACACCAGTTAGCTCAAAGGATTTGAATATCAAAACGGATTACAAAGGTTTACCGATTTCCGTCATCGTTGAAGGTAGAATTCAGTATCGAAATTTGCGGCTAATAAATAAAAATAAAGAATGGTTAATGAAAGAGCTGGAAGCAAAGGGTTATCATCAAATACAGCATATTTTTTATGCCTATGTAAATGATCATACCCATTCCTTAACGGTTGATACCGTAAAGCAAAAATTATAGTTAGATGAAGCGTCCGAATCAGGGCGCTTTTTTTATACTTTCATCAATTTAGCGTTAGGATACCGCTGTGGAAAAACACTCGCTTTCCGCGGGCAACGCTTCAACTTCCTCGGAAGCAAAAAACGCTTCCTGCGGGATTTTCAGCTGTTGGGACTGCGATTACTCGCCCCACCGAAAACCATTTGCTTTTCCCGCAGGAGTCTCGCATTTTTCCACAGCTTGGATTTACTTTTCTTAATCAAGTATGAAAAATTGTCCAACTTCCATTCATAGTACGTTGTAAAGAACTTTAATACATTTGTTTTTATCAAGCAATTATAGTTGTTTTGAAAATTTCCACGATAAGCGGAGGAAATACACGGAGACTCCTGTGGGAGGAATGGCATCGGTGAGACCCCGCAGAGCGAAAGCTCGAGGAGGCTCACCAGCCGCCCACGGAAAGCGAAGTGTATTTCCGCAGCGGTTTACAAATTTATCACCGTGTTGCGCATTATGTGTCAACTGTGTAATAAAAAACAGCAAGGAATAAGTTGTCTATAACTGTCTATATTAATCGAACAAAACGTAATGATTACTATTTACAAAACGTAATGATTACGATATAATTCATCTGACTTAGTTAAAGGGGAGAAGAGAGAATGACTTATATTTCAAAAACAATCATGCTAGCAATTGCCTTCACTCTTTTTGTGTTGGGTGGATGTGCTACAGAACAAAGCACCCAATCAAGTGAAGAAAGTGATGTATTAAACATTTATACAACATTATATCCACTAGAGTATTTTGTAAAAGAGATCGGTGGTACTCATGTAGAAGTTGTTTCTATCCTACCTGCTGGGGCGGATCATCATACATATGAGCCTACCTCTAAGACATTAACGGATATAGCTACAGGAGATGCATTTATTTATAGCGGAGCACAATTAGAAACCTATGCCAAAAAAATACAGGATGCTTTAGAAAACGAATCTGTAATACATGTAGAAGCTTCTAATGGAATTGCGTTACTTGAATATCAAGGGGAAGACGAACACGCACACGAAGAAGAGCACGGACATGAGGAAGACGAACACGCACACGAAGAAGAAGAGCACGGACATGAGGAAGACGAACACGCACACGAAGAAGATGCACAGGATCATGATCACGGAGATGTAGATCCGCATGTTTGGTTAGATCCAATTCGTGCTATTTCACTTGCAGAAAACATTAAAGATACATTGGTTGAATTGAAGCCGGGTGCTGAACAAGACTTTGAAAAAAACTTTGATGACTTAAAGGCTAAATTAGAAAAGCTTGATGAAGATTTTCATAGAAAATTAGAATCACAGGAACGTAGCGAAATTGCAGTAACCCATGCTGCTTATGGCTACTGGGAAAAAGCATATGGTTTGAAACAGATTTCCATTGCAGGTCTATCTTCTTTTGATGAACCATCTCAAAAACAAATTGAGCGCGTGATAGATACCGTTAAAAATTATCATATAAAGTATCTGTTGTTCGAACAAAATATTGAACCGAAAGTTGCGAAAGTCATTCAAAATGAAGCAAATCTAGAAGCCTTGCACATTCATAATCTATCAACTCTAACAGAAGAAGATCGAAATAACGATGAAGATTATTTTACATTAATGTATCAAAATCTAGATGTGCTAGAGAAAGCTTTAGAAGAATAGTATAATAATGAGGGATGTTTATATACGACATCCCTCATTAAATTATTGGAGGATAAGTATGTCTCGAAAGTTTCCCTTATTGCTGATAGATGTTATGGGAATTGCCTTATTTGGTATTGTTGTTTACTTTATTTCGTTTAGCGAGTCTTATCAAGGATGGATTTCATTACCGTCTTCGCTTTACGATATGAATACTATTTTTTTAAGTATTTTAATAGAAGCCACTCCTTTTGTGTTAATTGGTGTTTTGATAGCAGGAATGATTCAAATTTTTATAACGGAAGAACACTTGAAAAGATGGATTCCAAAAAATAAGTTTATGGCAGTGACAATGAGCTGTGTAGTAGGAGCGTGTTTTCCTGCTTGTGAGTGTGGAATTGTTCCAATTGTTCGTCGATTAATTGCAAAAGGTGTTCCTATATATGCTGGTATTGGTTTTCTACTTACAGGTCCATTAATTAATCCAATTGTCATTGTATCTACGTATATGGCGTTCGGAAATGATTTGAAAATTGCTGCATCGCGTATGGTTATTGGTTTTGTTATCGCAATTACGGTAGCGTTAATAATAAGTTTCTTATATCGTACAAATCAGTTCAATCAAAGTTCAATTACAAGCAGTACAGTATCAAATCATCAACCATCCGCTACATCATTCGTTGAAAAGATTGGCAGTATGTTGCGGCATTCAGTGGATGAATTTTTTGATATGGGTAAATACCTAGTTATGGGTGCACTTTTGGCAGCATTTGTACAAACCTATGTGTCTTCGGGAGCACTCGTTCAATTAGGAAGCGGATTGGCGTCTTCAACATTGGTAATGATGGGGCTAGCCTATCTTCTGTCATTATGTTCAGAGGCTGATGCGTTTATCGCTGCTTCCTTCCGTAATGTATTTCCTACTACAGCTATTTTAGGTTTTCTAATATACGGACCAATGATTGATCTAAAAAACACGATGATGATGCTAAGTGTATTTAAAGCTAAATTTGTGTTGGTTTTTGTTGGATTAGTAACCGCTGTTGTTTTTTGCACATTAATCCTTTCACAGGGCATCTATTAAGGAGCGTTTAGCTATGCGATTCTATTTTCAACAGGCTTTTCGAGCAATAGTATTATTAATGTTTGCAGTCTTTATCATTAAACTACATTACACTGGAGATATTCATAAGCTGATTAATCCAAAATATGATACGATTAGCCAAATAGGGGCCATTCTTTTTTTAGTCCTCTTTATTGCGCAGCTTCCAAGGATTTGGACACCGGTACAGAAATCGAATAACCATCTTCATGTTCATGATCACACCCATGATGGTGCTGACCATAACCATGACCATGGATATTCACCAATCAATTTAAAGAAGCTTGTTTCTTATTGCGTTTTAATATTACCTTTAGTCACCGGGTTTATGATGCCCCCATCTACATTAGATTCATCGATTGCTGATAAGAAAGGAACAATGGTTTCCTTAACAAACAGTGCGAAGCGAAATCAATTGGATAGAAGTAAAGCTAGTGCGGAACCAGAGGTAGAACGACCAAATCAATCCGAACGTTCTGTGGGAGATAATCAAGAAAAGGGGGCGCTTGACAGTAGCCCTAATATAAACAATAAAGGCCAACCATCAGATAATCCACAGGATCCTAATCTTTATTCTAATACAGTTACTCAAGACACGTATCAACAAATCATTGATCAATTAAAAGAAGTTGATACGATTGAGATGACTGATCAAGTATATGCCACCTATTATGAAGCAATTAATATGGATTTGGCGAAGTTTGAAGGGAAAGAAATCTCAATTAATGGTTTTGTTTACAAGGAAGACGGCTTTGCAAAAAATCAATTGGTGGTTGGAAGGTATTTAATTACACATTGTGTAGCGGATGCGAGTATTATTGGATTTTTATCAGAGTTTAACGGTGGTGTGGAATCTATCTCAGAAGATACTTGGTTAGAAGTGACCGGCACAATTCATATAAAAGAGTATAATGGTGTAGAACTACCAACGATTAGTGTAACGGAATCAAAGGAAATTGAAGAACCTGAACAACCCTATCTGTATCCATTGAATATAAAAATAAGATAATATAAATGAAAAAGCGACCGAAATTCGGTTGCTTTTTTAAATTCCTTTTATTCTATTTGATGTATTTAGATGAAAAATTACAATACCATTTTTTTAACTTTATTTCTATACGATAATTTGAACCTATGATAGAATCTTATCAGCAGTTATTGGTTATAACAATGAATGGTAAGGAAATTTTTGTATTATGGAGGATTATATGAACGATTTATTAAAGCTTGAAAATAAAGTGTTTGTTGTAATGGGAGTTGCAAATGAGCGAAGTCTGGCTTGGGGGGTAGCAAAATCTTTATATGAGGCTGGAGCAAGGATTGTATTTACATATCGAAAAGAAAGATCGTTAAGTAAGATAAACAAGTTATTAGCTGATCAAAACTTAGCTGCAGAAATGGTCGTGCAATGCGATGTATCAGATGATGAAAGTTTAAACCAAGCATTTGCCCAGATTGGTGAAAAAGTGAAACATATTCATGGTGTCGTTCATTCGATTGCATTTGCCCATGGTGAAGATTTAAAAGGTGACTTTATTGAAACAACTCGATCAGGTTACGCATTTTCCCAAGATACGAGTGCGTATTCATTAATAGCAGTCGCAAGAGAAGCTCAGCCGTTTTTAGCAAATGGTGCTTCTATCGTAACGATGAGCGCTCTTGGAGCAGAAAGAGCATTGGAAGGATATAAGGTTATGGGAGTTGCAAAAGCTGCTCTAGAGTCTGCTGTGAAATATTTAGCATTAGATTTAGGGCGTGAAAATGTTAGGGTCAATGCTATTTCAGCTGGTCCGATTCGAACTCTTGCAGCAAAGGGAATACCAACTTTTAATCAGATGCTTCATGATATTGAAGCAAAGGCACCGTTAAAGCGGAATGTGACGCAAGAAGAGGTAGGTGACATGACGATTACGTTACTTAGTCCACTATCAAGAGGAGTAACCGGAGAAGTAGTGCATGTTGATTCAGGATATCATATTATGGGGTAATAGTAGAAAAAGAACTTCAGAGGCTTAAAATTTTTATGGAATAGGAGACAGCCATGTTAATTAAAATAACCCCGATAATACTTTATGGAAGTTATATTTTACTTTTCTTTTTAGCTAGTTTTTTATCTAGTGTAGTTTCATTCTATCCATGGAAGGATTTAACTGTATTTACTGTTACGGCTATCATTTATTGGTTTATCGCGTTGGCAATTACGGGAATACACCGAAATCTACAGAACTGGAAAGAAACAGTTAAGAGATTAATCATTAGTATGATAGTTATTATGATTGTTTCTGTTATTCAACAACTGATGTTTATTAATATACCTTTCTTATCCAGTATATTGTTCTTTGCATTTAGCTTGATTTTACTAATTCTTTTCCATTTTATGATTTACAAATTATTAAGCAAATAATTCGAAGCTACCCCCAAGGATTCTGACCTCTGGGGGTAGCTACTTTTACGTGTGAAGTGATTGAGAATCGTTAATCAAGTGTACTTATTGGACAATTGTTAAGGCCTTTAAGAGGTCTTTTTTTATGTAAATATGAAGTTATTTTCTGAGTTATTTTAAGAATATCCTTTATCACTTTTAACTTGTAAGTACATGATAAACGGACGTTGAATTGGATATTAGTATTTAAGTAACTTCTTGAAAAGGTTATTTTATAAGTATGTTCATTAAATAAACTACAAATATTATTACTTGATTAAGAGCCACTTTCGTACAATATAAAACAATCCAAGTGAATAAGTTATCAATAACTTTGTTGAAATTCGAAATAACATATTGACTACCATCTGGTTAAATGCTAATGTTGTATGTAACAGTTAATTGATTCTTTTTAAATAAGTTCTACTAGATTCGTAGTATGATATTAAGTTTTGAAACATCTTTTGTTTTTGTGCAAGAATTGAAAGCGTTTGCTGACGATTTGGTCTTTTTTATTAACTTCAGGAGGTGATCCGACAGTAATTTCTAATAATTTTATTTTAAATGAAAGCGCTTATAGACTGAAAAAATGGGGGTAAAAAAATGAAGAAAGCTTTTATCTTATCGCTTTTTGGATTGATGGCAATGTTTTTGATGGCTTGTGGAGGCGGTGGAGATTCCGCTTCTGAAGCTGATGCATCAGAAGTTGTTGGTGATGATATTGAAGATGCTACTGAATTAACTTATTGGACATTTGTTGAAATGCATATGGAATTTTTCCAAGATGCAGCGAAAAGATGGAATGAAGAAAACCCTGATAACCCAATTAAGCTAGTTGCTGAAACTTATCCATACGACCAAATGCACAACAACTTATTACTAGCATTGCAATCAGGACAAGGTGGACCAGATATTACTGATATTGAAATTGGTCGTTTCCCTAACTTTTTAGAGGGGCAGCCACAACTACTACCAATGAATGAGTATGTAGAACCTGAAATGGATAATTTTATTAAATCTCGTTTTGAAGTATATTCAAAAGATGGAAATTATTATGGAATGCCAACACACGTAGGGGCAACAGTTATGTACTATAATAAAGAAATTATGGATGAAGCTGGTGTCGATATTGATTCCATTAATACGTGGGATGATTATGTAGAAGCTGGAAAACAAGTTGTAGCAAATACAGATGCATTATTGACAACTGTTCATACTGGAGATGCTACAACCTTCCAACAAATGATTACACAACACGGTTCAGACTTAGCTGGTGAAAACGGTGATATTATTCTTGATAATGACCATAACGTGAGAACATTACAATATTTGCATGATCTTATTTATGAACACGAAATTGCTGAATTAACTCCTGGGGGTCAACCGCACGCAGAAGAATGGTATGCATTTATGAATGAAGGTGGAGCTGCTTCCATTTCTATGCCAATGTGGTACATGGGTCGTTTTACTGATTATATGCCAGACCTAGAAGGGAAAATGGTGATTCGCCCAATGCCTGCTTGGGAAGAAGGAGCAGGTCGTTCTGTTGGTATCGGTGGTACAGGTACAGTTGTAACAAACCAAACAGAGGAAGAAGAACTTGCAAAAGAATTCTTAGCGTTTGCAAAGCTTTCTAAAGAAGCGAACGAAAAACTATGGACAGTACTTGGATTTGATCCTCCACGCTGGGATGTTTGGGAAAGTGAAGCTGTACAAGGTGATAACAAATTCTATGATTATTTCGGTGATGACATCTTTGATACACTATTAGAAATTAGAGATGAAATTAATGGTTTCAATGTAACACCAGAATATCCAGATATCTTGACTGAGTTAAACACGAATACGTTAAATAATGTACTGAGACAGCAATCTGAATCTCCAGAGGAATCTCTGAAAAAAGCAAGAGAAGCTGTTGAAGCAAGTATGAATTAAAATGTTAGCTGATAAAAACTTGTTGGGAAATATTTTTCCAACAAGTTTTTTTGTTTAGCGTATAATAGATGAAAGTTGTCATTGGTTTAAATTAAATGACCTCTATTATTTTAGTATGATTTAAATAAATAAGTGCAAACAATATATTTAAAGATATGCATACGACAATATGAAAATATCATTAAAGTCGTCAATAACTTTAAAAAAATTATTAAAAAATATGTTGACGTTATTAATCTTTAATGCTAAATTATAGTTAATAAAGCGGTTACAAATGATCTAAACATTTAAGAAATTGTTTTTTGTGAAAAACTTACCTTTAATTAAGATACTCTACTTAAACAACTTTTTTGCACATTGTGTAAGCGGTTTCGAAAGGGTTCTTATTTAGGGGGGGGTTACTTGAAATTAGAAAATAATTTTTTGTGATTTGTGTAAGCGCTTTATTAGACCTTAAATTAAACAAGGGGGTTAGAGATAATGAATAGAAAAAGTCTTTTAGTATTATTGTTTGGCTTCATGGCACTCGTTTTAATAGCATGTGGGGGAGGCGGAGAAAACGCCGGTGGAGATGCAGAACAGTCTGAGGTTATTGGTGGCGAAGAAGAGAATGCTACAGAATTAACGTATTGGACATTTGTGGAATTACACATGGATTTCTTTAAAGATGCAGTTCCACGTTGGAATGAAGCTAATCCTGATCGTCCAATTAAACTAGTTGCTGAAACATATCCTTATGATCAAATGCACAATAACTTATTGTTAGCTTTACAATCTGGCACAGGTGCTCCAGATATAGCAGACATTGAAGTAAGTCGTTTCCCGAACTTCTTACAAGGGCAACCACAAATGTTGCCAATGAATGATTACGTTGAACCAGAGATTGATAATTTTGTTAAAGCACGTTTTGATATTTACTCAAAAGAAGGTAACTATTACGGTATGCCAACACACGTAGGGGCATCTGTTATGTACTATAACCAAGAAATTATGGATGCTGCTGGTGTAGATATTGATTCTATACAAACATGGGATGATTATGTAGAGGCAGGTAAGCAAGTAACTGCGAACACAGATGCGAAGATGACTGCAGTTTCTACAGATGATTATTTAACATGGTGGCAGTTAATTAGCCAACGTGACTCTGACTGGTTTGATGCAGAAGGAAATCTAACTCTAAATGCACCAGAAAATATTGACACACTTCAATTCTTGCACGATATGGTTTATGTACATGAAGTTGCTGAAATAACTCCAGGTGGACAGCCGCACGCAGAGGAGTTCTATGCAGCAATGAATGAAGGTCAGTTTGCTTCGATCTTTATGCCAATGTGGTACATGGGACGTTTCACTGACTACATGCCAGATCTTAAAGGTAAAATGGCAGTTCGTCCATTGCCTGCATGGGAAGAAGGCGGCAATCGCTCAGCTGGTATGGGTGGTACTGGTACAGTAGTAACAAATCAAACAGAACATGCACAGCTTGCTCAAGACTTCTTAGCATTTGCTAAGCTATCTAAAGAAGCAAACGTAAAGCTATGGCAAGTACTTGGTTTCGATCCTCCACGTACTGATGTGTGGGAAAGTGAAGAAGTTATGGAAGACAATAAGTTTTTCCAATACTTTGGAACAGATATCTTTGATACTCTAATCGAAATCAAAGACGAAATCAACGCTGTAAATATTACTGAGAATATTCCAGACGTAGCTACTGAACTAAATACAAACACAACGAATAATGTTCTAAGACAACAAACGAAAACAGCTGAGGAAGCTCTAAACGAAGCACAAGAGGCTGTTGAATCAGTAATTACAGAATAAGTTGAAAATAAAAAGCAGGGCATGTATCAGCGTGCCCTGTTTTTTTACACGTAAAGAAGTATAAGAAAAACTTCTACACTCGTTATAGGCAGTTGGAAAAGGTTTGATCCAACTATCTGTTGTATACTAATGGCGTTAACTAAGTATTATGAAACTGAGTCATTTATAAAATGGAGTCTATACAAACCAGAGGAAGTCAAAGACTCCCTCTGCCAGTTTAGGAGATGGAATGGAATTAATAGTAGAAAGAAGCGCCAACGATAATTAATAAGATGAATAGTACAACGATCAAGGCAAAGCCTCCACCATAACCGGCACCGTAGCCATAGCCACACCCGCCGTATCCAGGTCCATAGCCGCCATAGAAGCCCATTAGAACACCCCCTCATTTTCTTCTAATATATCGTATGATTGAGCGTAGGTATTGTTCGGGACAAGAGGCTAAGACTGAAAATTTAGGCAAAACCTAGAATAGATTTTAAAAAAAGTAATGGATAAAAGTACTAAATATAATATAGAAAACCTCAAAAACAACGTAAGAAAACCTAACAAAAAACAAGATGTGTTTTGTTACATGTGATAAATTAAGACTATGAACTTATAGGTGCAGCAAATACCTTAAGTCGATTCATTGCTCTCCGTTTATTTAATAGGTGTCCGCTACGTAAAACTAGCATAAAAAAACCAAAATACCCCCCGTATTTTGGTTTTTTTATTGGCATAATGTGAAGGTGATATTTTTATTATTTAACCAAACCAATAGACTTTAATCCATTAAAGATACCGGAATCCATGACTGAAGATGTTCTTCGCTTTGCGTATTGAAAAAGATCAGGATGCCCGTTTCCCATTGCAAAGCTCTCTCCTACATTTTGCAGCATTTCTTTATCATTCATTCCATCCCCAAAGGCAATGGCTTCATCGGGATGTATTTGAAGAAGCTTCAGTATTGCATTTACCGCCCGACCTTTATTGACACGATTTTGTATTACATCATAACTATGCTTTAGGCCTTCAACATTTACTTGAGATAAATAAATGTCTTCCGTCTCGTAAAGAGAAGCTTCATTTTCCTTTACATTCATTATCGTGATGCCAAGAATATCATTAATAACATCTGATCTGAACCATTCGTTTTCTTTCAAGTCAAAATAGTTGATAAATTCTTTTACTACAGGTGCATCCATTGATGTGAATGTGTTTTTGCTGCTTGTATATAACACCATTTCGTGTCCATGTTTTTTGGCAGTAGCTAAGTAGTCATGTATCGTGCTTGAATCTATTGTCTCGTTTACTATTTCTTTGTCTTGATATTTTGCTAAGGCACCATTATAGCCAATAAAGGAACCAATATGTAAAGCTTCTGCAATATCATATACTTCATGAAGTGGTCGTCCTGTTGCTATAAAAATTTCTATCCCTTTTTCTTTTACTTGATGGATGGCATCTTTTGTAGAGGCTTCAATCGTGTGGTCTGCTCGTAAAATTGTTCCATCAATGTCTAAAAATAAGATTTTATAGTTCATTGGAATCTCCTTTTTCATTGTCTGCACTTACGGTAAATTTTATCACAAAAGCAGGTGTTAGAAAAAATAAAGTTTGATAACTTATGCATACATGTTTGTAGCAAACGTGAAATTAACTCCATGCATTGTAAAGTCAAGACTTATAAGATATATTTCAATGGGAAAAGCTATAAAAAAAGTGGAAAGGGACATATTTGTGAAACATCCAAAAAAAGATTTTGCTGTCATAGGATTAGGTCGCTTTGGTGGAAGTCTATGTAGGGAGTTAACGAGCTCTGGTGTTCAAGTGATGGCAATTGACAAGGATATAGAAAGAGTACAAGAATTTAATACAATCGTCTCTGATGCAGTTGAACTAGATGCTACAGATGAGGAAGCACTAAAATCAATGGGAATTCGCAATTTCGACTATGTGGTCGTTAGCATCGGCGAAGATATTCAGTCAAGTATATTAATTACATTGGTTTTAAAAGAAATGGGGATTAAACAAGTATGGGTGAAAGCAAGAAATGAATATCATGAAAAAGTTTTAGAAAAAATCGGAGCAGATCGTGTTATCCACCCAGAAAGAGACATGGCTAGAAGAATAGCCCATCATATAGGGAATGATGCAGTAACAGATTATATTGAATTGTCCAGGGAGTATAGTATTGTAGAATTAGTTGTTAGTAAAAAGCTTGCTGGGAAAAAATTAATGGACCTTGATATTCGTGATAATTTTCACTGTTCTATCGTTGCTGTTAAGAAAAATAATGAAAATATTATCATCACACCATCGATGGATGTAACTTTAAAACAAGGTGATATTATTGTAACAATTGGCAAAAATAGTGATATAGCGGAATTTGAAGAAAAGCGGGTTTAGGTTTATGAAAAGTATTAGATGCTTATTGTACGAATTGAGAAGAACTGTCGCTAACATAAGAAAGCAACAGAAGTTTTTTTATTGTCATAGTAAAAATTATACTTAGAAAGAGAAAAGGCTGCCCCTTTGCTTTTGGGACAGCCTCTTTTCTTTAAATCATTTGTCTATCCTTCAACATTTTCTCAATCGCGTAAGCCACTCCATCTTCTTTATTTGATTTCGTACTAACATCACAAAGCTGTTTAATTTCATCGTCGGCATTTCCCATTGCTACTCCTCGTCCAGCTGCCTTTAACATCGATACGTCATTATAATTATCACCAATGGCCATAACATCTTTCATGTCTATACTAAGTTTATTGGATAAAAACTCTAGTGCTATTCCTTTTTGGGCTTTTGGGTGATTAAATTCAAGGTTATCAAAACCCGAAGAGGTGATAGCTACTTCTGAATCATCTATAAGATCCGCTTTCACAGACTCTAGTTTTTCATCCTTAACTGAAAACGCTAAAAATTTATAGATGTCAAGATCCTCCTGTTGAAATATAGCATTATAATCTTCAACGATTTCGACTCTCTCATCCTGGAATCGCATTTCTGCACGGGACCTTACATCTTCCTTACTTAAGTCTGGATTCGCTGACGTCATGATGTCTACCATGACTTGAATGAAGTTCTCTCTACTATCTGAAAATACACCTTTGTTTGTAAAGAGCTCAAAATAAATCCCTTGTTTTTGACAGGCATTGTGAATTTGCAGTGCAACTTCTTTGCTTAAAGGAACATTCCTGATCAATTCTTTGTTTGACATATACACTTGTGCCCCATTTAAACAAATAATTGGGCAGGTTAACCCCATTTTTTCCATAGGTATTCGTGCTGAACTATAGGATCTCCCTGTTGCAACAACGATTTGAATACCTAGTTCTTGTGCTTTTTCAATTGCCTTCGCATTTTCTGAGCTTATCATATGGTTTTCGTTTAATAATGTTCCGTCTAAATCTGTAGCAATTAATTTCATAGTAATCTCCTTATCAAATTATAATCTTCTCTAAGTCTATCATGAACGTTCTTATATTTGCCTGTATTTTCATCGAAAATACATAGGAAACGGAATGTACTGGCTGCTTCCTTTTTGCTTACAACCAATTGTGTTATAGTAAATTATTATGTTTCATTCCTCTAAACGGAAGAGAATGAAAATCCAATCATGAATAAAATAGGGGAAATGTCAGTTGGATAGTTTTAATTATCAGTTTTTATATTCTGTTATGATTATTGCAATTGGATATATTTTGAAGCGGGCACATATTTTTAAGCAAAAAGACGGAGATAGTATAGCAAGAATCATTTTTAATGTTACTCTCCCTGCATTACTTATCTATACGTTTAGTGATTTTCAATTTAAACCGTCCTTATTTGTATTGATCATTATTGGATTAGTTTATGGATTTTTTATTTGTTTCATTGGCCTGTTTGTATTTAGAAAAGAAAGCAGACAAACAAAGGGTATGCTAGTAATGATGATGCCAGGCTTTAATATTGGACTATTTGCTTATCCCTTAGTAGAAGGTATTTGGGGACAAGAAGGAATTCAGCATTTTGGTATGCTGGATGTAGGAAATGCGTTTGTTATTTTTGGGCTATCCTATTTTATTGGTAGTTATTATTCTAGTGGACAAGCTACATTAAACGTAAAAACTATTCCCTTAAAAATGTCAAAATCCATTCCGTTTATGACTTATATTGGTGTATGCACCTTAAATATTATTGGTTGGCAGTTACCCAATATTGTAGTGGATGTTTCTAGCATTGTATCCAAGGCTAATATGCCGCTATCTTTACTTTTACTAGGAATCTATTTGAGTTTTACGTTTGAAAAAAGTGATAGAAAACTAGTCTTAAAGTATTTGGGAGTAAGATACCTTGTAGGTTTAGCGATTGGATTAGTCTTGTTCTTCCTCTTGCCTTATGATGATATGTTTAAATATACAGTACTAATTAGTTTGATTTTACCTACGGCTATTTCTGCATTACCTTACGCTGCTGAATTTAATTATAATCGTAAATTGATAGGGACTATTTCTAATATAATGATTATCATAAGCTTTGTTCTCATGTGGATTATCGCTAATTTAATCATGTAGTTGGAAGCAGAAGGGAGAAGCTGGGTGTTCCGTAGCTTGTACTGTTAAAGCGCTTAAAATGAGAGGGATTTTGTTGGGAATTTACTAATTAATTTATTAAAATTGGTGTGAAAGGGAGCGTTTGTATTGAAAAAAATTTATTTGGATTACAATGCAAGTACACCCATTAGTCCGGAAGTTTTTGCAGCGATGGAACCGTACTTTATGAATCAATTCGGTAACCCATCCTCTTCTCATTGGGCTAGTAGCGAGGCAAAAGAGGCGATATATAAAGCTAGAAGTCAAGTTGCTCGTTTAATAGGGTGCGATTCCGATGAAGTTATTTTCACAAGTGGAGGAAGCGAGTCGAACAATCAAGCGCTAAAAGGGTTGTATGAAGCTTTACGTAGTAAGGGTAATCATGTGATAACTTCGAAAATAGAGCATCCTGCAATTATATCACCTTGTGAATATTTGGAATCTATTGGTGCAAAGGTAAGCTACGTAGATGTCGATCAATATGGAAAAGTAAACCCAGCACAAATAGAAAAAGAGATAACGGAAAGTACTATTTTAATTACAGTTATGCATGCGAATAACGAGGTAGGTACGATACAACCAATCAAAGACATCGGTAATATCGCAAAAAAACACGGAATTGTTTTTCATACGGATGCTGCACAATCGATGGGCAAAATTCCTGTTAACGTAAACGAACTTGGTGTGGATTTATTATCTATTGCGGGACATAAGCTTTATGCACCAAAAGGGATTGGAGCATTGTATATAAGGAAAGGAACTCCTATTACTTCTTTCATTCACGGTGCAGGCCATGAAGATGGGAGAAGAGCTGGAACAGAGAATACTCCTTATATTGTTGGATTAGGAAAAGCATGTGAATTAGCAGAAAAGAAGTTAGCGACTCAAAACAAACTTGCTGCCCTTCGAAACTATTTTTGGGAGCAACTGAAAGTAATTTATGGAGATAGCATCGTATTAAATACAGAGCTGGATGATTGTTTACCAAATACGTTGAGTGTTAGTTTTGTTGGGGTAGAAGGGGAGAAAATTTTAGAAAAAGTACCTGAACTTGCAGCCTCTACTGGATCAGCTTGTCATTCTGGTAACGTCGAACTCTCTTCTGTTTTAAAAGCAATGGGGGTTTCTGAGCATGTCGGAAAAGGTGCGATTCGATTTAGTATTGGTAGATATACGACCAAGGAAGAATTGGAAGATGCATTATCCCTGTTGAAAAGTAGAATAGTTCTATCATAATAAAGAGTTGTCCTTTTTTGAGGGAAACTTTTTTGCATTCACCATGATAGATTGTGTCGCACGAAGCCCTCGTGCGACGCGCAAAATAGAAATTAAGAAGATGAGATGTCGCACAAAGCCTTATATGTGGTGTTTTCGAAAAAAGAAAAAGCTCAGAGAGGTAGTACAAGCTACTGTTACCTCTGAGCTCTTTTATTACCTTTCTCAACTTTGGGATAGAGTAAAGTTAGTAGAAAAGAAATGAATGCTATTATGAATACCCCAACATAAACGGCATGTAATCCATTTGTTAAGGAATCCTGTATAAGGGAAAGACTTTGTTCCGAAAATTGACTCCGCATCTCTTCGTCTAATAATATATCTGTACTACTAATCGAAAATTCTTCGTTCAAATCATCTCCTGTTTCAGACAACGATTGATTCATTTTCGTGTTCAAAATTCCACCAAGGAATGCTGCACCTAAGGCACTTCCGATAATTCGCATAAACATGTTTAAGGAAGTAGCAACTCCTCGCATTTCCCAATCAACACTGCTTTGGATCGATACGATAAAGGTTGTACTAGAAAGACCCATCCCGATACCGACAACAAAAGAACTAAATCCAGCGTATAGAGGTCCTTTGCTTGGATCAAGAAAAAGAAACAATGTTCCACCTATTAATAAGGCGGTACCACCTAGAATGGCTGTAGTCCGGAAGCCGATCTTTAGCACAAGATGTCCTGCTATTGTTGCAGAAATTGGCCAACCGATCGATAGTGTACACAAGGTAAAACCAGCAACAATCGCAGAATGTCCCATTACCCCTTGTACATAGGTTGGTAAAAAACTGGCTAATCCAATTATAATCATCCCAGAGGTCAAGGTAGCCAGATTAGCAATTGTGATCAATTTGTTCTTCCATATGTGTAAGGGCATCATCGGTGAAGTTGCTTTTGATTCTTGATAGATGAACAAAAAGGATCCAATAATAAAAAGAATAAGAAGTCCTATTATTTGTGGGGAAATCCAAGGCCATGTCGCGCCTCCTTGAACCAATACAACGATAAGGGCTGAAATGGAAATAAAAAATAAACTAGATCCGATATAGTCAATGGATTTTTTCTCTTTAGATACATCCTCGTGAAAAAATAAAATAACGCCAATCATGCCCAGAATACCGAGAGGGACATTGATCCAAAAGATCCATTTCCAATCAGAAAAATTAACGATAAATCCTCCTGCAAGTGGACCTATGACAGATGAAATCCCCCATACACTCGCTAAATAGCCTTGAATTTTAGAGCGTTCTTCAATCGTGTACATATCCCCTACGATTGTTGTTACAATAGGGTGTACAGCTCCTGCACCTATTCCTTGGATAATTCGAAAGATTACCAGCATCGTCATTGTTGTAGCGAGTCCACATAAAATAGAACCAACTAAAAAAATAATAACACCAACAAGGAAAATGGGTTTTCTACCAAAAAGATCGGCAAGTTTTCCATAAATGAGGGTAGTGACAGCCTGCATCAGTAAAAAAGCAGAAAACACCCAGCTATACACGGAAAAGCCACCAAGATCACCTACGATGTCAGGCATGGCTGTTGCAACGATTGTCCCCTCAATTGCTGCCATAAACATGGAAATAACAAGTGCAGCAAGTACAATTGGTCTTCTTGTTTGTTTACCTGAATTTAATTGTAATCCTTCACGCATAATGAATGCCTTCTTTCAAAAAAGTCTCTAATTACCAATGTATAGTAATGAGAAAAAATTTCAACTAATTAAAATATAAGATGTAAGAAGGAAAAAGGAAAGTTAGTTCGGAATATATATAAGGACAAGTAAAATAGGGGGAGAAAAGATGATACACGAAACAGAAAATACAGTAAGATTCTATGAAACAGATGGGTTAGGGCATGTAAGTAATATAAGCTTCTATATTTATTTAGAAGAAGCTCGGATCGACTTTTTACGAAAGTTAGGTGTTTCAATGGATATAGCCGATTGGTCTTATATTGTTGCATCTACTGCTTGTGACTATAAACAGCAAGCATATTTTGATGAAACACTAATTACCAAAACACAGGTAAATAAAATTGGAAACAGCAGCTTTGAACTTATCCACCGTATCGAAAATGATCGAGGACTTATTGCACTTGGAAAAGCAGTAATGGTCCATTTTGATTTTAAAAGCCAGCAGTCTATCAGAATTCCAGAGGATGTTAGAAAAAAGTTGCAAGAATATATTTACGAGGGATAAGTAAGTCGTTAAACAGTGCGTCTAATCTCTGAATAAAGTTGAGCGTAATACCGTGGCGGTGCACATAAACAGATAAAAGTTGTATAAATCAATTGCCTTTAACATAGGACAATTTCCAAATGACATATATTATACCGGTAAGTTCCAAGACTTAATTATTTCAGCAACTTGTTCTATGCTTTATAATATTGATATCGGTTACATAATCAAAAGTAGATTGGAGGCGGAATCGTATGACAGAACAAAAAGTAGTTGTTATTACAGGTGCAAGCAGAGGAATTGGAAGGAATGCTGCTTTATTTTTTGCAGAAAATGGTTATGCCGTTATCGCTACGGGAAGAAGCAAAGAGAAACTAGAAGCATTAGAGAGAGAACTTCAGCAAAATTCTTCGGATAGTAAAGCATGGGTGATGGATGTAACGAAACCAAGTGAAATTTCCCAGGTTATTGAACAAGTTAGAACAGCTTTTGGCCGTATTGATGTCTGGATAAATAATGCTGGTGCTTTTATGGCAATTGGTCCTACTTGGGAAGTAAAGGTCGAGGACTGGTTGAACGATGTAAAAACGAATTTATTTGGGACCTTCCACTGTGTGCAGTCAATTGTTCCTATTATGCTAGAGCAAAAGTTTGGTAGAATCATTAATCTAGTAGGCGGAGGAACCATTGATACATTTAAGTATGGAAATGGTTATGGCACATCCAAGACGGCAATTGCTAGATTTACAGAAAACTTGGATGCTGAGTTAGAAGGGTCACCGGTGAAGGCTTTCGCTCTTGATCCAGGACTAAATGATACAGACATGACCCGTTATCAAAGGGAAACTGAAGTGGGTCAAACATACTTAAGTGGAATTGAGAATTTATTTGAACAGAACATTGATGTTGCTCCATATCAAGCACCTCAATGGGCTTTTCATTTAGCTTCTGGTGAACTGGATGAATTTTCTGGTCGAGTGGTTTCTGTATATGACGATGCAGATGAACTTAAAAAACAACTGGATGATGATAACTCTTCAGCCGATTTATTAAAGCTGCGTTTGAAGAAGTAATGATTGAATAGGAAGAAAAAGATTGTGAGGTGGTCACTATTTTTGACCTATCTATACTGGAATGGCTCATTGTATTAGTCAGTGCTATTTTTATCGGCTTTACCAAAACAGGTGTGTCCAGCCTTGGTATTTTAGTTGTTACAATTTTAATGTATATTTTTCCTGCTAAGGAGTCCGTTGGAATTTTACTCCCGATGTTAATTGTCGGTGATATTTTTGCTGTTATCTATTATCGTCGCAATGTTGTTTGGAAGTATCTTTTTTCTTTGATGCCTTGGGTGATAGCAGGGATTATGATTGGATACTTTGTGTTGGATCAAGTCAACGATAATCAGCTCAAGCCAATGATAGGATCGTTAGTACTTGCGTTGATTATATTACATGTAAGTAGGGAGCGTTTAGGGGTACGTTTTAATCAGATGCTGCCTACTTCACGTTGGTTTACATTACTAATGGGGATTTTGGCTGGTTTCACAACAATGATTGGTAATGCTGCTGGTGGTGTCATGGCAATTTACTTACTCGTTAAAGGCTTACCGAAAAAGGATTTCGTAGGTACTGGTGCATGGTTTTTCTTATTCGTTAATGTTATTAAAATTCCGTTTTATATCAATCTTGGCTTAATTACCTTTGATTCTATTACTTTTAATCTATGGTTAGCTCCAACAATCATTATTGGTGCATTTATAGGTGTGAAGGTATTAACCCTTATCCCACAAAAAACATTTCAAATGCTCATCTTAGGTTTTGCAGCGATTGGAGCGTTACGACTTCTCTTTGTTTAAAAGATCGATTATTAAAAGCTAACGGGGACGTCTCTTAGAGGCTGCCCCTGTGCTTTTAACGGACAACCTTGTTTTACTTCGATGACAAGAACATTCTGCTTCATTAAAGGAGAGATAAAAGTGAATAAAGCATATATTGAAGTAAATCCCAATCGAGTTTTAGGAAAAAGAGACAAGATGATTTATGGGCATTTTATTGAGCATTTTCACCGACAAATTTATGGTGGAATCTATGATCCTGGTAATCCATTGTCAGATAAGGAAGGATTTCGTACGGATGTCATAGAAGCATTGAAAAATATTGACGTTCCAACGATCCGTTGGCCTGGTGGGTGTTTTGTCTCTAATTATCCTTGGAAGGATGGTGTAGGACAGACTCGCATGCCATTCTTTGACAAAGCATGGCGTGTTGAGGAAAGTAATCAATTTGGGACAGACGAATTTATTTCTTTTACTAGAAAAGTAGGTGCGGAGCCATACATTTGTACGAATGCTGGTACAGGTAGCTCCGAGGATATGAGTGACTGGGTAGAATATTGTAATTTAAAGGATCAAGGGAAATGGGCAAAGCTCCGTGTAGAAAATGGCTACATAGATCCACACCATGTTAAGTATTGGAGTATAGGAAATGAAAACTATGGTCACTGGGAAATGGGTGCAAAGGATATCGAAGAGTGGGGCCGTTTCGTTCGAGAGTCTGCAAAAATGATGAAGCGAGTTGATCCTAGCATAGAACTATTTGCAGCCAGCATTTCAGATTTAGATTGGAACATCAACTTGTTAAGAGAAGCTGGAAAGTATTTGGATTGGATTTCGATACATGGCTACTGGGATACATTAAATGAAGTTAATGATTTGTCCGATTATGAAACGTGTATGACTTATACCTTGAAAATTGAACCGCAAATATTAAAAACGAAGTATATCCTTGGTTCATTGGGTTATTTAGGGAAAATTAAGATTGCTTTTGATGAATGGAATCTGAGAGGGTGGCATCATCCACATGTTGATTCGGTTACGGAAGACTTTCTAACCCCAAGAGATAAAAATGATTTGAATGCCAGTTACACGATGGCAGATGCTGTATTTACTGCTTGTTTTTTAAATCAATGTTTAAAGCACTGTGATGTAGTTGGGATGGCTAACTTTTCTCCTACAGTAAATACAAGAGGGGCAATTTTCACACATTCAGATGGTATCGTATTGAGGTCAACGTATTTCATATTTGAAATGTTCACGAAATACATGGGGGATCAAGTGATTGATACTTGGACAAGCAACGGAGATTCGTTTCAAGTAGAAGCTAAAGAAGGTGTAGTCGAAGTTCCTAGCTTAGATATTGTGGCAACCTCTCATGAAAATAGTAGTAAAATAAGTGTTTCGGTTGTTAATAGACATCCAGATCAATCGAAAGAAATTAGTATGAACATGAAGGAATTGGATCGGTTTGAAAATGTAAAGGTGTATAGTCTTCAGTCTGATTCGAAAGATGATTTTAATGATGTGGATAACCCAGATAAGATTAAAATCAATGAAACTGAATTTATAGTACCTGAGAGTGATCCTTTTACGATTAATCTCCCGCCACATTCTGTTCATGTTCTTGTATTTCACTAATAATGGAAGCGGATTCGTAAATAAACGTGATAGAACTTGAATTATTTAATAGAGGAGAGACTGTGATGACATCGATTCTAAATATTAATAAACAAGCAGCAAAACATCAAATTAGCAGGCATATTTATGGACATTTTGCTGAGCATCTTGGTAGATGTGTCTATGAAGGAATTTGGGTTGGCGAAGATTCTCCTATCCCAAATACACGTGGTATTCGCAACGATGTAGTTGAAGCACTTCGACATATTAACATTCCGAACTTACGTTGGCCAGGTGGTTGTTTTGCAGACGAATATCACTGGAAGGATGGGATTGGTCCACGTGAAGATAGACCCGAAATCGTTAATACGAATTGGGGAAAGGTCACAGAAAATAACCATTTTGGTACGCATGAATTCATGGATTTATGTGAGCAGCTGGAGACTGAACCGTATATTTGTGGAAACGTCGGTAGTGGTACGGTACAAGAGATGCAGGAATGGGTCGAATATTTGACATTTGATGGCGTATCTCCAATGGCTAAACTGCGTAAGAAAAATGGGCGGGACAAGCCGTGGAAATTGAAATATTTTGGGATTGGTAATGAAAACTGGGGATGTGGTGGTAAGATGCGTGTAGAGCATTATGCCGATAAATACCGCAACTACCAAACCTATGTAAAAGATCTTTCAGGTAACGAAATCTACAAAATAGCATGTGGTCCGCAAGAAGCTGACTATCATTGGATGGAAGTAATGATGCGAGAAGGTATGGATCGGACGGAGCCAGTGCAAGACGCAGTTATTGAAAACATTTGGGATTATCATCGACCTGAAATGAATGGAATAAGCCTTCATTATTATACACGTAATCGTACTAATTATGGATCAGCGACAGCGTTTGATGAGGAATTATGGTTTGATTACATGAGAAGAACGATGAAAATCGAAGAAATCATCGAAAATCATGCTGCCATTATGGATAAATATGACCCAGCCAAGACGGTTGGATTGATTATTGATGAGTGGGGAACGTGGTTTAGTGTGGAGCCTGGTACGAACCCTGGATTTTTGTACCAACAAAATACGTTGCGTGATGCGCTGATTGCAGGAATCAACTTGAATATTTTCAATAACCATTGTGATCGAGTGCATATGGCGAATATTGCTCAAGTGATCAATGTGCTGCAGGCAATGATTTTGACAGAAGGAGAAAAAATGATTCTCACACCTTCGTACCATGTATTTGATATGTTCAAGGTCCATCAGGATGCAACGTTGCTTCCAATTAATGTTGGAACACCTGATTATGTTTATGGTGAGGACACCTTACCAAAAATTAATGCTTCGGCTTCTCAGGACCAATCAGGTACAATTCACATTTCAATTTGTAATATTGACCCAAATCAATCAGAGAAGGTTACATGTGAATTAGATGGAATCACGGATAAATCGCAAATTTCAGGAAGAATACTAACCGCTGAATATATGAATGAACACAATACGTTCGAGCATCCAAATAATGTTAAACCAGAAGGATTTCATGATGTAAAAGTAAGTGAGAATACTTTAAGCCTTCAGGTTCCAGCAAAGTCTGTACTTGTGTTAACAATTAAATAATGTTTTATGCGAAAAAAGGCATTGGTTAACAACCAATGCCTTTTTTCTTTTGCACGTTGAGAAAGCATTTCCCCAGTAAAGTGAAGATTAATTGATCGATACATATTTCTAACAGATGGAAAAAAAATAAAAGAAATAAACTGATTGACGAACTTGTATATACAAGGTATAATGTGAACGCAATCTTGACTTGTATATACAAATTTCAGCATGTGAACAATCAAGAAAGCGCAATCATCATGATGTTACAAATGAGGAGGATTTAAGATGAGTAAATACACAGGCTCGGCCAAAGAGCTGCTAGAGCTCGTTGGTGGTAGTGATAATATCAATGTCGTTACACATTGTGCCACCAGAATGCGCTTTGTTCTAAACGACTCAGAAAAAGCGGATGTCACAAAAATTGATGAAATGGATATCGTAAAAGGTACGTTTACGCAGGCAGGACAATTTCAAGTTATTATTGGGAATGAAGTTGCCTCTTTTTACAATGAATTCGCTAAAATTGCAGGTGTAGGTGACACCTCAAAAGATGATGCGAAAGAAGCTGCGAAACAAAACATGAATATTTTGCAGCGATTAATTTCACATCTCGCAGATATTTTTACACCTTTAATTCCTGCATTAGTTGTTGGTGGTCTGATTTTAGGTTTCCGGAACGTTATCGGACAAATTGATATGGTAAATGGAAGAACGCAAACGCTTGTAGAAGCTTCGCAATTCTGGGCTGGTGTTCATTCCTTCTTATGGTTAATTGGTGAAGCAATCTTTCATTTCTTACCAGTTGGGATTACTTGGGCTATTTCCAGAAAGATGGGTACGACACAAATTCTTGGAATCGTTTTAGGTATCACACTTGTTTCCCCACAGCTGTTAAATGCTTACGCAGTACCAGGAGCGGAAGATATTCCGGTTTGGGATTTTGGATTTGCACTTGTTGAAATGATTGGTTATCAAGCACAAGTGATTCCAGCAATCCTAGCAGGTTTTGTGTTAGCGTATTTAGAAATATGGTTACGTAAATTTATCCCAAGTGTTGTTTCTATGATTTTTGTACCGTTTTTTGCACTTATTCCTGCAGTACTAATTGCGCATGTTGTTCTAGGGCCAATAGGATGGACAATAGGATCTTGGATTTCTAATGTTGTCTACACAGGACTTACATCTGCGTTTGGTTGGTTGTTCGCTGCTGTATTTGGTTTTGTTTACGCTCCTCTCGTTATTACCGGTTTACACCACATGACGAATGCGATTGATTTGCAGCTAATGAGTGAATTTGGCGGAACAAATCTTTGGCCAATGATTGCTTTGTCAAATATTGCTCAAGGTTCTGCCGTAGTTGCAATGATTTATTTGAATCGAAAAGATGAAAAAGAGCAACAGGTATCAGTACCAGCAGCAATCTCATGTTATCTAGGGGTTACTGAACCAGCATTGTTTGGTATTAACTTGAAATACGTATTTCCATTTTTTGCTGGAATGGCTGGGTCAGCAGTTGCAGCAGTAATTTCAGTTGGAAGCGGCGTAATGGCTAACTCTATAGGTGTTGGTGGTATTCCAGGAATACTTTCGATTCAAGTACAGTTTATGATTATTTTCGCTGTAGCGATGGTAGTTGCAATCGTCGTACCATTCATCTTAACAGTAATCCTTTCCAAGACGAAGATGGGTGTTAACGCCTACAAGCGGTTAGGGAAATAAACTGAATGACTATTGGAAGGGGGTGTTTCGATAGAAGGAGTGTCTTCTCTTTTCCGAAACATCCTATTCCATTTTTAACAATTATTTACAGGAAGGTGCGTAAAAATGACACAACCATGGTGGAAAAAAGCTGTTGTCTACCAGATTTATCCGAAAAGCTTTAACGATACGACAGGTAATGGGGTTGGCGATTTACAAGGCATTATTGAGAAGCTAGATTATTTAAAGGAACTAGGTGTTGATGTGCTGTGGCTTACACCGATTTATGATTCACCACAAAAGGATAACGGCTATGACATCAGTGATTATTATAATATATATGAGCAATACGGATCGATGGAAGATTTTGAACAACTCTTAGAAGAATCACACAGTCGTGGTTTAAAAATTATTATGGATATCGTTGTTAACCATACATCTACAGAACATGAGTGGTTTCAAAAGTCAAAAGCCTCGAAAGAAAATCCTTATCGTGATTTTTATATTTGGAAAGATGCAGAGGATAGTAATCCGCCGACAAATTGGCAATCAAAATTTGGTGGATCAGCGTGGAAATATGATGAAACAACAGGACAATATTATTTGCATTTGTTTGATGTTACCCAAGCAGATCTAAACTGGGAAAATGAAGAAGTGCGAAAAGCAATTTATGAGATGATGGATTATTGGCTTAAAAAAGGTGTGGATGGTTTCCGGCTGGATGTGATTAATTTAATTTCAAAGGATCAACACTTTCCGAATGACGATGGTTCTGTCCCTCCTGGTGACGGTCGAAAATTCTATACAGATGGTCCACGGGTTCACGAATATTTTCAAGAAATGAACCAAGAAGTATTCTCTAAGTATGACATGATGACGGTTGGAGAAATGTCCTCGACTACGATTGAAAACTGTATTAAATATACAAATCCTAATCGAAATGAGTTAAACATGACATTCAATTTTCATCATTTAAAAGTAGATTATCCGAATGGTGAGAAGTGGACAGCTGCTGATTTTGATTTTTTAGCATTAAAAGATATTCTATCAACATGGCAATCAAAAATGCATGAAGGTGGAGGATGGAATGCCTTGTTTTGGTGCAACCATGATCAGCCAAGGGTTGTTTCACGTTTTGGTGATGACCAAGAATACCATAAAGAATCTGCCAAAATGCTGGCAACTACGATTCACCTCATGCAAGGCACACCTTACATTTATCAAGGTGAAGAGTTTGGGATGACGAATCCTAAATTTGATTCCATCGATGAATATAGAGATGTTGAGTCATTAAATATGTATCGAATCATGAAAGAAAAGGGCATGTCTGTGGAAGGGATTTTGACTATTTTAAAAGAAAAATCTAGAGACAATTCTAGAACTCCAGTCCAATGGAATGCAGAGGAGAACGCTGGATTTACAACAGGAGAGCCTTGGATTAAAGTTGCCAAAAATTATAAAAAGATTAACGCTGAAAGTGCTGTGTCGAAAGAAGATTCTATTTTCCATTATTACAAAAAGCTTATCTGGATAAGGAAAAAGTATGATATTATTACAGACGGGGATTATCAATTGCTAATGCCTGATCACGATCAAATTTTTGCCTACATGCGTAATACGAAAGATGAAAAAATCCTCGTTGTTAACAATTTTTATGGCACCGGAACAACATTTTATCTACCTAATTCTGTTCATTTAGAGGGCTATTCACAGGATTTATTGTTATCCAATTATCCTGGTTCATCAACGAATCTGGACGGATTAACTTTACGTCCTTATGAGTCAATTGTTTATCATTTTAAAAAATAATTGGGGTATTACGATGGAAAATAAGTATTTATCGATTTACAAAAAAATTGAAGAAAAAATAAAGACAGGTGAACTTGCACCAGAATCTCTTCTGCCATCAGAAAATGAGTTAGCAGAAATGTACGAAACATCTAGAGAAACGATTCGTAAAGCATTAAATTTACTTTCTCAAAATGGTTTTATTCAAAAAGTAAGGGGAAAAGGCTCTGTTGTTATCGATTTTAATAAGTTTGATTTTCCTGTTTCTGGCTTAGTGAGCTTTAAAGAGCTTGCACAAAAAATGGACCCTCCACCAAGAACGTTGGTTAATGACCTAACATTAATCAAGCCTAGTCAATATCTGCAACAACAACTGAGTGTGACAAGCAATGAATCGATTTGGCAAGTGATTCGAACAAGAGAAATAGCGGGTCAGAAAATCATTCTTGATAAAGATTTTCTTGTAAAAAAATATGTTCCTTTACTAACAGAAGACATATGTGCCGATTCCATTTATAGTTATTTGGAAAATGAACTCAATTTAACAATAAGCTTTGCGAAGAAAGAGATTATTGTAGTGGAACCAACAGATGAAGACCAAGAATTGTTGGATTTGGAAGGATTCCATAATGTTGTAGTAATTAAAAATTATGTATATTTAGATGATGCTAGCCTTTTTCAATATACAGAATCGAGGCATAGACCCGATCGATTCCGTTTTGTCGATTTTGCTAGAAGAAATCATTAAAGAATAATTGTTGAACAAACGCTCAGATTCGAGCGTTTGTTTTTTGATAGGGGTCTAACTAAACTTTAACATAATCAAAAAATAAAAAAAGGCAAACCCCAATATTGGGTTTGCCTTTTTTATTGCTAGCTAAATTAGCCTTTTACTACGTTAGCAGCTTGTGGTCCACGGTTGCCTTCTTCGATATCGAAAGAAACGCTTTGACCTTCTTCAAGTGTTTTAAAGCCTTCGCCTTGGATAGCAGAGAAATGAACGAATACATCGTCTTGTCCTTCTACTTCAATAAATCCAAAACCTTTGTCTGCGTTAAACCATTTTACTGTACCTTGTACCATGTAACTTTTTCCTCCTAGTGTGGATCTTCCACACAAATGTATTACTATTCTTGCTCTTGCCTCAAAAACGAAAACTTTACGTTACGTATTACTTGAAGGTTTGCACGAACAAAATAGCTAATTCTTATTATAACAAAAGAATTTTAATTGTCAACCTTAAAACAAAAAATAATGAAAGCGTTTTTAAAAAGATGGGAGATAACAAGGTAAGTGTAATGCTTTTAAATCATTCTTTTCTTTTTTCTTAAAATTAATGTACCCTTTTAAGTGCGTGTTCAAAAAGTTGATGAGAAGGTCGAGGCGGCGTATTTTTTATGACAGGAGTGTATATGATGAAGCAGATATATAGTAATATTATTCAATTCCGTGGAACACATTACGATTTTGGTTTGATGCAAGGGAAAAACCTAAAGAATTCCTATTTGATAAAAAATCGGGAAAAGCAGTGGAGGGTAAGAAAGCCTCGTTTTATCATTGATGAAAAAGAGGCAAAGGATGCTATCACAAGGTTCTCACCGGCAATTTGGGAGGAGTTGATAGGATTAGGAGATGCACTGGAATGGTCGATGGAGCGTGTTCTCAAGGAATTTGGCGGGTATCGCTTGGATTATGTGCGTTCAGGTTGCTCGATTGTAACGGGCGATGATTTCTTTATTCGGAATTACGATTATCATCCGAAAACTTATGAAGGTCGTTTCGTATTTTTTCAACCGACAGATGGCGGATATGCATTTGTTGGTCCGAGTCAACGAGTAGTCGGGAGAACGGATGGAATCAATGAACATGGTTTAGTTGTCGGATATAATTTTATGCATCGGAAAAAGCCAGGTGATGGTTTTATTTGTGCAATGATAGCAAGATTAGTTTTAGAAGGTTGTGCAAATGTAAAGGAAGCGGTAAAAATGTTAAATGATATTCCTCATCGTCACTCGTTTAGCTATATCGTTTATGACGGTAGTGGAGAAACGTTTATTGTAGAAGCTAGTCCAAGGGGGATTGAAGTACGACAATCTAATGCTTGTACGAACCATTTTGATATAATGAAGCAGGAAAACCGAAACTATTTGGTGGACTCTTATCGCCGAAAGGAAATAATCGATCAGTATGCAAACAAATCAGATGCCTATGCTACCTATCAGTTGCTTAATGATATGGATAAAGGCGTTTTTTCCACGCAATACAAAAGTTGGGCAGGTACCATCCATACAACAGCCTATTTTCCCAATGATATGAATGTCTGGATTACGTTAGGTGGTAATCAACAACCAACTGTTTTTGACTTTGGACAATGGTTGAAAGGGAAACAGGTAGAGATAACAAACATAAATGGGCAGGTAGATACCGACTTACCGTTTGTACATATGAATGAAAATGTAACCTGGTATAGAAACAATTAAGTTCTGGAACACCCCCCCCCCACCGGTAGTTAAAAACTTGAAATAAATATTTAATTTATTTGTAATATATTCTTACACATATTCGTGCATAATCTGTTAATATATATAGTGAAAAGGAGCTACAAGATTTTAAAAAAATAAATTCCTTATTCAGACATTCAACTACACTTTTGGCTCCTAAAAGAAAATGGGAGGTACTGTTATGAAGTGTAAGAGTTGTGATGGCGATGGATTAATCAAGTGTCGAAAATGTTCGGGAGAAGGGATTGATTTCGGTATACACCAATGTAAAACTTGCAATGGAGAAGGTTTACTTGGATGTAGAGACTGTGATGGAAAAGGGAAAATTGGCTTCGTTTCATGGTTGAAGGCAAAATAAAAAATGATTTTGGTCTACTGCAATTATGATACACAATCAACAATGCAAGGCTTCTACTTATTTCAAAAAAATAAGTAGAAGCTATTTATTTTACGTTGGAAAGTATAAAATTATAGCGCTGAAGTTAATCGACGTAGTAAAAATTGAATAAATTAATATCCTTTTGTATAGTCTACAAGATTAATAGAGGGTATTTGTTCATTGATATAATTACGTAAATTAGGTATCAGAATATCTTCAACTACACGCTGGTCATATTCTTCCGTAGCTCCTGCGGTATGCGGAGTGATAATCACATTTTCCATGTCCCATAGCGGGCTTTCTTTCTCCAGTGGTTCTGTTTCAAAAACATCTAATCCGGCTCCAGCAATTTTTTCCTCCTGTAATGCTTGAATCATTGCAGCTTCGTCTACTACTTCCCCACGTCCGATATTAATAAAGAAGCTGGAAGATTTCATCAGATTAAACTGCTTCTCGCCAAATAGATGATACGTATTTTTAGTCAATGGGACAGTCAAGACAACATAGTCACAGCTTGGAAGTATTTCATCCAATCGATCAGTCGTTACCATTTTATCTACATAAGCTTCATCTTTTTGTGTATTTCTAACACCAATCACATCCATATCAAAAGCCTTGGCAATTTTCGCTGTTTCTTTTCCTATTGCACCAATTCCAATAATACCAATTGTTTTTTTATGTACTTCCAAACGTAAGTTAGCATGATGCCACTTTTTTTCGACCTGATTCCGAACATAGGAATGGATGTTACGTGTTAAACTGAGCATTAGTGCAAAAATTGTTTCCGATATTGGATAGCCATGAACACCATTAGCACTAGTTAAATGAATGTTTTTTTTAGCAAGTTTATCTAACGGATAACTGTCGACACCAGCACTCCAGCTTTGAACCCAACGAAGTTTTGAATCGTGTTCTAAACACAATCGTTCTACTTCATTGTTCCACCCGGCAATCACTTCTGCCTGTTGTACATGGTCTTGCCAAATATCTTTATCCTTTCCAATAATAATTTCCCAATCCGATAAAGAAGATTGCAGCTTTCTAGCAAGCTCCTGCTGAAGGTTTTTTGCAACAACCATTTTTCTTTTTCCCATATACATCCGCTCCTTTGTCCTATTCGGTGCAATGTCTGTCAGATACTGTAAGCTAACACACCGATTGTTTTACTTTATTTTATCATAAATTGCCTGAATTTTTTGATATTAAGCACTAAAGTAGTTGGCTTTGTTCATTGTTTTGGTTATATGCATGTAGTATCTGACCGTCTTACCTTATTTAACATTACTTATATAAACGTGAAAATTATCCATACTAAAAGGCGAACATAAAAAAACGAAGGATGTGAGTTGAACGCATATGAAGTTTACATTAATCGTCATTCTTGCCATCCTACTTATTACAACATTTTTGTTACTAAAGAAAAGTCTTCACACGCTGGAAATTATCTTCTTGTTTTTACTGTTAGAATTTTTGTCTACCAGTTATTTTGCATTTTTAACAATTAACTATGAAGTATGGTCGGTTGAACAGAAAAAGAACTTGTTTATTTTTTTTCATCTTTATAAAGTAATTATTTTGCCATTACTCTATCTTTATTATTTTCATTTTTATTCACTCATGACGACTAGGCTAAAAAAGCTACTTTTAACACTAATTGCGATTTTAGCTTTTCTTAGTACGGAATATTTATTGGTTGAATGGGATGTCATCATTTATAAAGATTGGAACTATTGGATGTCTATACTAGGACAAGCAATATTGCTAGGATTAGTCTTTGTGTTACGACTTTGTTTTCGGTCGATAATGAAAAAAGAAGGAGTCGTTCATTCTTGATATTACCTGTCCAGTTCGATAAAAATGAGTGGTTTGTTCTCATAGGATTAGTAATTTTCTATACAGCAGTTTTCGTTTTACCTAAGCGATTTCCTTTGAGTATTTCCATTCTGGTTATGCTGTTTACGTTGACGATTGCAAGAATTAGCGATCATTTACTATCTACATCAGATATTAATTTTTATAATGTAATGGACTCTGGAAAGTACGAGCTTTTTGATGTATTCGTATATATCTTATATGGTCCTTTTGGTTACTTCCTTGCTTATTTTTATGATAAGTGGAAGTTGAAAGGAATGATGATCCAATTATATGTCATTGGTGGAACAGTTGTTTCATCATGCATCGAATTTCTCGCAGTTCATTATCATGTCTTTGATTATAAAGGATGGGCATTGCCGTATTCTTTCTGCTATTACTTAGTAATGCTTGCATTGACTTTATTGTTTTTCCGATTTCTTCAAAATACCCACCCATCGATGAAAGGTACAAATCAACACTCTCTTTAGTCATTGTGATAGAATGAAAGGGGTTGCAAGGTATAGGTCATCAAGAGTAATAGAAAGGGAGTTTTTCGTTGCAAAGTTCAGATGGTGATATGTCCTATAAACAGTTATTTGCCTTCTTTATCCCACTGGGTGTATCAGCGAGTTTAACGTCGATTACCCATGTGATTATTAATAGTACACTAAGTCGTGGAGACAATGCAGCCTTCATCATTGCATGTTATGCCGTTGCTTTTGCCTTGTTTGGGATTTTAGAAAGGCCAATTATTGTATTTAGGCAAACGAGTTCGGTATTGGTAAAAGACCTCCGAACCTTTAAAGCTGTAAGCAGGATTTTTGTTTACGTAATCTCAATTATTTTACTGATTAGTATCGTCATCGGTTATACTCCGATTGGTGACTGGCTATTTATCCGGTTTTTTAATGCTAATGAAGCAATGGTGAAAACGATTTCTTATTCCTTTAATGTTATTATGTTTGTGTTTATTTTTTCTGGAATTCGAGGGATATATCAAGGAGTCATTATTAGCCGATTGGAGACAAAATGGCTTACAATTGGTGTTATCGTTCGGCTGTCATTTATGTTCCTTGTTAGCTATTTGTTTGTATTTTTTGATGTAGTAACAAGCATGGCAGGAGCAGCAATATTTTTAATTGGTATGTTTATAGAGTGTGTGATTAGTGTTTGGAAGGGACATCAATTACTTAAAGAGAGCAAAGGAAAAAAGCAGCCGTATCTATCTAATAAAACAATTTTGCATTTCTACATACCGCTCGTGTTTTACTTTGTTTTTCAGACGATTATGATTCCAGTTGTTTATGCCTTTATCGCTAAAACAGAGGAAGTGGAGATGAGTATTGCCTCCTTTGCATTAGCGTTAAGTGTCGCTAACCTATTGCAGAGCTTTTTTATGTATACACACCAACTCGTTGTACAGTTTTATAAAGATCACCGACAAAAGTTGGTTCGTTTTATGATTTTATTAAGTTTAATTCCAACTTTGATGCTAACCGTGCTATGTTTTTCCCCGTTAGGAAATTGGTTTATGGAAGTAGTAATGGGTGCTGATGATGAATTGGCGCAGGCAACGCTAACTGTTTTAGCATATTTTATTTTGCGAACAATGCTTTTCCCTTGGGTTGACTTTTTAAATGGCTTCTTAATGCTTGCTAGAGAGACGAAGAAAATGGTCATATCACAGGCAAACAACTTTTTAATTGTGTTCATTAGTCTGTTTTTCTTAACCAAATACTTCCCTTCTCTTAATGGTGTTAATGGAGCAATAGCAGTTTCACTTGGAGAGTGTGCAGGGTTAATAACCGTTTCTATTATTTTACAAAGAAAAAGAAATAAAGATAAAAGTAAGAAAAAATCAGTAGCTAGTAGTTAAGATATAACACCAAAACTTCTCCCTAGTGTCAAAAGTGGACGTCAGGGGGATTTTTTTGCGATTAAAAAATACGTGACGAGACGAATGTTAATTTTTTCTAACTATTGGTAACCACTGTGCATTGTTTTCACCTCCTGCTCTGCTGTATAAAACTATCCACTTAAGGAAAAATAACAGAAACGAAAAAGAAAGGCGTGAATTGTTGTGAAGAAAAATCGTTGGCTTATTGCACTGAGTGCGATTGCGATTCATTTATCAATTGGTTCAATTTATGCTTATAGTGTATTTAAAGAGCCTTTATCAGATGCATATGGATGGGACGCAACAGGTGTTTCATTTTCTTTTACGATTGCCATTTTCTTTCTAGGACTTTCAACAGCCATTTTTGGAAGGTTTGTTGAAAAATACGGACCGCGTATCTCTGCATTTGTTGCGGCCGTTTTATTTAGTGGGGGAATGATTGGAGCGGGATTCTTTTTAAGTATTGAGTCATTATATGGTTTTTATTTCACATATGGAGCAATAGGTGGAATTGGGCTTGGTATTGGCTATATTTCACCGGTATCTACTCTCGTTAAATGGTTTCCAGATCGGCGTGGGCTAGCGACTGGTATGGCTGTATTTGGTTTTGGTGCTGGTGCCTTAATCGCAGGTCCTTTAGCTGAATGGTTAATGAGTACAGTTGGAATACCATTTACCTTCTACTCTTTAGGAATTGGTTACTTTATATTAATGGCTCTTGGTGCAAGTTATATTGTAAAGCCTCCTGAAGATTGGAAACCAGCATCAATGAAGGAGAAAACAGAGGAAGGCGAAACGAGAGTTAAACAGGATCTTTCGCAAATGACTGCCAATGAAGCAATAAAAACAGGAAGATTTTGGATGTTGTGGTGGATGATGCTTATTAACATTTCTGCTGGTATTATGTTAATATCTGTTGCTTCACCTATGGCCCAAGAAAAGGTTGGTATGACTGCGATTGCAGCTGCAACGATGGTTGGTATAATGGGGCTCTTTAACGGTGGAGGAAGAGTAGGCTGGGCAGCCATTTCGGATTATATTGGACGAGCAAATGTGTATATTATATTTTTTGTTGTTCAGCTTATTTTCTTTTTAATTCTTCCCTATACAACAAATGCCCTATTATTTCAAATTATTATTTTTATCATTTTAACAATTTATGGTGGGGGATTTGCATCTTTGCCCGCCTTTATAGGGGATTTGTTTGGAACAAAGCAATTAGGAGCGATTCACGGGTACTTATTAACAGCATGGTCTACAGCAGGTATTCTCGGACCTATGGCTGTTGCCTATATTCGTGAGACAACGGAAAGCTATAACTTTACTTTTTATGTCTTTGCATTTTTACTCGCAACAGCACTGGTTGTATCTCTATTTATGAAAGGAAGCATTAAAAAACAACGAGCTCAACAATCCTCTTGATACAATAACGAACAAAAAGGATCATTAGTTGGTCCTTTTTTTTTGTTATTAAGTATAACTCAACTAAAAGTCCCTCTCCTAAAGGCCTTTAACAAAATTTTTTATACATGAATGATTAAAAATCATTTGTAATAATTATTCTTTTTATAGTAAATACTGTAAATAATTATGCTTTGAGGAGATGTTTGTCAATATGGAAGAAAAAAGTTTTACTTTCCAAGTGAATGACAATGAGATTAAAGCCAAAAAAGGTCAATCCATTCTAGAGGCTGCATTAGAAAATAACGTGTACATTCCAGGTATTTGTTCCTCACAACCAGACTTGGGAATTGGTGTCATTCAAACATGTGATACTTGCTATGTTCAAGTAAATGGGGAGTTGAAACGAGCATGTGCAACGGAAGCAGAGCCTGATATGGAGGTGAACTCTGTTTCAGATGTTGCCAAAGAAGCTCAGTTAGAAGGTATGTCACGAATATTAAAAAATCATGAACTTTATTGTACGGTGTGTGACAACAACAATGGTAACTGTGTCGTTCATAACACTGCAGAATATTTAGAGCTTGAACATCAAAAGTATGAATTTACACCAAAACCATATCCACCAGATACAACGCACCCATTTTATCGCTATGAACCAGATCAATGCATTTTGTGTGGACTTTGTGTAGAAGCATGTCAAGATGTTCAAGTAAGTGAAGTATTAAGTATTGATTGGGATAGAGAACAACCGAGAGTGATTTGGGATGATGATGTTCCGATTGATGAATCATCTTGTGTATCGTGTGGACACTGTGTGACAGTTTGTCCATGTAATGCCTTAATGGAAAAGTCCATGCTTGGGGAAGCGGGATATATGACCGGAATGTCAAAAAATGTCCTTGAGCCAATGATCGATTTGACCAAAGAAGTCGAACCAAGTTATAAAGGAATTTTTGCGATATCGAATGTGGAAGCAACGATGCGTGAAGATCGAATTAAAAAGACAAAAACGGTGTGTACATACTGTGGGGTTGGTTGTAGTTTTGAAGTTTGGACAAAAGGGCGAGATATTCTAAAGGTTCAACCGACAGAGGATGCACCTGTTAATGGTATTTCCACGTGTGTAAAAGGAAAATTTGGTTGGGATTTTATTAATAGTGAAGAGCGGTTAACGAAGCCTCTAATTCGTAAAGGTGACAAATTTTATGAAGCAACATGGGAAGAAGCGCTCACTCTTATGGCGGAAAAATTTACCGAAATTAAAGAAAAACAAGGTCCTGAAGCCTTAGGTTTCGTTGCATCGTCTAAATGTACGAATGAAGAAAACTACCTGTTCCAAAAGCTAGCTCGCTCTATTTTTCAATCAAATAATGTCGACAACTGTTCAAGATATTGCCAAACACCTGCATCAGCTGGGTTAATGCGTACCGTTGGAATCGGTGGTGATTCTGGAACGATTGAAGACATAAAAAAAGCAGGTTTAATTATTGTTGTAGGGGCAAATCCTGCTGAGTCTCATCCAGTTTTGGCAACGAGAGTGAAGCGTGCACATAAGCTTAACGATCAAAAGCTATTGGTTGCTGATTTAAGAAAACATGAATTAGCAGATAGAGCAGATCTCCATATTCACCCAAAGCCGGGAACAGATTTAGTATGGATTTCTGCAGTTACAAAATATATTTTGGACCAAGGCTGGGAAGACAAAGAATTTTTAAATGAACGTGTTAATAATGTAGAAGAATTTACGTCTTCTCTGGAAAAGTTCTCGCTTGAATATGCAGAAGAAGTGACAGGCCTATCTAAAGAAACGATGATTCAAGTTGCAGAGATGATTCATGAATCAGATGGTACTTGTGTTTTATGGGCAATGGGTGTTACTCAGCATGTTGGAGGAACGGATACGAGTACTTCTATCGCTAATTTACTGTTAGTGACAGGAAATTTTGGAAGACCAGGTGCAGGGGCTTTCCCATTACGTGGGCATAACAATGTACAAGGTGCTAGTGACTTTGGCACGATGCCGAATTGGCTTCCGGGTTATGAGCCGGTAGAAAATGACGAGGTTAGAGGACGATTTGAACAAGCGTGGGGTACAAAAATTCCGAAAGAACCAGGCTTAAATAACCACCAGATTGTGGAAGCAATTACAGATGGTCAAGTGAAGGGAATGTACTTGTTTGGAGAAGAAATGGGCTTAGTTGACTCTAATATCAACTACGTTCATGAAGCATTTGAAAAATTAGACTTTTTTGTAGTTCAAGACATTTTCTTTTCAAAGACAGCACAGTTTGCAGATGTTGTATTACCTGCAGCGCCTAGTTTAGAAAAAGAAGGAACCTTTACGAATACGGAAAGAAGAATTCAACGCTTTTACCAGGTACTTGACCCACTCGGAGATTGTAAGCCAGATTGGGAGATATTCCGTGACTTCGCTAATAAGCTAGGTGCAAACTGGGATTATACACACCCATCGGAAATTATGGATGAAGCAGCTCAGCTAGCTCCAATCTTTGCAGGAGTAAGCTATGAACGTATGGAAGGATGGGACAGTCAAATTTGGCCAGTCCAGCCAAATGGAGAAAGTACACCGTTACTTTATAAAGATAAGTTTAAATTCGTTGATGGCAAGGCTCGACTGTTCAAGGTTGACTGGACACCTCCTAAAGAGTACGGTGACGAATTTGATTTACATTTAAATAACGGTCGATTACTCGAGCAGTTCCATGAAGGAAACATGACAGCAAAATCAGAAGGAATTAATCATCTTGTTCCGGGACCTTGGCTAGAAGTTTCTGAAGAGCTCGCTAAAGAACGAAACATAGAAACAGGTGCACTCGTGCGATTAACCTCACCATATGGGAAGGTGAAGGTACGAGTACTAGTGACAGATGCGGTAAAAGGTAAAGAATTATATTTACCAATGAATACAACGGATAATGAAAAAGCTGTTAACAAGCTAACAAGTAGTTATCACGATAAAGATACCCATACACCAAATTATAAAGAGGCATCCGTGAAAATGGAGCTATTGGAACATGCCGGTGAATCTCCATTACCATTGCATAACTATCGCTTTGGGAATCCACAGCCGCATATTGGTGTTGAGATAGAGAAGAAATGGAAACGAGCAGATTTTACACCTATTCCAGAAACCTTAAGAAGTGAGGGATACATTGATGGCGAGAGCAATCACGCAAATTGAAAGAAAACAGAGTAGTGTAGAAGAAGAGAGATCAGAAGATTTAGGAGCAATTCTAAAACAGATTGCAGATAATCGAGAAGCGATTGAGGATAGTTTAACTATCCTCGAAGAGCTTCATAAAAGCGGTGTGCTCGATATGGTGAAAGGGTTCTTAAGGACGAAAGAAAAAGTTGGTGTTATCGCAGTGGAACAGCTTAATCAACCTTCCATGCATCAACTAATAAGGAATATGTTTAACAGTATTGAGTTATTGTCTTCGATGGATCCCGATCGATTAAACGCAATTTTTGGAGGATTAAACAAAGGGTTAGAAAAAGCGTCTGAAGGTACTGAGGAAAATAATCAAATTGGTGCTTTTGGCATGTTAAAAGCAATGCGTGATCCTAATGTAAAAACCTCTCTTAGCACGATGGTTCATTTTCTGGAAGGAATGGGAGAAGGGTTAAAAAATGATAAAGTACATTAAGAAATAAAAATCGGAAGTTTACTGAGGACGGTGATAATATGATTACACACAAGCTTTCTATTCCTAACCTTAAAAAAGAGGATGAGCAAAAAATCAGCAAAGCATTGCACGATGTTTGGGGAGTGCGAAACGTTAAAATCAATGTTCAAACAGAAGAAGCAATCATCTCCTATCACGAAGAAGCTGGATCATTAATGGATTTTCAGCAGGCTATTATTGACTTGGGGTATGAAGCAAATAAATTAGAAGGCAACTTTTAGAAATAGGAGGGATACGTTATGCGAAGGATCTGTGAAGTATGTGGACGAATAGAAGAAGTGGAAAAAGAAGGGCGGCCATACGATATACTTGATGTTTGCCCAGAATGCTCTGAGCATACAATTAATCGTATTTCTGATGTTGAATAATTAATCGATGAAAAAGTTTAGCTATTAGTGTGGTTGACAGTTTAAATGCAAAGATTAAAAAAGTTGTCGTACTACCCTTGGTACGACAACTTTTTTGCACTTTTTGTAAACATCTTCTATAAAAATTAATTTCTAATCCATCATTTCAGCAATAATTTCATAAGATCGCAGGCGATCTTCATGGTAAAAGATTTGCGAATGAATAATTACCTCATCTGCTTCGGTTTCCTTCAAGAATTTTTTCAGTTTTTGTTTAACTGTTTCTGGATCACCGACAATCGTAGAGCTTGAATTTAATGTTCTTTCAACTGCAGCTTTTTCATAAGGTGTCCATATTTGATCGAGATTATCTAACGGCGGCTTTAACTTCGTTGGTTTTCCTCTAGTTAAGCTTAAAAATTGCTGCTGTTGAGAAGTTGCTAACCATTCTGCTTTTTCCTGTGTATCTGCCGCAACAATATTTACACCAACCATCGCATACGGTTCTTGCAATTCATCTGAAGGTTCAAAGTTTTCACGGTAAATCCTTAGAGCAGGCAATGTATAATCCGGTGAAAAGTGACTAGCAAATCCAAACGGTAATCCTTTTTGTGCTGCAAGACGTGCACTAAATCCACTGGAGCCGAGTAACCAAATAGGGATATTTAGTCCTGTACCTGGATATGCTTTAACAGGCTGAAAGGAATCTCTGCTAAAATAGTTCTCAAGTTCCTCCAGCTGTTCCGGAAAATCATCTGCTCCACTGTTTAACGTTCGTCTTAAAGCCCGTGCCGTTGCTTGATCACTACCAGGTGCACGCCCTAGACCAAGATCAATTCTTCCTGGATAGATCGACTCAAGTGTTCCAAATTGTTCCGCTATAACTAATGGGGCGTGGTTTGGAAGCATGATTCCGCCTGAGCCAACTCGAATACACTTGGTGGCACCTGCTATATGTCCAATTAAGACAGATGTAGCCGAGCTAGCAATCCCAGGCATATTATGGTGCTCTGCTAGCCAATATCGGTGAAACCCTAACTTTTCTACATGCTGCGCTAAGTCTAAACTATTTTTATACGCCTCTTCCGCTGTTCCACCTTCAATAACTGGAGCAAGGTCTAGAACTGACAACGGAACCTGTTGAAACTGTTTATATGATGAAGTCAATTGGTTCACTCCTTTTTAAACTTTCTAGATAAGAAATATACGCCTCTTCCTAACTTTGGTCTAATTATACGCTCACGACCTTCATGAAAAATGTCTGTATAAAAGTTCGATGTTGATTATTGAATCATTATGTAAATGTTCATTTTAAAAATCAACACTATCCTTTAACATAGCCCAAAAAATAAAAAAATTGCACACCTTTGGTTAAAAATACCATTTCATTAACACATTTCTAGGGTTTTTCATTATATTTTGGTTGCTAGCTTGAAATACTTTAAGTAGTATAGAAAATAGAATGCTTAAAATGATAAGTTGTCTGTCAAAAGCCACGATTTGTTGGCTTGTTTTTTCGTTTAATAAGCGAGGTAAGGCAAATTGCCAGCATTATGAAAGCCTTCGGGTTAGTCAGTTGATTATAATAAAGGTCTGTATTTTTGGAGACCTTAAGTATATGGAAGTGAAAAGAGGTTTTTAACATGAGTAAAGTATCAATATATGGTATGACCTTTGACCAGTTAACGACTTGGCTTGTCGAACATGGACAAAAAAAATTCCGTGCGTCTCAGGTATGGGATTGGTTGTATAAAAAACGAGTAACATCTTTCAAGGATATGAAGAATCTGAATAAAGAATGTACTGATCTGTTAGAAGAGCATTTTGACATTCAAACGTTAACCGAAGAAATTAAACAGGAGTCTAAAGACGGTACGATTAAGTTTTTATTTAAGCTTAGTGACGGGAATCTGATTGAGACTGTTCTAATGCGGTTTAACTATGGACTTTCCGTTTGCGTAACAACACAAGTTGGCTGTAATATCGGTTGTACGTTCTGTGCAAGCGGCATTTTAAAGAAAAACCGTGATTTATCTGGTGGGGAAATTGTGGAGCAAATTATGAATGTTCAACACCATTTAGATCAGGTCGGTAAAGACGAAAGAGTAAGTCATATTGTCGTAATGGGAATAGGTGAACCTTTTGATAATTATGACAACATGATGGACTTTTTACGTGTTGTAAATGATCAAAAAGGATTATCTATTGGGGCTAGACACATTACCGTTTCAACAAGTGGACTTGCGCATAAAATATATGAATTTGCCGATGAAAACATCCAGATAAATTTAGCAGTATCACTTCATGCACCAAACGATGAACTGCGAACAAAGATTATGAAGATTAACAAGGCATTCCCAATCGAAAAGCTGATGAAGGCAATCGATTATTATTTGGAGAAAACAAATCGGAGAATTACGTTTGAATATATTTTGCTTCGAGATGTCAATGACCATGAGAAAGAGGCATTACAGCTTGTGAAGCTGTTAAGAAATAAAAGACACTTATCCTACGTTAACCTGATTCCATATAATCCGGTTAGTGAGCATAATCAATATGAGCGTAGCACAAAAGAATCCATTTTAAAATTTTATGAAATCTTATTGGAAAATGGAATTAACTGTGGGGTTCGTGTTGAGCATGGTACAGATATCGATGCAGCCTGTGGACAGCTAAGAAGTAAGCAAATGAAAAAAGATAAAGTACGATCTTAAAGAAAAAAGACCATCAATATATCATAAACATCCCTCAACCAATATGGTGAGGGATGTTTATTTAATTTGGATTATTCAAGAATAGTAGTAGTTTTTCCAGGAATGATAATATCGCTTGATTCTAGCGATACTTCATCATTTGTTGAGAAAAATTGTTCATACTCTTGACCCAAGCTTATCTGTTTTTCTTCATCACTTAAATTGTGAATGACAAGTAGTGATTGATCATCAAGTGTGCGTTTGAAAGTAAGAATTCCATCCTCTCTAAAGTCTGATTTTTCTATTTCTCCTTCAATGAGAATCTCAGTGGAACGGCGTGTATGAATTAATTTTTTATAATGGTTTAATAAAGAGTTATCATCTTCCATTTGCGCCTCAACGGAAATTGCTTCTCTGTCCTTGTTATGCTTTGCTATCATCCAGGAAGCTTGTCCTTCTTTCTCCTTGTCAACTGACCAAATCATCGGTTCACGAATATTTTCATCTGGCTTTTGTCCTTCCATTCCAATCTCTTCGCCATAATAGATAAATGGATTTCCTGGGAGTGTTAATAAAATGGAGGCTGCCATTTTTGCTTGTTCAACATCCCCGTTAAGCTCGGACATTACTCGATTCATATCGTGATTTGTAATAAAAGTAGAGTCAATGTACTCATCTGATACATCATTAAAATACGATCTAGTTCGTGTTAAGCTGCTCACAATGCCATCAGATTCGTTTTTAACAGAATTTAAAATGTTTGCAGAAAGATCGAAGTTGAATGTTGAATCAAGTCCTCCATCCAAATAAGGTCCAACGATGGTTGCTGAATCCCAAACTTCTCCAACTAATAGAGCGTTTTCATTAATGTCCTTCATAGCACTGTTAAATTCTCTCCACCATTCATGATTTTTTTCTTCAGAATCAAAGATATGCTTTGCTGCATCTAGACGATATCCGTCAATGTTATATTCCTCTAGCCAATACTCACCAATGTCTATCATTTCTTCTCTAACTTCAGGGTTATCAAAATTTAAATCAGGCATACCTTGCCAAAAGACCCCGTAATACTTATTACCGCTTGACCCATGCCATAGTGTTTGACTCCATTCACCACGTTCTGTTGTATTTGTCTCATCATTTGCCCAAATATACCAATCGCGGTATGGGCTTTCTTCAGATGAGGATGCATCTTCGAACCAAGGGTGTCTTTTACTCGTATGATTGACAACCAGATCCATTAAAATTTTTATATCTCGTTCGTGCGCTTCTTCAACTAATGTTTTAAAGTCTTCTGAAGAACCGTAATCTGGATCAATTGATTTATAGTCTGTTACATCATAACCGTGGTAACTTGGGGATTTATTAATTGGCATTAGCCAAATTCCTTCAATTCCTAAATCACTTAAATAATCAAGTTTCTCCGTTACTCCATTTAGATCTCCTATACCATCATCATCCGAGTCATAAAAAGAACGAACAAAAATTTCATAGTAAACACCGTGAGGAGGGGAGCTTAACAATTCTTTTTCCTTCGTTGATTCAGAAGGGGACATAGAACTACAACCTGATAGGATAGTAATGATTAATAATAAAATAGCACACATATGTTTTTTCATAGTAGCCTCCCAATATTGTTAAATGATTGTGAGATAGTATATCACAATTCCCTCTCGAGGGAAACGGTTGCACAAAAATATTCACAGCGGTTTCATATAAAAATTAAAATAATTGTTGACGTTAAAAAAAGTACATTGTAGTATTTAATTTGTGATTCGTAATGCAATCGCTTGTCATTTGGATTGTATCGATTTCATCGTCTCTTACAAATAGGAGATAAAATAGTATAATTACTGTATCCATTGTTGTGAAAGTCGTCTTACTTAGGAAAAGTTTAGCTAGCAAAACAATTTTTAAAAAAATAATTGCTATTAACAGCCTATGATAGTATAATTTTTTACTAACAAAGTAAACGTTTTCAATTCTTTCTTGAGAAGAAAACGTATTTTTTAAACAAAAGTTGCGCAAACGATTGTATTTTTGGGATGTCTTGTATAGTAAATAACACTTTCGGATACTAAAAAATTTATTTGTGTGTGCAATCGTTTGCTGTTAGGGGGTGATTAGGAGAAGTAATAATTGCTATTGTTGTTCTTCACTATTTTTTGATTTTACTAAGGTTGTTTACTACAAATGAAAATTCGAGAGCTTTCGTGATAGGTATAAGCGAAGAGCCTGTTGAAAAATGAAGGGGTGTTTACTTAAATGAAAAAACTATTGTTCTTCTTATTGATTACTAGTGTTTTAATATTTGGTCTAGTTGCATGTGGTGGCGAAGAAGCAGAGGATAACAACGAAGATGAAAACGCTGCAGGAGAAGGTGCTGCGGGTGAGGATGCAGTTGAAGACTTTGAAGTAGTACCTGAAGACGGTGCGGAGTTATTACTATGGAGTGACGGTGATGAACAACTTGAATTCTCTGAGTATATTGCTGAAAAATTTGAAGAAGAGTATGGTGTTCCAGTACAAGTAGAAGAGGTAAACCAAGAAGAAGCTCCTGGCCGCTTGGCTACTGATGGTCCTGCTGGTTTGGCTGCTGATGTATTTGGTTCTACTCACGATCGTATTGGTCGAGCGATTTCTTCCGGTTTAGTTATTGAAAACTTCTGGCCAGACGAATATAAAGAAGCATTTATGGATGGAGCAATCGAAGCTACATCATTTGATGGTACTTTATACGGATATCCAACAGGTATTGAGACCTATGCATTATATTATAATACCGATTTAGTGGAAGAAGCTCCTGAAACAATGGATGAGTTACTTGAAGTTGCTGCAGGATTAACAGAAGGTGACACATATGGATTTATGATGGAACCAGCTAACCTTTACTTCCAGTATGGCTTAATTGGTGCCAATGGCGGTTACGTATTTGGTGATAATAATACTGATGTAAGTGATATTGGCTTAAATAATGATGGAACTGTAAAGGCTATGGAGACATTTTTACGCATTCGTGATGAGGTAACTCCTGATATGAAAGCCGAAGATATTACGTATGATGTTCGTACTGCCTTATTCAATGAAGGTAATTTAGCATTCGATATTAATGGACCTTGGGCCGTACCGGGGTATGAAGAAGCGCCTGTGAACTTCGCGGTTGCTCCACTTCCAAAACTTGAGAACGGCGAAGAGCAAACAAGCTTCTCGGGTACTCGTGCTTTCTATGTGAATGCATATACGGAATATCCAGATGCGGCATCGTTATTAGCGAAGTTTATTTCAAACGAAGAAAACCTACTGAAAAGCTATGAAATGACTGGCGCTTTACCACCACGTCTAGCATTAATTGATAATGAAGTGATACAAGAAGATCCGTTTAGTGTTGCATTCTTAGAGCAAGCTGCTAATGCAGTTCCTATGCCAAATGTTCCAGAAATGCCTCTTGTTTGGGATCCGTTCCATGCAGCAGTTACAGAAATTTGGAATAATGATGCTGATATACAAGAATCATTAGATAAAGCAGTAGATACGATTGAAACTGCTATTGAAGAACAGCAACAATAGAAGCTTTTTGTTCAGTACTAAGATGAAAATAGTATATAAAATTAAATAATTTAAATAATCATTTTATAGGTCAGTGGGGTGAGACTTCTAAAGCTACCTTACTGACCAATTTGCATGAAGTAATGAAATCATTGTTATTCTAGTTGAAGGGAGAATCCTTTATGTCAACAAAGAGTGAGTCTCAACTGACACACGAAGGGAAAAGCTACAGAAAAATAGCGGCTTGGTTATCTGTTCTTTTTATGGGGCTTGGACAAATTTATAATAAACAATATATAAAAGGTGCTCTTTGGGCGTTGTTTGAATTGTTGGTATTAATCTTTTTTACTAATACAATTGCTAGAGGTTTATGGGGATTGTTTACCTTAGGTGAAACTCCGCAAGTTAGAGAAAGAGGAAGAGTAGTTGACCCTGGAGATCATTCTATCTTATTGATGGCAGAGGGTCTTTTGGTGCTTCTTGCGCTTATAGCTATCTTGGCTATCTATTATGTAAGTGTAAAGGATGCCTATATGGTAGGGAAGTTGCGTGAGCAAGGGCAGAAAGTTATGAACTTTAAAGAGAGTTTGCGATATGTATGGGATAATGGTTTTCCATATATATTGATAACCCCTACTGCGGTATGTATGATTCTTTTGACTGTTTTTCCGCTTTTATACACTGCATTGATTGCTTTTACAAATTATTCATCCCCGAACTATTTACCGCCAAGGGCATTAGTTGATTGGGTTGGGTTTGAGCAGTTTGCTCGTTTATTTACGATGGAATCTTGGAGAGGTACATTTCTTGGTGTATTCTCTTGGACAATTGCTTGGGCTATATTATCTACTTTGCTAGTAGTGTTTGCGGGTCTATTTGTTGCGGTAGTATTATCACAAAAAGTAGTGAAATATAGAAAGTTTTGGAGAAATATTTATATTATACCTTGGGCTGTACCGGGTTTTGTAAGTATTTTGATCTTTAGAAATATGTATAACGGTCAATTTGGAGTTATTAATAAGATGTTAGAATCGGTAGGCTTACCTGCGATTGGCTGGCTGTCGGATCCAATGTGGGCAAAAGTCGCTGTGTTGCTAACGAATCTTTGGTTAGGTTTTCCTTTTTGGATGGCGTTGTTTACGGCTGTATTAACGACCATAAGTAAAGAATTGTATGAAGCAGCAGAAGTTGATGGAGCATCGGTTGTTCAACAGTTCCGTAAAATTACCTTCCCGATTGTTATGGTTGCTGCTATACCGTTGATGGTTTTCACCTTTGCCTTTAACTTTAACCAATTAACATTTATTTACTTGATGACAGAAGGTGGACCTGTAAACGCAGATTACAATTACGCTGGTCATACAGATATTTTATTATCATGGATTTTTAAAATGACGTTAGATAGTGGGCAGTATGCTATATCATCAGCTGTTGCTTTAGTAGTCTTCCTGATCATTGCTGGGTTTGCGTATTTCAACTTAAGAAATACCAAAGCCTTGAAAGGGGATGTGTGATCATATGTTTAGTCCAAAAGTGAATAAAATAATTAACTTGATTATTGTATATAGTATATTGGTTCTTTTAGTTCTCATTTGTTTGTTTCCTGTTTATTTTGTATTTATTGGATCAGTAAACCCTGGTGAATCTTTACATTCATCAAAAATCTTTCCAAACCCTGCTGATTGGAATTGGGGCCATTACAAGTCTTTGTTTATAGAACATGATTACCTAAATTGGTATAAAAACACTTTGTTTATCGCAACAGCCAATATGGTTATTTCAACTGCATTCGGTGTGTTATCAGGCTATGCTTTTTCAAAATTTAAGTTTAAAGGGAAAAGGCAAGGGTTAATGGCAATTATTATTTTACAAATGTTTCCAACAATTATGGGGATGATTGCGATTTATACGTTATTAGGAGCTTTCGGGCTTTTAGACACACATCTCGGTTATATTTTAGTATTAGCAGCTGGAAGTGTCGCTTTTAATACGTGGATTGTCAAAGGGTTCTTTGATGGGATACCAAATAGTTTACAAGAAGCTGCCCGAATAGATGGAGCTTCTAATTCAGATATTCTTATTAAAATTATGCTTCCTTTAGCGACACCGATTATTGCGTTTATCGCTTTTAATAGTTTTATTGGTGCAAGTATGGACTTTATTATGGCGGAAGTTATTTTGCGTTCTAGTGAGAATTGGACACTTGCACAAGGCTTATTTACTTTAGTTTCTGGACAAGAGAATAATAATTTCACTGTATTCGCGGCCGGAGCTGTTCTGATTTCCATACCACTTATGGTGTTATTCTTTGTTTTTCAACGTTATATTGTTGAAGGGTTAACTGCTGGTGCAGAAAAAGGGTAATCGATGATAGGGGTCGATTTTAGATGAAAAAATTCAAGTTTATCTCTATTCTTTTATTAATAGTTGCTGCAGGTTTAATTTTATACAGCACCTTATTATTGTGGATTGCAACAACATCATAGCCTGTCACAGTATTTATGTTAAAATAATATTATTGTAGAATCTTATGTGAACAGGTAAAATAAACATGAAATGAATTTGGAGGGGGATGATACCGATGGCGGCAACCATAAAAGATGTAGCTAAACGAGCGAACGTTGCACCGTCGACGGTATCACGAGTGATTTCAAATAGTTCTAGAATTAGTGAAAGAACGAAAGAACGCGTTCGTGAAGCAATGAAAGAATTGGGATACCACCCTAATTTTAATGCAAGAAGTCTTGCAAATAGAACTACAAAAACGTTAGGGATTGTAATGCCGAATTCTGCTAAAATTTCTTTCCAGAATCCGTTTTTTCCTGAAGTTATACGAGGGATTAGTACAAAGGCCTATCAAGAAGGGTACGGCCTTTACTTGTCAACTGGACAAACGGAAGACGAAATTCTTGAAGAAGTGAAGCAAATGGTATTCGGTGGACGAGTAGATGGAATAATTTTACTCTATTCTCGAATCAATGATAAGGTGATGCCGTTTCTAATTGAGCAAGACTTTCCGTTTTCTCTGATTGGAAGGCCCTATAATATTGAAGAAGATAAAGTAACCTATGTAAATAATGATAATTTTAAAGCTGGTAAAACAGTTACAGAATATTTAATGCTGTTAGGGCATGAAAGAATCGGATTTATCGGCGGTAATTTGGATTATGTTGTTACCATAGATCATTTAAAAGGTTATAAACAAGCATTAACAAATGGGAAAATTCCCTTTAAAGAAGAGTATATTGTAAACCATGAAGAATTAATCGAAGGTGGGCAAGATGCCATTGTTGAATTGATGTCGATTAAGGAGCGCCCGACAGCATTGATTGTCGCTGATGATATCATGACATTTGGAGTATTAAGAATGCTTAATGATATGGACGTCAAAGTGCCGGATGATATTTCAATCGTTAGTTTCAATAATGTGATGATATCTGAATTATCCTCACCAACCATGACAACAGTAGACATTCATATTTTTGACTTAGGATTGGAAGCAACGAATTGTTTAATAAATAAAATTAAGAATCCCGATAGTGGAGGATCAAAAGTAATTGTTCCTCATAAGTTAGTGAAACGGGAGACCTGTAAAAAACGAGAGGGGTAAACCTCTCGTTTTTACTTTTACGTTAAGAAAGTATAAAATTTTTAGCGGAGAAGTAATTCGACGTCGTAAAAATTTTTAGGAATGAAGTATAAGAAAAAAACTTCGACACTCGTTATAGGACGAGACGAATGTCGAGTTTTTCTAATGTATATTTTGGTTGCACATTGCTATTCGATTAAAAAACATTGATAACTATAAGGGGTTAACTCAATTGTTCCTTCTTTGTCAAAGGATACGGTTTGTCCAGTGAAAAGTTCTTTGTACTTATTATTCGATAATTCACCGATGATAGCTTTAGCGTTTTTATGATGATTATGTAAAACGAAAATAAGCTTTTGTCCATCAGTCGACTTTTCATAGGCAATCACATTTTGATTGTCAGTAGTATCTATAAAACGGAAACCACCTTTATTACCGAATGCCGGTAATGTTTTACGAAAATGAATTAACTGTTGTAAAAATGAAAATAGTACACGATCTTGTTTCTCGGGTTCCCACACCATACATTCACGACAACCTGGATCTTGATCTCCGGTCATCCCAATTTCATCCCCGTAATAAATACAAGGAGTACCAATAAACGATAGTTGGAATAAGTAAAGAAGCTTAACTCGTTCTTTGTTCTCGTTCGCTAAAGTGAGAATTCTTGGTGTATCATGACTATCTAATAAGTTAAATGCTACTTCATTTACATTTGTTGGGTACATATGCAAAACATTGGTTAAGTTATTTTTGAATGTTTGTCCAGTAATTTCCTGCTTAGCAAAAAAATTCACAACATCGTTAGTAAACGGGTAATTCATGACAGCATCAAACTGGTCTCCTTGAAGCCATGGCATTGAATCATGCCAAATTTCTCCTAAAATATAGGCGTCAGGTTTTGAAGCCTTTACTACATTTCTAAAGTCTCGCCAAAATGCATGATCTACTTCATTTGCGACATCTAATCTCCATCCATCAATATCAAATTCTTCAATCCAATAACGGGCCACATCCAATAAATATTGTTTAACATCTGGGTGGGTCGTGTTTAACTTAGGCATAGATGAAACAAAACTAAACGTATCATAGTTCGGTTTTGGATCGGTAACAACTGGGAAATTCCATAGATGGAACCAATCTTTGTAAGGGGATGACTCTTGATTTTCTAGAACATCTTGAAATGGTTGGAAATAGTAACCGCTATGATTAAACACTGCATCAAGCATGACTCGAATTCCCCTTATGTGACATTTCTGAACTAATTCACGAAACGTCTCCTTATCACCGAACTGTGGATCAATTTCCATATAATCGATCGTGTCATACTTGTGATTTGAGTGAGCTTTGAAAATAGGAGTGAAATAGATGCCGTTGATTCCGAGCTCTTCTAAATAATCTAAATGGTCGATCACTCCTTGAAAATCGCCACCGAAAAAATTGGTGGGAGTTGGTGCAGCACTTCCCCATGGTAAAGTTTTCTTTGGATTTGTCGATGAATCTCCATTTGCAAATCTTTCTGGAAAAATTTGATACCAAACTGTATCTTTCACCCATACGGGGGCTTGAAATACATCATTTTCATGAAGATATGGAAAACAGTAAAAACAACCGATGTCTGTAGGGATTTTTTGATAAATTCCTCTTTCTGTATAAACGAATGTTTCTTCGCTGTTCATACAAATAAAACCATATCTCAAGCGACGGTAAGTTGGTTTAATAGAGGCAAACCAAAAATCATGTGAATCTGATGATCCAGTCTTTACCATACTTATCGTTTGATATGACCACTTTTCTTCCTTCCAATCATACGGGTCACCATAAATCAAAGATATGGAATTGACATCCTCTTTTTTCGTTTGAATTCGGATGTGAAGCGTTTTCTTGTCGTACGCATAAGTGAAATTATTTTTTGGTCGGTGATAAATTGCTTCCTTATTCATGCTTTTTCCTCCTCGGGATAACGTTTGCGCAATGGAAACGTTAAAATGTTACATAATTTGTGAACCCCATAATACTCACTATAACAAAAATCATGAAACTGTGAACCACAATCCTTAATTATTCTGAATTGGTTAGTATAATTCAATCGTTTGCATAAATTTCTGGAATAAAATAGGAGTGTTTCTATACTTGCGTTTATCTTGGTGATTAAATTATTATAAATTATTGCCTGTAAATGAAAGTCATCGTACAATAAAGAGGTCTGTTTTAAACACAAATTCTCTACAATTATTTTTGCGCAAACGTTTGTTTTACCGTATGTATATCAGGGAGAAGAAATAGGGATGACAGGTGTTCGGTTTGACTCGATAGATGAGTATAACGATATTGCTATGAGGAATAAGTACAAAGAAGAAGTGAAAAAGGGACGTGATCCGGAGCAAGTATTTGAAGAGTTGCTTTTACTTAGTCGTGATAATTCCAGAACACCAATTCAGTGGGATGATTCTGAGCAAGCGGGATTTACAACAGGAACTCCTTGGATTAAGGTGAACCCAAATTATAGAGAAATACATGTAGCAAAGGCTATGGAGGACCCGCAATCGGTATTTTATTTTTACAAAAAATTGATTGCACTACGAAAAGAGAATCCGGTTATGATTTACGGGGATTATCAGGATTTTTCAGATGGTGACGACATATTATATGTGTATACACGAACTTATCAAGGGCAACGTTGGTTGATTTTGTTGAATCACTCAGATACGAGCAGTGCTTTTACATTATCAGATCAATTAGATGATTCAGCTAAACAACTGATATTATCAAATTATCAAGATGTAACTACTTCTGCATCGATTAAGCAGGTGACGTTACGACCGCATGAGGCGAGAATCTATCAACTATAAATGGGAACTACTAGGGGGATAATCATGAAGAAAATATGGTGGAAAGAAGCAGTAGCTTATCAAATATATCCACGCAGCTTTATGGATTCAAATGGCGATGGGATAGGTGATATTCAAGGTGTAATCTCTAAGTTAGATTACTTACAAGACTTAGGAATTGATGTGATTTGGATTTGCCCGATTTTTGAATCGCCAAATGATGATAATGGATATGATATTAGTGATTACCAAGATATCATGGATGAATTTGGTACAATGGAGGATTTTGATCAATTATTAGAAGAAGTTCACCGTCGCGGTATGAAATTAATTCTTGATTTAGTGATTAATCATACGTCTGATGAACATCCTTGGTTTATTGAATCACGTTCATCAAAGGTCAATCCATACAGAGACTATTATATTTGGCATCCAGGTAAAAAGGGTAAAGAACCAAACAACTGGGAATCAATTTTTGGTGGTTCTGCTTGGGAATATGATGAAAAAACGGAAGAATATTATATGCATGTGTTTTCGAGAAAACAGCCTGATTTGAACTGGGAGAATCCAGATGTTCGTAAAGATCTATATAAAATGATTAACTGGTGGTTGGATAAAGGGATTGATGGGTTCCGAGTGGACGCTATTTCTCACATAAAAAAGGTACCTGGTTTTCCTGATCTACCGAATCCTAAGAAAAAGAAATATGTTCCATCACTTAAGGGGCATATGAATCGTCCAGGCATTCAAACCTTCCTGAAGGAGTTAAAGGAAGAAACGTTTAGTAAGTATGACATTATGACTGTTGGTGAGGCGAATGGTGTAAAAGTTGAGCAAGCAGATGAATGGGTAGGAGAAGAAAACGGGAAATTTAATATGATTTTTCAATTTGAGCATTTAGGTCTTTGGGGGAAAAGTGTCACAGGTGGATTAGATATACATTCCTTAAAGAAAACATTGACGAAATGGCAAAAGGGCCTCGATGGTATGGGGTGGAATGCTTTATTCCTCGAAAACCACGACCAGCCTCGTTCTGTTTCTACTTGGGGCAACGATGAAGAATTGCGGGAGAAATCGGCAAAATCGCTTGCAACGATGTATTTTTTAATGCAGGGAACACCTTTTATTTATCAAGGCCAAGAAATTGGGATGACCAATGTTCATTTTGATTCTATTGATGATTACAACGATGTTGCAATTAAAAATTTATATAAAAATGAACGAGAAGAAGGTAAAACCCACGATGAAGTGATGGAGATTATTTGGAAAAATGGCCGTGACAATTCAAGAACACCGATGCAGTGGAACGACTCGGAGCAAGCGGGCTTTACGACTGGAGAGCCTTGGTTAAAAGTGAACCCAAATTATAAAGAAATTAATGTCAAAAAGGAATTGCAGAATCCGAATTCGGTGTATCATTACTATAAAAAAATGATTGAGCTTAGAAAAAAAGAAGAAGTGCTTGTCTATGGTAACTATGATCTCATTTTGGAGAAACATGATAAAATCTATGCTTATACAAGAACATTAGACGAGGATAAAATGGTAGTTATTGTAAATTTGTTTCCTGAAAAAGCGACTTTTAAATTACCTGCCAGTTTAAAAAATAAATCAACGGAGCTATGTTTGGCTAACTATGCTGTAGCTTCAGATGAAGCGGTTGATAAGGTAGAATTACAGCCTTATGAAGCAAGAGTATATAAGGTGAAATAAATATGAATTTTAAGTTTAAGAGGATTCCCTATAGCGAATCCTCTTTTTTTACTTTCAAAATTCATACGTTTAGTTGGTTGAATGTATAAGTAAGGCTTATTCCGGTATAACACAGAATTAGTTGCATACGTTTTCCCTTTGTTTGCATAATTATTTATATCTTGCGTATGATAATCTTTGAGAATTTATAAAGGAGAATATTGCTAATAAGTATTGAATTAAAGGGGGTTAATTCTCATTTTTAAATACATCATAAAAAAATTTCCAAAACCACTTGCCTATACATATTTTTCGTGATACGATTCTAAACAGTTGATTGATGCAAACGATTTCATCGATTTTCTTAAATGTTTATGGCGAATTACGTCATTCTAAGCATTTTAAATGGTGGATTTGAAAGCGCTTGTTTACTGATTTATAAGTGTAACGGATTCACCGAAAACAAAAATTCTAACTTAGAAGTAAGGGGAGAAGTTAAATGAAGGGAATTAAATTTTTATCCAAAACAGCAGCTGCATTGGCGGTCTCTGGTGCTTTATTAGCCGGATGCGCAACGACAGATAATGGTGATGATGGAACGAATGCTGGTTCAGGAGACGAAGTAACAGTAGATGTTTTCCAATTTAAAGTGGAGTTTAAAGATCAATTTGAAAGTCTTGTTGAGAAGTATGAGGAAGAAAACCCGGGTGTAAACATTAATGTTAAAACTGTTGGAGGCGGAAATGATTATGCTGCTTCACTAAAGTCTGCATTTTCTTCAGGGGACGAACCGGATATTTTTAATATAGGCGGTCCTTCAGAGATTGACGATTATAGGGATAGTCTTGCAGATTTATCTGACACAAAAGCTGCAGAAGCTGCACTTGAAGGTACTTTAGCTGGAGTTACTGATGGCGATGAAATTCTTGGGTTGCCTTTTAACCAAGAAGGTTATGGTTTGCTTTATAACAAAGCTATCTTTGAAGAGGCAGGCATAAATGCTGATGAAATTACAACGTATGAAGACTTACAAAGTGCTGTTGAAACGTTAGATAGCAAAAAAGGTGAATTAGGAATTGAAGCGCCGTTTGCATTAGCAGCAAAAGAAACATGGGTTTTAGGAAATCACTTATCGAATGCGTTTTTGGCACCTGAATTCGATCAGAGCCTTCTAAATGCATACAATTCAGATACAGTTTCTTTTGAAAAAGGCGATGAGATGAAGCGTTTCCTTGATTTGCAAAATGAGTATTCTGTACAACCGACAAATAGTTTAGATTATTCACAACAAGTAGAAGAATTATTTTCTTTAGGAAAAGTAGCAATGATACAACAAGGTAACTGGGTATATAACACCGTTTATGAAATGGATCCTGAGCTAGCAGAAAATAATGTTGGAATTATTCCAATTCCGGTAGAAGGCTTTGAAGGAAAAATCCCTGTTGGTGTTCCAAATAACTGGATGGTTAATAAAAATAGTGATGAAGATGTAGTAGAAGCTTCAAAAGACTTTTTAGACTGGATGTACACTTCTGAAACTGGTAAACAAATGGTATTAGAAGAGTTTAAATTTATCCCAGCTTATGAAGGTTATGACACTTCTAAAATCGCTGATCCAATTTCTCAAGAAATTTATGAGTATGCATCTGAAGGAAATACACTTGGATGGGTGTTTATGGGTACTCCAGTTGCATGGAACGAAGAAGTAGTAGGAATTAACATGCAGAAGTATATTAGCGGTGAGATGACTTGGGATGAGCTAGAACAAGATGCTATTAACAAGTGGGAAGAGTCAAGACAATAAGTTAAATAAATTAGCTAACAAGACAGCAAGTGAACACGCTGTTTTGTTAGCTATACCTTTTAAATAAAGACTAAAGATGACTACAATTAGGGTTCAACAAAAGTTGTTAAGGTCAATTCATCGGGGGGATTGAAATGAAAAACCGGGATTTTACATTCTGGCTATTTTTAACACCGGTTATATTAGGATTAAGTTTAGTTGTCGTCATTCCATTTATTTATGGTTTGTTTTATTCCTTTACGGATTGGAATGGAATCAAGGCTACCACTTTCTTAGGCTTTGAAAATTATATCAAGTTGTTTCAAGATGAAGAGTTTCGAGCAGCCTTATGGTTTACGATAAAATTCTCGGTTGCATCTGTAATTTTGTTGAATATTCTAGGTTTAATCCTTGCTTTACTTGTAACGAGAAAACTGAAGTCTAGTAACTTTTTAAGAACGATTTTCTTTATGCCAAATTTAATTGGTGGATTGATTTTAGGTTTCATTTGGCAGTTTATTTTTGTCAGTGTGTTTGATGATATTGGAACAGCCCTAGGCATTGAAGCGTTAAGTGGCTGGTTATCCACAACAAACACCGGTTTTTGGGGGCTTGTTATTTTAACGTGTTGGCAAATGGCCGGCTATATCATGATCATTTATATTGCCTATTTACAAAATATCCCGAACGAATTAATTGAAGCTTCGCAAATCGATGGAGCGAGCAGCTGGCAGCGATTCCGAAACATTACGTTCCCGCTTGTCGCACCGGCATTTACAATTAGTATGTTTTTAACGTTATCGACATCGTTTAAAATTTATGATCAAAACTTATCCTTAACCAATGGTGGACCATATAACTCGACCCAAATGGTTGCCATGGAAATCGTAAAGACAGCGTTCAACGAAAACCAAATGGCGTTTGCCCAGGCCAAAGGGGTTATTTTCTTCCTAATTGTTGCCGTGATAGCGATTACGCAAGTGTATTACAATAAAAAACGGGAGGTCGACATGTAATGCAAAAAACGAAACGAAATTTAATCATCATTGAAATTGTAGGTGTGTTACTCGCTTTACTGTGGCTTTCACCGTTTTACTTAATGGTTGTCAACGCATTTAAAACGAAAAGAGAAATTTTTGAAGGGGTGCTTGGTCTTCCGCAAGCATTAACTTCAGACAACTTTGTCCAAGCATTCGAAGATTTAACTTTCATCCAATCGTTTTTTAATTCCGTCATCATCACTGGCATGAGTGTAGGCATTATCATTTTGTTTTCATCGATGGCAGGCTACGTCTTGGCAAGAAACAAAAGCAAACTAAGTGGCGTGATCCTATTGGTGTTTGTTTCGGCCATGCTGATTCCGTTTCAATCTGTCATGATCCCACTCGTTGCTTTATTTGGTCAGGTGGACATGTTAAATGCCGCGGGATTGATCTTTATGTATCTAGGGTTTGGCTGTAGTTTGTCGATTTTCCTATATCATGGTGCAATGACTGGTATCTCTGTCAGCTTGGATGAAGCAGCAATTATTGATGGTGCCAATCGATTTCAAACGTTCTGGTACATTATCTTTCCATTGCTAAAGCCAATCTCGGTAACGGTTGCGATTTTGAACGTGATTTGGATTTGGAACGACTACCTATTACCATCGCTTGTTTTAGGGGAAGCGAACGCGACCATTCCATTGAAAATGTTCTACTTCTTTGGTCAATATACGAAGCAATGGCATTTGGCGTTGGCAGGATTAACGATTGCGATTATTCCGGTTATAATCGGCTACTTCTTTGCACAGAAGCAAATTATTGAAGGGGTAGCAGAAGGTGCTGTGAAATAAGCTTTGAAAGTCAGCGGATTATCTAGAATTATGTGTACTGATGCGTTACAATTAGAATAGCAACTATATGAATCCGTTTGCGTTAAGGGAGTTCGAGGTGTGAATTATGGCAGTCACTATTAAAGACGTAGCAAAAAAAGCAAATGTAGCTCCATCAACCGTTTCTAGAGTTATTTCAGATAGTCCGAAAATAAGCGAAAAAACGAAGCGAAAAGTTAGAAAAGTAATGGAAGAAATGGGCTATCACATTAATTTAAATGCCCGAGTATTAGTACAGCAGTCTTCGAAAACAATTGGTATTGTTATGAAAAATTCTACAAGTGAATCTTTAAATTCATCTTTTTTACCTGAAGTGGTTCAAGGAATTAGTGCTTTATGTCGAAAACATGATTATAGCATTAGTCTAATTACTGGTGACTCCGAGGACGATATATATAAGGATGCCGTTCAAAAAGTAAGAGGTAAAAGAGTCGACGGGATGATTATTTTATATTCAAAAGAAGACGATAAAGTTGTACCGTATTTAATGGAGAGTGGAATCCCGTTTGTGGTGCTTGGAAAGCCGGTAGCGGGATTTAATAAAATCACTTTTGTCGATAACGATAATATCCATGCAGCACGAGAAGCTACAGAGTATTTAATAAATTTAGGGCACGAAAAAATTGCTTTCATCGGAGACGATTCAGAGTATGAGGTTGCAAAAGCTCGATTTGAAGGCTTTAACCAAGCCATGATTTCAAATGGTTTAGCTATTCATGAAAGCTATATAAAATTTTTCAGGTTCAATCCTGAGTATGGAAAAAAAGCTACTCGGGAACTTATAAATCTAGAAGATCGACCGACTGCGATTGTTATAACGGACGACTTAGATGCATTAATTGTATTATCGGCAATTAGAGATATGGATTTAAGGATACCAGATGACATAAGTATCATAAGCTTTAACAATTCAGTTATTTCGAGAATTGCCAGTCCACCGCTAACATCTGTCGATATTCAAATATACGAGTTAGGTTATGAGTCAGCTAGGTGTTTAATTGAAGAAATAAAAGAGCCTTCTAAAGTAAAGAAAAGTGTGATCATCCCAACTGTTATTGAGGAACGGGAATCGTGTAAACCTGTAAATCAAACGAAGTACAAACATTACTAAATTTTTTTGCAAGATAGTGCAAACGATTTCCTTTTGTTTGCATTACTATATTTAAAAAATTTAAGGGGGACATAACAATGAACGTAGTGGTATGGAATGAAAACCGTCATGAAAAAACAAATCAGGTAGTTTCTGATATTTATCCAAAAGGAATCCATGGGGCTATTAAAGATTTTTTAAACGAAGAAGACTTGCATGTGAAAACCGCAACGCTTGATGAACCGGAGCATGGTTTAACGGATGAAGTCCTGAACGAAACAGACGTACTTGTATGGTGGGGGCACAAGGCTCATGGTGAAGTTGCAGATGAAGTAGTAGAAAAGGTTCATAAGCGAGTTTTAGAAGGTATGGGCCTTGTAGTATTGCACTCTGGACATTTTTCTAAAATATTTAAAAAATTAATGGGTACTACTTGTGATTTGAAATGGCGTGAAGCAGATGATAAAGAGCGTATGTGGGTTGTTGATCCAAGTCACCCAATTACGGAAGGCCTTGGGGAATATATCGAGTTAGAAAAGGAAGAAATGTATGGAGAGCATTTTGATATTCCAACACCAGATCAATTAATTTTTATTAGTTGGTTTGAAGGTGGAGAAGTTTTCCGGAGTGGAGCGACATTTCAACGTGGCAAAGGAAGAATCTTTTATTTTCGTCCTGGCCATGAAACATACCCTACTTACTATAACAAAGAAGTCCAAACTGTTATTAAAAATGGTGTGAAGTGGGTAAATAACGCAAACACTCCTACGCATCGTTACGGTAATGCGAAGCCTTTAGAAACCATATCAGATAAAGAGTAATGTTTGAGTGGGCTTAGAAGTCACCTTGTCTGCAATGGAGACTATTACATCAAAGAAAATCGTCGTTAAGCCTTATCGTGTACGTTGTTGCAAATAATGGATAGATTCCCCCTTTAAGTAGCCTATTCTAAGTCTATACTTGAAGGGGGATTTTCCATATGATATGTTTTATTTTCATGTTAGAGAATTATAAAAAGTCACCAATGGAAAAAGGATGAACGTAAATGAATGGTGTGATGGGCGGATTTTATAAAATTAGTGAATGGATTATGCGGTTTACAGTTGTTAACTTATGTTGGGTTTTCTTTAACCTTCCCATTGTATTTTTTATTGTTAATATGTTACTTGCAAATCAGTTAGAGGATTTGATTATCCTCTCTATCCCTATTATACTGTTAGCCCCGTTTTTATTTTTCCCAGCAACAGCTGCAATGTTTGCATCTGTTCGCGATTGGGTGTTAGAAAAAGAATCTAGTTCATTGATTAAATCTTATTGGAAATACTATAAGGAAAACTATAAAAAAAGCTTACTCGGTGGACTTCTACTAACAATGATTTGGAGCATTTTAGTAATAGATTTTTACTATCTAAAGGATATAAATGTCATTTTAATGTTTGCTTTTATCGTATTAGGAATTGTGTTGTTCGTTTATACAATTAATTTCTTTTCAGTGATTGTTCACTATGATATCAAGCTGCGTGCAATTTTTAAAAATACATTTCTGTTAACAATCGGCAGTCCGATTTTATTTTTTGCAGTTTTAATAAGTGCTGGTATAATACTTTATATCAGTGTAAATGGACCTCTGTTTTTGATTCCTTTTTTCAGCGGATCACTAATAGCGTTTATTTGTTTTTCAGCATTTTATCGACTCTTTTTAAAGTTAACCCATCGTTAATGAAAATATTGAACAATGACTATTAAGAATGATGGGAAAACCTACCACGGTCTCCCATAAACACATTATTCTAATCGACGGTATTTTCCTGGTGCGACACCATACTGTTTTTTGAAAACTCTATGGAAATAGGAGTAGGTGCCGAATCCACAGTTTTCTGCAATTCGATCGAGCGTCATTGTCGTGTATTTCATCTGGTCAATCGCAGTTTTCATGCGAATTTCCTGTGCATATTCCAGCATGGTTTTACCGACATGGTTTTTAAACAAATGAACAGAGCGAGATACACTTAACTTAGCGTCTCGTGCAACTTCCTCAACTTTAAAGGTTGATGCAGTTGCATGTTCTTCGATGTAACGCATCATTCGTGTCACAACGTATGGTCGGCTGAATGATGGTGCCTTTTCGTTAATCATTTGCTCGAAAGTTAAACAAAGTGCACGTAACAAATTTTGAGAAAGCTCTTCACTTTTTTCAGAAGGTGGACGGCGGTCTTCGGCAATAAGATGCCGCCAAAGAGCTAATAATTTTTCATCAAGATCGATGCGAGCAACGGTAGGCTTAGTGTTTCGTTCCCACCATTTATCAATCCAATCCCCTTCGCAAAATAAGTGATAATCTCCACTATTTTGCCCCTCTTCGATTAGTAATTCATATTGATCTCCAGGCTTCACAAGCAGAAGATCCCCCTTTTCAATGACAATTTTTTTTCCTTTGACAACGGCTTCACACACACCTTCTGTTTGAAGGCGGAATAAATATGCATCGAGCCTGGAGGTAAACGAGGAATACCCTTGTGTATGATAAGAATACCCACAAAATCCAATCTTCATTTTTTGCACCTCTTTCAGCAAAATAGTACATGTTTTAATCATATCATTTATGTTCATTTCAGTATATATCGTTTATCATGTAATCAAATACGTGATGTAAAAAAGAAAAATAGAATTTGAATCATTTAATTTGTTACGGTTTCTACATCTATGTTTAAGAAGTGAGTGATTGCAAGCGATTCCTTACTTTTGTAGATTATTATCATTTATAGAAAAGAGGAGATAGCATGAAACAAATTCCTGTTGCAGTTCAAATGTTTACTTTGAGAGAAGAAGCGGAAAAGGATTTCGCTGGCACACTAAAAAAAGTAGCTGAAATTGGCTATGATGGTGTGGAATTTGCTGGCTTTGGAGGGTATTCAGCGCAAGAAGTAAAAGCGTTGTTAGATGATATTGGCTTACGAGCAGCTGGTAGTCATGTGCCACTTGATCAATTGAAAAATGATTTAGATCAAGTGATTCAGGATCATAAAGTCATTGGCAGTAAGTTCATTTCTGTTCCCTTTTTAATGCCAGACCAAAGAAGTGAAGCAGACTATCAAGCGTTAGTTACGTTTTTAAACGAAGCGGTGGAAAAGTGCCAACAAGAAGGAATTACGCTTTGCTACCATAATCATGATTTTGAACTTGAACGTCTATCTAATGGAAAAACGGCGCTTGAGACTATTTTTGATGAGACAAAAACAGCAACAGAATTAGATATTTATTGGCTAACAAAAGCTGGAGAAAATCCAGTTGACTGGATTAATCGTTATAAAGGAAGAACACCAATCGTCCACTTAAAAGATATGACAACAGACGAGGAACGTTTTTTTGCTGAACTAGGTACTGGTGGTGTTGATCTAGAAGCTGTTTTAAATCTTGGTGAAGAATCAGGTGTTGAGTGGTGGGTCGTTGAGCAAGACGTAAGCCGTCGTACACCATTCGAGAGTATTGAAATAAGCATCAATTATTTGAATAACAAACTTAACAGATAAAGGAGTATCACCATGAACGTAGTAGTATGGAATGAAAATAGACATGAAAAAAAGAACCCGGTAGTTTCTGAAATTTACCCAAAAGGAATTCATGGGGCAATCGCAGATTTTTTACAGGAAGACAATATCAATGTTAAAACAGCAACATTAGACGAGCCTGAACATGGCTTAACAGATGAAATATTGAGTGAAGCTGACGTCCTCGTTTGGTGGGGGCATATGGCGCATGATGAGGTTGCCGATGAAGTAGTTGAAAAGGTACATAAACGTGTACTAGAAGGAATGGGACTTGTTGTTTTACACTCTGGTCACTTCTCCAAAATTTTCAAAAAATTAATGGGTACAACATGTGATTTGAAATGGCGCGAAGCAGACGATAAAGAGCGTCTTTGGGTTGTTGATCCAAGCCATCCAATTACAGAAGGTCTTGGACAGTATATAGAATTGGAAAAAGAAGAAATGTATGGCGAGCATTTTGATATTCCAGCTCCAGATGAATTAGTTTTTGTCAGTTGGTTTGAAGGTGGCGAAGTATTTCGTAGTGGGGCTACCTATCAACGTGGTAAAGGAAGAGTCTTCTATTTCCGTCCAGGACATGAAACGTACCCAACGTATCATAACAAGGAAATTCAAACTGTCATTAAAAATGGTGTGAATTGGGTGCGTAACAGAAACACGCCAACATCTGTTTATGGCAATGCAAAACCATTAGAGGAAATCTCAAAAAAATAATAATAAAAGGAGAAATGTAGCATGGCAAAATTAAAAGTAGCAGTTATTGGATGCGGAAGTATTGCTAAGCATAGACATTTATTGGAGTATCATAACAATTCAGAGGTTGATATTGTAGCAGTTTGTGACATTGTTGAGGAGAGAGCTCAAGCAACAGCAGAACAGTATGGTGCGACTGCATACACGGATTATAATCAACTATTAAAAGCAGAGGATGTAGATGCAGTAAGTGTTTGTCTACCAAACTATTTACATGCACCAGTTAGTATTGCTGCATCAAATGCTGGATGTCATGTCTTGTGTGAAAAACCGATGGCAACTTCAAGAGAAGAAGCAGATCAAATGATAAAGGCAGCTGAAGCGGCTGGTAAAAAGTTAATGATTGCTCATAACCAACGCTTTGTTCCTTCTCATGTAAAGGCAAAAGCGATAATCGAAAGCGGAGAATTAGGCAAGATTTATAGCTTCCGTACAACTTTTGGCCATGGTGGTCCAGAGGGATGGAGTATCGATGGTGCGGATAGCTGGTTCTTTAACAAGGACAAAGCTTTTATTGGAGCGATGGGTGACCTTGGTGTTCATAAAGCGGATTTACTTCGTCACCTATTAGGAGAAGAGTTTGTCCAAGTTGCTGGGTTCATTGAAACAAGTGCAAAAGAAAATACGGAAGTCGATGATAATGCTGTTTGTATTTTAAAATCTGAAAGCGGCATAATCGGAACTTTAACTGCTAGCTGGGCGTATAACGCCAAAGAAGATAATTCTACCGTTATTTATGCGGAAAAGGGAACACTTCGTCTAGAAGATGATCCTGAGTATTCGCTAATTGCTCAATATACAAGTGGTGAAGTAGTAAAGTATGAGCTAGGAAAAATTCAATCAAACGATGAAGGCGGTCAAACCAACACTGGTGTGATTGATCACTTTGTTGATGCGATTGTTCACGACAAAAATCCGCTTATTAATGGAGAAGAAGGTAAGAAATCATTAGAAGTGATTATCAATGCTTTAGAGTCTGCACAAGGAAAAGAAACAGTAGGCCAGTAATGTATGAAATAAGAAAACTTAGGCATTCACAAATAAACTAATTGTGGGTGCTCTAGTTTTTTTACTAAATTTGAAGTCGAACAATACATTGATGAAATGTTGTATGGAGGGAATTTTATGAAGCTAGGCGTATTTACCGTTTTATTTGCAGAAAAATCATTAGATGAGATGCTGGATCATGTTAAGGCGTCCGGATTAGACGCTGTTGAAATAGGCACTGGTGGTTATCCAGGTAATGCCCATTGTGATTTAGATGGATTGTTAGAAAGTGAAGAAAAACGAAAAGAATTTAAGGAAAAAGTAGATGCTCGTGGACTTACAATTAGTGCATTCAGCTGCCACGGAAATCCAATTTCACCTGATAAAGCATTTGCACAAGAATCACATGAGGCACTAGTAAAAACGATTAAATTGGCAAGCCTACTTGATGTACCTGTTGTTAATACTTTCTCAGGGACTCCTGGTGATAGCGAGGATGCAAAATACCCGAATTGGCCTGTAACGCCATGGCCAAATGAATATGGTGACATATTGAAATGGCAATGGGAAGAAAAATTAATTCCTTATTGGAAAGAGCAAGGGGAATTAGCGAAACAACATGGTGTGAAAATCGGGCTTGAATTACATGCTGGCTTCCTTGTACACACACCATATACGATGTTGAAACTAAGAGAAGCAACCAATGATGCCATTGGTGCTAACCTCGACCCAAGTCATTTGTGGTGGCAGGGCATTGATCCGGTAGCAGCGATTAAAATTTTAGGTAAAGAAGATGCGATTCACCATTTCCATGCTAAAGACACGTATATTGATCAAGACAATGTAAACATGTATGGACTAACAGATATGCAGCCGTATTCGGAAGTGAAAACAAGAGCTTGGAGCTTCCGTTCAGTAGGATATGGTCATAGCATTCAAGAATGGTCCAACATTGTAAGTGCACTACGAACCTTTGGTTATGATCACGTTATCAGTATTGAGCATGAAGATCCAATCATGTCAATTGATGAAGGCTTTAGTAGAGCTGTGAAGAATTTAAAGAGTGTTAATATTGCCGAAGCACCAGCGGATATGTGGTGGGCGTAACATTATAGAATATCAAATGAAAAAGAACAAAGTCAGTTAGAATAAAACATGACTTTGTTCTTTTTTAGGTTGTATCTCCCTGAATTAATTCTACATCAAACACAGTATTATTCCGGTCTAAATCATTATCTTCAATTTGGTTAATGAGCAAGGAAGATAATCTCTTACCAATTCGGTCTAATGGTTGTTTAATCGTTGTTAGAGAAGGGTTTCTTAACATTCTAGTAAAGCTATGATAATCATATCCAATAATTTTTAATTGTTCGGGAACTTTTATTCCTTTTTTTGAAGCGTACACATAGAGAGTGTAGGCCATGAAATCATTACTACAAAATATTCCGTCATAATCGGTAAGGTGTGAAGCGATTTCTCTATCAATAAAATTCCAATTGTCTTCAAAGGTTGCTTTTACATGGGCACCTTGAATGATTTTACAATCGATTCCTGACTTCATACAGGTTAATTGAAAAGCATCACTTCTTCGGTTAGGCAACAACTCATAGTCCAGTGGGCCTGATATGTGAAGTAATTTATTGCAACCCTTTTCAATTAAGTGGTTAGTAGCTACTTCTCCTCCACGGTAATTGTCACTGGCAACATATGGGATAGTTGAAGATAAAATACGGTCAAACGAAACAATCGGCATAGCCACATTACGATATTCTTCAACATCTAAGTTGTGGCTGCACATAATAATTCCATCGACTCGATTTTTGCGAAGCATACTGATATAATTTGTTTCTTTCTCTGCATTTTGCAAGGAGTTACAAACAAGAAGTTTATAATCCTTTTCACTAGCATAGGCCTCAATCCAATTGATTAATTCAGAAAAAAGCGGATGACTTAAATCAGGAACAATGATACCGATTACAAAGGATTGATTTTTAAGTAATGCACGAGCAATTTGATTTGGTTGATAATCTAACTCTCTCATCGCATTTTCTACTTTTTTTCGAGTTTCCTTTCCTATATACCCTCTATTATTCATAACTCTTGACACGGTTGTAACAGATACACCTGCTGCTTTTGCGACATCTTTTATGCTTACCATGATGCGACTCCTTTGCTATGCACTTTTTTGGTTTAAGTAATATTATCATTTTAACATGAAATTAAAAAAGCTGACGCGTATAATTTGAATACTGTAATTACATCATAACATATTATGTCAAACGTTTTCATAAATACATTAAAATTATATATAAAATATCGTTGATTGTTGGTTTTAGTTGGGATAAATATAGACTTTTTGAAGTTTTTATATTGTGAAAACGATTGACATATTTTTAAGCTAGATTTATAATTCAATTGTGAAAGCGATTCAAAACAAAAAGTTCAGTTAAAAAGGAGAGTAACTCATCATGAATAAAGTTTACGTCAAAATAGCTTTTGCATTAGTCGTAGCTAGTATTCTATTAGCAGGGTGCGTATCGACAGGTGGAGAATCTGGAGTAGCATCAGAAAAAATAACAATTGAGATTGTTCAAGGTAAAGTAGAATTTGCAAAACAGTTTGAAAGTCTAGCAGAGAGTTATGAAGAAGAAAATCCAGGTGTAGATATAAAAATTACAAGTGTGGGTGGGGGTACAGACTACTTAACCTCACTCAAAACCAGATTCTCATCTGGGGAAGAACCGGAGATTTTTAGTATTGCAGGACCCTCTGAAGCAGAGCAGTTTAGGCAGTATTTAACCGATTTATCAGATACGGATGCGGCTGACTTAGCTCTTGAAGGGAGCCTTGCTGGGGTTACGGAAGGTGACGAAGTTTTAGGTCTTCCTTTTAACCAAGAAGGATATGGTTTCATTTACAATAAAAATATTTTTGAACAAGCAGGCATCGATCCAAACGAAATCATAACATATGGTGATTTGGAAAATGCAGTAAAAACTTTAGATAGTAAGAAAGAAGAATTAGGAATCGAAGCGGTATTTGCTTATCCTGCCAAGGAAAAATGGGTTGGTGGTAACCATTTATCAAACGTATATTTAGCACCAGAATTTAATCATAATGTAACAGAAGCTTATAATGCTGATACAGTAACGTTTGAAAAATCTGATGAATTAAAAAGAGTATTTGATCTTCAAAATGAATATTCCGTTCAACCAACATTAAGTCTTGATTATTCACAGCAAGTAGAAGAGTACTTTTCGTTACAAAAAGTCGCTATTATTCAGCAAGGAAACTGGGTGTACCCATCTGTTCAAGAAATGGATCCTGAATTTGCAGCGAACAGTATAGGTATTTTGCCAATTCCGGTGGAAGGCTATGAAGGAAGTATTCCTGTAGGGATTCCTAACTATTGGGCTGTAAATAGTAATAGTGATGAGGAAGTAATTGAAGTTTCTAAAGATTTCTTAGATTGGATGTACACTTCTGAAACTGGTAAAGATTATGTATTAAATGAGTTCAACTTTATCCCTGCTTATGAAGGATATGATACAGAAAAAATTTCTGATCCACTTTCTCAAGACATTTATGATTACGCTTCTGAAGGGAATACTATAGGATGGGTATTTGCAGGATATCCAAGTAATGCCTGGGGAGATATCTTAGGAGCGAATATGCAGAAGTATTTATCTGATGAAATGACATGGGAAGAATTAATAGAAGACTCGATTGCTAAGTGGGAAGAACCGCGTCAATAACGGGAAAGCAAAACAAAGCTAACAAAACATTGGGTTATTTGTTTTGTTAGCTTTTTTGCATGTTAAGAAGCATGAAATTTAGTAGAGAAGTAATTCGCTTAGTAAATTTTAAGGAATGAAGTATAAGTGAGTTGTTACCAATCACTCTTTTAATTGAATTCGAGGAGGAATTGAAATGAAAAACCGGGATTTTACATTCTGGCTATTTTTAACACCGGTTATATTAGGATTAAGTTTAGTTGTCGTCATTCCATTTATTTATGGTTTGTTTTATTCCTTTACGGATTGGAATGGGATCAAGGCTACCACATTCTTAGGCTTTGAAAATTATATCAAGTTGTTTCAAGATGAAGAGTTTCGAGCGGCCTTATGGTTTACGATAAAATTCTCGGTTGCATCTGTAATTTTGTTAAATATCCTAGGTTTAATCCTTGCTTTACTTGTAACGAGAAAACTGAAGTCTAGTAACTTTTTAAGAACGATTTTCTTTATGCCAAACTTAATTGGTGGATTGATTTTAGGTTTCATTTGGCAGTTTATTTTTGTCAGTGTGTTTGATGATATTGGAACAGCCCTAGGCATCGAAGCGTTAAGTGGCTGGTTATCCACAACAAACACCGGCTTTTGGGGCCTTGTTATTTTAACGTGTTGGCAAATGGCCGGCTATATCATGATCATTTATATTGCCTATTTACAAAATATCCCGAACGAATTAATCGAAGCTTCACAAATCGATGGAGCGAGCAGCTGGCAGCGATTCCGAAACATTACGTTTCCGCTTGTCGCACCGGCATTTACGATAAGTATGTTTTTAACGTTATCGACATCGTTTAAAATTTATGATCAAAACTTATCCTTAACCAATGGTGGACCATATAACTCGACCCAAATGGTTGCCATGGAAATCGTAAAGACGGCGTTCAACGAAAACCAAATGGCATTTGCCCAGGCCAAAGGGGTTATTTTCTTCCTAATTGTTGCCGTGATAGCGATTACGCAAGTATATTACAATAAAAAACGGGAGGTCGACATGTAATGCAAAAAACGAGACGAAATTTAATCATCATTGAAATTGTAGGTGTGTTACTCGCTTTATTGTGGCTTTCACCGTTTTACTTAATGGTTGTCAACGCATTTAAAACGAAAAGAGAAATTTTTGAAGGGGTGCTTGGGCTTCCGCAAGCATTAACTTCAGACAACTTTGTCCAAGCATTCGAAGATTTAACCTTCATCCAATCGTTTTTTAATTCCGTCATCATCACTGGCATGAGTGTAGGCATTATCATTTTGTTTTCATCGATGGCAGGCTACGTCTTGGCAAGAAACAAAAGCAAACTAAGTGGCGTGATCCTATTGGTGTTTGTTTCCGCCATGCTGATTCCGTTTCAATCTGTCATGATCCCACTCGTCGCTTTATTTGGTCAGGTGGACATGTTAAATGCCGCGGGATTGATCTTTATGTATCTAGGGTTTGGCTGTAGTTTGTCGATTTTCCTATATCATGGTGCAATGACTGGTATCTCTGTCAGCTTGGATGAAGCAGCAATTATTGATGGTGCCAATCGATTTCAAACGTTCTGGTACATTATCTTTCCATTGCTAAAGCCAATCTCGGTAACGGTTGCGATTTTGAACGTGATTTGGATTTGGAACGACTACCTATTACCATCGCTTGTCTTAGGGGAAGCGAATGCGACCATTCCGTTGAAAATGTTCTACTTCTTTGGCCAATATACGAAGCAATGGCATTTAGCATTAGCGGGATTAACGATTGCGATTATTCCGGTTATTATCGGCTACTTCTTTGCACAGAAGCAAATTATTGAAGGGGTAGCAGAAGGTGCTGTGAAATAGTTAGGTTAAGTATAGATAAAGGCGTACGTTAAAAGTTAAATAGATTAATGTTGGGAGTAAGATATTATGAAAAAAACATGGTGGAAAGAAGCAGTAGCATATCAAATATATCCACGAAGCTTTATGGATTCAAATGGAGATGGCATTGGCGATATCCAAGGTGTCATTTCAAAGCTGGACTATTTAAAGAATCTCGGTATTGATGTTATTTGGATTTGTCCCATTTACAAATCTCCAAATGATGATAATGGCTACGATATCAGCGACTATAAAGGGATTATGGAAGAGTTTGGGACAATGGAAGATTTTGATCAGTTATTAGCAGAAGCTCACCGACTTGATATGAAGCTTATCATGGATCTTGTAATTAACCATACCTCAGATGAACATCCTTGGTTTATTGAATCACGTTCGTCTAAAGATAATCCTTACCGTGATTACTATATTTGGCATCCTGGCAAAGATGGTAAAGAGCCGAATAACTGGGAATCCATCTTTGGAGGATCTGCCTGGAAATATGATGAAAAAACACAGGAATATTTCATGCACGTTTTCTCTACTAAACAACCGGATTTAAATTGGGAAAACCCAGCCGTTCGAAAAGATTTATATAAGATGATTAATTGGTGGCTGGATAAAGGAATTGATGGATTCCGAATCGATGCGATTTCACATATTAAAAAGGTACCTGGCTTTCCTGACTTACCTAATCCAAAAAACAAAAAGTATGTTTCATCCATGAAAGGACATAGGAATCGTGAAGGAATCCAAGAATTTCTAGAAGAGCTAAAGCGTGAAACTTTCGAAAAATACGATATCATGACAGTTGGCGAGGCTAATGGGGTAAGTGTTGACCAAGCCGATGAATGGGTAGGAGAAGAAAACGGTAAGTTTCATATGATTTTCCAATTCGAACATTTAGACTTGTGGGGGGAAAGTGCAACTGGTGGTTTAGACATTCAGGCACTTAAAGAGATATTATCGAAATGGCAAAAAGGTTTGGATGGATCTGGCTGGAACGCATTATTTTTAGAAAACCATGATTTACCTCGATCTGTTTCAACCTGGGGTGATGGAAAGGAATACCACGATAAACTTGCAAAGTGCCTAGCAACAATGTATTTCCTTATGCAAGGAACTCCGTTTATTTATCAAGGCCAAGAAATTGGTATGACTAACGTTAAATTTAATTCAATTGATGATTACAATGATGTTGCTATCAAGAACTTATATCGTAATGAAAGAGAAGAAGGAAAATCTCACGAAGAAATTATGGAAGAGATTTGGCAAACTGGCCGAGATAACTCGAGAACACCAATGCAGTGGAATAGTGAGGATAATGCTGGATTCACAACTGGGACCCCTTGGCTTAAATTGAACCCAAATTATAAAGAAATTAATGTAGAAGATGCGTTAAATAATAAAAATTCCATTTATTATTATTATAAAAAATTAATCGATCTCAGAAAAGAACAAGAGACACTGATTTACGGAAGCTACGATTTAGTATTAAAGAATCATCATCAAATTTATGCGTATACGAGAGCTTTAAACGGTGAAACGATCCTTGTGATAACGAATCTTTTTGCTGAAGAAACAACATTCGATATGCCAGAAAGTTTGCAAGTAAGTGTAGCTGAATTATTGTTAAGTAACTATGAAGTTAATCGGGAAGAAGATGTGACAGCTTTTGCTCTACGACCGTATGAAGCTAGAGTATATAAAGTAACTAGTAAATAAATTTAAAAGTTATCGGACAGATAAATTAATACACGAAGAGATTTATATCTCAATGAATGGATGTATTTCGGGCTTAGTTATCTAGTGAGGGAGTGAAAACTTTGCAAAATCACCAAGAAAATATAGAACGAGCAAATAAAGCGATTGATAAAATAAAAGATCAGGTTAGTCAGCACGAATGGAGACTCCAATATCACGTCATGCCGCCCGCTAACTGGATGAATGATCCGAATGGTTTTTCTTTCTTTAGAGGGGAATATCATTTGTTTTATCAGCACCATCCATATGATCCGAAGTGGGGGCCAATGCACTGGGGTCATGTGAAAAGTAAGGACTTAGTCAATTGGGAGCACTTACCAATAGCGTTAGCACCAAGTGAACCGTATGACAAAGATGGCTGTTTCTCAGGTAGTGCGATTGAAAAAGATGATAAGCTATACCTGATTTATACAGGAAACGTTTGGATTGAGGATGGTCCGTTAGATGAAGACTTAACACAAGTGCAAGCTGTTGCTGTCAGTGAGGATGGGATTCATTTTGAAAAATTGAAAGAGAATCCAGTTATTGCTGAAATTCCTGATGGAGATATTAACATCTTTCATTTTCGAGATCCAAAGGTTTGGAAGCGTGGAGATACCTATTATATGGTATTAGGATCAAAAACGAAAAAAAATACTGGGCAGGTTTTATTGTATCGTTCAGAAGATTTAATACGATGGGACTTTGTTTCCATCATGGCCAAAGGAGAAGGGAATTTTGGTTTCATGTGGGAATGTCCTGATTTATTTGAATTAGATGGAAAAGATGTATTAGTGATGTCACCTCAAGGCCTGGAACCAGAAGGTGATAAATACCATAACCTTCACCAAGCTGGCTATATTATGGGACAGCTCAATTATAATACAGGAAAATTTAATCATGGTGCCCTTCATCTGCTAGACCATGGCTTTGATTTTTATGCTCCGCAAACAATGGTCGATGATCAAGGTCGCCGCATCCTAGTTGCATGGATGGACATGTGGGAAAGTGAGATGCCGACACAGACGCACGGTTATGCAGGAGCGATGACGATACCGAGATTAGTAACAAGGGACAAGGATAACTTACGAACAGTGCCCGTTCCAGAATTACAGACATTACGTCAACATCAGGTTAGCTATGAAAATGTTCAAGTGAATGGAGCATCGTCTCTTAATGGTGTCGAAGGTGACTGTTTGGAGTTAGAGATCGATATCGATCCAAATGAAGCAACAACTTTTGGGTTAAAGCTGCGAGTGGATGATGAAGTCAACCAGGAGACCAAACTTCTTTTTGATCAGCAAGCAGGTACGGTAACACTTGACCGTAATAAGTCCGGTAAAGGTCCAGGTGGCTTCCGCCGTACAACTGTCAATATGGCAAAAAATGTTCATCTTCAAATCTTCATTGATAAGTCATCGGTTGAAATTTTCATCAATAGGGGAGAAAAAGTAATGACATCTCGGATTTTTCCAACTGAAAATGCGACTGGTATAAGTTTCTTTGCAGATCAGGAAATGACTATAGAAAGATTATCAAAGTGGGAGTTAAAACAAGCAATTAAATAAATCGTGATGGAGGGGCTGTCCTAATGTGTAGGATTAGCCCCTTTTGATTATTTAGTGCATACATGATCCCGTCTTTAATTTGTGAATATATAATGAAATAATGACTGAATTAACGGATATGCTAAACAGTAAAGGAGGTAAGTGTTATGGGACAAAATCATCAATTTAATCCAGGTCAAAAAGCACCGAATAATGGTATTTACGTAGAAATAGGTGAGACAGGAAGCATGGTACAGGACCCACAGTCTGTACGTCTAAAAGCAGGAGATACCTTTCCAGAAACTTCAAATCAAAATCGTAAATGGATGCCAAAGCGAAAGCCGTAAGCGAAGAGGAAAAAATGAAGATGTGAAAGAAATGAGGGGCTGTCCCAAAGAAAGAGGGTCAGGCCCCATTCACATATAGTCAAAGATAAACAAATAGAACAAAACACAGAATACCGAAAGAGTTATTGCCCATAGCTTGTGGGTAAAATGAAGCCGAAGTATAGGGAACATTTTAAAAAGAAATAGTGCTGACCAGCCTAAACTCCAACCATTACTATGTGTAATATAATCAAAATGTAAACCAGCCCATTCAACAATTAAAAATATGATTACCCACTTCGTAATATGAAATAGCTGTTTAGGCAATGGATCAGGATAATTCGATAAAAAGATAAAGGTTGCTAATGGGTTGATGATAAATATATGTAAAAGGGTTGCTATTGAATGATTTAGTAACCATTCTCCGTTCATCTTCCATAAATGAAATTGTGTTTGTGCGAAAAATTCATACACTAACCCAGCCGAAATAATGTATAACATCGTAGGGTAATATTGTTCCCACCTTTTCCAATCCCCCCAACGTATGGAAGCGACAATTACCCAAATAGCAATTACAATGTGCAAGACTACCACCATCTCTTGTTTTAGGTTATATAACTACCATTCCCTTTTTTTGTAAATGTTAAAAATATTTTTTATTGAAGGATGCAAAAAGTTATCTATATCCTTCTAAAAAAGATTGACTTTTATTTTCATCGCCACTAAAATTCATTAGGTACTTTCATTAATAATTAGATCGGGGTGTCAATCAAATGAATCGTTTATATAAATATGCTGTATTATTCATTGCTTCGATAATCTTAGGATTTGCTTTTAATTTGTTCCTACTTCCTCATGAAGTTTTAACAGGTGGAGTAACAGGGCTTGCCATGGTTTTTGGACTACTTTCTCCAATTAATACGGGTATTTGGCTTGTTATTTTAAACATTCCTATATTAATTATTGGTTGGATGAAGCTAGGAAAGGAATTTATCTGGAACAGTATTTTTTCGGTTTTTGTCACATCTATTTCCATGCAGTATATCCCTGTATTTAAAGTCACTGAGGATGCCTTGCTGTCTGCGGTATTCGGAGGAGTCATTGCAGGTGTATCAATTGGACTAATTATTCGATTTTATGGATCAACTGGAGGGTTTGATATCATAGGCCTCGTGCTCACCAAAAAACGTGATATCCCTCTCGGTGGGTTAATTTTTGCTTTAAATAGTGTAGTTGTGTTTATATCAGGTTTTATCTTTTCATGGGAATTAGCACTTTATACGATGGCTTCGATTTACATTACCGGAATTGTTATCGACCGTGTTCACACGCGTCATATTAAATTGAACCTAATGGTTGTAACAGATCGGGGAGAAGAGTTGAAAAGTGAGCTCATCAAAAATTTAATTCGCGGTATTACAGTTATGGATGGACAAGGAGCATATTCAAATACCGAACGAAAAGTACTATATACAGTCATCTCCCGTTATGAATTAGCTATAGTAAAGCCTCTAATTACAAATGTTGATCCGACAGCATTTGTGAGCGTTAGTGAAACAGTTGAAGTAATAGGGAACTTTAGGAGATAATAACGGCAAAAAAAGGGCTGTCCCATAGAGAAAGAAAGGATCAGCCCTCATAACCAAAACAGTAATGATGTCTACCTATTCATTAACCTAAATGCTTTTTAAATCTTTCAAGCTTTTTGTCGACTTGTTTAATTAACTCTTGCAGTTTTTCCACGGATGGATCTTCCTCTTTTGAAAAACCAATCAATGGGTAGAGACTTTTTTCGATATCAACGTATGCTTCTGGGTATTTCTTTTCAACTTTTTTCTCGATTACATCCCATTGTTCGGATATCTTTTTACCTAGTTTATGAATTTTCTTGCTATCTTTTGGAGATTTTTCTAATACATCTTTAAGCTCATGCACAGTTGCTAATACTTTCTCTACACCTTTGATTATGTCTGGATCTGCAGCTTTAGCTAATGAAACCTCGTTCTTTTGAACAGAATCAAAGCCTAGTAAAAAGATAGAAACGGCAAGTACGGTGAAAAACATTGCTGACAATTTTTTCATCTATGTCAACTCCTTTCGTGTTGCTTTTATTTTTTACTGAAATTGTAATCTTATCCTTGTTTACCTAGGAAAATTAGTAAGATACACTTACTTACCTTTCTCCTTCTTTCTTTTTCCAATTTTCATGATAATTGCAATGATAATTGGTATCATTAACCCATAAATCGAGATAAGAATGCTTGCAGGCCCTGTTGCAAAATCATAAAAAGCAGAAGTGTCAGGAGAAATGAATTCTGCTAATGCAAGCAATACTGCTCCTAAACCGAGTAAAATTTTTCGGTAATCTTCCAGGCTTGTTAATTTTGCAATACCAATGGCAGAAACGTAAAAGGTTACCGCTAACTTAACATAAATCGTAATAATCCATACTCCTGCCATGAAAACTTCTAGTCTTTGAAAGAAATTTGCAACATTAACCTTTTTGGCAAGCGTAAATGTTGGGTAGAGATTCCTGCTGGATAAGTCGGGTCCAAGAACCAAAATACTATATAACGTGACGATTAGAATTAAACCGGTTCCAATCAATAGTCCGAACAGGAAGGTTTTTTTGATTTGTTTATGTTTATTAATGATAGGATAAAGTACTACAAGAGTTATCAATTCCAAAGGAAAGGTGAAATATAGAAATGCTCCTTCGAATACAGGAGAAAATCCGTTTTTAAGTACTGGTAGTAAATAATCCCATTGAAACTCTGGTATCAAAAAAATAAACATTGGTAGGAATAGAATAATAATCCAAGGAAATAATACCTCCGCAGCTCTGGCAACTACTTCAATTCCGTAAAACACTCCCATACAAATGATTAAAAACATGAGAAGATTGGTCACGTAACGTGGTGTGCTAACTAAAATTATTGCTGAAATAAAATCGCCTATTTCTCGTAGAAGCAGTGCTGATAAAAATATAAAGAAGGATACATAAAGGAATATAACCATTTTCCCTACCACACGTCCGAATACGGTTTGAATCATTCCAAAAAAGTCTTCTTCTTTCAACTGTTGACCTATCCAGTGAAACAAAAGAGCAGGCAGTAATCCAATTAATCCTCCTATTATCACTGAAAGCCATGCATCCTGTTCTGTTACTTTAGCAAGAATGTGAGGAGCTAAAATAATCGCACTTCCAACCGTATACATGAAGGTAAAGATAAAGAATTGTTTCTGACTAATGATTGTTTGATTCAATTGAATCAGACTCCCTCCGTTACCCTAAAATATTCCTTTATAGACAGGGAGAAATAGATTGGTGATCCAAACGATTGGCCGGGTCACTTCAACATCAAGCGCCATAATTGTAGCAAGTGCTCCCCCAATCAGAAATAGTGTACTATTAACTACAAGTCCCTTCAGCTTTTGTTTACTTTTATCCATTTTCCATTGAAAAATCACCAGAAGAACGATGACAGACCAAATCAAACCAATCTTCCACATTGTTATTCCTCCAACTCATTGTGAAGTGGATTCGTAGTGGTGCCAGTATTTGAAATTTTTACTTTAACGTTAATTTTAATAGGCATATCAGCAAAAGTCGTGCCCCATGTTGCTTTTATTTTCTCCCATTCTTGCGGGTACTTTTGTGCGTAAGATTGACCAAATCCGATCACATCAGATTCCAATGACTGCAATTTTTCAATCGAACGATTAATTTCTTCTTTAAGTACTTTGGATGTATCTTCTTCTATTTTTTTAATATCCTTATTTGTATCAAGCTGTGTCTTACATTGGACATCGCCAATTCTCCCTTGAAGATTGACTTCATTCGTCCCTTCTAATTCTTCCCTTTTTTTGTTAACCAAAGTTTTGGCAGCCCCTTTTATAATCTCAATTGCCAACTCTCCCTCTTCCTCACAAGGAATAGTAATAATAGAAGATTGAATTTCGCCCCTTGCCAAATTCACACCTCTGCTCTCGTAAACATCGAGCCAGTCAATTAAACGATCCTCCTTAAAAACCGCCATACCACTATATAAAGCCTTCGCATCGGACTGTACTTTTTCTACATTGGATAAGTCATTTCCATCATTTGGATCACCAGATACAATGATGACTGATAAGACTGTCTGCGTTTGGTGTGTCATTAAATTGATTAATAGCTCATCAATCGTTGTCTGTGTTGTTTCTCCCCAATTTCGTGCAGAGGATTGGTTGGACAAATAAAGCTTGTTAGCAGGGTTTTTTTCAAGGGTGGAAAGAATGTTTAAAATTTCTCCAGCTTCTACTTCTCTACTGACTGAAACAAAAAAATCACTACGCATTTCATGATCCCGTGAAAGGAAATCAATTGCGTCACCAATTCCTTCCTTAGCTAATTCCTCACCGAAAACAATGTATTGTATATGAGAAAGGTATAATTTTCTTGGCAGTTCTGTCGTCATTTTTCTAATCGCTTCAAAAACAGTTTTTCCTGATGACTGGTAGGAAGAAACCGGAACTCTCCCGGAAGCTCCACTTTGTCCACTAGCAAGTTCACCAGGATTCAACACTTGTGCAGTAACGATGATGGTATCATCCTCTTTATCAAAGGCCAAAGCAGATGCTAATGCTATTTCATTTAATTCCCTGCTATCCCAACAACCACTTAACGTGAAAAGCAATAATACGAATAAGTGAATAAATAGGAACTTTTTTATCACGGAGAAACACCTTACTTTCTGGTCGGTTTTGTCGGTTTTAGATCCGCAGGTTTATCCGATCTCTGTCTTGTTTCCGGATTGTTAATTAGCTGTGGTCGTGTTCGTTGTTTCCAGACTGGTGCACGTAAAATTGAATCTTCTTGACCAGTCGCCTGAAGTGGAGCAAATGGTGTTAAATAAGGGACGCCAAAGGATCTTAAACTACATAAATGCAGAATCATGGCAATAATTCCGATGAGAATGCCGTATAATCCAAATGCTCCAGCTAAAAACATGAAGCCAAATCGCAGCATGCGAATCGCAATGGCCAAATTAAAGTGTGGAATAACGAAATTGGTAATGGCGGTAATGGATACGATAATTACCATTGTTGGAGAAACGATTCCAGCTTGAACAGCAGCTTCCCCTAGTACGAGTGCTCCCACGATTGAAATGGCATTACCAACAGCTCGCGGCATTCGAACACCGGCCTCTCTTAAAATTTCAAATGTTACCTCCATAATAAAGGCCTCCACAATCGCCGGAAACGGAGTTCCTTCCCGTTGTGCCGCTAAGCTAATAATCAGTGTAGTTGGTAAAATCTCTTGGTGAAACGTTGTAATAGCTATATAAAAGGACGGAGCTAGTAACGCAATCATGAACGAAGTATATCGTAATATTCGAATCATTGTTCCGATATCTGAGCGTTGGTAATAGTCCTCTGCAGATTGCATAAACTGGGTTAAAATTGCAGGCACAAGTAAGACAAACGGAGTGCCGTCAACGATGATTGCAATCCGCCCCTCCAATAAACCAGCTGCTATACTATCTGGTCTTTCCGAATAATAAATAGTAGGGAACGGTGTGTAAGGGTCATCTTGAATAAGTTCTTCGATGTATCCACTTTCAAGAATCGCATCAATATCAATACGGTCGAGACGCTGATAAACCTCATCAACGACTTTTTGTTTCGCTAAGCCGTCTATATATAAGACGGCCACTTTCGTATTGGTAACCTTACCTATTTGCTTCTGTTCGACTCGTAGTCTTTTACTCTTAATGCGTCGCCTTATTAATGATGTATTGGTTGTGATGGATTCAGTAAATCCATCCCTTGGTCCTCGTATAACGGTTTCCGAAGAAGGTTCCTCAACAGCTCTTTTTTCCCCACCATATGTACCAGCCGCTATAGATTTATTAAATCCATCAATAAATAAAGCCGTTCCTCCAGCAAAGATGGAATGATACACTTGTGTGAAATCAGAACAATCGGTAGTGTGTCCGATTGTTAAAACCGACTTGATTGAATTAAATAAGTTTTGATTGCTATTATCTGTCTCTTTTTGCCTTATATCAAAAATAAGATTTTCCATGATGTAGTCTTCGATTCTTTGTTCTTTAACTAAACCATCAATGTAGACAAGCGCAGCTTTTGTTCCTTGTTTATCCCCTATAACAAACTGACGAATGACTAAATCCGAACTATTTCCATTATCTTCTTTTATTTTCGATATATTTTTATTCAGGCTACTATCAATCTTGGCAGACGTATCGTTGTTTAAAATATTGTCCAGTTGCTTTTTTTTATAGTTATTTCCTTTTTTAAAGAAAAGAAAAGGCATATGAATTCCCTCTAATTTAATTTTTTGTTAGGTTTTGTATCAAAAGTAACATTTATACATTACTAGGTGTGAAGTTAGTAACAAATTATTCTTCGTTCAACATAATAGCATTTTTTACAGGAATTAATATTTTATCCAGAAAAAGTTACTTGTTGAGTCACTTGACATATTTCTCTATATATGATAAATAAAAAATGGGTTAGCACTCATTGTCGTAGAGTGCTAAAAAAGTAAAATGATGTTACAATTTTTATAATAATAGAAAGGGGAGCAATTATATGGCTGAAATGACAAAGAAGCAGTTTCAAGCAGAGTCTAAACGACTACTAGAAATGATGGTTAACTCGATTTATTCTCAAAAAGAAATTTTTTTAAGAGAGTTAATATCCAATGCCAGTGATGCAATTGATAAAATCTACTACAAAGCATTAACAGATGATCGTTTGACTTTTAATCAAGAGGATTACTACATAAAAATCACTCCAGATAAGGATAATCTAACACTGACAATCTCTGATACTGGAATTGGTATGACTGAGGAAGAGTTGGAGGACAATCTTGGAATTATTGCAAAAAGTGGTTCACTTGCTTTTAAAAATGAAAATGAGATAAAGGATGGTCAAGATATCATCGGTCAATTTGGTGTTGGTTTTTATTCGGCATTTATGGTAGCTGATGTTGTGACTGTGGTAACAAAAGCGTTAGGCAGTGACAAGGCGTACAAGTGGGAGTCACAAGGTACAGATGGTTATACGATTGAAGTCGGTGAAAAAGAGACTGTCGGTACAGATATTATTTTGAAATTAAAAGAAAACACAGAAGATGATTCCTATGATGAATTTTTGGAGGAATATCGCTTAAAAACTATTGTGAAAAAATATTCTGACTTTATCCGTTATCCTATTAAAATGGATGTTATCGAAAGCAAGCTAAAAGAAGGGTCAGAAGACGAGTATGAAGATATCATCGAAGAGCAAACGATTAACAGCATGGTTCCAATTTGGCGTAAAAATAAAAATGAATTAACCGATGAAGATTACGAAAATTTCTATTCGGAAAAACGCTATGGATTTGATAAACCGTTAAAGCATATTCACATTAGTGTTGATGGTGCCGTTCGATATCAGTCTATTTTATTTATTCCAGAACAAATCCCATATGATTACTATTCCAAGGAGTTTGAAAAAGGATTAGAGCTGTATTCTAACGGTGTGTTAATTATGGAAAAGTGTGCTGATCTATTGCCTGATTATTTCAGTTTTGTAAAAGGGATGGTAGATTCAGAGGACCTTTCTCTTAATATTTCAAGAGAAATTCTTCAGCATGACCGTCAGTTGAAGCTAATCGCGAAAAATATTAAAAAGAAAATTAAGGGACAGCTACTTAGTCTATTAAAAGATGATCAAGACAGCTATGAAAAATTTTATCAATCGTTTGGTAGACAATTGAAGTATGGAGTATATAGTGACTTTGGTGCTAATAAAGAAGACTTGCAGGACCTATTAATGTTCTACTCATCCAAGGAGAAAAAGCTCGTGACGTTGGATGAATATGTGAAAAGAATGCCGGAAGACCAAAAATATATTTATTATGCTACCGGTGAAAGCTATGATCGAATTGAAAAACTTCCACAAACAGAGGTAGTGGCAGAAAAAGGTTACGAGATATTATATTTCACCGAAGAAGTCGATGAATTTGCGATTAAAATGCTGGTGAAATATAAAGATAAAGAGTTCAAGTCCGTATCAAGTGGTGATTTAGGCATTGAGGAAGAAGAAGAAAAGAAAGAGGTACAAGAAGAAAATAAAGACCTTTTTGAAGAAATGAAGAAAGTACTTGGAGATAAAGTGAAGGACGTTCGTGTATCGAAGCGACTGAAGTCACACCCTGTATGTATATCTACAGAGGGAGAAGTGTCGATCGAAATGGAAAAAATCATTAACTCCATGCCTGACAATCAAAACATTAAAGCAGACAAAATCTTAGAAATCAATCCGAATCATGATGTTTTCCAATCCTTGAAGGATTCATTTGGCAAGGATAATGAAAAGTTGGAGCTTTATACTAAACTATTATATAATCAGGCGTTATTGATTGAAGGACTGCCAATCCAGGATCCAGTAGAGTTTACGAATGATATGTGTAAAGTAATGAAATAATGGTATTTTTGCGTGTCGCACAGAATGAAGCTGTGTGGCACGTTTTTATGTTTAAAGCTTCGCGTGAGGCTAGTCCTTTATAAAGGAATTTTATTAATAAGGATGTTATAATGAAACTATCATTTAGAAATAGAGGTGTTCATCTTGAAAAAAATTAAACTAGGAACTAGTAATCTAGAGGTTAGCGAGATTTCACTAGGTTGTATGCGAATGGATCAGTTATCTAAAAAGGATGCTGCTGAAGTTATTGAAAACGCTTTAGATGCTGGTGTGGATTTTTTCGATCATGCTGATATCTATGGTGGCGGGAAGTCTGAAGAAATCTTTGCGGATGCCATTGATATGAATCCGCAAGTAAGAGAAAAGATGTTTATTCAAACAAAATGTGGAATTCGCAATGGTTCATTTGATTTTTCAAAAGAACATATCCTGGCATCTGTTGATGGAAGTTTAAACCGTCTAAAGACGGATTACATAGATGTACTTTTGCTTCATCGGCCGGATACTTTGGTTGAACCGGAAGAGGTAGCGGAAGCATTCACAAAATTAAAAGAAAGTGGTAAAGTACGTCACTTTGGTGTCAGCAATCATAATCCAATGCAAATTGAATTATTAAAAAAGTATGTGGAGCAGGACTTAATCGCTAATCAACTGCAACTAAGTGTAATGTTTACTCCAATGATTGATGCTGGTTTAAATGTGAACATGCAACATGATCCGGCAATTAATCGGGATGGAAGTGTCCTCGATTATAGTCGTTTAAATGACATGACGATTCAACCATGGTCTCCATTCCAGCATGGATTTTTCGAGGGTGTGTTTGTCGATAATGAAAAATTCCCGGAACTAAATGAAAAACTGAAAGAGCTTGCTGAAAAGTACAATGTAACAAAATCCGCAATTGCAATTGCTTGGATTTTACGACACCCTGCTAATATGCAGCCTGTTGTTGGGACGATGAATCCGCAACGCTTATCAGACATTTCAAAGGCATCAGATATTGAATTAACAAGAAAAGAATGGTATGAAATTTACCTAGCGGCAGGAAATAAGTTGCCATAAGGGGATAGAGCAGCTCTTTTTGAGTTGCTCTTTTTTTGCACGGTAAGAGGGAGTATAAAATTCTTAGCGGAGATGTAATTCGGCGTCGTAAAATTTTTTATGAATAAAGTATAAGAAAAACTTCGACACTCGTTATAGGACGAGACGAATGTCGAGTTTTTCTAAAAAACATACCAGAAGAATATTTGACATCAGGTACGAATATAGTTAGAGTAATAAAAAATATGGGAACTAATAGCAATCCTTTACAGACTTGTGGTTTACGTTATACAGATCTGTAGTGTTGTTAGTAAGACCTTGCCTAGTAAACTGGTAGGTCTTCGTGTATTTAATTTGAAGGCTTACCCGTTATTGGTGTAGGCCTTTTTTGTACTCGGCGCAGTACTTTATCACGGTGAATAATCGTTGGAATGTCAAGTTTTCTAAAATGATATTGGGGAAGAAAAGATGGAAGGAAGGGTGTAACTGATGAATAATTTTCATTTTATGGTAAACAAGGTACCTGAGAATATTCAAGCGGAAATGGAAAAAATCAATGAAATTATTCAACCTGTGATGAAAATTCGCTCGCGATACTTGTTATTTTCCATTCCTATCATTGCCATTTCCTTCATTAATTTTTTTACCCTCTTATTTTTAACAACGATTAATCAGGATACAACAATGATGTTAATGGTTTACGGTTTTTTTGCTGCGATCGGTTTGGCTTTATACAAGGAAGGCAAGCATAAAACAGAACAAATCAAACAAATGTCCAGTGACTACATGATTGAAAGAGTGAAAAAAAGTCCATTTGTTTCTGAATACCTCAAAGAGGAATATGTGAAATTAATAAAAGAGCAGCCTATCCTTGCGATGAATAACTTTATTCAATTTTTAAATGAGGAAGAAAATCAGATGAAACAAAGAAGAGAAAACTTTAAAAAAGATTAGTTGTAAAACGCTCACACGTTTAAAAATATATTTTATTTTAATTCATTTCATAATCCTTATTACCACCACAAGATACAACATATAGTATGTTTTATATTTTTTCTACTATATGTTGTTGATATACGGCTTGATATTGTAATTATGAAAATGACTTATTTACAAAAGATCATGAAAATGGTCTTTTTGTTTTGGTTTGATATTGTATAATGTTTTTATGAGTCATAAAATGTAGCAATCTAAAGGAAGGTAGTATATGTCAGAACAAAATATAACAAGAATTGATTTGGACGGTAAGGAGCTTATTCTTATCGGGACTGCTCACATATCCAAACAAAGTGCTGAACAAGTGAAGGAAGTTATTGAGGCTGAGCAACCTGACTCTGTTTGTGTAGAGTTAGATCAACAGAGGTATCAATCGATTGTAGATGGAAATCGTTGGAAGGATATGGATATATTTAAAGTAATCAAAGAAAAGAAAGCTACCTTGCTTTTAATGAATCTTGTGATTTCTTCATTCCAAAAACGGATGGCAAAGCAATTAGGTGTTAAACCAGGACAAGAAATGATTCAAGGCATAGAGTCTGCAGAGGAAATCGGTGCAGAACTAGTACTTGCCGATAGAAATATCCAAATTACCTTTGCGAGAATTTGGCATGGTATTGGTCTTTGGGGTAAAGTAAGATTGATGATGGATGTCTTCTTAAGTATTTTCAGTAAAGATACGATTTCTGAGGAAGACTTGGAAAAAATGAAATCTCAAGATATGCTATCATCTATGTTAAATGAACTAACCCAGTCATTTCCAAGATTAAAGAAGCCATTAATTGATGAACGAGATCAATATTTAGCACAAAAGATAAAAAATGCTCCTGGACAAAAGGTAGTTGCTGTTTTAGGTGCTGCACATGTTCCGGGTATTAAAGAAGAAATTTATAAAGAGAACGATTTAAAATCTTTGACGAAGCGACCACCTAAATCGAAGGCTCCAAAAATCATCGGTTGGGCCATCCCGCTGTTTATTCTATCCGTGATTGCATATACCTTTTATGCCAATCCAACTGCAGGTATTCAACAAACGATTAGCTGGATTCTTTGGAATGGTTCATTTTCTGCAATAGGAACAGCAGTGGCATTAGGGCATCCATACGCAATTATTACTGCCTTTTTAGCTGCTCCAATCACTTCCTTAAATCCACTACTAGCAGCTGGTTGGTTTGCTGGACTAGTCCAAGCCTTTGTGCGACGGCCAAGTGTAGGGGATTTTGAATCGTTAGCAGAAGACGTATATAGTGTGAAAGGCTTTTGGAACAACAAAGTAACTAGAATCTTATTAATCGTTGTACTAGCAAACATCGGAAGCTCCTTAGGAACATTAATCGGTGGAGCAGATGTGTTACGATTATTTTTTGAAAATATTTAATCAGATTTAATCAAAAGCACCATCGTTTCTTACCAAATCGATGGTGCTTTATCTATCTTTACTATAAAAAAGAGTCAAAACAACTATAAAGTAAGGTATAATAGTGAGGAGATTAACTGAAAAAGGTACATATGTACTCTGAAATTAGGATAAAGACTGAAAGAGAGTGGACAAATATGGGACGTAAATGGAACAATATTAAGGAAAAAAAAGCATCAAAGGATAAGAATACTAGTCGTATTTATGCAAAGTTTGGCCGGGAAATTTATGTTGCGGCAAAGCAAGGGGAACCAGATCCAGAACTAAATCAAAACCTGAAATTTGTGTTAGAGCGAGCGAAAACATATAACGTTCCAAAAAATATTGTTGAGCGTGCGATTGAAAAAGCCAAGGGTGGCGGCGAGGAAAATTATGATGAGCTTCGTTATGAAGGATTCGGACCAAATGGATCCATGATTATCGTAGACGCTTTAACGAACAATGTGAACCGCACAGCATCCGAAGTGCGTGCTGCTTTTAATAAAAATGGAGGAAACATGGGAGTTAGTGGTTCAGTGGCATACATGTTTGATCAAACGGCTGTGATTGGTTTTGAGGGCAAGTCTGAAGAAGAAGTACTTGAAATTCTGATGGAGGCGGATATCGATGTTCGCGATATTTTAGAAGAAGAAGGAACAGTTATCGTTTATGCAGAACCGGATCAATTCCATGCAGTACAGGAAACAATTAAAAATGCAGGTATCACTGATTTTACTGTGGCTGAGCTTACAATGCTTGCGCAAAACGAATTAGCACTTTCTGAGGACGTGCAGGAACAATTTGAAAAATTAGTTGACGCAATAGAGGATTTAGAAGATGTGCAACAAGTTTATCACAATGTTGAGTTGAGTTAATGAAAATGTTAAATTTATATTGTAAAGAGTATTGACAAATTAGTGAAAATAAACATATAATAAGACAATAATTCATACAAAGTTTTTTTAATTATAGTGTAGCAAGGAAAGGAACCGATTAGTATCTTATCTCCCTGTTTTAGAGAACTGATGGTGGTGTGAATCAGTCATAGATAAGGTGTGAATTACAGTCCTGGAGCTTCTTTTTCGTAGCAAAGAGAAATCTTTGTGAAGGGAAAGACGGTCATTTGATCGTTAACAAAGTCTAAGTGGTGAAGTATGTTATTCACAACTAGGGTGGTACCGCGATATATTCGTCCCTACTGGTTAAGTTATCAGTAGGGATTTTTTAATTCTTTAAAACAATAACTGAATAGCGTATAAGCAAGGAAAGGAACAAAATAGTGTCTTATCTCCCTGTGTTAAGAGAGCTGATGGGTGGTGTGAATCAGTCAAAGATAAGCATGAATTACAGTCCTGGAGCATCTTTTTCGTAGTAAAGAGAAATCTTTATGAAGGGAAAGACGGTCATTGATCGTTAACAATATGGAGAGGTGAACTTGTGTTCACAATTAGGGTGGTACCGCGATTCAAATCGTCCCTGTCGTTAAATCGACAGGGACGATTTTTTAGTTTTATGTTAGAACTCTTAATAGGAGTTAATTAGTTTGAAGGAATTAATAAATAAGTGAAAAATAGGAGGAAAATATGATGAGTCAAAATGAATTGCTAGAATTACGTAACAAAATTGATGACATTAACTTGGAGATTCTTTCCTTGTTAAATGAGCGAGCTGAAATTGCACAAGAGATAGGAAAACAGAAAAAGAAAAGCGGTGTAAATCGTTATGATCCAATTCGTGAACGTCAATCTCTTGATTTAATCATGGAACACCATGCCGGTCCTTTTGAAGCATCAACGATTCAACATATCTTTAAAGAAATATTTAAAGCAAGCTTAGAGCTTCAAGAAGATGATCATCGAAAAGCGCTATTAGTCTCACGAAAAGCAAAGTCTGATAATACAATTGTTGATATAAATGGCGAGAAGATTGGAGATGGCAATCAACGATTTATTATGGGGCCTTGCGCAGTTGAAAGTTATGAACAGGTGAAGGCTGTTGCTTTAGCAATGAAAGACCAAGGCTTGACCATGATGCGTGGAGGAGCGTATAAACCACGTACTTCTCCATATGACTTTCAAGGATTAGGAGAAGAAGGACTAAAAATCTTAAGAGATGTTGCAAATGAAACAGGAATGTCTGTCATCAGTGAGATTCTTACACCACACGATGTTGAAAAAGCATTAGATTATGTTGATGTTATACAAGTTGGCGCACGTAATATGCAAAATTTTGAATTGCTTAAAACGGTAGGAAAAGTACAGAAGCCGGTTCTACTAAAACGTGGACTTTCTGCAACGATTGAAGAATTTATAAATGCAGCAGAGTATATTATTTCAGAAGGAAACGATCAAATCATTCTTTGTGAGCGCGGTATTCGTACTTATGAAAAAGCAACAAGAAACACGTTAGACATTTCAGCAGTTCCAATCTTGAAGAAAGAAACTCATTTACCGGTAGTAGTTGATGTTACCCACTCTACAGGAAGAAAAGATTTACTTCTTCCAGCAGCAAAAGCCGCACTAGCAATTGGTGCAGATGCGATTATGGCAGAGGTACACCCTGATCCAGCTGTTGCACTATCTGATTCAGCTCAACAAATGAATATTCCTGAATTTAATGAATTTATGAATCAATTAAGCCCATATAGAAGTGAAAGTCCGATAGGGTAATAGGATTGAGAAAAAGGGAGGGAGCGATTGCTCCCTCCCTTTTTTAAACATTTATGATCAGGCGCTTCTCCCTCGACTGGTCGTTTTGATATCCAAAAAAACATCTATTCTTCTATTGTACTTTCTAAAACAGTTGTAATAAATGTTTCTGCTTTTTCTATACTCTCTTGTCCTTTAGGGATGACGGCAATTTTATTTTCCCTATCATCTACATTATCAAAAATGGTACTATCAGCAAGATCAATCCCATATAGGTGTTCTTGTGTATCCTCTTCTGCCTGGTCGTAGTATAACTTATCTTGACCAACGGATTCTATTAATCCATCAGATAGATGATCCAATGATACGAAGGAATTGCGCTCAACAAAAACAGAGTATTGATGTTCATCTAAGATTAATAGGTCTAAATCTAATTGAGATAATTCTGCTTGGTTTTTAACAATAATCCCCATATCGTGTTCTGAATTCATTTCACTAGGCTGATAAAACAATTCAATATGAAGCGTTTCCCATTGCGGGAAAAGTGGATTTAGCTTCTCTTGAATCGGTAAAGTATCGTCAATCTGATATTCTCCTAACATAACAATTGTTAAGTCAGCAGGAGGGAGGTCTATTTTATTATTTTGTCCCTCTACGATGGACGAAATAAAAGATATAATTAATATCAAACCAATGATTCCACCAACCACATGGAACTTATAATAATAGATAAAATGTCCAAGTTTTTCCTTAAATGTTTCATTTGCAGCGCTTTCATCTTGTCCAAGTAAATGTGCCCGTATAATATAGTATGCTTCATTTATTTGATCAAGTTCTGATGTTTCTTCCTCATTGGATAGTTGACTAGCATTTTTATGTCGTTTAACTAAAATCATGAAGCGGTCTTCTAATTCTTCCATCGTTACTTTTTCGGAAACGCCAAGAATTTCATAGGCTTTTTTTATGTCCATTCCATCACATCCCTTTGCGAGCATCATTCATTATGTCAATATTGAGGACAATCTTATCATAACATGTTTGATTCAAAATGGTTAAGCGAAATATTTGATATCCAAACACAAAATTAAATCAATGAAAGGTAAGAACGACAAGTTAACCTTAGGTTAATTAATAGATAACTAGCTATTCTGATCGATCAATCCCAAATTTCTATACGCATGACATTGGTGTATTATCTGAATTATTTTAATTCTACTTTTTATTACTAGGAAAAAATTAACAAATAGTATAAACTGTAAATGATAAACAAAATTGTTAGTTTTTTGAAAACAAATATAACAAAAGGGTTTATTAAGGAGGAGATCAGATGAAAGAAAAAGCCGCTCGATCGATTACTGTGAATCAAATCGGTTATCCTTTACACGAAAAGAAAATCGCGATCATAACTAATAATGATAGTGGAGTATTTCAGGTGATGAATGAAAGAACAAATGAAACGGTGTACCAAGGAGCGCTAACTGGGCCTGTTTTTGACAAAGTGAGTAATTCGAAAGTTTTCCATGGAGATTTCTCATCTTTGCAAACAACTGGTACTTATTATGTGATGGTTGGGAATTCGAAATCAGCATCATTTATGATTGACAGTAATCCATATGAGAAACTCCAGCAGGGATTATTGAAAGCATTTTATTATTTGCGGTGTGGCATGGACTTGGAAGAAGAATTTGCAGGTCCGTGGAAGCATAAAGCATGCCATTTAAAGGAAGGAATCGTCTATGGAGATACAAAGCATCGATTAGATAGTTCTGGTGGCTGGCATGATGCGGGAGATTACGGTAAGTACACGGTCGCAGGAGCAAAGGCAATAGCTGATTTGCTGTTAGCATTTGAGATATATCCAACTGCGTTTGAAAAGACTCTTCCAATTCCAGAATCTGATGGTAGAACACCTGATGTACTTCATGAGTGTAAGTATGAACTGGACTGGTTATTTAAAATGCAGGACGCTGAAACTGGCGGTGTTTTTCATAAATTAACAACTTTAACCTTTCCTGGTTTAGATGTGATGCCTGAACAGGATAATGGTGATTTATATTTTTCACCAATATCTGCTACTGCAACAGCAACTTATGCTGCTGTTATGGCCATGTCTTCACGTGTGTATAGAGAGTATAATCAAGAATTTTCTATTCGTTGTTTAGAAGCTGCAAAACTTGCATGGAAATGGTTAGAGAATAATCCAGAATATCCGAGCTTTAAAAATCCACCTGAAATTAGTACAGGGGAATACGGTGATCAATCGGATTTGGATGAGCGTTATTGGGCTGCAGCGGAGCTATTTCGCACAACTGGTGAGAGGGTATATCATCATGCATTTAAGGAATTGGCAAATGCTACGTTTCCAAAGTACGAATTAGGCTGGGCGGATGATGGTGGCTATGGTACACTTGCTTATCTATTGAATGGAAGGGAGAATGCCGAACCTAAATTATATGATCATTTGAAACAAGGTTGGAAACAGGAAGCTAATCGATTAATTGAAAGAAGTAAGGATGATGGATACTTTGTTTCCTTGTCCGAAAATGATTACATATGGGGAAGTAATATGCTGCTGTTAAATCATGCAATGGTGTTATTATTTGCTTTTTATTTTGAAGGAATGAAGGAATTTGAAACAAGTGCTTTAGATCATGTTCACTATTTGGTAGGTCGCAACATTCTTGATATTAGTTATGTAACTGGTTTTGGTGATAAACCAGTGAAGCATATTCATCATCGCCCGTCTGTAGGTGATGATGTTATGGAACCAGTGCCTGGTTTTGTATCCGGAGGACCAAATAAAAATTTGCAGGATGATATTTCTAAACAAACATTAAGGGGTAACTCTCCACCAGCGTGTTTCATTGACCATATTGACAGTTATGCAACAAATGAGATTACGATTTATTGGAATTCACCAGCCGTTTTTGTATTATCTCACTTTATAAAATAAGTTGATCTCTGAGGGGGTCAGACCCCTTCGACTACATTATGCTTAAAAAAGCTAGCTCGGTTTATCACCGAGCTAGTTTTTTTTACATTAATTTTCTTATATTAAAATTATCTTCAAGGAGCTCCCAGTTTTGCGGATAAGGATACCCTAATGCCCAGTAGCTAATTCCAGCTAAATTATATTCCTTAACCATATCAAATTTCGCTTGCGCACTGCGGGCATCTTCAAACCAAACCTCATGATTACGCCCTTGTTCATCAACATAACGGAAAAATGGTGACGCTGCTGCTGTATCATATTGAATCCTTGCTCCATATTGAACTGCACGTCTTACGGCTTCTTGCGGACTAAAGGTTTCTGCTTCCTGTCCTTGAACGTGTGGAAGGAGCCAATCCCGTGCATAAATTTGGAACCCTAAAAATATTTTTTCTGGTGGCATCACTGTCAATGCATAGTCAACAACACGTCGCATTTGATTGATTGGTGATATGGCTTGTGGTGGACCAAAACGGTATCCCCATTCATAGGTCATCAGTACAACAAAATCGACAATTCTTCCGTGTGCTTCATAGTCATGTGCTTCATAAAGTAAACCAGGCTGTTCACCACTTACTTTCGGTGCAACTGCGGTTGAGACGAAATACCCTAATGGATGTAAACGGTCGACCGCCTCTTGTAAAAAGTTATTATATAGTTCTCGGTCTTCTGGAAGGACATTTTCAAAATCTACATTTACCCCTTGGTATCCTTTTTTATCCATAATTCGAATGATATCAGTAATTAGATTTTGCCGGTATTCAGGTGTTTCTAAAACAACGTGAGCTAAGTTTGAACCAGCGGATGTTGTAGTGAAATTTGTGATCGACATCATTGGAACAACATTTTTTTCTAAAGCTGCAGGAATCATAGCCTCATCCCTCATAGGCGAAAGTGTTCCATCCTCTGTTATCAAGTATGCAAATGGGCTTAGGTAAGTCAGTAAATCTCCTACCTCGTTAATAGACTCTACTGCTTCGTTTGGTGACTGATAGGTATATGCATTAACATCAATTGTTGGTTTTGGTCTAGGAATGATTAACAAAGTTCCAGGATAAATCAGATTAGGATTTTCAATCTGATTTTCATTTATAATCGACTGGACCGTTGTTCCGTATTGATTGGCAATTTGCCATAATGCTTCTCCTGGCTGAACCTGGTGAGTGATCGGTGGAATGATTAAATTTATTCCGGGATAGAGTACGTTAGGGTCTGTTAACTGGTTTGCTTGAACAATAGATGCAATCGGCACTCCATACTGCTGGGCAATCGACCATAATGTTTCTCCGTATTTGACAATGTGTGATGTTCCAGGTGTAGGAATAACTAGGGATTGCCCAACCACTAGTTGATTCGGGTTAGGTAATTCGTTTGCCACTACAACTGCGTTCATTTTTACATTGTAGCGATTAGCTATTTGCCAAAGTGTTTCACCGCTACGAACGACATGGATTATCATCTTTCTCTCTCCCCTACATGCTTATGTTTTTTCGTTCGGCAACCTCCCGTTACAGGAAATTACGCATTTTTCTAATGTACTATATGTTAGAATGGAGAGAATTGTGTTGTTGCCCCAATTAAGTAAAAGCTGTTTTTTACTTTTTTTACACGTTATCAAAAATTCATTGGAGGAAATCATGGTCAGTGATTAGTTGCCAGGTTCCTTCACCACTTTTTTTTGTTTCGAAATCTTTGCTGCTGGTAAACTTAATAAAATCATACCTATTAAGAATAGTAGTGATCCCACAATCACATAGATGGTGATCGGCTCATTGTAAAACAGCCATGACCAAAATAATGTGAATAATACACTGGAATTAACAAGTATAGCAGCAACTAAAAAAGATACTTGTTTCAATGCTTTTGAATAAATGATAAAACTGGTCCCTGTGATAAAGCCTAAAGCAACCAAAGCAAAAATAGAGATTCCATTAAAATCACCCGACCACTCAAACTGAGCCGGCAGCGGGAGTGTTGTTATTAAGCTGCACCATAGAAAGATTGACAAATTCATGTCAACCGCATCCATTTTTTGAATCAACACCTTTTGGCTAACGAAATGGAAACTGGCTCCAAAGGCAGATAAAGCAAATATCAACGTCAAAAAGAGGTCAAATTCCAATAGTTCATGCATTGGCAGTCCATTCCAACTAATAAGAAAAACACCAGAAATACAAAGCGCCGCAGATACCAATGAGAGGAACGTCGCTTTTTCTTTAAAATAAAAAATAGAAAATAGCAGCATGAAAATGGTCAAAAATGGCGTTATTAAAATTTGTTCATACGCATATCCAATAGAAACGCCAAAGTTTTCAAAAAGGTAGTTCATTACTTTCCCAAGTGCTCCGTACCAAATCCACTTTGATTTCCAAGTGATTTTGACTTTTCTTTTACTCATCCAAATAAATAAAAACAAGAAAATAACACCTAGAAAAAATCGCAAAAACGTAATTGTATAACTGTCTACCGTGAAAGAAGCCGCCTTCACTAATATACTGACAAAGCTCCACATTAAAGTACTAAGTAAAAGTAAGAGTATCCCCATATGTATCTAGTCATCCTTTTTATTTTTAACTTGTTCTTTTGATAGATTCGCCAAGAATGGAATCATTCCTTATAATTAGACGATGTTTTCATTGTAATGCAGGTAGGATGAAAATACTATATTTTCTGAAACTAAATTATTTTGAAAAAAACGGAACTGTTTTGAAGTGTGAATCGTCTATATCTATAGAGGTTAAAGTATTTATCTAGGGTTGGGGATTTTGTGATCTTTGATATAACAAAGATATATTTTAAAAATAACAATTTTTTGAGAAAGAAGAGGATAACTATGAAGAATATCATTTGGTACGGTTTTATTATTTTTACAATAGTGCTAACCTTGACTGGATTTTCTAAACTAAAAAATAGTGTTGATCGTGGTACAGATTTGGCAAATGAGTATCTGCGTACATCAATGGGGGGCAGTATGGATGCAGATGATTTCCGAACTATTACAGAGGGGTTTATTTTATCGAACATCACGTTAGGTGGAATTATGTTTTTGGTAGGACTTACATTTTTTTGTGTAAGTATCTATAGACTAATTAATGAAAAACAATGATGAAACGAGTTATTGATGCAGAAAAAAGGTAGGTCTATTTCGTTTAAGGATGATAGCATAAAATCATGGCTTATGAAACGATTTTATAAAACGTCAAATAGGGATGGGGGAAACTAATGAAGTTTGTTTTAGTATTTGGACCTCAAGCAGTAGGTAAAATGACAGTGGGTCAAGAGTTATCAAAGATTACTAAGTTAAAACTATTTCATAATCACATGACAATTGATTTGTTAGAACCATTTTTCGGATTCAGTGCTGAAATGTGGAGGTTATCTACCTTATTTCGAGAGGAGATATTTAAGTCTTTTTCACAAAGTGATGAGTATGGAATGATTTTTACTTTTGTGTGGGCATTTAATCAAGAAGAAGATTGGGATTTTGTTGATAAAATATGTGAAACGTTTAATTCTCAAGGAGCTGAAATATATTTCGTAGAGTTGGAAGCTGATGTAGATGAAAGGCTTAAACGGAATAAATCACCAAATAGACTTGAACAAAAGCCGACAAAAAGAAATATTGAACAATCTGAGCAGAACTTATTAAGCACGATAGATAGTCTTAGATTGAATTCAGAAGAAGGTGAAATTAAACTAGAAAATTATTTAAGAATAAATAATACAAATTTGAGTGCTAAGGAAGTAGCACAAATGATTAGCAATCAATTTCAATTATAATTCGTGAATGTTAGGGCTGATCACAAGCAATATTATTTAGTTGTAAGCGTTATCGATTGGAGTATTTTTATAAAATTGATATAATTCAGATAAATCATACATAATAAAGGTGGGAATTGTTATGAATGAAACCGCGTCACTTATTCAAAGGTTTGAGGAAAGAAGTCCACTGCCGCCACTTTGTCCAAAAGAAATATGGAAGCCTGAATTGTCAAAAGCAATTGAAGAGCTATCAGATCAAGAGTTAACGGGAAAGGGAGACCCATCACCACTTGCAGCTCAGGCAACACGTTCTGGTTTGCTTCTATGGAATGATGATCTCTATGCTTCTCATTCTATTTCACAACAAATACCGGAAGCTATAGGAAGCTATTGGCATGGAATCATGCACAGACGTGAAGGCGATTTTAGTAATGCTAAACATTGGTTTCGAATGGTAGGCCAATATCCTTTGTTTGAAAAGTTGTATGAGGAAGGTTGTAATATTTATCCTTCATTAAAAGAGTGGAAGCAATGGGATCCCAATCGTTTTATTGACGAAGTAGCGGATGTTACAGCTAATGGGGAAGAAGATAGTTCACGTGGTGAGCAATTAAAAAAGCTTCAGGTGCTTGAAATATCTATGCTTTTGCAAGACAGTTTGCACAAATAATAAAAAACTTTTATACGTTTGATTGAAAAAGAAGGGATTGTCACTATTTTTAGGACAATTCCTTCCTTTTTAATGGAAATGGGGAAGTATATATGAAACATAATGGAGTTAAACTGGAAAATATAACTAAAACATAAAGGATACTACCAAATTATGAATCAAACATATATAGAGAAAACCAATGAACTATATAGATCAGTTGACCAAACACAGTCCGAAATGATTGAACTATGGATGAAAGATGTTGTTTTCACCCCCCTCTGGTGGCTAGGAATTGTTTTAAGTATCGTTCCTTGGGTGGTTTGGGCATTTTTCCATAATAAAAAAAGCAGGAATAGAATGCTGTTTGCTGGCTTTGGTATCACGATAATATCATCTTTTTTTGATTTTTTAGGTGTGCAATTAGGTTTATGGGTTTACTATTATGAGTTGATACCATGGATACCAGCATATGAACCTTGGAACGGGACGCTTGTGCCTGTTGCTATATTGGTGCTGATCGAATATAAGCCTTCCATATCTCCTTTTCTGAAAGGTGGGGTTTTTGCAGGTTTTACTGCATTTATTGGTGAGCCATTTTTTGAATATATAGGGCTATATAAAGAAATAAATTGGAATAGTTTTTACTCCTTTCCTATTTACTTCTCTATCTTTTTAGTGGGTTACTGGTTAAGTAGAAGAAATAATTTTGAAATTTACTGGTCCCTTAAATCATCAACTTGACTATACTGAACAAAATGCTAATAACAGTAGTGGGAATATTTAGACATTTGGGGTGAATGGTATTGAGAAGCGAAAAAGAAATGTTTGATTTGATTTTAGGAGTAGCTGAAAAAGATGAACGAATTCGAGCAGTCTATATGAATGGTTCTAGAACAAATCCCAACGTTCCAAAAGATATATTCCAAGATTATGATATTGTTTACGTAGTAACAGAAACCACCTCTTTTATAAAAGATGAGCAATGGATCCATGTTTTTGGTGATTTGTTGATGATTCAAGAACCAGATAAACTGGATTATCTTGTTGGTAAGGATGTCAATTTTGATAAATCTTACGGATACTTAATGCTTTTTACAGATGGAAATCGGATCGATCTTCATATTGAAACACAAGAAGCTATGACTGAAGGATTTCTTAGTGACAAGCTTACTGTTCCGTTACTAGATAAGGACAACATTCTCCCACCCATTTCTGCTCCCACTGACATTGACTATCATGTTAAAAAGCCGACAGAAGCTATGTTTTATAGTTGCTGCAATGATTTTTGGTGGTGCATGCAAAACGTTGCGAAAGGAATTTGGCGTGATGAATTGCCATATGCAAAGCAAATGTTTGAACAGGTGATCAGACCAAGGCTTAATGAAATGGTTTCCTGGTGGGTTGGTACCCGACATGACTTTAGCGTTTCAACAGGAAAGATGGGAAAGTATTTTAAGAAATATCTTCCATTGTCGTATTGGGAGTTATATGAAAAGACGTATGCTGACAGCGGTTATGATAACGTGTGGGAAGCAGTATTTACAGCTTCTGAACTATTTCGGCTGTTAGCAAATGAGGTAGCTGAATTATTAAATTTTTCATATCCAGCTGCTGATGATAAAAACATGACGGAATACCTTGAACATATTAGAAAGTTACCTGTTAATGCAAAAGGGATTTACTAAGATTTAGCGACAAATTTAATATTGTGAAATTATATCAGAAGAGAATCCAGTACAAATAAAAAAGAGGGAATTGCTAATGCATGAGTAACAACTCCCTCTTGCCGATTATTAGGTTTGAAATACGCTCTCTGATCATACATTCTATTCCCACGCTTTTTTGGTCGTAAAGAAACCAGCTAATTCTTTACTGGCCTTTCTATGTGCCTTACGTAATTCAGCTCTTTCCTTTCCTGATTCATGTAATTTTATTTCTTCCTCGGTCTGGGGAATTACTGCTGGAACGTTGGATGTTTTACCGTCATCATCTAGCGCAACAAATGTTATGAAAGATGTAGCAGCTATTTTTCTATCCCCAGTTCTTAAATTCTCTGCAATTATTTTAACAAACACTTCCATCGAGGAAGTTCCTGTCCACGTAACAAAAGATTCAAAGTAAACAGAGTCATCTGGTGTGATAGGATTTAGAAAATCAACGGAGTCAGTTGATGCTGTTACACAATCTTTTCTTGAATGTTTAGCAGCTGAAATCGATGCAATCATATCCACATCACTCATTAATTTACCACCGAACAATGTATTGTGGTTATTAACATCGTTTGGAAAAATCCTGCTCGTTCTCACAACTCTAGATTCATATACATATTTTGATTCCATACCGTTTGCCTCCAATTCTGAAACTTTATGATAAGCATTAACAATAATTTAGGATCACAAACTCCTTTTAAGAGGATGTTTAAAAAAACACCAAAGATAAGCGTCCCATCTCTTCGTTGGCTCGTTCTTCCGGTACTCATGTAGTAAAAAGCACCAGGGGAACTTCTGCTAAGAACGTGCACGTCCTGTGCACATCGTAGAAGTAAGCACATCATGTGCAATTCCGGTCCTCAGAAGCTTAACCATATCGACTTGCTTGCTTCTAATTTGCTGAGTTTTTGAGCACGTACTTTAATCATTGGTAACATTGAAACTTAAGTGTTGCTGACAACGTCTTATATAATGGAAAAGAAGAGAGGGGTGTTGATAATGGAACGAATGATTAGTCAGTTTTTTGCTTTCATCGTGGGTCTTGTTTTTATGGTTTTACCTTTACGGCAGCAAATATTTGAAGGTTTTACACCTTATATTTCATCTCTACTACATATTATCGGTTTTATTGTCGTCTTATATTTTGGATCTCATTTGATTTATCTAGGATGGAAGAAAAGTAGAACTTAAAAAGGATTTTGCTGATACGTTTGTAGAGTTGCCATTCATATATAAAAAATTGTATTGGGAGGTATGAGGATGAAAAAAATTATAATTGGAGTTTCTGGAATTATCGCATCGGCTATTGTCTATGGATTTTATCATCTATCTGTGTCCATATTATTTTATGGAACCACCCCTTGGGAGTCTACATTCAATCAATACTGGCACTATGTACAAAAGACTAGTGGAGTTATTCCATTGTTCATTAGTATAAGTTTGTTTGTTGTAGGGGTGATTTTTATAAGAGATGGGCTAAGAGGTGATTCTAATTAAAAAAGTGATACATGAATCAATTTGACTAGTTGGAGCCTTGTTTTCATTTTAACTCCAACTAGCGCTTTTCTTAGTAATCTATTCATGCGTCATATCACCTGATTATTTTTTCGCAATACCACATAAATAACTACACAACTAGCCGAACAGGCGAGGGCAGAAATAGAAATAAACCCATAGCCGGCGTGTAATCCAAGAATGTTATTATTAGATAATAAACTTACGATATCAATAATAAACCCAATTAAAAGGTTTCCAATTACACTACCAATACCAATCAGGGTTACTGTAAAAGTGATTGCCGTGTCTGTTCCTTTTGGATAACGTTTGGCTAGTAAGGCCATCATCGTTGGATACACAGGTGCGATACCAATCCCTGCAATTGCGAATAGAATAGCAGCTTTTTCTCCGATAAGAATTCCTGCTAGACCGCACATTCCTGAAAAAGCAGAAAAAATAATAATTGATTTCGTGTATCCAAATTTATCTGTAATTGGTCCGAGCAGTAATCTTGCAAACATAAACAATAGGAAAAATAGTGATAGCAGTTCAGAACCATCATCCAATGTCCAGCCGTACACCTTCACTAAATAGTTAACGAGCCAGCTAGCCATTCCAAGCTCTGCTATGATTCCAAAGGTTAATGCCACAACAATTAACCATGCGATTGGATCTCGGTATAGACCTTTTAGTGAAATTCGGTCTTCCTTTTCAGCCGTTTCATTCGGCAATCTACTAATTAAAACCGGAATGATTGGTATAAGGGAAAAAGACAGCATCACTAAGTACATTCCACGCCAACCAAGCTCCGCGTTCATAACGTACCAACCCATCATTGACGCAGCAAAAATAGGTGCGACCGTAGAGCCCAATCCATAAAAAAAGTGGGATAGATTGAGCATTGTTCCAGTGTTTTTTGTAAATATTCGAGCCGCAATAATGGCTAAACTAATTTCCAGCATTCCATTCCCGATATTTAGAAAGAAATAAGAAGCTGATAGAATAACGTAATTACTAGATAAGTAGATAAATAATCCTGAGATAGCCATTGATCCGAACATGATAACGCTCGTTAGCTTCAGTCCAATTTTGTTAATTAATGTTGATGTAAAGGAGCAGGCAATTAGAAAGCCTAATGCATTTAATGCTAGTAGAATACCAAGCTTGGCTTCACTAACTTGAAAGTCTGCTTGAATAGCTGGAAGGGCAGGGCCTTTAATATTTTCTGAAATACCAAACATTAAGAATCCGCCAAATACAACGATCATTAATATGTAATAATTTGCTCTAGCAGTAATTTTCAAAGCTTACACTCTCTCTTTCTAATATTATTACTGAAACTTTTTGAATGCTTTTATCGTATATACGTATTGTAAACGTTATCTAGAATTTATCAACGAAACTGTTTGGGTGTGTTTTTGAATTAGTAAAATTTCAAGGTTTAAAAGTAAATGAAAAGGAAGGTGGATACACTTGTATATATGGATAGGCTTTGGATTCATGCTTTTAATTATCGTGCTATTGTTTGCAGCTAAATTTGCTCCATATTCCGCATTGATGAGCAGTTTTAACAAGGGTAGTTTTCGTAACTTAATCATTGGCCTTTCGGTTATATCGATAGCTTCTTTTAGCTACGGGATTTACCATTACCTTACGTATCAACCATCTTTTCTTGACATACAAGTTGAAGGGAAGGATTATACAATATTTGGTGACATTGGAGAGTTCGGTTATTTTGCTGATCGTTTACCGAAGAAAGGTGAAGAAATCGAATTGTATTTCGTATCTTGGGAAAATCTTACTCCCTTTCGAACGAAGCTAATTGTTGATTATCCTTCTGGTGTAAAAGAGAATTGGAATCCAAGCTTATCGATTATGGAGGGTGCTTCCATTGAAGCACTGAAAGAAAAGCATGATATTGAACAACTATTTCAAGCCTCGGCTTATACATTTAAAGAAGCTGGCAAAGTAACAATTTTTGTTGTCGATCAAAATGGAAAGGTCGTTGCTGATTATCCGATTAATGTACAAGAGTAAAGGAACCCGCAAATAAGACATGCTTCGATGGAATCATGTTTGTCTTGGTTTAGCTAACTAGTACATATGAAGCACAAAAATGTTAATCAAATGATAAAATAGATATAATTTTAAAAAAGATACTTATGAAGTTCTAGGAAAGGATGTATCTCATGACACAAAATGATCAGCAAGCAAGTTGTGAAGTCAAATTTGATCAAAAGTCATCAAATGATTCAATGAAGAAACCGGATGAAATCAGTACGGATGGCTCGTTTAAGCGTCAAACGAATCGATTTACAACTCCGTTTGGGAATCAACCAGGAGAACTTCCTGTAGAGGCAGGGCGATATCGACTAATTTGGTGTCCAGCTTGCCCATGGGCGCATCGCTCGGTGATTGTTCGAAAAGTACTTGGACTTGAAGAAGCCATTAGCTTAGGAACCGTCAGTCCATTTCGTCCTAGAGTTGGTCGTGTTGACTGGGAGTTTTCTTTAGATGAGAATAACATTGATCCAGTTTTAGGCGTGCAATATGTAAGCGAGATTTATTTGAAAACAGATCCGGAATATGCTGGGCGTCCTACTGTGCCAGTAATGGTAGATGTACAAAAGCAAGAGGCTGTCAATAATGATTATTTCAATCTAACTAATTACTTTGAAACCGTGTGGGCACCTTTCCATAAAAAGAAAGCACCTGATTTATATCCGGAAGAACTTCGTGAAGAAATCGATACGTTAAGTGATGTTATTTTTCATGAAGTAAATAATGGCGTATATAAATGTGGATTTGCCCATTCACAAGAAGCTTATGAGGCAGCCTATGAAACGTTATTTGCTAGGTTAGATGAGTTAGAGAATCGCTTGTCTAAGCAACGTTTTCTAGTAGGAGATTACATAACAGATGCAGATGTCCGTTTTTATACAACATTGGTTCGGTTCGATGCTGCCTATTTTACTGCCTTTAATACGAATCGGAACTTGATACGTGAATTCCCGAATTTATGGGGCTATGCACGTGACCTTTATCAAACACCTGGATTTGGAGATACGACTGACTTTGTTGCGATTAAACAACATTATCACCAGTCGATAACAATTAATCCAGATAAGGAAGAGGTAAAAATTCTACCTAAAGGTCCTGACGTATCAATTTGGAATACTGCTCATAACCGTCAAAGCTTGAGCAATAAACAAGAGAAATTTTTGAAAAGGTAGGAGTAGGTAAATCATGATTATACGTGATGCAAAAAAAGAAGAATTATCACTGATACGAAAACAGCGAGTGGAAGCTTACCGTGAACATGCAAAAGCAGTTAATGAGGAGCATTGGCAGGCATTAAAACAGGCAATTTCATCAGATGCTGATACCGGACCAGGGGTAGAGTTAATTGTTGCTGAAATAGATGGGGAAATTGTAGGAAGTGTAGCTTTATTCCCCGCGAATACGGATGCTTATGAAGGATATGTCGATGAACTCGATTATCCAGAAATTCGTGTATTAGCTGTTGCTCCAGAAGCACGAGGAAAAGGTGTAGCTTCTGCGCTGATAGATGAGTGTATACGCAGAACGAAGGAAAAGGGTTATGATTCTATTGGTTTACACACCGGAAGCTTTATGAAAGAAGCCATTAAGCTATATGAGCGAGTTGGTTTTGAACGATTACCCAAACACGATTTTGAACCTGCAGATGATGGGGTAATCGTAAAGGCGTTTCGACGTTCACTATAAAAATAATAAATTTTAATGAAGAAGAGAGGATTTAGTATGGCTTTAATCAAATGTGAATTTTTTTCAGAAGTGTTAGAGTTAAGCACCTCAATGACTGTCATTTTACCTCAACAAACGAAAACACAAATAGGAATGCAAAATAAAGCAACTAATGATAAACACCAGACATTATATCTACTTCATGGATTGAGTGATGATGATTCAATATGGACGAGAAGAACATCAATTGAAAGATATGCCGCACCTCTTGGATTAGCTGTTGTTATGCCACAAGTTGATCGAAGTTTTTATGCAGATATGAAATATGGGAACAAATATTGGACATTTTTGACAGAAGAATTACCGTTGCTTGCCAGATCATTTTTTCCATTGTCGGATGCAAGAGAGGATAATTTTGTTGCAGGACTTTCTATGGGGGGATATGGAGCCTTTAAATGGGCTCTAAACCGACCAGAACAATTTAGCGCTGCCGCTAGTTTGTCTGGGGCAGTAGATATAGTAAGTCGCATAAACAAGCCAGAGAGAGAAGAAACTTTTCGTTTAGTCTATGGTGATGAAGATGTAGCTGGGACAGAGCATGACTTATTTTCGCTTATAGAAAAAACAGATAAAAATGAACAAAAGCCAGTGCTTTATCAGTGCTGCGGCACAGAGGATTTTTTATACGACGATAATATTCGGTTCAAAGAATTTTGTGAAAAATCCAATTACGATTTGACCACAGATTTTAGTCCAGGTGAACATGAGTGGGGGTATTGGGATAAAACGATACAAGATGTTTTATCGTGGTTACCTTTAAACAATAATTAATGTTTCCTTTGGTGGAATAACATCTTCCTTTCATAGGTACTCTTAAGTATAAACACAGATATTTTCACAGGTGAATTCATAATAGAATTCACCTGTTTTTTTGTGATAGGAAAAATGGTTTCTTCTAATGCTTATATCGTTCATTTTAGGTAAGAAACAGACAGACAAAATACTTCATTTAAAAGCCTTTTTTAAGAATGTGTTATTAACGCCTTGTCCGATTAAAGGAAAATGCATATCAATGGAATATGGAGGTGAAAATCTATGTATTTAAAGCGTGATTTGATTACTGGTAACAACCGTCCTGGTGATAAATTGGAACTTAAAACAATTACCATTCATGAAACAGCAAACCCAAATGAAGGTGCTGGTGCTCAAATGCATCGGGACTATGCCCAGAACACAACCAATAGTGTATCTTATCACTGGGTCGTTGATGACAAGATTGCCATTCAAGTAGTTCCTGATGAAGAAGTAGCTTGGCATGCAGGAACTGATGAAGGTAATAAAACATCACTCGGCATTGAGATTTGTGAAAATCGTGATGCTGATCCAGTAGCTCGATATGACAACGCAGTTTGGCTTGCGGCATACTTGCTCCATAAGCATAAGCTGTCTATCAACGATTTAATTCCTCATAAAGATTGGTATGGTAAAAACTGCCCAAGAAATCTTTTAGCTGTATGGCAGGATTTTAAAAGGGATGTTGCTGCAAAATTAGCATCGATGCAGCAGAATAAAACGCATATTAAAGGAAAATCTGAAATTTCTGCTGAACAGATGAGAGCGTATTTAAAGAAACGAAATCCTGATGCTCCGGACTATGTTGACCTCTATTTTCAAATGGAGGAAAAAGAAGGCGTTAGAGCAGATGTTGCTTTTGCCCAAAGCATCCTAGAAACAAATGCATGGAAGTTTGGGGGAGTAGTTTCTGAAAAGCAAAATAATTTTGCTGGCTTAGGCGCTACAGGACCCGATAATCCTGGTTTGAGTTTTAATACCCCTCTAGAAGGAATTATGGCACAAGGCAGACACTTACGACTGTATGCCGAATATAACCCAAATTTAAATGATAAAAAAGTTGACCCCCGGGGACTTCCAAACCATTTGTTAGGGTGGGCGCCTTTTGTTGAAGACTTAACTGGAAAATGGGCTGTCGATATTATGTATGGGTATAAAATAAAGCGTATGATATACGAAATGAAAATGACAGAACCACTTGAGCATTGGACCATTCCGCAAATCGAAAAGCTAAAAGAACGTGGAATTATTAAAAAGACACATGATCCGGAAGAGGTTGTTAAATTTGGGGTACTTGCAACAGTTTTAAATAACTTAATGGATCAAATGAAAAAGTAGCGGATAGAATATGTAGAACGCTTGGTTCATCCAAGCGTTTTGTATGTTAGTTATGTGTTAAACATCCTCTAAAACCGAAATAGATTGCGGAATTTGATAAAATTATAAATGAGTCTAGCATCTCTTCCACTAGGGCTACGATTATCTAGTTTGTTTTGAAGACAATCTAGTAATAGTTCGTCACATTTTCTAGAGGAACCATATTTTCGATAGCAGTCATCATGATCTTTACAGCAATTGTCGACTTCGTTGACAGGTTCACCTGGCCCACTGCATCCTGGTCCACACCAACGATAACCGGGTAAACAAAGACCTGGCCGTCTCCTTATTTGCCTTCTTCTCCATCTATTCATGACCATCACCTTCTTCTTTTTAATCTATAAATGGAGTCGGTTGAAAAGGTAAGGAACGTCGACACTCGTTATAAGAAGGAATGAATGTCGAGTTCTCTACACATGTCCTTACTATATTAATATGTGCAATGTTATTGTCATGATAGGGCGAAAGGATACAAATGAGAAAATTAGATTGGATTCATAGATTCCTTAAGGTAAAATGTGAAGAAGATGCATGGAGGGGGTTGAAACCGATCAAAACACTTGTACAACTTTTTAAACAAAGTATTCATTTGCCCAATAAAAAAGTAGTTTTCGGATTAAATAGAGTTACCATGAGGGATGCGTTAACCTACCTGTTTGTTTTACTTTTTATTTTACTTTTACCAGATGGAATTGATTGGCTTTCTAACGGTCAAATGATAGGAGATTCCCAACATAGTGTTTATGTATTGTTAGTCATTACTTTTTATCCGATGTATGTAATCTTCTCCGGGTTAATAGGGAGCTCGCTGTTGGCAGTTGGAGGATTTATTTTTGCGAAAATTTGCAAAAGAAACCTTGCTTATCAGCATATTTGGAAAATGAGCCTATTCGCTTTAACAATCCCACTAATGTTAAATACTATCCTATCTCTTCTGGGGTGGGAATACTGGCTGATACAGTTGTTTCTTTTCGGTTTTTTTTATATCATCTTGGTTAGGATGGTCATGATTTATCCGAAAAAATAAGTTTGGTTTAAATTTCGAGTATTAGCCAGTACGGGTTTCTGCCCAATTTCCACATAAAACAAACAACCATATAAAGTAACGGTTGACAATAAATGGTTGTGCAGCTATAATGAGTTTACAATATTATACAAGATATCTTCTTATCCAGAGAGGTGGAGGGAACGGCCCTTTGATACCTCGGCAACGGGCTTTTCATTCGTAAAAGCACCGTGCCAATTCCGCCAACCATTAGGTTGAAAGATAAGAAGAGTGCGGTTAGTAGATAATAAATGACTACCCCCTCTTCTTATTGGAGAGGGGGTTTTTTATGTTCAAAGAATGATTAATGGACTAGAAAAAAGTGAACATCTCTATATGTGAAAAGAAAGGAGCGGATGTATTTGGATCTGTTAACTGCTTTGAAAGACCGTATCTTAATCGGTGATGGAGCAATGGGAACCCTTCTTTACTCTAATGGAGTAGATCGGTGCTTTGAAGAGTTAAACTTAACACACCCTGATCAAATTTTCTATACGCATCAAGCATATATCCAGTCTGGTGCTAATGTTATTCAAACAAATACCTATAGCGCGAATTATATTAAATTGGCAAGGTACGGATTAGAGGATAAAGTTAAAAAAATTAATAAAGCGGCGGTGAAAATTGCTAAGCAAGCGGCAAATGAAGAAACATTTATTTTTGGAAGTATAGGTGGAATACGAGGGACCCAAAAAATACTAGGAACGATTGACGAAATCAAACGGAGCTTCCGAGAACAATTGTACTGCCTCTTACTTGAAGGGGTAGATGGTCTGATATTAGAAACGTACTACAGTGTTGAAGAGTTGAAAACTGTTTTAGCTATTGCAAGAGAAGAGACTGACCTCCCGATTATAGCCAATGTTTCCATGCATGAGCCTGGCGTCCTAGAAGGCGGTGTTTCGCTAGAGCATGCATTACATGAGCTAGATCAAACAGGAGCTGACATTGTAGGTATTAATTGTAGGCTTGGACCACATTATATGGTGGAATCCTTAAAGTCTGTCTCACTACCAGAAAACGCGTATCTAGCTGCTTATCCTAATGCTAGTTTACCAGCCTACCAGGATGGAAAATTAATTTATAACAGCCAACCGGATTATTTTAAAAGCTGTGCGCAAGAATTCCGAAATCAAGGAGTGCGGTTGATTGGGGGATGCTGTGGCACAACACCAGAACATATTCGGGCACTTGCCTCTGGGATTGAAGGATTAAAACCGTTAAAAGAAAAGAGTGTAGTGAAAAAACAATCAACAATAGAAGTGAAGGAAAAGCCAGTGCAAAGGCAGTCATCCCTTATTGAAATTGTCAAAGACAGACATTCCATTATTGTTGAATTAGATCCACCGAGGCATTTGCAAACAAAAGAATATTTTGAGGGTGTTCAATCACTGAAAAATGTAGGAGTAGACGCGATTACTCTAGCTGACAATTCGCTAGCTACACCAAGAATTAGTAATGCCGCCATAGCAACTCTGATGAAAAAACCCGAAATAGGGATGACACCACTCATTCATCTTACATGCCGAGATCGTAATTTAATTGGATTACAGTCACATCTAATGGGATTACATGCTTTAGGCATACATGAAATTTTGGCTATTACAGGTGATCCAACAAAAATAGGGGACTTTCCTGGAGCATCGTCTGTTTTTGATGTTACTTCCTTTGAGTTGATTCAATTAATCAAGCAATGCAATGAAGGCATATCTTTTTCAGGAAAATCACTTAAAGAAAAAACGACGTTTCGAATTGCTGCGGCTTTTAATCCAAACGTCGCTCACCTTGACAAGGCGGTTAGGAGGATGGAGAAAAAAATTGCGTATGGTGCAGATTATTTTCTAACTCAACCACTATACAGTTCAGAACAAATCATTAAATTGAAGGAAGCAACACAACATATTGATGCACCGATTTTTGTCGGCATCATGCCTCTAACATCCTCAAGAAACGCAGAATTTCTTCACCATGAAGTACCCGGCATAAAGTTAACAGATGAAGTCCGTTCTCGAATGGCTTCTACAGGCGATAATCGTGAACGCTCAGAAAAGGAAGGGCTCACGATTGCAAAAGAACTAATCGATACGGCATTAGAGCATTTTAAAGGAATATATTTAGTTACACCATTTATGCGTTATGACTTAACTGTTGAATTATCCATTTATATAAAGAAAAAAACAAATGCATTTACACGAAATGGGGTGACGTTCAAATAAGTGTTTGTATAATGAACTTTTGTATTTATTAGATGTAAAAAATATAAAAAAATGGAGGAATTTGTAATGACAAAAATTATTAGTTCAAATCTTGGTTATCCAAGAATCGGGGAAAAAAGAGAATGGAAGCAGGCGCTTGAGCAGTATTGGGATCACTCTATTTCAGAAAAGGAGCTATTAGATAAAACGAAAAAATTACGCCTTGAGAATCTTAAAAAGCAACAAGACCTAGGCATTGACCTTATTCCGGTTGGAGATTTTTCATTGTATGACCATGTTTTAGACACATCCGTAATGTTTGGGGTAATACCAAATCGTTTTGATTATCATGGGGGAAAAGTGAGCTTGGATACGTATTTTGCAATGGCGCGAGGAGTAAAGCATGCAGTTGCTTCAGAAATGACGAAATGGTTTAATACCAACTATCATTATATTGTTCCAGAGTTAGAATCTATTAAACCAACTGTAACTGAAAACCTTCCTCTTACTTATTACAAGGAGGCAAAACAGGAACTAGGTATTGATGGAAAGCCTGTAATTTTAGGCCCAATTACATACCTGAAACTGTCAAAGGGTTACGAGGAAAAAGACTTTGGTCACCTTTTACATGCATTTCTGCCTTTATATATTCAAGTATTTAAAGAGCTTGAAGAAGCAGGAGTGACATGGGTCCAGCTTGATGAACCAATTTTTGGTACAAATCTATCTGAAGAAATTCTTGCAAATACTCGACAAGCATATGAGGCAATACAAGATGAAGTCCCTAATTTAAATATAATTATCCAGACCTATTTTGAAAGTGTTGTTCAATATAAAGAAGTAGTAGATTTACCTGTTAAGGGGATAGGGCTTGACTTTGTTCATGGAGAATCGCTTTCATTGATTCAAGAATATGGTTTCCCAAAGGATAAAGTGCTTGCTGCTGGTGTTATAAATGGTCGAAATGTTTGGCGTGCTGACTTAGAAAACAACCTTCAACTGTTAGCGGATATTAAGCAAACTGTAGAAAGTGATCGTTTAATTGTACAGCCGTCTTCTTCACTTCTTCATGTGCCTGTTACAAAAGAGCAGGAAGAGGATTTGGATGTAACGATAAAGGGTGGATTATCTTTTGCAGATGAAAAATTAGTCGAGGTCGTAACTCTCACAGAAGGGTTAAAAAATGGCAAGCAAAGTGTCAATGAAGAGCTCCAAAAAAGTAAACAGGAACTGGAACGATTAAGAAATTCAACATTACGCACGAATAAGGAAGTTAAAGCAAATATTGAAAATTTAAATGAGGATGATATTAAGAGATCGGTGCCATTTAACCAGCGCATTAAAAAACAACAGGAGCACTTTCATCTGCCACTCCTTCCAACTACAACGATCGGTAGTTTGCCTCAGACGACCGAAGTAAAGAAGACAAGGACGGCTTGGCGTAAAAAACAAATCACGACAAATGAATACGAACAGTTTGTTCGAGATTACATTAAAAAATGGATTGGAATCCAAGAAGAGCTAGGCCTAGATGTGCTGGTTCACGGGGAGCCGGAAAGAGCTGACATGGTTGAGTATTTTGGTGAGAAACTAAATGGTTTTACCGTGACAAAGTATGGTTGGGTGCAGTCCTACGGGTCTCGATGTGTGAAGCCGCCATTAATCGTAGGTGATGTTTATTTTGACCAACCAATGACGGTCAAAGAAGCTGTCTATGCACAGTCGTTGACAGATAAACCTGTAAAAGGAATGCTTACAGGACCAACAACAATCTACAATTGGTCGTTTGTTCATAATGATGTTCCACGTAAGACAGTGTTAAATCAAATTGGTTTAGCATTAAGAAAAGAAATAGAAGCGCTTGAGGAAAATTGGATCAAAATCATTCAAGTAGATGAGCCAGCATTGCGAGAGGGACTTCCATTAGATCGTAACAAATGGCAAGACTACTTGGAGGATGCTGTATATGCATTTAAATTAGCAACAGCATCTGTAAAAGACGATACGCAGATTCATACACATATGTGTTATTCTGATTTTCAAGATATTTTTGATACGATTGATGCACTTGATGCTGATGTTATTTCTATTGAAACATCAAGAAGTCATGGCGAATTGATTTCTACTTTTGAAGAGAATACGTATAACAAGGAAATTGGTCTTGGTGTGTATGATATTCATAGTCCACGAATTCCAAGCAAGGAAGAAATTAAGCAAAATATTAATCGTGCCTTAAAGACTATATCTTCAAAGCAATTTTGGATAAATCCTGATTGTGGTTTGAAAACAAGAAAAGAGGAAGAAACCATAGAAGCATTAAAAACGATGGTAGAAGCAGCAAGAGAAATAAGAGAAGAGCTGTTAACGTACCAGAAATAGAAATCTCGCCCACGTTAATAAGAGGATTAGGAATCTAAAAAAGAATAAGCTTTAGAAATTGAAAAAGCACCTTGGTGCCCTTTTCCTAGATAGTGGAAAGGGGCATTCAAGGTGCTTTGATATTTGTCCTTATTGTTGTTGATTTTGTTGTTGTTGAGCCTGTTGCAACTGTTGGTTAGCTTGTTGCAGCTGCTGTTGCACTTGCTGGAACTGCTGCTGTTGTCCTTGTTGAGCAGTACCTTGGGCTTGTTGTAGCTGTTGTTCAGCTTGTTGCAGTTGCTGCTGTGCTTGTTGTAATGCTTGCGGATTTGCTTGCTGTGTCGCTTGTTGAACTGCTTGCTCCGCTTGTTGAATAGCTTGTTGAGCTTGTTGTACTTGTGGTTGTTGATTTTGTGGCATTAAAAAATCCTCCTAAAAAGTTTATTGTTACATCTATATCGTCTCTAACCTATAAAAAATAATTCATCAACCTTTTTAAAAATTTTAATTTCTTGGTTAAATAATAGTGTAGTTCCCAGATATGAATTTAGTTTACTTCTGTAACTATAAATCACTTCAAGGAACTTGTGAAAAATAAATGTTGGGACATTCACCCATATTACATAGGTTGCATATTATATGACAGATAATCTCACAAAGGAGAGTGTCGTATGGTAGGGAAAGTAACGAACTACTTCGCTGGAGGAAATACGGCAAAAGGTTTTTATGATCTGTTTGATTCGAATGTGCAAGGCTTGGAAAGTGTTTATATATTAAAAGGTGGTCCAGGTACAGGGAAATCTAGTTTGATTAAAAAGCTCGCGAATGAGTGGTTAGATAAAGGGTATGATATTGAGCTAATACATTGCTCTGCAGACAATGATTCTGTAGACGGATTGATTATTCCCGTATTGAAATTTGGTATCTTTGACGGAACGGCACCACATGTAATAGAGCCACATGCCCCAGGCGCTATTGAGCAATATGTTAATTTAGGTGTTGCATGGGATACAGCGCTGTTAAAAGAGCATAAAAGTGACATAGTAGCGATTCAAAAACAAATGAGTGGCGCTTTTGATACCGCATATGATCTTTTTCAAGAGGGACTAAGAATTCATGATAAATTAGAAGAAATTTATATTAAGGAAATGGATTTTGCGAAAGCGAATCAAGTAACCAACGATTTATTGGATAAGATCTTTCTGGGTATAGAAACGAACGGAACGACAGGAGTCACTCGTCACCGGTTCTTTGGTGCATCTACCCCAGAAGGTGTCGTTGATTTCATACCAAATATTACGGAAGATCTAACAAAGCGTTATTTTATTAAAGGTCGTGCAGGTACAGGAAAATCGACTTTGCTGAAAAAAATAGCTAGGGCAGCCGAAGATAGAGGCTTTGATGTAGAAATGTATCACTGTGGGTTTGACCCCGATAGTATGGATATGGTCGTTGTCCGTGAATTAGGAGTTTGTGTATTTGATAGCACAGATCCACATGAATATTTTCCGGAACGACATGGGGATGAGATTGTCGATTTATATGAGAAGGCGGTAAATCCTGGTACGGATGAAAAGTATGAGGAGGAAATTGCTGATTTTACTAAACGCTACAAGCAACGAATGAAAGAGGGCATTACGTACCTACAAGAAGCGAAAGCTCTTCACGATCAACTGGAAAAAATTTATATAGAGGCAACTGATTTTTCGGTAGTTGATGGTATTTTTGAGGAGATTCATAGTAATGTATTAAAATTAGATGAAGAAGAGATCGAATGATAATAATATTGTCTTGGTTGGAGCTGAAAGGCGATTACAGCCAAGGTTAATTCACCCTTTAGCCTGTATTTCGCGCATGAAAAAACCTTGATCCCGCACTGGTCAAGGTTTTTTCATATCGATGGAGGTGCGAGAGAAAAAGTTTGGGATAGGATTGTTTCACCTTCGTCTATACTTTTCTTGCTACTCCTGTATCGTGGGCAGCTTGGATAACAGCTTCACTTATGTTTTGAACTACTTGTGTATTAAACACACCAGGGATGATATATTCCTCGTTTAGTTCATCTTCACTAATCGTTGATGCAATGGCTTTCGCTGCAGCTAATTTCATTTCTTCATTGATAGCTGATGCTCTACAATCCAAGACTCCCCTAAAAATCCCGGGGAAACACAATACATTGTTAACTTGGTTAGGGTAGTCAGACCTTCCTGTCGCCATCACTCTTACATAAGGATCTGCATCTTCCGGTAGGATTTCCGGATTCGGATTGGCTAGAGCAAAAACAACCGGATTTTTGGCCATTTTTTTAACATCATCAACTTTTAAAATGCCACCAGCTGAAACGCCAATAAAAATATCAGCATCTTTAATAACAGTTGAAAGAGGTCCTTGTTCGTTATTCGGATTTGTGTGTTTGGCATACCAAGACCACGTGGCATTATCGTAATTGTTGCCTTTATGGATGGCACCTTCACGATCCACACCAACGACGTTGCCGGCTCCTGCATTTAAGAGCATCTTCGTAATTGCAGTCCCTGCGGCTCCAATTCCGCAAACAACAATTTTACAATCCTCTATATTTTTCTTCGTTAATTTTAATGCGTTAAAGATACCTGCTAGAACAACGATTGCAGTTCCGTGTTGGTCATCGTGAAAAACAGGAATATCCATTTCTTTTTTCAATCGTTCTTCTATTTCAAAGCATTGTGGAGATGCGATGTCCTCTAAATTTATGCCACCAAAAGATGGGCTGAGTGCTTTAATTACTTGAATAATTTCTTCTGTATCCGTTGTGTTAAGACAGAGAGGATAGGCGTTAATATTGGCAAAGCGCTTGAAAAGCATAGCTTTTCCTTCCATAACAGGCATGGCAGCTTCAGGTTTGATTTTTCCTAGACCAAGTACTGCTGTACCATCTGATATTACCGCGACCGCATTGTTTTTAATCGTTAGGTTATAGGCAAGTAAAGGGTTTGTATCAATCGCTTGGCTTACTCTTGCTACCTCTGGTGTATAGACCTGAGAAAGTTGTTCCCGGTTATTTATATCCAGCTTTGATTTTACCTCAATTTTCCCCCCTAAGTGAACGAGGAATGTTCGATCGGATACGTGCCTCACACTTACACCAGCTAAACCATTGACTTCATTGACGATTCGTTGTTGTTCTTTTTCATTCGCGACTTTAATGGTTATATCTCGAATAGTCATAACGGGTCCTTCTTTAATAACGTCAATGGCTACCACGTCTCCACCTGAGTTATTAATGGAAGTAGCAATTTCGCCAAATGTGATTTGTTTTTTATCCATTTCCAAGCGTAAAATCACATGCATGTTTGATCTAGCCATAAAATCATTCCTTTCATAAATGATTACGGTTATGTAAACGATTGCTCCTAGTTGTTGTAATATAAATGATAACAGGAAATTGATTCCTATTCTACCATAATATTGTGATTATGATTAAGCATGTCTAATGATAAGCGTATGCCGTGTCAAATTGAGTACAAATTTCAATGATAGTCCGCAAAACTGTGTCTAAAGTGAAACTTAATTTTTAATCACTTTTTTACATAGAATATTGAAAAAATCTTGTTTCTATGCAGAAGATATAGTATTAATTCTTCTAAATAATGAAAAATTGTTTTTTATACGTGTAATTATAGAAATCGTACGATGTCTATGATTGTTTTAGTCAAAGGCTGTGTTAAAGTTCGGTGTTTATTTTTGACTCATCGTGTGAAATCAAGATTTCACACGACTTTCAGCATAGCTGAAAGGATTCCAAATGGAAAGGAACATAGGAGAAAACTTGTTTTCTCAAAATGTTCCTTTCCATTTGGAATCAAGAGTCAAAAATATACTAAATATCAACACTATTCTTTAACAGAGCCTAGTAAAAAGAAATTTAATATACTTTGCATGGCACTTTATATCGAGCGCACTCTTTCTGGTATCTATGTTTTAGTCTAGTAAAGAGGGGAAATGTTGAAGGTAAATTATTTAATCAGGTGATCATATGTTTACTATTTTATATGCTAGTTTTAAAGACTTTAAAAAATCCTATAAACAATGCCTTACTGTTGAATTTATTTATATGCTGCTAACAAGCTTTCTTTTTGTTCCATTCATTTCTTTACTATTTAACTGGATGTTAAAGGTTATGGGGACTGGTTCCTTACTGAATGCTGACGTATACAAATTTGGTTTAAGCTCCTCGGGTATTATTGGTATGCTTTTAATCAGTTTTCTTGTTGTTATTGTTTTGCTTATGGAATTTGGGGCACTGATTATTATTGCTCAAAAAAGATACTTCAATCGATATGTTTTTGTATCAGAAGCCTTACTCTCAACATACCAAAAGCTCCCTAAATTACTTGGAGTTGGCATGATTCAGTTTAGTTTATTATTATTTCTTATTATACCATTTGTTGATTTACCGGTTATACCTGCTTTATTGGACTTTAACGTACCGATTTTCCTAGCAACAAAATTTCATGAATCATATGTGGTATTAATTACTTATCTAGCGATTATTCTATTCATTGTTTATCTTTTTACTAGGTTGATTTTTACCCTCCACTTTATTTTTATTGATGAAAAGTCGATTTTGGGGGCAATGAATGATAGTTGGAGGCTTACTAAACACAAACAAAATAAACTGACTGTCCTATTAAACCTATGCTTGTTAAATATTACTATTTTTGTGATAGGCTTGTTAGCAATGACCTTTATTTCGTATCTAACCCATCTATTTGATACGAAAGTAGTTGGCGATTTGATTGGAAACTATTTAACTACTTTTTCAAGCTATTTGACTATGGTTTCTTCTTTAGTCCTAATACCAATAAACATTATCGTGATTACAAGATTATTTTATCGATTTAAGAAAAATAAAGGAGATGTTATCAAGGATTACTTATCGATACAGAAGAATACGAAATTATGCACATGGGAAGAGCAGCTTACTCGAGTATTTACAAATAAAAAGAAAACATTAACGGCTGTAGTGATTGTTCTTTTAACGGTGATATTTTTCATTAGTTATACAGTAAATGATAACCTTGTTTATCTTAAATGGGATGTTGCTGTTGCAGCTCATCGAGGAGATTGGCAGGATGCACCGGAAAATTCAATGAGTAGTATTCAATCAGCGATTAATAAAGGGATCGACGCTGTAGAGGTAGACGTTCAGATGACAAAAGATGGTGTAATCGTGTTAAATCATGATAACGACCTGAAACGAGTGGCGGATAATTCTGCTAGAGTCAAAGATTTAACCTATGAGGAATTGACAGAATTAAACATTGGACGTTTGTATGGAGAAGCGTTTCGTGAGGAAAAAATTCCGACACTAGATCAGGTACTTGAAGTGGTTCAACATGCGGGGGTTACAATTATCATCGATATTAAGCCATTAGATTTAGACGAACGAAGTGATCTTGCTGAGAAAGTAGTTCAACTAATCGAGAAGCATGAAATGGAGGACCTTACCTACGTGCAATCCTTTGATAGCTATTTACTCCAAGAGATTCGAAATGACAATAATTCGATTAAGATTGGTCAAATATTATACTTAGCTGCTGGGAATCTTTCAACATTGGATGTAGATTTTTATACGATTCGTAAAAGTATGTTAACAGAAAGATTTATTAAAAACGCTCGGAAGCAAAACCGGGAAGTTTGGGTTTGGACGGTAAATCTGGAAAGAAATATGAAAGAGGTATTGAAATATGATATAGATGGGATTATTACCGATTATCCGGAGAAGGTTCAGAATATGTTAGGAATAGAATTTCTCCATGAAGAATGAAAATTTTCTGAAAACAGTAGTTTTAAAATATATACAATAAAAAAAGATGATTCCTAATTGGTCAGGAATCATCTTTTTTTATTGCTTGATCATCCTTTTTTTCAATCGGACAACATTCAAAATTAGGCTATTTGCATAAAATTATTTTAATGTACAAATGGAAAGAAGGGGTATTCATCAAAAGAAAAGTCTATTGGTTTGTTCTGTTGTTGTTTAGCTTTCTGTTTATTGGGTGTTCAGCAGCGTCAGAATCGAATAATTTCCCTAATAAAAGCATTCAATTATTTGTCGTATTTTCACCAGGAGGCGGGACAGATAATCAAGCGAGAATTATTGCGAAGTATGCCAATAAGTACCTAGATCAAGAACTTGTGATTATTAACAAACCAGGAGGTGGTGGGCGAGTCGGTTGGAATCAATTTACCGACGTACAACCAGATGGCTATACGCTAGCGGCTTATAACTTACCACACATCATTACGCAACCACTTGTTGGAACTACAACGTTTAGTACCGATACTTTTGAACCAATTGTTAACTGGGGAGCGGATCCAACCGTATTTGCTGTAAAAAATGATAGTGAAATAAAAAGCTTAGAAGATTTAATTACAAAAGCGAAGCAAGCACCTGGACGTTTAACTGTTGGACACTCTGGAAAGTATGTTGGTCAGCATTTAGGAATATTGCAATTGGAGAATGCTGCAGACATTGATTTGAAGGATGTAGCTTTTGATGGTTCAACGGAAGCCAATGCATCTTTATTGGGTGATCATATTGATGCAGTAGCTGGTAACCTTTCAGGCATTACACGATTGGGTGAAGATGTTAGACCGTTAGCAATTGCTACCGAAGAGCGTCATTCATTTGCTCCAGATGTTCCTACATTAGGTGAATTGGGTTATCCTGATGTAATCATGAGTACGGACCGTGGAATTGCAGCAAAGGAAGGAACACCGGAAGAAGTCATTGCTAAGCTGGAAGATGCTTTCCTTAAGCTTTTTCAGGATGAAGATTTTTTGAAGGATATGGAAGAAGTTGGTGCGAATACGCTTATCATGAATCGAGAAGAAGCTATGCAAGAAATAGAAAATAGGGTAAAGGTTTATGAAGCACTGTTACAGTCTATTGAAGAGATTGATTAATAATGGTATATCGAGAAAAACAAAAGGGAGATTGATTTGTAAATAATCAATCTCCTTTTGCTTGAAAAGGGTTTCTATCTATGGGGAGATTTAAATCAATCGGACATAACGAATATAATTGGTTATCTTTCTCTTGAGTAATAGTTGGATCAATTCCAAGTTTGTTGAATAAGAACCGTACTTTTTTTATGAAAAATTTAAAGTAAATATAGTGAATATAATTAATTTTTAACGTTATTAAGTAGTATGTTTTACCTATATAATTGGAATTTCATGTTTACTTTTTAGTATAATAAAAGTGTTTCTATAGTTAATATTTAACAGGTAGGAGGGTGTGAAAAATAGTGAAAATTTCTATTGTTAAGGAGTCAGGCTTGTTACGAGAAGGGATGCTTAATATATTGAAAGGCAGTTCTTTGAATCACTCATTTCATACATATAACTCGTCTAATTATAACGAACTACTTTTTGAACAACTGATGTCAGACATTGTTATTGTAGATATTGATTTAGACATCGATTTATTTCGTTTGATTCATTTTTATAAGGAAAAAAATAAGAAAGTAATTATTTGGACATCATCTTTAATGAATGAACGTTTGCTCGATTTATTCAAATTAGATTTAGATGGTTATTTTTTTAATGATATGTATAAAGACGAATTAATTACTGCTATATCGACCGTTATTAACGGAGGTACGTATATGCATTCAAAGCTTGCAAAAGTTCTTCTTTCCGATTACATAAAAGTAACATCTAAAAAAGAGACAAAGAGGCCAGCCGGTATTTTGTCAAAACGTGAATGGGAAGTGCTAGAATGTCTTTCTAAAGGAATGAAAAATGAAGAAATAGGGAAAAGTCTATTCATCTCAAATAAAACTGTAAATAACCATGTAAGTAATATTTTACAAAAATTAAAGGTGAATGATCGCACGAATGCGGTGTTAAAGGCATTCCAAAACGAATGGCTAACGGTATAGACAGCCGTTTTCCTCTTCACATACATGATGGTTTATATCAGCGCATCCTATTATATAAAGATAAGTGATTAATCGATGATCTTTGTCACGCTTCGTGCCATCGTATTCGGCTGTACGAAGGAAAAATTCCTGGAAATTCCCTCAAAAACAGTTAAATCCCTGCATCAAATCATCCTTACTTTAAAGAACAGTGGATGGAATTTGTGACCGTTCCGGAGTTGTTAGAAATTCCATATCAGTAGTAAAGAAAAAGGTTGATGCCTTCTAAATTGAAGGCATCAACCTTTTTCGTTTTATAGCCAGGAAATTATAAAATGGCTGGCTTGTGATAAATGGTCTAGGTTAGCGACGTCCAGCTCCAGCGCCCAGCGACTAGTGAGACTTCCCTCACCTCCGTACGATAAGTCAACATCGGTTCCAACTTAAGGAAGGCCGACTAAAACCGGGCTCCTGAGCCCAACGTCGGCATACCCCTATGAAGGGGCATGTTTCCTTTATCTCCTGCGGTTCAGTCCAAATGTTTTCGGTGGGACGAGTAACCGCAGTCCCAGTCCATACGTCGCTACCAGGGCGCTTGCGCTTTTGTTCTTGATGCACTTTAATTTTCCTTTTTTCCATGTAGCATCATGATTTAAACTTTCATTTGGAAATATAAAAGTCCATGGCATACTCGTATGTTGTTCCACCACTAAGGAAGGAAGGGTAAATGTGTGTGTTGCAATTACTTCATCATCCTTTACATATTGAAGTCTTTTGCTTAGGAAGATGGCGGCATCCTCTGTTGGATTATGGATAAGAACGGTTACTAATAGGTCTCCTTTATGATTTTTTGCTTCCCACAAGGCTGTGAAATTGATGCGGTTTTCTTCCGTTTGTTTTGTTTCTAAAAACACTTGTTCAATGTGTTGTTGATCTTTTGGAGATATAGTTTTTTTCCACGACGATTCAAATTGAAGCTGCTGCAATGTTCACACTTCTTTCTTATATTTCTTTTGTTTTTTAACCATAAACGATAGAAAAACGATTGTCCAAATAAAAGGTGGACCAGATGTCAGCGCAAGGATAGGAACGACAAATTCAATCCATGTTAATCCTAAAGTAATACCTATCACTCCAACGAATCCACTCCAAATACCACTTAATCGAAACCAGTTCGGGAATTGATCACGACTCATGGCGAAACTATACGCCGCTACACCAAGCCAAGTAAAAATGAATGCTATATATCCTGCAAATAAACCAAAACCAAAGACAATGAACCAAATCATCATAAATGTTTCATTTTGGTGGTGCCCAATTGCATCAACTAGAAAAGGAATAACACCAATTTCAAATGCTAATATAATCACCCAAGTAGCCAACGATAAAATAAACAACCATGATCCGATTTTCTTTATGATTCCGTGATGGCGGAATAATCCTTGTCCTGCAGCCATCGCTAGCAACCAGCAGGTAATACCAATAGTAATAAAAATATGGTCAATAACCCAAAAGCCATGGTGAGATACTTTTTCAAATGTATCAGCTATATCCCATGGATTAAATGTAGGTGGATGGAGGAGTGAAAACAAAACAAATATTACGCTCCCGATCCACCCAATTATTCCTAAGAATCGAATTTGTAAATTGGGAAGCATAAAACACCTCTCTTGGAAGAAAGTTTTATTCCCATTTTGGTCCTTAAGAACACCTTTAAAACATGAAAATCAGGTACCTTTGATGGACGAGCATGATTCCATCAAGGTACCTGATTTCATTGATATTGGGTGCAGAGGAAACAATCAAAAAAGCAATGGTTCTAAAAAAACATATCTTAAGTGTAGGTACACGCGAAAGGAGTGTTGTATAAATATGATTTACCTAGGCGGTAATAATGATCAACAATTTCCTGATTTAAATGTAGATGTTTTTTTGGTACTTTTGGAAGGTTATCCGCATCTTCTTGTTTCCATACAGACTGACCTGGGGCGACAAAACGATTATCATCAATCTTAACGCCGTTTGTTATTGTTGCTCCATGCATAATAACACAGTTTCTACCTATAATAGCGTCGTAAATGTTAGCATGCTGACCAACAAAAGTATTACGACCAATAAATAAAGGTCCATGAACACAGGCATGATGGAGAACACTAATCTCACCTTCTAAATAGACCCCCCATTTATTTCCTTTTACGTTCACGTGTTCTCTTCCTGGGTGAACGTGCATTAATACATTATCTTGTATGTTCGTATAGGGTCCGACATAGTATGGATAACCAGAATCAGCACGTAGGAGATTTTTAAACCCTATAAATACATCATCTGCAACTGTTATATTTCCAATGATCATAGAATCTGTTCCAATAACAGCTTTTGAACTAATCGTTGGATAACTGATACTAGTTACTTCAGAAACAGGGGGATTGTAATAAATGACAGGATAGTGGTACATGAGCTTAACTCCTTTCTTATATTTTCCATACCCACTATATGTTAGGCAAATGCCTAATGTTACTACATGTCAATTTTGTATGAAATTACCATCATTTTCTATGACAGATCATCCGAATGATGCACACACTACCATAAAAAAGGAGTTAGGATGTATGGAATTGTCACCAGCTTTGGATGATACGACCAAAATGGAGTACGGATAAGCATATTTACAAACATATGAGAAAACATTTTGATTTTGGTGCTGAAACAGGGGCTAACTGTACATTAACCTAACGATAAAGTGAAAGGATGATAAGATGGAACATTTTGCAAATTTGACAGAAGAGGAACTGCAAAAGATCGCTCAGCTAGAGGAGGAGCTTGGAGTGATCTTGCTTGCATATAAAGATGAAACAGATCAGGAGAATGACTTCAAAGTGTAAACATTGGTTAAAAGAAGGGTTCATCATGATGGACAACCTTCTTTTTAAAGGAGACGCTAATCCCCATTATGTTGCCCTGCTTTCGATAGTGTCCTCATAACGCGGACAAATGTCCATAAAAGGGGTCAGACCCCTCATCGAAAATCTTTTTTCTACCATCTTGGTAAATTCGTGTTAAAATAGTTGTTGTACAACTTGATGATGGAGGCGAGGGATAGTATGGGTAAACGGTTTTTGCTTTTCATATTAACAAATATTTTAGTTATGACGACGATTGTGATCGTATGGTCGCTAATTGCTACTTATACAGGTATCAGTGGCTCGTTTGAGAATGGAGGTCCGGGTCTAGGGATTAATTATGGATCATTAATGGTCTTTAGTTTAATTGTAGGTTTCGCAGGTTCATTCATCTCATTAGCCATGTCACGTTGGATTGCAAAGAAAATGATGAAGGTAAAAGTATTGGATCCAGACGGTCCATTAACATCACAGGAGCGTGCCGTGGTGGAAAAAGTTCATCGCTTTTCTCGTGCAGCTGGATTAATGCATATGCCAGAGGTTGGAATCTATCAGTCTGCTGAGGTAAATGCATTTGCAACAGGCCCTTCTAAAAAACGTTCACTCGTTGCTGTTTCTTCAGGGCTATTAAATACGATGGATGAAGATGCGGTGGAGGGTGTTATTGCCCATGAGGTTGCACACGTAGCCAATGGAGATATGGTTACAATGACACTGCTACAAGGTATTGTTAACACGTTTGTTGTATTTTTCTCAAGGATTGCGGCAATAATCGTATCGCGCTTTGTCCGCTCTGAATTGCAAATGATTGTTCGCTTTGTGGCAATTATTCTTTTCCAAATATTGTTCTCGATTCTCGGAAGTATTGTCGTGAGTGCCTATTCGCGATACCGTGAATTTCACGCAGACCGTGGAGGCGCGGATTTGGCTGGTCGTGATAAAATGGCGCATGCGCTACGGTCGCTTAAAATGTACGTAGACCGTGCTAACATTAATGACCGTACCGATGATTCAGCGATTCAGACAATGAAGATTAACGGTAAAGGTGGAATGGCGCGCCTTTTCTCCTCTCACCCAGACTTAGATGAAAGAATTGCACGATTAGAAAGAAGATAATTATTGACAGCAACAGCTGCTCTATATAGTAGAGTAGTTGTTTTTTTTGTGTTAAAAAGAGAATGTGCTCCTTTCACCTAATATTCAAAAAATTTTCCACTAACTATTGATAATTCAACCACTAACTCAATCTTTCTCCAACACTGTATATAGGCTCCTTAACAGGACAATATTACCATATCATAGCATGTTTACATTTCTTAAGTTCTGTCGTACTATTACATAGTTGTTAAAAGGTGAATGAACAGTTGTTGTGATAGATGAAGCCATTTTTCAAAGTTGTGAAATTGGCTTGTTTTATGGGAAATAACTAGGTAATTTTACCTATAAAAACCAATTATGGTGAAAAATAGAAAGGAGTATGACTGAATGTACGTTATTATCACTTTGTTAATTGTACTTTTGGCGACTCTAGGTATTGTGGATAAAAGAAAGCATCAAAAAAATATAGATTCTATTCCTATTAGAATAAATATAAATGGTGTTCGTGGTAAGTCTACGGTAACCCGCTTAATTACAGGAGTAATTTCAGAAGCAGGGTATAAAACTGTAGGTAAGACGACAGGAACACAGGCACGTATGCTTTATTGGTTTGATAAGAAAGAAGACCCGATTAAGCGACGTCCAGAAGGTCCAAACATTCGTGAACAAAAGGTTGTTGTGGAAAAGGCTGCAAAGATAAATGCTGATGCACTTGTTAGTGAATGTATGGCTGTAAACCCAGATTATCAAATCACTTTCCAAGAGGAGATGTTAAAGGCGAATATTGGTGTGATTGTTAATGTATTGGAGGATCACATGGATGTGCTTGGTCCCACACTTGATGAAGTTGCAGATTCATTTCTAGCAACGATCCCTTATAACGGGCATCTAATTGTCAATGAAAGTCCTTATGTTCCATTTTTCAAACAGAAGGCAGAGGAAAGAAATACAAAATTGATTGTATGTGATACCTCTAGAATACCTGAGGAATTTTTACTTCAATTCGAATATATGGTATTCCCAGAAAATGCTGCACTCGCACTTGCAGTTGCCGATGCCCTTGGAATTGATGAGGAAACAGCAATGAGAGGAATGCTAAAAGCTTGGCCAGATCCAGGAGCAATGAGCATTTTACCAATAGGGAATGCAACGAAGCCAAGTTATCTTGTCAATGGTTTCGCAGCGAATGATGCGGCATCAACGATTAATATTTGGAAGCGAGTGAAAACACTAGGTTATCCTACAGAAAAACCCGTTATCATTATGAACTGTAGAGCTGATCGAGTTGATCGAACGAAGCAATTTGCGAAAGATGTCCTTCCTTATATTGACTGCGATACGCTCGTTGTTACAGGAGAAACGACATCACCTATCGTTGAGAGTTATAACAACGGTACGATTAATGCAGACAAAATATTGAATTTAGAATATAAATCTACGGAAGAAATTATGGCTGCACTGAAGCCTTACGTACTAGGGAACCGCACTATTTATGGCATTGGAAATATACATGGTGCTGCAGAGCCTGTTATCGAGCAATTGGAAGGCTACAAAGTAGAATCAATAGAATTTAGAAAGGCGGAATAGTCGATGATAGAAATGAATATTACGATGGCTCTTATTATTGGCGTTGTTCTTAGTTTATTATTTGCAGAAAAAACAGGTATTGTTCCTGCTGGACTTGTTGTACCTGGCTATTTGGCTCTAACGATGAATAATCCAGCTTATGTTGTATCTATTTTTCTCGTAAGTTTCATCACATTTCTTGTAGTAACAAAAATCATCGCAAAATTTACTATTATTTACGGTAGACGTAAATTTGCAGTCATGTTAATTACCGGTATCGGTTTGAAATTATTATTTGATCTAGTTGTACCAATGGAAACAGTAGCAAACTCAACTTTGTATGAAATAGGCATCATTGTACCTGGTCTAATTGCAAATACAATTCAAAGACAAGGTGTTTTACCTACTGTTGCAAGTACACTTTTATTAAGTGTTTCAACTTATTCGTTATTTTATGTATCAACATTTATTTAATTGGGAGGCTAACTAATGAATACCGTCTTGACGAAAGCAAGATTAACGTTCAAACATGTATTTTTGAATAGACACGTAACAAAAAAAGATGATTTAACTTTTCAACAAAAACTAATAAAAGAAGTCAAGCGACAAAAAAAGAGTGTAACTCAACATGCGACAATTGGTGTGTTAATTACGACAGTACTCTTATTTGTTCTGTTAGTCGTTTAAGAGGATGTTCATTTACCGACTTTTTGAAAACGCACTTTAAGTAAATTCTATGTACACTTTCAATTTATAAGTTGAGTCGGTTGAAAGTATAAGAATAAATTCTGCGCTAATCATAATGTTGAGCTTTCTAAGCTATGTAGGTAAAACAGGTAAAGGGTGAGGCAATTGAAGAAGCGAACATGGTATATATTCATTATCGCTGTTACTTTATTAGCTTTATTCGGTATCAATTACTTCAATAATGAAAATCGACTCATCCGACATGTAGAAACGGAAATGTCAGAGCATCGAACAAATCAAGAAAATAAACAGCAGTCATTAGTAAATTATGCCGTCACTTCCGATCATCCGATTGCTACTGAAATTGGGATGAAGATATTAGAAAATGGTGGAAATGCAGTTGATGCTGGGATTGCTGTCTCCTATGCCTTAAGTGTACTAAAGCCTTATTCTTCTGGACTAGGAGGTGGGGGAGTTATGTTAATCCATCCACCTCATGTTGATGAGCCTGTTGTTTATAATTATCGGGAAACGTCACCAAGTTCAGGACGAATTCCAAACGGTGGTATTGGTGTGCCTGGCTTTGTAAAGGGAATGGAACAGGTTCATTCTGATTTTGGCAGTATATCGATGGAAGCATTGATTGAACCATCGGCTTATTTGGCTGAGGAAGGAATTATCGTTTCTAAAACGCTCGAAAACCGTTTGAATGGTGCAGCGTATCGAATGCCAGTTGATGAATTGGATGATTTTTACCCAGGAGGAACAGCGATTCGTTCTGGGAATAAATTAGTCCAAAGTGAACTGGCTAATACGCTACGTTTAATTCAACAAAATGGGAAATCTGCTTTTTATGAAGGCAAGTTGGCAGAAAATATGGCAGCAACAGCAGGGATGAATGTAGAAGATCTAAAAAGCTACAAGGTTAAAGTAGAAGCCCCATTGAAAGGAAGTTTTTCTGGATATAATGTTTTTGCTCCCCAACCCCCTACAGGTGGGATTATGCTTATCCAAACCCTACAAATGGCAGAGGCATTAGGAGTGAAAAATATAGATGTGGAATCGGCCGAATATATACATCTTATCGGAGAAATATCTCGAAGAAGTTATCAAGATCGGTTAGAGCATGTCGGCGATCCTGCTTTTGTTCAAGTCCCTGTTGAGAAAATCATTGATTCTTCTTATACGAAGGAAATGGCACAGGAAATTCGAATGGATAAGCAAAATCAATCCTTTCTTTCGCCATTAGATTCAAAGGCTGATGAGAATGATGAAGGTAATACGACTCATTTTGTAGTAGTTGATGGAGATGGCATGATGGTCTCAGCTACTAATTCATTAAGTAATTTCTTTGGATCTGGAGAGTATGTGAACGGCGTTTTTCTTAACAATCAATTGGACAATTTCAGTAATTCGCAACATTCGCCAAACGCATATGAACCTGGGAAACGTCCCTATAGTTATATTTCCCCATCCATTTTTGCTAAAGAAGGTGAACCAGTTATTGGAATTGGTAGTGCGGGTGGGCGGAGAATTACAACGACATTACTAGACGTCATCACGAGAATTATTTATTTTGATGAAACGTTAGAGGATGCAGTGAATAAACAGCGATTTTTCGTCGAATATAATACAGAAACCCTTTCTTTAGAATCAAGTGTATCGAATGCAATGGAACAATCCTTTCATCAATTGGGGTATGTCATTGATTATTCTAAATATGCGTCTTACTTTGGATCTGTTCAAACTTTGATGATTGATTATGATTCAAAAACAATAACTGGTGGCTCTGATTCTCGACGTGAGGGCGGATGGAGTAGCAGGAAAATTGACTAAAGAAAAGAATTCTTAAGAGTTCTTTTTTTTTATGCTATTTTATTTTGGTAATATAAGGTAACTAAGGAATAAATTACACCAACATACATACTTATCCTACTATCCTTTCTGATGCTATAATTGGTATTAAGTTTATTTATTTCCAATATTAAGCAGGAGGGGAATTATTTGTTCATACTACCAATGATATTACTAGCATGGAGCTCCTTTTTTTTCGATGAAACCACTTTTGTGAGTGACAAACCAGAAATCTACCAATATTCAGAAACGATTGAAAGCAGTATGCACCTTAAGAAAATACTACCAACAGAAAGCGAGACAGAAAATGAAATGTTGAATAAACGTGATGATATGGAGACATTAGAGGCGTTATTTATGGATAAGAAGGCATTTCGGGAAAAAATCCTTTCCTATGAAGATACTTTTGCTAATAATTCTTACAATGGAAAAGTAGACGCCGAGCAGCCATTCACCTATCAAAATGGTGAAATCCCAATTTTAATTTCAGCCCCTCATACAACAAAACACATTCGGGAAGGTAAAATTAAAGATGCAGATATATATACTGGCTCCATCGCTTTATTCCTTAGTGAACTTACTGGTACACATTTGTTGTACACGACAGGGCTTTCGGATGATGCTAACTACATACAAAATGGAAAATATAAAGAAGAATTGACAAAAGTTGTGGAAGAAAACAATATTCAATATGTGATAGATATACACGGGGCGGCTAAATCGAGACCTTTTGATATCGATTTAGGTACGGTTCATGGAAAATCTCTAGATTCACAAACGGTATCGCAAATCAAATCCGTTTTTTTCGAAAAGGGAATTGCAAATGTGTTGGAAAATGGTGTATTCGCTGCTTCTACTTCAGGAACAATTACGAATTATAGCTTTAATGAGTTACAGACTCAAGCGGTACAAATTGAAATAAACAGAAAGTACCGTGATCCTAGAAATGATCTCGACTCCTTTTATTCGCTATTACAAAGCTTAGTTGAAATTGTTAATCATCTTGAGCAATGATGAATTATTAGCTAAATTTGAACGCTAGTGCTTCAATAATAGTTTTGTATTACGTTAACTAGTGTTAAATCAAGATTTTCTGACAATTATAATAATCCAAAAAGCCTTATTCTTTTCTATGTAAGGCTTTTCTATCATCTTTCAATCTTTTATCTCATAATTGCAAAGAAATAATAATAGACTAACTTCAAGACGTTGTCCACTACTTTTTCAGAGGTGAATCTATGGATCCAAAAACAATCCTTCATAAACTTGAAAATCATAGACCTACAATTCTAGGAGGGCAGAACTTCGCCACATTTGCGGTACTTATTCCACTTGTGAAAAAAGAAGACCACATATACGTTCTATTTGAAGTTCGTTCGGAAAAGTTACGAAGGCAGCCAGGAGAAATCTGTTTTCCGGGAGGGAAAATTGATAAACAAGATAATAATCCACAATCTGCAGCAATTCGAGAAACGACAGAAGAATTAGGAATAAGAAAACAGGATATTATGGACGTCTATCCAATTGATTATTTAGTGTCACCATTTGAAATGATTGTTTATCCGCATGTAGGCTTTATAAGTCACCCCGAAAGAATTGAGCCCAATCCTCCAGAAGTTGGAGAGGTATTTATGGTACCACTAACTTTTTTTCTTGAAACAAAACCACAAATTCATCAAGTTCATTTAAATGTACAACCAGACGAAAGCTTTCCGTTTGATCTTATAGTAGGTGGTCATAACTATCAATGGCGGTCATTGAAAATGGATGAATACTTTTTCATTTATGGTGAAAAGGTAATTTGGGGACTTACTGCAAAAATTATTTCTCATTTTACTGAATTACTACAGAAGTGATGTGGATAGAATAGAAAATAGAAAGAAATCGGGACAGTGATCTATTGCTATTCTTTGTGATTTCGTTTATCCTTCAGAGTTAACAGTATTTTTTCCGAATCATAAGAGGAGGGATTTTGTGGATCAATTCGATCAATCCCTTGAAGTACTAATGGAAGGAGCTGGGTGGCTAGCACCCATTCTCTTTATCCTTTTGCATGTATTTCGACCATTTTTCTTTCTACCAGTGATCGTCGTTTGTATTACTGGTGGAGTTCTATTTGGATTTGTTGAAGGGGCAATTTTGTCTTTTATCGGCCTTTCTTTGATGAGCCTTATTACTTATCCACTAATTAAAAAAATTCCATGGTTCCGTCGTGGAATTTCGCGTTTAAAGGGAAAGTTTATTCACAATGAACGAACAATCTCTGTTGGCCAGGTGATGATTTTACGGATTATGCCATTTATCCATTTTCATTTACTATCTTTTTTTCTTATGGAAATGACAAAATCCTTTAAAGAATATATGTATTATTCTGTTTTAGGCTTAATTATGCCAGCAATATTATTCACCGCGTTTGGGGAAGCGATTAGAGAGTTGCCCTGGTACGCAACTATGATTATGTTCCTTATTTTAGGTGTCATTCTTATTTGTATAGATAAATGGAATAGATCCCGATTGAAACGAACGGAAGCAAAGTTTGATTGATTAGAGCTACTGTGTAAGTATTTATCAGTATTTTTGGTTCGTATGCCAAGGTTGATTTTGCACGATGAGTCAAAAATCAACACCGAACTTTAACATCGCCATTATTAAAAAGCAGCCCTGAGAAAGCACTAACGGTTAGGGCTGATTTTTGCGTGTATAAAACTAAAAATCATGTGGATTGTATTGAAAGGTTGAAACTCGATTTCTCCCAGACTTTTTGGCTTCATATAAAGCAATGTCTGCTTTATACATCAGTTCGTCTAATGATTCATCCGTAAATTGAGTAACTCCTGTACTTATCGTGACAGGAATTAACCTATCTTTATAATGAAAAGTTGAATGTGCAATTTTTATTCTGATTTTTTCAGCAAGCTTGATCCCATCCTTTAAGGTAGTATTAGGCATTAATAATGCAAATTCCTCTCCACCCATCCGGATAAACATGTCCGTTTTCCTTATTGTCATTTGAACCGCCTGAGTAAGCTTCTGTAATATCAAATCACCAGCATTGTGACCAAAAGTATCGTTAATTGCTTTGAAATGATCAATATCAAAGACTAGCAAGCACAACGGCTTGTTGGAAAGAGAAGAGTCAACTAGGTAGTTATCTGCATACAGTTCAAAATACCTGCGATTATAGACAGCTGTTAGATTATCGGTTAAGGATAAATGTTCCAAATCTTTGATTAAACTTGTTGTTTTTTTCACAAAATAAGCAACAACGAATAGAATAATCAACCCTACGAAACAAGAAGTAATTAATCGAATAACAAAATCAATTGAAACCTGTCCTGAAACTGCTTGGTATTGGGAGAAATACCGAATCACGCCGATCCCAGTCATATAAAGAGTAGCGATGAAAGGGTTTGGAAGTAATGTCATCAAGCCTAACCCAGGTAATATGAATAATACCCATAGAGATAAAAATGGAAACAATATATTTGATATTATAGACAAGATAAAAGTTAATATCGTATATATACTTATTAATTTTGTATTATACAGATTAATCACCTACTTTAAGTAGACAGCATTTTGCAATAGTACTATTTTACCACAGTATACCAATATTTGGTTTGAAAAGAACTAGAAAATTATTACATTTTAAAATGGGGAAAATTCATTTGTTTTTAAGAATGATCAATGGCTCGTAGATGAAATTCAAAGTGAGCAGTTGGATTAGTGAAGTAGTGGTTTTTGCACGACATGGGCAATTCAAGTCCTTAAACTTGTGTGATAGCTCCTTGCCCTTTATCATTTGTTTGAGATATTTAATAAGAGGAGGGATCTCCTTTGAACCATGTAGCAATTGTGACAGGAGCTTCTAGTGGATTTGGGCTATGGACGACGATTGAATTAGCAAAACATGGTTTTACCGTAATTGCAACAATGCGCAATATAGAGAAACAAAAAATGTTTCAATCAGTAACAACTGATCAGACAATCTTAAACCGGATAAATACCTGGTATTTGGATGTGACAGACTCTGAATCCATCGATAAATTTAATACCAAATTTCAAACGCTTGAGAGGGTCGATGTACTTGTTAATAATGCAGGAATTGCGATTGGTGGTTTTGCTGAAGAACTATCTACTAGTGATTATCAGAGACAGTTTGAAACGAATGTCTTTGGTGCAATAGCAGTAACTCAAGTTGTGCTTCCTAGGATGCGTGCACAAAGAAAAGGTACTATCATTCATGTAAGTAGCATAAGTGGGAGAATAGGATTTCCAGGGTTATCTCCATATGTAGCTTCTAAACATGCATTAGAAGGTTATAGTGAGAGTCTTCGATTAGAAATGAAGCCATATGATGTTCAAGTCGCCTTAGTTGAACCTGGGTCTTTTCAAACAAATATTTGGACAAGCGGGATGGAATTTGTTAAAGGAAGAGGGGCTTCTCCCTATCATCATTATAAGCAAAAGCTGCTATCGAGAGTAGAAGCTGGGAAGAAAAAATATGGGGACCCTCAAATCGTGGCTAGATTGATTTGTAACATTGCTAGGATGAAAAAGGTTAATAAGCTGCGGTATCCAATTGGAAGAGGAGTAAGAGGGATGTTTTTAACTAAACAATTGCTTCCTTGGCAGTGGTGGGAAAAAATAATAATCCATGTGATTAGAAACGGAAAATAACTTTTCCGTTTCTATATACCTTCAGTAACATCGATTTGTATAATAGGTGTCCATTTCTCTACGAATAATAGAGCCATCATACACGATGACTCTATTATTCGTAATTATTAAAACTATTTGTTAGTAGTATGGATATGGGTATGGGGGATACGGTGGATAGTATGGACCATATCCAGGAAAAAAGTACGGTAATAGAGCTAATGCTGCTAGGCTGCCGATAGGAAATGTTCTCGGTCGATACCGTCTATACCTTCTTCTCGGAGGGCGGCCATACCCATCATATCCATCATCATCATAATATTGGCGATTGACTAGCTCTTCTTGATCCTCTCGCATCATAATATCCTCACCAACTAAAATCGTCACATGATTAGCATCTACATTAACAATAATCCCATCAAATGAGCTTCCGTCTGTCCCTGTTAAAAGGACATGGTGATGCATGTAATGATGACATTGATCATGCATATGTCTTAGTTGGAGCTCGTTGTTGTGATAGTCTTGATTTTCTACATTCATTATCCTCCATCTCCTTTCAAAAACATGATATTCAACCAGGTTATATTCGTTACTGTTTAATGAAGATGGAATGGAAAATGAATGAAATTAACTTCTTATCAAAACAGGCGTTCCAATCGGAATTATGGAAGCGAGTTCTTCTACGTCATAATTATGCATACGAATACAACCTCTAGACACATACTGACCAATTGATGAAGGCTCGTTTGTTCCGTGAATTCCATAATGTTTTTTAGACAAACTCATCCACATCGTTCCATAGGGACCTCCAGGGTTTGGTGCTTTATTGATAATGATAAAATTTCCGGTAGGTGTTTCGTGAAGTACTCTTCCTACTCCAACAGGATACACTTTTTGAATGAGGCCATTCACGAGTAAGGTTAGAGTTCTTTCTGATAAATTCACAACTATAGAGTAGGGAATATCTTCTATTGGCGGGAATCCTGGAATCACAATTTGCTGACTTACATGAATGATATCAGGATTAATAATTTGTGGATTCGCTTGAATGATTGTTTGGAGAGGTGTTCGGTAATCCTCTGAAATCGATGATAAGGTTTCACCAGCTTTTACAGTATGAATCATACAGTAGCCTCCCTAATAGTGGACTTGAACATCCTTTAACGGTTAGTACGTTATCCTATTCTTAAAGAGGGGTGAGGGTGAATGTTTCCCACGTAAGGGAGCCTAAGTAACAGTAAAAAGCGGTAATTTTGATTTGCCGCTTTTTACTGGCACAATTACTTATCCCCATTTTGCTCCCCAATACTTCATCTCTTTAATAATCGTATGGAGGTCTTGTCCTTTTTCAGTTAATGAATATTCTACTTTTACAGGAACCGTTGGATAAACAGTTCGGATAACAATATCATGTTTCTCCAGATGGCGGAGTGCATCCGTTAATGCTTTTGGACTAACACCTTGGATTGCACGCTGCAGTTCACTAAATCGCTTTACTCCACAAAATAGCTCTCTAAGGATAAGAAATGACCATTTAGAACCAATTACATCTAAAACTTTTTCAATCGAACATTCCACGACAAGCTCTGAATCTTGGTTTTCTATTGATTGTTCACCCATCTATTACACCACCCATTTTCATACTAGTTTGTAAGGAACTGGATAAATCTATTATACTATAAAAAATATAGTAAATATACTTTATGTAACTATATTAAAATAAATTCACTACTTCTATTATGATAGTAGTTTTTATACAATAAAGATAGCGTTATCATTAAATGCGAAAGAGGGAGGAAAAGCTGTGAAGTATAGAAGGTTAGGAAGGTCAGGGTTAAAGGTAAGTGAAATTAGTTTAGGCAGCTGGTTAACGTACGGGAAAACTGTAGAGGATAACACCGCTGAAAAAACAATACATAAAGCATATGAATTAGGTATTAATTTTTTTGATTCAGCTAATGTGTATGAACGTGGGGAAGGTGAACGTGTCCTTTCAACTGCATTGAAAGAGTATCCCCGTGAGTCCTATGTGATTACAACGAAGGCATTTTGGCCAATGGGTGATGGCCCGAATGATCGTGGTCTATCACGGAAGCATGTAACAGAACAATTGCATGCCAGTTTAAAACGAATGAATTTAGATTATGTCGATGTTTTTTATTGCCATCGCTATGATCCAGAAACTCCAGTAGATGAAACATTACGAGTAATTGATGATCTCATCCGTCAGGGAAAGATTTTATATGCAGGTGTCAGTGAATGGAGTGCAGCGCAAATTGAAGAAGCAGTACGTGTTGCGGATCAATATCTATTAGATCGAATTGTCGTCAATCAGCCACAATACAATATGTTTCATCGTTACATAGAATCAGAGGTTATTCCAGTTAGTGAGAAATATGGTGTTGGACAAGTTGTCTTTTCACCGTTAGCACAAGGAGTGTTGTCTGGAAAGTATAAACCGAATCAAATTCCTGACGATAGCCGTGCAGCCAATGACTCGATCAATCGTTTTATCCAAGGATTTTTGAAAGAGGATGTTTTAAATAAAGTTGAGCAACTAAAAGGTGTGGCGAAGGAATTGGATATTTCGTTACCAACATTGGCATTAGCATGGATTTTAAGACAACCTAATGTATCAAGTGCCTTAATTGGAGCGAGCCGTCCAAGCCAAGTGGAAGAAAACGTAAAAGCGGTTGACTTAGAACTGTCCGATGAAGTACAAGAAAAAATTGAATCGATTTTAGCTTAAGGGGGGATTTTGTTGATTAAAGGAATTGGACATGTAGCATTAAAGGTAGAGGATATGGAAAAATCACTTCATTTCTATTGTGATGTTCTTGGCTTTAAACGGGCTTTTGAAATTCGAGATGATGACAATAATCCATGGATTGAGTATATAAAAATTGCTCCTGGACAATTTATCGAATTGTTTTATGGAGGGAAGAACAAGCCAGAAGCGGTCGGTGATGCCATTGGTGTAGATCATCTTTGTCTTGAAGTTGAGGATATTAATGAAATTGCCAATCATTTAAAATCCAATGGTGTCACGCTAGACATAGAACCACAACAAGGAAAAGATGATAATTTTCAATGCTGGGCAAAAGACCCAGATGGAAATCGAATCGAATTTATGCAACTGGTTCCAACTTCACCACACATGAACTGCTAAAGTGGGACACGGGGACAGGTTCCTTGTCCCATGAACGTGAAGATATTAAGAAAATAGATTCTAAATAAAAGAAAGGATGAGTTTTTGCTATGAAGTATAGACGCTTAGGGAAGACAGATTTAGAGGTTTCTGTTGTTGGTGTTGGAACATGGCAATTTGGTGGGGACTGGGGAAAAGACTTTAAACAAGTAGAAGTCGATGCGATTTTGTCACATGCAAAAGACTTAGGGATTAATTTAATTGATACTGCGGAATGCTATGGCCCGCACCATCTATCTGAAAGCTTTATTGGAGATTTTATATCTCGTGATAAGCGTGAAGATTGGGTGATTGCTTCCAAATTCGGTCATTCATGGAAAGAAAAATGGGGGCATGCATGGAGCGTAGATGAGGTCCGTCAGCAATTAGACGAATCTTTAAAAGCACTTCAGACAGACTATATTGATCTTTATCAATTCCACTCAGGCTCGGACGAAGATTTTGATAATGATGACCTGTGGACAATGCTTGATAAACAAGTACAAGCAGGTAAAATTCGTAATCTAGGAATCTCTATTGGAAGCAACAAAAATATCCATCAAACAGCGCAAGCAACAGAACGAAATGCAAAAGCCATTCAGGTTGTATATAACCGCTTGGATAAAGCGCCAGAAGAGGAAGTATTTCCTTCTTGTATCGAACAGGATTTAGGCGTCTTGGCGAGAGTTCCGCTTGCTAGTGGATTTTTAAGTGGTAAATATAAACCTGGTGTGCAATTCGAAGATAAAGTTCGTCAACGTAGGGAACAGGCAGAAGTTGATGAACAATTAAAGTTGGTAGAACAAATTAAGCAAACAGAATTACCTGAAGGAGTCGATATGGCCCAATGGGCACTCGCATGGTGTCTACAACATCCAGCAGTAACATGTGTGATCCCTGGATGTAAGAGTCCTGAACAGGTAGAAATGAATGCTGGTGCAGCGAATTTAGATATGGTACCAATAGAACATCGAAGTGCTGTAGTAAAATAATGTATGATGATTAGAAAACTTGATTTATTTCTGATTTAAAGAGTGTCGAAGTTTTTTAAAGAGGCTGACCCTTTTCTTTTGGGGCAGCCTCTTTTTCATTAGCTAAGGAAAATTAATGGAAATTATAGATTGGTTAATTTCATGATTAGGTAAAACATATTAGTGGAAAAATGAATCTGTATTAGATATGATGTTTATGTTCTTAATAATATTTTTTTAAGAGGATGTTTTCAAAAGTCCCTAAGAAGCTTAGTCGCCACGACCTGCTTGCTTCTAATTTGTCGACTTTTTGGAACACAAAATTTAAACAGAAAGTATGGTTTGAATAATGAAGAAAAAAATAATATGGTTACTCGTAACAGTTGCTTTGTTGCTGACTGCATGTGGACAAAGCAAACTAGAAGAGTCCTTAACTTTATTAAATCAAAACGAAGAAGAAGTAACATTTCCTCAAGAGAAACCAATACTATTCTTTTTTATCACAACTTATACATGAAGTCTTTGCCAACAGCAGCTGGTTCAGCTGCACCAAAATTTAGACGAATTGGATGAACTTGATGTTCAAATGTTTATCATCAGCAATGATACACCTGAAGAACAATTGGCACTATATCAAGCATTGGAAGAAGAATTTGGTGAAAGTTTACCGTTTATTTCTGACCCAGAGCTTCAAATAGCAGAGTTATTTGATGTAAAAAATGAAGACGTTGGTTTCTTTAGAGGGTATGGGATGTTAGATACAGAAGGAAATGTAGTGTTTAATACTACTAATGACCATTGGGGAGAAGAGTTCGACAAAACTGCAAAGGAAATTAAAGAAGAATATAATAAATTAATCAACTAAAAGAGTTGTCTTGGACAACTCTTTTAGTAATTGAACAAATAATGGTTGTTACTAATATTTATTTTTCGTTTCTTCCTCATTCAGTGATTGGTGATAAGTGTTAATCTTCTCTTCCTTATTAAATACCTCAGACGAGGCGTGAAGCTCATCGTATTCTGAATTGGTAATATAGATGACCTGATTTTTTAAATGTTCATCTTTTTCCATTAGTTATACCTTCCTTTTGTGAATATATTCTCTTTTTTATATGATCTTTGTTGTTTTTATTCTTAGTAACCGCCCCACTATTTATGCGTACCCATTACACTTTAAACATAAATCCACCTTTTAACAAAAAGCAAAGTAGCCGGAGATACTATTGAGTACTCCGGCTACTTGATGTGATTGTATAGACGATTTCAAAAGACGAATTGTATTTGGAATATCCGCCATTCATTTAGTGACCATGAAAATTACGTAATCACCCAAGTCCACAAATTAATAATTTTGGTTGAAATTTTCGATACCTTGTTCGATGCTATCTGCGCCTTCTTCCAAAGTGTCCGCTACTTGCTGGACGTTTTGATTATTTGCCATATTTTGCAATGGTTGAGTAACTTGTTGTACCTGCGGATTGTTTAATGCATTATTGATTGTTTGTGGCAATCGCTGAAAAGTTCCGTTTTGAACACCTCGTGTAATACCATAAATAGCAGCACTTGCGGCACCCGCAGTTAAAAGTGTAGTCATTATTCCTCGACGGTTATTCATACTAAACATCATCCTTTTAATTTTTGTTGTATAAATGAGCTTCTAAAAATTAATTTTAGAAACAAGGATAGTTTTTATAAACTCACTAATTAATATACTGAAACTGTTTTCCAGTTTTAATGAATAATTTTTTGTTCATTATATATTTTGTGTTCAGGGAGAACCGACATAAAAGAAGTTCTGTGTTCATCTAGCTCAAATTAATCATAGAATATGAATATTTTTCAACTTATAGGTTGACTTCTGCGAAAATATGATATATAATAACAATATCAACAAAACAAGTTGATAACGCATTGTCGTACTAAGTGGGGAGCTAGCGGTGCCCTGAACTCACAATCCGCTCTAGTGAGACTGAATTCCTTTTTGAGGGAAAGGAATTATCATACGTGCCCATAAAAGTGGTGATGAGGTTTGGATCCTACACAATGGAAACTTGCGAATCCTGTCAGGTCTGGAAGGAAGCAGCAGTAAACAAGATCTTTCATGTGTTGTAGGGTTGTCTAGATTGAGCTAACTAGATGGAAACGATGATGAAACATTTCTCGAGAAAAGGTGTGCGCCAATGCTTTACATTGTTTTTGGTGGAGCCTAGCGGGATTTTCCCGTAGAGCTTTTAGCAAATAAAAAATCATATAAGCTGGAGAGAATCGCGCAGATGCAAAATCTGTGAGGAAAGTCCGTGCTCGCACAGGCTGTGATGCCTGTAGTGTTCGTGCCTGACGAAATAAATAGTCAGGGCAATGAGGCATCAATGCTTTGTTGACGGCAGGGAAAATACCTACGTCCTAAGGATATGGTATGAATACCTTGAAAGTGCCACAGTGACGGAGCTTCAATGGAAACATTGAAGGTGGAACGAGGTAAACCCCACGAGCGAGCAACCCAAATTAGGTAGGGGAAGCGTCTTGCGGAAAGCAGAACCAAAAAGACGCCATCACTTAAGTGGTGAGATAGATGATTCTCCATCTATGTGCAAGGACAATTGTCCGTCAGTAGCACGAGATGAACAGAACACGGCTTACGAAGGTTTATATGAGGTATAAATTGGAAGATGAGAAAAAGATCTGGATAATTGTCCAGATCTTTTTTTATTAGTTCTCTCAAAGCGTTACGTGGATATTTTTAGTGATGAAATATACCACCATGGAATGCTCTCTTATCAATCGGGCATACTAGAAATACTATTTTTAACTGGGAGGGCATAATTGTGAGCACAATATCAGTTTTCGCATTAGGCGGTTTGCATGAGATTGGGAAAAACATGTATGCCATTGAATACGATCATGATATATTTATTATCGATTGTGGGAATAAATTTCCGGATGAGAGCTTGTTAGGCATCGATTTGATTATTCCTGACGTTACATATTTAGAGGAAAATAAAGATAAAATTAGGGCTTTAATTATTACTCATGGACATGAGGACCATATTGGTGGCATTCCTTTCTTCCTGAAAAAAATAAATGTACCTGTTTATGCGACTCGGTTTACGCTCGGTTTAATTGAATTAAAATTAAAAGAGCATAAAATCTTGAGGGAAACAGAAATACATGAAATTAATTCAGATACAAACTTAAATTTTAATGATATCAAGGTTAACTTTTTTAAAGTAAATCATAGTATTCCTGATTGTTTAGGACTTGTGTTCCGTACACCACAGGGGAACATTGTTCATACAGGTGATTTCAAGTTTGATTTAACACCGGCCAATAATGAACATTCTGAAATTCACAAAATGGCCGAAATAGGCAAAGAAGGTGTCTTACTTCTTTTATCGGAAAGTACCAATGCGGAACGACCAGGGTTAACGCCATCTGAACAAATTGTAGAGGAACACGTAGAAGAAGCATTTTTAAAGGCCAGTCGTAAGGTGTTTGTATCCACCTTTGCGTCCAATATAAATCGTATTCAGCAGGTGGTTAATGCTTCGATAAAAACGGATCGAAAGCTTGCATTACTAGGAAGAAGTATGGTCAATGTAGTAGACGTTGCCATGAAACGTGGATATATAGATATACCTGATGATATGTTAATTGATAAGGATCAAATCAATGACTTTGCACCGGAGAATGTTGCTATTCTTTGTACCGGAAGCCAAGGAGAACCGCTTGCTGCACTGTCACGTTTGTCCACAGGAAACTTTCGTGGTGCAGAGGTTTTGGCTGGGGATACAGTAATTTTAGCGGCCGGTCCTATTCCAGGTAATGAAAAGAATGTTTCTAAGATTGTTGATAACTTGTTTTCTTTGGGAGCAAATGTAATTTATGGATCAGGCAGTGCATCAGGTATGCATGTTTCTGGGCATGGTTACCAGGAAGACTTAAAGCTAATGTTGACATTAATGCAACCCAAATATTTTATACCGATTCATGGTGAATTGCGAATGCTCTATCAGCATCGTTTGTTAGCTGAATCTGTAGGAGTTGAACATGAAAATACCTTTATTTTAAATAATGGAGATGTCGTGGATATAGAAAATAGCGACGCACGTCAGACTCGAAAAGTACCAGCAGGCAATACCTATGTCGATGGAATAGGAGATGGAGATGTTGGTGACATTGTCTTACGTGATCGTAAACAGCTTTCCGAAGATGGAATGCTCGTCATTGTGTTAACGATGAATAAAACAGACAAAAAGCTTGCATCAAATCCTGACACGATTTCACGAGGGTTTGTGTATATGAGAGAATCCGAGGAACTCTTAGATGATATTAATCGTTTAATCACCAAAACAGTGAAAGACTTACAAAAAGCGAATAAAAGTCAGTGGAACGATATTAAGAAAAGCATTAAAAAATCTGTAGGTCAATTTATTTTTAAAGAAACGAAGAAAAAACCAATGATTCTTCCCATTATTATTGAAGTGTAAAATGGGAGAAATTTATTCCGGTGTAACATTCGAAAAAGGAAAAACTGGGGATTTCGGACCCTAAGACCATTGACAGAAAGAATAAAAGCCTAATTTCCTACTTGAAAATTTGAGAAATTAGGCTTATTCGTATTTTGTTTACATATTTTCTCTCAATGTTCAATGTTTTTGTCGACAATAAATTACATGAAGAAGTGCAGTGGAATTGCGTTCTAATCACCTTTTTATTCGTCGTTCAGATAAAATTCCATCAAAAGACAAAAATCGATAAACTTCCTCGAAATTTCGTGTAGAGTTTAAATTGTTATCACTACTCTATGAATTTATAATTATAAGAGAAGCATCAAATAGTTGTTTATGATGCGTGTGATAGTATTGTAGAGTTTCTCATTTAATAACTTTTTAAACAAGTATTATAAGCTGACAATATTTTGAAATGAGGTGAGGGTGTGCTAGTTGAGCAACAAGTATTGGAGTATGACATGTATCTATTCCATCAAGGGAATCTCCGACATAGCTATCAGCTTTTAGGAGCCCATGTTGATAAGCAAGATGGGAAGAATGGGGTGCGATTTGTTTTATGGGCGCCAAATGCGGTACAAGTGAGTGTCGTAGGCATGTTCAATGATTGGAATGGAAATAAGCACCCAATGGAAAAAATCAATGACAATGGTTTGTGGTATGTGTTTATTCCTGATTTAGAAAGCGGTACCATCTATAAATATGAAATCTTAACTAGACATGGGCATTTAGTTCTGAAGGCAGATCCCTATGCATTTTCTAGTGAACTTCGCCCCAATACTGCTTCTGTTGTTTATCCATTGGATCAATATACTTGGAAAGACAAGGAATGGATGGAACGTCGGAGCAAAGTGAATTTTTATGAATCTCCTATTTCTATTTATGAACTTCATTTAGGTTCTTGGAAGAATATTCGGGAGGAAGAGTATTATACATATCGTGACTATGCGGATATGGTGATTCCTTATGTCAAAGAATTAGGATATACGCATATCGAGCTTTTACCATTAACTGAGCACCCTTATGATCGGTCGTGGGGATATCAAGCGACGGGGTATTATTCTGTTACTTCTCGTTATGGGTCGCCTGACGATTTTAGGTATTTTGTGGATCAATGTCATCAAAATGGAATAGGAATTATTTTGGATTGGGTACCTGGTCACTTTTGTAAGGATGCCCATGGGTTGAGAAGGTTTGATGGTGAAGCATTATACGAATACGAGAACCCTAGTAAAGCAGAAAAATCGATGTGGGGAACACTCAGTTTTGATTTTAGTAGAAACGAAGTACAAAGCTTTCTCATCTCTAACGCCATTTATTGGCTGAAGGAGTATCATCTTGATGGTCTGCGTGTTGATGCGGTAGCTAGTATGCTTTATTTGGACTATTGCAAAGAGTCTGGAGAATGGGAACCTAATGAATTTGGAGGAAGAGAAAATTTGGAAGCAGTTTCTTTTATTAAGAAATTGAATGAATCAATCTTTGAAGAAATTCCCGATGTGCTTATGATGGCAGAAGAGTCTACCTCTTGGCCATTAGTAAGTGCTCCTACCTACATTGGAGGGCTTGGATTCAACTATAAATGGAACATGGGTTGGATGAATGACATGCTTCGGTATATGGAAATGGACCCCATTCACCGGAAATACCACCATAAATTAATTACCTTCTCTTTATTTTACGCCTTTTCTGAAAATTTTGTTTTACCAATCTCTCATGACGAAGTTGTACATGGGAAAAAATCACTATTAAATAAAATGCCAGGTGACTACTGGCAGAAATTTGCTAATTTACGAGTTTTTTTAGGCTATATGTTTACCCATCCTGGAAAGAAATTATTATTTATGGGTACTGAATTTGCTCAGTTTGATGAGTGGAAGGATTTGGAGGATTTAGATTGGGAACTGTTCGATTTTGACTCCCATGTACAAACCTCAAATTATGTAAAGCAATTACATCAGTTTTATAAAGATAGTCCCGCATTATGGGAGTTAGACCATAAGCAGGATGGTTTTGAGTGGATTGATGCAAATAATTATGAACAAAGCATTATCTCTTTTATTCGAAATAGCCGATCATCAACTGATCAATTGGTCATTGTTTGCAACTTTACGCCAGTAGTGTATCACCAATATAAAGTAGGAGTTCCAAAGGCTGGGACATATAAGGAAATATTTTCGAGTGATGCGAAGCATTTTGGAGGCTCAGGGCAAACGAATGGGATGCAATTAGAATCGATATCAACCCCTTGGCATTCACAGGACCAACATATAGAAATAACTGTACCACCATTAGCGATTAGTGTTTTAAAAAGGACTTCTTTACCAAAGGAGGAAAGATTACATGAAAAATAAAGAACATGTAGCGATGTTATTGGCAGGTGGCCAGGGAACAAGACTTAAATCCTTAACGAAAGAGGTTGCAAAGCCGGCTGTTTTTTTCGGAGGCAAGTACCGTATTATTGATTTTCCATTAAGTAATTGTACAAATTCGGGAATTAATACGGTCGGTGTTTTAACGCAATATGAACCACATATTCTAAATGATTACATCGGGATAGGATCAGCTTGGGACCTTGATCGAAAATATGGGGGAGTATCATTTCTGCCACCATATATGCAATCTGAAGGCGGAGATTGGTACAAAGGAACTGCCGATGCCATTTACCGCAATTTAAAATTTTTAGATCAGTATAATCCAGAGCATGTACTAATTTTGTCTGGTGATCATATTTATAAGATGGATTATGCTAGAATGCTGGATTATCACAAGTCTACTGAAGCAGATTGCACCATTTCGGTCATTGAAGTTCCGTGGAATGAAGCAAGTAGATTCGGAATTATGATTACGAATAAGCTAGGAAAGATTATTGATTTTGAAGAGAAGCCTAAGTTTCCAAAGAGCAATCTAGCATCTATGGGGGTTTATATATTCCGATATGATGTATTAAGAAAATATTTAATTGAGGATGCACTTAAAAAAGATTCTTCTCATGATTTCGGAAAAGATATTATACCCAAAATATTGCATGATGAAAAACATTTAATGGCTTATACGTTTGATGGTTATTGGAAGGATGTCGGGACCGTTGAAAGTCTATGGAAAGCGAACATGGATCTATTAAAAGAAGATGCAGAGCTAGAATTAAATGATCACATGTGGCGAATCTATTCAAACAATCCCAATCACACCCCCCAATATATTGCTTCTAGTGCTGATGTCCAGGGTTCATTGGTTAGTGATGGGTGTCGTATCTATGGGACAGTCGATCGTTCTGTAATTTTTTATAATTCACATATACAAAAAGGTTCTCTCATTCGAGAATCTGTGATTATGCCTAATGTTCATATAGGAGAAAATGTAAAAATATTCCGTTCTATCATAATGGAGGGTAGTGTCATTGAAGATAATGCTGTTATAGGGGATCCGACCTCTAACAGTGAAATTACACTCTATGAAGACAAGGGAAATGTGATGTCTTCACGTTATACGACAATGATGAAGTAGGAGAGATTTCATGAATCGAATTGCTGGCATTATTAATTTAGATCAAGAACAGGACTTTTTGGATGAGTTGACTTATTTTCGGTGTGGAGCTGCTGTACCGTATGCAGGACACTATCGAATGATTGATTTTACTATTTCAAATATGGTTCATTCAAGCATCGAATCGATTGCTATTTTTACTAGACGAAAATATCGCTCTCTATTGGATCATTTAGAGCAGGGAAAGGCATGGGATTTGGATCGGCAACGAGGAGGATTGTTTATTTTACCTCCAGATTGGAATGATCCGACAGATATTTCACGAGGTGATTTAAAACATTTTCACAATAATATGGACTATATCAATCGAGTTCAAGCAGATTATATATTAGTAACTGGGGCCCAGAATATTTGTAATATTAATTTTCAAGATGTGTTAGCAGAACATAAGGCATCAAAAGCGGATGTAACAGTAATTTATAAAAAGGTGTGCGAGCTTTATCCAGAGCACCATTTAGCTAGTAAACTAACGATTAACAAGCAAAATAATAGAGTGACCGCTATTCATAATGATCCAAAGAGTCAGGACATCTATATGAATATGTATTTAGTTAAAAAAAGTTATTTATATGCACTGATTGAAGAATGTATTGCACGAGGGCATACGAATCTGTTTGCAGACGCAATAAAGGCCAATGTAGAGGATATTCATATTCACGCCTATGAGTATAAAGGTGTCCATTCATTGATTAACTCTGTAGAAAGCTATTATCGTAATAGTACAAAATTGTTAAATGAAATAGAACATGACGCCTTGTTTAATGAGGATTCTCCTATTTACACAAAAGTGAAAGATGAGGCTCCAACAAAATTTTTACCGAATTCTAAGGTAAAAAATACCATTGTAGCGAATGGATGTGTTATCGAAGGACAAGTGGAGGGAAGTATACTTTTTCGCGGGGTAAAAGTGGGGAAAGGTAGCACGATAAGAAACTCTATTATTATGCAAAGGTGTGAGATTGACAGCGGGGTAGTTTTAGAGAATGTCATTATCGATAAGGATTGTAAAATTAACTCTGGACGCATGTTAATTGGGGCAAAGGAAAAGCCTTTTGTTGTAGCAAAGAGAAAAATAATGTAAAGACACATCTCAGAAGGGCTGTCTACACGCGTCAAACGGACAGTCCTTTTCTTAGTTTTAACATGGTGAGTAACCGTCCGTAAAACCCTGATGATTGAGTTTCATTTTATAAATTAATTGTTTTAAAACGATTATTGATCAATTAAATGAAAAGGAGTGGAATAGCTATGAACATCTTAATGGTTGGATCAGAATGTACCCCATTTATTAAAACAGGAGGATTGGCCGATGTATTAGGGTCACTACCGCAAGCTCTAAAAGAACAAGGAACAGATGTACGTGTCGTTTTGCCAAAGTATCAGGAAATGAATCAGGAGTGGAAAGAACAATTAAAGCTTTGGGATGAGCTAACTGTAAGTCTGGGTTGGCGGAACCAATATGCTGGTATTGAATATATGGAATATAACGGCATAACCTATTACTTTATTGATAATGAATACTATTTTAAGCGCTCTAACCTTTATGGATATGGAGATGAAGCCGAAAGATTTGTCTTTTTTAATCGAGCAGTTTTGGAAATGGTACGAAAATTGGGATGGATTCCTGATGTTTTGCATTGCCACGATTGGCAAGCAGGCTTAATTCCTCTTTTCCTTCACACGCATTATAAGGAGGATTCATTATATCAAGGTATAAAAACAGTTTTTACCATTCATAATGTTAAATATCAAGGAATTTTTCCTCAATCTGTTTTACATGATTTGATGGACTTAGACGAGCGACTGATGACAGACGATGGGCTTGAATTTTTTGGTAACATTAATTTCATGAAGGGGGCACTCAATTTTGCTGACTATATTTCAACAGTCAGTAAAACTTATGCGGATGAGATTCAAACCCCGTATTATGGGGAAAATCTTGATGGAGTACTGCGGAAACACGCGGATAAACTAACCGGAATTATCAATGGAATAAATGATAAGGAATTTAATCCACTAACAGATGAGGCTCTAGCCTATCCTTATCGCAGCTCACTCATAAAGAAAGCCCAAAATAAAATGTGGCTTCAAGAAAAGCTTGGATTGCCCGTTAGGAAAGACGTTCCAATGATTGGGCTTGTATCGCGCCTAGTTGAACAAAAAGGGTTAGATCTTGTCGGAAGAGTGATTGATGAGCTTCTGTATCAAGACGATGTTCAATTTGTCATACTCGGAACAGGTGATTATCAATATGAACAAATGCTGGAATGGTGTCAATATAGGCACCCAGAAAAAATGTCTATAAACATAACGTTCCAAGAATCACTAGCTCGTCAAATATACGCAGCGAGTGACATGTTTTTAATGCCTTCACGCTTTGAGCCTTGTGGTATTGGTCAATTAATTGCGCTTCGTTATCTTTCAGCACCCATTGTCCGTGAAACAGGAGGGTTAGTTGATACGGTTACATCGTTCAATGAAGAAACAGAAGAGGGAAATGGATTTACATTTGCTAATTTTAATGCTCATGACATGCTTTTTTCTATTCGTCGTGCAATAAGTTTCTATCATGATGAACAAATGTGGAGAAAACTTATGAAGAACATAGCGAAGAGTCAAATGTCATGGAAATACTCTGCCAATCAATATATGGATTTATATAAAGAAGTGACACAGACAGTAGAGGGGGATATCACCCATCATTCCCTAACTCATGCATAGAGCTAAGGGTTGTACAATAAGGAACATTTTTGTTTTCTCCTATTGTCCTACACTTTTCCAAGTACAAACAAAGGTTAGGAATGAAACAGACTACATTCCCCTCGTATAATATAAATCCATGGAAGGTAGCAGGAACAAATGGAGGAAACAAGAGTGTTCATCAATAAAGAGGAATTTAAAGAAGCTTTTATCAGGAAGTTAGAAGAAAAAATTGGGAAAAAAAAGGATCAAGCTTCGGAGCAGGATGCATATTTAGCTCTTGGAGCATTGATAAGTGAAAGAATTAACCAAAAATGGCTTCAAAACAATCAAAAGGGTACGGAAAGTCGAGACAAACAAGTTTACTTCTTCTCAATGGAATTTTTATTGGGGCGTTTATTAGGAAATAATTTACTTAATTTAGATATGTTGTCATTAGTAAAGACGGGGCTAAATGAATTAGGGTTTCGTTTTACAAGCATAGAAGAAAAAGAAAAGGATGCTGGTTTAGGTAATGGCGGATTAGGGCGTTTAGCTGCATGCTTTTTGGACTCTTTAGCATCCTTAGACTTACCGGGACATGGTTATGGATTAAGATATAAATATGGTATGTTTGATCAGCGTTTTATTGATGGTAATCAGGTAGAGCTTCCAGATCAGTGGCTATCCCAGGAATATGTATGGAAAGTGAGACGTGAAGAAGAAGCGGTTGAAGTACGATTTGGTGGACATATCTTAACGCATGAACAGGAAGGAAAACTTCATTTTGAACATGTGGATTATGAACAGCTGCGAGCAGTTCCTTATGATGTGCCGGTGATTGGCTATCACAATGATACCGTGAATACGTTGCGATTATGGTCTGCAGAACCAACAGAAGAAGATATACTGGTCAAGGCAAAAAAGGAGCATTCGTGTCAAAATCTATTAGATCATCAGCGTTCATTGGAATCAATCACCGAATTTTTGTATCCTGATGATTCCACTGAAGAAGGGAAAAGATTGCGTTTGAAACAGGAATATTTCCTTGTTTCATCTGGGGTTCAATGTGTGATTCGATCATTTGAAAAATTAGACTTATCATGGTCCTTGTTTCCAGACTATAAAAAGCTTCATATTAATGATACACATCCTACGCTTATTATCCCTGAACTGATGCGAATTTTAATGGATGAAAAAAAACTCGGCTGGGAAGAAGCATGGCAGATTACACAAGCATCGGTCTCTTATACGAACCATACGACCTTAAGTGAAGCATTGGAAACATGGCCAGTTGAAATGATTCGCTCATTATTACCTAGAATTTATATGATTATCGAAGAAATTAATGAGCGATTTTGCAGGATGCTTTGGGAATCATCCCCTGGAAATTTTGATCGAATAGCTAAGCTTGCCATTATTGCAGATGGGCAAGTAAAAATGGCACATTTATCGATTGTAGGGAGCAGCAGTGTAAATGGAGTTGCCAAAATGCATACGGAAATTCTAAAAAAACGTGAAATGAAGCTGTTCTATGACATATTCCCTGATCGTTTTAATAATAAAACAAATGGGATTTCCCATCGACGTTGGTTAATGTATGTGAATCCATTATTAACAAATGCAATAGATGAAGCGATTGGTGAGCAGTGGAAAAAAGAACCAGAACGCTTACAGGACTTGTTATATCAAATCGAGGATGCTTCATTTTTAGATACGTTAAATGAAATCAAACAAAAAAATAAACAAAATTTTGCAAGTTGGGTTGAAGATAAGACAGGAGTCCAATTAGATCCTACGTCCATTTTTGATGTGCAAATTAAACGATTGCATGGATATAAACGGCAATTATTGAATGCCCTTCATATTATCCATCTATATAATCAAATAAAGTGTAATCCTACCAGTAACCTAACGCCTCGAACCTTTATATTCGGTGCGAAGGCAGCATCTAGCTATCATTTTGCAAAAAAAGTGATTAAATTAATTAATACAATTGCACAGATAGTCAATAATGATGCGGACGTGAAGGATAAACTAAAAGTAGTTTTTTTAGAAAATTACTCTGTTTCCTTAGCAGAACGAATTATCCCAGCTGCTAATATCAGTGAACAAATATCCACTGCTGGTAAAGAAGCTTCTGGTACTGGTAATATGAAATTGATGATGAATGGTGCATTAACACTTGGTACGATGGATGGTGCCAATGTTGAGATATGTGATGTAATTGGAAATGACCATATGTATTCTTTTGGGCTAAGCGCTGAGGAGGTTCAGGCCTACTATGATACAGGAATTTATTCTGCGAAAGAGACATATGAAGAGGATGAACGTATTCGCCGCACGTTGGATCAATTGATTCATTATAGCCCATTTTCAAAAGGTGGAACAGAATTCCGAGAAATTTATGATGAACTCCTTTTTAACAACGATGAGTATTTTGTGTTAAGAGATTTTAATAGCTATGTCAATACACAACAACAAATAAGTTATGATTATCAAGATATAAGAAATTGGAATAGGAAATGCTTAGTAAACATTGCTCACTCAGGAGTGTTCTCCAGTGATCGAACAATAAAATCCTATGCAGCTGAAATTTGGGGGTTGAATTCCCATAATACAGTTAACGGCTTAGGGGAGGAGAATGGAATGTGATACATCAGGGTATTTATCATAATAGTTTTGACCTTGCGTATAGAGAGCCTTTCGGAGCAGTACCGAGAGGCTCAAGCCTTTCATTAAGCCTTGATATTGATCATGATTATCATCCGGTAAAAGTAATGCTTCATTTCATTTACGATAAGTCTAATGTCAACAACATACAAGTCATGGATGTGCATAATCAATACCAGAGTTATTCGGTATACGAAACGACAATTACTGTACCAGAGGAGCTTCAACTTGTTTGGTATTATTTCGAGGTAGTAACAGAGGAAGGCCGGGTTTTTTATGGTCGCGAAAAGGCCGAAGAAAGTGGGGAAGGGATGGTCTTTGATCATGTTCCACCATCTTGGCAGGTCACTGTTTACAACCCAGAATACGAGAGTCCTACATGGTGGAAGCATGCAATTATTTATCAAATTTTTCCGGATCGCTTTTGTTTGGCAGGAGAACTCCAGCTTGAGAAGGCCCCAAAAACGAGTTTAATGCATACCCACTGGAATGATGATCCAATCTATATTAAGGATGAAGATGGAAAAATAAAACGTTGGGATTTTTTCGGAGGAAATCTCCAAGGAATAATCGCAAAATTAGACTATATTCAATCACTAGGGGTCACCGCTATCTATTTAAACCCTATATTTCAAGCAGAGAGCAATCATCGATATGACACGGGAGATTATCATAAGGTAGACCCTTTGTTAGGAACGAAAGAGGACTTGGAGAAGCTCCTTATCGAGGCTGGAAAGCGGAACATCGAAATCATGCTAGATGGGGTGTTCAGTCATACAGGAAGCAATAGTCTCTATTTCAATCAAAAAGGAGAATATCCATCTATCGGTGCTTATCAATCCGTTGAATCTCCCTATTATTCTTGGTATAACTTCCAACACCATCCGGATCTTTATGATGCTTGGTGGGGGATTGAAACGTTACCGACATTAAACAAAGAAAATGAGAGCTATCAACAGTTTCTCATCCATAATGAGGACAGTGTCATCAAAGCATGGCAAAAAGCTGGCGTGAAAAATTGGCGTCTTGATGTTGCAGATGAACTAACAGACGACCTTATTAAACAAATCTATCAACAGCTAAAAAAAGAAAATTCCTCCTCTGTTTTATTAGGCGAAGTATGGGAGGATGCTTCAAATAAAATAGCTTATGGCAAACGAAGAGAATACTTACTTGGTGGGGAATTAGACTCTGTCATGAATTATCCGTTGCGTCAATTTCTGCTAAGTTTTATGAATGGCGAATGGAATGCACATACACTAAAAAGGAAACTACTTACTTTATATGAGCATTATCCGAAGCAATATTTTTATGCCACGATGAACATGTTATCGAATCATGATGTTGAGCGACTCAAAACAGTGTTAGACGGTTTCATGTCAGAAAAGATGCCAAGAGAGGAAAAAAATAGAAGGATAACGGAACAAATAAAAGCACTTAGCTTGTGGATTTATACTTTTCCAGGTGTACCATCCCTTTATTATGGAGACGAGGCAGGTTTAACCGGAGGAGAAGATCCAGATAACCGGAAGCCTTACCCATGGGGAAGGGAAGAAAAGGAGTTAGTAACCTGGTATCAAACAATAGGAGGCTGGAGACGAGAATATTCGGCACTAAGAACAGGTCACTGGAAACCACATGTATTGCATAACGATGTGCTGGCATTTGAGAGGTGGAATGCTAATGGGAGGGATGCGTTTGGTAACAATAGTAATAATGAACATTTCCTCTACCTGATGAATCGAAACCTGCATGAAGAAGTTGAGATTACACTTCCAATTCGACAGGGAAAGTGGCAACACCTGCTTGATTACCGCATGTTTCATGAAACGGTGCGCATCAGTCCTTGCGAGTGTATGCTACTAAAGCTTAGTTGATGAATTTGTGCCTTGAAATAAATGTGAAATTTGGTGCCACCTCTGCATAGGTAAAAGTATAGCGATGAGTGATAGGCACCTTTTCTCCATTTAAGTGACCTTGCCTTCTATAAAGGATGTTCAAAAAGTTACCAAATGATAAGCGGTGCATCTATTCGATGGTTCGTTCTTCCGGTCCTCATGTAGGGAAAGCCTACACTATAGTCCTCAAAAACTTCGCCGCCTCGATCTACTTGTTTCTAATTTACCGACTTTTTAAACACCATTTATAGAAAAATCAGATTAAAAAAATTTCAAAGCAGTGAACCACAGAGTTTTGCTATAATTGCTTCTAGTGCTGGCAGCAGGAGGTTTATCTTGATGAAAAATGTGATTATTATCATCGGTTCTTTAATTATTGCTTTCGGTTTTAATTTTTTTCTTGTTCCTTATGGAATTTTAAGTAGCGGTGTAAGTGGTATTGCTATTTTACTCGGTATAATTACCCCATTTGAAATAGGTCTCATTAATTTGGTGCTTAACTTGCCTTTACTTATATTAGGTTACTTGAAATTAGGTAAGGAAATTACGATTAATACAATCACATGTGTCGTTTCACTTTCCGTTTTTTTATATGCATTACCAGTTGTTGCAGTAACTGAAAATATATTATTATCAACCATATTTGGCGGTATTATTGGTGGAACTGGAATTGGTCTCATTTTAAAGTACTCCGGGAGCTCCGGTGGTTTGGACATTATTGCAATAATTATTACCCGTATTAGTAATATGAGTGTCGGAATTTTATTAACAGGGATGAATGGAGTTATTGTACTTATTTCTGGAGCAATATTTGATTGGGAGATTGCTTTATATACTTTGTTATCGATTTATATTACTGGCAAAATGATTGATACCATCCATACCAATCATATTAAATTAACGATGCAGATTGTTACATCCAAAGGAGATAAGATTCGAAAAGAGTTACTTGATACCGTTTATCGTGGTATGACGGTTATGGAAGGTTACGGCGGTTATTCTGAACAGAAGAAGCAAGTATTAATGATGGTTGTCACTCGATACGAAACGGTGCGAATTAAGAAGATTGTCCGCAAACATGATGAAAAAGCATTTATTAACATTTATGAGACGGTAGAGGTAGATGGTGAATTTGCTAGGAATTAACTTGTAATTGCAAGATCCACTATGAAATACTATCTTAACGTGAAAGAATCTGACTAACAGTTTGACTCCCCAATGCCTATTGATTAGACTACATTTGCAAACTTCAATTTTTCCATTTTTTAGTGATAGATAGTTTAATGACCATATAAAAAGGGTATAAAATTTCGAATGTGTTTATTGAGGTATATTAACAAGGGGGAATAGTTGATGAATTTTACTTTTGAGCATTCATACCGTCTAAAGGAATTCTTTGAAGAAAATAGTCAGAAATTTGAGACTACACTTTTAACAGAGGCAGTCAATGTCAAAGATAAAATCGATGAGATACTCAGAATTGGAAATATTGATTTAGTTAACAATGCTCATAAACTCATCGTATACATTATTGACGGACAAGATGAAAAACTTAAAAGTTTTGCAAAAAAAGAAGGGATAGCATGGGCAACCCATTCCATCGCACTATCATTTAAGTTGGAATGGGTTCAAGCCATTCGAAGGACTTTGTGGAATTTCATACAAAACTATTATCACTTATCACGTAATAATGAGATATCGGATTTTTTTCGGCTTGAGAAACAAATGAACAACCGAGTGGATAACTTTTTAAATGCTTTTTTTATTAGCTATTCTACATATAAGGATGCTCTAATTAAGGAACAGAAGGAGTTGGTTGAAAATTTATCGGTTCCGATTATTCCAATAAACCCTGCTATTTGTATCTTACCATTAATCGGATCTTTGGATAAATCGCGGATTAACATTATTGAGGAAAAGGTTTTAACGGAGGTTGGGAAGCTGCATATTCAAACATTAATTATTGATTTATCAGGGATAGCTGATATAAAGGATGATTTAATTGGTGATTTCATGAAAATTATTGACGGTACATTCATGATGGGATGTGAAACAGTCATTACAGGCTTAAGTAAAGATGTTGTTAGAAGTATGACTCAATTAGGCATTAGATTTAATAATGAAACCCAAACTCTTGGAAGCTTACAACAAGCATTGGACCGTTATTTAGATGGATATTGAAAATTATACAAATTTTTTTTAAAATGAGCAGAAATTAAACGAAAAGCTGATATTCGTGTAATTCAACAAGGAAAATGAGCAGAAGTTAAACGAAAAGCTGACATTCGTGTAATTCAACAAGGAAAATGAGCAGAAGTTAAACGAAAAGTGACATTCGTGTAATTCATCAAGGAAAATGAGCAGAAACTAAACGAAAAGCTGACACTCGTGTAATTCAACAAGGAAAATGAGCAGAAACTAGACGAAAAGCTAATATTCGTGTAATTCATCGAGGAAAATGAGCAGAAATTAAACGAAAAGCTGATATTCGTGTAATTCATCAGTAGGCTGAGGCGTTGCCCACGGAAAGCGAGTGTTTTTCCTCAGCATCGGTTATGCACTCTTTTTATTCATTAGATTAATGACAAATCATCTTTTGTTGCCCATTATAGGTCAACTGCGTAGTAAAAACACCAAAGAAACCGAAAAGAGCCTATTGAATCCAGGAACAGCAATAAATTCGTTAAATGTCCGTTGACGAATTTTGTCATTTCATATAAGATATAAAAAAATAATAAAATACTCATATAATTTTAGGGATATGGCCTAATAGTTTCTACCTTGCACCGTAAATGCAAGACTATGAGTGAAAACATCTAACTTTAAGCTTCTATACCAAGAATATAGCTGTAATTAATATACTGGGGTTAGTACAGTAAAATCCTAGACGCGTCCATTTAATTTTTCAGGCTATACTAAAAAAGCCTAAGTTTGATAGAATTCGCTCAGCAAATGATGGATTTATCAAACTTAGGCTTTTTATATTTTAAATTGAAGAAGCGCTTCCCGTTTATAAATGGTGGAGGATACATTATCTATAAACGAACGATTCATATGGTTTTTAAATAAACATTCGTTTTATGTGTTGACGAACCTCGAATAGGATGATATATTTACATCTGTAATAGATAATAAAAAACAAAAAAATAATCACTCATATATTTTCAGGGATATGGCCTGAATGTTTCTACCCTGCACCGCAAATCTGCAGGACTATGAGTGGAAGTAAATCTAGGATCCCGCTTTTCTATTAATATTGAAAGGGTCTGGTCCAAGCGATTTACATACCATAGTAAAATGGTATGACACCGAAGGGATAAAAGCCCAGGCGGGTAGGTTTCACTTTTAGAAAGAACTGAGTGAATTCTACCCATCTGGGCTTTTCTATTTGTTAAAAATCGGGAAGCGCTTCTCGATTTTAGTTGAATGGTAAAAACTATATTAGTTTGAATATTCAAAAAACTTTGTGAGGTTTCATTCCACAAAAGGAGACAACCTTAATTATCACCTATAAAATGACATTAATTCCTGGTTAGCGAATAAGGAGAATTACGATAATTAAGGGAGGGTGGAGAATATAAAGAGTTGTACAACTTTTGCAATCGGGAAGCGCTTCCTGATAACGAGGAGAAATATACGATGAGTGTAACCATTTATGATGTTGCTAAAAAAGCTGGTGTTGCAATCTCAACTGTCTCACGTGTTCTAAATAATACAGGGTATGTAAGTGAGAAAACGAGAAAGCGTGTAATGGGAGTAGTAGAGGAATTAAATTATGAGAAAAACATGTTAGCTGTTGCATTAATGAAAAAGCAAACCAAAACGATCGGTCTTATCATTCCGGATATAACGAACCATTTTTATGCAGATTTAACTAGAGCAGTAGAAGATGAAGGAAACCGCCATGGTTTTAATGTGATCTTGTGTAACACAGATAATGATATGGAAAAGGAAGCATCATATGTTTCATTTCTGTTACAAAAGAATATTGATGGAATAATTTTCGCATCACCCAAGAAAGATGATCCAAATATTAAAGCACTATGTGATAAAAATCCGCAATTCCCGATTGTTCAACTGGGTGGTGAAGTTGAAGGGGTTAATACTGATAAAGTGTTGGTTGAAAATAGTCAAGGTGCTTATGATTTAACGAAACATTTAATTGAATTAGGCCATGAATCATTCGGAGTGGTGTTAGGCCATCGGAATAGCTTGGCATCGAAAGATCGTTTGGATGGGATTAATATTGCGATAAATGAAGCGAACTTAAGACTTGTAAAACAAAACATTCTTTATGGTGATTTTAAAATGCAAGATGGCTTAAAAAGCGCACTTCAATTATTAAAAAGTAAAAATAGACCAACTGCAATTATTGCAGCAACTGATCTATTAGCAATTGGATGTTATCAGGCTGCAAAATCAATAGGATTGTCCATTCCGGATGATTTATCTATCACAGGATTTGATGATATCGAAATAGCGCAGGCAGTTGAGCCTGCATTAACAACTGTCACATCACCAATAGAGCAATTAGGTGTACGAGCTGTTGAGATGGTTGTTTCAACGATTGAAAAACCGAAAGCTTATAAAGAAAAGACAGTCTATCAACCTACGATGGTCATTAGGGGCTCCACAGGAACACCCGTTAATAACTATACAGTTAGTTCATAAAAAATTATTTAGGGGGAAGAAGAGTGAAGAACAAATTATCTACATTAGTTGTTGCCATGATTCCAGCAGGGATCGCATTAAATTGGGTTGCAAATTCAATTGTTGAAATGTTGAAGCTACCTTTGTTTTTGAACAATATTGGAAATGTATTAAATGCTATTGTACTTGGTCCTTGGTGGGGAGTAGCAACTGCAGTTTTGACGAACTTAGTAATAGGTTTAACGACCCGCTGGACAATTATTCCATTTGCATTAGTAGGTGCGGTAGTTGCACTGCTAGGATATTGGTTCTTTAAAAAAGGATTCTTCAAAAGTATTCCAAAAGTTATCGCTGCCGGAGCAATCACAGGAGTTATTGCTTCAGCATTAGGATCTGCAGTAGCTGTTTATGTTTTTGGAGGTTTTGCCGGAGCAGGTGTTGATATTTTAACAGCAGGTTTAGTAGCAATGGGAAATAGTATTGCGGTATCTAACTTGATTGCAAACTTCCCTGGTACGTTCTTAGATAAAATTTTAACTTTTTGGGTAGTATTTTCTATCTTAAGAATCTTCCCTGTTAGATTCCTTCCAAATGCAAAGAAGATTCAAGAAGGATTGGGTATGAACAAAGGTAAAAAGAAAGATGATAAAGCGGCATAAACAAGCCGCTTTATCTCCTTTTAAGTGCATGTTCAAAAAGTCGACGAATTAGAAACAAGAAGGTCGAGGCAGTGTAGTTTTGAGAACCGGAGTGTAGGCTTTTTAATACATGAGGATCGGAAAAACAAGCCAACGATGAGATTCGCCGTTTATCATTTGGCGCCTTTTTGAACATCCTCTTTAACTATTAATCTAGGGGGGATTACAAGATGAATTCCATGTATGTTCAAGGAAACAGTTTTTTACATCAATTGGATCCAAGAACGAAAATATTATTTGTTTTCTCGATCATTTTATTTGTCTTTTTATTCTATGATCCAATGTTTCAATTTCTCGTTACCGTATCACTACTACCAATTGTTTTCCTTTCAGGTCTTACAACGCCTTACTTGAAAACCGTTAAGTTTATGTTTTTATTAGTCTTTTTAATCATAACTGTACATGGCCTATATAACCCAATGGGTGACGTCACAAAAGTAACGTGGCAATTAACTGAAAATTTATCATTTAAACACGATGCTTTAATTTATGGAGCGGTTATGTCGTTTCGAATTCTTTCAATTGGAACAGCTACATTACTTTTTGTGATGAGTACACATCCATCAGACCTAGCCAATGCGCTAGTAAAATGGAAGGTACCACATGCTGTAGCATTTATGATTCTATCTACGTTTCAATTAATTCCGATTATTGGACGTGAGGCTAAGGTGATTATGGAAGCACAACAAGCGAGATGTTTGGATGTGAAAGCAAATATGATTCAACGGGTAAAGCATTTAATTCCATTATTTGCACCGTTGTTTATTACCTCATTTATGCGGGTGCATCAAATGTCACAAGTTCTGGAGTGCCGAGGTTTTTCATCAACAGGACCGAAGACGAGCCTTCGCGAGATGACAATCGGTTTTCGCGATTATGCTTTCTTGACGGCCATTGCTCTTTTCGCTCTTGCTGCAATCACATTAAGAGCTGTTGTTGGAGGTACCCTTTTACCGATCACGGATTTCGTTCTTATGTCTGCTTTGATAGGAATTTGGATTGTATGTAGTATCTACTTCTTTGATTTCTTATGGAAATCAGTTAGAAAGAAGGTCGTATAAATGGAAAACAAAGCAATTAAAGTGGAAAACTTAACTTTTCGTTATCCAGACGCAGAAAGTGATACGCTAAAAAACATCTCATTTGAATTAGACTATGGAGAAGTATTAGGGATAATTGGTCCTAATGGTGCAGGAAAAACAACTTTAGCGATGGCTTTAAAAGGATTAATTCCTCACACAGTTGATGGAGAGATCCAAGGCAAGATTATAGTAGATGGAAAAGATGTTTTGAAACACGATATATCTGAGCAGGTTTTAAATAGTGGTCTTGTTTTTCAAGACCCTGAAGGACAATTAAGTCAAATGTCAGTTGAAGAAGAAGTGGCCTTTGGGCTTGGTAATATTGGAGTCCCGCGAGCCGAAATGGTGAAGCGAATTGAAAAAGCTTTACAGACAGTTGGACTTGCAGGTTTTGAAAAAAGAAGCCCGCTAGCTCTATCAGGAGGTCAACAGCAGCGATTAGCCATTGCTTCTGTAATGGCAATGGAACCATCGATTATGATGATGGACGAACCAACAACAATGTTAGATCCAGTTGGTAAAAATGAAGTGTTTAAAGTATTGAAGAGTTTGAAGGAAAAAGGAATGACCGGGGTTATTATCGAGCATGAAATTGAACGCCTAACGATGTATTGTGATAAAATTCTCGTTTTGCATGAAGGAGAATCGATTTTATTTGGTACCCCTAAGGAAATCTTTTCAGACTTAATGCTGCTTAAGAAATTTAAATTGCGAGGGCCACAAGTAACAGAAGTTGCTTATGAGGTTTTTAATGATAAAGAGCAAATTCCGGTTGTTTTAGACGAAGCAGTTCAATCTTTTTCGAAAGAGCTAAAAGCATAGAAGGAGGTGGCGGTGATGAGTGCATTTCTCCGTGTTGAAAATTTAACACACATTTACCCGGGAAAAATAAAAGCATTAGAATCGATTAACTTGGAAATTGGGGAAGGAGAAGTCGTTGCTGTTTTAGGTAGGAACGGCTCTGGAAAAACCACTTTAGTGAAACATTTTAATGGGTTATTAAAGCCGACAAAAGGTAATGTTTGGATTGGAGATATGAACGCAAAGAAACATTCTGTTGCTAAATTATCTGCTAAAGTAGGTTACGTATTTCAAAACTCAAACCACCAAACATTTTTACCATCCGTTGAGCAAGAGTTAAGGTATGGATGTGAAAATATAGGACTAGATGAAGAAACAATTCAAGAGAGAGTAGAAAGAGTAACAGAACTATTTCAGCTTGAAGATATTTTGGAAACTAACCCATTTGATTTAAATTCTACGCAACGAAAAGAAGTTGGGATGGCTTCTATTCTAGCAATTGAACCAAAGGTAATTGTTCTTGATGAACCAACGACAGGTCAAGACCATGCAGGAAGCGAACGAATTAAGGAAGTCATTACCATGCTAAAAGAACAGGGCCATATCGTCATTCTAGTAACACATGACATGCAGCTAGTAGGTGAACTAGATTGTCGAGTCGTTGTCATTTCAAATGGGAAAAAGCTAGCAGATGGTGCTGCTCGAGAAGTGTTTAAGGATAAAGCAATGTTAAAAGAAGCATCACTGGAACCACCTCAAGTAATGACATTAGCGGAACAGTTAACTTCATTTGGCGTTAACGATCATGTACTTACTGTGGAAGAAATGATTAAGGAATATAAGCGAGTAAAAAAACTAGATATAAATAAACAATTACAAACATCTTAGGAGGAATGAATAATGAAGGTTGGAGTAATCGGAGGAACAGGTTTTTATAATTTATTAGATCAAGTAAATGAAATGACAGTAGATACAGAATACGGAGAAATTCTAGTTTATCAAGGAGAGCATGCTGGGAAGGAAGTTTATTTTATCCCACGTCACGGTGCAAGCCACGATTCTTTAGCTCACCAAGTAAACTACAAAGGAATCATTACAGCAATGACAAAACTAGGGGTAGAAAAAGTATTGGGTATGTGTGCAGTAGGTTCATTAACACTTGATATTCCAGTTGGTGGATTTGCTTTATTAAATCAATTTGTTGATGTGACAACAAAGCGTGACAACACGTTTGGCAAATACTCTTGTGATATGAGCACACCATATTGCCCGGACTTACGTAATGATTTTATCCAGTCAGCAGAAAACTTAAATATATATTTATATCATAATGCGACTTATATCTGTGTAGATGGCCCGCGCTATGAAACAAGTGCTGAAATTAAATTATATGCATCGTGGGGCATGCATGTCGTAGGAATGACTAATGCAACGGAAGCAGCTTTAGCTCGTGAAGCAGGATTGTGCTATTCCGTAGTAACAATGGCTTCAGATATAGCTGCAGGAATTACAGATACACCACCAGATTTAGCAATGCACAAAAAGGTTATTAATGAAAACAAAGATAAAATGGCTAATTTAATCTTAAATGCTATAAGCAATGTTACAGAGGATTCTACTTGTGGATGTAAAGCAGCGTACGAGCGTGCAATTAAAGCCCGTGAAGACAAGCTGAAAAAAGCTGGGGTGGCTAACTAATGCCTACGATAGAAGTTGCTAGCTTAGCACCTCTTGTAAGAATGGACGAGAAGCCAGTATGTATCGTTGTCGATGTGGTACGCGCTAGCACATCGATTATTACGATGATGGAAAAAGGGTGTCAAAGTGTTCTTCTATTAGGAAGCTTGAATGAGGTTGAAGCGGTCAAATCCGCTCAACCTTCTTTATTGATTTGCGCAGAGGATGCGTCAGGTAATACAGCTCCAAGTGCAGATTTTAATCCATCACCTACTGAAATGGAAGAAGACTTTTTAAATGGAAAACAAACAGCACTATGCACTTCTAATGGAACGAAGACCGCAGCAGCATTACGTGATGGTGGCATCGATGATATGCTCATCGGTTGCTTGCGTAATGCAAAGGAAGTAATGAGAGCAGCCGTCTCATTAGCAGAACAAAAGGACAAAGACATAGTGATTGTTTGTGCTGGTAGAGAAGGTGCGAACGTAGCAGCAATGGATGACATGTACTGTGCTGGTGTCATGGTAGAAGAAGCTATCAACCTAGCAAATGATAAATTAATCGTACGCGACACAGCACTGATGGCGAAGCATTTGACTGAAATTTATCCAGATGGTTATACGGCACTTCGAACGTCTGAAAGTGCCAGAAATATGTTGAAGATTGATAAGGATATTGACTTACAGTATTGCGGTGAAGTAAATCAATCGTCCGTTGTTCCTATTATTAACCTCGATAATAATTCCGATAAAATGCTAGTAGAAGGTACAAAAAAATCAATGATCATTTAGGGAGGAGAAGCAATGACATTAACAGAAAAGTTAAAAACGATAGAAAGAGATGGCCGACAATTACTCTTGCCTATTTGGAGAGACGGTGAAAAAGTTTTTTTGATAGACCAAACGAAATTACCTTTTTCTTCTCCTGTATATGAAATGACTACCGTTGAAATGCTTGGGAAAGCAGTGAAAGATATGGTTATACGCGGATCAGGGGCACTAGGGCTTGCTGGTGCTTACGGGATGTTCTTGGCAGTTAAGCAGCATGGAAGTGATCAAAAAGCGTTGCTACAGGCTGCAAATTATTTAAAATCAACGAGACCAACTGCTGTAAATATGATGAAAACGATTGATGAAATGCTAACCAGAGTCTTTAAAGCAGATGATTTTCTCGCATCTGCACATGCTGTTTCTGAAGAGATTGTTGATCGCCAGCTTTCCTTTGAAATGCAGCTTGGTAACCATGGTGCTGCATTAATTGAGGACGGAGATACAATCATGACCCATTGTCATTCTGGTGCAGTAGCTGGTGCTGGTTACGGTGGTCGTGCATTATCTGTGATTCGAGCAGCACATGAAAGTGGTAAAGAAATTGAAGTTATTGTTAATGAAACACGTCCTTACTTACAAGGTGCTCGTATTACTGCCTGGGAACTACAACAATTAAATATACCTTTTCGATTAATTACCGATAATATGTCTGGCTATTGTATGTCGGCAGGTCTTATTAACAAAGTAGTTGTCGGTTCTGATCGTGTGGCAGCGAATGGTGACCTTGCAAATAAAATAGGGACGTATCTTCATGCACTTGCTGCACAGGATAATGGTATCCCTTTTTATACTGCAACATCTAGTCATACGATTGACTTTGACATTAAAAGAGGCGGGAATATTGAGGTGGAGATGCGTGCTTCTAATGAAGTAACTTCCTTTGGTGGTATCCAAACAGCCCCAGAGGGAACAGAAGCATTGTACCCAGGATTTGATATTACACCAAACCACTTAATCTCTGGAATAATTACTGAAAAAGGTGTTGTTACTCCAGAATATACGGAAAATTTAGCGAAGCTGTTTAAAGAAGACGAGAGCAATGTATAAACGTTTTAACTGGTCAGCTTGGCTGTTTTTTCATATCGGAATTTTAATCATGGCTACAGGTATCGTTATGATGATTAGGGCTAATTTGGGAGCTTCTCCCTGGGATGTCTTTCATGTTGGTGTGTCCAGGCAAATTCCAATTTCATTTGGGGTTGCCATGCAATTAACTGGTTTGATGCTTGTATTAATCTCTAGTATTTGGACAAGAACCTTTCCAATGATTGGTACCATTTTAAATATGATCTTTGTAGGCCTATACAGTGACTTTGTATCATTTTTCATTCCTGAAATGGAAGGTATTTTTAAGAGCATCTTATTTTTTGTGCTAGGGATGATACTGTTTGCTTTAGGAACAGCAATCTATATTCGAACAAAACGAGGTTCTGGTCCGCGTGATTGGCTAATGCTCGTTATGTTTGAAAAGCTAGGCTTAAAAATCGGTTGGTCTCGTACAATGATGGAAGTAGCCGCAGTTATTTTAGGAATCTTATTAGGTGGACCATTTTTCTGGGGAACCATTATCATATCCCTAACCATTGGTCACCTCATTGCCCTGCACCTTTACTTATTAGACAGACTAATGAACAAATTTCAAACCAAAACCAACCAATATAAAAGAACAGCCGCTTAATTCATAATGAAAGGGACAAGGGGATATAGAACCCTTGTCCTTTTTTTCTCTCCTGTTTATCGCTAAACTCTCATGGTCGGGACGCGGGACCTGTCCCTCCGTCCCATAAAAACAGACACATGATTTCCGAATGTGAAGAATATCCATAAGGAAAGAGGTACTTGTCTATTCGTGATCTGTTGAATTTTACAATAGGGGGGAAAATATATGCTAAAAGCAGTGCTGCAAATTTTCACTAGTGAGCAGAAAGCTGAAGCAATTTTATCAAATCCAATGATTGAACTCATTTTCATGATTCTATTCCTCGCATTTTTTGTTACTTTTCTCGTCCATATTTGCTTGTATCATAAATTGAAAAATATTCGTAACTATTTAAAAGAAACAAACCGAATGGATATTGATCCATTGCGGGACTTTAAGGAGCAGTTTGACCGAAAACAACAAGAGGAACCGGTGAAAGTTGAAACCTTTGTGCAAGAGAAGTTTTCCGGTTGGCGCTTGTTTAATGTACCAGTTGTCAGTCTTATTAAAATGGTTCAGATGACGGTATCTGTTTTTATATTAATCGGTGTGTTAGGGACATTTATAGGATTGACCATGTCATTAGGTAGTATCGATGCAGGTGGAGATCAATTAGTGGAGGATGTTGCTAGTGTTTTGGCAGGGATCGATGTTGCATTCTACACAAGTATTGCTGGAATGGGATTTTCACTGATGATGACAGTGATCAATAAAGTGTTCAATACAGAGTATTTACTTACCGATATTATGTTAAAAGTGGAGTCAAATTTAGAAGAAAATGAACAAAATGGCTTTCGTAAATTGATTGACGTCTCTGAAACGATTAATAAGTCGATTCTCAAGCTTCAGGAGACCAATCAAAAATCATTACAAGGAATAGAGAATTCGTTTAATGGTTTTAAAGATTATACAGAAGGATTACAGCAATCAGCAGAGGATTTGGCTAAGTTTAATGACGGGCTGTCCAATAATTTACAAGAATTTCATGTTTTATTCTCTAGTATGAAAGAGATTACGGATGGATTTGATCAAGCTACTACGAAGCTTAATAAAAACTTCGATCAACTATTTGATTATTTCAAAAAAATGGATGGAAGGAATGAACGACTGACCAAAACATTCGAGGATACCTATGAAAAAATAAAGGAAGTTTCAACAACACAAATCGATACATTACGTCAATTCGAAGATTCAGTTGAAGATCTGAAAACATTTACCTCTTCTACCGTTGAGGGTCAGGAAGCAGCAAAAGATGCATTTGAGAAAATGAATCGAAAGAGTAATGATTTGGTAAAACGAATGGAGGAACATAACAAGGAATTTAAACGAATATTTGGAGACAGCCTTAGCTCTAAGCTATCTAGTATTAGCTCTCATTTAAGTGAACTCACCAATGGCTTTGATCAGTTAGGAGATTCAATTGTTCAGTTACCACATGCACTAGAGACTATTAATGAAACGCAAGTAGAATATAAGCATCTATTATCGGATCGCTTTGAAGAATTGAAGCAGTTTAATAAAGACTTTAATAACCATTTAAAAGCTCATTCTGCAGATTCCGTAGCATTTGAAAAACATTTGCTTGATGCCACGAACACCTATGAGCAAGTGGGGATAAAAAATAATCAGCTAATTCATGAAATAAATACAACGATATCACAGATGAACAATGTGTTTAACCAACGGGAGAATCAGCTCGAAGCAAATGTTGGAATGTTAAAGGATACGCTCTCTAAATATGTCAACAGCTTAGAAGGGACGCTTGGAGATAAACTCGATAAGGTCGTTCGAAACATCGGTGATTATGTGGAAATTACAAATGACGGGATTAAGAAGGAATTTAAGGAATTACGCCTCATTACGGAAGAAATCCAACAAAGCAGTTCTCGCTATACGCAGCAAACATTTAATGAGCTCAGCCAAGAAATTCAAAAATTAAATCGTCAACTTCATTCGTTTAGTGGAGAAACAGCCAAACGAAATAACCGTGTAGGGATGACCCAGAATGATCAATAAATACCAGAGGCTTTTTAAAAATGAACAGGGAGAAAATCATTTTTGGCCATCTTTTACTGACTTGTTAACAACCATTTTGCTCTGCTTTGTACTTATTTTTATTTGTATGATGGTGATTAAATCTCTTCAAATTGAAGAGATGAAGCGAACAATTGATCAAATCATGGGTGTTCGAGCCAAGCTTGTTAACGATTTGAATGAGGAATTTAGCGGCTCTGACTTAGGTATTGAAGTAGACGAGAAAACAGGTGCGATAATTTTTAGTACAGAAATTTTATTCGAATATGATGATGCACAATTAAAGGAAGATTCGTTTCAGTTTTTAGATGAGTTTGTACCAAAATATTTGGATATCTTATTAGAAAGTGGATATGAAGACTATGTATCTGAAATCATCATTGAAGGACATGCGGACCGAACCGATACGTATTTGTACAACCTACAGCTTTCACAGGAAAGGGCCTACAGTGTAGCAGCTTATATTCTCGGTGATCAATTTCCCTATAACAATATCCAGGATCATTTGCAGGATAAGTTAACGGTAAATGGAAAATCCTTTACGGACGTTCGCACCGACGAAAATGGTGAATATAGTGCTGAAGCTTCACGGAGAGTGGAATTCAAGTTCCGCTTAAAGGATGAAGAGATTCTCGAAAAGACGAGAGAGCTATTACAAGGAGGTTAATAAAGCCAAGAGAATATTCTCTTGGCTTTAACTTTCATATGTTGAGGGGTCTGACCCCTTGCTTTGGAACGATTATTATTTATAACAAATTTATACGTGGCTATTTGGTTCATTTCCCCTATTTATCAATCACACGTCACCATTCACTACTTCAAAATCAATTCCCCTACGTTCTATTTCTTTTTTTAGTAGATTTATAAAATCAACATCCATCTTCTTTTGTTTTGCTTCTCTATATGCCTCGACTAATAGTTCATTCGACAATGAATGCATAGTCATCCTCCTAGTAAATCTATTCTTGTTGATTATTTGCCCTTAATACAATTAGCATAAACATATGTTCCTTCCGATGAAAATTCGTTCATGAGCAATAAACTACATTTCAGCTAACATTTTATACAAAATAGTTATCGGATTTTACCATTTAATTTTTGTTAAAATTTTTCTAATTACATAGTAGAAAAAAGTAGTAAATGATTCATTAGCACTAGTGACTGCCAATTATTTTTAGTAACTTTTAAATATGTTCATACGTTGTTTAATATTGTTTAATTGAGTTTTTGCAATAAAAGCATGACTATCGTAGTTATCAAAATAGGCTAAATAAGTGTTACCAGAAGGTTCAATATAATTTAACATGCTTAAGTTAATGATATAGGACCTGTGAGACCTGTAAAAATCAGCATCTAGCTTTTCCATATAGGATTCTAGCGTTTCTTGGGTTTCAAAGGTTTTATTCGTAGTATGAATTAAAACCTTATGTTGAACTTTCTCCAAAAATAATAGTTCTTCCTTTGGTATATAGTGATGATTTGCGCCTTGACGAACATATAGTCTTTTAGAATGTGATGAGTGCTGTGAATAAATCGACACTTTTGCATTTTCTAAAGCACGAAATAATCTATCTATTGTTACAGGCTTCACAACGTAATCAATCGCATTGATATCAAAGGCGTCAGTAGCATATTCACTATAAGCGGTTACAAAAATAACTTTTAGGTTTGGGGAGTGTTGTAAGCATTCTTTGATCGCTGTTAACCCATCTTTTTTGGGCATGTTTATATCAACAATTGCAATATCTGGTTTGTGAATAATTGTTTTATAGACTAACTCTTCGCCGTCCTTTGCATGTTCTATGACCTTTATTCCAGGAAATTGCTTCGTGAAATCGGATATAATTTCTAATGAATAAGGATGATCTTCTGCAACAATCACCGAAAGATGCCTCATCTTTATCCCTTCCTTCGCAGAAAACTTACATGTTAAAGTTCTAGTTTAACATTATTTTCCTTCATTCATCCTCTTAATGGAAAGAGTTAAAGTATTATTTTAAACAAAATAGAAAGTGAAATAGATTAATGAACAGTAAAAAATGACTTTTCTATCAAAATCGTTATGTATTCATTATAAAGGTAATCATTCAATGATGGGTGTGGTAATTTTTGACGATTGAAATTGGAAAGAAATAAAAGAATATGAGGAGTTGGAAAAAGTTTTAAATTATTGCCAGGGCAATAATTTAAAACTCCACCTTAACGGGACATGTATGTTTGGGATTCTACCACGGGTCCGTTTCAACGTATACCGATAGATAAATGAAAAGATGTTTTTGAATATTGGATCAAAGATTAAGAGGGTGGCATAACATAGGAAGAAGTGGGAGAGAGTTCTTAAAGTACGGGACTTTTTCCACTTATATTTTTTAAAATAATCCCGCCATCTTTGACGGGATTATTTTAGTCTCGCTTATGTTGTGTTGATTTTATTGCCTTTCTCCACTTACTCTTAGGTGCTCTATAATCCTTTAGCATGATTAAAAAATCATCTCGATTGAAAAGCTTCACTTTATTTTTATGTGCCTGGTTGATAGCAGCTTTTGTATAATAACGATTGGTTACGACCCACTTATTGGTGGCATTATCATATCCATTTGCACCAACTACAGCATTAATAGCCGAAACACCTACATTTGCTGTATTGCGCTTTGCTTGAACAATGATAACATCTTTTCCTTTTCTTAAAACTAAATCTGCATCCAAATTATCAGACTTGGGTGGAAGATTCACCAAGTATCCTTGCTGCTTAAACAGGTGGTACAACAACTCCTTAAATTCACTCTCACTCATTTGATCAACTTCATCGATAACAAAGTTTCCTTCTTGATGATTAAGAGAATTAGAAAAAGCATGACCTGCTTTTGAAAGCATCCTCTTAAAAACGGAATATGTGATGTAAGACAACGTAGTTAGGAAAAAGAATGTGAAAAAGGTTGTTAATAAAGTATTTGAAGGAAACAGCTGTGCAAACGCCAGGATAATGAGATTTGTAATACCTAAAAATTTTGCTTTATCACTAAAATCCCAATATATAAATTTATTTATTTTTCTAAATTGCTTAATGTAATATTTAAAAATGATAAACACCTTCCATATTTTTGCTGTTTATATACTTGCCTGATTGAAGGAGGAATATACGAATAATTTTTTTAGAATGGTGGTGATTCATTTATAAGAGGATGTTCAAAAAGTCACTAAATGATAAGTATGACTTTATCAATAACAATCAATATATTGGTCACAATGAAGTATAATGGGCCTAGAGTGGAGTTTGTCGGACAAACAGTTGATATATTTCGACCCAGTCTTAGCTGTTGCAGCACATGAGTTGTAACTGGATAAATTTTGAGCTTTGATTGTAGTTTGGATATAGTCGAAAAGCACTCAATAAAAACAAAGGCGGGATAGGAATGGGAAAAAGAACAACCTTTAGTATTATTGGGGGAGCAGGCTTTCGGGCACAGTATTATTTTCGAATTGCCCAAGCACTCCCGGAAGTGTTTCATGTTAGTGGAGCTGTTGTGCGTGATGAGGAAAAAGGGAGATTAATGGAGGAGCAGTGGAATACGTCAGTTTATCAGACAGTAGAAGCACTATTGGAAAATGAGCAGCCGGATTTTGTTGTCGTTTCCGTTAAGTGGGAAGCTTGCGCGGATTATTTGCTGCAACTATCCGAGCTAGGCATACCCGTATTAGCAGAAACCCCACCAGCACCTGATTTGGATGGACTGTTAAAGTTGCATGAAGAGCTGACGACAAAGGGAGCATGGGTACAAGTTGCTGAGCAATATCATCTTCATCCAATCCAACAGGCGAGGCTGTCGATGATTCAGGCAGGTCGGTTAGGGAAAGTGAGAGAGACAACCGTTTCCATTTCACATTTTTATCATGGTGTAAGTCTTTTGAGGAAACTGTTAAATGTCGGATTTGAGGAAGCAGAAATCCAAGGTAAGCGTTTTATGACTTCGGTTGTTGCCGGACCAAGTCGGGCAGGGTATCCAAAGGAAGAAAAGTTGGTTACGGTTCCTCGTGATTTAGCGTGGGTTGATTTTGGCGGAAAACTTGGCATTTATGATTTTACGCAAAACCAACATCGTTCTTGGATTAGATCCAATCATTTGTCAGTCAGGGGGGAGCGTGGGGAAATCTTTGATGATCGTATAAATCTATTAGCTGACTACGAAACACCGTTACATATTGATTTGAAGCGAATCAATAAAGGGGAAAAAGAAAATCAAGAGGGCTATTTTTTATTAGGCATACTTGCAGGCGAAAATTGGGTGTATAAAAATCCATTTGCCCCAGCGCGTTTGTATGACGATGAAATTGCTATTGCCCACTGCTTGCAGAAAATGGCAGATTACATACAAGGAGGTCCCAGCTTTTATAGTTTAGCAGAAGCTTCACAAGATCATTACCTAGGGTTACTGATGGAAGAAGCTATTACCACAGGAAAAACAGTAAAGGCTGTGAAGCAACCATGGGGGTAGAGCGCGAATAATGAGAGTAAGTGTCCTCCCTACGCATACAAATGTCCACAGAGGGGGTCAGACCCAATGTCATCAAGCTAAGCTCCCAATGAATTACCAATTGGTTTATTTTATGTGTATCACACAAAATACAATTAATCTTCACACTTAAATGAGT
>NZ_JAFBDR010000004.1 GCF_016908325.1 Aquibacillus albus | reverse complement strand
AGTGCTTGAACACCCATTTCCTTCATCAGTCTGTATACCCGTTTGTGATTGATTTGCTTTTTATATTCTTCATGAAGTTCATCGGTAATTCTAGGATAACCGTATGTGTACCCTGTTTCCTTATAGATTTTTAGAATGAGTGATTTCACTTCTTCATCCTCTATTTCCTTTGCAGTCATAGGGCGTGACATTCTATTTAACCACTTGTAATAACCACTTCTAGATACATTCGCAATTGAACATAAATCATACACAGGATAAGTATCGGAAAGGTTACAAATGATTTCAAATTTATTTGCTCTCTTTAACTCTTTCCCTCCTTTCTGAGCATCACTAACTTTTTTAAATATGCATTTTCAGCCTCCAAAAACGCTATGCGCTCAACCAGGTCCTTCGGGTCTTCCCAATCATCTGTAGATATTGGTTCAGTCTTCTTTTTAATTTTTTCTCTAACTTCTTTTTTTCTTCTTTTTCTAGGTTTAGTGGCAAAAGCTTCGGAACCTTCTTTCTCCACCTTCTTCACCCATTTTCTTACTGTTTCATCGCTTGGAATGTCAAAAGTTCGAGCAACACTTAAGTACCCTAAACCTTCATGATCATAGTAATACTGTACAACCTTTTCTTTAAATTCTTTCGTGTATCTTTTATTACTCACAAAAATCTCCCCTTATAGCGACAACGTAACACCCCACTAGTGCTGTGTCTACTATAAGGGGATAATATCACAGACCCCACTTATGGACAAATGAGTCGGTTTGTCCGCGGTGGGAGGACACATTTAGTACAATATAATGGGCACAAGGGTGAATGTATAATCACTTTTGTGTCCATTTGTTTTTTAGTTAGTTATTATCATGAAAGGTTCCTGGTTTTCTATATAACTGATGAGTATTTTAACCTTTGAAAGGGCAAGTTAATCGTAGCATTATTCTTAGGAGGAAATGAATCATGGTTATTTTAACAAAGACGGAAAATGGTCCATTTCAGATTGAAAATGAACAAGGGTTTGCTATAAATGGAGTAACGTCTAAAGATGCAACAGATGGGTTAACTCCTTTTCAACTAGTTTGCAGTTCCCTTAGTCTGTGTATGGCAATCTCCATTGAAGCGCTTGTCCAACGAGATGAATTAAAGCTTGATGAAATGGTTATCAAAGTCAAGACAAAAAAAGCAGATGATAGCCCTTCTAGAATCGAGCGGTTTACGATTGATGTGAATTTGCAAGGAGAGTTTGATGAAAAAACGAAGCAAAAATTAGTTAAGTCCGCTAAGCGAGCATGTACGATTGGGAATACGATTGAGCAAGGTGCGCAAATGGAAATAAATGTAGTAGGTAGTTAATGAAAGCACGCTCGCTCATTTTAACATAAAATTGATGAAATAATCTGAACTTTCGTCTGAGGAGGTGTTACAATAAGAGTATTACATAAAAGAGGTGATTGCTATGAAGTTAGTAAGTTATCAGGTCAAGAATAGTTTATCCCCAAACCGGATGGGAGCCGCATTTAATAATAAGGTAGTAGATTTAAATCAAGCTTACTACCAGATGTTAGTAGAACAAAAGGAAGAAGATATGGCAATGGCTGTAGACTCCCTCATGCCTGCAGATCCGGATCAATTCTATGCATTAGGCAAGCTCGGTTTATCAAGAGCAGAGGAAACCTATCATTATATGAAAGAGAACGCTATTTCTGAGTATGCTTACGAAAGAGATGAAGTCGTACTTGGCACACCAGTTCCAACCCCATCCAAAATCATTTGTATTGGTACGAACTACAAGGATCATGTACTAGAAATGAAGAGTGAAATACCAAAGTTTCCGGTTCTTTTTGCCAAATTTAATAATGCTTTAATTGGGCCGGAGGATGCCATTGAAAAAGCACCTGCGACAGATAAGTTGGATTATGAGGTTGAGTTGGCAGTTGTTATTGGGAAGCGGGCTTCTCATGCGAAAAAGGAAGATGCGCTCGATTATATTGCTGGTTATACGATAGGAAATGATATTTCCGCAAGAGATTTGCAAAAGCGAACGCCTCAATGGTTACAAGGAAAATCTCTAGACAGATCGACACCAGTTGGTCCATGGATTGTAACGACAGATGAAATCCAGGATCCTTCAGCACTCACAGTTAAGTCCTTCGTAAATGGGGAGAAAAGGCAGGAATCAAATACGGAGCACTTGATTTTCGATGTACCGTATTTAATCGAGTTTATTTCGGAATTGATTACACTGGAGCCCGGAGATGTTATTTTAACTGGGACACCACACGGGGTAGGATTTGCAATGGATCCACCACAATTATTGCAAGAAGGAGATACAGTTACCCTTGAAATTGAAGGAATTGGCACATTAGAAAATAAAGTGGTTCGAAAAAAGTAAGAGGCTGTCCCATAAGGGTCTGACTTCCTCGTAATACTACAACAATTAATGTTTATTATTCATATATCATTAGATGTTGTAGTTGAGGGGTCTGACCCCTTTGCTTTTTCTCTCTTCCATTGCTCCTCAGCGAAACGTTCCTTTTTTTACTTGGACAGAAACATATAAGCCCATATATGAATAGGCTTAAATGAATGCGATTATACCTTTCATTTGTCGAAGTAGCATACACGTTTCATTCATCACTCTATACATAGGATTGGATATTTATTCAAAGCTGATTTAACTTCTCTAAAAAGCACCCCATCCATAGGATTCAATTAATTATAGGAACTTTTTCTCTTTGAAAAATGAGTATGCTCACCACAATTTCTTATAATTTTATAAAAAATTACGAAAATATTGTTGTATAAAAATACATAATAAAGTATAATAATAAACCAATCCATCCGAGAATTTAGGAGTGAAATAGAACGTGAAAATAGCAATTATTGGTGGCACTGGTTACGGTGCTGTTGAACTTATACGATTTTTAACGAATCATCCATATGTTGAATTAACGACAATTGTATCCCATTCTCAGAGCGGGACAGAGCTTTCATCCGTGTATCCGCATTTAACCGATGTAATCGAAATGACAATGGAAGCATTAGATGTCGATAAATTAAGCCAATCGATTGATTTAGTATTTTTTGCAACGCCATCGAATGTTAGTAAAGAGTATATACCGGCATTTGTAGAAAATGGTGTAAAGTGTATCGATCTTTCAGGTGATTTCCGACTCAAGTCTGCTGAAGATTATGAGCAATGGTATCAATCAACACTAGCTGAACAAAAATATGTAGATCAAGCGGTTTACGGATTAAGTGAACTATATGCTGAACAAATTAAGGAAGCGAGTATTATTGCGAATCCGGGATGTTATCCAACTGCAACGCTTCTAGGGTTAATGCCAGCCGTCAAACATAGGCTAATCAATAATCATTCGATACTTATTGATGCAAAGACAGGTACGTCAGGTGCAGGCAGAGGATTATCCTTAAATGTCCATTTTTCAGAAATGAATGAAAACCTGAAAGCCTATAAGATTGGACAGCACAAGCATATACCTGAAATAGAACAAGTGTTGCAAACGGAATCTGGCGAGAATTTACAGGTTACTTTTACAACCCATCTTGTCCCAATGACGAGGGGGATTATGTCGACGATTTATGCAGATTTAAATGAATCAACTCAGACAGAAGAAGTAATTCATCTTTATAAAGAGTTTTATAAAAATGACCCATTCGTTCGAGTAAGGGAAGCGGGGGTTATTCCTTCTACTCGAGAAGTCTATGGGAGTAATTTTTGTGATATTGGCATTTATGCAGATCAGCGTACTGGAAAATTAACGATTATCTCGGTGATTGATAATCTTGTCAAGGGTGCTTCTGGTCAGGCGATACAAAATATGAATCTACTAAATGGTTGGGATGAAACAACGGGAATCAACCATTTACCTATTTATCCTTAAGGAGAGTGCGAAAATGGAATCGAATCAACTGGCAATGAAAGAAAAAATCCACATGTTAACTGATGGCAATGTAACGACGCCAAAAGGCTATACTGCAGGGGGGTTACACTGTGGTATCCGTAAGCGCAAGCTTGATCTTGGGTGGGTTTATTCTGATGTTCCTGCACAGGCAGCTGGTGTTTACACAACGAACATTTTTCAGGCAGCTCCGTTAAAAGTAACACAGGAGAGTATTGCAAAGGAACAAAAGCTTCAAGCAATCATCTGTAATTCCGGAATAGCGAATGCTTGTACAGGTGATCAAGGCTTGCAGGATGCTTATGAAATGAGACGCCACTTTTCAGAAGCATTAGGTATTGAAGAACATTATGCAGCGGTAGCGTCAACGGGGTTAATTGGTGAATTATTGCCAATGGAAAAAATTAATGCTGGTATTAGCCAAATACATGATCAAGAAAACAATGGGGCTTCCCGTTTTGAATCGGCGATTTTAACAACAGATACGAAGGAAAAGGGAATTGCTATTCAATTTGAAATTGATGGAAAGCTTGTTTCGATTGGTGGTGCTGCAAAAGGATCGGGAATGATTCATCCAAATATGGCAACCATGCTTAGCTTTGTTACAACGGACGCCAATGTAAGTGATCAAGCATTATCACAAGCGTTGAAGGACATCACCAATAAATCATTTAATATGATTACCGTTGATGGAGATACGAGCACGAACGACATGGTGTTGGTGATGGCAAATGGGAAAGCTGATAATGATGAACTAAATCCAAGTCATCCGGAATGGAACATGTTTGTAGAAGGGTTAAACATCGTTTGTGAAATCCTTGCAAAAGAGATAGCTAGGGACGGTGAAGGTGCGAGCAAGTTAGTCGAAGTCCAAGTAACTGGGGCTGTCAATGACAAGGCTGCACAGGCAATTAGTAAATCAGTTATTTCTTCTAACCTAGTTAAAACGGCGGTTCATGGTGCTGACGCAAACTGGGGAAGAATTATAACAGCCATTGGTTATAGCGGACAACAGCTCGACCCAGATAAGGTCAATATAGCGCTTGGATCGATTCCTGTTGTAAAAAATGGTATTCCGGTCTCATTTAGTGAAGAAGATGCAAAAAATTATTTGCTAGAGGATACAGTTGTTATTTATGCAGAGCTAGGTGATGGAGATGGGAAAGCAACCGCTTGGGGCTGTGACCTTTCGTATGAGTATGTAAGAATTAATGCTTCCTATCGTACGTAATGGAGGGGTTTAATATGAATTATGTGGTAATTAAATGTGGCGGCAGTGTGTTTAATGAATTACCGGAATCTTTTTATAAAGATATTATAACGATTCATAAAAGCGGCAAGTGGAAGCCAATCATTGTCCATGGTGGAGGACCACTCATTTCTTCGTTGCTTGAAAACATGGGTGTGAAGACTTCTTTTGTAAATGGGCTGCGCGTAACGACAAATGAAGTATTAGATGTCGTGGAAATGGCGTTAAGTGGATTGATGAATAAGCAAATTGTTCGCCATTTAACAAAGGCTAACGGTAATGCTTATGGAATAAGTGGTGTCGATGGTGGCTTGATTCAAGCAATTCCAGCTGTTTCAAGCGAGCTAGGTTTTGTAGGGGAAGTAGATACAGTTGAGACTTCCATCATTGAACAAATCGTCAACCAAGGCTTTATTCCTGTAATTTCACCACTCGGTATGAATAAAGACGGCCAGCGTTATAATATCAATGCGGATATGGCGGCTGCATCTATTGCTCAAGCATTGTCTGCAAAGCTTTGCTTTATTAGTGATATACCAGGTATTTATACCGAACAAAATGGGGAAAAGCTTGTCTTACATCATGTAGGAAAAGATCGAATTGAACAACTCATTGAAGATAAAGTGATTTATGGTGGCATGATACCAAAAGTACAATCTGCATTAAAAGCACTTGGCGATGGGGTACCAGAAGTGTCCATTGTTAACGGACTAGAGGAAAATGGACTGTTACAATTTATGAATGGAAAAAACATAGGAACGAGAATCTCATTAGAGAAGGAGATGCCGTATGTCTGAAAATATTTCGACACAAGTAGAGCCAATCATGTCAACGTATAATCGATTTCCAATCACCTTGACAAAAGGAAAAGGGAGCTTTGTCTGGGATGACTCAGGGAAAAAGTATTTAGATTACACGTCTGGGATTGCGACTTGTAATTTAGGTCATGTTCCAGATGTGGTTCAAGAACAAGTGGAGAAACAACTTCAACAATTGTGGCATTGTTCCAATTTATATCACATCCCGTCTCAACAAAAATTAGCTGCAAAGTTAGTGGAGAACAGCTGTGGAGACCAAGTGTTTTTTTGTAATAGTGGAGCGGAAGCAAATGAAGCGGCTCTTAAACTAGCAAGAAAATATGCTTCGAAACATAAAGGGGAAGATTCTGCAGAAATCGTAACCTTTACCAACTCCTTTCACGGAAGAACGTTAGGCTCATTATCTGCTACTGGCCAGGAAAAACTTCAACAAGGGTTTGCTCCGTTGTTACCAGGTTTTCGTTATTTGCCTTTTAATGATGAGAAAGCTTTGGAACAATTGGTACAGTCAAATACGTGTGCCGTCTTATTGGAGCTAGTTCAAGGGGAAGGTGGAGTTTTACCTGCTGATCCTCATTGGGTAGATCAGTTAATAGAGATTTGTAAGAAGAATGATATCTTAGTCATGGTAGATGAAATTCAAACAGGCATGGGGCGTACGGGTACACTGTTTACGTACGAACAATACGGAATCGAACCCGATGTAATTAGTATTGCAAAAGGTTTAGGATCAGGAATTCCGATTGGTGCAATTATCGCAAAAGAACATGTTGCTGAAGTATTTGGTCCTGGAACTCATGGTAGCACGTTTGGGGGAAACCCGGTTGCAACTACAGCTGGCTTAGCAACTGTTAATCATTTAGTAGAATCCAATGTCATCAAACAGTCGAAGGATATAGCAAGCTACCTCCTTGAAGGGTTAACAAAACTGAGCGAAAAATATAATCAAATCGAAGCAGTTCGGGGTAAAGGATTATTACTTGGGCTTGTTGTTAAAGGGAATGCGATTGATTATGTTAATGAAGCTAGAGAACATAACTTATTAATTTTAGTAGCTGGTCCGAATGTCATAAGAATTTTGCCACCATTAACGACAACAAAAGAGGAAGCAGATCAATTTTTGGAAATTATTGATAAAGTTTTTGCGAGTAAATAGAAAATACTTGAATAGATAACAGCTTTCACATACAGTATAAGAGGTAGAAAATAGCAAAAGAGGGTTAAAAGATGAAAAGCTATATTCAAGAAAAAGTAAATGCTTTTAAAGACCAAAATGAAAATCGAGCGAGGTTGTTAATTAACTGTCCAGATCAGCCTGGCATTATAGCTGCTGTCTCCGAATTTTTATATGAACATAATGCGAACATCGTGGAGTCGAGCCAATATTCCGTTGACCCAGAGGGCGGCGAGTTCTTTATTCGGATTGAGTTCGATTGTCCAGAGTTACAGGAGAAATCACAGCAGTTAGAGGACGATTTTCAAAAAATAGCCGATACGTTTAAAATGGATTGGAAATTTATGTATGTTTACAATGTTAAAAAAATGGCTGTTTTTGTATCCAAAGAACCACACTGTTTACTAGAATTGTTATGGGAATGGCAAAGTGGAGATTTGATGGCTGATATTTCAATGGTAATTAGTAATCATGAAACTTCTCGTGAGATGGTCGAATCACTAGGGATTCCGTATTACTATATCCCGGCTAACAAGGATATTCGCCAACAAGTCGAAAAAAAGCAAATTGAGTTACTACATGAACATGACATTGACGTGATTGTTTTAGCACGATACATGCAAATACTAACACCAAATTTTGTTGAAACATTTAAGGACCGGATTATTAATATTCATCATTCGTTTTTGCCGGCGTTTATTGGGGCAAACCCATACGAACGTGCCTACAGACGTGGGGTGAAATTAATTGGTGCAACATCCCACTACGTAACAAATGATTTAGATGAAGGCCCGATTATTGAGCAAGATATTAGTCGTGTCGATCATCGAGATAACGCAGAGGATATGAAGAAAATCGGTCAATCGGTTGAACGTAGTGTGTTAGCGCGGGCGGTAAAATGGCACCTAGAGGATCGGATTATTGTGCATGGCAATAAGACGATTGTGTTTTAAAGAATAATTGTTCACTGTTTTTTAACTATAAATACAGACAAGAACCGGGCTTTATTTGCCCGGTTCTTCTAGGTTTTGAATCAATCAAAGCAATAATGTATTTTTTGGTAGCTTTTTCTCATTTCAATCACTTGCTGACGGGCAGCATCTGTTCCTTTGCTTCCCTCTAATACAGCTACGATTAGATCAGCAATTATATCCATTTCTTGTTCCTTCATTCCTAGTCTTGTTATTTCTGTTGTACCAATTCTTAAACCGCTTGGATAATCCCAATTTTCCGGCTTATCAGAGGGGATAAGATTTTTATTTGTAATGATATTTGCTTTTGCTAACTTTTGTGCAACGCTTAAACCTCCGCCAAACTTCGTAACATCTAAAATAACTTGGTGGGTTTCCGTAAATCCTTTATGAGAGCCAAGTACTGTCATTCCTCTATCAGACAAAGCTGTTCCCAATGCTTTTGCATTTGCAACAATTTGTGCCATATATTCTTCACCGAATGCTAAAAATTCTGCTGCTGATGCAGCTAGTGCTGCAACTCTATTTACTTGGTGTGTCGCTGCTAAAGCAGGAAAAATGGTATCAGTAATTGGTTTTGTCAATTCTCCATCATTCCATAAGATAACTCCACTTTGTGGGCCGCTAAAGGTTTTACCTGCAGAACCAGTAATGATACATGCTCCTTCATTTAATGGTTCTTGGAATTGTCCTCCACCAATCAGTCCTAGCTGATGGGCTCCATCAAAGTAGATTTTTCCACCCCATTCTTGTACGATGTCTGACATTTCTTTAATTGGAAAAGGGAAGAGTGTCATTGATGCCCCCAATGTCACTAGGCGAGGCTTAATTTTTCTGGCTTCTTCTTTAAATTTCTCTAAATCAACTACCAAATCTACTGGGTCAAATGGGATGTCATAGATATTAAGTCCACGGACACCAGCTGGTCCATCATAACGATTACTAGAATGACCACCAAATGGCTGTGTCATCGTCATTATATTGTCACCAGGCTCGGTTAAAGCACTGTATACAGTCATATTTCCAATCATACTTGCAACTAAGCGGTGGTCCGCATAATTACAGTTAAACACCCTTTTAAGTAGCTCTACACATAGTGCCTCAATTTCATCTATGTATTGGGTACCGGCAAACCAGCGTTGGGTTGAGCCAATATGTCCTTCGGCAGCACGAGTACCAACCTCTGCAGATAATAAATTTTTAACCGTTGGACTAGTTGGTGCTTCTGGTGCTAGTAAATTTAAGCATTCTTCCCCTCTCCATAAGGCATTTCTGTTCACGGAATGAATCACTTCCTGTTGCATCATCCGTGGCGATGAGCATCTATCGAGTACGTCTTTTGCCCATCCAAGAATTTTCGGATCATGAACCTCATCGTTTTGTTTAGCCTCTTTTACCGATGTTTCCATTTATACAGCTCCTTTTTATATATTCTTCCTTATCTTATAAACCAATATATCGGATATCATAACAATCGTCAATAAAAAGTCTGAATTTTTAAAATAATAGTTTGTATTAAAGTTCGATGTGATTTTGACTCATCGTTAGTCAAAATTTACTAATTATCAGCAATATCCGTTAACAGGGAAAAATAAAAAAGTATGCGCATTCTGTGCACATACTTAAATATTGTTTATATAGTTTTGCTTCCAACTAATAACCGACCTAAGCTAAGCCAATTCTCTTCTACTAGTTTAGCTGTTAATTCCGCATCTCCTGATTTAGCTGCTTGTATAATTTCATCATGTTGTTGTACAGAATCCAAACCAGTGATAGAGCCAAACTTGGCAAATTCTAATCGGCGAATTTTTGGTGTGATATTTGCCAATACTTGTTCGATTTCTTTATTTCTGGAACCTATTACCAATACATGATGAAACTCATCATCACTTTCTACTGCTGATCGTATGTTTTTTTCGTCCAAAGCAAGCTTAAGTGCTTGATTGGCTTCTTTTAATTTCATTATGTCATCATCTTTAAGGTTAGGTATGGCCTGCCTAGCTGCTAGTGATTGAAGTGCTGCTACTACCGTAAAGGAGTTTTGTGCTTCTTCTGCATTCAATTCTGTTACACGGGTGGAGGAGCTTGGTAAAGATTCTATCAATCCTTCTATTTCTAATTTTTTAAACGCTTCTCGCACAGGTGTCCTGCTTGTTCCAAACTCTTTGGCGAAATCACTATCTTTAATTTTTTGTCCTGGAGATAGCTGCAATGTCACAATGGCTTCTTTTAAATGTTCATATATCTCTTCTCTTAATGGTAGACGATTAAGTCTTTTAAATGTTTTCATAAAACCAATATACTGGATTTCAATAAAATGTGTCAATAAACGTAGAGAAATAGATTGCATGGAAACACTTGAAAAAGTCTAGATTGACAATCATCAACCCTATCTATATAATAAATCGAGTGAATTGATTATTCGTATATACATGCGAGAGGTTCTTAGCTTAAACCCTCTATAAAAAACTAAGGACATATGACTTAATGGTGTATGTTCAAAAGTCGGTGAAAACTAGTTTGACTTTGAACAATCTCTAATATAGCGTCATGTCTCTTAGGGGGGCATGTTTTTTTATTTTATTTTCCAAAAAGGAGGTAACATCATGGCAGGTAGAAAAGATGAAGATTTACAGGACTTAACGTTACTAGGGAACCAAGCAAATTCCTATGCATTTGACTATTCGCCAGAAGTGCTGGAGACCTTTGATAATAAACATCCGAATCGCGATTACTTTGTAAAGTTTAATTGCCCAGAGTTTACGACATTGTGTCCGAAGACTGGTCAGCCAGATTTCGGTACCGTTTATATTAGTTATATCCCTGATCAAAAAATGGTGGAAAGTAAATCACTAAAGCTATACTTGTTTAGCTTCCGTAATCATGGTGACTTTCATGAAGATAGCATGAATATTATCATGAATGATTTAATTGATTTGATGGATCCGCGATATATTGAAGTGTGGGGGAAATTTACGCCAAGAGGCGGGATTTCTATCGATCCGTATTGTAACTATGGTCGCCCTGGTACGAAGTATGAACAAATCGCAGATCATCGAATGATGAATCATGACTTGTATCCTGAAAAGATAGATAATCGTTAAATGTACCAATATGAAGTTAAGGACATATGACTTAATTGTCTGTTTAAAAGTTTTCAAAAACCATTAGCGATTTTTGACAATCTCTTATGTAGACATGTCCCTTAGGGGCAGGATTTAAATATTAATGCTATACTTGTTTAACTCCCGTAATCGAATATGAAATAGCTAGAAAACGCTTGGGAATCCTGGATTTTTCAACCCAAGCGTTTTTCGATAGCACGGATTGTTAAAAATTTTTTCAACCAGTAAAAAATAATATAAATTGTTTGTAATTTTAGATTAATAGTATAGGAATTAATAGCGTTGCCTGAAGATAAAGATTAGCACAGAATGAAGAATCATAATCCCTGTTATTAAATACCACATAGCATCACGCCAACCATCGCCATTTAATGGCATGACGAAGTCTTCAACAACTCTAATAATTACCCAGCCAATGATAAACATAGGGAAGATAATTGAATAAGATTTGTTAATAATTTTACGCCCTCGTTCATCTTTTCCTTCTTCTCCAAATTGAAACTTAAACCAAATAAAAAGAGAAATAAAGAAAACTACAAGGTATGGAAAGAAAAACCATTCCATTTATAATTCCTCCTTTAAAATATATTGAAAAACTTCTTCCACTTCCACCTCGAATAAGTATGCGAGTTCGAACGCTAACTTAAGTGATGGGTTATATTTATTTTTTTCAATTGATACTATTGTCTGACGGCTAACACCTATTTTTTCAGCTACATCTTTTTGTGAATAGCCTTTTTTTGCTCTTAGTACGGATAGTTGGTTATTAAGGACACCATGTTCAATCATTTCTGTTTCCACCTCACACTGAATGTAATATATTTTTTACATAATGTCAAATAAATATTACTATTCCCAGTTGTATTTTGTATGTGAAAAGCGTTGTTAATTAATATAAAAAAGAACACCAGAATAAAATTCCAATGCTCTTTTTAAACAATCTAATTATATTCATAATTCACTTCAGAGGAATCAAAATCCCAATCTAGTTCTATGTCCCCTTCTGAAAGATCCTGTTCCCCGATACTACATTGTTCTTCAAAATCATCCTGACTCATTCCGAGTGATGGTGATAGAACATAACTGTAATCTGCGTCCGAAGCTAAATTGGTAACTGATCCACTAACACATACTTTTGAGTTTTCTACAGGCTGGATTTTACGATTATTGAAATCTGCATCCCCCATAATGTACATCGATGTATTACTCATTCCATTAATCGTCCCACCATCCGCGCTAAATGTGACATTGCCCAAAATAACGAAGAGTGAATCGTTCATACCTTGGTTAATATTTTGGAAAGTAGTATCGCCGCCAATAAAGAATTCTGACCCATCAATCCCGTTTAAAGGGGCGTTAAAATAGGAGCTATCTTTTATGACCATTGTAGAGTCTGTAATTCCATTATTAATGTTTTTAAAATTAGCCGTTCCTCCAATGTAAATGTCGGAGTTCGTAACCTCTTTTATGTTTTCATTAAACGTGCCGTCACCAGTCGTATAAATCGTTGAACCTACAATCCCTTTGTTGAGGGACTTGTGAACGGTTAAATCCCCATCGACTTTGATATCCACGTTTGTAAGATCTGCTTTATTATAGTGGTTTTCTATCGTTACATCTTCACTGAAAGTACAATCCATTGAGCCAATACTATCTGCATCATCAGCTGTACATGTTTCACCTATGGAAGGCTCTTGAATAACAATGCCATAATCTTCTTCATCATTGGATGGAACTCCGCCACCATCTGGATCACCTTCTCCACCACTGGAAGGATTAATGACAATTCTGCCAATATCAATCAATATGGTTGCTGTGATTGTCCTTTCACGTTCATCTTCCATAATTCCTGTACTAGTAAATCGTAAGTATAATTTTTCACCCGGCCCTATTTGATTATAGGTGTCCCAGTAAATAAATTTGTCGTCCGCTCCACTTTCGATACCTTCCACCGTTACATTTTCCACAGTAATACGAAATGAGTGATACTGTTCATTTTCCATTTCTACTTCTGCCACTACATCATCTGTCCCTGTAATTATTTGAAATGTTTCCATGTCACCACGTAAAAATTCATTGGCTAAGCTAGTGATTAATTCGCTGGTTAATTCTTTTTCATATGCATCTTCATAAGCGGCTTGGCCTTCTGTATCAAATCTATCCTGATCAAAATTTGTAATAATATCATCCTGAATGATTTCTTTTAATTCATCCATTTTTGTATTGTAGAAATTATTAAATTCAGCCTCAAAATATTTGAATCCCATCTCCGCTAAGTCTAATGTTTGTACTCTATTTTCCGTTTGTTTAAATTGTTGTCCGTTATTAATGATATAACCAATTCCTGCCAATCCTAGTAAACTAAAAACAGTAATCATCATAAGAACGATAGACAATGCAAAGCCTTTTTGGTTGTTTCGTTGTTTCATTTGTCTATCACCTACATCCTTGAAATGATCGTTTTGATTTCAAAACGAATGCTAGAATCACGTTTGTCTTGAACCACTAGCCTAATAGATAGGTAGTGGTTTTGGTCGCTGTCTTTAGGGTTAATCATCGTTAAAAGATCCATTTCTTGTTCTGTCTCATGACTTGTATCATAAAAAGAATATACATAGTTCGTATTTGAAATCGTAAATACTTCACCATCGTCATTTGTTATTGTGATCATTTCTGCTTGTGGGTTTTGATCTAATTTTATTTGATAGCCACTCGAGGTTTCATGCTGCGTTGTAAGCAAGGAAATAATATAATTTGCTTCGTTTTGAATAGAGGCAGTTCGCTGTGCCTTTTCAGAATAATTTAATCCATTAAATAGCACCTGGAATATAATCGTTATAACGATGGATGAAATAGCAAGGGTAGCTAATAATTCAACAAGTGTGATACCGTCTTGCTTTTTTAATTGATTCATCATCACCATCGTTTCCTTTCTAATACTTTGGAGTAATGTTTTTTTTCAATAGAATAGTCTTCTAATCATATTGAAAATAAGTATAGGTATCTGAAAGCATTTTGCTATCTTCAAACACTTGAATATATAAACGGTAAATCCCCATGCCATCGATTGCTCCAGATGTTACGTTTTCTACATCTGGTTCCTCTTTCATATAAATCAATATCTGAAAAGTCTGGTGATCAATGGTTAATAAATAATAATCACCTAGAGCTACTTGGTCAGGAGGTAGGATATTCTCAGATAGTTGAAGTGCTTGATAATCAGGGTTGGCCATGGAAAAATCTTCCGTATGGCTATCGTTATTGATATTTCTAATAAATTGTGTGAAAGCTTCATTTTTATCGGGATTCTCTTTTAGAACTGCTTGGTATTCACGAGCAAGATTCATAGCCTGTAAATGGTCCGCATTTATATGGTTAAAACGAAAGGCATTGGTGAAAAGACCTAAAAATGTCGCGATTACAATCGCTAATATTGTAATAGCTGCTAGTAACTCTATTAAAGTTAATCCACTTTGATTATATAACAGCTTTTTCATGATATCACCTGCCCAATTATCAATGTCTATTTTAGAATGCACTTTTAGTATATCATATGGCAATTTTCTATTTTAAAAAAACGAGTAGTTTTTATCGATACATCTCTGGCTTTACTGAAAACAATTCCATGACACATTAACCATATTTGACTTCAGTGAATACATTGATGTTGGGGTGGTGGTTAATATGTCAACTTATTTTAAAGTGATTCAGAGCGGAAAGTGGTTGAAAATTAAAAACAAGTCTAATCTCCCTTGTCTATACTATTGCGTTTATATTGATTATCAATTAGTGGCGATTTACTATTATGGTGACACCTTTTATTTACCGGTTGACCCACATGTGGATCACCATATTTTAGTAACGGGTATGCCCAATCATTATCGTTACCCAGCTCCAATAGCGGAGCAATTTATTTTTACTGCAGATACGCAAGCATATAGACGTGACTACAAGCCAGGAGATATTTTGGTTGCAAGTGATAATGTAAATGAAGCATTTACCGGCTATATGGGACATTCAGCCCTTGTTGTTGATGAGAACCATGTCATTGAGTCACCAGGTGGTTATCCTGCTATTCGAAAGGATTCGATTCAACAGTTTCTAGATAAACATCCACAACACGCTCATTTTAGGCCGAAATCAAAAGAAATCGGACAAAAAGCGGTTGCATATGCAGAGGAATATTTAAAAGAGTATGAAAAAAATATTGAAAATGGTGAGAAAACCCCAACGTTTTCGTTTAATCTCACCCAATCCTTGAAGGATCCTTGGGAGTATATTTATTGTTCAAAGTTAGTTTGGCTGAGTTATTATCATGGTGCCGATTATGAATTAGAAAATGATCACTTGTGGTTTTCGCCGGAAGATTTATACACAAAATTAAAGGATAATGATGATTTTGAATTGATTTATGAACATGAGGAAGTCAATTTTCAACTGGATACGTAACGTGCCTTCTTGGTGCGTTCGTATTCTATTGATACGGAGGATTTCGCCACTAGGAATTGAAGTTAACCAAGCTTTATTAATTAGAGAGGAAGTGCATAATGGAAACTACTTTTTCAGCGTATGTATTAAGAAATGAAGAGAGCTTTTCCGCAAAGGTGGACAAGCTTGAGGTTGCATCTTTACCGGATTCCGATGTGTTAATTGAAGTTCACTATTCTAGTGTCAATTACAAGGATGGATTAGCAAATAAACCAAAGAGTCCTATTGTAAAAAACTATCCTTTTGTACCGGGAATTGACTTATCTGGTATTGTTGTTTCATCTAAGGATAGCCGGTTTAAGCCAGGGGATAAAGTGATAGCTACTAGTTATGAAATTGGTGTGACACACTTTGGCGGGTACAGTCAATATGCAAGTATCCCTGCTGATTGGATTGTGCCATTACCAAGTGGATTATCTTTAAAAGAAGCAATGGTTTATGGAACGGCAGGGTTTACTGCTGCTTTATCGATTCATCGTCTCGAAACACAGGGATTAACTCCAGATAAAGGAAAAGTCCTGGTTACTGGTGCGTCTGGAGGAGTCGGAAGTATTGCTGTATCGATGTTACATAAGCGGGGATATCATGTTGTTGCAAGTACTGGAAAAGACTCTGTGCATGAATATTTGCAAAGTATCGGTGCACAAGAGGTTATTTCGCGTGAGGAGGTATTGGAAGATAAGGTGAAGCCTCTTGATAAACAGCAATGGGCAGCAGCGGTTGACCCTGTAGGTGGTCAAATGCTAGCGGCTGTACTGAGTAAATTGAGCTATGGTGGAGCAGTGGCTGTTAGTGGATTAACTGGTGGAGCTTCATTACCAACATCTGTTTATCCATTTATTTTGAGAGGTGTGTCCCTTTTAGGTATTGATTCTGTATATTGTCCAATGGCTCTTCGAAAGGAGCTATGGGGAAGAATGGCTAGTGATTTAAAACCTTTACACTTGTCTTCACAAATTGCTAAGGAAATAGCATTACAAGATTTACCAAGTGCTTTAACAAATATTTTACAAGGGAAATTAAGCGGAAGAACAGTAGTTAACATTAAATAACAAGCTTTTTGTATTCTTTGTATTTTTATTACTCAGTTGACGTATAATGCGTAACAAAAGGTGAGCTTAGATACGCGCTCCGGAAATACACTTCGCTTTCCGCGGGCGGCTGGTGAGCCTCCTCGAGCTTTCGCTCTGCGGGGTCTCACCGATGCCATTCCTCCCGCAGGAGTCTTCGTGTATTTCCTCCGCTCGCTGTATAGTGGAAGTTTCTCAACACAACTATAATTTCTTGATAAAACAATTGTATTAAAGTTCTTTACAACGTTCTGCGCATGGCAGTTGCACAATTATCTCACCTGCTTGAGAAAACAAAGCCAAGCTGTGGAAAAATGCGAGACTCCTGCGGGAAAAGCAACAGGTGAAGACCCCGCAGGAAGCGGTTTTTGCTTCCGAGGAGGCTGAGGCGTTGCCCGCGGAAAGCGAGTGTTTTTCCACAGCGGCGGATAAGCATTTTTTAGATAATAATTTTTATTGCGCATTAATCTATGTTGCGCAGTGTAGCTTTTTGCAATTAAACTTATTTATAAAAAGCAACAATTATTTATAAAACAGCCTTAAATAATGGCTTGTTATGAGAGTATATTTCCTGACTGGTTGGAAAAAGTAAGTGTACCCTACCGGAAAGGAGATACAACATGAAAAAGTATTTTCACTCTACATTCATTGCTTTACTTACCTTAGCATTCCTCATTGCTATACCAAGCTTTGCCTTTGCAGAAGAGCAAGAAGAAATGCCACAATATAAGGATGTAAAACTTACTGAGGAACAGCTAAAAGAATTAAAAGTATTGTATGAAGACGTCATTAACAAAAGAAAAGGGATCATTAATAAGTATGTGGAATTTGGTGTACTTACAAAAGAAGATGGAGAACAGATGAAAAAACATTTAGACAAGTTTTTCGAGAAAATGGAAAAGGATGGATATATTCCGAAGTGGGATAAAAAACATCACCATAAGCATAAAGGTGAATAAATGAATTATAAGAGAGTATAGCTATTGCTATCTCTCTTTTTACTTGTTTTAAAATATATAAGTTACATTTAATTTCAATAAGTTAGTTGTATGGTATTTATGATTCTTAAACAAATTTCGAATATAGATTTATTCTATAAAAATAGGAAAATCAAGCAGTAAATGTCTTAACAACAATAAAAAAACTACTTTTAAAAAAATAATTAAAAAAAAACACACTTAGTTATTGATTGTACGTACGAATTATATTATCATAAAATTAATCCAAAAAAATATACGTACAAGGAATATGTTGTACGATATCATAAAGAAGGGTGCTGAATACGAATGTTAGAGGATTTAAAACAGCAGGTTTTAGAAGCGAATTTGGCTCTTCCAAAACATGGATTAGTTACTTTCACTTGGGGAAATGTAAGCGGTTTCGACAAAGATTCAGAACTTGTTGTTATTAAGCCGAGTGGTGTGCCTTATGAAGAGCTAACAGCTAATGATTTAGTAGTCTTGGATTTAGAGGGCAACGTTGTAGAAGGAAGCTTAAAACCTTCATCGGATACGCCTACACACCTAGTACTATATAAAAATTTCCCTGGTGTGGGTGGAATTGTTCATACACACTCTCCATGGGCAACAAGCTGGGCACAGGCGGGAAAGCCAATTCAACCGTTAGGAACTACACAGGCAGATTATTTTTATGGTGCGGTTCCGTGTACAAGAAGAATGACAGATGAAGAAATTCATGGAGAGTATGAATTAGAAACAGGTAACGTTATTGTTGAAACATTCAAGGATATCAACCCGCTTGAAATACCAAGTGTTTTGGTTCATAGCCACGCCCCGTTCAACTGGGGAAAGGATGCAAATGAAGCAGTTCATAATGCGGTAGTACTAGAAGAAGTTGCAAAAATGAATTATCATGCTTACCAAATCAATCCGGATACTCCTCGAATGGATCAGACCTTATTAGATAAGCACTACTTAAGAAAACATGGAGCCGACGCTTATTATGGCCAAAAATAATAAGTGGACCCAGAATTCATGGAAAAAATACAATTAGAGTTGATTTCGCAACAGAATCCGGTAGTGAATGAAACGTAAACTATTAATCTATTAGGAGGAAATAACAATGTTAACGATTAAACCTTATGAATTTTGGTTTGTTACAGGTAGTCAACATTTATATGGAGAAGATGCTTTGCAAGAAGTTGCGGCAAATTCTCAGGCAGTTGTCGATGGATTGAATAAGGAGGGGGATTTACCTTTCCCGATTGTTTTTAAGTCTGTTTTAACAACTGCTGAAGACATCCGTCAGCTAGCCTTGAAAGCGAACGCAGATGAGAATTGTGCGGGTCTTATTACATGGATGCACACGTTCTCTCCAGCAAAAATGTGGATAGCTGGTCTAGGTTCTTTACAAAAACCGTTATTACACCTGCATACACAGTACAATCGTGATATTCCATGGAGTGACATTGATATGGACTTCATGAATCTAAACCAAGCAGCTCATGGCGATAGAGAGTACGGGTTTATCGGAACGCGTATGAATATTCCGCGTAAAGTTGTAGTAGGACATTGGCAAAACAGTGAAGTAACAGGCAGAGTTGGAAACTGGATGAAAACGGCTGTTGCTTATACGGAGGGTCCAAATGTTCGTGTAGCTCGTTTTGGAGACAATATGAGAAATGTAGCTGTTACAGATGGAGATAAAGTAGAAGCTCAAATTAAATTTGGTTGGACAGTAGATTACTATGGAATTGGTGACTTAGTGGAAGAGATGGATAAAGTCACTGATCAGCAACTAGAGGACTTATTTAACGAATATCAAGAATTGTATGAAATACCAGAGGAAGCAAAGCAACCTGGTCCGGTTAGAGATTCAATCTTGGAGCAAGGCCGAATTGAGTTAGGTTTGAAGTCTTTCCTTTCTGAAAGAAACTATAACGCATTTACAACTAACTTTGAAGATCTTCACGGAATGAAGCAATTGCCAGGTCTAGCTGCACAACGCTTAATGGCAGAAGGGTATGGATTTGCTGGAGAAGGGGATTGGAGAACAGCAGCGTTACTTCGTGTCATGAAAATTATTGCTGGTAATGAAGGTACATCCTTCATGGAAGACTATACGTACCACTTGGAACCAGGGAATGAAAAGGTTCTTGGTTCACATATGCTGGAAATATGTCCAACGGTATCAGCAACAAAGCCTAAGATTGTTGTAAGTCCACTGGGAATAGGTGGAAAAGAAGATCCTGCTCGTCTCGTGTTTGACGGAAAAGGTGGAGATGCTGTCAATGCTTCATTAGTTGAGTTAGGTGGTAGGTACCGATTAGTCATTAATGAAGTAAAGGCTGAACAGCCAACTATTGAAACACCAAAGCTACCGGTTGCGAAGGTGCTTTGGAAACCACAACCTTCATTAAGTGAAGCTACGGAATCATGGATTTATGCTGGAGGTGCTCACCATACAGTATTCTCGCTTGATGTAACGACAGAACAATTATATGACTTTGCGGATATGGTTGAGGTTGAGTGTGTTGTTATTGATCAAGATACAAATGTAAGACAATTTAGAAATGAGCTAAAATGGAATGAGGCAATTTGGAGAAGATAAAGGTTACAGCGATTTTTTCCGCAGAGGTTTACGATGGTAAATCTCTGCATTCTTTTTACATTAATCCATAAGCAGCCATTAGAAGAGCAAATAGTGGAATGGATGGTAAGTTGTTTATTTGGAAAAGTTATTACCCCTGAACGAACAAGGATGGTATAATCTATTAGGATAACTTATACGAACGACAGATAGAAAATGTTAGACAATAGTTGGGGTGTTACTATGCAAACAAAATATAATATTGTTAAACAAGCGATAAAGTCAAAGATATTGGATGGAACTTTCCAACCGCACCAAAAGATAAGCTCAGAAAGCGAGTTAATGAAGCAGTTTGATGTGAGTCGCCACACCGTTCGTTTGGCGATAGGTGACTTAGTGAATCAGGGCTGGCTATATCGAGAGCAAGGTGCAGGTACGTTTTGTGCAGATCGTTCACAAGTAGAAGCTGCAACAAATGGTAATCAAAAAAACATCGCCATCATTACTACGTATATTTCGGATTATATATTTCCTTCGATTATTAGAGGAGCAGAATCCTATTTAAGTGAACAGGGTTATCATGTCAGTCTATTTAGTACAAATAACGATCATGAAAATGAAAAACGTTTTCTAGAAACAATATTAACGCAGAATTTTGATGGCGTTATTATTGAACCAACGAAAAGCGCGTTAACAAACCCAAACATTAATTATTATTTGAATTTGGAAAGACAGCATATACCCTATATTATGATTAATGCCTATTATGATGAATTAGAGCCTATAAATATCGTATTGGATGATGAAAAGGGTGCCTATCTTCAAACGGAGCACCTTATCAAATTAGGGCACCGAAATATCGTTGGTTTCTTTAAAACGGATGACATTCAAGGAACGAAACGTATGAAGGGTTATCTAAAAGCTCACCGAACCTATGGTTTACCGATAAACCCTAATAATATTGTCACGTACAGCTCAAACGAAAAAGAAACGAAACCGAATCAGGAATTAAGAAATTTCTTATCTCGAACAGTAGATAAGCCGACTGGTGTTGTTTGTTACAATGATGAGTTGGCGATAAAGTTATTAGATGTACTGCGTGAACTAAAGCTGAAAGTACCTGAGGATATTTCAGTTGTAGGTTTTGATGATTCATTTTTAGCTAAGGTTTCCGAAGTGAAACTAACTACTGTTGCACATCCCAAAAGTGAAATGGGCAAAAATGCAGCGAAGGTAATTTTAGATTTAGTAAAAGAAAAAGAAACAAATAAAAAGAAAGCAAATAGTTCAGTTGAGTCGATTGTTTATGATCCTCAATTAATTGTTCGACATTCGACAAAAGAACTAGAATCTTAACAAATAGGGTTATCCTGCATGAGGGAGGGTAACCTGCCTTTTACACAGGAGCAAATGTTGACATTTTAGTAAAGAGGATGTTCAAAAAGCAATTCGACGTAGCAAAAAATCTCTAACAAATAGTTATTCATCACTTAATAATGTATAAGTTAAACTTATTGTAAAAACGTTTCACATTACTTATAATTAATAGTACGTACGAAAGTTAAAAATTTTAACACAAGTTGAAAGCGCTATCAAAATAAAGCGTGCTTTATGATGTGTTTCTTGTGATTTCAGCAATTTATAAGTTTAGTCGGTTGAAAGTATAAGCTGCCGTTTTTCTAAGAAGGGGTGTTGTTATGACTAGTAAGTATCAAGTGATTAAGCAAGCAATAAAATCAAAAATACTTGAGGGAACACTTGCGCCGCATCAAAAGTTAAGCTCTGAAAATGATATGATTAAGGAATATGGAGTTAGTCGCCATACTGTTCGTTTAGCTATAGGTGAATTGGCGAATGAGGGATGGTTATACAAGGTTCAAGGCTCCGGAACTTATTGTGCCGATCGTTCAAAAACAAAAAGTTTAAGGCAGCCAAATAACAATATAGCAATTATTACTACTTATATCTCTGAATATATATTTCCTTCCATTATAAGAGGTGCCGAATCTTATTTAAGTAAGCATGGGTATAATGTGACTATCTTCAATACGAATAATGACTATAATCAAGAAAAGCAAGTGTTAGAGATTATCTTAACAGGGAATTACGCGGGTGTGATTATCGAACCTACGAAAAGTTCTTCAGCTAGCCCTAATCTTCATTTGTACTTGAGTTTAGAGAGAGAGATGATTCCTTATCTCATGATTAATGCCTTTTATCATGAACTAGAACCAACAACTATTGTACTTGATGATGAAAAAGGCGGATTTATCCAAGCGGAACATCTGATTAAATTAGGACATCGTGATATCGTTGCAATATTTAAAACAGATGATATGCAAGGATCCAAAAGGTTGAAAGGGTTTATTAAAGCCCACCGGATGTACGACATTCCAATTAATACTTCAAATATAATAAGTTATAATACGCAAAACCGATATAGTAAACCGGTAGAAAAGCTGGAGGCTTTACTAGATTCGAATATGCAGACTCCTACTGGAATTGTTTGTTATAATGACCAGCTTGTTTTGGAGTTGTTGGATGTTCTTAGAAAAAGAGATTTGCAGGTTCCTAGAGATATCTCGATTGTAGGGTATGATGATTCAAGTCTATCAGAGGTTTCGGAAGTAAAATTAACTACTGTGAAACATCCAAAGAGTAAAATGGGCTATGAAGCTGCTCAATTGCTAGTGGAAATGATTAAAAATAGAAATGGTAGTGGAAAGAAATCAACAGAGTCAATTGTATATGAACCAGAGCTATTTATTCGAACATCTACGAAAAGAGTAGGTAAGTTTCAAGAGGAGCTTTTGGAAGGTAAATTTGAAAGTCCAATAGGTTCAAAGTAATTGTTTTACCTGTCGAAGATTAAGGTTTATTAATGATAGAAGCATCCATTGTCGTCATCGCTGATACGATTACCTGTGTTTGAAGCTTTTCATCGTGTGTTTGTTTTTAGTATTCATGAAAAGCTTTTTTATTTTGATATTTACTAACTTGTGGGAAGGAGTTGAGCAAATTGAGAAATAACAATAATAAGGTTGAAGCTGCATCTAACCGTTCATTTAAAGCTTTTGTGATGGGTTATTTTACAGAATCACCAAATGGGAATGGAGATGAGCATTCGTTACACATGGCTTATAGCTATGATGGGCTTCATTGGATTCCATTTAATGATAATCGCCCAGTGCTTGAGCCAGAAATAGGTGAAAAGGGGCTGCGAGACCCATATATATATCGTAAAAATGATGGGACTTTTGTTATATTAGCTACAAACATGTGGAATAGCGAATATATTATGTGTTACGACTCGACGGATCTGGTTACTTTTACTGAAGGAAGATTGTTAAGAATGAACGATTCAGCAATGCATGCTTGGGCACCGGAAGTTTTTTATGACACTAAGTTTGAACAGTATGGAATCATTTGGTCCGGAAACACCGATCGTAATCGTATCTATGTAAATTATACGTCAGATTTTATGAATGTAAGTAAACCAGAAGTTTATTTTGATCCAGGGTACAATGTTATTGATGCATCAATCGTATCCCATGATGATGTCCATTATTTATATTATAAGGATGAACGTGATGCAAATGAACCTCCTTATGAAGGAAAGCGAGTGAAAATTGCAAAGTCTGAATCTTTAAAACCACGAAGCTTTGATTCCAATTTATATTTAAAAACGATTGGTGATCCTCAGTTTGAAGCACCTTTAATAGTAAAAAGTAATGATATCGATAAATGGTATTTGTACGGAGATAATTATTATCCTTCAAATGGGAAGTTCTACGTATGGGAAACTGATGATCTAAGCGAAGCGACTTGGTTACCGTTAAACAGGAGAAATTATAATGCTCCTCTGAATGCAAAACATGCATCTGTTGTTGAGATTGATCAGCATGAACTGGACAATCTTATTCAATATTGGGGGAAAAAACCGAAGTGGAATCGTATAAAGTCTTTTCAAAACCCGGATTATTATGTAACCAGTGAGGATGGGTTTGCTAAATTAGAGTCTTATCCTTTTGATCCTTATGAACATTCACAATGGAAACTAGTTGAAGGTTTAGCAGATTCAGATGCGGTATCGTTTGAATCTATTGCTTATCCCAATTATTATTTAAAAGCTTATAACTTTGTTTTGCGCTTAGAGAAGCTTGATGGTTCAGAAGAATTTAAGCAAGAGGCAACCTTTAAAAAAATTAATGGATTAAGTGGAGTGGGAGGAACGTCGTTTATTTCTTATAAACACCCACATAAATACATTAAACAAGATGGGGCATTTTTAAGAGTTAGTGAAGTTACTACAGATACAGAAAAGCAGGCTGCGACGTTTGATATAGGCTGGTAAACGCTACAGCTGTATAAAACTATTGAAAAGTAATATTAAGAGAAATCAACTATAAACTTGAAATTATGTAGTACGTACAAGGTTAAAAAGTTGTAGGTATAAGTTGTTTAATTTATAAAAATAGAGATTTTGTCGAAAAATCTAGTTATTGAATGTAGAAGAAACTGTAAAATAAGGATCATGCTAGTTTCGGAGATTAACCACAACCTACCAATATTGTAAGATAATAATAGGATTCCATGCTAAAATGAGCGTGAAAACGTAAATGGTAATAAGTTTCTTGAGTAATTTGCTAAAAACATGTTGAAATATATAAGAGACTTATATATAATCAAATTAACAACACTTATACGTACGATTTTTCGAATGCGTTTGGTTAACTAATAAATGTTCGTACGTTGAAAGCGGATACGGATATAGAAGTTATTTAATGTTTAAAAAATCAGCGATAACTTTTATATTTTTGTACGATTTGAAAGCGTATTCATGTATAAGTGTGGATTATATATAGATTTATATATAAATGGATTTCTTTTAAGTTAAATGTATTTAATTTATAGGGAGTGAATGTACGAATGGCAGATCAATTGAAGGCTAAAATGATACTAGACAAAAATTATGAGATTGCTAAGGTAGATGAAAGAATTTATGGATCGTTTATCGAACATCTGGGTCGTGCGGTGTATGGAGGAATATACGAACCAGACCATCCGCAAGCAGATGAGCAAGGGTTTAGAAAAGATGTTATTGAATTAGTAAAAGAATTGCAAGTACCAATTGTAAGGTATCCAGGTGGTAACATGGTTTCTGCATATAATTGGGAAGATGGTGTTGGACCTAAGGAAGATCGCCCTCGTCGCCTAGAACTAGCTTGGCGTACAATTGAAACAAACCAAGTTGGTACGAATGAATTTGCAGATTGGGCGAAAAAGGTTAATGCAGACGTGATGATGGCAGTTAATCTAGGAACTAGAGGCATCGACGCTGCTAGAAACTTACTTGAATATACAAACCATCCAGGTGGCACGTATTGGAGTGATTTAAGAAAATCACATGGTTATGAGCAGCCGCATAACATTAAAACTTGGTGTCTTGGAAACGAAATGGATGGTCCATGGCAGGTTGGCCATAAGACAGCATATGAATACGGAAGAATCGCTCAAGAAACAGGAAAAGCAATGAAATTAGTAGATCCATCCATTGAGTTAGTTGCTTGTGGTAGTTCAAACACAGGGATGCCAACATTCCCAGAATATGAAGCTACAACACTTGATGTTGCTTATGAACAAGTAGATTATATTTCACTGCACCAATATTATGGAAACCATTCCAACGATCCTGCTAACTATTTAGCAAAGAACATGGATATGGATCACTTTATTCACACTGTTAGATCTACTTGTGATTATATTAAAGCGAAGCATCGCAGTAAAAAGACGATTAACTTAAGCTTTGATGAGTGGAATGTATGGTATCACTCTACTGATCATGATAAGCAGATTGAGCCTTGGACAATTGCGCCTCCTCAGTTAGAAGATCATTATAACTTTGAAGATGCATTACTAGTTGGAAGTATGCTTATCACATTCTTACAACATGCTGACCGAGTAAAAATGGCGTGTCTTGCACAATTGGTAAATGTTATTGCACCAATTATGACTGAGAATAATGGACGCTCTTGGAAGCAGACAATCTTTTATCCTTACATGCACGCATCTGTGTTTGGTAGAGGTGTTTCCTTGAAACCAATCCTTTCATCTCCGAAATATGATAGTAAAGATTTTACAGATGTACCTTATATTGATAGTGCAGCTGTATATAACGAAGAAAACGACGAAGTAACAATTTTTATGGTTAACAAGAACTTAGAAGAAGGCATTACAGTAACAAGTGATGTTCGAAGCTTCGAAGGCTATCAATTAGCTGAGCACATTATCCTTGAAAATGATGACTTAAAGGCTGTTAATACTGCTGAAAGTCAAGCGGTAGCACCGCATACAAAGAGTGAGTCAACTTTACAAGATGGTATTTTAGAAGCTAGACTTCCAAAGACTTCTTGGAACGTTATTCGTTTGAAAAAAGCTTAAGTCATATTGCATCATCGGTACAAACCTTAAGAGCAGGATCCTCCTGTTCTTAAGTGTACCAAATAAGATAAGGAGGGGTTTAGGTGATGGAAACAAGTAAAAGTACAAACACGAACTTGGCAGCAGAAAAAAGACCAAATAAGTTCCTAGAGATAATCAACTCGAAAAAAGTTGTGCCATATATCTTTGTTTCGCCGTTTGTTCTTTCATTTATCATATTTACTTTTTATCCAGCTATTCGTGGAATTATCATGAGTTTCCAAAGCGTTCTACCAGGGCAAGTTGAGTTTATTGGACTTTCTAACTATGAAAGGATTTTTAATCCAACATTTTATAAAGCGCTTTCCAATACAACCATATATGTAATATTGACCGTAACAATTTTAACAATTATTCCTATTATTTTGAGTGTTCTATTAGATTCTAAGTTTGTAAAAGGTAGAACATTTTTCAGGGCTTCCTTATTTATGCCAGCATTAGCTTCAACAATTGTTGCCGGTATGGTTTTCCGTTTAATGTTCGGGGAAACAGATACTGCAGTGGCAAACCAAATTATGAACTGGCTAGGTATGGAGTCTGTTGAGTGGAGATATAATGCTTGGTCGGGTATGTTTTTAATGGTTATTCTTTGTTCATGGCGTTGGATGGGGGTTAATATTTTGTACTTCCTGGCTGCGCTACAAAACGTTCCAAAAGAACTGTATGAAGCAGCAGACATTGATGGAGCTGGGAGAGTTCAAAAGTTTTTCTATGTAACGCTACCGTTCCTGAAGCCGGTAACGATCTTCGTTGTTACAATTTCTATCATTAACGGTTTTAGAATGTTTGAAGAAAGCTTCGTGTTCTGGGAAGCTGGTTCACCAGGTAATATTGGTTTAACAATGGTTGGTTATATTTATCAACAAGGTATCCAACAAAACGATATGGGATTCGGTGCAGCAATTGGCGTTGTGTTAATGTTAATTATTTTTGTAATTAGTATTATTCAGCTATTTCTAACCGGTGCATTCAAGAGGGGTGATGAATAATGGATACGAACAAAAACAATCCAGCATTAGTTTGGATAGCAAATTTAAGCTTTGTGATTATTTGTTTTATCGCTCTGTTTCCAATCCTTAACCTATTGCTTTCGTCCTTTAGGCCATCATCAGAGTTGATGCGTAACGGAATAAGTCTAACCTTTGATCCGAGCATGTTAAATCTAGATAACTACACTTATATTTTTACTCAAGCAGGTGATTATTGGACTTGGTACGGAAACAGTTTAGCAATTTCAGCATTAACAATCGTATTGTCCCTATTCTTTTCATCTATGGTTGGTTATGCATTAGCTGTATATGATTTTAAAGGAAGTAACTTCTTCTTTGTATTAGTACTATTCATTTTAATGGTTCCATTTGAAATTTTAATGCTACCGCTTTACCAACTAATGATTAGCATGCAGTTAATTAATACCTACACTGCTGTAGTACTTCCTGCTATTGTTGCGCCAATTGCGGTATTCTTCTTTAGACAGTTTGCTTTAGGACTACCGAAAGAATTAATGGATGCTGCAAGAATTGATGGTTCGACAGAGTATGGCATCTTTTTCAAAATTATGCTACCATTAATGACACCATCATTAGCAGCAATGGCAATTTTACAAGGTTTAAATAGCTGGAACAACTTCCTATGGCCGTTAATCGTATTACGTTCCAATGATATGTTTACATTGCCAATAGGTTTAGCTACCTTGTTAACACCGTATGGTAATAACTACGACGTGTTGATTGCTGGTTCTGTTATGACAATCGTACCAATCATTATTCTCTTTATCTTCTTCCAACGTTACTTCATTTCAGGTCTTACAGTTGGTGGGGTTAAAGGGTAAAATAGAAGCACTGTATAGCATTGGGGTGTTAGCAGCATGAACGGTAAAGGGGTAGTAACAACACTTGATTCCATTCTGAAATGGATTACACGATTAGCAGCATTAAACCTACTATGGATAGGCTATTCATTGATTGGTTTATTGGTTGGTGGCGTGTTTCCGGCAACAGTTGCAGCTCTTGGTCTATCTCGGAAATGGATCAATGGAGAGAATGAAGTAAAGTCGTGGATGACATTTAAGCAAATTTACCGACAAGAGTTTAAAGTGGCTAATTTAATTGGTTGGATACTAACTCTTGTTGGTTTAGTCCTTTACTTGAATTACCGACTGATTGCAGCATCAGAAGGAGAAATCATGATTATTATCCCTTTCGCCTTCTATCTACTCCTATTTTTCTATTCACTAATCGTGATATGGGTATTTCCGTTGCTGGCACACTACCAAGCTCACTGGTTTCAGCATATAAAAAATGCAATCATTATCGGTTTAACAAAACTTCATTACACCTTCTATTGTGGTTTATTAATTTTTACGGTCGCATATTATTCACTGGGTTATCCAGGCCTCATTCCTTTCTTTTCAATAAGTGTTATAAGTGTAGGGATGATGTGGATTTGTATGAGAATCTTTTGGCAGTTGGATGAGAAAATGAGCGAATAACTTATGGTTGCTAAAGAAAGGTTCTAATCCTTGTAGTATGAAATATCCCTAATAAGTTAGGGATATTTCTGTTTTTTTAGATTATCACCTTTACTTGTAGTGTTTCATGGCAACAAAAATTTTGGAGTTTTATGCAAATTATTAAATAACTGAGGTTTTTTTCCGACAATCCAGCGACTAGTGAGATCCCCTCATCTCCTTCCGGTGCAGGGTTAAAACTTTGATAAAAAATATAAAGGATAGATTATCGTGGATAATAGCAATGTTTATAGTAAAATAATGAAGGTAGCTGAATGGATCACTCGTTTTGCATACCTTAATCTATTATGGGTAATGTTTTCGTTACTAGGTTTACTAGTTTTGGGCTTAATGCCAGCTACAGCAGCAATGTTTTCGATTCACCGAAAATGGTATAGAGGGGAAGAAGATTTTAATGTATTTTTAAACTTTTGGAAATATTATAAAAAAGGATTTTTAGAAGCGAATGGAATCGGATTTAGTCTTTTATTAATTGGTTTATTTTTATATATTGATATTCAGTTACTATCTTCACTGTCTAATTGGTTAGGTCATCTATTTTTAATCATACTATTTGTTGCTTTTTATATCTTCATTGGTGTATTAATTCACATTTTTCCTGTCTATGTGCACTTCAACTTAACCTTTTTACAGTATTTCAAATATGCTTTTCATTTAGCTATATGTCAACCAATAAAAACGCTATTAATGGGAATTGGTGTTATCTTATTAGTATTGCTTTTTTTAATGTTTCCGATGCTGCTATTAATCTGTTCGGGAAGTTTAATTAGTGGTTTTTTAATAGGTTCTACTTTAACTGCTTATAATCATTTAGCTAAAAATAATCAAAACAATATCTCATATTAAATAATTTAAATTTATTTGGAGTCATTCTGTTAAGAGTGACTCCTATTTTTATGGATTACTTTTATAAACATGAAAGTCTTATTTTATAGTTAATATGAACCAAAAAATTAACGAAGTCGATATAATTATCGGTTATAATTAACAAAAGTGTATATTTATAATGGATATAAAAATTTATAAAAATTAGAAAAAACAGGAATTAGATTATTGACAACTATTTGTTTAACAAATATAATAATCACTAAGTTATGTACGTACGAGTTTTAATGGCGCGCGCAAATCATTCGAACAATTTAATAATTTGATTAACCATTTTATTCATCAAAACACTTTTCAAGGTGTTTAGTTTTTGCTGAATAATGAAAGCGTTTTATTTTAGGAGGGGTTAAATGTTTAAAATTAACAGGAAATGGTCGACTTTTGTTGTCTTAACGATTGTAATTGCAATCGCTGCAGGTTGTTCTGCTTTTGGTGGTGCTAGCAACAGTAACAGTAATGGTCAATCTGGTGGAGTAGAGGAAAGTGGAGTAAATGACGATGGAAAACTTGAGCTAAGTATTTCTACATGGGGATTACCAGATGAAGTAGAAGTATTTGAACAATTAATCGCTAATTTTGAGGAAGACAATCCCGATATGGAAGTAAATATTGTACACATCCCTCAAGACTATGCTGGAAAAATGAATACAATGTTAGCTGGTGGAACAGCACCGGATGTTATTTTTACAAGTGATGGTGACTTTGGCAGATGGGTAAGTGCAGGACAGTTTTTAAACATTCAGGACTATGTGGATAACAGTGATATAAACACAGATGCATTTTGGGATTCAGCTTTAAACCGATACAAGTGGAATGATAGGGCTCTTGGTACAGGTGATTTGTACGCACTTCCTAAAGATGTTGGACCATCTGTTCTTTTCTATAATAAAGATATTTTCGATGAAATGGGTTTACCATACCCTAGTCCGGAAAAGCCAATGTCATTCGATGAATTTTTAGAGCTAGCTCAGAAATTAACAGTTGATGAAAATGGAGATGGAAAGCCGGAACAATATGGAGTCGGACCACTATGGTGGGAAGGTTTTTTATGGTCTAATGGTGGAGATTTGTTAAATGAGGATAAGACAGAATTTATTTTAAATGAACCCCAGGCAGTTGAGGCTTTACAATATGTTGCTGATTTAACCAATGAGTACAAAGTTGCACCTGATACTAAATCTTTAGATGCAATGAATGCGGACCAAATGTTTGAAACAGGTAAAATTGCAATGGCTTTCAATGGAAGATGGATCGTTCCTACTTATCGCCAGCTTGATTTTGATTGGGATGTTGCGCCATACCCGGCTGGTAAGACAGGAGAGCCTTCTGGATGGTCTGGGTCTGTAGGTTATGCTATTAATAAGAATACGAATTATCCAGATGAAGCATTTAAATTAATAGAGTACCTTTCTGGTGAAGAGGGACAAAGAATTCAAACAGAATTAGGATTTGCAATTCCGACATATAAAGATGTAGCAGATGAAGAGGTGTTTTTACAGAGTGATAAAAAACCAGAGCATGCAGAAGTATTTATCATGGCTGCAGAAACTCAGCGTCCAGGTCCTTGGACATTAACTCCGAACAATAAGTGGCTAGACCATTTGAATCAAAAACTACCAGAATTATGGAATGGCGAAAAATCTGCCGAGGAATTAATAAACGAAATAAAACCAGAAGTTGACAGGTTACTAAAGGAAGGTAATCCGGAGTTGTTTGAGTAAGAGTTAGGAGTAAATAAGGGGGCTATCCTGTCCCCTTATTTAGATTAACTAAAGGAGTTGAAAAAAATGTCCTCTGAAATCGCTAGAAATACTTCTATTGAAGCAGAAAAAGTAGCTGTGAAGAAAAAAAGAAAAATAAAGAAAGAGTACATCTGGGGTTACTTGTTTATTGCACCACCAATATTAGGATTTATTCTATTTGCTTTAATTCCTATGCTATTTTCAGTATATATAAGTTTTACTCAATTTGATTTATATAATCCAGCTCAATTTACTGGGTTAGAAAACTATCATCGATTATTTTTTGAGGATGAACTTTTTTGGAAAACTATTTTTAACACACTGTATGCTGCAGTAGGAATACCTTTAGGGATGGCAGCTTCCCTACTAATCGCTATTGGTTTGAACCAAAAAATAAAAGGAATTTCATTATTTAGAACAGCATTTTTTCTACCAACAGTTTGTTCAGTAGTAGCTATTACTTTACTTTGGAGATGGATTTTTAACTCTGATTATGGGTTGTTAAATATTTTTTTAGAGTCAGTTGGTATAACAGGCCCCCCCTGGTTAAGTAGTGAAACTTGGGCAATGCCTGCTATGATTATACAAGGTGTATGGGGCGGTCTTGGTTTAAATATGATTCTTTATTTGGCTGCATTACAATCAGTAAACCCTGCTTTGTATGAAGCAGCTGATATCGATGGTGCGAATGCTTGGCAAAAATTCAGACATATTACACTTCCGTCTATTTCACCAACTACGTTTTTTATATTAATAACTTCTACGATTACAGCTTTACAAGATTTCCAGCGTTTTATGATTATGACAGAAGGCGGACCAAATTATTCCACAACTACAGTAGTGTACTATTTATTCCTGAATGCGTTTAGATATATGGAAATGGGATATGCCTCTGCAATGGCTTGGGTGCTTGGAATAATCATTCTCATTATTACCATTATTAACTTTAAAGTCGGTAAAAAATGGGTTCATTACTAAAGGGGGAGGAAACATGTCTGCAAATAACAGAACAGCATGGCATCAAAGTAAACAGAAATTAGCATTAATCAAAAAACTTTTTTCTTATATATTTTTGATTATCGGGGCTCTCGTCATGTGCGTACCTTTTTTCTGGATGCTCTCAACATCTCTAAAACCACCAGGCGCAATTTTCAAACTACCGCCTCAGTTTATTCCTGAAGAAATTATTTGGGAAAATTATATTCGTGTATTTACAGAATCTGATATTATCAGAGGTTTTGTTAATACGTTAATTATAATAATACCGGCAACAGCAGTAGGTCTATTTGCAGCAGCGTTAGCAGCATTTGGTTTTGCTAAGTTGAACTATCCGGGGAGAGACAAGATTTTCTTTTGTTTAATAGCTACAATGATGCTTCCCGGAATTGTAACAATGGTACCACAGTTTATCGTATTTAGAGATCTTGGCTGGTTAGATACATTTAAACCATTAATGATCCCAGCCATGTTTGGTGTCCCGATTGCTGTTTTCTTTTTAAGGCAGTTTTTTATGACTATCCCTACTGACTTAATTGATGCAGCTAAAATAGATGGGCTGAGTTATTTTGGTATATTTCTCAAAATTATCGTTCCATTGGGGCGCCCAGCTTTAGTGACTCAGGGGATTTTAGGTTTATTAGCTGGCTACAATGACTTTATGGGACCGTTAATTTATTTGAATTCACCTGAGAATTTCACTTTACAATTAGTCCTGGCTTCATTTAGAGGGTATTACACTTCAGAGTGGGGATTAATAATGGCCGGCTCAGTAATTGCGTTAGTACCAACAGTGATAGCATTTTTCTTTGCACAAAAACAGTTTATTGAAGGTATAACCATGACGGGGTTAAAAGGTTAAATTTCAGTAGGTAGGTAATATAACTGTGAAGGAATCAAAAAATACTATAGCGAATAGCTGTCTTACAAAGGTCTGACTCCCGTAATTGTCTACAACATAGGGGGTCAGACCCCTTTATTTTGAATCTACCTAAAAAAAGATTGGTTTTCTAATGAATTTGGAATTCACAGTTACAAAGAAACCATGCATAATAGAGTTAAGGACTCGTCCATACAACTTGAGAGAAATATGGTAGCAACTTTGAGATCAAAGCTATTGTGTTGTCAAGTTGGGACAGGAAAGATGGTAGAAACTTACGTATTCATGGGAAAAGACAATGATATAGATATACATTGCTAAAAGGGTTTAGTAAGTTAAGATTTAATCTGAAATTAGAAGAAGCGGAGGGTTTAGCATGGAAAGTGTAACGCTTAGGAACGGGATCTTTAAAGAATCACAAGAAAAAGGGAAAGAATATTTACTCTACTTAGACGTTGATCGGCTAACCGCACCATGTTATGAAACAGCGGATCAAACACCGAAGAAATCACGCTATGGTGGGTGGGAATCAACAGCAATAGCCGGGCATTCGATTGGACACTGGTTATCGGCGGCTGCTGTAATGGTATCTGTTTCTGACAGCGCTTTATTAAAACATAAGCTTGAATATGCAATTGATGAGTTGGAGCATATACAGAGCTTTGATAATGATGGATATGTGAGTGGGTTTCCAAGGAACTGTTTTGACAACGTTTTCTCTGGCGATTTTGAGGTTGGAAACTTCAGTCTAGGAGGCTCTTGGGTTCCTTGGTATAGTATTCATAAAATTTATGCAGGTCTAATTGATGTGTACAATTATACTGGCAATGAAAAAGCATTACAGGTTGTTATTAAACTTGCAGATTGGGCGAAGAAGGGGCTGGATAACCTTACTGAGGAACAATTTCAACGGATGCTAATTTGTGAGCATGGTGGTATGAATGAAGCGATGGCAGATCTTTATTTGATTACAAAGAATGAGGATTATCTTACGCTTGCAAAGCGTTTTTGTCATCACGCAATCTTAGGTCCTTTGTCCGAGGGTGAGGATAACCTGGAAGGAAAGCACGCAAATACGCAAATACCAAAAGTGATTGGTGCTGCAAAGCTCTATGAAATTACTGGAGAACAACAATATAAAGATATCGCTGAGTTTTTCTGGAACCAAGTCACAAACTATCGATCTTATGTCATCGGTGGCAATAGTATTAGAGAACATTTTGGTCCAGAAAATGCGGAAGAATTAGGAATTTTAACAACCGAGACTTGTAACACGTATAACATGCTAAAGCTTACCGAGCATTTATTTAATTGGTCACATGATTCTGTTTATATGGACTATTATGAGAAAGCATTGTACAACCATATTCTTGCATCACAAGACCCAGACTCTGGTATGAAAACCTATTTTGTTTCTACTCAGCCTGGACATTTTAAGGTGTATTGTTCTCCTGATAATTCGTTTTGGTGCTGTACAGGGACAGGAATGGAAAACCCTGCGAGATATCCTAGAAGTATTTATTATCATGATCATGATAACTTGTATGTCAATCTGTTTATTGCCTCGGAAATAAGCTTACAGGATAAGCGAGTTACGATTACACAGGAAACATCTTTTCCGGAAGAGGAAACTACTAAATTAACGTTTAAGGAAGCGCATGGGGAAAGTTTGACACTCCATATTCGAGTGCCTTATTGGGTAGATCGAGAGGTTGATGTTACGTTCAACGGTCAGAATATGACGTCTGAAGTGAAAAATGGTTATTTAGCTGTTACGAATGAGTGGCAAACGGGAGACGTTTTGGAAGCTCAAATACCGATGAATTTTCATATCTATAAATCTAAGGAAGATGCTCGAAAACAAGCACTCATGTATGGGCCGATTGTTTTGGCTGGTGCACTTGGAAAAGAAAACTTTCCAGAAACAGATATTTTAGATGATCATCAAGCGTTAAATAATCACCCGTTAATCGATGTTCCGGTTCTTGTGACGAGTGAGAATGATCCGAATAAGTGGGTTAAAAAAGTGGAAAGTACACCATTGACTTTTGAAACAGAAGCGATTGGACAACCGGGGAATGTGAAGGTTACGCTAATTCCGTTTTATCAGTTGCACCACCAACGTTATACGTTATATTGGAATATTATGAGTCCGGATGACTATCAAAACTTTAAAGATACTGAAAAGGAACTGGAAGTTAGAAGAAGAAGAATTACAGTAGATGAAGTCAATCCGAATGAACAGCAACCAGAAGTTGATCATCATATTCAAACGAAAAATTCTACATCGGGATATTTAAACCTTGTTCATAGTGGTTGGCGCGATAGTCGTGGGGAAGGGTTTTTTAGCTATGATATGGCTGTTCAACCAGAAAAAACGATGTATTTAGTTGTTACTTACTTCGGTAGCGACCATGATTTACATGTGGACGGAAAAATGTATAAAAGGGATTTTGATGTTCTTGTCGATGGCACGGTTATAGCAAATCAAAAATTGAACTTAAATCAGCCGGGCGAACTGTTTGATGTTGGCTATGAAATACCGAGAGAATTGACAAAGAATAAGGATAAAGTAACAGTTACATTCCAATCCGAAGAAGGAAAAGCGGCTGGAGCCGTTTATGGACTGAGAATTGTTAACGAAGAAGTAAATTAAACTTGACAAATAGTTTGAATTTTTTTAATCTTAATATACGTACAAATATTTTATAACTTAATGATTTTGGCATTCATGTACGTTCAACTTTGTGGGTTGACTATTTTTTGGAAGAGTGTTGTAAGCGGTTTATATAAAGCTTTGTTAATTTTTAATCCATAATATAGGAGGAATAATCATGGCAAATAAAGTTGTAGTAAATGCAGATGTAAAGCAAGGGACAATTAATAAAAATATTTATGGTCACTTTGCTGAGCACTTAGGAAGATGTATTTATGAAGGATTTTGGGTTGGAGAAGACTCCGATATACCAAATACAAACGGAATCCGTAATGATGTTGTAGAAGCATTGAAAAATATTGATATACCGCTTCTTCGTTGGCCAGGTGGGTGTTTCGCTGATGAGTATCACTGGAAAGACGGAGTAGGACCTCGTGAAAATCGTAAACGTATGGTAAATACGCACTGGGGTGGCGTTATTGAAAACAACCATTTTGGTACACATGAATTCATGATGCTATGTGATATGTTAGGGGCAGAGCCATATATTAACGGTAACGTTGGTAGTGGTACGGTCCAAGAAATGTCTGAGTGGGTTGAATACATGACATTTAATGGTGAGTCGCCAATGGCTAACTGGCGCCAAGAGAATGGACGCGAGGAACCTTGGAAATTGAAATATTTTGGTGTAGGGAACGAAAACTGGGGTTGTGGTGGTAACATGAGACCTCAATACTATGCAGATCTATATCGTCGTTTCCAAACCTATGTCCGTAACTATGGTGATAATAAAATTTTCAAAATTGCTGGTGGAGCTAACGTAGATGACTATAATTGGACAGAAGTACTAATGCGTGAAGCGGCTCGCTTTATGGATGGATTAAGTTTGCACTATTATGTACATCCAGGTGGTTTCTGGAACAAAGGTTCTGCGACTGATTTCACTGAAGATGAGTGGAATATTACGATGCAAAAGACATTGTACATTGAGGAACTAATTGAGAAGCACAGTACAATTATGGATAAATACGATCCTGAAAAACGGATTGCAATGATCGTTGATGAGTGGGGCGCATGGTATGATGTAGAGCCTGGAACAAACCCTGGCTTCTTATACCAACAAAACACAATTCGTGATGCACTAGTTGCGGGTGCTACGTTAAATATCTTTAATAACCACAATGATCGTGTCCGTATGGCGAACATTGCCCAAACAGTAAACGTCATTCAATCAATGGTCTTAACGGAAAATGAAAAAATGATTTTAACTCCAACGTATCATGTCTTTGAAATGTACAAAGTTCACCAAGATGCAGAAAGAGTTGCACTTGATCTAGAGGTAGGAGAAGTAAAGCATGGAGACACTTCATTCCCGCAAGTAAATGGTTCTGCTTCTAAGAAGGATGGTAAAATTAATATCTCTCTATGTAACATGGACAAAGATAATAGCGCAACACTTGATTTACAATTACGCGGAGCAGATCTTACTAATGTTTCTGGTAGAATCATTACAGCTACAGAAATGAATGCAATGAATACTTTTGAAGAGCCTGAAAATGTTAAACCTGCTGCATTTAATGGCTTTGAAGCTAATGGAAATGCGTTGAATGTTGAATTACCACCAAAGTCAGTAGTTGTACTTTCTATTGCTGAATAATAGATTAATTGTCGGGGGATGACTGTCTCCCGGCAATTTTGTAATCAGTGGAGGTATAGTGACAGATAATGTAAGTCCTTTGTGAATAACGTATCGTAAAGCGGATGAACGCGTTAATAACAGTTATGATGCAGTTTTACCTGGATTTTTTCTCGTCAACTGAATCAAAAGCCGGTTAAATCAGTTTTGGTCATGAGTGCTTAGGGCTTTTAAAAGATGCCCATGGTAATAGGCAAGTGGTAGAATAAACAATTTTAATCAGAAAAGGATGCCCATCAGTTGCTGCACGGAGCAAAGGTTGGTGTAACGACTACTATTATCGCAGATTTATACCGAAAAAAATTACCAACAATCTTTGATGAAACGAAGAAACGTGATACAGCCATTGCAAAACGATTGGAGGAGCATCGATCCCAGATTCTTCAATGGGTAAATGAACTACCTGATTCAGAAACATTAAAAGGGTTACTTCAATTAGTAGGTGGACCAACTACACCAGAAGAGCTTGAAATGTCAGATGAATTAGTTAAAGAAAGCTTAAATCACGCATTTAAATTGCGTGAACGCTGTACAGGATTATTGATTCTTAATCAGCTTAAAGCAGAAGATATTCCTTATCCATTTTAAGCATTTATTCCCATCTCTGTTTTGAGGTGGGTTTTTGTTGCACCAGCAAAGTGTAAAATTTCAGCAGAGGATCTAAACATTGCAAACAATTTGCATTCACTTTTCATTTGCCTGTGGTTTGTAGAAGCCGTATGTTGACTATAATAGTCTAAAAATAAGGGGGATTTTTTATATGCAGCTAATAAAAGCACTTGCGGATAAGCTAAATCAAGCAGAAACAATTACTTGCTTAACCGGTGCTGGTGTTTCAACAGCAAGCGGCATTCCAGACTTTCGCTCAACAAACGGTTATTGGAAAGAGGGCAAATCAAGGGAATATTATATGTCTCGTGAGTATTTCTTCCATGACCCGGAAGACTTTTGGAATAAGTATAAAGATATTTTCAGGCTAAAGCTTTTGAAAAACTTTGAACCAAATAATGTTCATTTATTTTTAAAACAGTTAGAGAAAAATCATAAAAAAGTTCATATTGTTACACAAAATGTAGATGGACTACACCGTGCTGCAGGCAGCAAATCAATTATTGAATATCACGGGAACTTAAATACGGCAAGTTGTCCAAGATGTGGAGCTTCTTATTCTTTAGACTATGTGATGCAGGAGAAAATTCCTGTTTGTAATCAAAAGGCTTGTGAAGATATATTAAAACCGGATATTGTCTTGTTTGGAGATCCGATTACCGAACATGGAAACGCTGAATCCGTTATTCAACAAAGTGATTTTATACTTGTAATGGGGACATCCTTATTGGTAAGTCCGTTTAATCTTTTGCCAAGTTTTGCGATGATGGAATGTAATATTCCAGGAGCTATCATTAATCGGGATGCGACAGAAATGGATGCGCTTTTTGAATTTGTTATCCATGATGACCTTGTTCGAGTGACTAATCAGTTGAAAAACTACGTGAAATAAGTTTGATGTAAAAGTGGGAGATAAAATAGTAGAAGCTTTATTCCCACTTTTTCTATAGTCTTTAAGTACAGGTTAGACTACCTATCCTTCCATCACTTTTGCTACATATTTTCGTTGACGTGGTCCATCAAATTCACAAAAATATACGCCTTGCCACGTACCTAGGACGATATCCCCGCCAGAAATGATCAATGTTTGTGCATGTCCGACTGTACTTACCTTTAGGTGGGAGGCAGTATTTCCCTCCATATGTCTGTCTTTCGGGTGATCCCATGGGTAAACCTCATCCAATCGCATCAACATGTCCGTTTTGACATCTGGATCGGCATTTTCATTAACCGTTATGCCAGCAGTTGTGTGTAGTGAGGAAACGACTAGGATACCATCCTCGATGTGATTGTCTCGAATCCACTGTTGTAATTCGAATGTAATATCAATCATCTCATCCCGTTTTGTCGTACGTAAATAAAATGTTTGTATCATGTACATCATCCCTTTCTTTCGTTATATTGAAGATACCAAATCAGGCAGTTCTATTACAACTGGATGGACGGGATTGACTTATAGACTAGTATTCAAAATAAAAAAGATGAGAATTTATAAAAAAATCTCATCACTAAAAATGTCTTATGGTGCGTGTTCAAAAAGTCGACGAATAAAAACAAGCCAACGATGAGATTCGCCGTTTATCATTTGGTGACTCTTTGAACAACCCTTTTATATATAATATATTTTAAAGTTAATGTCTTGATCGTGGTTCCCAAACTTCCTTCCGAAAATGGTTGCCCCTCCAACATGCTTTGCATCTTCTTTTACTTCTGTTCTAAATGTCCAGCTTGCACAGTTTACATCCAAATCGTCAATCGTAACATTTGACAATGGATCACCATCAATATAGGTTCCATGACTGGTAATTCGGATAGTCTTTAACAATCCGTATTGATTGACGTTATGTGGCCACCAATCTGGTGTGTACTTTCCTCTAGTATCGGCAAAATCTCCTGGGCTTATCCAGGTCCCTAATTCAATGCCATTTAAAGAAAATGTGATATCAGATGGCCAGACTTCATTTGAAAATGGAAATTCCGAAGAAACTTCTAAACTAATATCAAACTGTTGTATACTTTCTTCACTTTTTAAAAAGTTGGGTATTTTATATTCAACATACCCTTGTGTAAACCATAATATTTTGGCATCAACTCTAGTTGGAACCATAAAGATTTTAGGGTCATCCACTGGTCCCAGAAAATCTTTGTCGGAAGCAATTCCACATGTCGGCAATACTTCTATATCTGTATAATGTCCAACTGGTACAGACGTTTCATAAGTAGCAAAAGAATGATAGATTTTTTTGGGGAAATTAATTTCGATATGATCGACTTTTAATATGGAAATCTTCTGAATTCCAGACTTACCTGGTACTTTTTCCGTTCGAATAATACCAGCATCTTCCAATTTTTTAATGTGCTTGGTCACAATTGGACTGCTTATTTCAAGCTCCTTAGACAATTCCTTAATATTCATTTTATTTTTAGAGAGTAATTGAACGATTTTTAAACGAACCTCGCTGGCTAGTGCTTCGTACACACTTAGTGAAGATTTATCTATTTCCAGTTGCATATTATCATCATCCTTAATTCTAATGAATTGTTAACGCGTCCATTTCCGTTCATGAATAAAATTAACATAATAATTAATCAGTGTAAATATATTTACTTTATAGCTATTATAGTTAATATTATTATTAATTAAATTGTAAAAATAAAATGTGTTTTTTTAAAAAAAAAGCAATTGACAACGCATTTACATCTTTATGAAGTTATTTGTAAAGGTTACGGTAAAACAGCAATATGGTTCTAATCTAGTGTCTATGGTAAAATTTCAAATAAACATACAAATAGAAAGGGTGTAACGCATGGTAAAAGCAATTCATACAAACGATGCACCACAAGCAATTGGACCATACTCGCAAGCGATTGATCTTGGTGATTTAGTATTTGTTTCTGGACAAATCCCAATTAATCCGCAAACAGGTGAGGTTGTAGAAGGGATTGAAGCACAAACGAAACAAGTAATGCAAAACCTTCAAGCAATTTTATCAACGGCAGATTTGAGCTTTTCTGATGTAGCAAAGTTTACGATTTATATTACGAACATGGATGATTTTGCAAAAATTAATGAGGTGTACGCTACTTTTTTACAAGAACCATATCCTGCACGAGCTTGTGTGGAGGTAAGTCGACTAACTAAAGGGGTAAGTATTGAGATGGATGTTATTGCAAAGCGGAAGTGATTTTCAACCTTTTCGGACATCCGGACGTTATGGATTACACCGTGTTAAAAATAGGGGTATGAATCGTTATGCGATTTGTACCCCCTATTTGGTGTGATTTTTCCTCAAGAGCTGATCCCTTTCTATTATCTAGGATTCTCACTCTCCATTAGCTTCAGAAAAGAGAACACAAGTAGCCCAATAATGAAAACAGATGGTAATGCAACAATTAATGTGACGGTTTGCAATGCATTTAACCCACCAATAAACATGAGTGCAGCAGGAGGAAGTGCTAAGGCAAAAGCCCAAAACAGTCGGTTCCAGCGGATTGGGTCCCCATGTACATTTTTCTGCGTGACGGCGGCTAACATATACGATGAAGTGTCAAAGGTTGTTGAAAGAAAAACGATGGAAAGCAATGTGAATAAAAGAACAGCTAGCTCTCCTAGTGGTAGTGTACTTAAAATAGTGACGATCGTTTCAGGCGCTCCGTTGATTGCTAGTAGCTCAACCACAGGCAGTGACCCATTTAATTGCTTGTAGAGACTGAAATTGCCTAAAATCGTAAAGAATAACCAGCAGCCAACCGTTCCGAATCCAATTGTACCTAAAATTACTTGCTTGATTGTTCTCCCACGCGAAATTTTGGCAATGAACAAGCCGATAAAAGGTGCATAGACAATCCACCAAGCCCAAAAGAATAATGTCCACTTCTCTGGAAAACCGGATTGGCCAATTGGATCAATCCATGTGTTTAATCGAAGCAGATTGGTGCTGACTAATCCGATGCTGTTGGTGGACATCTCCAGAATAAATATAGTTGGACCGGCAAGAAAGACAAAGAGAAGTAAAGAAATAGCCAAATAAATATTGATATCACTTAACTTTTTAATTCCTTTTTCTAAACCGGAATAAACACTAATCGAAAATAGGAGGGTACATACAAAAAGAATAAGGATGTCTAGTGTATAGGTGTGCTCTAATCCTGTTAGCTTATGTACGCCAGCAGCAATCATTGGGATACTTATACCTAATGTTGTACCAGAAGAACCTAATAACCCAATAATAAAAGCTAAATCAATGATTTTTCCAATTACTCCATCACTATGATGCTTTAAAATAGGACGACAAGCTTCACTAATCTTGAGTACTGGCTTCCCTTTTACATGATAAATGTAAGCAATCGGTATTGCTGGTAAACAGTAAATTGCCCATGCAGTAGGACCAGTATGAAACATCCCGTAAGCGGCACTCCATTCAATTGCTTCAATCGATCCTTGGGCTAATGAAAAAGGGGGCTCCATATAGTAGAAAGCCCATTCAATGGTTCCCCAGTATATCACTCCCGCACCAATTCCCGCGCAAAAAACAAGTGCGATCCAACTAAAGGTAGAAAACGTAGGTTTGGCATGTTTGGGTCCGAGTTTAATTTTGCCATACTTGCTAAAAGCAACCCACAATAAAAAAAGCAAGGATGAAAAACCTGCCCATAAATAAAGAATGCCTACTTGGTTCATTAAATGGTCGTGGACATTTTGTAACCATATATCTGTTTGCTTAGGATATAGAAAGATAATAAGACACATGGCTAAAATGAAGGAAATGGAAAGTATAAACGAAGACCAGTCCAGTTGTTTTTTGTTCAAAAAGATGCACTCCTTCAGTCATTAAGTTTGTCCATTTCTATGTAGAAGCATATGAGTGGATGTATGAAATGATGCTTTTTTAGTAGAAGAAAATTAACGCTGGACACTGTAATAACTAGTCAAAATTTCACTTCCCATAAATTGAAAATATACGGATAATATAAGTGTAAGAATTGAAGAAAAAGGGGAAAAATCTATGACCTATAAAAAACTGCTTTTCGTAATGGTTCTTTTAATGGTAGGTTTCGTTAGTTTTTCAGTTTCTGCGTTAGCGAGTGTCGGTAGTAACAATAATGAAGGAATAAATGAGAAATATGGGTTACCTAGAGTTGTTTATGGTGAAGCGTTATCCGAAGCGCAGAAAGAAGATGTAAGGAGGCTTTTGGGTGTAGACGATCCATCAATGGTTCAGGAGTACACAGTGACTGCTGAAGATTTAGTTAATTATATTGGTGGAGACCCAAGCGCCAACATGTATTCCTCGGCAAAGATCACGAGGAAGGATCCAGGTCACGGTCTTGTAGTAAACATCGTTAATTCAGATAATATAACAGAAGTAACCAATGAAATGTACGCTAATGCATTGCTAACTGCGGGGGTAGAAGACGCATTGATAGAGGTAGCTTCACCAGTGAAAGTTAGTGGTCATTCTGCATTAACTGGTATTTACAAAGCCTTTAATGTTGACGGGGAATCATTGGACAAGGATCGTATGGAGATAGCAAATGAAGAGCTAGGTATAGCGACGGATTTAGCTGAAAAAGCAGGGATGGATCAAGAGAAGGTAAGTGAGTTATTAACGGAAATTAAAAAGGCGATTTCAGAGCAAAATCCAGCAACGAAAGAAGAGATAGAGAAAATTGTTCAAGAACAGCTGGATAAGCTTAATATTGAGCTTAGTCCCGAAGATCGGGAGTTACTCACCAATCTCTTTGAAAAAATGAGAGCAATTAATATTGATTTTGGTAATGTGGCGAGTCAGCTAGAAGACCTTGCTAATGATTTAAGAAATACAATAGAAGAGGTTACAGGAAACACAGGATTCTGGCAGACGGTTATGGACTTTTTTGAAAATTTATTAGCAGAGTTTAGAAGTTTGTTTGGTTAATAAAATAATAAACAAAGTAGGGGTGCAAATCGATAATGATTAGTACCCCTACTTTTTATGGATTTAACTGTGTTATTCTGACACAACATCGCAAAAATGTCATAAGTATTTGAAAACAAATGAATAACAATTTCATAATGAGTTGTTTTAATCAACTGGCTTGTTTAAAATAAGCATGGATTGAATTTTTAATCTATACTGAAGGATGTTCTATAAAAGGAAAGTACTATTGGGTCTATTAGGAGAGGTTTGATGGAAGGTCAACAAGTAAAGTGGACAACTACTACAATGGAAACAGCACAATGGTTTGTATTTATGTTGGCAAGTTCAGTAGCATTGCCAATTGTCATCGGTGCGATATTTGATATGAGTCTTATAGAAATTAGTGGCCTTATGCAGCGCTCTTTCTTTATTATCGGAATTGCTTCTGTGCTACAGGGATTATTTGGACATCGGTTGCCTATTATGGAAGGACCTGCTGGCATATGGATTAGCATTTTTTCAGTAATGGCACTAACAAGCTCCCAGAGAGGTGAGACTCTTAAAGAAACGCTGCAAGTTTTAGAAGCAATTATGATACTTACAGGTATTTTTTTATTTATATTTGGTGTTTTTAAGTTAGCTCAGAAAATTTTACCTGTCTTTACTCCACTTGTAACTGGAACATTTTTCTTTTTATTAACCGTACAATTAAGTGGTATTTTCTTAAAAGGGATGCTCGGCTTACAACAAGGCTCTGAATCTATTCAGTTGATAGATAGTCTACTTGCATTTATGACTTTCATTATTGTGCTTGGGCTTTCCATTTTTGCTAAGGGCTGGCTACGAAATTATGGTGTGTTAATTGGAATAATGGTAGGTTGGATCTCTTTTGTTTTAGTTAAAGATGGGGCAAAAAGTGACGCAACTGTACCCATCGTTTCGTTTCCAGAATGGTTTGCATTTGGTATGCCACAATTTGATATTAGCATTATTCCTATTGCATTTGTTACATCTATCGTTTTATTATCGAACCTTGTTGCATCTGTCGTAGCTGTTAGTCAGTCCATTTATGACAAACCTCGATACAATCAACAACAAATAAATCGAGGGAGCATATTTTCAGGGATTAATCACGGTTTAACAGGTATGTTTTCGGCACTTGCAAATGTACCTTTGGCAACACCAGCGGGATTTATCAAATTAACTGGACAAAAGCGTAAAATGCCTTTTATCTATGCGTCGTTAGTGTTAATTGGTATAGCTTTCTTTCCGCCAATCGTGTCGTTTATTTCAACGATTCCAGCACCAATTGCCAACGCTACGTTAATGGCAACCTTTGTTCAATTAGTGGGACTAGCCATTAATAATGTGACAATCGAACCACTTGATTCAAGAAAAGTAACCATTGTCGGTGTTTCTTATTTGTTTGGGATTAGTACGATGTTCTTACCGGTAGAGGTTTTTTCGGAACTACCTGCAGTCGTACAAAATCTAGCAAGTAATGGTCTTCTGATTGGAACAGCGCTAGTTATTACCTTAGAACAATTATGGAAAGTAGATGAATCATCTAGTCGATAAATAAACTTGGCTAGCCACGAACATAAGAAAAATGGTGAAGCAAAAAGGGAAAACCTAATGCTTCACCATAGAGTGGTCACAAGCTGATTTTGATTGTCGTAGTCTAGCACCTAATAAGGCAATCGAACACATCAACAATAGTATACTGGTCACGAAAAAAACGGAGGCAAAACCAAAGTAACCAGCAAGAGCACCACCCATGACTGGACCAATGATATTACCAAAAAAACGGATACTTGTATTATAGCCAAGTACCTCTCCTTGCATTGCAACCGGAGCTTCTTGACGAATATAAGCGATTCGAACAGGGATAATACCGCCAATTGCAGCTCCTAGTAAAAACCGAAGTATGACAAGCTGCCAAATATTTGTGACGAATGCTCCAGGAAAGTAAAATAGAGCAGCCATAAAAAGTAGCGCAATTAATACTTTTATATAACCAAATTTATCTCCTATGTCTCCCCATTTTTTGGTCATTAACAAATTTCCTAACCCAGCTGCAGAAAAAGCAATTCCTGAAAACAAGGCTACGTTCACTGGTCCATGTAATTCTGCAACGTATAAAGATAAAATGGGTTGAATGCTAAAATGGGCTATTTGGATAAACATGGATACAAGCATCACCATGAAAAGCATCGGATTTTTCACAATATGGAAAAGCACTTCCTTGCTCGAATAAGCTGTCTTTTCATGACTTTCTGCTGGTAACGTATATTCGTGAATTCCTATAAATACTAAAATTGCAGTTATAAATAGAATAACAGAGAGCCATTTAAAGGAAGTTGCATATCCTAATGCATCAGCCATAACACCGCCAAGAAGGGGTCCCATTAAGGTACCTGTTACCGTTCCAGTTTGAAGGGTTCCTAACACTCTCCCTGCCATGTGCTTTGGCGTTTGTGTGGAGATAAGTGCCTGTGAAATGGAAATAAAACCAGTGAATACTCCCATAAACAAACGTAAGGTAAATAATTGCCATACCGAAGTTACAAAACCCATTAAGAATACTGATAAACCTAATCCACAGGCGGAAATAATAAGGATGTGCTTCCTACCATAACGATCTCCGAGCTTTCCCCATATTGGAGAAAAGATAAAAGCTGCAACGAATGTAACACCAAAGGTTATTCCCGACCAGTTTTGTACATATTTATCAGAAAAGTTTCCAAGCGTTTCGATATATAGAGATAAAAACGGGAGGACCATCGTAATACTTCCCGCAATAAAAAAGTTAGCAAACCACATAATCCAAAGGTTTTGTTTCGTGGTTTCTTTTTTGATACTAATCACTTCTTTCAAATTATTTCGTCTATCTAAATAAATATGTTAAACGAATATTAAATATTAAGGAAGTGATTTGCCGATTGGTAAAATCATCCAAAAGGGGTCAGACCCCTTTTACTAAACATAAAAAAGACCACTTCCTATTGTGTGAAGTGGTCAAACAAATTTTTAAACAAGGCGTCTTCTGATGTATCCGGAAATTTGGTCGATGATTGTTACAACGACAATGATTGCTAATAGTATCATTCCGACTTCTTCCCAGTTACGGTTCAAGTAAGCAAAGGTAATTAGTGTACCAATACCACCTGCGCCAACAATACCGAGGACAGAAGATGCACGCACATCTATTTCAAAACGATAAATGGCGTATGATAAAAATTCCGGTAGGACCTGTGGCATAATACCGTAAAAGAATATTTGGGTTTTGTTGGCCCCGCTAGCTTCTAGAGCCTCAACTACATGCATATCAATGCCTTCAATAACCTCAGAATAGAGTTTTCCAAGCATCCCTGTTGAACCAATAGCAATCGCGAGTACACCGGCAAAAGGATTAGGTCCGACTGCTGCAACAAAAATAATAGCTAGTATGATCTCTGGAAATGCACGAACAGCACCTAGAATCCATAGGCCAACATTGTTTAAAAATTTATTTCGTACAATGTTTGATGCACATAAGAATGCGATTGGGACAGCGATCACCGCTGCCGCTAATGATCCTGTATAAGCGATGAAAATCGTTTCAATCATTTTTTCCATGATGGTACCAGTTTCGGCAAAGGCAGGATCAAAAAATTTAGGAATGATTCGATCAAAGTTTTCAACGGTGCGAATGCTGAAAATTTTGCCCCAATCAATTCTAGCTTGAGCACTGGCAATGGTCCAAGTGTATATCGCGATAAGCACTATTGCGATAAGCATTCTTTTCACGAATGTAGATTGCTTTTTTGGTTTAGGAGGTATTTGGTTAGTCATTACAGAATTCCCTCCCTTAATTTCCCGCTAATATAATCAATGACAACAACAACAGCGAAAATAATGAGAACGATGGTTGATACTGCTGGATAATTTAGAAAGTTAATTTCTTTGTTTATTAATTGTCCTATTCCACCTGCTCCAACTAGTCCTAACACAACAGAAGCTCTTATGTTAATTTCAAATACGTATAGACTAAATGAAATAAATTGTGGCAGCACTTGTGGAACGACAGCATACCAAATGGTTTGAATGGTGTTTCCGCCAGAGGCCTTAATGGCTTCTGAAGGATTCATGTCAATTGCCTCGATGATTTCACTCATTAACTTAACTAAAATACCAATGGAAAAAATGATTAACGCGATAATCCCAGAAAACATTCCAATCCCGAATAAGCCAACAAAAACAACGGCTAAAATGATATCTGGAATTGTTCGTATAATATTTAAAAGAAATCGCATAAAATTGTACAGAACTTTATTTGTTGTAATGTTTTGTGCTGTTAATAAAGTGAATGGAATGCTAACCAGTGTAGCTATAGTCGTTGCAATAATTGCCATATGAATCGTTTCAAACAACTTTCCCCAAACATTACTCACATAACCCCAATCAGGTGGGAAGAATCGAGCAATTAAATCCGTAATATTCGATGCTTTTAAAATAAAATTAATAATGAAAGATTCGGTTGTAATCGAGCTAACTAAGTAAAATCCAATGACAAAGATTAAAGAAACCGTAATGATTCGTTTAGTTTTTGCAGGATAAAGACTAGTAGGGATAAACTTTCTACTATTATTCGTCATCTGCAGCTCCTCCCCGCATATCTTCTTCACGGATGGAACGACCATAAATTTCTTCAAATGTTTTTTCGGTGACCTCGGATACTGGACCATCGTATACGACTTCTCCAGCTCTCATACCAATAATTCGATCTGCATATTCCATTGCCATATCAATAAAGTGAAGATTAACAATCGTAGTAATTTTATCTTCTTTATTGATTTGTCTTAAGTATGTCATCACCTGATGAGATGTCGGGGGATCTAGGCTTGCTACTGGCTCGTCCGCAAGAATAACATTAGGCTTTTGCGTTAATACTCGAGCAATGCTAACCCGTTGCTGCTGACCACCACTTAATTCATCTGCACGGCTATACAGCTTTTCCTCAATGTTGACACGTTTTAAATTTTCGTATGCCATGTTCATATCTTCTTTGGAGTACATATTTAATATGCTTTTAAGTGTTCCAGTATAGCCTAATCGACCTGAAATAACATTTTTGAGAACAGTGGAGCGTTTAACAAGGTTATAGTTTTGGAAAATCATTCCGACTTTTTTTCTTAACTCACGCAGTGACTTGCCGTTGTGTTTTAAAATATTTTCACCATCAACGAGTAGGTCACCTTCTGTCGGTGTTACTAGTCTGTTAATGCTACGGATAAAGGTGGATTTACCGGCACCTGATAAACCAACAATAACGACAAATTCCCCTTCATTAATTTTGATATTTATATTTTTAAGCCCTTTTGTTCCATTTGGATAGGTTAGGGACAAGTTTTTAAATTCAATCATGATTTCCCTCCATAGCTAGAAGTCTAATTCTATAAATCGTAAAACAGGAGAGAAGCCAGCTTCTCTCCTGTAGCATTAAAATATATAATTCTTCTTTTTTATTAATCTAAGGAAATGGAATCTCCGAATTTCTCATAAGTGCTTCGAACAACATCATATTCACTGTCCTCAGCTTCGATGATTGCATCCCAATTATAAACTTCATTCATAATTTGAATCATTTCTTCATCCTCATTAAATGCTAAGAATGTGTCTTTAATGTCTTGAACAAGCTCATCATCCAATTCTTTTGTTACAGAAATTGTATCGTTAGGAATTTCTTCTGTATATCCTACAACTTTTAATACGTCCATAATATCTGGATATTCTTCTTCCAGACCAGTTCTTACATCGTCAAATGTTGTAGCGACATCAGCTTCGCCGTTATAGACAGCGATCGCAGAGTTATCATGTCCACCAGTTTGAACCGAGTCACCAAAGAAATCAGCTTCCGGATTGTCTACACCAAACTCGTCCATGATTTGAGCGGCTGGGAACAAGTATCCACTAGTTGAAGTAGGATCACCATAAGCCCAAGTTGTACCTTCCATGTCTGCTAATGATTCAATACCTGAGTCAGCACGTACAAGGTATTGAGCAACATAGGTACCACTTCCATAGCGCTCAGATTTTAAAATAACTTCTACACCATGTTCTTGGTTTGCTAAAACATATCCAAAGGCAGGGATAAAACCAATATGAACTTCGTTGGTTCCCATTGCTTCTACGAGCGCAGTATAGCTTGTCATTGTCCTTGCTTCTACTTCTTTACCTAGTTCTTCCCCCAGTTTATCTGCTAATGGCTGTGCTGTATCGGTTATGGTGTCAGAATCTTGTGAAGGAACAAAACCCATGATAAGTTCGTCTGGATTACCTTCGTCTCCGCCATTACAGCCTGCAATAAATAGTACCGCGATTGCAGTTAAAACAATAGATAAAATCTTTTTCATTCTGTTATCCCCCTTAACCCTCTCTTTTTTTAGAAAAACTTGGCTTATCGCAAAGTCTTGTCTTCATGGCGAAAGCCTTGTTTTACATATACTTTCACTCGCCCCAGCTAATTTATGATGAAAGTATAAAATTTCCAATTTCTATTATGCAATATTTCGTCAAAATTAGCTATAGTTTTTACAAAAAATTTACTATAAATCTTAATGTTTGTCAGATTTTTTGACGCGAACGTTCGTGTTTTTGGATCAATCAGAAAGAAAATTCATAATAGTATTAATAATCTACTCATATCCTTTATAATTGGATTATCGACAATTCGGAGGAAAACATATGAAACTACTTTATCAATATGCACGGAAATATAAGAAAGCAATGAGTATAGCCTTGGCTCTTATGGTAACCGAGTTAATTGTGGAACTAGTACAGCCATTAGTAATGGCCGTTATTATTGATGAGGGTGTTGTTCAAAGAGACATGCAAACCGTCATGATGTGGGGATCTGTTTTATTATTGTTGACTGTAGTGGCATTTATTGCAGGAATTGTTAGTTCGTTTTTTGCAGCCGAGGTTAGTCAAGGGGTCGGATATGATGTTCGTCACAATTTATTCGAGCATATTCAATCCTTTTCAGCTTTGCAAATGCAACGGTTCTCTACACCGTCATTAATTACACGCATGACTGGAGATATAACACAAATTCAAGGATTATTATTTATGCTGATGAGAATTGCTCTACGTGCTCCTTTATTTATTATATTTGGAATTGTAATGGCTTTCATTATTCATGTGAAGCTAGCTACAATTCTTGTGGCGATTGTACCGGTTCTATTGGTTATCATGTATTGGATTATGACAAAAGGAATGTCATTATTTAGAACAGTTCAAACAAAGTTAGACGAGGTAAATCGTGCTATTCGTGAAAATTTACACGGGATTCGTTTGGTAAAGGCGTATTATCGGGTTCGCCATGAAAAATCTCGTTTTTTTCAAACGAACAGATCATTGATGGATATTACTAAAAAGTCGTTATCACTGATGGAAGTCACCATGCCAATATTAATGCTAGGAATGAATGGAAGCATCGTCATTATTCTCTGGTTTGGTTATCAGGAAATTGGCCAAGGAACAGCACAACCTGGAGAAATTGTTGCCATTCTTAATTATGCAACGAGAATCTTGGGAGCATTTGGTGTATTTTCTTTCCTTATTATGAATTTCTCTAGAGGTACTGCATCTGCTTCAAGGATAGCAGAGGTACTTCAAAGTGATGTGGATGAACCGATTCAGAGCAGCAAACCTGAAAGCAAAGATGTGAAGGGTAAGATAAGTTTTGATAGCGTTTACTTTTCCTATCCTAATACGAATGCCAATACATTAAGAGACATCACCTTTACAGCTGATCCCGGGCAGGTCGTGGGGGTGCTTGGTGAAACTGGTTCTGGAAAATCAACACTTCTACAATTAATACCACGTCTGTTTCCGGTTACGAGTGGAACCATTTATATTGACCAGACGAACGTAAATGATCAACAGGGTTGGTTTCGTGATCAAATTGCTTTGGTTCCTCAAGAGCTTCATATATTCTCCGGGACAATTCGCGAAAATATTTCATGGGGAAATGAAGAAGCAACAATGGAAGAGATTATCGAGGCCGCAACAGATGCAAATATTCATTCGTTTATTGCTAGTTTACCGGATGGTTATGAAACCGTCGTCGGTCAGCGAGGGGTTAATCTATCGGGTGGACAAAAACAAAGGATTTCTATAGCAAGAGCCTTAGTGAAAAATCCTAGAATTTTATTGTTGGATGATAGTACGAGTGCTCTTGACGCCAATACGGAATCTCGTGTGTTGAAAGCATTAAATAGAAGATCTTGTACGACAGTAATTGTTGCACAAAAGATTAGTTCAGTAGTCGATGCAGATAAGATTTTATTGTTACAGCAAGGACGAGTAGCCGGAGCAGGGTCTCATCAACAGCTGTTAAAAAACAATGAATTATATCAACAAATCTATTATTCTCAAATCAGTGAGGAAGTGGTTAATCATGTCAGCAAACCGAGAGCTTAATAGTGGATCACGTTCCCCTTCCTCGAAACATCAAGCGGGAAAGCAACCGAAGCAGAGGGTTCAAGATCTTTCCGGAACTCTATATCGAATATGGAAGTATATGGATGAGGATAAAAGAATGTTTTTTATCGTATTGAGTTTGGTCTTTATTAGTTCTGCTTTATCCTTGTTAGGTCCTTATTTATTAGGAGTAACCGTTGACCAGTTAATTGCTGATATCGATCCATCCTATTTAATACGGATGATGATTGTTCTTCTCGTTATTTTTTTATTACAGTCCATTGCTGTATGGTTACAGAATTATTGGATGATTTCAGTGGCGCAAAATACTATCTTTTCGATTCGAAATCATTTGTTTTCTCATTTTTTAACATTGCCCCTTTTGTTTTTTCAGAAGAGGCAAAGCGGTGATTTAATGAGTCGATTAACAAATGATGTAGAAAATATAAGTCGAACATTAAACACAGCAGTCATTCAGTTTACGACGAGTGTGTTAACTTTAATCGGTACCATGATCATGATGGTTTGGTTAAGTCCGCTGTTAACATTACTCACACTTCTAATTGTCCCTTTAATGTTTTGGGGAATGAAATGGATTACAAACAGAACGAGTGTTTATTTTAAAAAGCAACAGTATCAATTAGGAATGATGAATGGTTATATTGAAGAAACAATGTCTGGTCATAAAATGGTCAAATTGTTTGCAAAGGAAGCACATGTCATGGACGCCTTTAAAGAAAAAAATAAAGCGCTGAAGCATGATAGTTATTGGGCTCAAGTGTACTCTGGATTTATCCCTAAGCTAATGAATAGTTTAAATAATCTTAGCTTTGCTATTATTGTTGGACTTGGAAGCGTATTTGTTTTGAATGGCATGATAACGATTGGAGTTATTGTCACATTTACTACCTACTCCCGTCAGTTCACTAGGCCGTTAAACGATTTAGCCAATCAATATAATGTGATTTTGTCAGCTGTCGCTGGTGCAGAACGTGCTTTTTCCATCATTGATGAAGAAAAGGAGGAAAAGGAAGATACACCTAGGAATGATATGGAGGAGATGAAAGGGGAAGTGTCCTTTGAATCTGTTACTTTTTCCTATGAGGAAGAAGAGAAAATACTGAAGGATGTATCCTTTCATGTTAATCCTGGAGAGACAGTTGCTCTCGTAGGTCCTACAGGTGCCGGAAAAACAACAGTTATTTCACTTTTAGCTAGATTTTATGATGTGAATGAGGGCAATATAAAAATAGATCATCATGACATTACTTCCTTTTCTAGGGAAAGCTTAAGGAATGAAATGGGAATTGTTCTTCAGGACTCATTTATGTTTGATACAACGATCAAGGAAAACATTCGCTATGGAAGGTTACATGCTACTGATGAGGAAGTTTTTGAAGCGGCAAAAGCAGCCAATGCTCATGCATTTATTATGCAACTGCCAAATGGGTATGAAACGATGCTTGATTCAAATGGAAAAGACATTAGCCATGGACAACGGCAACTTATCTCCATTGCTAGAGCAGTCCTAAGGGATCCAAAGCTATTAATTTTGGATGAAGCAACAAGCAGCATCGATACGATAACGGAAATCAAAATTATCGATGCATTTGAAAAACTGATGGAAACACGAACAACTTTTGTCATTGCTCACCGTTTGAACACGATTAGAAATGCAGATGTCATTCTCGTTTTTAATGAAGGAATGCTAATTGAAAAAGGTAACCATCAAGAATTAATGGAGGAAAAGGGTTATTATCGTGAATTAATTACCACCCAACAAAGTTAGAAGAGGATTATTATAGTGTAACAGGTTCCGTTGTATGGTGCTCTCCTATTGAAACACAATGGGAATCACATTGTTATTCTCACAAAAATCACAAAAAAAGACACAAAGAATGTAAATTAGTGAAGGGGGGTCAGAGAAACCACTCGCTTTCCGCGGACGAACTGGCAAGCCTCCTAGAGCTAATCAGAATTTATGTAACGGAGGGGATGCCATTGAAAGATAAAGTGGTTGGTTATGCACGTGTGTCAACCAAAGGGCAAGTCAATGAAGGGTATAGTGTTGCTTATCAAATGGAGGAAATAAAACAATACTGCACCCGCCACTACCTCGAATTAGTAAACATCTACATAGATGAAGGTATTAGTGGGGCTAAAGTCGATCAGGAAGGGCTTTCTGTTGAACGTAATACGACTACAAGACATGTTAAGTGACATACGTGTTCAACAAGTGAAAGCTATCGTTGTTTTAAACACCTCCCGCCTGTGGCGATCTGATATGGTCAAAGTCCTTATTCACCGTGAATTGAAACGTCAGAATGTTGATATTTACTCGATTGAACAGCCCAATTATAGTATCTATTCCCATGATCCAAATGACTTTCTTATTAATGGAATGATGGAGTTATTAGACCAATACCAACCCCTAGAAATCGCCTTAAAGCTAGGAAGAGGGAGAAAGCAAAAGGCTCAAAAAGGTGGCTATGCAGGTGGGAGAGTGGCATATGGCTATACCACAAGAAAAAGACACAAGCAATTAGTAGTAGATGAACAACAAGCGAAAGTCATTAAAAGGCTGTTTGAATTAAAGGAACAGCACCCTTTATGGTCATGTCCCAATACGCCCTCCAACTGAATATAGAGGGCTATACAACCAAAATGAATAAACCTTTTACAAAAGTACAAGTGAAACGAATACTTGACCGTAAGGATACATTCAATCTAAGGGTAAAGGTAATGTTAAGCTATTACCATCTTCTAAAGTAGACGATGCTTTCGGTAAATTAAAAGAAAAGGATATAGACCATATTATTAACGGTAGTAAAAAATCTAATCATCAATGGGATAAACTTGTACCTGATAAGAGTTGGGGCAAAATAAAACCAATTATTAATGATGTTATGAAAAATGGTGCAGATATGCCTTATAAAAATGTATCTTCTAAAATGAAGATAATAAACGGAGAATTAGTACAGGCAACATACAAAATACTACCTGATGGTTCTTATAGAATATCAAATGCGTGGGTGAAATAACTATGAACGAAAAAGTTAAACAGTTAATAATGTCTGGAGACTTTAAAACGGCTAAAGAATTTATTACGAAAGAAGATAGAGATTTTTTAAAACAAATAGTTCTAGAGCTAGGTTTTGATGAAGATAGTATAGGGGCTTATTCATTTGTATGTTATTTAATTAATGAAGAAGAAACCTCAGAAAACCATTACTTAGCCTCAGAAGTATTAAGTACAGCTTTATGTCACTTACCAGATGCATACTCAAGTGCATTATTTCATGCAAGAAGGGCATTAGAATTACACCCTGAAGATGTAAGTTTAAAAGAATATTTATTATTATTTCACGATATTCCTGAACAATTAATAAGTAAAGAAGAGGCAAAGGAAATTGCTAAAGATATAGTTGATAAAATGCCAAATAGTACAGCTGCACAGAATATATTAAAAAATGAATAATAACTACTATGACCCTGGAAGAGGCAAAACTCTTTCAGGGTTTTTTATATAGTGGGTGGAGTGTCGAATAAGAAGTTTTTTATTGAGAAAGCAGAGGTAGCCCTTATTAGCCCTATATGATTTTTTTGCAAATTATTTAGTACTTACATTCACTGTAAAATGTATACCCTATTTATTGTTTACAATTTTAGTAAATAACCATAATATCATCAGTTACCACCATATCAATCTTCAAATACTTTACCTTCGCTTTCTCCCTGCCTTTTAAATTTTTTCGCAACTTTGACGTACATAGAACGATTACTAGAGCAAGAGGCTACTCCACCTCGATTAACTCCTGAATGTCAATGTCTAACACTTTGCATACCGTTTCTAATGTTGATAGATACACCCTGTCCACATTGTCTGAACAAAGATGGCTGATTGTATTTGGTCGCAGCCCTGTCATTCGTGCCAATTCACGTTGTGAAAGGTCACGTTCTTTAAGGATTTCTTTAAGTTTGATTGATATTGGCATGGTATTTCCCTTCCTTCCCCTTCTTCATGTTACTTTTACGATACACAATAAATTTGTATCGGTAAAGGGGTTGATTGTATCGCTAAAGCCACATGCAATGGTTTTATATTAATTATAGCGTCTAAGCGTTACGTTAATCACAATTTATGTAACGCTTTTTAGCGAATAGCGAGTATTATACGACCGTCTATAGATAAAATACAACCCAAAATTTTTAAGCCAAGTTAGCAAAAGCACACACTTTCACGTTATCCATTATTTATCGCCACGAGCTTTGTCATTCTCGTTAGTTTGTTAGCTATGCCATGTCATAACTACCCCTGCCATGTAAAATGTCATCTCGCCTATTTATCTTATTATTTTCACAAACCAAGTATTAAAACAGAATGCCTTGATGGTACAACCATCATGAGTTATGATTTTCACTTAAGCATTATTCAATGTCTATCTAACAAATGCTTTTCCTTTTATTGCTCTATTCATTTTCTTATGATACAAGTTTATTTACTTATTTATCACTACGAGCTTTGTTATTCTCGTGTGTAAATATAAATCGAGTAGTAAGTATGGCCGTTATATTTAAATGTCACTACTACCTATCTCGTAATTCTGCTAACCATCATTAGTTTTTGATTCTAAAGTCATATTGTTTTTAACCATAAAGCTCTTAAATATAAAAAACCTTGAAAGGCATCTAGCCAATCAAGGTTTTTTTGCTTTTTATATTCTTTGATTTACTCCTATACCTGACGCTTGAACCTAATTCCTGTTTAAACTAAATCCAAAATCTAAATAGTTTTCATACGATATACAAAGACACCAATCACCTTCTAAAGGTATGAAATAATGGTGCTGTGGAATGTCTAAAAAATAGACTAATATCTGTTCTATATCCTTTATTTCGAACTGATACCCAAACTCTGTAAGACTATCGCCTATATACATTACTCGAACGTTATTATTCAAGTATTTTTCTTTTAGTTCAGTAATGAATAGACTAGCATCAGTAAGTAACGATTCATTATTCGACTCTTTACTATAGTGCTTATTAGTTTGCAACCAATCTATTTTTGAACCATTAAATTCAAATTTTTGTTCTATTAAATTTAGATAAGTTTCTGGATTTTTTATTACTTTGACACACTTATTTAGGTCATTTAATACTAGATCCTTTACTAGTTCATCATAACTACTCAATAAAATTACCCCCTTTATCTAAAACGTTTTTTTATTTTTTTAACGGCTTTCTCAGATGCATCAAATTCAAAATGCGGACCTTTTTCTTTCCCAGCCCAAACATTAATATGCGCTCCACTCCTACTATCATGCTCGATTCTAAAACCTACTTTACCGTCATTTGTTTGCCTACCGATAGGTTCATTTTTAGTATACCCAAACTTTCCAAAGGTTTGTTTTTCAGATTTGAAGCCTCTTTGCTCCAACCAAGACAGTGCTTACCCTTAGGAATATCTAAAATTATACTTTATGAAAGAGTGGCAGTTTATTCAACCACCACCCAAATTGATTAACTTACTTTCGCTTCAGGCATTTCAGGCAGGATATATGCCGTTTTATTTTTCATCATACATAGATTATTCTGACTAATCTTCTCATAATGCAAAGAAGGGCTTGTGACTTGGATTTCCCTTCATTCAACTTCTGATTATAGTAAGTATAGAACACAGGATTACGAGGGATTTTACTCCCTTTACATACTTGGACTTGTTGAACAGCTAAGTTGTAAAAGGTGTCATATAACTTACGATTACCTTGTTTTGTTTTCTTCATCGTTTCCTTACCGCCCGAACCCATTCGGATAGGGGCTATCCCTGCATATTTTGCAAGTTTATCAGAGTTTGTGAACCGATGAATGTCACCAATCTCTGCAATTAAAGCGGATGAAGTAACCGTATCAATACCTGGCATAGTTTCAAGCTGCATATCTAGTGTTTTAATAGTTACTTTTAATTCTTTATCTACCTTTTTGATTTCCTGCTTCTTAAAGCGAATATCTCTAACCATACTTTGAATGATAAAATCTCTTGATGTCTGATATTCTCGCTTTACTTCTCCATCAGATTGAACAAGGGATAATATCAGTTCCGCTTTTTTAGTTGAACAAGCATTTTTACTTGCTTCTAATAGGAACTTACGTAAGTCCTCTACGGTTGCCCCCTCCAAATGATAAGGTGAAGGATAACTTTCCCAAAAGGCTAATGCCGTTTTGCCATCCACTTCTGAAAAGAAATCCTTGTAGCTTGGATAATGATAGTTTAATTGGATATGGAGTTGGTTCTTCAAAGCGGTTTGGGCTTTCACTAAAGCATTTCTTCTACCAACTAGTTGAGCGATTATCCAATGTATATCCGATGGTGCAGTGTCTGGTAGATAAGGTAGCTTACGAATTAGAACATCTGCGACACATTGAGCGTCCCAACTATCATTCTTTTCTGTCATGGCATAGCTGTTTCGTTCTGCATTGGATAAAGAGGAATTAACGAATTTTACAATGTAACCTTGTTCAATTAAATATAACGCTAAGTCCCTTCCGTAACCGCCCACATCTTCTAATCCAAATACAGGGGTCAAACCTTCTATTAGATATTTATTCACATATTCTAGTAAGCTAGGAAATGCAGTTGGTTTGTTTTGAATGGTCTTTTCTCCTAACTTCTCAAACCAACAATCTAATATCACCGCTGTATGTTGGAACTTGTGTAAATCTAATCCTATATAAATATGCTTATCTCGTTTCATCAGAAAACCTCACCCCTATATTAGAATTAAACGATTAAAGCAAGACAGAGAATGTCGGCAACCTTAGGTCGAGCGTTAGTCTGTTAAGACTCGCAAGGGTACGAAAGCCTATCCATTCTCTATCTGTTAATCGTTATAAAATGGCTTGATGTTTGCCATTTGCCGTTATTTCTCCATAGCGGTATAAACCACTATAAAACGCTTTTCTATCTAAAATCCTTTTAACCTGGACCTTACTAAACTTCTTTCCTTGTTTCGTTCGATGTCCTTCTTCATTCAGTTTCTCAGCTATCTTGGTTAATGACCATGAAGGATATTGTTCCTTTATATCAAACACTCGTTGTACGGTCTGTGCTTGTCTATGGTCTATCACAAGGCTTTTCCTACCTTTCTCCACTTTATAGCCTAATGCGATATTTCCTCCTGCATAGCCTCCCTGTTGGGCTTTCTTGTTTCTCCCTCTCCCTAGCTTTAAAGAGATTTCTAATCGTTGATATTGGTCTAATAACTCCATTAAGCCATTGATTAAAAAGTCGCTAGGGTCTTTCTTATGAATACTGTATTGCGATTGTTCAATACTCCGAATGTCTACTTCATACTTTTTAAATTCTCGATGAATTAACACTTTCACAATGTCTGACCGCCATAAACGGCTTGTATTCAGTGTGACAACATAATCCACCTCATGGTGGGAGAGATACTCCAACATCTCCTGAAAGCCTAATCTGTCCACTTCTAACGCTTCTTCATCCACTTTAGCCCCACTGATACCCTCGTCCTTAAACAAGCGTAAAAGCGTGTATCCATGAGTCTGACAGTAAGTCTTGATTTCATCTTCTTGGTAAGCAAGGCTGTATCCATCTCTTGCTTGTCCTTGTGTAGATACTCGAATATATCCGATAACTTTCATGATATTTCCCCCCTCCGTTACGCTAATTCAGATTAACGTAACGCTTAGCCGCTATAATTAATATACATTTATTGTATGCGGCTTTAGCGATACAATCAACCCCTTTACCGATACAATTTTATTGTGTATCGTAAAAGTAACATGAAAAGAGGAAGGGATTTACCATGCCAATATCAATTAAACTCAAGGAAATACTTAAAGAACGTGACCTTTCACAACGTGAATTGGCACGTATGACAGGGCTTCGTCCCAATACAATCAGCCATCTTTGTTCAGACAACGTGGACAGGGTATATCTATCAACACTAGAAACGGTATGCAAAGTATTAGACATCGACATTCAGGAGTTAATCGAGGTGGAGTAGTCCTCACTCTAGTAATCGTTCTATGTACGTCAAAGTTGCGAAAAAATTTAAAAGGCAGGGAGAAAGCGAAGATAGGTGTTTGGAGAAAAGAAATGGTGGTAACTGATGATATCGTGATTATTTTCAGAAGGTTCATTACATTAAATAGGGCATATAATTTACAGTTGTTGTACGTACTCTTTAATTTGATAAAACAATCATGTAGGGATTACAAGGGTTATCACTATTCTATTATTAACAAGAGGTTTATTCGTCACTCCCCCCTGTTCTTTTTTAACAAAAAATATGAAAAAAATGGACTGACATAAAACTAATATTGTCAGTCCATTTAAAAAAACTATTTTTTATACAGTAAATTATCTAAATAAGGATACCACTCTTCTTTTCCATATTTAGAATTAACTGCGTCTTCTACAATGGCAGGAGAGCATGATTTCAACGTTGTTAAAGTTTCTATTTCATCATTCGTAGCCTTTCTTAAAATTTCGCCTTTGTAGCTTAAAATTACTTTTCCATCCAAGGTATCACTAATATATTCAGGTAATGTTAAATTGTCTGGTATATCTATATTTCCTAAATAACCCCATTCGTTATCTTCAATTTTCACAGTAACAGTTTGTGCTAAGAATAAAATAGGATTTTTTACTATATCATTGATTTCAGGATGGCTATTCGATGTTATGTCAAAAATAATAATACACTCTGATGTTTCTCCTAAACTTATAACTTGTCCATAACTATACTTGTCTTCACCATTTATTTTGATATAAAAGACATCGCCTACTTTGACATCATGCTTTTTTTTACCCATTTACTATCCCCACCTTATTTAATATTAAAGTAATCCCAGTATTTAGGACTTATTTGATTGCGTTTGTTTTCTAATAACCCTCCATTTTTTTCAAGTCCGCCATATTTATTTATATTTCTTTGCTCTAAAATATCTAATGGCTTCCCTGGTACTTCTCTTCCTATTATTTCATACTCATATCGTGCACTAGGATTTTTTCTAGCATGTTCTTTTTGTCTCTTTAAATATCTCTCAGGACTTTTTGTTTGACCAATATAATCTTTTCCTGTTTTTACATCAGTTCTTTTATAGATGATACCAGCTTTATCCTTACCCTTAGAAACTGCTTTAGTGGTCCTACCGATCATTCCTCCACCAGGTACAGCACTACTTAGTATATCTGCTTGAGCTATCCAATAATCAGATGAATTAATCGAACTATTACGCGCAGTAATTAATGACTCACTCAATCCCATTGACCAATAATTAGCAGCAGATCGGACAGATTTATGCTGTTCTTTTAATATATCCCATGCATCTTCAATCCTCTCAGAGAAATATCCACTTGGATCATAGTTCATAACGGGATTGTTTTTGGCATAGGCAAAAACATTATGAGAAAGTAGTTCTCCGTTGCTACCACCATAACTATCCGCATTGAGGAAACGTCCCCACTCAGGATTATAATACCTAGCATTCAAATAATACAAACCTGTTTCACTGTCATAACGATAGCCTCTGTATCGATAAGGATTCTTTTCACCAACCGTATCTGCTTTGGTACCAGAGATTTCAACATTTTGTCCCCAAGTGTCGTAAGTGTAAGAGACGACCTGTTCACCATATTGATCGATTAATCCAGTAATGTCCCCTTGGTTATTTCGAATATAATAGTATTCTTCCCCATTGAGGTTCATACTGACAAGTTTACCATTGGCGTTGTAAGTGTAATAAATTTCATCGGTTCCATCGGATTCGTAAGTTACTAGATCACCATTTAGGTGATATTTTGTCGTGACCCCATTTACCTCCTTTTCTGTACGAATCCCATCATCGTTGTATTTATAAGACGTGTCAATCCCGTTACCACTGATTCCTTTCAGTTGATCACCTAACTGCCACGTATATTCATAACCGTCGTAAGATAACGGATTTCCGATTTCATCATACGTAATTTGTTCTCCATTAAAGGATGTTAATTTATCTTTCCAGTTATCATCGTATTCGTAACCGATATTCGATTTTTCTGTACTGTCATCAATAGTGTCACTTGTCGTGTAATCATATTCTTTTTTAGAAAGAAGATTCCCACCAGTATCGTACTCGTACACAATCGTATGATTTAATTTTTCATTATCTTCACGGATTAACTCGTCTAATTCATTATAATGATACGTAATGGTTTTTCCATCTTCTGTAATCGTTTCAATGTTCCCATTGGCATCATAGGTGTAGGAAATCAAGTTGTGCTTTCTTGAAAAATACTTCAGCTCTGCCACGCCGTCTGTGCCTTCCTGGATCCTTGCTACAATAGCATCTTCTTCGTTCGGTGTGAACGGGACTAAGGTTTCATTATCATCATAATACCAGGAACCATCCTGATACGTCACTGCAAGAAATGCTTTAGATGATGTATAGTCATACGGAAAGGTAAAGCGTGTCAAATCGGAACCGATAAACATCAGATAACGATCGGCAGTTCCTCCACCTTCTAAGGTTGTATACACATATTTATCAGGTTGAACACTATATTCATGTCCGTTTGGATGAATATAAGTGCCATTTCCTTCATCAACAGCGATTTCTCCTGCATTTTCTCCTGATGAATTTTCATTCTGTCGATATTCCCCAGTGAAGATTCCCCCAACAGATATTCCTTCTATTTCCCGTTCTGGCGGACTTGTGTACATTTCCAGCTCTGAGATTCCATCGACACCCTCGACGATTTTTCCAACAATCACATCTTCGGTGCTTGGGGAAAACTCTACTAATCCGCTGTTGTCGTCATAGTACCATATCCCATTTTGATAAGTGACGGCGATAAACGATTTGGATGACGAGTAATCATAAGGGTAGTTAAAGCGTTCTGAATCGGAACCAATAAACATCAGGTAACGATCCGCATTTCCTCCACCTTCCAAGGTTGTATACACATATTTATCAGATTGAACGTTATATGCTGTACCATTCGGGTGGTTAAACGTTCCATTGCCATGATCAACAGCGATTTCGCCTGCATTTTCTCCTGATGAGTTTTCATTTAAGTGAAATTCTCCAGCAAAGTCTCCGCCAACTCGCACACCATCTATGGTTTTTCCTTGATTCCATAGCATTTGGATTTGGCTCGTGGTGGAGCCACTTTCTCCTGGTGTATACGTCATATGACTTTTGAGTTGTGCGTTTCCGGTATCGATTAATTGGGTGGTTGCACGTCCCAAGGAATCATACACCGTATGAATGTTATTTACTCTTCCTTTTTCATAAATAGCTTCTATCGTGCTGCTAGACAATGCTTCATTCGAATAAGCGAATTGTTCCATCTGCCCGTTTAATGCATAATTTCCGAACGTATTACTTCCAATGGCTGTTTCTGTATGGGAGAAATCCGTAAAATCATCGGTTGAACCGGTATATTGTTGATCATTAATAAACAGGGTGACGTTGAGTGTACCGTTAATTTCTTCCCATTTTAATGAGACAAAATACCATTTGTCTTTTTCTATTACCGGATCGGTATTGTCAATGATTCGTTGGTAATCCCCATTACTTGTTAAAGCAGAAACAGCAATTTTATTATCCGTTCCCATGGAGACATTTAGATATTTATCGTTACTCGCATTAGCATTAGACATAATCACCCGGGTTGTATCCATATCATGCGTGTTAAACCATGTACTCATGGTTCCCGATGATTTGTCAATATTCAAGTCATATACATTCTCTGCATCTGATGATGATGTTGTAGTAAACGGAGATGCCACATTGGTTTTTTCCAATTGAACTGCATCAAATCGTACGACATCATAATCGGCAACATCAGAACGAACTATGGAACGGATTTTTGTAGTTCCTGAAGGAACCGTCACCGTTTGACTAATTTTTGTCCATTCATTCTTCGGAATGTCTCTGGTAACTGTTTCATATAATAGGCTATCCCCATTTGCATCTGTTGCTTGTAATGATAGTTTTGGCTGTGAATCTCCAACTCTCTTAGCATAGGCACTGAATGTATATGCTGTATCGTTGGATAACTCTGAAGATAGGTGATAATCTTGATAAGCAACAGCATTGGTTTTACTGCCATCACTAAGCCCGTCGGCATCATAACTTTCAATACTAGACGACCCGTTTACGCTATCGTTAACCACTCTCCATTCTCCAGTTGAACCATTCCAGTCAGAGAATGACCAATCTGATTTGTCATCTTCAAAGGAAACATTTTCCGGAACCAAATTCGTGGTTGCTTCATACGGAGAAAAGGCGTATTTATTCGAGTCATCCTTTTCAAAAACAGCATTTTCACGAACTGGATGCGTTCCTTTGGTACCAGTTAGATTATTTGATAATGGAAATATTTCTAACGATTCGTGTAGGGTACTGGTACTAGGGTACGTCACGTTTTGAAGTCGATTATCATTGGTATAACGATAGTCCGTTTGATAAGAATTTCCTGATATGGTTTCACGCAACATAACCAAGTTATCATTCGAATCAAAAACATACTGTGTTTGATCTCCATTTTCCTCCAAAATCCTAGCCAGACGATTGGATAGATCGTATTCATATCGATAACTTGTTTCATTCACATGATCTTGCAAATAACCAAGATTCCCTGAGGCATCATAATTATATTCAAATAAAGTGTTACTGCCATCTGTTAGACCTGTTAATCGATCGGTGTTATCGTACACATAACCAACCTTTTGATCATTCTCGTACGCTGTCTCCTCTAATAATCCAGTTGTAATCGTTTCCCCATCCTTATTGTACACTTCATAGTGATGCTCTAGGATTTTTTGAGTCCCTACAAATGTTTTAGTTTGATTTCCAAAATCATCATAATCAAAGGAATAGGTAAATCCGTTTTGCCAGATGCTTTCGATCCGATCATCCTTATAAGAATAACTGTTGGTTGCTGTATCGCCATCCACATCTTTGAATACATCTGTTAATCGACTTCGATCATCATATTTAAAGGTTGTCTGTTGACCTTTAGGGTCTAACACGCTCGTTTGTTCATCTTGTAATTCATCCCAGGAATAGACAACTTCATTACCTAAAGGATCTTGAACGGATTCCAAATAGTTTTCACTATCTTCTGTATATTCAGAGGTGGTAGTGATAAACAGTCCATTTTCACCAACTTTCGCCGTTGTTGGATTTCCATGTGAATCATATTCAAAGCTATTCACCACATTTTCAGACGACGTTGCTTTTTCTAGATTATGCTCGGAGTCATAGTCATACTCGTAGTTGGACCCTTTTGGATCAATGGATGTTGTTAAATCATTTTCTTCACTATACTTAAACGTCGCATTCTCTTTCGCTAGTTCTTTCGTGGAAACCAGATTTCCATCTTCATCGTATTGGTAGCTTTGACCGAAGCCCTCTTTGTATAACTGAATCCCATCAAAAGAGGCATCATTTTCATTTTCATAATATTCGATATACACATTAATACTTTTATAATCATCTTCAGCCACGGCTCCCCCGGAAAGGTATTGCCACACTTGTGAATCCTCATTGAATTTTTTTCTTACCCACTGATAAGAATCATCCTCTTTTTTAATTCCGAGTTCAATGGAAAATCTTCGTTTGGATCCAGTCGGAACAGAGTCTCCTTTCGACCATCCACCAAAGACAAAGATATCTCCTTCTTCACCGGAAACATCGACGGTTTGATACAACGTTTTTCTTTTTCCCGGTTCCCCATGAATCTGGAAAACATGCTCATCCAATGTCTTCGGATTGTCCTCCTGTTCGTCTAAGGTATCAGAGGTATTCATCGCATCATTTTTTGACCAAAAGGTTGGCGTGTCACTTCCGTATTGGAAGTCGGGATTCTCAATAAGATTATAACGATTAGCAATGGGACCTTCCTCTACTTGCAGCGCATCAAAGTATGCTGTTCCAGCTTCCTCAATGACTGCAGCTCTTGCATAAACGGTCGTTGAAGCCGCATCTTCCGGTAAGGTAAAGGTAATTTCTTCCCTTTCCCAGTCGGAGGTACCTTTTTTAAATGCACTATACTCAAAGTTCCAATCCCCGTTGTTTTCTTGATAACCAATAAATAATCCAGCGCCTTTTCTATTCTCATTGGAAATTCCTTTTGTTTTGACATGGCCAGAAAAGGTGTAAGTCTCACCTTTATCAAGCGCTAATGCTTGGCTATAGTAATGGCGATCACTGGTATTTGTTTTTTCTATCTTTAATGCTTGGTTCCCGTGATAACTTTCTTCGGTTGTAAAACTTAAATTAGCGGTAGAGTCTTGCCATCCTTCAGCTATCCAGTCACTTTCTTCTTCCACATTATGATTTTTCAAGAAATTAATCACCGTTTTTTGAAGTTTAGACGCATTCGAAAGTTTGTTTTTATTCCTATCTTCATCATTATCTTCTATAAATTCTGAGTATTGGGCGTATCCCTCATCATTTTTGACACTTATCGTGTTTCCTTGATTATTAAATTGATAGATGTTTTGTCGACCTTTGGTATCCGTGAAAATAGTTGTATTATATCCATATTCAAGGGATAATTCATTCCCGATGGCGCCATCCACATGTGTTTCTTGAACCTTTTTGACACGATATGGACTTTCATCATAGTAGTGATAGTTCATTTGGGATCCATCGATATTCGTAATCTTTTTTAAGTGTCCTGTCGACGTGTCGTAGTCATAGGTCACCTGTTCATTATCTGGATAGATAATCGACTCTAGTTGTCCATTATCATCATATTGGTAACTGGTTGTTTTTCCACTTGGGGCTACAATACTTTGTAATTTGTTGTCTGAGTCGGTGTTTAAAGTAAACTCTCTTCCAGCCCCGTCTGTGACTCCCACAAGTACATTGGTATCATAAGACAATTCTATTTTATTCCCGTTGGAGTCAGTAATATTTCGTAAATAACCATAGGATGTAAAGTTTAATTCATTATCTTTTTTATCTTTAATCGTATAACGCTCGTTTGTGGAATCTGAATCAACGGTTAGTGTTAAATCTAAACCAGATTCATCTTTATAGGTGTCACCAGAGTCATGTTCCATGTAATGAACGGTTCCATCCTCGTCAATATAACGATAAAAGTCTTCCCCATCAATGGTTTCCGGTTCAACCTTCTGGTTTAAGTTTAATCGCCACCCTGGACCGTATCCTTTGTCTTCATTTCGATCTTCTTTTCGATCATTACTATTGAATACGTGATTGATGGTAACAGGCATTCGGTTACCACCCATACTTACATCTTCATGAATAAAAACAAGGTTTCCATTGGCATCGTTGACATACCCAGTTCCAGCTCTCCCCACATCTTGGGAGTGATATGTCCAGTAATTTTCAAGACCCGAGTGATTCACATATTGGATGGTCACTTCTGGACGATAGATATCTTCAGAAGTATCTGATGATAAAAATTCCGTATAAGGGTCACTATCTTGATGTGCTTTAATCATCAGACCGTTATTTTCATCTGAAACATACCAATCCTTGGCAATGTTGGTAATGTCCCATAAAAATAGATCACCTGCTTCACCATTGACAGATTGATAGTCTTTAATAATATCCTTATCATAATCCGGTTTGTTCGACCATGTGATGGTATCGGTATCCCATGGCTCTGTAACTTTGTGAACATCCGCCTGAACCGTATTAGGTTGATCGTTATATAACCTTAAAGATAAGTATGCCCCTGTAATAATGTCTCCTGAATCAATAGATGGTAAATCAAATGACAGGAATGTACGGTTATAACCTGAACTGGATCCTTCTCCAATTTTTAGTCGATCAAATAATTTGTAATTCTCATCGGGGTAATTTTCGGACACATGATTGTCATAGATTTTTGTTGGGTCTGTAGAGGTACTCAGGGTTGGATCCACCGTTACAGGATAGACACGTTCACTACTGTTGATCCAGTCATCATTTGGCGTAATCGTTAATTCATATCCTTGATTCCCTTGATTCGTTTCCTCTAAATCGACATCAATAGCTTTACTTTCTTCTCCTTTATCATCATACATAAATGGAGTGTCCATTTTGAAAACTTCTTTTGAAGGGTTTTCTTTATCGTAAAAAATAACTGTATTGTTATTTTCTAATTTTGGAATGACATTGTTACTTTTTAATTCAAATTGAAAGGAAGGGTTGTCCATAGGCTCCTTCAAAATAATATCTTCTTTAATTCCTTCAGATTGTATATCATAGGAAAGATCGACATTTGGTAACACATCATAATAGGTTACATTGGATGTTATATCGGTAAGAAGTTGCTTTTTATCGTTTTCAGATAAAGCATCTATTTTTTCTGAATCTTTCTTAAGGACTTTTGCATTGGATTCAATGGGATCTTTCATGTTCCAAGATAATTTATAACCGTCTTCTTTAAAAGTAACCAAGTTCTTTGCATTCGTATTCTTAGCAAATTGTACATGGAAACGATTCTGTTTATTTTCCAGAACCTTTTGACCTTGGTCATTGGTATGTTCAACTATGGAATTATCAATATTTTTCCACTGATTATTTTCTTTATAGTGAACTGCAGCTGGATAAACGACTGCCTCATACGTATAATCTGATTTTATAAAGTGCTTAACATTTTTTTCTCGTTTATCTTTTAATTCACCAATAGTTATTTTTTCTTCTGTATCCTTGTTATTTAAAGGCTCAACTGGTGGCTCCACATACTCATTAGCCATAGTATTCATTGGAATCATTTGAAAGAGTAGTGTTGCGATAAGTAATAAAATATGTGATTTCTTATACTTTTTCAAAGATGTTACCTCCATTTCATTTATTTTTCCGTTAGAATTGCCTTCTGTTCACCTCCTTCAAAAACAGACATGTTTGTCAGTCTAACATGAAATTTTTAATAAAAGAGCTTCGATAAATAATTACACAGTATTACTAGGATGTGATTAATTTACCAATTACTATAAACAAAAAAACACCTCATAAAATACTTATGAGGCGCAACGATATTTCTTTATGTTCCTATATTCCAGTAGATAAACAATCGTGTTAATTCTATGATTTATTTGTCTTAATCAGTCGTTTTAAAGATTCTGTATAAGCATTTGTTATGGATATAGAAAAGAGTTAAATATCTATTTATAATTGTTCATAGACTTGTTTAGTTATTTGGGTATTTCGGTTACACAGGATTGATAGAGTTGGTAGAGTTCATCAACAGTATTAGCTTTATAGTAGAATAAATAAAAAAGAACATTTTCAACTGTAAAAGTAACATACTGGTATCATTACTCCCTAATTTTCCACTCTACATCTTCATACTTATATAAACATTTGGTTTACCAATTTAGTGAAAAAAGATTCCACACATTATCCGATTACCCCTTATTTGTATGCATGATTGCTTTCATTACTTATTAAACTAGAATAGTAACGTGCGTATTGGATTGGAGGAATCAAGCGTATGATTCGGTTAAGTATATTAGATCAAACAGTTATTCCCCAAGGTGGGAATGCAGGGGAAGAATTACAAAACACGGTCAAGCTCGCGCAGATTGCTGAACGTTTAGGTTACCATCGATTTTGGATTTCAGAGCATCATCTTGAAACATTAGGTCACTCAAGTCCAGAGGTGTTTATTCCACATATTGCAGCGAATACAACAACCATTCGTGTTGGATCTGGCGGTGTCATGCTGCCCCACTATAGTGCGTATAAGGTTGCGGAAAATTTTCGTCTTCTTGAAGCACTTTATCCAGGTAGAATTGATTTAGGTGTTGGCAGAGCCCCTGGTGGGATGCCATTAGCTACGATGGCGTTACAGGAGCATAAACAGCTGTCCTATGATAATTATCCGGAGCAAGTCAGTGATTTAATTTATTATCTGACGGACTCCAACGATCCGAACCATCGATTTAAAGGGCTAAAGGCAATGCCGGCCATATCCTCAAAGCCGAGTCTTTGGTTGTTAGGTTCTAGCGGCGGTAGTGCAGGACTTGCAGCTCAAAACGGCATTTCCTATGCGTTTGCTCCGTTTATTAGTGGTCATCATGGCGGAGGTATCGTTGAAAATTATCAGCAAACCTTTCAACGTTCGGCTATACAGGAGCGCCCAAATAATTTGGTAGCCTTTTTTGTCGTTTGTGGTGAAACAGACGCAGAAGCAGAATTTCTTGCTATGTCTTTTGATATTCATTTTTTACAAATTGCAAAAGGGGAAAAAATAAGTGGGATGTTATCACCAGAACAAGCGAACAATTATCAATTAACAGAAAACGATCGTCAAATAATGAAAGAAAACCGAAAGAAAGTATTAATCGGTTCTCCACAAACAATCAAAAATAAAATAACAACATTAAGTAAACAATATAATACAAACGAATTTATGCTTGCTAGTATGTTGTATGATTTTCATGATAAGGTAAAGGGGTATCAATTACTATCGGAAGCTTTTGATTTAAGAGGGAAAACCTTGTCATAGAGTGCTTGAAAAGGGGAATTTTCAATGTTATCATTTTAAAAAGATTAAAGCGATGATATTTCCTAAATAAGTATAAAAAACCAATATAATACTAACTAACTATAAATGCTATGTCAAATATCAGATTTTTGGATGGTTTCATATAATGAGGGTAAGGGATGAAGCTAGTACGTATAATAATTCAGACTATCTCATCACCAGATAAATGCATCATTTTTTAATATCCTCTAGTAGATATCCAGCGGGGGTGTGCGTAAATGGATCCAAACGATAAAGAGTGGGCGGACGAACAAAAGCGTGTTCATATGGTTGTAAATGAAATTAAAAATAAAATGATAAAGCTCCGCGAAAGAGCTGGACAAATTAAAGATCGTGTCATTGATATAAGAAAAAACTTCTGGGAAGATGTAACGGTTAACCTAGATGAGCCAGATGATGTTATCGAAACACAAGCAAGCATAAAGCAACAAGCCGAATTTTTATCTGAGAGAGAAAGAAGCCATGGACAGGTAAGTGAACAATTAAAGACACTGGAGCGCTTAGAAAGTTCGCCTTATTTCGGAAGAATCGATTTTTCAGAAGATGGGTTCGATGAGTCTGAGCCAATTTATATTGGTATTTCTTCTTTAATGGATGAAAATGATGAAGATTTTTTAATTTATGATTGGAGGGCTCCCATCTCCAGTTTGTATTATGATTATCCACCGGGTCGGGCTAAATATGAAACAGTGGATGATGAAATTGAGGGTGAAATAACGCTCAAGCGCCAATACATTATTCGTGATGCCAACATTAAAGGGATGTTTGATACAGGGTTAACAATTGGTGATCACTTATTACAAGCGGTATTAGGCAATAATGCTGATACGCAAATGAAAAGTATTGTAGCTACTATTCAGCGCGAGCAAAATCAAATCATACGAAATGAAAAAAGTGACTTGTTAATCGTGCAAGGTGTAGCAGGTAGTGGTAAAACGTCTGCAGCACTTCAACGTGTCGCTTATTTATTATACCGATACCGTGAAAATTTAAGTTCGGACAATATTATCTTGTTTTCACCCAATCCACTTTTTAACAGCTACGTAGCCACTGTTTTGCCGGAGCTTGGTGAAGAGAATATGAAACAAACAACTTTTTATGATTACATTGATAATGAATTAGGTAAACGTTTTACGATTGAGTCTCCGTTTGAACAAATGGAGTTTTATTTAAAAGGCCATGGAGACACATATGAGGAAAGAGTTCAATCGATAAGTTATAAGGCAAGCATTGATTTTAAGCACTTGATTGATCAATTTGTTATGGAACTGGCAAACAGTGGGATAAAATTCCGAAATATTACCTTTCGCGGCAAACGTTTGATTACAAAAGAACAAATAGCATCCTACTTTTATTCATTAGATGACAGCATGAATATTCCAAATCGAATGGAAGCCGTTGCGAAATGGTTACTACGACAATTAAAGGAATTTGAATTACAGGAGATGGAAAAAGATTGGGTCATCGAAGAAACAGAATTATTAGGTAAGGATGAATACTTGGATGTTCATCAACAGCTAGAGGAAGAGAACAAGTTCTCTGAAGATACGTTTGATGATTATTTAAGAGAAGAGTATTTGTTGCGAAAGCGTGTCGTTTCCAATAAATTGAAGCCACTAAAGCAAAAAATTAAACGATTGTTTTTTGTGGATATCAAAAAAACATATACCGCATTATTCAGGAAACAGCGACTTACGAACAAAAATGGTCTTCCATCCAATTGGAAATCAATTTGTAATCATACGATTAGTAATTTAGATGATAAGTATTTAACGTGGGAGGATGCAACTCCATACCTATACTTTAAAAAATCGCTTCTTGGGTTCATGTCAAATCGTAATATCCAGCACGTGTTTATTGATGAGGCACAGGATTATTCTCCTTTTCAGTTTGCCTTCTTGAAAAAGATGTTCCCAAGCAGCAGAATGACTTTACTCGGTGACATTAACCAGGCCATTTATGCACATGCGTTACATGAGGAAACGTTACTATCGGGAAAAATGAAGGAAAAGCATGAGGCGATAACGTTGACGCGAAGTTATCGTTCTACAATGCCAATCGTTGAATTTTCGAAGTCATTTATGCCGAACGGAGATTTAATTGAAGCCTTTAACCGTGATGGAGATAAGCCAGTATTGATGGAAGTGGATCATGCGGAAATTTTAAACGAAAAACTTTTACAGCAAGTGAAAGATTATCAAAGTATGGGTCATGAAACAATAGCAGTTATATGTAAAACGATGCAGGAAAGTCAGGTCGTTTATCACTGGTTACGTACGAGGATGGAAGCAAAGATGATGGATGCTTCAACACATACTTTCCATAAAGGTGTCATCGTTATTCCGGCTTACTTAGCAAAAGGGATTGAGTTTGACACGGTTATTGTATATAACGCATCAAAAACGCAATACAACAAGGAATTAGAAAGAAATCTTTTCTATACAGCATGTACAAGAGCAATGCACCAATTGTGCATGTTCTCCTTAGGTGAACCGAGTACATTTATCGAAGAGGTTCCGAGAGACAAATATGCACATTACAAAGTTCATGCGATTCAAAAGAGCAGTAGGTGATATAACTATTGCTCTTTTTTCTTGGCTGTGTTAAAAGCTCGGTGTTGATTTTTGAGTCAAAAATATACGAAATATCAACATTATTCTTTAACAGAGCCTTTGTGTTACTTGCTAAATATTTAGGAAAACAATTGGGTACAATATAAGTAATAGCGGACATAAATGCACTTTTATGTCCGTAAGTTATGTGTCCGAGTGAGCATATATAGTAATAATTGACAGAATTATGACGTATATATATAATTAAATACTATGTTTTACTATGTAGTGAAAAAGGGGTGAGATATCGTCTTCTAAAAATAGAATGTCTTACCAAAGATTGTAGTCAAATCGTTAAAAAAATTGTAAGCAAGCCGATGGTTTCGGACTTGAAAATTATTCTATTTTTACTTTTAATTATTCAAAAGGATGACCAAAATGAATAATTTTCCCATCCAATGGTCTGCAATGACAGATAGAAAAAGAGGGAAAGTTATTGTAGGCACTTGCTTCTCAAAATTAGGAGGAAAAAAGTGCGTAAACAAGACTATGTAACAAATCAAACGGATAAAACGGTATTTATTATAAGCGGCGGCTTTTTGATACTGTTTGTGATTTTATCCATGATGAACTTATCAATGGTTGAAAATTGGATAAATCAATCCTTTGCAGTTTCTGCTAAGTTTTTTGGTTCTTATTGGGAAGTTTTACTATTAGCCAATTTTGTCATTGGTATTGCTTTAGCGTTTTCTAAATATGGAAAGGTTCGATTAGGTAAGATGGAGAAGCCTGAAAATGGGTACTATCGTTGGGTTGCGATGATTCTATGTACTCTTCTAGCAAGTGGCGGTGTATTCTGGGCTGCGTCTGAACCTATGACTCACTTTTTGTCAATTCCCCCGTTATTTGAAGACACCTCTGGAACATTAGCTGGAGTTGAACCTGCTTTGGCACAAAGTTTTTTACATTGGGGATTCCTAGCTTGGGCAATTTTAGGTACACTAGCAACCATCTTGTTGATGTATCTCCATTACAATAAGGGATTACCGATGAAGCCAAGAGCGTTTCTTTATCCAGTTTTTGGTGAAAAAATTTTCCATAAAAAAAGTGTTATTGGAAGTATAGCTGATATTGTTTCGATTATAGCAGTTGCGGCTGGTACGATGGGCCCGCTTGGATTCCTTGGTCTGCAACTTGGTTATGGATTGCATCATGTCTTCGGTGTTCCGAATAATTTAACAACGAATATCATTATTGTGGGTCTGCTTATCGTTATTGCGGCTATTTCTGTTGCAACAGGGATTGACCGTGGTATTCAACTGTTAAGTAGAGTAAATGTAGGTCTTACGGTTTTATTAGCCGTGTGTATTTTGATTCTTGGACCGACGTTGTTTATTTTAAATAAATTCGTTTCTGGTCAAGGCTTCCACTTACAAAACATGCTAACAATGGCATTATATCAAGGTGATCAAGCTTGGCTGGGATGGTGGACAGTATTCTTTTGGGGTTGGTTCCTGGGATATGCTCCGCTAATGGCTATATTTATTGCACGCATATCTCGTGGTAGAACGATTCGTGAATTAATTATCGCCGTATCCATTGTAGCTCCATTAGTGACAAACTTCTGGTTTACTGTTGTGGGAGGAACGGGGATTAAAGCAGAATTAGCTACCCCTGGTGTAATTTCAGGTCCATTGAATGATGGCGGCATGCCTGCTGCTGTAATGGCTATTATGGACCAGCTTCCATTGGGAGCAGTGTTAGCCATCGGGTTTTTAATAGTAACCCTTGTGTTTGTAGCAACTACAGTGGACTCCATCTCTTACACAGTAGCAGTATCGTTAACTGGTTCTGATGAGCCACATAAAATGATTCGTGTATTCTGGGTAGTGATTTTTGGTTTAATGTCCATGATGCTGTTAGCAATTGGTGAGAACAGTATTGCAGCTATTCAGAATTCAATCGTAGTTACAGCTGTTCCAGTTTCAATCCTCATGTTACCGACCTTATGGGGAGCAGTTCAGGTTGCAAAGAAATTAGCAGCAGAACAGAAGATTACGGTGCGAAGTGAATCAACGAATAAATCAAGTAGTAATTCTACACGAGAAGCATAATAAATTTACTCTTTACCGTTAAGCACGGACGTGTTTAACGGTTTTTTTTAGAGTGCTTTTGACTCTTCAAATTGATATATTTTATCTAAAAGTTCTTGGTTATCTCGATTTAGCTGTTTAATGGAATGATTATCAAATCATGGAAAAACGAGATAAATCTAGGTTGAAGAGCCAAAGCATCTGTGCCGACAATTACTGTTAATTGATCAGCAGCGTCATCCTCCGAGTATCCAGTAATAATTTGATAAATTCTTTGCTATGAATATTTCAGGAAAAGCCAACTGATTTAAACAATTTTTCGTAAGCAGCTGCAGAATATTTAAGTAGTTCTTCAGGATTTTTTTCTGGAGGTTGTTTCGTTAGTACTTCCTGTGAGACTGGCCCTTCATATCCGGCTTTTTTCAGTGCTTTTAAAAAACCTTGTAAATCAATAACCCCTTCTCCTGGATAAAGTCGATCATTGTCCAGCAGCTGTTCGATAGGTAAATCCTTAGCGTCATTAATATGAACGTGAACAATTTGACTAGGATTGAGCTTAGTTAGCTCTTCAAAACTCATCCTATTTGTATAGCAGTGGTAAGCATCAACTAACAGACCGACATTTTGCTCATTAATTGCCGAAATAAAATCTAAGGTTTGCTCCATATTCCAAATAAACGGATTTTTCCAGTTTGTTCTTAGGTGGTGAGGACCAACAAATTCCAAACCAAGACTAATTCCATAGCTCCCTAGTATTTGTGCACATACTCGTAAACGTCGAGTTGCAATGGCCATAAATTGAGCTGCATGTAAGTCAGTGGAAGGGAGAATATAGGTAACGCAAGACTGGCATCCTAAGGAAGAAGCAGCTTCAGCATCTATAACTAGCTGTTTCAAACCATTTTGAAACTCCTCTTCTGATCTGCGCCATTCAACAGATAATCCGATGGTTCCAATTTGGATGTTATAGTCCTGTAAGAAAGCTTTAGCATTTTCTAACCCTTCACGTTTTATGAATTGGTCGAGGGAAGCTCCATCACTATCAATCACATCAAATTGGTGAGCCGAAGCAAGTTTTACAAATTGATTGATGCTGTCCACATCACCAATTCCAGCTGTTGTTAACCCTTTAAGCATCGATTATTCTCCTCCTATATCCCAGTTAAGTACAACTTCTTTGCCTGTACGGGACGATTCATAAATTGCACTTAAAATCAAGTTATTGGTATAGCCGGATAATGCAGACGTTATTGGTTGTTTTCCTTCACGAATACATTCGATAAAATGCCGGCTGAGCCTAATACGTTCACCGTCACCCACTTCATCATGAGCATCTAGATCAACATCAATTGCTTTATCAAACATTTCCGTTAGCAATTTTCCCTGACTGCCACGAATGGAAGCACCTCCGTTTGAGCCAAGCAAGTGAACAAATGGACTATTATCCGTGTCCATATGTACAGCCCAACTAACATCCAGTGATAACGAGCTGCCATCTTCCATTTTGATAAGTGCTGTTGCAATATCTTCAACATCAAAGGTGCCATCCCAATTTGGGGTCCCCCAAGTTCCGATTCCTTTTCTTTTTGGCCCAAATTCTGCATATGTGGAACCAAATACAGAAACGGGTTTTGGATTGCCCATTAAATATAAGGAAAGATCTAATAAATGTACGCCTATGTCAATAAGAGGACCTCCACCAGAAACTTCTTTTTGTGTAAACCACGTCCCCCAACCTGGAATTCCTTTACGACGGAACCACCCTGCCTTGGCATGGTAAATATCCCCTAACTCACCCATCTCAACTTGTTCCTTCACTTGCAATGCTAATGATTCCCAACGCATTTGATGCCCAATCATTACAATTTTTCCAGTCTCGCGTTGAGTTAATAGAATTTCTTTGGCATCGCTGTCATCAATAGCCATCGGTTTTTCCAACAGTACGTGTTTCCCGGCTTTTAATGCTTGTATCGCTAAGGGGGCATGCCATTTATTTGGTACACCGATGATAACAGCATCAATATTGTTATCATTAATTAAATCATCTGTATTTTCGTGAACAGTTGGTATTTGATATTCCTGTGCACGTTTTTCTGCAAGTGGCAAATGCATATCTGTAATTGCTGTAATTTCTACATCATCTTGTAATTGACTAAATATACTTAAATGAACATTCCCGATATTACCTGCACCAATAACACCAATTTGAAGTTTTGAACTTGTACTCATATTTATCCTCCCTAAATTGAAATAAAGTTTTTATTATTACCTTTATGATAAAATGAAATTAATTCTTTCGTCTTGTCATATTTTTCAGATTATATCTCATTTTTTCTGAGGGGTGTTTTTAATAAATGACATCTTTACCAAGGTATTTAACGGAGTTTCCATCTTTTCATTCCGTATTTCCTTTCTATATTTCTATTAATAGCCTGGATACTGGGTTTCCTGCCCACCGTCATGACTTTTTTGAACTTTCCTTGGTCATTGAAGGAGAAGGAAAAGAAATGATAAACCACACTGTTCACGACATGATGCCAGGTACGTTTACATTTGTAATGCCTTATCAAATTCACAAAATAGAAACAACATCGGATCAACCTCTGCGATTAATTAATTGTAATTTTGGTATGAATTTATTTACGAATACAAACAGCCACTTTGGCATTAACCACTTATTGTTTGAAGCTGAGGACCAGCTGCCAGCATTTTTTCAATTCGAGCATGAAGATTACGAACGCATGAAAGGTTTATTAAAGGATATGATTGAAGAATATCAGGATTCAAAGCGGTGGAGAAATGAACTTATTACTGCAAAATTAGTCGAAGTATTAGTTAGATTTGATCGAGCTAGATATAAGCAATACCCACAACAATTAGAACATCAACCTAGAAAAAGGAGCGATGAAGTGTTGATGTGGGATATTATTCAGTACATTCATAAAAACTATCGAAAAAAGCTATCTTTATCGATTATTTCTAAACGCTTTCATATAAGTGGTTCTGTCATTTCCGAACTATTTAAATATCAAATTGGACAAAATTTTGTTGATTTTCTGCATGACATACGAATTAGACATGCCTGCAGTCTCCTAGTTTCAACAGATATGAATATTTCTGAAATTGCATTTGAATCAGGCTTTGGTTCCTATAAAACCTTTTCGCGTGTATTCCGTGACCAAAAAAAGGTTTCTCCTGTTCAATTTCGAAAACTGTATGGGCAAACCTCACTAAATTCAACGATTTATAATAATTTTTAAAAGAATATGATTATGAAATCCACATTAGCACATGGTAGCTAATGTGGATTTTTAATGCAAATAAAACAAATATTAGAAAATGTTTTAAATGGAAACAGGCGTATAAATTAGCATTACACCACAATTTTAAAATCTTCGTAAAATTTTGGACATTATCTTAATTTAAACGGATTTTCACATGAAAGAGTAGCAGATAAAATATGTGTAAGCGTTATGAAAAAAACGCTTTCAAACAAAAAAAAGGGGGCAAAACATATGATTAAACAATTTAGGAAAATCAGTTTTATAGCATTTACTACACTATTATTGTTAGCGCTTGCTAAGTGAAAATGGTGTAGTAGAGGATATTACGATGAATACACATACATATTCACGTTTTGAAAGACTATACAAATTTATATAAAGTATGGCCAAATGATTCATTAAAGCAGAGAGTTATTTATTAATGGTGAAAGGCATTCTTCAGCAACAGTATTGTTTACGAAACCTAAACATTTTAAATTTTTAGATCCGAAAATCGATTTAACAGTACAAGAGCAGGAAAACAAATACATTATCACCCTATCATCACAAATGTTTGCGAAATATGTTGAGCTTGACTTGGTTGAGGATGATTGTAAGTTTAGTGACAATTACTTTGATTTATCTGCAGGTGAACAAAGAGAAATTGAAGTGAAGAAAGAAACGTTAAGTAAGAAGGCTTCTTATTGAGGTTGTAAAGGAAATACAATATAAATGCAAACGCTTAAGCACATTATTTTCATATTTAAAAGACATGTGTAAAAATATAGATAGCAAATGAAAAGGAGGAATTTTCATGCCAACGAGTTTACAAGCTACAACTAAATTACATAATGGTGTTGAAATGCCATGGTTTGGTCTAGGAGTCTTCCAAGTAGAAGATGGAGAAGAAGTAATTAACTCAGTTAAATGGGCGATTAAACATGGCTATAAAAGCATTGACACTGCAGCTATTTATAAAAATGAAGAAGGTGTAGGTCAAGCAATTAAGGAATCTGGCATTAATCGTGAAGATCTATTTGTTACATCTAAACTTTGGAATGGTGACCAAGGCTATGAATCTACATTACAAGCTTTCGAAGATACGTTAAACAGATTGGGACTAGATTATCTTGATCTTTACTTGATCCATTGGCCTGTACCTTCACAAGGAAAATATAAAGATACGTGGAAAGCAATGGAGAAGCTTTATAAAGATGGGAAGATTCGTGCTATTGGTGTAAGTAACTTTAAGGAGCATCATTTAGACGATCTTATTAAAGACGCAGAAGTGAAGCCGATGGTAAACCAAGTGGAATTCCATCCTAACTTAACGCAAAAATCATTGAGAGATTACTGTAAAAAAGAGGGTATTCAGCTAGAAGCATGGTCTCCATTGAAGCAAGGTCAATTATTGGATGATCCTACCTTAAAGGAAATTGCTGATAAGCATGGGAAGTCAACTGCCCAAGTAATCCTTCGTTGGGATTTACAAAGTGAAGTTGTAACTATTCCTAAATCAGTAAAAGAACATCGTATTGTGGAAAATGCAGATGTATTTGATTTTGAATTGACATCGGAGGAAATGGCAGCGATTGATGGATTAAACAAAGATGAGCGTATCGGTCCAGATCCAGATGAATTTAGTAAAGTATAATGAATGTTCTAAGAGGCTGTCCTTTACTTTTGGGTCAGCCTCTTATTTTAACTCGAGCTCACTTTACCGGTTTTTTATGACGGGGAATGGCTCATACTATGTGACAAGCGCAATTCTTGCATCTGTACTAGCATTGTTATTTAATTGACATGTAGTCATTTTTGGTAAGTGGGAGGGTTAAAATCATGGCATTTGTAATTACCGGCCCATGTCAAACGGAGAAAGCCGGTGAGTGCGTAACTGTTTGTCCTGTTGATTGTATAGAAGAAGGTCAAGATCAATTTTATATAGATCCAGATATCTGTATTGATTGCGGTGCATGTAAGGCGGTATGTCCAGTCGATGCAATCGAAGAGGAATATGATCTGATGCCAGATCAAGAAGTATATCTGGAAAAAGCAGAAGCATTTTTTGGTAGTAAATAAGTGATAAGGGTCTGACTCCTGAGCTTAACACAGAGGGGTCGGCCTTTATTTTATGAAAAATACCTTGATTTCGAGATAATTTATTTTTATACTAAACGTACCGTGAATAATGGATGTAGTGTTTCTTTTTGGAGAACATATGAATAGATAATTACATGAGGTGAGAAGAATGGAAATAAAAGGTATCCACCATGTGTCTGCGATAACAGCAAATGCGAAAAATAATTATCATTTTTATACGAAGGTTTTAGGAATGCGATTAGTGAAAAAATCGGTGAATCAAGATGATACGAGTATGTATCATTTATTTTATGCAGATGAAATAGGCCGTCCGGGAACAGATTTAACTTTTTTTGAAATTCCTAGAGCTGGTCATACGTACGCAGGAAACAATAGTATTTCACTGACTTCTTTGCGTGTGGCAGATGATCAAGCATTAAAATATTGGGAAAATAGGCTGAAAGAGTTTGGTGTCGATCATGAACCAATAACAACGCAATTCGGCCGTTCCGTTTTATTTTTCACAGATCCAGAAGGACAAAGATTAGCGATTGTTTCTGATGAAAAGAATGAAGGAGTCGAAGCTGGTGTTCCTTGGGATAAAAGTCCTGTCCCACAGGAGCAAGGAGTGACAGGTCTTGGGCCAGTGAAATTAACCGTCCCTGATCCAAGCCCAACGGAAAGAGTTATCACAGAGGTAATGGGATTCAGGCTGGTTGGTAGCTATTCATCAGCAAAAGCGGATCAGCCCAAAATTAAAGTATATGAAACTGGTCAAGGCGGGACGGGTGCAGAAATACATCTGGAACATCGAACCGATTTACCTCCTGAACGTCCTGGGAGAGGAAGTGTCCACCATGTCGCTTTCCGTGTCGATAATGTTAAGGAGCTCGAGGAATGGAAAGAAAAAATAAAACTATCGAGAATTCCTAACTCTGGCCTAGTTGACCGTTATTATTTTCAATCCCTTTATTTTAGAGATCCAAATGGTATTTTATTTGAGCTTGCAACAGATGGACCGGGATTCGCAACAGATGAAGATGTTGACCATTTAGGAGAAAGTGTGGCACTACCACCTTTCTTTGAAGATAAAAGAGAGGAAATTGAAGCAGGGTTAAAGCCGTTAGAGACAACAAATGAATAAATGTGTCAAAGGCCTTTGAACAAGTACAAAGGTCTTTTTTTAACATGTAGTGAAGGGGTCTGACCCTTCTAGGTTATTTTTAGTTCTTCCATACTCAAATCAATGTGTTAATATAGTGATAAAGTGAATCAAATTCCGGTTGATATGGGCAGGGGCTAGAATCATATGATAAGAAGTTTAAATATTCAAACATCTAAAAAAAGGTGCGCCCTAGTCCCCCACAGCCTTCGTTAAGCATACATAGTGTAGTTTAACATCACAAGGTCGTAGAATACTTCGTCGAATTTCGATGTCGACTTGTACAAACACAATTTTCAAATTAAGAGGAGGAACTTAGATGGCTACAATAGACCAAGACACGAGGACATTAAAAAATTATATAAACGGGAAATGGGTAGATGCAAATACAGAGGAATATTTGGATGTGACCAATCCAGCAACTGGAAAAGCAATCGCGAGCGTTCCAATTTCATCGTCCCGAGATGTAGACCAAGCAGTTGAAACTGCAAAAAAAGCGTATAAATCATGGAGTAAAACGCCAGTTCCAAAGCGGGCAAGAATTCTGTTTAAATATCAACAGCTTTTAACAGACAACCATGAGCAATTGGCAGAGCTAGTTACACTTGAAAATGGAAAAAGCTATAAAGAAGCATATGGAGAAGTATTACGAGGGATTGAGTGTGTTGAATTTGCAGCTGGTGCACCGAGCTTAATGATGGGGGAAACGTTATCTACCATCGCTACAGATATTGATTCACAAATGTTCCGATTTCCGTTAGGGGTTGTGACGGGGATAGCTCCATTTAATTTTCCAATGATGGTGCCATGCTGGATGTTTCCACTCGCAATTGCATGTGGGAATACGTTTGTCTTAAAACCATCCGAGCAAACACCAATGCTTGCCAATAAATTGGCGGAGTTATTTACAGAAGCAGGATTACCTGAAGGTGTATTCAATGTGGTCCATGGTGCACATGATGTGGTAAACGGCTTTTTAGGTCATGAAGACATCAAGGCAATTTCATTTGTTGGCTCTGAACCTGTCGCTAAATATGTGTACGAACAAGCTGCCGCAAATGGAAAACGAGTACAAGCACTTGCAGGAGCTAAAAATCATCATATCGTTATGCCAGATGCGGATGAAGAAGTGTCGATTCAAAACATCATCAGTTCCTCGTTCGGCAGTGCTGGACAAAGGTGTATGGCTTGTAGTGCAGTTGTAGTTGTTGGAGATGGTGACGATTTTGTTCAACAGCTGAAGGAAAAAGTGGATGAAGTCAAGATGGGGCCAGGGATGGACGAAAGTGTTTTATTAACTCCTGTCATTCGCGAAGCCAATTGTGCTAATGCTATGAAATATATTGAGTTAGGAATAGAAGAAGGAGCGACATTAATTCGGGATGGCAGAGAGGATCGTAATGGGGAAGAAGAAGACGGATATTTCCTCGGAGCGACCATCTTTGACCATGTTACACCTTCCATGTCTATAGCAAAGGATGAGATATTTGCTCCTGTTCTTAGTATTTTACGTGCAGATAATTTAGATGAGGCATTAGAAATCATAAATAAATCAAGGTTTGGTAACTCTGCCACGCTTTACACAAGAGATGCAAAGGCTGTTCGGCAATTTCGAGAAGAAGCGGAGCCTGGCATGTTAGGTGTTAACGTTGGTGTACCAGCTCCGATGGCATTTTTCCCTTTTTCAGGGTCTAAAAATTCTTTCTTTGGTGACCTTCATGCAAACGGAAAGGATGGTGTTCAATTTTATACTAGAAAAAAGATGATTACATCTCGCTTTTAATAATAGGCAAATCGGCAGCACGATAATACAATAAATTATAACGGAAGATGATTTGTAGTTTTTCGTTAATACGTTAAAAGAATCAATCGCACAGCTTTGAAAGCTTTATGATGGATGGATTGAGCTGCTTTTACCAAACGATGTTTAGCAAAATAGCTTTAGTCACATGGCTAAGGCTATTTTTGCACGTTAGGAAAGTATAAAATTTTAGCACTGAAGTTAATCGACGTAGTAAAATTTTAGGAACTAAGCGCAACGAGGCTATTGCCTGCGCCTAAAGGCTTAGAGCTAGCCAAGTTTTCTTTATTAATGATCCGAATGTGTTAGTAGTGTCGCTAATTATTTCGTATATCCTTGTACGGATTAAGCAACATAAAGACAGAGAAGGAGGATTCGACAAGGATGAATGAGCAAACATTAACTGGTAAAGTTGCTATTATTACAGGAGCGAGTTCAGGGATTGGCAAAGCTGCTGCGATACGTTTAGCTGAAGCAGGTGCAAACATAGGATTAGTCGATTTAAAGGAAGAAAATGCGGAAGAAGTAAAAGAACAAATTGAACAAATTGGAAGGAAAGCAATCATTACTGATACGGATGTTTCAGATCCGAAAAGAGTAAAAGATAGCATCGATCAAGTAATAGAAAGCCTTGGAAGACTGGACATTGTTTTTGCGAATGCAGGAATAAATGGAAAGGTTGCTCCAATTGAAGATATTACGCCAGAAGAGTGGGATCAGACACTAACAACGAACCTAAAGAGCACTTTTTTAACAACAAAGTATGCCGTACCCCATATGAAAAAAAACGGTGGAAGTATTATTATCACAAGTTCCATAAACGGGAATCGAACGTTTAAAAATATCGGAATGTCAGCATACAGTACAAGTAAAGCTGGGCAAATGGCTTTCGGTAAGATGGCTGCCCTTGAGTTATCCAATTATCATATACGGGTGAATATTATTTGTCCTGGTGCGATTAACACAAACATCGGTCAAAATACGTTTAAGGAAAAGAAGGAATTGAAAAAAGTAGATATTCCAGTCAAGTACCCAAAAGGAGACCAACCGCTTGAGCATAAGCCGGGTGAACCTGAACAGGTGGCTGATCTTGTTCACTTTTTAGCATCGGATGCTTCTAGCCACATTTCTGGGACGGAATTATATATTGATGGGGCACAATCTTTGTTATAACTTAATCGCAAACCCAGTGATGGCTAAGCTGGGTTTATTTCTTCTATTCATGCTATAATTTAATACATATAAATAGAATGCTAGGGGGATACACTTGGAAACAAAGGCTGTATTTTTAGATATGGATGGTACGATTTTGAATCACCATAATGAAGTGACGAATAACACGAAAAGGATTATTGATCAGCTTCGTGCCAAAGGGATGATTGTCTGTATTGCTACAGGCAGATCTTTAAAAGAGGTGTATGATGATGCACGTAGTGATTTACAAGTAGATGGTATTGTTAGCTCGAATGGGATGATTGTTTACCAGGGTAACGACATCATTGCGGAGCATTCACTTTCTAGAGAACTTATTAATGAAATTATAAACAAAGCACGTGAACAAGAAGTTTATTATGAATTACATCCGAACGAAGGCTCGTGTATTACACTGAATCAAGATAAAGCATTTGTTATCGATGAAATACGGGAACCAAAACCAGAAGAAGTAGGTATTAATGAGTGGTTATCAAGGCAAGCAGCAATTGAAAAGGATATACAATGGGAGGATTCGGTTGGAGAAAGGAAGTACTCTAAATTTTACTTTTTCAGTCGAACGGAAGAAAAGATTAACCATTGGATTGATGAATTAAACGAGTTGAAAAAGCAAATAGATTTCACCACATCTACTTCCTCCAATCATAATGTTGAGGTGATGGTTGCTGGTGTCAATAAAGCAACTGGCATCCAGCACCTGTTAGACCATTTTGGTTTGAGGCCTGAGGAGATTCTCGTTGTGGGAGATAGTAATAACGATATCCCGATGCTCGAATTCGCTGGTTACTCTGTTGCAATGAAAAATGCACCGGATTCGATTAAGCAATTGGCAGATGAAGTGACGACATATGACTGTGATGAAGATGGTGTATATCATTATTTGAAAAACAAATTTCTTTCGTATAAACAGCCTGGGTAGACATCACTCAGGCTTTTGTGCTTTTATTTTTAAAAAGGGGAGATTACATGATTAATAATCGAAAACCATTAACAGAAGTCAACCGTACACTAGCAAAGGTTTCATTAGGAGAAGAAGCTGCAGATCTTGTCATTCAAAACGGAACGCTCGTAAATGTGTTGACTGGTGAATTATTAAAAAATATGGATATTGCTGTTAGCGAAGGACGAATCGCTTATGTAGGGGATGTAGATCACACGATAGGGTCTAATACAAAAATAATAGATGCAAGTGGTAAGTATATTTCCCCTGGATTAATGGATGCACATATGCATGTGGAAAGTACGATGTTATCAGTCACCGAATTTTCGAAAGCAGCTATCGTAAAAGGAACGACAAGTATTTTTATGGATCCCCATGAAATTGCTAATGTGCTGGGAGTCGAAGGTGTAAGGCTTATGCATAACGAAGGTCAGCAGCTGCCAATGAAAGTGTTCACGACCTTTCCTTCCTGTGTTCCGGCTACAGATAATCTAGAGGATGCTGGTGCAGCACTTGAAGTAGCGGATATAAAAGAGGGCCTAACATGGGAGAATGTTGTTGGTCTTGGAGAAGTCATGAATTTTCCAGGTGTTGTTTATGGCGATCCCAAAATGCTTGGTGAAATAGAAGAAACAATCAAAGCAAACAAGACGGTTACAGGCCACTTCCCTGATGGTAGTGAACAAATGCTTCAAGCCTATATTGCTTCAGGAGTGACGTCATGTCATGAAACAGTTACGCGTGAACAAGGCTTGGAAAAGCTGCGGTTAGGGATGTACTTGATGATTCGTGAAGGATCAGCATGGCATGATGTTAAAGAGGTAATTAAAATCGTAACAGAGGACAAGGTGAACACAGATCATATTTTGTTAGTAACGGATGATGTTTATCCACAGACCCTTACGGAAAAAGGTCATCTAAATCATGTTGTTCGACGTGCAATAGAAGAAGGAGTCTCTCCTATTGAGGCAATAAAAATGGCTACCTTAAATGTCGCACGTTACTTTCAAAAGGAAAATGATTTCGGTAGTATCGCGCCGGGAAAGGTTGCAGATATCCTTATACTAGATGACTTAGAAAAGGTAGAATCTTCTATCGTAATTGTGGATGGGGAAGTTATTGTGGATAACAAACAGCTCATTCACTCCTTTCCTACCTATAGTTATCCAGAGCATGTGAAAAACTCTGTGCATATTCATAGGAATTTGCAGCCGTCAGATTTCCAGTTATCAACAGCTAGTTCCGCTTCGGTTCAAGTGAATGTTATTAAGGTCATAGAAAATAGTGCAAGAACCGAAAAGAGTTCTGCAACATTACAAGTAAAAGATGGCATTATTCAACCGAATCTAAGTGAGGATATCTTGCTGTTAGCCTGTATCGATCGTCATCATCAATCGGGTCAAGTATCCCTTGGCTTTACACAAGGGTTCAAGCTCCAAAAAGGTGCAGTTGCTTCAACCGTTGCTCATGATAGTCACAACTTACTTGTGATGGGTACCAATGAGGAAGATATGGCATTTGCGGCGAATACGCTAGCAGCATCGGGTGGAGGAATGGTTGTTGTTGAGAGTGGAAAAGTACTTGCTCATGTACCGATGCCGATTGCTGGACTAATGTCAGATCAGCCTTTAGAAACAGTTGTTAAGCAAGTAAAACAGCTAGAAGCAGCATGGAAGGAGCTTGGTTGTCCTATCCATGCGCCGTTTATGACTTTTTCACTCATTGCTTTACCAGTTATTCCAGAAATTCGAATAACAAATCGGGGCATAGCTGATGTTACGACTTTTCAATTAATGGATACGGAGATAAAGTAGAAATATAATCATGGGTGCTACTTTCTGGTAGTGCTCTTTTTTATGGTCCTTTTCGTATCCTTTGTTAGTTTTTATTGCACAGTAGACAGATGATACGCAATAAAAGATGATTTGTCATTAATCTAACGAATAAAAAGAGTGCATAACCGACGCTGTGGAAAAATGCGAGACTCCTGCGGGAAAAGCAAATGGTTTTCGGTGGGGCGAGTAATCGCAGTCCCAACAGGTGAAGACCCCGCAGGAAGCGGTTTTTGCTTCCGAGGAGGCTGAGGCGTTGCCCGCGGAAAGCGAGTGTTTTTCCACAGCGGTGGTTAACCACTCTTATCGTTCGTCAATAAACTTCAAAGTATTGCGCATTAATCTTATGTTACGCATATAGTTTTTTACTATTAAGTTTATTATTAGAAAAACACGACATTTGTCCGTCTTAATTTAATAGATTCAGCAATAACTGCCAAAATAACAACATTAACGATGGTAGCAATAGCCAAAGCTAATATTTTTCAATAAATCTTTTAATCTAGTATAATGGTGAGAGAAAGCGTAAACAACATAGGATGAGGTGGATGAAATGAAAAAAGTAGTAGTGACTGGTGGGAGTGGATTGCTAGGTCAGTCTGTTCTAGAAGAGTTTGTTAATCATGGATATGATGTATTAAATGTCGACCAAAAGCTACCAGTGAATCCGGTATGTGAAACAATTACGGCTGATTTAACCAACTTAGGAGAGGCTTATGATGTATTAGTTGGTGCTGACGCCGTTGTTCATTTGGCAGCGATTCCAAGAGCATACATGGTTCCCACTGATGTCACATTCCAAAATAATACGATGACTACCTTTAATATATTAGAAGCTGCAGGGAATCTAGGAATAAAGAAAGCGGTTATTACGTCAAGTGAATCTTCCTATGGTATTTGTTTCTCGAAAAATGGATTAACACCACAATATGTCCCAATTGACGAAGAACATCCGCAATTACCAGAAGAGAGCTATGGACTTTCTAAAATCGTTAATGAAAAAACAGCAGAAATGATTCATAACCGTACAGGAATTCAAGTAGTTTCCTTACGTATCGGGAATGTAATTGCACCACATATGTATGAAAATTTCCCTGGATTTATACATAAACCTGAGCTTCGCAAGCCAATTCTTTGGAGTTACATTGATGCAAGAGATGCAGCTGCTGCTTATCGTTTGTCGGTTGAAAAGGATGGGCTAGGTACTGCAGTTTTAAATGTTGCCGCAGATAATTCCAGCATGGATATAAAAAGTAAGGATTTAATGAAGGAGTGCTTCCCGAGTGTTACCGATTTCCGCGAAGAGTTAAGCGGGTATGAAACACTGTTGAGCAATAAAAAGGCAAAAGAGTTACTTGGATGGGAACCAAAGTACAACTGGAGAGATGAAGTGGAAAAACTGTAACCATTGGTTATTGATTAAACGTTAAGAGGTAAAAAATTAAACAGGAGGGTGAATACATACATGAACTATCGTCAATTAGGAAATACAGATATGAAAGTAAGCGAGTTGAGCTTTGGAACATGGGCGATTGGTGGTGCCTGGGGAAAGACGAATGATGAAGAATCACTAAAAGGCTTGCAGCGTGCTATGGATGCAGGTGTGAATTTCTTTGATACCGCCGATGTATATGGAGATGGACACAGTGAAGAGCTGTTAGCTAAAGCAACAGAAGGCAAAGAGTCCGAAATTCATGTCGCAACAAAGTTTTGCCGTGCTGGTGATATTCACGATCCGGATACTTATTCAGAGAAAGCTGTAACGGAATATTGTGAAGCAAGCTTGAAGCGTCTCAATCGTGAAAGCATTGATTTGTATCAAATCCACTGTCCTCCTATTGAAATTTTAAAGGATGGAAGCGTGTTTGAAGTACTTGATAAATTAAAGCAGCAAGGAAAAATCAGGTATTACGGTGTCAGTGTAGAAACGGTTGAAGAGGGACTTTTTTGTTTAGAGCAATCAAATGTAAGCACCCTACAAGTGATTTTTAACATGCTCCGTCAGAAGATGACCGATGAGCTTTTCCCGAAAGCACAGGAAAAGAATGTTGGCATTCTAGCAAGAGTTCCTCTAGCGAGTGGTTTATTAACAGGGAAATTTTCTGAGAATCATCAGTTTGAGTCTGATGATCATCGTAACTTTAACAAAGATGGTGACGCATTCAATGTTGGTGAAACATTTGGTGGGCTTGAATTTAATAAAGGTGTTGAGCTCAGTAATCAATTAAAGTGGGTAGCCGATGGAAGAGGAAGCATGACTCGTGCTGCTTTAAAATGGATCTTAGAGCATGATGCTATCTCAACTGTTATCCCAGGTTTCAAGACAGTAAAGCAGGTAGAGGATAATTTAGGTGCGTTGGATGTAAAAGGCTTCTCTGAAGAGGAATTGAATCGTATTGCTGAATTTTATCAAAGTGAAGTTCACGACCATATTCGCGGACCATACTAAGGAAAATATTATATAACAAAAAAGTTTACCAAAAACCATTTTTTTTGGTAAACTTTTTTTATTCAGGTTAACATTTGATTTGGGTAAGCCATAGCCAAAGGAACGGATTATCGAGTATGTGTCACAAAGGAAATAATACGATGCTCAAATAAATTAAATTAATTTAACATTGAAATTGTTCAATAGATAGGATGGTCATGATGCAACGAGGTAGCTTTCAATGGATGAAATCATTAAATAAATCAATTATTTTAAATAAGATTCGTGCTTCAGGCCCTATTTCGAGAGCGCAAATCGCAAAAGATACAAAGCTTACCCCTCCTACGGTCGGCAGTATTGTGAAAGAGTTGATTGAACAGGATATTGTGCGAGAAAGTTCACAAGGTGAATCGCAAGGTGGAAGGAAACCGACCATGCTTGTTATTAACCATAGTGAGTTCTATGTGATTGGAATTGATGCGGGGCCAAGAGTAATCGAATTTGTGTTATCCAATTTATCGGGTAATTTACTTGAAATTAACACACAATCAATTGATGAAAAACTTTCCAATCAACACTTTTTAGAGTTATTAAAAAATGGGATAAGAACTTTATTAACAGCTTATCCACAATTACAGGATAAGATTGTTGGAATTGGTGTTGCCATGCATGGGGTTGTTGATGTAGAAACAGGCACATCTTTATTTGCGCCAAATTTAAGCTTGAGAAATGTACCAATCAAACAAGAGCTAGAGTCCACCTTTGACTTTGAGGTAAAAGTGGAAAACGATGCCCGTTCTCTGGCTTTAGGTGAAGCATGGTTTGGAGAGCATGAAAATGAAACAAATATGATGGCCATTAATATTGGTACTGGTGTTGGTGCGGGTTTAGTCATGGACGGGAGACTTTATCATGGAGAATATGACCTAGCTGGAGAGGTAGGCCATATGGCAATTGATATAAATGGGAGGAAGTGCCAGTGTGGAAGTGTTGGGTGTTTGCAAACACTTGTATCCGGTCCAGCGATTGCTGATAGAGCAAGACAGGCCATTAAAAAAGGAGAACTAAGTGTGCTGGCAGAAAAAGATGATGCCGATATTACTGGTGAGGGTGTGTACCAAGCTGCCTTAACAGGGGATGCATTGTCAGTTAAAATTTTACAGGAGACCGGTACATTTATTGGGATTGGAATTACGAATTTGATTCATGTGCTAAACCCGAGCAAGGTCATTATCGGTGGCGGTGTATCGAAATCAGAAGCATTTCTATTGGAGCCAATGCAGAAGACCATCCGCGAACGAGCACTTACGGATAAAGCGAAGCAAACAAAGGTAGTTATTTCAAAATTAGGGGACCATGGTACGGCATTAGGTGCTGTGGCATTGCTACTTGTCGAGTTGTTTAAACCGAATATTGCAGAATAGCGAAAAAGGACTGCGCATAAATGTAGTAAGTGCGCAGTCCTATTAACAAAGCGGATCCTCATTCCGCTAAAAGGAAAAAAGCTGTTCCTAAAGGAGGAAGCAAATAACGAATAATCCGTTAATCAATAAAGTGCTCCCGGTTTTTTATTCAATCAATCCAAATGCAAAGGTTGTTTTCTTAGCGTATTTTTCATCCTTCTGAATAATTACAGAAGGAAAGCCTTCATGGTGAATCGATGCTGGAGATGCTTGTGTTTCCAAGCAAACACCATGATATCTTTTTGATGATCCTTCTAGTAATTCAAGTCCATCTGCTAGATTATTAGATGTGTACATCACAACGCCAGGCTGCTCGGTGGTAACAGTCATCTTTCGGCCGCTTGCTTCATCCTCTAACGTGATTTTTTCCTTTTGATTATCATCAAAAATAAAAAAGTGATCATAGCCATCCGGTGCAACCGCATTTTGTTGATGGTCAGAGGTTGTTCCATCCTGAATCTTTCTTCCTTCTCTGAAATCAAATACGGTACCATCTACTGCTAATATTTCACCAGTAGGAATTAACTTTTCATCCAACTCAACGAATTTGCTGCTGTCCATCGTAATCGTATGATTTAAAATCGTATCCTTCAAGCCGCCGCTTAAATTAAAATAAGAGTGATTGGTAGCAGTCAATACCGATGTTTGATCAACATCCCCTTCATACGTAATAGAAAACTCATTATCATTATTCAATGCATATGTCACATTCATTTTTAAATTCCCCGGATATCCGTTTTCCCCGTCAGGACTAAAATGGGATAGCTTTACACCAACTTCATTACTATTCTCAAACGGTTTACTGCCCCAAATGACTTTATGAAAACCAGGTGCTCCACCGTGTAAATGGCTTTCGTTTTCGTTTACAGGAACGTTGTACGTGTTATCTTCTAATTCAAATTGTGCTCCTTGAATTCTGCCAGCAACCCGGCCAACGAGTGCGCCAAAAAAGTTTGGATTGTCTAAATAATCCTCGTAATTTTTATAGCCTAAGACAACGTTTTCAAGTTGATTATTTTTATCAGGGGCTAAAATATTCGTAATAATCCCACCAAAGTCTAAGAAGCTTACCTCCATGCCTTGATCGTTTTGTAGTGTGAATTGCTTCCACGTCTGACCGGAAACGTTTAATTCTTCTGTCTTTACTTGCATTATATACCCTCTCCTTGGTTATTCATTCAGCGTCTCAAGAAAAGCATGAAAAGCCTTTCTTCCTAATTCATTCGCTTTAAAGACCCCAGAATCCTCTAAAACTCTCGTGAATTTTTTGCCTAGCTCATTTTGCAGGATAGATTCAACATTTTCTGGATTAATATTGTGATGATCTGCTTTTATTTGCTCTGCCCAAGACTGGTGGTAATCTGCGACCTCGGCTTTTTCCTCTAAAAGAAACTTACGTATATCCTCTAACTCTTGCTTGAGGCGGGCCGGTAAGACAGCTAATCCCATCACTTCAATCAAACCAATATTTTCTTTCTTAATATGATGAACGTCCTCATGTGGGTGAAAGATGCCTAATGGATGTTCATCTGTTGTTCGGTTATTTCTCAGCACTAAGTCAAGCTCGTATTTTCCATTTCGAACACGAGCAATCGGGGTGATGGTATTGTGTGGTGTATCCCCCGTAAAAGCTTGAATATTTGCAGCTGAATCACTATATGTTTTCCAACTGTTTAAAATAGTAGTTGCTGCTTCAATTAGACTAGCTTTGCTGTCGCTTTTTAGGCGAATCACAGACATCGGCCACTTTACTACTGCAGCATCAACATCAGGAAATGCTTTTAGGTCAAAGTGGAAATCCTCACTTGCTTTTGTCATCGCAAATTCATAACGGCCGGCTTGATAATGATCATGACTCAAAATACTCCCACCGACAATGGGTAAGTCTGCATTAGATCCGATAAAATAATGCGGGAATTGATCAACAAATGCAAGCAGCCGCGTAAATGTGTCTTGGTTTATTTTCATATCACGATGCTCTTTTGCTAAAACAATGCTGTGCTCATTGTAATAAACATAGGGCGAATACTGAAAATACCATGTTTCATCTACTAGCGGGACCTCAATGACTCGATGGTTTGACCGAGCAGGGTGTCCGGTTCTGCCGACATAACCTTCGTTTTCGACACATAATAAACAAGTCGGGTAGTTAATGTCTTTTTTTAGGTTGCGTTCTCTTTTTATTTGTTCAGGGTCTTTTTCAGGCTTCGAAAGATTAATCGTTATATCCAGTGTCCCGTATGGAGATTCCGTTTCATAATGAACATTATTACTTATCCGCTTTGTTTGGATATAGTTGCTATGCTTACTTAACTCGTAAAAATAATTAGTCGCTGCTTCTGGAGAAGTCTCATATTTTAAATAGAACGTTTCGTTAATGGCGGATGGCTTTGATAGGAAGCAGTCCATGATTTTGGCCGACAAAATTTCTTTATCGTCAAGGACGTCTTCAATCACATTTTTCTTTATTGCATAGGAAATAATCTCTTCAACAAGATCCGGGATCGTTTTATCTGTTGCCTCTGTTCCTTCATCTATAAAATGGTCAAGCTCGAGAAGCCCTAATAGTTGATTTCGAACATAAATGGCATCGCTTTTTTCCATTAAATGTACTTCGATGCCTTTATCCACCAATTGAGAGATTTGCTGAAAAATAGACATGGCTATCGCTTCACTTCCTCTCTGTAGCCTGTCGGGTTATTTTTATGCCAGTTCCATGCATCTTCAATAATTTGATGAATATCTGTTTTCTTAGGATTCCATCCGAGTACTTCTTTCGCCTTTTTAGACGATGCGATCAGTGTGCTTGGATCACCGGCACGTCTTTCAGCAACCACAGCTGGGATTTCTTTTTGTGTCACCGCGCGGGCATTATCGATAATTTCTTTAACTGAGAAGCCTTGATTACTTCCTAGGTTGAAGATATCGCTTTGCCCACCGTTTTTTAAATAATCAAGCGCTAATAAATGAGCATCGATTAGATCTTCTACGTGAATGTAGTCGCGGATACACGTACCATCGTCTGTAGGATAGTCATCCCCAAAAATAGAGATTTGCTCTCGTTGCCCCAGTGCGACCTGCAGAACAATTGGAATCAAATGTGTTTCTGGCTGATGATCCTCGCCAATTTCCCCAGACGCTCTTGCACCTGCAACATTAAAGTAGCGGAGAGAAACATAACGGATATCGTGTGCAGCTTCACACCATTTCATCAGCTTTTCCATCGTTAATTTTGTTTCCCCGTACGTGCTGGTTGGATTGGTTTGCATGGATTCTGTAATCGGCACTTGTTCTGGCTCACCATAGGTTGCTGCTGTCGAAGAAAAGACGATATTTTTCACGCCATATTCCTTCATTGCACGTAATAAAACCTGGGTACCGTACACGTTATTATCAAAATATTTTAATGGATCCTCCATTGATTCACCAACTAACGAATTGGCTGCAAAATGTAGTACCGAATCAATCGACTCGTGTTCAAATACGGTTCTTAAAAAATCTATATCTCTAATATCCCCTGCATAAAACGTTGCATCAGGGTGCACTGCTTCACGATGTCCTGTTTCTAGACTATCAATCACAACAACGTCTTCCTTTTTATCAATCAGTTGGTAGACGGCGTGGGATCCAATGTAACCTGCCCCTCCTAATACGAGTACACTCATTTACAACACTCCTTCAACATCTAGTTTCTTTGCACCATCACCAATGGTAGCAACATAAAACGTTGCATCATAGCCGACTTTTTCTCGATAGATGGTATTTATCCTTGTTTTGAATGCTTCTACTTGATCTTTTAATACAATCGCAATCGCACATCCACCAAATCCAGCTCCAGTCATCCGTGCACCTAGTACACCATCCTGTTTCCAAGCTGCATGAACAATCGTATCAAGTTCAAGACCAGTAACTTCATAGTCCTCTTGTAAAGATTGATGGGATTCATTCATTAGCTGTCCAAACGCTTCCAAATTTCCTTCTTTTAATCGTTCAAGAGCTTGAAGCGTACGAGCGTTTTCATAAACGGCATGCTTAGCGCGCTTTCGATCTATCTCATTTGCGATAAGGTGCTTCGATTGCTCAAATTCATCCGGAGATAATTCTCCTAGGCTTTCAATCTGCAATTCTTTTTTTAAATCAGCTAAAGCCTGCTCACATTCAGACCTGCGTTCGTTATATTTGGAGCCGGCTAACTCACGCCTTTTGTTCGTATTTATAATAATAATATCATGATTTTCTAGCTTTAATGGTGCGTATTTGTATGCTAGTGTCTGGCAGTCTAGTAAAATAGCGTGGTCCTTCTTCCCCATGCCAATCGCAAATTGGTCCATAATCCCACTATTTACACCAATATAATCGTTTTCTACTTTTTGTCCTAATTGAATCAGTCGAATTCGATCTATTTCTAGGTTATATAGACTTTCTATTAATACACCAGTGGCCATTTCTATCGATGCAGATGAAGATAGCCCAGCCCCATTGGGAATGTTTCCGTAATATAAAATGTTAGCTCCGGAAGAAATGGAGAAGCCCTCTTTCATAATATATCGATACATACCCTTTGGATAGTTCGCCCAATCATGATTTTTATCGTAGTCTAAATCAGAAAGGTCACATTCTATGATACCAGCATCAGGGAAATTTACTGAATAAAATCGTAGTTTTCCGTCATTGCGTTTGGTAGACAAAGCATATGTCCCGAATGAAATCGATGCAGGGAAAACGTGTCCTCCGTTATAGTCTGTATGTTCTCCAATCACATTAATTCGACCAGGAGCGAAAAAAATATGAGGTGTTTGTTCCTCACCAAAAATAGAATGAAACTTTTCAATAAGATTAACCGTTTCCATGTCGAGCCTCCTCAAATCATACTTTGAAACTTAATTAAATTAATTTATTATGTTAAGTTTAACCGTTTCGTAAAAAAAGTTCAATGGAAAAGTTTTAAATAGGCGCAAAAAAAATGCTGCCCGTTTTGGACAGCAACAAAATAAAAGGGGCTTTCATTTTGTGAGAAAGTCTTCTCCTACCATGTTGCTTGTGCTAGCGCCTGAGCTACATAGCCTACTCACTGTTGGAACATCTTAACTATATCAAACGAATAATAAGTGCTTGTAAAGTGAGAATAAAATGATTGTAAATTTTGCAATTCCAAATGATGAAATATTTTCCACAATATTCCTCCTGTATTATTATAGAATAGGGAAGAGTTTGAGCATGTAGAAATAGCAGGGGAAGGAAGGGAGAAAACAAATGGAGTTAATAAAACGACTATCACTATTGATTGTGAGTGATGTTCATGGTTACATATATCCAACGAATTATAGCGATCATATCGAGCGAAATTTAGGCTTGGCGAAAGTTTCTAGCGTCATAAAGCAATTAAGAAAAGAGAAAGCAACGATTCTAATCAATAATGGCGATTTAATCCAAGGAAGCCCGCTTACCTATTATCATGCGAAATATTGTCCGGAAACAGAAAACCCGACAATTAACGTGATCAATGATTTAGGGTGTGACGTATCTGTATTAGGAAATCATGAGTTTAATTACGGGACGAAATACTTACAGCGGGCGGTTAATCAATCGAATCATCCATGGTTGTCAGCGAATGTGCTTGATAAACATACGAAAGAGCCTGCATTCGGGCAGCCGTATCTAATCAAACAAGTTGATGGGCTAAGGGTTGCTCTTTTAGGGATAACAACGCATTACATTCCTAATTGGGAGGATCCGAATCATATTAAGGATTTACAATTTGATGATGCGTTAACTTCTGCTAAGCAGTGGGTCAACTATATTCGTCAGCATGAGCAACCAGACATTGTTGTTGTGTGCTATCATGGCGGCTTTGAAAGGGACCTTGAAACAGGGGAGCCGACAGAGGATTTGACTGGCGAAAACCAAGGCTATCAAATATGTAAAGAAGTAGAAGGAATCGATGTATTTGTGACAGGACACCAGCATCGTTCGATTGCAAAACATCTATTTGGAATTCCCGTTTTGCAGCCAAGTCATAATGGACAGCTTTTAGGGGAACTAGAGTTAGCGTTTCATTACAGTGATGGTAAATGGACATTGAAGGAAACTAAACCAAGGTTACATGAAATCGATGCTGACGTTGAAATGGACCATGAAGTGCTAGCACGTATACAAAAGGAAGAGAACGACACGCAAGCCTGGTTAGACCGACCGATTGGTTCTATCGAGGGTGACATGTCGATTGATCATCCATTTGAAGTACGGATAAAGGATCATCCATTTATCGAATTTATTAATAACGTTCAAATGGAAGCAGCAAACGTGAGTATATCTAATACATCGTTATTTAATAACGCCTCCCCAGGATTTAACAAGAAGGTTACAATGAGGGATATTGTTTCCAACTATGTTTATCCGAACACATTAAAAGTTATCCGTATTTCGGGTCAGGCTATAAAAGATGCTTTGGAGCAATCTGCAACGTATTTCATTATTAACGAAAACGGAGAATTGGATATTCATCCTGCTTTTATGGAACCGAAGCCTCAGCATTACAATTATGATATGTGGGAAGGCATTGAATATGAACTAACGATTTCTAACCCAATTGGACAGCGTGTCACCAAATTGTTTTATCAAGGTGAGCCGATTGATTACAAACAAGAGTTTGATGTCGTGATGAATAACTACCGTGCTGGTGGCGGTGGGAATTTTGCTATGTATAAAGAAGCAGAAGTTATTCAAGAAATACAGACGGATATGACCGAGCTGATTGCCAATTATATTTTGGAAAGAAAAACAATAAAAGCAACATGTAATCATAATTGGCAAGTTAAAGTGTAATTGTATAGAAAATCCCTCATTAGCAAATATTAGGAAGAAATTATTTGCTAGGAGGGGTTTTTTTGAATCAAAATGACAAAGGTCAGCAAAACGGACCAGGTGGGGCGAATGATGAACGATTCGCAGAGGATGAAAATGAAAAAACATTAACGAATCGACAGGGACATCCGATTCGTAATAACCAAAACATACGCACAGTTGGCAATCGAGGACCATCAACCTTGGAGAATTATGAGTTTCTCGAGAAAATCTCTCATTTTGATCGGGAACGTATTCCTGAACGTGTAGTTCATGCAAGGGGCGCGGGAGCTTTTGGGTATTTTGAAACGTACGGAAAAGTCGGTGACGAACCGGTTGAAAAATATACACGTGCAAAAGTGTTTTCTGAAGCGGGAAAAAAAACACCAGTATTGGTACGCTTTTCAACGGTTATTCATGGGATTGGTTCCCCGGAAACGGCTAGAGATCCACGTGGGTTTGCGGTTAAATTTTATACCGAAGACGGAAACTGGGATTTAGTAGGAAATAATCTGAAAGTATTTTTTATTCGTGACGCGGTAAAATTCCCTGATCTTGTTCATGCATTTAAGCCAGATCCAGTCAAGAATATTCAGGACGGTGAGCGGATCTTTGACTTTATTAGCAATACACCAGAAGCGATGCACATGATTACCTTCTTATTTTCACCATGGGGGATTCCGGCAAATTACCGTCAAATGCAAGGTTCCGGTGTGAACACCTATCGTTGGGTAAATAAAGATGGTGAAGCGGTTTTAGTAAAATATCATTGGGAACCCTTGTCTCAAGGAATGAAAAACTTAACCCAAGAGGAAGCGAATAAAATCCAGGCAGAAAATTTCAGTCATGCAACCCAAGATTTGTATGAAGCCATTGAAGAAGGGAATTACCCGGAATGGGAGCTTCAAGTGCAAATCATGGAAGAGGGCGAGCACCCTGAATTGGATTTTGATCCGTTAGACGATACGAAGCTATGGCCAGAGGATCAATTTCCAAAATTGAAAGTTGGGAAAATGGTGCTTGATAAAAACCCGGAGAACTACCATAACGATATCGAGCAAGCGGCCTTCGGTACCGGTGTACTTGTAGATGGTCTTGATTTTTCCGATGATAAAATGCTTCAAGGTCGTACCTTCTCTTATTCTGATACACAGCGCTATCGTGTCGGGGCAAATTATTTACAATTGCCGGTTAATGCACCAAGAAAACATATTGCTACCAATCAAGAAGGCGGCCAAATGTCGTATCGTTCGGATAAACCAGAAGGGGTTAGTCCACATATTAATTACGAGCCTTCAACGTTAAACGGCTTGCACGAAACAGACCAACGGGGAGAATACTACAAGCCATATGTCGAAGGGTACTTAACGAGAGAATCCATTGATCGTAAAAATGATTTCAAACAAGCGGGAGAAACGTATCGTGCATTTGAGGACTGGGAACGCGAGGATTTAATCAACAACTTAGTAAACACATTGAAACCATGTGACCCAAGAATTCAGCAAAAGATGGTCGACATGTTTACAGAATGTGATGAAGATTATGGTAGAAGAGTAGCAGAAGGAATTAAAATGGGGATGGCTGCTGGTGCTGGTTCAATGAATATGGAGAGCAGTGAAGAAATTATGCCAACGAAAGGTAAACTGCCAAAGCATGGCGGTTCACCGATGGGAAGTACCGGTGCAGCCGATGCAGTTGATGAAGCAGAAGAAAAAGGACATGACGTGGATCCATATTAAAATGGGAGTGTAGTAGGAAAATCCTGCTACACTTTTTTTGCACGTTAAGAAAAATTTATTCTGTGCTGAAGGGTTCGAAAGGTCCTATATAATTTAGTTCCGTGTATAATTCAGCGTGAAACTCCTCAAGAAATCTCCGCTATCACACAAATCTAATAAAAAATTTGGTTCCTTTCTCCTATTTTTTAATAGAAAAGGTATAAATCTATTAATAGTTTCCCACAATGCTGATAAGACAGTCTGGTAGAGACTAGTCTAAAAAGGAGGGAAACGATGAATAAGATAGCATTGTCAGTTGTTCTGGTCCTTTTAATATCCACTATGGTTGCCATTCCTGCATCGGCAAAAGAGTATCAAGTTAAAAAAGGAGATAATCTATGGACGATAGCAAGAAACTATGACACTACTGTAAAAAAATTAAAAGAGTTAAACAACTTAAAATCTGATATTATTTATCCCAACCAAAAATTGCAGATAGAATCAAAAAAGGATAACGAATATAAAGTTAAAAAAGGAGATACACTGAGTCATATTGCACTAGATTATGGAGTTAGTGTTAGAGAATTGAAGCAGTGGAATAACTTGTCATCCGATTTGATTTTAATAGATCAGCTACTGTCCATTCAACGAACGGGTGAAGGCAACCGAAACTCAACAACTGCAACCGAATCTACCACAACGTTTAAGCAAGCGAATTCATCTAGTAAAACGATGACGATGACTGCTACAGCATATACTGCGGAATGCGACGGCTGTTCTGGAATCACTTATACGGGTATTAATTTATTGGAAGATCGTAACAAAAAAGTGATTGCAGTTGATCCGAATGTTATTCCTTTAGGTTCTGAGGTATATGTGGAAGGCTATGGAAGGGCCATCGCAGGTGATATTGGTGGAGCGATAAAAGGCAATCGTATTGACATTCATGTGCCTACCAAACGGGAAGCGTTTGCGTGGGGTGTGCGAAGAGTAGAAGTGGAAGTATTAGAATAATGAAAAAAGGCGGGTGCTCTGGTTGAATCTCAAGCATCCGCTTTTTTGGCTATTAAGAGAAAACGCAGAGAAGAATTTTTATCGAACTTCCTCTGCATGATTAATTGTTTCTTGCTCTACTTCCACATTAGGGGAGTTTGATTCATTGATAAAACCAATAACACTAATACTTGTAATTAGTACAAGAAATAATACAATCAACCATTTTCTAATCCCCATTGAACGTTCCTCCTGTTTGTAAAACTAATATTCATTGTATAAGATAAACAAAAGAGTTACTATCGTTAAATTTTGACATTTTAATACAAAGATAGAGCACAACAAGGGAGGATTTTATATGACCTCATCTATATCATATGCAGAAGTTACTTCCATTGATACACTAGGGATAGGTACACGTGTTTGTGTGGACATGATTGATATGTTAGATCCAATGGAAGGTGTGTTTGTCGGAAATACTGGTCATGGATATATCCATGTTTTATCCGAAAATAGAGAGACAGAAACATATCCAACTCGCCCATTTCGAATGAATGTTGGAGCGATTCATCAGTATATCTCTATAGGAGAAGACCAAACAAAATACGTATCGGAATTAAGTCCGGGAATGGCATTGCCAGTATCAAAGCATGATCAAGTGAGAAATGTTGCGATTGGTAGAGTTAAAATAGAAGTAAGAAATTTTTTGCGCATCGTTTGTCATGCTAATGGTGTTGAAATTTCGGCAACATTACAAGAATCGGATAGTGTTCATGTCTCAAAAAAAGATGGTAGTGCAGTATCTGTTTTAGACCTAAAAGTCGGGGATCAGATTTCATGTGTATTAGACCATCCAGGCCGTCATCTAGGGGAAAAAATAGAAGAAAAAATTCAAGAGCTCTGACGTACGTTGTAATTCGAACTAGGTTGGAAACACTAGTATTTAGGTTGAAAAAAATGAGGTGAAGTTTATGGCAACATTTTCATCGTTAGGAATGGAAGAAAGGCTCGTTAACGTTTTAAAAAATAATGGAATCAATGAGCCGACACCGATTCAGGAGAAAGCAATACCATCTGTTTTGCAGAAAAAAGATGTGATTGCACAAGCGCAAACTGGAACAGGAAAAACACTAGCTTTTTTATTACCAATTTTAAGCAAAATCAACCCGGATAAACAGGCAATTCAAGCATTAATTGTTTCACCTACTCGCGAATTAGCATTACAAATTACAGCTGAATTAAATAAGCTGACAGAAGCACTTGGCAATCTAAATGCATTAGCAGTCTATGGTGGACAAGATATTCAAGGACAATTGAAAAAACTAGAAAAGCAGGCACAGGTTGTTGTTGCCACGCCAGGAAGACTACTCGATCATATGCGAAGAGAAACAATCGATCTATCCTCTATATCGATGTTTGTGCTGGATGAAGCAGATCAAATGTTACATATGGGCTTTTTACCTGAAGTAGAAACGATTATAGAAGCATTACCTGAAAATAGACAAACGATGCTGTTTTCAGCAACAATGCCAAAGGAAGTTCGACAGCTTGCAAAAAACTATATGAATGATCCAGAAGATATACGGGTGAAAGCGAAGCAAGTTACGGTAGAAGACATCAAACAAATGGTGATTGAAACAACCGACAGAGAGAAACAAGAAAAATTAATGCGCGTATTAGATCAATTCCGTCCATTTTTGGCGATTATTTTTTGTCGAACAAAGCGGAGAACAATGAAACTGAATACAGCATTACAGCAAAATGGCTATTTGTCGGATGAGCTGCATGGTGACCTATCTCAGTCTAAACGGGAAAAAGTGATGCAGCGATTCCGTGACATGAAAATTCAATACTTAGTAGCAACGGATGTAGCAGCCCGCGGGATTGATGTCGAAGGGGTTACGCACGTCATTAACTACGATATCCCTCAAGATGCAGAAAGTTATATTCATCGGATCGGCCGAACAGGGCGTGCAGGTGGCGATGGAATTGCTATTACGTTTGTCGCTTCTAAAGATAAGCAATATTTACGGTTGATTGAAAAAGGAATAAAAGGACAGATTAAGCGGAAGGAAATTTAATCGTCCAATTGTTCATGAAGGATGGCCGAGATTCAGCAAATTGGAAAATAAGGTAGGATTTGAGGATACATCAATGGTAAGGTATCGGGATGCTTTTCATCAATTAAACGCTATATTGGTTCCTGGAGATATCCTCTATTCTTCAAAGGGATGGTCCACCTTCTTAGTTGGGCATGTGGGGATTGTCGGTGAAGATATGGCGATTCACCACTCACATCCAAGGGGTGGTTTTTCTGATACATTACTCGGTTATTTGTCCCGTCATAAGTTTGGCGGAACAATCACTGTATACCGTCCGAAGACTGGAGCACGAAAAGCTGCCAATTGGGCGCAATCTAATATTACTCGTGTAGGAAGATATATTTTTCACCGTAAGCTAGATAACCTGTATGCGAATTATTGCTCTAAGTTTATATGGCAAGCATTTTGGTATAGCGATGCTGGAGATATTACGGATAGAGGATTAACTGCTACTAAAAAGAGCTGGGTATGTCCGTTTCATATTAAACAATCCTTGTACTTTGAAGAAGTTGCTAGAATAAATCTTTAGTCAAAAATACTGGCTGTTCTTGCCGAATTGCAAAAAGATGTAATGCGTAACATACGATTAATGCGCAATACAGTGAATTAAAATGAGTGCTGGGATATCGCTTCGGCAGAATACTTCGCTTTCCGCGGGCACGTGCTGTTCCCGCAGGTCAAGGAAGGCTTCGGCAGCGTTACATCACATGAAAAAAATTGACTTTATTTTCGAGTAGTCTACGTGTATTTCCTACGCTGTATAGTGGATTTATATATTCGTGTAATTCATCAAGGAAAATGAGTAGAAACTAAATGAAAAGCTGACATTCGTGTAATTCATCAAGGAAAATGAGTAGAAACTAAACGAAAAGCTGACATTCGTGTAATTCATCAAAGAAAATGAGCAGAAACTAAACGAAAAGCTAATATTCGTGTAATTCATCAAGGAAAATGAGCAGAAATTAAACGAAAAGCTGACATTTGTGTAATTCATCAAGGAAAATGAGTAGAAACTAAACGAAAAGCTGACATTCGTGTAATTCATCAAGGAGGCTCATCAGCCGCCCACGGAAAGCGAAGTGTATTTCCGCAGCGGTTTACAAATTTATCTTTTGTTGCGCATTATGTGTCAACTGTGTAATAAAAAACAAAGGTCAAAATAATAAATGCTTTCTTACTAAAATAGTAAATGTTAGAAAATTTCAATTTCGATGAAATACACATTGACAAAATGACAGGACCATACTATGATAGTAAGCAACCTAATATTATCGTGTTAAGGCATAGATGAAGAGTAGTAGCTCTAGGATCACAAAAGAGAGCTGGTGGTTGGTGCGAACCAGTGTGTTGAATGGAGTGAATGGACTTCGGAGCCTCCAAACCGAACATCAATGGATAAGTAGGCTTTGGCGAATTCGCCTCATCGTTACAAGAGGTACGTATTAAAGCTCTTGCAGCTTGATACTCTAAAGTGAACTGTTGACGCAGTTAATGAAGGTGGTACCACGGGTTTCCTCGTCCTTTTGGATGTGGAGCCCTTTTTGTTTACCTTTTTTTAAACAAAATAATAAAATCGATGAGTAAGAGTAGTAAGTTAGCTGAGTCATTTCAGAGAGCCGGGTCTGGTGGAAGCCGGTATGTGAAGCTAACCGAATGGACTTACGAGAGATCTCCTGAACGAGTAAAGTACGGAGATACGGATTCCCCCGTTACGGGAAAGAGAGGAAGGTTTTCTATTAAGCCTTCAATGAGTGGTGGCACCGCGGTTAATCGACTAATCGTCCCTTATGAATGCAGAGAGATGCAATCATAAGGGATTTTTATATTTCCTGAAATTTTACGAATAGTACGTGTAATAAATTTTCTAAAAAAGGAGAACGTGACATGACGACAGCAATCAATTATAAAACCTTGAATCTTAATGGAGATGTATTAACACCAATTCTTGTGTTTAACCGAATCAAAGGGAATAAAAAGTTTTTATTGGAAAGCTCCGCTAATCATGGCGAAAAAGGGCGTTACTCGTTTATTGGATTAGACCCTTTTAAAGAAATAATTGGTGATGGAGAACGAACAACCGTTCATTACGTAGAAGAAGAAAAACTGCAAATCGAGGAGGGCAAACCACTCGACGTTATTCAACGTCATATTCCGAAACAGGAATTGCCATTACCATTTGCTTTTTACGGTGGAGCAGTTGGTTATATCGGCTATGATGCGATTCGCCAAGTTGAGGACATTGGGCCAATGCTAGAGGACGAAATTGAAATGCCAGAGATTCACCTAATGTTTTACCAGGACGTTATCGTATTTGATCACGTCCGCCAAACGGTAACGATTATAGCGGTTGACTTAGATGGAAAAAGAAACGAAGAAGCTCTGGAGAAAAGAATCTCAGACTTAAAAGAACACATCCTGCAACACGAAAATATCGAAGCGAATCAGTTAATTAATGTAAGCTTTCAACCATCGATTGAAAAAGAGACATTCATGGAAATGGTTGAAAAAGCAAAACAGCATATAACCGATGGCGATATCTTTCAAGTTGTCCTGTCGCAGCGAATGAAAGCGAGTTTTGATGCAGATCCGTTTACGTTTTATCGCAGTTTAAGAAGAGCGAATCCTTCGCCATATATGTTTTACATTGACTTTGATTCGTATATTGTGTTGGGTGCATCACCGGAAAGCTTAATTAAAGTGACGGGCAAGCAAGTGGTGACGAATCCAATTGCTGGAACAAGACCTCGTGGGAAAACGAATGAAGAAGATATAAAATTAGCAGAAGATCTCTTAGCAGATGAAAAAGAACTAGCCGAACACAAAATGCTTGTTGATTTAAGTCGTAATGATTTGGGAAGAGTATGTGAAATTGGCAGTATTTCGATTCCAAAATATATGACGATTGAACGCTACCAGCATGTGATGCACATCGTGTCAGAAGTTCAAGGCGTATTGACGTCAGAATATAGTGGATTGGATGCATTAATTTCGACCTTGCCAGCCGGAACTGTCTCTGGTGCTCCAAAAATTAGAGCAATGCAAATTATTAATGATTTAGAAACGAAAAAGCGAGGCGTTTATGCTGGGGCAGCTGGTTATATCAACATGAATGGAGACTTAGATTTAGCCTTAGCGATTCGGACGTTAGTGATTAAAGGAAATAATGCGTATGTTCAGGCGGGCGCTGGTGTTGTTTACGATTCTGACCCTGCATCGGAATACCAAGAAACATTAAATAAAGCCAAATCTTTATTGGAGGTAAACAAACATGATCTTGTTAATTGATAATTATGATTCCTTTACGTATAACCTGTTTCAATATGTGTCTGAATTAGATAAAGAAGTAAAAGTCATTCGTAATGACAAAGTAACCATTGAAGAGATTCGTCAAATGAAGCCAGAAGCAATTATTTTATCTCCTGGCCCAGGAACACCGAAAGAAGCGGGTATTTGTATCGATGTAGTGAAACAGTTATCTAGAGAATTTCCAATCTTGGGAATATGCCTAGGCCATCAAGCCATTGGAGAAGCATTTGGAGCGGATATCGTTCATGCGAAGCAAATCAAGCATGGTAAAACATCGATGGTAAAGCACACGGACGACAGAGTTTTTCATTACTTGGAACAGCCTTTAGAAGTGATGCGCTATCACTCATTAACCATTAAGAGCGAAACGGTACCAGAGGAATTAGTTGTTACAGCTCGAGCGATGGATGATAACGAAATTATGGCGGTGAAACATCGTTATTTACCTGTCTATGGATTGCAGTTCCACCCAGAATCAATTGGAACAAAAGAAGGAAAAACGATATTAAAAAACTTTTTCACACAAGTTGGGGAGGAGAATATCTATGAAAAATTATCTAAATAAAGTGACGAACCGTGAAGATTTAAGCTTGGAGGAAATGGAAAATGCAGCACGCCTCATGTTCACAGAGGACATCACGGATACAGAAATTGGAGCGTTTTTAACGGCATTAAAGGTGAAAACGGAAAGTGCAGATGAGATTGCTGGATTAGTCAATGTTATTCGAGAAAAATCATTGACCCTGCCGAAGCAACTAACAGGTGTGATGGATAATTGTGGAACGGGTGGAGATGGCTCACAAAGCTTTAATGTTAGCACAACGTCCGCTTTTGTTATCGCTGGGGCGGGAATTACGGTAGCAAAGCACGGAAACCGAAGTATTTCTAGTAAAACAGGAAGTGCTGATGTTTTAGAGCATTTAGGAGTCTCTCTATCATTAACAAGTGAGCAGACCCATGAATTATTAAAAGAAAATGGAATTGCTTTTCTGTTTGCACCGCATGTACACCCTGCTTTAAAGCGAATGATGAAGGTAAGAAAAGATCTAAAGATACCGACCATTTTCAATCTAATTGGGCCACTTACAAATCCAGTGGAGCTAACAACACAATTACTCGGGATTTATCGTCGTGATATGCTCGAGCAAATGGCCAATGTACTACATCGTTTAGGTAGAAAAAGAGCCCTGATCCTGAATGGTGCAGGACACATGGATGAAGCATCATTAGCTGGTGAAAATCACCTTGTCCTTCTTGAACGGGGCGAACTCATGCAATTCACCTTGCATCCCGAAGAAGTTGGATTACCAGTTTACGGAAATGAAGCAATTAAGGGTGGAGATTCAAAGGAAAATGCCGACATTCTTCACCGTGTCTTAAAAGGTGAAAAGGGTGCGTACCGTGACACCGTATTACTGAATGCGGGCCTCGGAATCTTTGCTGATGGAAAAGCGAATACGGTTCAAGAAGGAGTAAAACTGGCACAGGAAAGTATTGACTCTGGAGCAGCACTATCAAAATTAGAATATTTAATTGATTACAGTAAACAAGAGGTGTAAACCATGACGATTTTAGATGAAATTTTACAAGAAAAAGAAAAGGAAGTTAGTCAGTTAAAGACGACATACAAACCAGGTCAATACCAAGCCAGCTATGAAAAAAGATCGATGTATGATACGTTTATGACATCTGAAACCATGAATATTATTGCGGAAATTAAGCGTGCTTCTCCGTCGAAAGGAATCATTAACGAAGGCGTCAATCCTGCCGAGCAAGCAAAGCAATATGAGAGCTATGGAGCGGGAGTCATTTCTGTTCTGACAGATACGCCATTTTTCAAAGGAACGATGGAGGATTTACAGGCTGTCCGTGAAGTGGTAAAGCTGCCAATTTTAAATAAAGACTTTGTGATCGATGAAATTCAAATAGACCGTGCCAAAGACTATGGAGCAAGTGTTATACTGTTAATTGCAGCAGCACTTCCAAAAGCGCGTTTAGCTGAACTTTATGCGTATGCACAGGAAAATGACTTAGAAGTATTATTCGAAGTTCACAATGAAGAAGAATTGGCTGTTGCGAAAGAAATTGGTGCGAACATCATTGGCATCAATAACCGAAATTTAAAAACGTTTGAGGTTGATTTAGCTGTCACAGAACGATTGGCTACTCAAATAGATACAAATGAAATACTGCTTATTAGTGAAAGTGGCTTTCGGACTGCCGATGATGTGGAACGCATTAAACAGTCCGGTGTCAAAGGTATTCTTGTTGGGGAAACAATGATGCGCTCTGGCGATTTACAGCAAACCTTTTCGGAATTGAGTGTTCGTTTATGAAAGTGAAAATTTGTGGCATTACAACGGTAGAAGCTGCTCAACAAGCGATTGAAGCAGGTACTGATTTTATTGGTTTTGTTTTTGCGAGAAGTAAACGAAGCGTAAGCAAAGAACAAGCGAAAAGGATTGCTGAACAAATCCCTGCTCATGTGAAAAAAGTCGGTGTGTTTGTTAACGAAGATTTAGAAGCGGTCCAATCGATTGCAGCAGATGTCGGCTTAGACTATGTTCAACTGCATGGTGATGAAACACCTGAATACTGTAGTAAGCTTGGATTTCCAATCATTAAAGCGTTCCAGATAAAATCGAAAGCAGATTTAGATCAGTTAAGTGAGTATCAAACGGAATATGTTTTGCTTGATAGTCCTGCCGGGAAATACCGAGGTGGAAACGGCGAGACGTTTGATTGGAGCTTAACAACTGGACTTTCTAGTTTAAGTGATAAGGTTATTTTAGCGGGCGGTCTCCGTGCTGAAAATGTACAGGAAGCGATCAAAGAAGTAAATCCAGTAGGCGTAGATGTTTCTAGTGGAGTCGAAACAGACGGTGTAAAAGATACGGAAAAAATAGCAGCCTTCATCAAAGAGGCGAAGAAAGGTGATACAGATGGAAGCATATCAGCAACCGAATAATCAAGGACAGTTCGGTTCGTTTGGCGGCAGGTTCGTTCCAGAAACATTAATGCCAGCGGTACTCGAACTAGAAAAAGCATATAAAGAAGCTATCCAAGATCCAGCATTCATGGATGAGTTTGACTATTATTTAAAACAATATGTTGGTCGGGAAACACCCCTTTATTACGCAGAGAGATTCTCTGAAAAGATAGGCGGAGCAAAGGTTTATTTAAAGCGTGAGGATTTGAATCATACAGGTGCCCATAAGATAAATAATGCTTTAGGGCAGGCACTTTTAACAGTACGAATGGGCAAGAAAAAAGTTGTTGCTGAAACAGGAGCTGGACAGCACGGTGTAGCAACGGCAACGGTTTGTGCTCTCTTAGGTTTAGATTGTGTGATTTTTATGGGGAAAGAAGATATCCGCAGGCAGCAGTTAAACGTATTCCGAATGGAGCTGCTTGGCGCACGAGTAGAAAGCGTTGATCAAGGTAGTGGAACGTTAAAGGATGCGGTAAATGAGGCACTGCGCTATTGGGTAAGCAACGTTGAGGATACGCATTACATTATTGGTTCTGTTGTTGGACCACATCCATTCCCACAAATCGTTCGAGATTTCCAAAGCTGTATCGGAAATGAGACGAAAAAACAAATCAACGAACAAGAGGGAAGACTTCCAGAAGCAGTAGTTGCTTGTATCGGTGGCGGAAGTAACTCAATGGGTATGTTCTATCCGTTTGTTAATGATAAACAGGTAGAGTTGCATGGCGTTGAAGCTGGTGGGTCTGGTGTTGATACTGGTAAGCATGCCGCAACATTAACGTATGGCAAAGAAGGTATCCTACACGGTACGAAAACTTATTTACTGCAAGATGAGAATGGTCAAATTGAAGAGGCGCATTCCATCTCCGCTGGCTTAGACTACCCTGGCGTTGGCCCTGAGCATAGCCATTTAAAAGAAATTGATCGTGTTATTTACGATTCGATTACCGATGAAGAAGCATTAGAAGGATTGCAGTTCCTTTCTAAAACAGAGGGAATTCTTCCTGCATTAGAAAGTGCTCATGCGATTGCTTATACGATGAAACTAGCGAAAAAGATGAACAAAGATGAAATCATTGTTGTTTGCTTATCTGGACGTGGAGATAAAGATGTTCAAACAGTGAGAGACGCACTTGGAGGTGAAGCAAATGGGTAAAGAAAGATTAGATCAAGCCTTTCAACAAGTGCTGTCAAAAGGAGATAAGGCATTTGTTCCTTATATCATGGCCGGAGACGGTGGACTTGATATTCTGGAAGAGCGATTGAATTTCCTTGCAGAGTGTGGAGCAACAGTTGTCGAGCTCGGTATTCCATTTTCTGATCCAGTTGCCGATGGTCCAACGATTCAGAAAGCGGGAATCCGTGCATTAGAGAATGGTGTCAGCCTGCGTGATGTTATTGGAAAATTGAAGGAAATTAAAGCAACGCGCTCTGTACCTGTTGTTTTGATGACTTATATAAATCCGATTTACGCGTATGGTACAGCGGAATTTGCGAAAGACTGCCGTGAAGCTGGTGTTGATGGGTTAATCATTCCAGATCTTCCTTTAGAGGAAGAGTCGATTGTTGCGGCTGATTTAGCGGAAAATCAAATTGCTTTGATTCGCTTGGCAGCATTAACAAGTACGAAGGAAAGATTAGTTGAAATTGCTAAACGAACAGAAGGATTTTTATATGCCGTAACGGTAACAGGAACGACTGGAGCTAGAAGCGGATTTAAAGAAAATTTGGCTCAGCACCTGCAAGACTTGAAGTCGGTTTGTGAGGCTCCGGTATTAGCCGGATTTGGCGTGTCTACGCCAGAACATGTCAAAGAGCTGACGGAAAATTGTGATGGAGTCGTTGTCGGAAGTAGAATTGTAGACTTGCTACATCAAGGTGATGAAGCAGCGATTCGTGAGCTGATTCAGTCGGCAAAAATAACGGAACAAGCACGTTCATAAATAGGGAAAGCGTGTAGGAGGGGGACTTCTATGCGCTTTTTTTATTTTGAGTAACAGGATAGGTGAATTGGATTTTATGAGAACAGATGTACTAGAGTGGGTCTAAGGAACTTAAAAAAGCCAAATATATATAGTAAAAACCGAGTGCGCTTTGCCCCGGTTTTACTAAAGTTAAGATGTTACCTTCCAAAGATTCCATGGATACTCGTTTGGTGGTTTTGATTTTATTGTTGTTTCTTCTTTTTTAGTTGGATGCTCTATAGCGAGTGTTTGTGACCATAAGGCGATTTGCTGTCCGGCTTGATTTACTTCCTGCCCATACTTTTGATCCCCATAAAGAGGACAATTGCGTGAAGAAAGCTGAACACGTATTTGGTGAGGCCTTCCCGTATGAAGTTGGATGGAAAGTAGGCTCAATCCTTTCTTTTCTCCAATGACTTCATATTCCATTACCGCTTTCTTTGCTTTTTTCTGATGAGGGGATGCGGTACTCACTATATTCTTGCGACGATTCTTTACAAGATAATCTTCTAAAACGTCACTATCTTTCGGTGGTCTTCCACGTACAACAGCCAAATATTTTTTATTGATATCATTTCTTCTAATCGCATCGGATAGACGAGAGGCAGCTTTCGATGTTTTGGAAAACACCATCACACCCCCGACAGGTCGGTCCAAACGATGAACGAGTGCAAGATAAACATTTCCGGGCTTTTGGTAACGAATTTTCAAATCCTCTTTTAAGAGAGAGAGTAAATCTGGGTTTTTTGTACGATCTTCCTGTACGGGAATATTCACTGGTTTTTCAACAAAAAGCAAATGATTGTCCTCGTATAGAATAGGAATTTTCATAACTTATAAAACTCCTTCATATAGATATTATAAGTAATAGGATAACATAGTAGGCTATATATCGACCAACTGCAACAGACTCCAATTTTTTCAAGTTTTAATCTAGAAAACTAACATTTGGCTTGAATTTCATCCAGTGTGAGAGTATGATAAAGGATAGGAAATTTATTGGAGAACTATTTTAAAATTGGCTTTGTTAAAGCTCATTGTTGATTTTAGCACTGTTGATTGTAGCGGAAGGTGCGAGACTCCTGCGGGAAAAGAGGGACCGGTGAGACCCCGCAGGAGCAAAGCGACGAGGAGGCTCACTGCCCGCCCGCGGAAAGCAGTACCTTCCGCTACAATCAACAACCACGGTTAACAGAGCCTTAAAATTAAATAGGAATCACTCTAGGGGTGCTTGTAAGCTGAGAGAGACGATTTGTCTTAACCCTTATAACCTGATCTAGTTAAAGCTAGCGTAGGGAAGAAGTGTGGAATTGCTGTATCCAAGCGACTTTTGCTCTCGTTTTGGATTGCGTGCATACGTATGTATATAAAACAGGCGAACCACTTCTTTTTTACAAGAAGTGGTTTTTTTAGTGTTTGCATATACCCTTCTTTTCTATAAGGCTCAAGGGTTTTCCCTTAAAAACTAGTTATCCATTATTAAACTCCAACTATAAAGGAGGGGGAATTTAGTTGACTGTAACGAAAAAGATGGAAGATGTATTGAGACAAGTAGATGAACGGCAGGATGAGCTTATTGAGTTGGTCCAAACGTTAATCAAGTTTGAAACACCGGCGCCACCAGCGAGAAATACAAACGAAGCACAGGCATTTGTGGCTGACTTCCTTAAGGATCAAGGGTTTTCTATTGATAGGTGGGATGTTTATCCTGGTGATCCTAATGTAGTTGGATTTTTAAATGGAACAGATTCAAAAAACTATAAGAGCCTCATCATTAATGGTCATATGGATGTTGCTGAGGTGAGTGAGGATGAGAACTGGGAGAAGGATCCATTTACTCCGATTGTTCGGGATGGAGCAATCATTGGTCGTGGAGCTGCTGATATGAAAGGCGGGATGGCTGGCGCGTTATTTGCCATTCAATTACTGAGGGAAAATGGGGTCGAGCTCCCAGGTGATTTAACCCTCCAGTCTGTTATTGGAGAAGAGGTTGGTGAAGCTGGTACATTACAAGCATGTAAACGTAATGGAGGAGCCGAAGCTGACTTTGCTGTCGTTGTGGACACGAGCGACTTGCATATTCAAGGACAAGGTGGAGTTATTACTGGTTGGATAACGATTAAAAGTGACAAAACATTCCACGATGCTATGCGAAGAAAGATGATTCATGCTGGCGGAAAGGTAGTAGGTGCCAGTGCCATTGAAAAAATGATGAAAGTTATGGAAGGATTGCAAGAGCTAGAACGACATTGGGCTGTTACAAAAAGCTATCCTGGTTACCCGGCTGGTACAAATACGATTAATCCTGCCGTTATTGAAGGTGGTCGACATGCTGCGTTTATTGCGGACGAATGTCGCTTATGGATTACCGTTCACTTTTATCCAAATGAAACCCACGAACAGGTTGCCAAAGAAGTGGAAGCACACATTTTAAATGTGGCCAAAGGGGACATTTGGTTAAAGGATAATCCTCCAACATTTACTTGGGGCGGGACTTCTATGATTGAGGAACGAGGGGAAATATTCCCATCATTAGAGGTGGATCCAGACCATGAAGGTGTTCAATTGTTAGCAGGAGTACATGAAAGGGTATCTGGTGAGCGAGCTACCATCGATGTTTCCCCGACAGTTACGGATGGGGGCTGGCTAGGAGATGCAGGAATCCCGACCGTTATCTACGGCCCTGGCGATTTAAACAATGCCCATGCTGTTAACGAACAAGTATCCATCGAACAGTTGGTTTACTATACAAAAACGTTACTACAGTTTATTTGCGAATGGAGCAACACGAGAAAAAAAACGTAGACTAGAGCAAAAATTTTATCTATAGGGGTGATCATAATGAAATTTAGTGAGAGGTTACATGAGAAATTGCAGCCAATTTGGAGAAAGAACCATGCACATCCATTTGTGCAAGGGATTGGTGATGGAACGTTAGATAAAGAAAAGTTCCGTTTCTTCATGATTCAAGATTATTTATACCTGATTGAGTATGCAAAGCTATTTGCCATCGGTGCTGCGAAAGCTACAGATGTGCATACCATGGGCAAGTTTGCGGCCTTATTGGATTCCACACTAAATGAAGAAATGGCTTTGCATCGTCAGTATGGTGAAAAGTTTGGCATTACGCCAGAGGAATTCGAGCAAGCACAAGCCTCTCCTACGACCCTTGCATACACACACTACATGCTACATGTCGGACAAAATGGAACACTTGCGGATCTCGTTGCCGCCCTTCTTCCTTGTGCTTGGAGCTACTGGGAAATTGGGAAGGAATTAAATGAAATTCCTGGCGCCAGTGAGCATGAGTTTTACGGAGAATGGATTAAGATGTACAGCTCTGAAGAATTTGGTCAAGTAGCCCAGTGGTGTATTGATCTTCTTGATGAACTGACAGAAGGAAAACCAGAAGAGGAGCTTGCTCACTTAGAGGAAATTTTCTTAAACACAACTCGATTTGAGTATATGTTCTGGGAAATGGCGTACAATCAAGCGATGTGGCCAACAGATGAATAATCCTGCTTTACAGTTCAGGAACGTCTCCTTCCGTTACAAAAGTGACATGGAAAACGCCCTTGAACCGAGCTTATTAAATGGATTAAGCTTTCATGTTAATCCCGGGGAATTTGTTAGCATTATTGGTCCAAGCGGTTCCGGAAAGAGTACTCTTTTCAAACTAATTACTGGGCTGGAGCAGCCAAACTCTGGTGGGATTCTTTTAAATGGGCAGCACTACGAAAACCGTCTTGGCCGTGTTGGTTACATGCCACAGCAGGACTTACTGATGCCATGGCGTACTGTCATGAATAATGCAGTTCTTCCCCTGGAATTAAAAGGGGTAAAGAAAAGGGATGCACATCAACAAGTGTTAGACCTTCTTGAGGAGTTTGGCTTAGAAGGTGTGGAAGATAAATATCCAAGTGAACTATCTGGAGGAATGAGACAACGTGTTTCCTTTCTCCGGACTGTCTTAAGTGGTTCCAACGTGTTCCTCTTAGATGAACCATTTAGTGCGCTGGACGCCATCACGCGAATGAATATGCAGGAGTGGCTGCTAGAGCAGTGGGAAAAGTGGAAAACAACGGTTTTATTTATTACCCACGATGTGGAAGAGGCACTGTTTTTATCTGATCGTGTTTTTGTTTTTACGGAAACACCTGTGCAAAAATTAGAGGAAGTAGATGTTCCACTAAATAGGCCAAGGGATTTACATGCTATCCACCATCCTGAAGTTATCAAATTGAAGGAACAGTTAATGGAGCAGCTGCGGTTGCAGGTGAGCCCATGATTAAAAAAGGAAAAGATTATATTGCACCAACACTACTTGTGACTGCCTTTTTTGTTGCATGGGAATTGATTGCTAGATTCATAGGAATAGCTTTTATTTTGCCGTCACCCACACAGGTGGCAATAAAGTTGTGGAATCTTAAGGAAATTCTCTTTTTCGCCCACCTTCCTGCAACATTATTAGTGATACTTACCGGATTGTTTTTATCGATTATGCTAGGAGTAGGGTTAGCTGTTTGGATGAATGTGAGTAAAACAGCGGAAAAAGCTTTTTACCCGATTATTATTTCGTCCCAAACGATTCCCATCATTGCTTTAGCACCAATATTTGTCCTTTGGTTCGGATACACATTATGGAGTAAGGTTGCGGTAACGCTACTGATTACATTTTTCCCGATTACAGTAAACACCTTTGATGGGCTCCGCTCCAGTAGTAAGGAAATAAGGGAACTCTTATTAACGATGGGAGCAAGTAAACGGGAGATATTTTTCAAATTACAGGTTCCTTCTGCACTCCCACATTTTTATTCAGGGTTAAAGGTTGCCGTTACATTAAGTGTGATTGGGGCCGCCATTGCAGAATGGCTTGGTGCCCAAGCGGGATTAGGTTATTTTAGTCGCCGAATGATGACACAGTTTGATGGAGCTGGTGTATTCGCTCCAATTGTTCTGTTGTCAGTGGTCGGGATTCTATTATTTTTAATGGTTGTATTACTTGAAAAAATTACATTAAAATGGAGGAAAACACAATGAAAAAAGCATTATTTTTATTTTTTAGCGTTGTCATGTTAACAGTTGTTGCGGCTTGTGGCGATGAGGAATCAGCTGCAGGAGCGGGAGATGAAGAATTAACAGAAGTTGATATTATGCTAGATTGGTATCCAAATGCGGTGCATAGCTACTTGTATGCTGCTATTGAAAAGGGTTATTTTGAAGAAGAAGGGGTAAAAGTAAATATCCAGTTTCCAGCAAACCCAACAGATCCAATCAATTTGGCGGCATCAGGCCAGATTACGTTAGGTATTACGTATCAACCAGATGTTGTCACTGCACGTGCGAATCAGGATGTACCGGTAAAATCGATTGGAGCGATTGTTCGCTCTCCTTTAAACCATACCATTTTTATGGCGGATAGTGCGATTGAAACGCCAAAAGATTTAGAAGGAAAACAAGTCGGGTTCCCTGGAATTCCAGTAAATGAAGCATTGATTAAAACGATGGTACAAAATGATGGTGGCGATCCTTCTCAAGTGGAAATGATTGACGTAGGTTTCGAGCTTGGTTCATCGATTGTTAGCGGGAATGTAGCAGCAGTAACTGGTGCATACATTAATCACGAGGTTCCAGTGCTGGAACATGAAGGCCATGATGTTGATTATTTTAACCCTGTAGATTATGGGGTGCCTAGCTTTTATGAGCTTGTATTTGTAACAAATGATACGACTTGGGAAGAAGAAAGTGATGTTATCCGTGCCTTCTGGCGTGGGGCTACAAAAGGTTACGAATTTATGGTAGAGAATCCAGATGAAGCCCTTGCTATTTTATTAGATAACCAAGATGAATCTAATTTCCCACTTAATGAAGAAGTAGAAAAACAAAGCTTAGAAATCCTGTTGCCAAAAATGGAATCTGAAGATGGGTTTGGAAGTCAAGATGCTGAGTCTTGGCAAGAAACAATTGACTGGATGAAAGAGTACGAACTAATTGATTCTGAACCATCACTAGAAGATATTTATGTAAATATTGTAGAGTAAATGTTAATAGACCACACCCTGAACATGATGTGAGCAATGCTTTTCATCATGTGCGGGGCGTGGTCTTTTTGATAGGAATAAACCCGATTACCCTTTTTAAGACAAAGCGTAATCCGTTTTTGCTCTTTCTTTTTCATTGGCCAGTGCTTCTAACGCTACTTGGTTTAAATAGTTCCAAGGCTTGTTGTAATGTGGTTGGAAAAAGAAGTCAGTTAATGCCAACTGTTCGATTGTCATATTGTTAGCAATGCTCACGCTTAGCGTATTGATTGCTTGGGTGAAGTCTGCATCAGAAATGACCTGTGCCCCTACAATTCTATGCGTACTAATCTCATATACTAACTTTAGCTTAATCACAGCATTATCTGGCATGAAATCTGGACGATACGTGTCCTCGATAAAGGAGTTGCGTACGTTCATACCAGCTAAACGTGCTGCAGATTCCGTTAGGCCTGTAGATGCAAGGTTATGCTGATAAATTTTTAGTCCAGATGTTCCTTGTGTTCCGGGATGCGGTAAAACAGGTTCTGTTAAATTGTGTGCAACTAACGTACCCATCCGAACTGCATTTGTTGCTAAAGGAATATAAGCCGGTTGGTTTGTAGCATTATTATGAACAGCACAGCAATCTCCAGCCGCATAAACGTCCTTCGCACTTGTTTGCATGTACTCATCAACAATAATAGCACCGTTGTCCAACATATCCAATTGCCCTTTTAGTAGGTTCGTATTTGGACGGAAGCCAATACACATAACGACAAGGTCGGCATCGTATTCTCCTTTATCCGTAACCACTTTTTCTACATATCCTTCTCCGGTAAAGGTTGAAACAGTTTGACCAAGTGCTAAGTTAATTCCACGTTCCTCAAAAGATTTTTCTACTGGAGCAGTAAACTCCTGATCTAAATATTTGTTTAAAATTCGGCTTTCACTATCAATTAATGTTACATTTTTTCCGTTTTCTTCAAAAGCCTCAACTAATTCTACTCCAATATAGCCAGCTCCAACTACGACAACATTTTGTACGGATTCCGCACGCTTCATAATTTCTTTAGCATGACCAAAGTTTTTACAAAGTAGTATGTTATCAAGATCTGCACCAGGAATTGGTGGAGTTACCGGCCATGACCCTGTTGTAACAATGAGCTTATCATACTTGTAACGAGTAATGACGTCTGTTTTCATATCCTTTGCTAATAATTCCTTGGTAGCTGTATTACAAGATAAAACCTCATGCTCCATGTGCATGTGTACACCATTTTTTTCGAATTGTTCTACAGATGCGTAAAACAGTCCATTCGCGTCTGTTACTACACCACCAACGTATAGGGCGATCCCACAAGATAAAAACGATACATTATCATTCTTCTCAAAGACGTCAATTTCTGCCTCGGGGTACCTGTTTAAAATAGTTGAAATTGCTGCTGTTCCTGCATGTGTACAACCAATTACTGCTACTTTCATCTATCATCAACCTCCAAAAATTTTATTGTTCATCACTTCACATGTAAATGTGATAAAATTCACAATCGATTTATAAACTTATTATACGACTATGTTAAACAATTCACAAGTAGTTTGTTCAAAAGTTCACATATCTGTCAAACATGGAGATAGCTATGGCTGTTTTTAAAAAAGACCAACCCTTAGTGGATTGGTCTTACTTTTCTTGTATTGGCTTATAACGGGACTTAGAGGTTTTATGTATCGGTTTTTTTCTGTCTACCTGGCTTATCTGCATTATTTTTTTGATGTTGTTTGGTGATATCGGTGTTCATTTGTAAAGTTGAATCGTCTAAATTATTATTTAATGCAGCTTCTTCATTAAGTCTCTCTTTTTTCGCCATATCAATGTTCCCTCCTTTTAAAAAAGTGATTACATTAATTTGCCCATACCATTCAATAAAATGTATTGGCTAAGTTAATTTTTATCTTTAATAAATTTAATGTGCCACGGAAGAAAAAGAAAGTACATAATCAAATAAAAAGGTATAGAATACCAAATTTCCCACCCCTTTTGTATTAGGAAACCAACATTAACTAGAAGATACTCCGCACTCAAAGAACCAACAGTAAAAATAGTTGCAAGAACCCATTTTGATTTTGAGGAAATATAATAATTACAATAAATCACACTAATACAAGCCGGTGCAATCGCAAACATAATTGTGTCTGGAATGCTTCCTATGGAGGGTTTTCCCGAATCAAGAAAATCGAATTGGTAGAAAAATATAATGTTTCCAAGCCATGCTAGGAATCCTACTACTCCAAAAGTTGTGTACCACTCTCTCCATGTGAGGTTTTTTCTTAAGAAAAGAGAAAAAGGTATTAAGATTGCACCAGCTAGATATACCAGCCATACGCCTTCAGGTGTCAAGTCTAAACGTTTTATGAATTCACTCCAATAATTACTCATAAATGTTCTTTCCCTTCTTATACCTTTGGACTGGCAATTTAGGTATTCTTCAAAAGTCCTATAAAAACGGGTTCAAAAAATCGATAAATCAGAAACAAGAAGGTTGAGGCGGCGTAGTTTTGAGGACCGGACTTATCATTTGAAGACCTCTTGTACAAACTTATAACTACACCAACCTTTCAATTTGTTAGTATTGTCTCCGTTTTCTCTTTAACTATCCAGATGTTTCACAAGTATGCTAAGAGATTCAAATGTTAAGCTAAGAGATTCAAAATTTAAAAAGCCCTGAATTTAGATGGTATTAAAAAAATGGCCACCCATTCCGGGTAGCCATTTTCTTCATTCTTTAGACTGCATACATCTCTTCAATTTGCTTTTGTAAACCTTTGTCCGCTACATATTCATCATAGCTCATCTCTTTATCGATAATTCCGTTTGGTGTAATTTCAATCAAACGATTTGCGATACTATTCACGAATTGGTGGTCATGAGATGTGAACAGCACAGATCCCTTAAATTTGATCAATCCATTATTCAAAGATGTGATGGATTCCAAATCCAAGTGGTTCGTAGGCTCATCGAGTAACAACACATTCGCATTACTAAGCATCATTTTTGACAACATACAACGAACCTTTTCTCCACCAGACAATACATTAGCTTTTTTCAATGCTTGCTCACCGGAGAATAGCATTCTTCCTAAGAATCCACGCAAGAACGTTTCCGTTTGATCATCTGGTGAAAATTGACGTAACCAATCTACTAAAGTCATATCGACATTTTCGAAATATTTGGAGTTGTCTTTCGGGAAATAAGATTGAGAAGTTGTTACTCCCCATTTATAGCTTCCTTCGTCCGGCTCGATTTCACCCATCAAAATACGTAACAACGTCGTTTTGGCAATTTCGTTTTTACCAACAAGCGCAATTTTGTCATCTTTATTCATGGTAAAGCTAACGTTATCTAGCACTTTTTCGCCATCAATCGTTTTTGAAATCCCTTCAACACGAAGCAGGTCATTTCCAATTTCACGCTCAGGAGTAAATGCAACGTAAGGGTATTTACGAGACGATGGTTTAATATCATCTAACGTAATGTTATCCAGCATCTTTTTACGAGACGTTGCTTGTTTTGACTTCGATGCATTAGCACTAAAGCGAGCAATAAAGTTTTGCAGCTCTTTCATCTTTTCTTCTTTCTTCTTGTTTTGCTCCTGGGCCATTTTCAACGCCAATTGACTAGATTCATACCAGAAGTCATAGTTTCCAACATAAATTTCAATTTTTCCGTAGTCAACATCGGCTATATGCGTACATACTTTATTTAAAAAGTGACGGTCGTGTGAAACGACAATAACGGTGTTTTCGAAATTTATTAAGAACTCTTCTAACCATTGAATCGCTTGAATATCTAGGTGGTTGGTAGGCTCATCCAGCAGTAAAATATCTGGATTTCCAAATAGCGCTTGTGCAAGTAGTACTTTTACTTTTTCTGAACCAGGCAGGTCAGCCATTTTTTTCGTATGAAGCTCTTCATTAATACCTAGACCCTTTAATAGAACAGCTGCATCGGATTCAGCTTCCCAGCCATTCAGTTCGGCAAATTCACCTTCCAGCTCTGCAGCTTTCATTCCGTCTTCTTCGGTAAAATCGCCTTTCATATAGATGGCATCCTTCTCTTGCATAATTTCATACAAGCGTTCGTGCCCCATAATGACGGTTTGAAGTACTTCCTGTTCTTCATAAGCAAAATGGTCCTGCTTTAATACAGCTAATCGCTCATCCTTGCCAAGAGCCACTTGCCCTGTTTGCGGTTCAATTTCACCAGAAAGGATTTTTAAGAAAGTGGATTTACCGGCACCGTTCGCACCAATTAATCCATAACAATTACCAGCAGTAAACTTAATATTTACATCCTCGAATAACTTTTTGTCCCCATATCTTAAACTAACATTCGTAGCTTGCAACATATTTTAATAATTCCTCCAAAATAAACGTAATCAAGGTTAGCTTAAGCGATTTAGGCGTTGAAGTCAATGGAAGGAGTTCTCAGTACAATAAATCAATCTCAGATGTGCTTATCTTATTCGTCTTGAAATTTCAGTTCAAAATGGTTTAAAGCCATATGGTTGGGTGTTTGCATTCATGGAAGATTTAATGAGTAAATGATTTGTGTCCATACTATAGAAAGAAGTAGACTAATGAGGAAGGAGGGTGACATAAATGCTATTAGAAAAGCTTGAGAATATGCAGTTTTCTGATTTAGAAGGAAATCAAGTGTCTATTGATGATTTTCGTGGAAAAAACACATTGATTTTCATGTGGGCGTCCTGGTGACGTTGTAGAGATCAACTGCCTGGATGGCAGGAATTTTATGAAAAATACAAAGGTGAGGGCTTTGACATATTATCGGTGTCCGTTGATATTCAAGGTGCAGATGTAGTAAAGCCTTATGTACAGGATACAGCTTTTACGACGGTTGTCGATGCTGAAAATAAGTTGGCTAATTTGTTTGGATTTAAAATTGTACCAAATGGTATCTTTATGGATAAAGAAGGAACGATTCGTTTCATTAAACAAGGGTTTCAGGTTACAAATGAAGAACATGTTGAAGCCATTAGAAAATTAATCTTTGGTGAAGTGGAAAAAGTTGAGCTGGATGATCAGTATTATACCCCGATAGATATAGCGAGTGATGTTGAGAAGCAGCTTGCTCAAACAAAGTTTAAATTAGGGATGGAATATTCCAACAACGGAAAGAAAGAGGAAGCATTAAAAGAGCTGGATGAAGCCTTACTTCTTGATTCCGATAATTTTTTAATCCGTAAACAACGCTGGTATATACGCTATCCCGAAAAGTTTTCGCCAACGATTGATACGGAATGGCAACAAAAACAGTTAGAAAAAGAAAAAGCAGAAGAAGCGCAATTAAAAGGGGATATGATCTGTGGTCCGGAAGGCTGTGTCATCCCTGGAACAACCAATAATAAAAAGGATAAATAATTTAGAGGGCAGATAATCTCTGCCCTCTAAATCATGTTAGGGAAAGTGCGTTTAACCTTGGTCACACACCCAACGATAAAACAACCATATAACCCAAATGAATAAAAAATATCCAATAATCGAATACGAATGATTCCATGTGTTCGCATGGATAAACAATCCAAGTAATTCAGCGAAGTGCTCACCAATAGCTATTAGTACACTTATTGAAATACTTACCAATAGCTGTAATCCTTTGCGGAGTCTTCTAAACAAATAAATAATGAAGAAGCTGAACATAGGTAATAGAATAATTGTAAATAAAATATTGATCGAAAATACCGCAGGAAAAGGTCGAGCAGGGAACGAATAATACCCTCTTCCCACGAACGCTAAGTCAAGGTAGGTACCAATAAGCGAGGCGAAAATGAATGTACATACATAGGCTTTATTATTTGGTTGAAAAGGTTTCCTTTGCGAGGATAGCGAGCTCAATCCTCTCCAGCGTTTCACAATACTCATCGTAAATATCCCCATCCACTGTTTGATGATATGGCTTTAAATAATCAATAACTTTCCAATTGGAGTACCAATCTCCTTTTTCTGCTTTTTCATGATCTATCTTTTCCCAGGCATATTCCAATCTAGGACTATATATTCGACTGGAACCAGGCTTTAACTGACAGTTTTTAATTCTTCGATGATGTGCTTTCCCTGGAACGGATTCGTTAATATCATTAAATAACTGTGGCCAATAATCCTTTCGTGATCCAGTGTGCCGGTTTGCAGAAGCCCACGTAAAGAACTTAGGGTGGTTTTCCTTGTCAAAAAGCAATTGATATAATCGTTTTCCTAATAAAATTCGTTCATGTAGCGAAGCGAACTGATGAATCGATTGTCCGCTGATTTTTACCTTATTTCCTTCCTTGTAGGGAAAAAGGATTTCATTCAAATTTAAAATATCTTGAAGCTTAAATTCTATTGTTTCTAATACAGTGTTCTTATAATGAGCATGTTGCATGACCCTTTTCTCCAAATAGCTTTGCTCATTAATAACGAGTGCAATCGCTAACAGGTAGGTATCTTTATTACCGAAAAAATAATTCCAAATGACTTCCATAAACTTCGAAACCCCGAAACAGGATAATAAGTAAAATAAGTTGGTATTTCTTTTTTTACTTTCCTCATATAATAATAGCTGTGGAAACACATCCTGAAAAATTAACCAGTTACCGCGCTCGAGAAACTGGAAAAAATTCGTTTGCTCCTCTTCAGATAATATTTTTGCTAACAAGTCGCCTTTAAGATCTGTCATATTCCAGCCACCATTACGAGAAACCATATGACCTAAAAAAGCCCAATGAATTTCAGGAAATTGCTTGTAATAGTCTAAATAGGCTTCTGTTCTAGTGATATTATTTAGATTTCTTTTTGCTGTTTCATTTTTAATACGATGAATAAGCTGCCGATTTTCTACAGCTAAATCTGCTTCTGAAATGGGCTGATGGTAGGCTTTTAAATCCTGTTTTATTTGTTTTAAAGGAGGAGGCAGTCTATTAGTGATAGATGGAAATCCCATTTGTTCACCTCTGTCTGATTCATATAGGTGTGATGAAAAAGATACTTATCTATATGCGACGAATCCACCAAGCATGAAATTTCGTTGGGATAAAAGAGGTGTTTGATAGATATGAATACCATGTCAATGGATGTAATATTAATAATTGATTAAATTTTTTACATTCAAATGAAACTTATTTCATTTTGATAACGTCTTATTTATATAGGTTTACTTAAGGTTGACAGTGGTATATAAATAGAAATTGTAACAATTTTTTTGTTTATTTTTAATAGGTGCTTTCGTGAGGGGGAATGAAACATGATGTTTAATAAACGAAATGTTCCATTATATATATTGGCAAGTGCTCTATTTGGATTAAAGACATATATTGTTTATCGTTTTCTATTTAATATTTCAATAGAAAACTTCTTGCAGGAATTGATCTTATTTATCAATCCGTTTGCGTCTGCATTCATCCTTTTTGCTGCAAGTGTTTGGTTCAAACAGAAGCGACAAATGGGATTTCTGCGTTATTCGGCGTTAATAGGAACAATCATTCTTTATTTTAATGTAATGTTTTACCGAAACTTTACCGACTTTATTACGATTCCAGTATTGTTTCAGGGCAGTAATGCAGCTGATTTAGGGTCTAGTTTTCTAGCATTAATTAATATTCCAGATATTCTCCTATTTGTTGATGTAGCAATTATTTGGTATCTCAGCAAAAGGTATCCTGGCTCTGTAGCCGTTAATTACCCAAAGAAAACGAAAATGACTGCATTAGCAACATCCATTGCGATCTTACTAGGAAACTATATTTTAGCAGAGATTGAGCGTCCGCAGTTGTTACAAAGAACGTTTGATAGAGAGTATTTAGTGAAAAACATCGGTGTATTTAACTATCATATTTACGATGTAATTTTACAATCAAAAACAAAAACACAACGAGTATTTGCTGATGGCAATGAAATGTCTAAAATTGAAGAATATGTAGATGAAGAAGCAACCAGTGAAGAAGAATCGAAATTGTTTGGTGTTGCTGAAGATAAAAATGTCATTATTGTTTCACTAGAGTCTGTCCAAAGCTTTGTGATTAACAACACAGTAAACGGTGAGGAAATCACGCCATTTCTTAATGAACTAATAGAAGAAAGCTATTATTTTGAAAACTTCTACCACCAAACAGAACAGGGAAAAACATCAGATCATGAATTTTTGATTGATAATTCCCTGTATCCTTTACCTAGAGGTGCGGTATATTTCACGCATAGTCAAAATGAGTACAATTCTGTTCCAGACATTTTAAAAGAACATGATTATAACTCTTTTGTCTTCCATGCCAATAATAAAAGTTTTTGGAATCGTGATGTCATGTATGAGAATACAGGCTATGCACATTATTATGATCAAGCGGCTTATGAGATTAATGAAGCAAACTCCGTTGGCTGGGGATTGAAGGATAAAGAATTCTTTGAGCAGTCGATAAAGTATCTACAATCATTGCCAGAGCCGTTTTATTCTAGATTTATCACATTGACGAACCACTATCCATTTGAATTGGGAGAAGAGGATGCTTCCATTGAACCGTACAATTCTAATTCGAAAACATTAAATCAATATTTCCCAACTGTTCGCTATACGGATGAAGCATTGGAACAGTTCTTTGATGATTTAAAAGCTTCGGGGGTTTACGAAGATTCAATTATCATTGTAATGGGAGACCACTATGGAATTAGTGACTTTCACAATAAAGCAATGAGTCAGTATTTAAATAAAGAGGAAATCACACCATATGACCAGGTACAGCTACAACGGGTACCATTTTTGATTCATATTCCGGGCCATGAGGGAGAAAAATATTCAAAAATTTCTGGTCAAATTGATGTGAAACCAACATTGCTTAACCTGTTAGGGATTGAAAATGACGATGATATTACGTTTGGTACAGATTTATTCACGAATGATAGAAAAGATTTTATAGCGTTAAGGAACGGAAGCTTTATCACGGATGATTATATTTACAGCAAAGATCAGTGTTTTGACCGAGAGACGGGTAAGTTATTAGCAATCGAAACAAACGTGTTGCAAGGTTCACCCGAAGAAAACGCCAATGCATGTGAACCATTCAAAGAAAAAGTTGAAAAAGACTTATCCTATTCTGACAAAATCGTATACGGAGATTTATTCCGATTTTATGACTTTAACAGCAGCGAATAACCGCTGCTGTTTTTTTGATGCCTGTCACCACCCGATTAGACCAGGTTAACTTAAAATTGTTGCAAATGGTTTATCAAATGGATAGAAAGGAAATTACTATAAGTACGTGTTCAAAAGTTGACGATTAGAAACAAGCTAACGATGTGATTCGCTGTTTATCATTTGGTGACTTTTTGAACAACCTCTATAATTAATAAGTATAAATGGATAGTTTAGTATGTATAAATCTCAAAACAGGTGGTATGAACATGGATACACGTCGATTAACAGTTGGCTCTTTAAAAGAACGTCCAGCCAAACCTTCAGTGAATGTAACAGCAGTTGAGAAAGGGCCGACAAAAGTTATGAAAAGAAAAAAGCCGGTCCCAAGTATTAAGGTGTTACAAAATAATAGCGTTTATAAAGTTATTCCTAAAGCAAATCAAACACTGCTTGATACAGCACTTAATCAAGACCAAATGCTTTCCTTTAAGTGTAAAAAAGGAACGTGTGGAAAGTGTATGGTCAAAGTGTTAAACGGGATGGAATGTTTAAGGGAACCTACGATACAAGAGGATAAAAAACTAGAAACCAAATTGAATCAAGGCTACCGCTTGGCCTGTCAGGCAGTGGTGAAGGGAAGGTAATATAAAAAAATAGCTGGGTATAATCATAGTTATTTTGTTTTCAGAATTTTCCATTGACGATTTATTGATTTTCATATAGAATGAGAATCAATATCAATGATAATGAGATTCGTTCTCATTGAATTCGTGGAGGGGCGGAAAATGGGAAATCAAATTAACGGTTACTATGATTTTTACACAGTTATTTCAAATGAGCGGAAAATTGGTGGGGTGATTGAAGCTGAAGAAATTCAACTTCGGTCTGGGGAAAGCTTCCAATTTCCAGTTTTTACAAATATTGATTATTCAGGTTCAACGTTTTATACGATTTGTTTCATCACAGATAATTGTACGAAAATGATCGTTCATGTGGATGACATTCGTTCAATTAAATCACCGGTTCATAAACGAATTCAAGATATTAAGAATGAATACTACCGGGAAATTAAAATTAATGAAAAAGTAAATTACTTAAAGCGATTATGTCAAGCAGACCAAGGGGCATATACGAAGCCTTTTGTAGAAGAAGCTAAGCTTGTCATTGATGATATAGGGTATAAAAATGTAGAAAACTTAAACGATGTGAATATTAAGTTATTAACGAAGAGTGAAGATAAGGTCTTTAAAATAGCATAACCGAGGATGTCAAAAAGTCACTAAATGATAAGCGGCGCATCTCTTTGTTGGCTCGTTCTTCCGGTCCTCATGTAGGGAACAGCATCAGAGGAGCTTCTACTAAGAACGTGCACGTCCTGTGCACAACGTAGAAGTCAGCACATCCTGTGCAAGTCCGGTCCTCAGAAGCTTCGCCGCCTCGACCTGCTTGCTTCTAATTTACCGACTTTTTGAACACATACTAATCGAATTAAATACTTGTAACTTTAAAGAGCCAAAGCAAAGGATTTTCAGTTGATAATCCTCCGTTTTGGCTCTTTTTTGATTAACTGTGTTAAAGTTTGGATAATTTTTGTTTCAATTTACTCATTGGGATTCTCTAATGTGCAAATAGCACTCGGACGTTTAATTCTAGGTACAATACATTCATATATTCTAAATAAATGGTTCATTTGCTCACTGTCCATATAGGCTGTTTCCATATCTTCAGCAATAGCTAAATCCAGATTATGCCTTCCTGTTGCAACTAACAAACCAGTTTGCCCTTTTAATACTGGGGACTGGAAAACACCATCTGTGACTAGTTCACGAACATGTTCAATCTCAAGCACATTTGTCCCTTGGTGAACCCGGTGAAGCAGTGCATAGAGGTCAGGAGATAATACTAAGGCATATGGTCCACTATGTCCCATTTGCAGCAGTTTATTTCGTCCCTCAACAATGTCGTTAAATGCATTTCCTGATTTCATCCAATCCGAGCGAATATGAGACAAGTGTCCTTTTACGTTAGACAGTCCAGATATATTAAATTCGGTTGATCCATTAAAGATTAGATCATCTTCTAACAGTGCGCATTGCGTGACAGCATTAGCAGCTTGAGAAAAATCAATCGGGATATCTAACGCTCTTGCTTGCTCTAAATCACGCCAAAACAAGGTGAAATCTTTATATAACAATGGAATCGTTAAATGGATCCGTTTGGTGGAATTAGATGTTTCCAGTTCTTCTCCATGAAAACTTAGCTGTCCTCTGCCTGTTTCATCAAAAACGTCATTGATTACCGATTGAACCCCTTGTCCCAATGGACCATAAATATCTATAAAGCGTCTTCCGATTAAGTTTCTACGAGCGTTTTCAATGACAACTTCTTCCAGTCTCTCCCATTCTTTTTCCGATAATGGCGCATCATGATATTGTTGTACTTTATTCATCTATTAAAATCCTCCCATTATTTTTTAGGCTACCAACGGTTAATTGTTTCGTGGGTTTATTTTCGTAAAATGTTGTTTCTTCACGATCATTTGTTATATATTTTTCAATTTTTAATTGTTGATTCACATCTTCTTTTTCATCAGTCGGTACGGAACCTGGTGCGGATGCAGCCCCATCAAACGTATCATTCAGATCAGATAAAATGACTTTTATTGTTTGGTAATCTGTATCCGTGGAATTTCGCATCCGAGTTAAATTTTCTGCATGCTCTGTATCTTTAAATGTAAACAAAGCTAAGTCAAGGTGTTCTAAGAAATTATGTAATCCAAACTTTTCAAGACTAATATCCTGCAGTATATGTATAAAATCGAAATTATCAGCTGATCTAGCATTGTCGTTGTCGATAAAGTAATCCAGCTTAGGAATTAATGCATTTAATCGATCCAGCCGTTGTTCCTCTTCTTCATAAATATGGTGGTAATAAAGACGTTCATGATCATCTTTAGCGTTTTCGATACGTGGCGTTAAAATAGCCATAAAATCGTGAATATTCTCTCTCGTTCTCAAAAATATCTCATTTAATTCCGTAAAGGAGTTGGCCATATGTCACTTTTCCTTTCTATTTGATAATCAGGCGCGGTTTTAATAGATAAACGAAACATATTATTAATTTTGACCAAATTTTTATAAGAATAAAACAAATTATTCAAAAAAGAGTGAGGGGTAACCTTCAAAACGGTTTATCTAGATAGGAGTTTGACAATGAGAATAGTTATCACTTATACTTAATAACAGATAATGATAATCATTCTCATTATATTTCACTAGCTGGAGCCCGAATACTTTCACTCAACCCCCTTTAAAAATTTATTGCCTTCGGGTTCCTGCTAAGCTTTCACTTACACCTAGTCCATTTTAGGAAAACATTTGAAGGAGGGAATGAATGATTTGTTATTGGTGCGGGTACATATTTCAAGATGAGGAATATCTAAACAATAACTATCAATGCCCTTGCTGTGAGGTGTATGATATTGAAAATAATCACAATTAAAAAATGATGTGGAGTTAATCTATAGGTTCATTATAATAGAGTTAAAAAAGAGGTTGAAAAATATGGATGTATTTGAAGCAATACAAAGTAGAAGAAGTATTGGAAAGGTTAAACCTGACCCTATTGATGAGGGAACAATTAAAAAGCTATTAGAAGCTGCAACATGGGCTCCGAATCACTACCATACGGAACCGTGGAAATTTTTTGTTTTAACAAAAGAGGGCAGACGACCATTGGGAAGAACGTTAGCAGAAATAGCAAAAGAAAAAATGGAAGATCCGACAGAAGAGGAAAACCAGCTCATACTCAAGAAGCAGGAGAATAAAGCATTTCGCGCTCCTCTTATTATTGCAGTGGCTGTTGTACCATCAGATAATCCAAAAGTGGTACCGGTTGAAGAAATTGGAGCTGTTAATGCAGCGATACAAAATATGTTACTTGCAGCTCATGCCTTAGGGCTTGGGGCTATTTGGCGAACAGGAAATCCATGCTACCATCCGAAAATGAAAAAATTATTTGGTTTATCAGGAGATTCTCAAGTTCTAGGCTTCGTTTATATCGGGTATCCAGACATCAGTAAAACAGAAAGTCCAAGGATTTCTTTTGAAGAGAAAACAGTATGGGTGAATTCTGACACTGCGTATTGATGGTGTCTGTCACCAACCGGATTTTGTCAGATTTTGTCGGTTCTCTTATGGTGGGGATTTGTTTCATTTTCAAGTAGAAGGTGTGTTAAAGTGGAGGGAGTAGCTTTCGAAAGGAATGGAATAAATGAGTAAAACCGTAGTTTTAGCTGAAAAGCCTTCAGTCGGAAGAGATATTGCCAAAGTTCTACAATGTAATAAAAAAGGAAATGGCTTTTTTGAAGGCTCTAAATATATCGTTACTTGGGCGCTCGGGCACTTAGTTACCCTGGCAGATCCAGAGGTTTATGATGATAAATATAAGACATGGAAGCTTGAAGACTTGCCGATGCTTCCAGCTCACCTAAAGCTTGTCGTCATTAAAAAAACAGGCAAGCAATTCAATACTGTTAAAACACAATTAAATCGGAAAGACGTGCAAGATATTGTTATTGCAACCGATGCCGGCCGTGAAGGGGAGCTTGTGGCACGTTGGATTATTGAAAAAACCCGCGTGAAAAAGCCAGTGAAGCGACTGTGGATTTCGTCTGTCACGGATAAAGCAATCAAAGACGGTTTCCAACATTTAAAGCCGGGCAAACGTTATGAAAATTTATATGCCTCTGCTGTTGCTCGCTCTGAAGCAGATTGGTATGTCGGCTTAAATGCCACTCGGGCATTAACGACGAAATTTAATGCCCAGCTATCTAGTGGACGGGTACAAACACCGACACTTGCAATGATTGCAGCTAGAGAAGAAGAGATTAAAAGCTTTAGGCCAAAAGATTTTTACGGGATGAAAGCAGAAACGAATCAAGGCTTTTCGTTAACCTGGAGAGGTGCGAATAATGAAACGCGAATTTTTTCTAAGGAAAAAGCGGAAAAGCTAGTAGAAGCATTGGCGAATCAGCCAGCTGTTATTACAGAAGTCGATAAAAAACATAAAAAGAGCTTTGCACCGCAGCTTTATGATTTAACAGAGCTTCAACGGGACGCTAACCGCATATTTGGTTTTTCAGGAAAACAAACACTGTCGCTCATGCAAAAACTCTATGAGCAGCACAAAGTTTTAACCTATCCAAGAACGGATTCTAAATATATATCAACGGACATTGTCCCGACATTAAAGGATCGCCTGAAAGCTTGTGGTGTTAACCAGTATGCAAAGGTAGCTTCATCGATTGCGAAGCGAAGCATTAAGACGAACAAGGCGTTTGTTGATGATAATAAAGTTTCGGACCACCATGCCATCATACCAACAGAGCAGCCGGTTTATTTATCAGAGCTAAATGATAAGGAACGAAAAATTTATGATCTCGTTATCAAGCGATTCTTGGCTGTACTTTCTCCTGCCTTTGAGTATGAGGAGATTACATTAACAGCCAAAATTGGAAAAGAGACATTTACTGCCAAAGGTAAAAATGTAATCAAGCAGGGCTGGAAGGAAATCTATCATGACCGTATCGATGATGAAACAGCGGATGAAAAGGATCAGGTACTTCCAAAAATCGAAAAAGATACGAAAATTAACGGAGTAAAGCTTAAATTAACAAAAGGGCAAACAAAGCCACCAGCTCGATTTACCGAGGGGGAGCTGCTGCAGGCAATGGAAAACCCGGCTAAATATATGGAGCAAAAGGATAAGGGACTTGCTCAAACCCTGAGCCAAACAGGTGGACTTGGAACCGTTGCAACGCGAGCCGACATCATAGAAAAGTTATTTAACACCTTCTATATCGAAAAAAGAGGGAAGCATATTTTTATTACGTCCAAAGGAAAGCAGCTGCTTGATCTAGTTCCGGCTGATTTGAAATCGCCAGTACTAACAGCAGAATGGGAACAAAAGCTATCCGCCATTTCGGAAGGGAAGTTAAATAAAGACGCCTTTATTAAAGAAATGAAAAGCTACGCGAAAAAAGTCGTTGTCGATATCAAAAATAGTGAAACGAAATTTAAGCATGACAATATCACCGGAACAAAGTGTCCAGAGTGTGGCAAGTTAATGCTCGAAGTGAATGGGAAAAAAGGTAAAATGCTCGTCTGTCAGGATCGTTCATGTGGGGAAAAGAAAAACATCGCAAAGGTCACCAATGCCAGATGCCCAAAATGCCGCAAAAAGTTGGAACTACGTGGAGAGGGAGAAGGCCAAATGTTTACCTGCAAGTGTGGCCATCGAGAAAAGCTATCCACATTTAATGAACGGAAAAAGCGCGAGCAAAAGAATAAAGTCTCTAAAAAAGATGTAAACAAGTATTTAAAGAAACAGGATGACGGATTTAAAAATAACGCCTTAGCGGATGCATTAGAAAAGTTGAAGTCGAAGTAAGGGACAGAGGGACAGGTTCCGTGTCCCTCGACAAAATATGACAAAACTCGGGTGGTGACAGCACCGTTAAGTAAAAACACTATTTTCCGCAAAAAGCGGAAAATAGTGTTTTTACTTACTGTTCTTACGTTATAAGAAGAAGTTCCTATCTAACAATCCTTAATTCGGAGTGGGACGAGGGACCTGTCCCTCCGTCCCGCTATTGTTCTTCTAAGATGATGATTCCCCATGGGTCTATCTCTATTTCTTGGTTGTCATCGATTACTTGATCAGTCAACAGCGCTTGTGCTTTTCTGTGCGGGTAAGTGAAAGATAGTGTGTCATCTGAATAGTTAAAGTAATAACGAATCGTATTCCCCGTTTGATTTGTCCCTTTTTTCGTGATGAGTGGGAATCTCAATTCCTGATCAACACCCCATAATCCAGCATCCTTCACCGCATTTTCTAGCACTTTAGCCATAATTGCTTCACTTGGAATACAAGCGATATAAGTTGCAACGCCTTTTCCGAAGTTGTTTTTCGTAATCGCTGCATATTTACCCCAATGCGGATGGTCATAGTAGGCTAACACTTCAGCAGTTGTAGGAGTTACAAGCTCCATCCATGTGTCAACTGTATTATTTTCTTCTCCAACCTGATAAGGGTCATCTTTTAAGGAAACATTTTTTGGTTCAACAAACATGTTGTAATAGATGCCGCAAGCTTCATCAATGATTCCGGGCTGATGGGCAGTTCGTACTTTTACATTTTCATCGGTGAATCCGCTCTTGAATGTATAGACGATGTGACCGCCATTTTCAACGAAAGTATTTAATTGCTTCAACAGCTCGTCTGATGCTGTGTAAAGCGCAGGAACAATTAACAGATCATAGGAATCTATATTTTCGCTAATTGGACTTACAAAATCACATTCTATGTTCATTTTATATAACTGATCATACGTTAAGCGTATGATATCATTGTAATTTTTCGTGCTCGTAAAATTAAATTTAAACCATTCCATCGCTGTTAACGATTCATTGCTTACTAGAATCGCCACTTTGTTGTCTTTCTTGGCATTCACTAGTTTTGGAGAAAGCTTAGCAAAATCCCGCCCAATCGTTTTTGCTTCGTTATAAACTGGATTCGGTTCAAAGTCGTGACTTAATAGCCCTTTCCAGTAGGTTTCTAGCGAATTATGAATCGAATGCCAATGCCAATATGCTACCATGTTCGCACCGGAGGCAACATGGCTAAATGCTTGCAAGCGTAACTGACCTGGGTAGGGTGTCCAGTGGGTAAACGCTTGAGCTTCCGTTTCTAAAACAAAGTAATTTTTCCCCTTTGTAGAACGTGCAACATCACCGCCAAAGGAAATTTCAATCCCTGTTAAATCATCCTGTGATGGATGATAAATATCAACACCGGTATAATCAAAGGCTTTCGATGCCTCAAAATGATCAACGTCCGGTTGAATCCCGTACGAATACCCTCTCCACTCAAAATCAAAATTTTGGGTAACGAATTGATCGGAATGCTTATACTCATTAACAATAGACACTTGCCATTCCAAGAAGTCCTTCACGAGCTTTCGTTGGAATTTTGAAAACTCGGAGCCTAAGCTGCCATTAATCGTCCCAACAACAGACGGGAAGTCCTCCCAGCTGTTAATTCTATTACTCCAGTAATCTAATCCGAAAGCTTTATTAATATTATCGAGTGTTTCAAATTTCTCTCTCATATACTTTACAAATTGAACTTGTACATTAGGACCAACGGTGTTGTAGTGTTTCGTTTCATTGTCCGTTTGGTACCCAATCACAGCAGGGTGATCCTTCACACGACTAATTAACTTGCGAATTATTCGCTCAGCATAATAGAGGTACGTTGGATGAGTAATATCCATAATCTGTCTAGCACCATATTTCCCTTTTCCTGCAGGGGTTTCAGCTAGTACATCCGGATGTTCTTTTACCATCCAAGTAGGAACTGCATAGGTTGGAGTGCCGACAATTACTTGAATACCTGCATCATGCATTGCATCTAGTACACGATCAACTGATGAAAAGTCAAACACACCATTTTGAGGCTCGTGCGTGCTCCAAGTGGATTCTGCAATCCGCACCATATTAATGCCGGCATCTTTCATCATTTGGATATCTTTCTCCAGCCGATCATACGACATGTACTCGTCGTAGTATGCGACACCATAGATAAGTTTTTCCATTATTCAATTCCTCCTAAGTTTAAAAGTTATACTGAGAAGTAAGTGATAAATAGCTATATACAAGATTAACCGCGAACATTCTATTATAATAGTCTAATTATTGGAATGTTTATTGTTTTATTTTAACCATTTTAGTAATTTATTAATATATAACATAAATAAAAGGTCTGAAGAACGTATTTTGACAAACAGAAATATATTTTTTACATTAAAATATAAGAATATTATAAAAATGAAGGAGTGTTAAAATGTTTAGCAGTATTTTAGAGGCAGTTGACGTTTTAAAACAGGGAAAGATGATAATAGTAATAGATGATGAAAATAGAGAGAATGAGGGCGACATTTTAGCACTTGCAAATAATGTATCCATGGAAACAATCAATTTTATGATTACATATGGCCGTGGTTTAGTCTGTTGCCCTATAACAGCAGAAAGAGCTAAGAAGTTAAATTTACCTTTAATGGTATCAAATAATACTGAAAACTTACGAACTGCATTTACTGTTTCTGTTGATCATGTTTCAAATACAACGGGGATATCTGCTTCGGAACGGGCAGAAACGGTAAGGGCATTAGCAAGCGACGAAGCCAAACCGGTAGACTTTAAAAAGCCGGGGCATACTTTCCCGTTGATTGCTACTGATGGAGGCGTTCTAGAACGACCAGGACATACAGAAGCTGCAGTAGATTTAGCTAAATTATGTGGTGCTGATCCATCAGGTGTAATCTGTGAAGTTATTAAAGATGACGGAAGTATGGCACGTTTACCGGATTTAATTACTTTTAGTGAAAAACATGATTTAAAAATAGTTACTATTGCAGATTTAGTTAAATATCTTAAAAACTAAATCAGACGAACAAAAGAGTTTCAGTCTGAATCAAAAAAAGCCGTAGTCCTATATAAAGGGTTGCGGTTTTTATTTTATATATAGTGGAATAAAAGTGTAATCACTAAACAAAGAGTTTAGTATAAAAATATTAATATACAATCTAAATTTTTTATAAACATAAGTTCACTTCTGTTAAACAAATAAACTTTTTTATATGTTTTTAGTTATTTTAGTGAGTTGGTTGGGTTTTATAAGATTGTCATTTTTAATGGGGAGTGAATTGACCCCGTGCATTGAATAGGGAATGACGAACAAGTATATATTTAGTAATGCGATGTTTTTTTAGTTTATCTTAGAATTTAGTTTATCTTTTGTTTAGTTAAGAAGAGTGTAATAACTAAAAAAATTCATAAAAAACATTGACGTTAAGTATAATTTGTTATAAAATTCAATTAACTTATTAAACTAAATTTTCTGGTTTTTTCTTCGTAAAGATGTTAAAAAAGTTTAGTTTTATATTTAATCATTTTTTGAAAACGCTTTAATCAGGAGGGGGATTTATGGGACAAGAATCAAACCAAGTGGATACGTCTCTAGAGCTGAATACTGAAAGACCACTTGAAGTAAAGAAAAACAATAATCTTAAATTAGAAATTAAGTCACAAAGAAGATTAAAGTTACAAAGAAGTCTAAAACCGTTCTATTTTATGGCGCCAGCTTTGTTCATTTACTTGATGGTCGTAGCGGGGCCTGCCTTCTACACGATGTATTTAAGTTTTTTTGAAACAAATGGAATTAATGCTGCAGGCAAAGTATTTATAGGATTGGGAAACTATATTGAATTGTTTACAAATGATTCTGTGTTTATAACAAGTCTGAAAAATAATATCATTTGGACTGTTTGTTCACTAGCATTTAATTTAACTTTTGCTTTAATGTTGGCACTAATGCTAAACAGAAGTTTTAAAGGTAGAACAATTTTTAGAGCAGTTTTCTATTTTCCGTTTATATTATCAAATATTGTTGTCGCAATGATTTGGGTTTGGCTGTATCACCCGAATATAGGGTTATTCAATGAAATTCTTAGTGTATTTGCAATTGAACCAGTTGGTTGGCTTTCAAATCCAGATTTAGCTCTGTTTTCAGTTTTTGCTGCCTCTTCATGGCAACATGTTGGTAGCTCTATGATCATTTTTTTAGCAGGGTTACAAACTATTCCTAATGAACCATATGAGTCAGCAAAAGTAGATGGTGCAAATAGGATTCAGGCTCTTTGGTACATAACACTGCCACTTCTACGAGAGACTTATATTATTGTGTTTGCTACTACTCTATTTTATTCTATGAGGGTTTTCGATATTATTTACGCCATGACCGGCGGTGGACCTTCACAAAGTACACAAGTTCTGGGTTCGTGGATGTATTATCAAACGTTTAATCATAATAATGTAGGCATTGGTTCTGCAATTTCAGTAATCTTGCTCATAGTTGTAATGGCTGTAGCTATTCCTTATATATTATGGCAACAGAAAAAATCTCATGTTTAATAGGGGGAGGTTAAACGATGAAAAAACAACCGGCACGAGTTCTATTTTACATCTTCATTATTACTTTTGGTTTAGTATGGTTAATTCCAGTTTTCTTTTTAACGATTACGGCATTGAAATCTAATGGGGATTTATTCTCTAACCCTTTGTATGCACTACCATCAAAATACCACTTTGAGAACTTTATTGAAGCGTTCAACGAGGGAAATATGATCGTTTACATGAGAAATAGTGCATTTATATCTATCATCAAAGTTCCTTTGGGAATCCTTGTAGCAGCACTAGCGGCATTTGGATTAACTAGACTTAGTTTTAAATGGGAAAAACCATTTTACATCTTTTTTATATTAGGTATGACAATACCATTTCAAGCATGTTTAGTTCCTCTAGTAATTATGTTAACGAAAGCAAATTTAATGAATACGTATGTTGGTTTAATCTTCATTTACATTGGTTTTGGAATTCCTTTCGCGATGTTAATTTTAACAGGATTCTTTAAGGGGATTCCAAGAGAACTAGATGATGCAGCAAGAATTGATGGTTGTAGTGATTTAGGATTGTTTTTCCGTATTATATTACCAGTTGCAAAACCAGCGATAGCAACTTTGATAATCATGGACTTCCTTGCGACTTGGAATGAATTTCTATTAGCTCAAATCTTTATTTCTTCTGATAACTTGAAAACGGTTACTACTGGAATTATGAGTTTTACAGGAGAATATTCAACAGATTATCCGTTAATGATGTCAGGGGTTCTATTATCAGTCTTACCAGTTTTACTAGTCTATATCATATTCCAAAAACACTTTGTTAAAGGTTTGGGTGGAGCTGTCAAAGGTTAATTTTCTAATGATAATATCAACTCAATTAATTTTGGGAGGTGATCTGCTAACCAATCTTGCTGTTATTGTATTATCTTATTTAGGGAGACGAGAAAAGTTAATTAGGAGGGTTCAATTTGAAAAAGAATCTATTAAGTTTATTGCTAGTGTTTGCAACTATCTTAGTATTAACTGCATGTAATTCGGGTACGAGTGGAGACCAATCTGATGGCGTTGATCAATCGAGTGGAAGCAATTCAAGTGATCAGAGTAGTGACAGTGGAAATGATAATGGTAGTGAGTCAGTAACAGTAGAATTTTGGACGCTTGATGATGACAAGCCTATGTATGAACCAATTATTGAAGATTTTGAAAATGAAAATTCAGGGATTACTATTAATATGTCTACTCGAGCGGTTGATGCACATAAAGAAGGGCTAAAAGTTGCTGCTTCTTCTGGAACATTGCCTACGGTTTGGTTTAACTGGGGTGGAACATTAGGTAGTTTCTATCCAGAGAATGGATTGACTTTAGATTTAACGGAATATGCAGAAGCTAATGATTGGAGCGAAAAGTATCAGGAAGCTGCTGTAAACTTAGTTGAGTATGAAGGTCAATTAACAGGTGTACCTACTTCACTGAATGGCTTAGCAATCTTCTATCGTAAGGATATTTTTGAAGAACAAGGTATTGAAGTGCCAACGACATTTGATGAATTTGAATCTGTGATGGCTACGCTAAAAGATAATGGCGTTACACCAATCTCAGTTGGTGGAAAGTTTGGTTGGCATACAATGAGATTTACGGAAGTAGTTCTTGAACATTTTGCAGGTCCTGAATTGAAAGATAGCTTAATCAATATAGATGAGTCTTGGGACAACGAAGTAGTTCTTAAAACTTATGAAAAACTAAATGAATGGAATGAAAAGGGTTATTTCCCTAATGGCTTTATTACTACTGACCCTTCAGAGGCAAAAATTCCATTTTACAGTGGCGACGCTGCAATGGTTTTAGAGGGACCTTGGTTTGATTCGAATATTATTGCAGATGAATTTGATATGGATAAAGTAGGAGTATTTGCATTCCCAACTGAACATAATCCACAACGTGTTTCTAGTTTCGTTGAGATGCTTCAGATTAATGGAAGTGCAACTGAAGCTGAACAAGAAGCTGCTGTTAAGTTTGCGGAGTATGTTACTGCTCCAGAAGTGGTTGAAAAATATCAAGATGGCTATAGAAACTTCCCATTACCAAGAAAGAATGGGCTTATTCTAGAATCAACTCCTCATGTTGCTGATATCAATGAATTAATGTCTGAAGGTAACTTCCTGATTACTGACCAAGCATTACCTCAAGAGCTTGTAACGAAGTTCTTTGAAGCTCAAGATAAAATTATTACTGGAGAGATGACACCAGAAGAAGCAGTTGATTTCATGGCTGAATCTGCTGAAGAATTTAAATAAACATTCAGTGGTACTTAAATAAATAGAATAGAGAAGGAACGTTATAGTATTAATGTCTATTGAGTATGTTCCTTCTCTATTTGGAATTACTTAAATATACTTCTTATTATTGAAAGGAGTTATCTAGATTGAATTATAATTATCAAGTCCCAGAACATAAAAAATTAAGATTAATTATTAACACAGATGCTAAAAATGAAGCAGATGATCAGTTTGCTATCGTGCACGCGTTGCTTACACCAAAATTCGATATAAAAGGTATCATCGCTGCTCATTTTGGTGAAAGAAAAAGTGACCGATCAATGGAAGATAGTTACGATGAAATAGAAAAATTGCTAGGACTAATGGATCTTCAGTCAGAGGTTAATGTAGTGAAAGGTGCTCCTAAGGCAATGCCTGGTGAGGAAACCTCAGTTATGTCAGATGGTGCGCAATTAATTATTGACGAAGCGATGAAGGATGACTCTAAACCGCTTTATGTAATTTTTCTAGGACCAATAACCGATTTAGCTTGCGCTTACTTACAAGAACCCAAAATTGCTGACAAATTAACGGCAATATGGATTGGTGGCGGTGTATATCCGGAAGGTGATAGAGAATTCAACTTGTCAAACGATATATCTGCTGCAAATGTCATTTTAAAATCCGCAATTCCTTTATGGCAAGTTCCAAAAAATGTGTATCGCATGGTGAAAGTAGGCATTGCAGAATTAGAACATAGAATTAGACCACATGGAGAAATTGGGAACTATTTATTTGAACAATTAGCAGAATACAATCATAGCCCTTACTGGAGAAATCCGTGGGGAGATAGTTGGTGTCTAGGTGATTCACCAGCTGTATCACTTCTTATTGATGATCATCCATTTCATTACGAGGAAAAAGATGCCCCATTAGTTACAGAAGATATGTGTTACGTAAGTGGAGCAAGTAATAGTAGTAGAAAAATAAGAGTCTATAACTATATTGATTCTCGCTTTACGTTAGAAGATATGTTTGCAAAGATAGCATTAAATTACCCGGAAAAGAGTAAAACGTTATTAAATAAAGAGGTGGTTAATAGTGAAAACTAATTACAGCATGCCAGAACATAAAAGACTTAGACTTATTATTAATACAGATGCTAAAAACGAAGCGGATGATCAATATGCAATTGTTCATGCCTTGCTTACACCCAAATTTGATATAAGAGGGATTATTGCAGCTCATTTTGGAAAGTATCGTTTTGGAACAGTTCCGGTAGATGATTCGATGGAACAAAGTTATGATGAGATTAACAAAGTGCTACGCCTAATGGATTTAGAGGGCAAAGTAACTGTGAAAAAAGGTGCTGAGGAAGCATTAGTAGATGAATCAACTCCCCTAGTATCAGATGGAGCAAGATTGATAGTAGAAGAAGCTTTAAAAGCGGACGAACAGAATCCACTTTATGTAATTTTTCTAGGGCCAATAACGGACTTAGCTGCTGCTTACTTAATGGAACCAAGTATTGAAGATAAGGTTACCGCGGTATGGATCGGTGGTGGTAAGTATCCTGAAGGTGGAAGAGAATTTAACTTATCTAATGATATTAACGCTGCTAACGTTATTATGAAGTCAAATATTGAGCTATGGCAAGTTCCGATTAATACTTATCGTCTAATAAGGACAAGTATTGCAGAATTGGAACTTAAAGTTAGGCCACATGGTGAACTAGGAAAATATTTATTTGATCAGTTAGCAGAACTAAATAGTGATCCAGCTTGGCCGCTTCCATTCGGCGAGAGTTGGTGCTTAGGAGATTCACCTGCAGTGTCCCTGTTGGTCGATGATCATGATCATCATTATAGAGAAATTGCTGCACCACGTATCACGAAGGATATGAGATATGTCCACTATCAAAAAGAAAGAAAAATCAGAGTTTATGACTATGTAGATCCACGATTTACATTGGATGATATGTTTTCAAAAATTGCAGTGAATTTCCCGGCAGAAAAAGAAAAAGTTTGATTCTTGTAGATTTAATAGTTGCTTATTCATATTGCTAGGTTAATAACGCCTAAACCAATATAAGATTTTGTATTGGTTTAGGCTATGTTTGTTAACAAAATCAAAGTTAAAGTGTCTAATACTTTGCTCAGTAATGTATTTTATGGTAACTAAAAATATTAAAAAGGACCAACAGTAATTTAGCTACAATTGATCCAAAACTTATTTTTAGTTATTGGCAACCTTTTGGGTCACACTGTGTACCTTACAAGAACCACGTTCAACCAATTCTGTATCCACTATTAATTTACTTTTATCATTTTCATCTTCATTAATAAATTTTATTAGCTTTTCAACAGCTAGGGATGCGATTTTATCCTTTTTTACATTAATGGTAGTCAGCTCTGGTGTAATTACTTTAGATTCAAATATATTATCAAAACCAATGACAGAAATATCATCTGGTACGTTTATATTTAGTTCAGTTAAGGTTTTAATTACGCTGATTGCCATATAATCACATTCACAAAATAGTGCAGTTGGTAAAGTTTTTTTGCGCCTTTGAATTTCCTGTTTGAATTTATCCTGTGATGAAATATCGGTTGGAGATAGTTTAAAAAAATCGTTGTTAGCTACTGATAAATTATGTTCAGATAGTATCTGGAGAAATCCTTGTTTTCTCATGTCAAAGTTATACATTCTTGTATTCGATTCAACATACCCTATATCTTTGTGACCTAATTTTATTAAATATTCTCCAGCCTGATAAGCACCGAATAGATTATTCATAACTACAAAATTCGTATCAAGTGTTTCATAACATGTATCTAAAACAACTAAATTAGGCTGAACGTTAGATATAGTCTTTATTTGTTCCTTAGTTAGATTTGTACCTAATAATAAAATACCAGCAGATTTTTGTTCACTTTCTAATCTTGTTATTTCATCTCGCAAGTTTTCAATATTTATTGAAGACACCATTAAAGAGTATCCACTTGATCCAGTGTGTTTATCTATACTATTAAATAGCTCATTAAAGAAAGGTAGAGATTCATACTGCTCAGTAACAATACCGGCATTTGTACAAGCTACTAACCTGAGAATTTTTGGTTTTGATTGTGAATATTGACTGGCTTTTATTATTGGACGAGGAATATAGCCATGTTCTTGAGCGATCTTTAAAATTTTCTCTCGTGTTTGCTCGCTAACTCCATTTTTTCCATTTAAAGCTAATGATACAGCAGATTTTGAAACATTAGCTATTTTCGCAATGTCATCTATCTTCATAAAATTTTACACCTACCCTATTTATATAAAATATGCTGTTTATAAACACTCATACTGTTATTATATCATAAAGTAAAAAGTTTTAGTTATGTTTAGCTATCAAATATTAATGAATCTTAAAGTAAAAATGTAATTTATAGGTTGTTTTTGTAAGGGTCAGAGTCACATCAACTAAAATACTTTATTTTTTTACCTGTTATTAACTAAAAAAATTCATTAAAAATCATTGACTGTTTAGATGTGAATTGCTATTATACAATCAAAGCAATAAACTAATCAACTAAACACTTGGTAAGAGTTAGAAATGATTGTTTTAGTTTAGTATTTATGTATGCGCTTAATTTAGTGTGTTCACGTAACTAAATTAATAGACAAGTAAATTCGTAGAATTATAAAACTGGAGGTAAGGGGAATGGACAAAATTAAATTAGGATTTGCGCCTACAAGACGTTTTGTATTTAGTAAGGAAGATGCGTACAAGTATAAAGGTTTAATTCGAGACCAAATTGAAAGTTTTGGATTAGATATTGAGATTGTTGATTTAGAAGGGATTAACGACGAAGGGTTACTTTACAATCGGGCAGAGGAACCACAGGTCATTAAACGCTTTAGAGATGCAGGTGTAGATGCTTTGTTTTTCCCGCACTGTAATTTTGGAACGGAAGATATTGTTGCTCGTGTTGCACAAGCTATAGATAAGCCAGTCTTGCTCTGGGGACCAAGAGACGAAGCGCCATTAGAAAATGGAATGCGACTACGTGATACGCAATGTGGAATGTTTGCAACTGGGAAAGTGCTTCGAAGGTTTAATGTTCCATTTACATATATCACAAACAGTGCAGTTGATTCACACGTGTTTGAAAGAGGATTTAAGAATTTCATTGGTGCAGCTAACGTTGTTAAGCGATTCAAGGAATTAAGAATATTACAAATTTCCACTCGTCCTTCTGATTTTTGGTCAGTTATTTGTAATGAAGGTGAATTGCTCGAAAAGTTTGGAATTCAAATTCATCCGGTAACGTTAGATGACGTAAAGCAAAGAACGCTAAGGGTGGAAAAAACAGATAGTCCAGAACTAGATGAAGCAATTAAATATATAAAAGATACGCTTGACTGGAGTGAGGTTGGCGATGAACATGTTCGTCGAATCGCTTCATTAAAGGTTGCAATGAAGCAAATGGCCGATGAAACTAGCAGCTCGGCAATTGCGATTCAATGTTGGTCAACATTACAAGACATTATTGGAATCATGCCATGCTTAGCAAACGCAATCTTAACGGATGAGCAAATTCCAGTTACTTGCGAAACGGATATTCATGGTGCGATTACATCGATTATGGTTCAGGCAGCAACTTTAAATACGTCACCAACATTTTTTGCTGATATCACGGTTAGACACCCTGAAAATCCAAATGGAGAATTACTATTCCATTGTGGAAACTTTCCGGTATCACTGAGTGAAGAAGAAAAACCGAAGTTGAAAAGACATTTCTTGTTTGAAGACCATTCACCTGGAACACATGAAGGAAAAATCAAAGGTGGAGATATGACAATTGCACGATTTGATGGAGATCACGGGGAATACTCGATCTTCTTAGGAAAAGCGAAAGGGATTGAAGGGCCGTACTCAAGAGGTTCGTATGTGTGGGTAGAAGTGAACGATTGGCCATTGTGGGAAGAAACACTAGTAAAAGGGCCTTATATTCACCACTCAACAGGTATTCACGCTAATGTTATTCCGGTTATATATGAGGCTTGTCAGTACATTCCAGGATTGAAACCAGACCCAGTTGATCCTACAGAACAAGAAATTAAATCCTGGTTACGTGGAAGTGACATAAATAAATAAAGATAAAGGCTCACTTTTGCATATGGAACAATACTTAAGGAGGGTGTAAATATGGTAGATGATTTATTTTTGAAGCGAAAAGCAGCTCAAATTCGAAAAGATTTAATCAAGATGATTTATGAAGCAGGTACTGGCCATACAGGTTCATCATTATCAAATACAGATATTTTAACAGCTTTATATTATGGGGTTATGAATGTCGATCCTAAAAATCCGAATTGGGAAGATCGAGATCGTTATGTTCAAAGTAAGGGCCATGCTGTCGAGTCCTATTGGGCAGTCTTGGCGGATAAAGGTTTCTTTCCAAAGGATGAACTAAGCACATTCTCACAATTTAATTCTAGATTAATCGGACATCCAAACAATAAAGTGCCAGGTGTAGAAATGAATACAGGTGCGCTAGGACATGGATTATCGATTTCAGTAGGTATGGCCTTAGCAGCTAAAATGGACAACAAAGCTTACCGTGTTTACACATTGATGGGCGATGGAGAACAAGCGGAAGGATCTGTTTGGGAAGCGGCAATGTCTGCTTCACAATATAAACTGGATAATTTAATAGGTATTATTGATCGAAATCGTCTGCAAATTACTGGTAGCACATCAGATGTTATGAGTAATGAGCCGTTAGATGAAAAGTGGAGAAGTTTTGGTTGGGAAGTAGTGGAAGTTGATGGTAACGATGTAGTTGAATTAGTTAATACTTTCAAAAAAGCACCATATGCATCTGGAAAGCCAACACTGGTACTTGCAAACACAGTGAAAGGTAAAGGCGTTTCATTAGCGGAAAATGTAGCTGGTTGGCATCACAAAGTTCCTAGCCAGGAAGAGTATGAACAGGCGATGGGTGAGCTAACAAAGCAATTGGAGGTATTACAATGAATAATGTAGCGCTTAAAGCAAACAGTGGAAATAAAATAGCAAACCGCAAAGTAGTTAGTGATACGTTATTAGGGTTAGCAAACGTAAATAAAGATATTCTTGTTTTAACGAGTGACTCTAGGGGATCTGCATCCATGGTTCCATTCGCAGAAGAGTTACCGGATCAGTTAGTAGAAGTAGGAATTGCTGAGCAAAATTTGGTTGGAATAGCAGCTGGGTTGGCTGCTTCAGGAAAAAAGCCATTTGTAGCTTCACCGGCTTGCTTTTTAAGTATGAGAAGTATTGAGCAAATTAAAGTTGATGTTGCTTACTCGAGAACCAATGTGAAATTAATTGGTATTAGTGGTGGAGTAAGTTATGGGGCGCTAGGTATGTCACACCATTCCGTACAAGATTTAGCTGTAACCCGAGCAATTCCTGGTTTGCATGTCATGATGCCAGCCGACCGTCATGAAACGAAAAAAATGATTGAAGCGCTGATAGATTATGACACACCTGTTTATCTAAGAATTGGCAGAAATCCAGTTGAAGATAGCTACTTAAATGATGACTATCATTTCGAAATCGGCAAAGCAGTAACAATGAAAGAAGGAAATGACATTACCATCATAGCAACTGGTGAAACAGTACGTGTAGCTTTAGATACAGCAGAAGCACTGCAAAATGATGGTGTTAGCTGTCGAGTGCTTAATATGCATACCATTAAACCGTTAGATGAAGCTGCAATTATTAAAGCGGCTAAAGAAACGGGTAGGATTATTACGATGGAAGAACATAGTATTTATGGAGGGTTAGGGGCTGCTGTATCAGAAGTAGTTTCACAGAATCAGCCCGTACCAATGAAAATTATTGGTATTCCAGATGAACCAGCTATTACTGGCAAAACACCGGAAGTATTTAATCATTATGGAATAAGTGCTGCGAATGTTTCCAGGATAGCAAAACAAATGATTGGTAATTAAACGAGGTGTCTTATCATGAAAACAGACTATATCCTTGGATTAGACCAAAGTACTTCTGGAACAAAGGCACTAGTTGTTAATTCAGAAGGACAAATTATTTTTAAGGAATCAAAACAACATAAACAGTACTATCCACATGATGATTGGGTAGAGCATGATCCATTAGAAATCTATGAAAATGTAAAAAAACTTCTCAACGAAGTGATTGATACAGCACCAATCAAAGCTGGAGAAATCAAGGTCTTGTCCATTACAAACCAAAGAGAAACGGTTGTTGTATGGGATAAAGATACGGGTGAGCCAATTTACAATGCGGTTGTTTGGCAATGTAGACGAACGACAACTATTTGCCAACAATTAAAAGATCAAGGTTATGAACGTACGGTTAAATCAAAAACTGGTTTAACGATTGATCCTTATTTCTCAGCCTCTAAGGTAAAATGGATACTTGATCATGTAGAAGGTGCAAAGGAAAAAGCTGCAAAAGGTAAGTTACTATTAGGCACAATCGATAGCTGGTTAATATGGAAATTAACAGAAGGAAATGTTCATGCAACAGACGTAACGAATGCGAGTAGAACGCTACTATTTAACATACACACCTTACAATGGGATGATGAATTGCTTGAGATTTTTGATATTCCGCGTTCTATGTTGCCAGTTGTGAAAAACTGTGATTCGATGTATGGCGAAACGACGGATCTAGCATTACTCCAAGTACCGATATCAGGTGTAATTGGTGATTCCCAAGGTGCCTTGTTTGGCCAACGTTGTTTTGAAAAAGGGATGGCTAAAGCGACCTTTGGAACAGGAACATCCTTATTAGTTCATACAGATGACTTGGTAGAAACGAAGAATGGATTAGTTACTTCAGTAGCATGGGGATATGAAGGAAAAGTTAATTATGCACTAGAGGGAATTATTCGGGCAACAGGCGATGTCATTAATTGGATGTATAAGGACCTTGAGTTATTTAATGATTTTGAAGAAGCTGAACATTTAGTAAAAGATCTTTCTAGTAATCAAGGAGTCTATTTAGTTCCTGCATTTGTTGGTTTGGGTGCACCATATTGGAGCCCGAATACACGTGCTGCAATCATAGGGATGAGTCGAGCTACTGGCAAAGCACATATTATTCGAGCTGGGTTAGAAAGTATTGCCTATCAAGTGAAAGATATCATTCATTTAATCGAAAAAGAAGCGGGAATAAAAATAAAATCACTAAAGGTTGATGGTGGTGCAACGAGCAATCAATTCTTAGTACAATATATAGCTGATATGTTAGGGATTAGTGTAATAGCCTCCAATACAGCTGAGCTGTCAAGCATGGGGTCCGTATACCTTGGTGGTTTAGGGGTAGGTATTTGGAATTCAATAGATGAGATTATAGATTTAAATCAGAGTAATAAAGTTTATCTAGCTGAAATGGCTGATGAATATAGAGTAAGATATTATCAGGAATGGAAAGCGGCTGTGGAAAGTGTCTTAGTAGAAGATGACTTTATGGTGAGTAAATAAGTCATATATAAATTATAAAGTATCAACCATAGAAAATTTATGAACAAAATTGGTGTTACTGAACCTTTCCATCGGTATAAGAGAGATAAGAATGATTTAAACAATGGTGGAAAGAAGTACTCATCTGTCTTATAAAAGTTTGGAGCTTTTCTAGTTGACCGGAACATATTCCTGGACTAGGAGAGCTCTATATTTTTACTAAGAGGTCCTAAAAATTGATTTTAGATGAATAAGGGTTGGTGATTTTGAAATGGTATTTAAAGATGAGGAGCTTAAATTAAAACTTGAATCGAGACCTCGTACAGTTGTGACAACAGACGGAGAAGTAGACGATATGAACTCTGTTATCCGTTTTCTTCTGTATTCAAATGAAGTGAATTTGGAAGGGATCGTGCTTACTAGCTCTATGTACCACTATGCTGGTGATGAAAAACGGGGCATTGAACCGTTTAGATGGACAGGAACTCAATGGTTATTTGACATAATTGATGCTTATGAGGAAGCTTACCCTAATTTAATAAAACATGCAGTTGGTTATCCTGAGCCAGACTATATAAGAAAAGTGACTAAGATTGGAAATATTTCTAATGCGGGTGAAATGGAAAAAGTAACTGAGGGCTCAGAATTTCTAAAAGAATTATTTTTGGATAATGATGACAGAGATTTATATGTGCAAACATGGGGAGGGACAAATACAACAGCTAGAGCACTAAAGTCAATACAAGAAGAGTACGAGAATACGAGTGATTGGGAGTCTATCAAGAAAAGGGTAAGTGATAAATTAGTGATATATATTATTTTGGATCAGGATGAAAGTTATAGCTCCTACATTGCGGAAAATTGGTCGGACATTAGAATTATAAATGATCAATCAAATTTTTGGCATTTCGCTTATGCATGGAAGTTTCATGCAGACGAAGTGAATAGTAAGTTACAAGGAGATTGGAATTATGAACATATTAAGAAAGGTCATGGAAAACTACTAGAATTATATGCTCTCATGGGGGATGGCAATATCATCGAAGGAGAACTTCCAGAAGAGCAACGTGGTAGTGATGAATATTTAACAAATAACCCTCAATACAACCGCTATGATTTTATATCGGAGGGTGATTCACCATCATTCTTCTACCTAATTAATAATGGGTTAAGAAGTATAGAAGATCCATCTTATGGTGGATGGGGTGGACGTTTTGGTGTTGTGAATGAGAGGCTATATAAAAACACCGTTTTAGATTACGATGTATACACAAATCGATACGAAGCTGAGTATAGCTTAATGAGATGGTTTGATGATATTCAGAGTGACTTTGCTGCACGCGCAGACTGGGTAGTAGCCTCCAATTATGAGGATGCAAACCATAATCCTACTCTTACAGTTAAAGAAGGGCTAGATTTAGAGGTTGAGCAAGGTGAAGAAGTTACTCTCCATGCAATCGGCACAGATCCAGATGGGGATCATTTAACATACAGTTGGTGGAGGTATTTTGAGGCGGATACGTATGAAGATTCAAAGGTCTCGCCATTAAAAGTAGAACAAGTTCTTCAAGGTGATATGCAATTTGGGCTTCATCGAGAATTAAATAGCGGGGAAGTAACTGATAGTATTACTCTTTCAGGTAGTGATACGGATACTGTAACCTTAACAATTCCAGAAGACGCAAAGTCAGGAGACACAATTCATATAATAGCGGAAGTGAAAGATGATGGTATGCATGAACTAAAACATTACCAACGAGTGATTTTGACAGTTAGATAGCAAGTGAAAGTGTATCTATGAGTCTAATAATTGAAAAAGCAAATATTTAAGTGCTACCGTTTTACTAATAACTTAAACAATTAAGAGGCTTCTCATTATTGATTGTTACAATTTTGAAGGCCTCTTTTTTATTGGCTAGTAATTCTATGTTAATAGTAATTTGTAATTTTTAATGACTACACTAATGAAACGGGTATTAATAAAACGATAAAATAATTAAAAAAATACAATTTTTATTTGCATGTAAGCTTTATAATACTCTACATAGAAAGCGTTTACCGATTTCTTTTTTAGGAGGCAGGACAATGAGTAGAGATATAAAATCAATTATTTCACAAATGACATTAGAAGAAAAAGCAGGGATGTGCTCTGGATTAGACTTTTGGCATTTAAAAGGTGTAGAGAGGCTAGGAGTTCCTTCTGTTATGGTTACGGACGGACCGCATGGGTTGCGTAAACAAGCAGAGGATGCGGATCATTTAGGTTTAGCGAATAGTGTACCAGCGACCTGTTTTCCTTCTGCTGTTACATTAGCTAGCTCATGGAATAAAGAATTAATGAAAGAAGTTGGTGTAGCTTTAGGGGAAGAATCTCAAGCAGAAGATGTAGCAGTTATCCTCGGACCAGGAGCTAACATTAAACGTTCTCCACTTTGTGGTCGTAACTTTGAGTATTTTTCAGAGGATCCATTCCTATCATCAGAAATGGCAGCAAACCACATCCTTGGTGTACAAAGCCAAGGGGTAGGAACTTCGTTAAAACACTTTGCTGCGAATAATCAAGAGCATCGTCGTATGTCAACGAATGCAGTGATCGATGAAAGGACACTACGGGAAATCTATTTAGCAAGCTTTGAAAATACGGTTAAAAAAGCACAACCATGGACAGTGATGTGTGCGTATAACAAAATAAATGGCGAATTTGCATCAGAAAATAAAAATCTATTAACGGATATTCTTCGTGATGAATGGGGATTTGACGGTTTTGTCGTTTCTGACTGGGGAGCTGTCAATGAAAGAGATAACGGTTTAGAAACTGGATTAGACTTAGAAATGCCAGCAAGTAATGGCTTAGGAGAGAACAAAGTCATGGAAGCTGTGAAGAGCGGCAAGCTAGTCGAAGAAAAACTTGATTTAGCAGTGGAACGAATTCTAAAAATCATTTTTATGGCTGTAGACAATAAAAAAGAAAATGCAACGTATGATAAAAAAGAACACCATCAATTAGCAAGAAAAGCTGCTAGTGAGGGCATGGTTCTTTTAAAGAACGAGGACCACGTACTACCTTTGGCAAAAGATAAAAAAGTGGCGGTTATTGGAGCATTTGCTAAAAAGCCTAGATATCAAGGCGGCGGCAGTTCCCATATTAACCCTACAAAAATCGACAATGTATTTGAAGAGATTACAAGTCTAGTAGGCAACGATGCCCAGGTGAACTATGCTGAAGGATATCACTTGCACGATGATCAAATGGATGAACAGCTAATAGAGGAAGCGAAGCAAGCAGCTACACAATCCGATTCAGCTGTACTATTTGTTGGCTTACCAGATCGTTATGAGTCAGAGGGTTATGACCGTGTGCATTTGAATATTCCAGAAAATCACCGAATCTTAATCGAAGCAGTGGCTGAAGTACAACCGAACGTAGTGGTTGTCCTAAGTAATGGTGCTCCAATTGAAATGCCTTGGCTTGATAAGGTTAAAGGTTTACTTGAAGGATATTTAGGTGGACAAGCAGTTGGTGGAGCTGTTGCCGATATTTTATATGGAAATGTCAACCCGAGCGGAAAGCTTGCGGAAACATTCCCGATAAAAATAAGCGATAACCCGTCCTTCCTTAACTTCCCAGGCGAAGGAGACACGGTAGAATACAAAGAAGGCATCTTTGTCGGATATAGATATTATGATACAAAGGAAATTGAACCATTATTTCCATTTGGATATGGGTTAAGCTACACGAATTTTACGTACAGCAACTTACAGATTAGTGAAAAGCAAATCAAAGATACCGATACAGTAGATGTGACGGTTTCTGTTAAAAATACTGGGGAAATAAAAGGAAAAGAGACGGTGCAATTATATGTAAGAGATGTAGAAAGTAATGTTGTTCGACCTGCAAAAGAATTAAAAGGGTTTGAAAAAGTAGAATTAGAGCCTGGTGAAGAAAAATCGCTAATATTCACATTAGATAAGCGTGCTTTTGCTTATTACAATGTTGATTTACAAGATTGGCATGTCGAAACAGGTGAATTTGAGATTTTAGTCGGAAAATCATCGAGAGATATTGTGCTAACAGACACAGTTTTTGTAGAATCTACGGTTCCAGTGCGTGTAACAGTGCATCGAAACACGCTAGTAGGTGACTTGATGGCAAATCCAACACTTGCACCATTAGCAACCGAGCTATTAAAAGAAGCAAATAAAAACAATCCGCTCATGGATGTAGCGGACAATAATGAAGATATGGCAGAGATGATGGAAGCAATGATGAAGTACATGCCGTTACGTGCATTAGCAAACTTCAGTCAAGGTCACTTTACAGAAGAAATGCTTACAGAGATGATCGATAAGTTAAATCAAGCTAGTAAGGAACAAGTAGTTCAATAGATTAAATTAATCTTTACGAGTGTTTATAGGGAGGAATTAAAACGCAAATAATCCTCCCTATAAACACAGTTATTGTAAGAAAAGGATTCTGTAAAATGCGAAATTTGTCATAATTTTTAAAAAATAAAAGAATGATTATAAAATTACTAGTATTATTAAAAAAGTACCAAAAATAGAAAGCTAGAATAAGTAAACTAGCACCATAGGTAATAGTAAACGTTTTCGAACTCCACAAACGTTAATAATACTTTTATCTGTTTTATATGAAAAAAGAAAGCGCTAATCAGTAGTAAATTTGAAAGCGTTTATAAACAGCAAGGAAAAGGGAGTGTTAACCATGGCAAAGCCAGCACAACAAGTAGATTCCTTTAACAATCAAGGAAACAATGGGAAGATTGGTTTTACGGAAAAATTAGGTTATGGTTTCGGTGATATGGCTAGTAACATCATCGTAACAGCTGCAACGTCCTTTCTAACATTTTTCTACACAAATGTTGTCGGTGCATCAGCTGCCGCGATTGGTACCATTATGTTACTGTCAAGAATTTTTGACGGTGCAACTGACTTAGGAATGGGTGTTCTAATCGATAAGACAAAATCGAAACACGGGAAAGCTAGACCATGGATCTTATGGATGGCTATTCCAATGGCAATTATCACCATATTAACCTTTGCCGTACCACAAGGTTGGAGTGAAACAGGGAAGCTCGTCTATATTGCAATTACGTATAATTTATTATTCCTAGTTTATACTGCCATTAATGTTCCGTATGGCACACTGAATTCAATGATAACGCAAGATCAGCATCAACGTTCTATCCTAAACTTATTTAGAATGAGTATGGCTCTGGCAACAGCAATTATTATTACAAATGTTACGATGCCAATTGTAAACGTATTCGGTGGAGGTCAAAGCGGTTGGGTGATCGCATTCGCTATTTTCTCAGCTGTCGGTGTCGGTTTATTCTTAATCACATTCTTTACAACAAAAGAAAGAGTTCGTCCAGCTCAATTAGAAAGTGCAAGTACTAATATTCCGATGAAAGAAGGTATAAAAGCATTATTTAAAAATAAATATTGGGTGATCATGGTAATTATTATGGTGACAGTATTTGTATTCTTTGGTGTCATCACAGGTGTAACGATTTATTATGCACAATATTTGTTAGGTGATCCAGGACTTGTAGGTCTGTTAACAATGGTTTTATTAATCCCAGCAGTTGCGGCAATGTTTGTCCTATCTCCCATCTTAAAAAAGTTTGGAAAAAGAAATACAATGATGGGTGGATTAATCCTCATCATTCTTGGAAGTCTATTAATGCTAGTTAATCCAGAGAACTTAATCCTTATCTATGTTGCAACCGCTTTACGAGGTATCGGTTTTGCTCCATTAGTCGGTACAATCTTCGCAATGTTAGCAGATACAATCGAGTACGGCGAGTGGAAAACAGGTCTTCGTACAGAAGGTTTAGTATATAGTGGTGGTAGTTTTGGTACAAAAGTTGGTGGCGGTCTTGGTTCTGCATTAATTGGGTGGATTTTAGCAGCAGGTGGATTTATCAGTGATGGCAATGCTACGCAACCAGAATCAGCAATATTTGCAATCCAATTCATGTTTACATGGGTGCCAATTATCATAAGCGCGATCATGTTACTAATTTTACCTTTTTATAAATTAGATAAAATGTACCCACAAATTGTGAAAGACTTGCAAGAAAGAAACAGCTAATTAAGAATGTAGAGCATTTCTCTGTAATGAGGAATGCTCTTTATTTTGTTTAATACAATAATATTTTTACTATATTAAATAAAAATTTATTGTTAATCGATAAAATATGTGTTAAATTCAAATGGATAACAAATAAAGTGAGGTGCGTTATGAAACGAGGATCAACACTTTTTTTAAAGATAGCTGTTATTTTTATTGGAATGCCAGTTCTTGCTTTGTGCATATTTTTAGTGCCTAAGATAGCGGATTTTGGAGCAGAATTATATCCAGAAATTGCTTCTATGAAATATCTCGTTTCCATCGATTTGTATGCAACGGCCATTCCTTTTTACTTTGCTTTGTATCAAGCTTTTAAACTATTAAGTTACATTGATAAAAACATTGCTTTCTCGGAATTATCTGTCAGAGCTTTAAAGAAAATAAAACTCTGTGCAATTGCAATCAGTATCATGTATGTGGTAGGCATGCCACTCTTTTATCTCATTGCGGAGAGAGACGATGCCCCAGGTATCATATTAATCGGTATGGTCATTATTTTTGCTTCAATGGTTATCGCAGTATTTGCTGCTGTACTCCAAAGACTTTTAAAAGAAGCCATTAATATAAAATCAGAAAATGATTTAACGGTCTGAGGTGAATAACATGGCAATTATCATTAATATAGATGTGATGCTGGCAAAAAGGAAAATGAGCGTAACAGAACTTTCGGAAAGGGTTGGAATAACAATGGCTAACCTTTCTATATTAAAAAATGGAAAGGCAAAAGCAATTAGGTTTTCAACGTTAGAGGCGATTTGCAAGGCTTTAGACTGTCAACCTGGAGATATTTTAGAATACCGAAGTGATGAAGATATCCAAGATCAAGATTAGTTAAGCGGGATATTTGAGAAAGGGAAAGAAAGTAATCCATGAATCAAATTCATAAAAGGGGATACTTATGAATTTAACTATTCAAAATGATTCTCAGAAAAAAAGTATAAATTACAGGAGAGTATTAAAACAGTTCGTACGTTTTGGTTGGGAGCAGGCCTTATCATGTTTATTTCCTGTCGTTATTTTTGCCTCTTTGGCTTTCACACAAATTATATCACTTCCCTTCCTGCCTCGGTATGACTGGCTGCTCATCATCTGCCTTCTGATGCAGGTGTGGATGGTGCGATCTGGGCTTGAAACACGGGATGAACTAAAGGTTATCACATTATTCCACCTTATTGGGCTTGCTCTTGAACTTTTCAAGGTACATATGGGCTCCTGGTCTTATCCAGAGGAAGGATATTCTAAAATCTTTGGAGTGCCTTTGTATAGCGGATTCATGTATGCAAGTGTAGCGAGTTATCTTTGTCAGGCGTGGAGGAGGCTTAAGGTTGAACTCGTTAAGTGGCCGCCGTTTTTGGTAGTTGTACCCCTTGCGGCTGCGATTTATTTGAATTTTTTCACACACCATTATTGGATTGATGTTCGATGGGGCTTATCAGGACTTGTAATGATTGTCTTTTGGCGATCATGGGTCACATACGAGGTGAATGAAACGCGTTACCGTATGCCACTTGCACTTTCTTTTGTGCTTATCGGATTTTTTATATGGATAGCTGAAAATATTGCAACGTTCTTTAGTGCTTGGGAATATCCAAGCCAAACCGATGCATGGAGTCTCGTTCATCTAGGAAAGGTGAGTTCATGGCTTTTATTGGTGATTGTTAGCTTTCTTATCGTAGCGACGTTGAAGCGGGTTAAAAGGAAAACTCCATTAGGATAGACACTACTTTTTCATTAACAGATGCTTTAGTGTAACAACCAAATGTTAAATTATTAAACAACGCTTGGATAAGAATTTATTTCTATCCAAGCGTTGTTCATGTTGGTATGTTATTTTAAGTTTTCTACATGGGCAGCCCATACAATTATAATTTAATATTCTTTAATTTTTCATCCAGCTTAGCAAATTTGTCTTCTGACACAAATTGAGAAATGATCGGCATCGTTAGAAAATCTCGAATTGGTGTTTCCAGGTTTTGTTTTTTAGCTATTTCGTTATGGGCAATCTCCGGTAATTCTTTGTAAAAAATTTCTCGTGCTTGATTATTCCCTAGCAAATCTTTAATCGAGCTCTTCGAACTATAAGACAGCTGATAAGATTTTTTCGGTGTGTAATCAAAAACATAGGTGCCAGGTACAAGCTCGCATTTTACATTTTCTTTTGCTTGTACTGCATCCAGGTTAGTTCTGGAAAGGGCCTCTCCATTAACCTGTACCTCTTCCAAGTTAGCATGTGGCAGGACTAACTCAGCAGTTGTATCAAATGGAACGACAAAGCTAAAGATTAGCGATCCATCGGCTTTTAATTCCCAGCCGCTTTCGATATAGCCAGAAGCCGATTCTACCGAAGCTTTCGCATAGCTTAGTTGACCGTTCGGTTTTGGTGTGAGCGTCATTTTTTGGAATCCTGGTGACTGTTCGGCTGGATTAATCCCGCACATATGACGATACATCCATTCTGCAATAGATCCGTACGCATAGTGGTTCAGCGAGTTCATTCCAGTGCCGCTGATGCTGCCGTCTTCTAGTACAGAGTTCCATCTTTCCCAAATCGTAGTCGCCCCTTGTTTTACAGCAAATAGCCAGCTTGGATAATCTTCATTTAATAATAACGTGTAAGCAAAGTCATTTAAACCATTTTCGGATAATACATGACATAAATAAGGCGTTCCTACAAAACCAGTATTTAAGTGTAGACCGTCATCTAGCAGCTTTACTTTTAGATCTTCTATTAATCTAGGACGTTTGGATTCTGGGATTAAGTCCATGTACAATGCTACAACCATAGCCGTTTGTGTTGGAATTGCGCTGCTTCCATTTGCTGTAAAGTATTCATTGTAAATGGCTTCCTTAATCTCTTCAGCAAGCTGGTTGTATTCCTTTTCGATAGCAGTTTTGCCTATGACGTTGGCTGCTTTCGCTACAAGCGTTGCTGAATAACAATAGTAGGCTGATGCAATATAGAAGGGATCTGTCCCACCCATAAGTCCAGCAGGATCCTTGCCATCTAATGCTAACCAGTCACCAAAGTGGAAATTCACTCTCCACAATCGGTTTGAACCAGTTTCATCATCTAACCTTTTAATGTAATCGACCCAGTCTTTCATTGTATCGAACTGTTCTTCAAGTAATGCCTTATCACCGTAATGCATATACAGTGTCCATGGGATGATCGTTGCCGCATCTCCCCATGCTGCAGAGCCATTTCCGGTTACAAAACCAGGGTCATTCTCGGGCTTGATGGTTGGCACGATAAATGGAACGGATCCGCCAATTCGTTTTTGTTCTTCGCGTAAATCATACATATATTTGTTATAAAAAGCAGGGGAGTACATGTTATAACAAGCAGTTGAAGCAAAAATTTGAGCATCTCCTGTCCAGCCCATACGCTCATCTCGCTGTGGGCAATCGGTTGGCACATCAAGGAAGTTACCTTTTTGCCCCCACATCGCATTTTTAAACAACTGGTTGACGAGTGGATTGGATGTCTCAATTCTTCCTGTTTCCTCAATATCACTATACATAACACAGCCGGTAAAATCATCGATACTAATGTCTTCTGGAAAGCCAGTTAGTTTGACATAACGGAACCCATAAAAGGTGAAATGCGGCTGGACTTCTCGTTCACTGCCATCGGAAATATAGGTGTATTCTGCTTTTGCTGTCCGTAAGTTTTCGTTATAGAAATTACCATTTTGCAGGATTTCTCCATATTGAAGTTTTAATTTTTCATCTTTTGCAGCTTTTGCTTTAAAGCGCACCCATCCAGTCATGTTTTGACCTAAATCAAGTACGGTTTCTCCTGCTGGTGTGTGAATGATTTCGATTGGTTTTCTTTCTTCTTTAATTTTGACCGGCAAGCTTAAGCGTGCTTGAAATTCTTCAGTATCAACAGTCGTCTCGTGTACACCTGTCCAATCACTGTCATCGAAATTTGCGGTTGACCAGTTGGTTCTTTCTTTATTTGCATCATAAACTTCTCCATCATAAATGCCGCTAAACGCAATTGGAGATGCAGCACTTTTCCAGTCTCGATCACTGCCAATCACTTTTGTTGTACCATCAGCTAATGTGACGACTAGTTCAACGATTGCTGCGAATGTATCACCATATAGTTCATGATAGCCGCCATCAAAGCCGAATCGACCTTTGTACCAGCCATTTCCTAACATAATGCCAATCGCATTGTCTCCATTCGTTAATAAATCTGTTACATCATAGGTTTGATATTGCAACCAGAAATCATAGGCGTTAAAGCCTGGAGCAAAGTATTCATCACTAATTCTTGATCCGTTAATTTCAAGTTGATAGATTCCTAGACCGCAAACATAAGCTCTGGCAGTTACAACATCGCTAGGTAACGTGAAATTTTTTCGTAGTAATGGGTGGACTTCCTTATCAAGGTCAGGGGTAATCCATTTTCCTTGCCAGGATTCGTCTATTTTTCCAGTTTCAAACCAAGCAATCGAACTAGTAGCCTGTTCGTCATGCTCTCCCCAAATCGTCACTTGCCAGTAATAACGGGTTCGCGGCTTCAGTTGAATATCCGGTTGAAAAGCTAAACGATTGATATCGTCTCGTTTTCCACTATCAAAAATGATATAAGTTAAATCTGCATCTGTTGCAATCTGTACTTGCGCTGCTGATTGAAATAATGATTTGTCCGTTTCTTCTACTTTCGTAACCCAGGATAGAGTTAATCGATCATATTCAAATCCTAGTGGGTTTTCCATTTGGTTTGTTCTTAATTTAGTTATTTTCATAGGGAACCTCCTGCATTTCCGCTAATTGATCATCATTGGGTAGCGCTTTCTTTGTTCTAGTATAACGTAAATCGAATAGATTTTATGGTGTAATCCTTATATTTTTTGTAGAATATTAATATAGGCGTATAAAGGAGAATGGTAGCATGTTACCGAACAGTGAACATTTAAATTATATATGTAAGATCATCAGTCAATCTTATGACCTTCCTGTTTTTTTATTAGATAAAAATGGGAAGCTGCAATTTGAAGCTGCTTCTAATTTTGTAGAAAATCCCTTGCTGCAATCCAAAGAAGAATTGCTGAATCAATTGTTTAATCCAAATGATAGCGGCGAATTTCCGATTATCCGAATCACGAGTTATTTAGAAAATTTTATATCAATCGCTTTAAAAGATAGGGCTGGTTTTAGTGGTTCGATTTTGGTAGGTCCGATTATTGATTCTCGTTTAACAGAAGAGATGCTGGAAGCGCTGATGAGGGACCTAAATATCTCAAGAGATAAAAAAGAGGAAATCGTTCCATATTATAAGGAACTACCAGTAAAGAGTAAAATGAAGATTATCTATATAAGTCTGCACTTGTATTATATGATCTATCAAAAGCCGCTAGATCCCGCGGAAGTAATTGAAAAAAATAGAAAAATCAATAAGAATTATGTTGAAATAGAAGATCCGAATATTAGTATTTCCGAGAGGCGTCAGGATGTACGGCTACACCATGACATTATGTATGAAAAGAAAGTGCTGCAATGTATTGTAGAAGGTAAAAAAGAGGAAATTGTTCAGCATTGGCGATCATCGGGAGAATCAGGCGAAGTCGGGGTACTCTCAAAGAAAAGCCATCTAAGAAATAAGAAAAATCTTGGTGTAACTGTTATAACACTTGCAACACGAGCTGCCATGGAAGGTGGCATTCACCATGAAGTTGCTTACACACTTAGTGATTTATATATTCAGAATTTAGAAGAACTAAAAAATAGTAAAGATGTCGAAAATTTTATCGAATATGTATTAGGTGATTTCGCCGAACGTGTACAGAAAAACAGGCAGTTAAATTATTCAAAACCGATAAATAGTTGTTTGAACTACATCTTTAACCATTTATATGAGGAGATTAGTTTAGCTACACTTGCTGATATTGCTGGGGTTCATCCTAATTATTTATCTTCTATTTTTAAAAAAGAAGTAGGAATCAATATAAAAAATTACATTCTGAATGAGAAAGTAGAAGAGGCAAAAACATTAATGCGGTTCACGGATTATTCTTTATTAAAAATTTCAACGCTATTAAATTTTCATGATCAAAGCTACTTTACAAAAACCTTTAAAAAATTTGCTGGTTTAACACCAAACCAATATAAGAAAAATCCGAACTAACATTAAAATAGTACAAAATAGATTAAAATAAAACCATTCAATTCATGCCAGATAAGGTAGTATGAACGTATGATAGTTTTTGGGAGGGTGGGAGTATGAGCCATACTATTCAATGGTACTCAACATCAAAGCAATCGTATTGGAACAATAAGTCACCGATTGCAGAAGAAAGTAACAAACCAAACTTAACGATCATTGACAATGAATATCAAACCGTCGGTAGTTTTGGGGGCTGTTTTAATGAGTTGGGATTTGAGGCGTTAAAATACTTAAGTGGTGAGGACAGAGAGCAGGTTTACTACGATCTTTTCCACCCAGAAGGTGACCACAAATTTACGATGTGTCGTTTACCTATGGGCGCAAGTGACTATGCATTGGAATGGTATAGCCTGAATGAAACAGATGGGGACTTTTCAATGGAGCATTTTTCGATTGAAAGGGATAAAAAATATTTAATTCCTTATATAAAGGAAGCACTAAAGCATAATCCTGACTTAAAACTGTTTGCTTCGCCTTGGAGTCCTCCGACTTGGATGAAAACGCCAAAAGCTTACAATTATGGAACGTTGCGTTGGGAAAAAGAAGTTTTGGAGGCGTATGCATTATACTTTGTTAAATTTGTTCAAGCATATAAAGAAGAAGGGATTACCATTCACCAAGTCCATGTCCAAAATGAAGTGGTTGCAGATCAAAAATTCCCTTCGTGCGTATGGACTGGAGAGCAATTACAAGAATTTATCCGTGATTATTTAGGACCTGCTTTTGAAAAGCATAACCTTGATACGGAAATTTGGCTTGGAACGATTAATGCTCCAGAACCTTGGCAAGAGTTGATGAGTGATACGACATCAGACTACGATGTGTTTGCTGGTACTGTCTTGAGTGACCCGGAAGCTTATAAGTATATTAGTGGAGTCGGCTATCAATGGGCTGGCAAGTATGCGATTCAGCGCACAAGCCAAAGCTACCCGGAATTAAGCTATTCGCAAACAGAAAATGAGTGCGGCAATGGTAAAAACACATGGAATTACGCGAAGTATGTGTTTAATTTATACCAACACTATTTTTCAAACGGCGTAAATAATTATATTTATTGGAATATGGTGTTAGAGCCAAATGGCCGTAGCACGTGGGGATGGGAACAAAACAGTATGATTACGGTAGATCCTGAGACGAAGGAAAAAATCTATAACCCTGAGTACTATGTGATGAAGCATTTTTCTCATTTTGTTTCACCAGGATCAAAGCGACTAGGGCTAACTGGACCTTGGACTGGAAATGCACTTGCCTTCCAAAAGCCGAATGGTAAAAAAGTAGTTGTAATTGCGAACCCATTTAAAGATACCCGAACACTTAATCTATCAGATGGAAACCAAACACATACGTTTGAACTAGAACCAGAATCGTTTAACACGATTATGTTGTAAGGGGTCTGTTGTAAGGGGTCTGACCCCTCTTGTGGACATTTGTCCTCTGTGGGTGGACAGTCCCTTGTCTCATTCTTAACCTGTCGACAAAATAAGATGAAAATCGTGTGGTGCCAGCCACCGTTAAAAGGAGTGATAGTCATTATGAAAGAATTAGTTGTAGTTTGTACCATGGGGATTTCTACGGCTTTTACTGTAAGAGATATGTTGAAAAGTGCTAAATCAAAGAAGTTAGATATAAATATAAGAGCGTTAGCATTGGACAATTTATATGAAACGATAGAATCAGATTCGGTAGATTTAGTTTTATTAACACCTCCACTTGCATCACAGTACAAACAGATTAAAGAAAAGGTAGAAGATAAGGTTCCTGTTGCCATGGTTAGTGGAGAATACTATGTTAAATATAACGGAGAAGCGATATTGGAGGAAGCACTAGATTACTTGAAATAATCCTCCTTTAACAATGGGGAAGTAAATGGGACAGGGGACTGGTTCTATGCCCATTCTTCATCTTGCTGACAAAATAAGACAAAATTCGGATGGTGGCAGTACCGTCCAAAAATTCGAGGTGGTAGCCGATGAATTATTCCGAGATATTAGATGCATTAGCTAAGCAGAATAATCTAATGGAAGAAGAAGGGGCCAATATTATCTTTAAAAGGTCTCCTGAGCTTAACAAAGGTGAACTAGATCCACTAGTTTTAGCTGAAAAAAGGAAAGAAGAAAGTGAAGATAATCCTTTTGATGTCCCACAAGACGATTTACTAGATCCTGCAAAACTTGCGATAGAGTTACGTAAACGAATGGGTTCACCGAACATAGACTTATCGACAAATATTATGGAATCAGATGACGCGTTTGAAAATGAAGGCAGTACGATTAACTTTCATATTTATAAACCGGAAGATCAGAAGGACCATTTATTACCGGCCTTTGTATTTTTCCATGGCGGGGGGTTTTTTGGTGGAACGCCTGGTGTAGTAGCAAATGCGTGTAAAGGAATTGCAGAAAAAACACCTGCTGTCGTCATCAATGTTGATTATCGTTTAGCTCCTGAGTATCCTGCTCCGGCAGCAATTCACGATGCTTATGAAGCTGTGAAATGGGTAAGTAGAAATACGTCAAAATTAGGGATTGATCCAACTAAAATTATAGTTGGGGGAGATAGCGCAGGTGGAAATTTAGCGATTGCAGCCTCAAAACTCGACCGTGAAAAGGGCTCTAATCTTATAGGAATGCAGGCATTATTATACCCTGCTGTCTGTATAGACCCAGAAAAAAGCGTAGATTTTGCTTGGCCTGCTGAAACGTATCATCCACACCCAACATTTAAACCAAAGTTACAAGAATCTCTAGTTGGTTTTTCTGGTAGTATGTATTTAATAAAGGACGTCTATGTAAAAGATGAAGACCCTAGTGATCCAATCTTTTCCCCTATTTTTGAAGCCGAGTTATCCCAAATGCCAGCAACATTTTTAGCCATTGCAGAGTTCGATTATTTAAGACCTTCAGAAGAAAAATATGCTGCAAAATTACGAGAAGCTGAAGTTCCAGTTACAAGTATTTGTTATGAAGGAATGGAACATGCTTTTATAGACAAGTATGGGATCTATCCTCAAGCAGAGGATTGTGTGAATGAAATAGTAAAAATGATTCATTCTGTTTTTGAATTGGCAAATTAAGGGACAGAGGGACAGGTTCCTTGTCCCTCGACAAAATAAGACAAAACTCGGGTGGTGCCAGCACCGTTAATTTAATTTTTCAAATACAACAAAAATCACCCCAAACAACCCGATTAATGTTAGAGGATGACTTAAATAGTGCTTGTCTTCATTATTAATCATGTTGTGTATCATTTTAAATAGTAGAAGTATTATGGAAATAAACATAAAAAACATGATTTTTAGGATTGTTGAGTGATAGTCTGGCGCAATCATTTCTCCAAGCATTGCTCCCATTAACCCGCCCATTAGCCCGGAAAGTAATCCATCTAGGACTGCCATGATACTGACAGGTAATCCAGTTACAAAACCGGTACCCATTCCGATAAGCATCCCTGCTAGGCTAGACATGAATAAATTGCCTGAAAACAAAATCCCAAAAATAACTCCAATCGTTAAGCCAACATTCATCCCCATCGCCATGGCAATCATCATACCCGCCATACAAGTGATTCTTTTTCTGTTATGAATAGTCCTTATGATTACAATTAATGTGAAAATGAAAGTTAAAGCAATAACTACGAGTACTAATGCGTTCATTTTAATACTCCTCTCTTCTCTTGTCCTAGATGTTCACATAAGTAAAATATGACCATAAATCGGCGAATACCACTCATCTTTGAAAATAATTCTGCTTTTAAAGGGAAAGATAGTTGAATAAATGTTTTTATTATGTTTATATATACATAAGGGGGGTATAGTATTTATGGGTGAGAATAATGAAACATATAAATACCATGATCATAAAGATAAACTTCTGAAAAGGCTGCGAAGAATGGAAGGCCAGGTTCGTGGTGTTCATCGAATGGTAGAGGAAGACCGCTATTGTGTAGAAATCCTATACCAGCTTGCAGCTATAAAAGCAGCAACGAATAAAATCGGGCTTGAGCTTATTGAAGATCATACAAGAGGCTGTGTAGCAAGAGCCGTTAAAGAAAAAGAAGATAATGGTGATAGCCATATACATGAATTAATGGAAGTTTTTCGCGCATTTTCGAAATAATTAATAGGGGAGGTGACATGAATGGCAGTCGAAACAAAAACGTTAGACGTCAAAGGCATGTCCTGTGGGCATTGTGTCAATGCAGTTGAAAGCTCTGTAAATGAGTTAGATGGAATTGAGACGGTAAATGTTGATTTATCCGCGAATAAAGTGACTGTTTCGTTCGACGATTCCAAGGTACAACTGGAAAAAGTAAAAGAAGCAATTGAAGAAGCCGGTTATGATGTAGCATAGTTTAAGGAGCCAGTTTATAAACCTGGCTCAACCCCCTTTCCTATGGCTACACATCTTATTCAAAAGGTGGGTTTTATAATGAGTGAAGAAGCTAAAGTACTTGATTCAAAAGAAGAACAAATAACTCTCGGCATCACTGGCATGACCTGTGCGGCTTGTGCCAATCGTGTGGAAAAAAAACTATCGAAGGTCGAGGGTGTCCGTAGTGCTGGCGTCAATCTTGCAAGCGAAAAGGCGAGTGTGACATACGATTCTAATCAAACATCGGTTGAAAAATTAATGGAAACCGTTAAAAAAATCGGCTATGGCGTGCGTGAAGAAAAGACTACCTTAGCAATTACTGGCATGACCTGTGCAGCATGCTCGAATCGGGTTGAAAAAGTGCTTAACAAAGTTGACGGTGTAGTCCATGCAAACGTTAATCTTGCAAATGAAAAAGCCAATATCGAATACATTGCTGGCCAAACCAATATGGATCGATTGATTGCTGCCGTTGAAAAAGCTGGATATAATGCGAAAGCAGATAGTGATGCTGATGTGGATACTGAAAAAGCAGCACGTGAGAAAGAATACAAACAGCAAAGAAACAAATTTCTGCTAGGAGCATTGCTTTCGATATGGTTTTTACCACAAATGATTTCTGATCTACAAATGCAATATGGATTTAATGTAGGATTTCAATATCACATCAATCCATGGATTCAATTTCTATTAGCAACACCGGTCCAATTTTATGTAGGTGGCCATTTCTATCGAGATGCTTTTCATGCGCTTCGAGGTGGAAGTGCTAACATGGCAACATTAGTCGCTTTAGGAACATCAGCGGCGTATTTTTATAGTCTAGCTGTTGTTCTTACAGGTGCTAATACAGGACTTTATTTCGAAGCTGCAGCCATCATTATTACGTTGATTCTTCTCGGTAAACTGCTTGAAGCACGAGCAAAAGGCCAAACATCAGAAGCGATTAAAAAGTTGATAGGATTACAAGCAAAAACCGCACGGGTAATCCGTGATGGGGACGAGAAAGATGTTCCGATTGAAGATGTTGTCGTAGATGATGTGATTTTTGTAAGAGCAGGTGAAAAAATACCAGTTGACGGTGAAATTATCGAGGGAAGTAGTTCAATAGACGAATCGATGCTTACTGGAGAAAGCTTGCCGGTAAGTAAAGAAGTCGGTGATTCTGTAATTGGTGCTACGGTTAATAAACACGGATCATTTACATTTAAAGCAACCAAAGTAGGTAAAGATACTGCCTTGGCTCAAATTATTAAGCTGGTGGAAGAAGCTCAAGGCTCAAAAGCTCCAATTCAGAAGCTAGCGGATAAAATCTCGGGTATATTCGTGCCAATTGTGATTGGGATTGCAATGGTGACATTTATCATCACTTATTTCATAGCTGGCTTTACACCAGCTCTTATTAGTGCTGTTGCCGTTCTGGTTATCGCCTGTCCTTGTGCACTTGGTTTAGCTACACCAACAGCAGTCATGGTAGGTACTGGTAAAGGCGCGGAGAGTGGTGTTCTCATTAAAGGTGCAGAACACTTAGAAAGTGCACATCGTGTGAATACGGTTGTTTTAGATAAAACGGGAACTATTACAAAAGGTGAACCAGAAGTAACGGATATTATTCCAACAGAAAAATTTCAACCAGACGAGGTTCTTCGACTAGCAGGTTCTGCTGAAAGAGGATCCGAGCACCCCTTAGGAGAAGCAATTGTTAACCGTGCAAAAGAAAAAGGTCATTCATTAAGTGATGTCACTGCCTTTTACGCAATACCGGGGCATGGTATTGAAGTGAAGGTCGATGGGAAGCACCTCCACATTGGTAACAAAAAATTGATGGATCAACAAGGCATTGCGTTTGAATCACTCGTAAATAAGATGGCACAACTAGAAGGGCAAGGGAAAACGGCTATGCTGATGGCGGTTGATGGAGAACTAGCAGGTCTGATCGCTGTTGCAGATACAGTGAAGGAAACCTCAGCAGAAGCCATTGCAAAATTAAAGGAAATGGAAATTGAAGTAGTCATGATCACCGGTGATAACCAACGGACCGCAGAAGCGATTGCCAAGCAGGTTGGCGTGGACCGCGTGTTAGCGGAAGTACTTCCCGAAGATAAATCTGCAGAAGTGGAGAAACTGAAGAAGGAAGGAAAAGTCGTTGCAATGGTCGGTGACGGTATTAATGACGCTCCTGCTCTAGCTGCTGCAGATATTGGGATTGCGATTGGTACAGGAACAGACGTAGCTATTGAGGCCGCAGATGTTACACTAATGCGTGGCGACTTACTGGGTATAGTTGATACGATCCGTTTGTCCAAAGCAACGATGCGTAAAATCAGACAAAATCTTTTCTGGGCATTTGCTTATAACAGCCTTTTAATTCCTGTTGCAGCTGTTGGGTTGCTTAATCCAGTGCTGGCAGGTGCTGCAATGGCATTTAGTTCTGTTTCCGTTGTTACCAATACGTTGTTTTTACGTAGATGGAAGCCTGTTCGAGAAACTGGATAATAGATGAATGAATAGAGTTGAGGTTACTCGTAATAAGAGTAGCCTCTTTTTTGTAACGATACATTTTGTAAGGCTCAGATATGGCTAGATCTATGTAGTGGAAATGCTTGAATCTTCAAAAAAACTACACAATTATTGTTTAAACTTTTAGTTGAATGGAGGTGGAGGAAACACGTTTACTTATTAATTTTTATAAGTACATGGTATTTGACATAGAAAGGTAGGAGGTAGATTTATAATGATGAATGGTTTCAATTGTGATGGCATGGGTTTGTCTATGATGTTTGGTGGCGGGATCTTCATGTTATTGTTTTGGGGGTTAATTATTGCACTCGTCGTTTATCTCGTTAGAAATTCATCTCGGAAAAATTCAAGTAACAACACTGATAAAGCTGTAGATTTACTGAGGCAACGGTATGCACAAGGAGAAATAAGTTCTGAAGAATACAGTGAACGTTTAAATAGATTGATGGATCAATAATTCGGTCAAAATAACGGAGGAGGGAAGTAGTTCCCTTCTCCCCTTTTAAAATGAGAGATTCAGAAAACACTTTGCATTGCTTATTACGGAGTACAGGGATAAGGAAATGTTAAACCACATAAATTCTACACATTTATAGCGTACAATATATATTTGATCATTGCTTAGTACGGTTTAGTTGGAGGATAAACGATGTATCAATTTTTTAGTAATATTAGTAATCTAATAAGCAGTCCTTTTTTTAATTTAGCAAATCAATGGGAGGGCACTCCATTACTGTCAGCCCTTTTATTAGGTTTTGTCGGTGCAGTAGCTCCATGCCAATTCACCGGCAATATAGGTGCAATTACATTATACGGAAATCGATCGCTTCAAAAAGATATACCATGGATTAATATTTTTTTATTTGTACTAGGAAAAATTGTTGTTTTTTCCGTGTTGGGATTGATTGTTTGGTTGATTGGTAAGGAGTTCCACGCTAGTTTTACACAGGTTATTCCTATTATGCGAAAAGCAATCGGACCGCTACTAGTTGTTATAGGAATTTTTATGGCCGGCTTTATTCGTATGCGCTGGACATTAAATCTATGGAAAATTCCTGAGCGATATTTGTCCGATAGTAAAATTGGAAGCTTTTTGCTAGGTGTTAGTTTTACGTTAGCATTTTGTCCTACGATGTTTATTTTATTTTTTATGACACTAATGCCAATCGTTCTATCAACATCCTACGGGGCTGTATTACCATTCATATTTGGATTAGGTACATCAATCCCCTTTCTTTTTGCCATATTCCTTATTTGGTATTTCGAATTAGGCGGAAAGTTTATGAAACGAGGAAGAAAGTTTGGGAAAGTCATCCAACGAGTGGCAGGTTGGGCATTAATCCTATTAGGGGTTCTTGACACGATGACTTATTGGTAAATCATCGAATGTTACCTTTTAAAAAAAGTGGGGGATAAAATGGGAGATGTCACAATAGTATTAGCTTTTACAGCAGGCCTGTTATCTTTTATTTCACCCTGTTGCTTGCCGTTATACCCGGCATTCTTATCTTATATAACGGGTATGTCCATCGATGAATTAGAGAATGGAAAAGGGATTCTGCAGAAACGAGCATTTTTGCATACAATCTTTTTTTTAATTGGTTTTTCGATTATTTTTATTGCATTAGGATTTTCGACCTCTCTATTGGGCGAAATATTTATTTATTATGGAGATTTGGTTCGACAGCTTGGTGCGATTTTGATTGTACTTTTAGGTTTTTTTATATTAGGAGTATTTAAACCTTCATTTTTGATGAAAGAAAAACGAATAACACTGAAGAATCGGCCAGCAGGATATCTTGGTTCAAGTCTGATTGGTTTTGCTTTTGCTGCAGGTTGGACACCTTGTACGGGCCCGATTCTTGCTGGGATTATCGCTTTAGGCGTTTCGAATCCAGATCAAGCTCTATTTTATATGGTCGCCTACGTTCTTGGTTTTTCGATTCCATTTTTGTTCATGTCGTTTTTTATTGGGAAAATGAAATGGATAAAGAAATATAATCAGCTTATTATGAAAATCGGTGGGGCGACTATGATTGTCATGGGAGTTTTCTTATATTTTGATTGGATGTCAAAGTTAATTACGATTATTTCTAACAGCCTCTTTAATGGTTTTACTGGTTTTTGAAGTTGATTTAAGGTAAAGATGAGTAATAAAAGGATCATTTAAAGTATAATTTTGCTAGGAGTGAAACATGCAATTATGAAAAAAATATTAATTTTAGGCATTATTCTATTTTCTATACCTTTTAAAGTACTTGCACATGGTACGGAAGAGGAACATGCATTGGAACAAGCAGTTAATTATTGGAGCTATGGTTTAATTGCATCACTAGTAGTGCTCGTTGTTTTTCTTGCCTTGTTTTTACTAACAAAACAGAAAGCAAGCAAAATTAGCATGAAAAATAAAGCGAATCGGAAAAAACATCAAACATGGATCGCCAAAGCAAACATCTATAAATGGGTCATGTATGGTTCAATTGTATTAACCGTTCTGTTTTTAATCATGACAAATATTACAAATGAGCCTGGATATCTAGCAAATGAACTGGATGGAACAGCACAAGATAGTGTTCATGAAGGAAAGGAAGAAAAGGTAAGTTTTAGACATATCCATGGGCTTGGTTATTCGAGTGACGGAGAAGAAGTTTATGTTCCTGCCCATGATGGGTTAAGAGTATTCAAAGATGGAGAATGGACGATTCCACCAGTAGGCGAAAAACATGATTACATGGGTTTTTCTATGTTTAAAGATGGATTTTACAGTAGTGGTCATCCTGCACCCGGTTCAGATCTAGCCAATCCACTAGGGATTGTGAAAAGTACCGATATGGGAGAAACGATTGAAATGGTTGATCTATATGAAGAAATTGATTTTCACGGGATGACAGTAGGCTACGAAACAGAAGATATCTATGTCTTTAACCCATCAGAAAATTCACGGATGGAGCAACCAGGGTTTTATTATTCTACCGATCAAACAGATACGTGGAACCAAGCACAGTTACAAGGACTAGAAGGACAAGCTACGGCGTTAGCTGCACATCCAACAAAATCTGGTACAGTTGCAATCGGAACAGATCAAGGTGTTTTTCAGTCGGATGATTATGGTGATAACTTCCAAAAGCTGTCTGTGTCTGATGCTGTATCGGCTGTTTCTTTTGACCATCAAGATAATCTAATGGTTGCCACGGATGAAGGAGAGCTTATTCAGGTAAATTTAGCCTCGGGTGAAGGAAATGAATTAAGCATTCCTGATTTAGCAGGAGATGTCATCACCTATATCAAACAAAATCCTGTGACTAGCGATTCACTCGTTCTTGCCACTAGTGAAAAGGACATCTACTTTTCAGAAGATGGTGGAAAAACGTGGGATCAAAGTGTTCATGAAGGTGTCGCACAAGAATAGAAAATGCAATCAAAAAAATGAGGGTTGTAGATGACACATAAAATTTTAGTGGTTGATGATGAATGGAACATGCGTAACTTAATAAAGATTTATTTACTTAATGAAACCTTTGATATCGATGAAGCGAGTAATGGTGCTGATGCAATTTGGATGGTTGAGCAAACCCGTTATGATTTATTGGTATTAGATATTATGCTTCCAGATATCGATGGATGGGAGGTGTGCTCTACCATTCGTAAAACAAAGAACATACCTATTTTGATGTTAACAGCAAGAAACGATATGAAGGATAAGGTATTTGGCTTTGATATTGGGGCAGATGATTACTTGACGAAACCATTTGCGCCAGAGGAAATGGTTGCTCGAGTTAAAGCATTACTTCGCCGTAGTAATCGAACAGTTATGGAAGAGGAAGACACCCTTTTATTCATTGGTGAACTATCCATCAATAGTGAAAGTAGAGAAGTAAAGCTTAACGAACACCTCATTGATTTAACTCCAAAAGAGTTTGATATTCTCTATTTAATTGCAGCACATCCAAAAAGAGTATTTACAAGGGAAATACTGTTAGATAAAGTATGGCCTACCAACGAATTCCGTGATGCAAGAGCGGTTGATACGCATGTGAAAAATTTACGGGAAAAGCTTCGAAAGGCAGGGCTATCCTTTAATCCAATTAAGACGGTTTGGGGAGTAGGATACAAATTATTCACACCAGAGGATCGAGCATAACATGAATAAAATTGTTATGAAGCTTGGCGGAACTATCATGGCTCTGTTTTTCGTAGTGCTGTTACCTTTAGGCTATGTTGCCAATCAAATTTTTACTAACTTTTATTACAGTCAAGTCCAACAAGAAATAGGGGAGTTATCACAAAAATACGCTCGTACCATCCCTTCCCTTGAAGATGAAACTATTATCGGTATGTTTATGAATTTAGCAGAATTAACAAACAAAGAAATTGTGATTCTTGATGCATCTGGTACGGTGATTGCAGATTCAGGCACACAGATTGTAAATGTTTCTAATGAGGACATGAAGCATTTATCAGAGGGATATCCGGTCCAAAAAAGACTTGGTGATGCGGAAAATAACAGTAGTTATCTTGGATCAGGCCACCCGATTATCGAGTCCGGTATGTTTAAAGGTGCCTTCTTTGTTCTAGCTTCAGTAAACGATGTGGAAGAGCCTGTTAAAAAAATTAGAGATTTACTCATTTTGTCTGCCGTCGGAGCATTGTTTTTAGCGCTCGGGTTTACGTTTATCCTATCAAAGAAAATGTCCGATCCTCTTTTAGAGATGGAGAAAGCAACGCGGGAAATTGCCAAAGGAAATTTGGATATCCGAGTAAGTGTCCCTTCGGATGATGAACTAGGTTCTCTAGGTAAAGCCATTAATAACCTTGCAGTGGAAACAAACCGTTATCGATCTAATCGAAGCGAATTTTTTGCGAATATCTCGCATGAATTACGTACACCGATCTCGTATTTGCGAGGCTATTCTCAAGTATTAAAACAAGGCCTTTATCAATCGGAAAAAGAAAAGCAACAATATTTGAATATCATAGAAGATGAAACAGACCGGTTAGTTCGGCTAATTAATGATTTGTTTGATTTATCAAAAATGGAAGAAGGCAAACTAGATCTTGCGTTCGAAAAAGTAAAGCTTGATGATATATTGGAAAAGGCTCTTCTTAAAGTGAGTATGGAAATGGAACAAAAAGGGTTATCTTTAAGAAGTGATATAGATAAGAAAATCTCTTCTATAGATGGAGACCCGGTTCGCTTAGAACAAATTGTTGTGAATTTATTAGGAAACGCGATTCGATATACTGAGAAGGGGTTTATTGATGTAAAAGCATGGTACGAAAAGAATCAAGTTCATGTGATCATAGAGGATACCGGTGTTGGGATTCCTGAAGAAGAGATCCCGTTTATTTTTGAACGGTTTCACCGCGTTGAAAAATCGCGTTCAAGGGAGCTTGGAGGAACTGGGTTAGGATTATCGATTGTAAAAAACTTGGTTGAACTACAGAATGGAACTATTTCCATAGATAGCAAGGTTGGTAAAGGGACAAGATTCGAGTTAAGATTCCCAGCAGCAGAGTAAGGGGGACAGAAATGAAAAAGATAGAATGGTTAATCGTTATTTTACTAATTACAATGGGCTTGGGGTGTCTAACGGTTTCGGCTACAACGATGTGGGGAACTGAGTCATTCGAAACTTATTTAACGACGTTTCTGCAGCTTTGCCTATGGATGGGTTTACCTATTTTAATTTTAGGAATTGTATATCTTTTATTTTTAAAGAAAAGAAAAAATAATAAGAAATAAAGCTCCTTGCAAAAAGGGGTCTGACCCCAGGGGTCAGACCCCTTTGAATAATATGGAGGATGGACGAGGTGATGCATATGGGGAAAGGCTTTTCTCATTTTTATGATATTGCGATGAAGCCCCTTGAGCAGACAAAGTTTAAACGAATTAGAAAGGGCCTGTTAAAGGAAGCTGTTGGAAGGGTGCTTGAAATTGGTTCAGGAACAGGAGTTAATTTTACCTATTATTCAAATGCACTTCAGGTAGATGCTATCGAACCTAACCCTCTAATGATGGAACAGTCATTAAAACGCCAAAGAAAAGCAAAAATTCCCATTCAAACTTATTTAGTTTCAGCTGAAAAACTTCCTTTTAGCGATAATACGTTTGATTCAGTCGTTGCAACATTAGTATTTTGCACCATTCCGGATCCAGAGAAAGCCCTTAGAGAGATAGAACGAGTAAGTAAACCTGGTGCTACCCTGTTACTTTTTGAGCATGTAAAAATGAGTCATCCTTTTTTAGGGAAAACCCAAGAGGTGTTAACGCCGTTATGGAAAAAAGTTTGTGATGGGTGCCATCTAAACCGTGATACTTTGAAGCTAGTAGAACGGTCCAGTTTTTCTATAATGAATGTCCATACATTCTATAAAGGATTATTCATCGTGGTGACATGTGAGAAAGAATAGAATAATTAGTTTTGTTGATCAAAGGGGACAAGTTTTTTTATGTTTTATATAATTCAAAGGATTAGCTTGTTGCTTATCATAGCTGTGGCAACTAATTTTACAATGTTTAGTACGTTAGCAGAAGCTCATTCCTCATTAAAGGAAACTTATCCGGAAGGGAACGCCGTATTGGAAAAGTCACCTTCAGAGATTCAAGTTTGGTTTCAAGATCCTGTAGTCATCCACGGGGACTCTATTAAAGTAATGGATTCGAAAGGAAAGGAAATCCCAACTAGGAAGAGCGAATTGGATCCTGAAGACAAACGGCATATCGTTACTAAACTAGAAGAAGAGTTAGAAGCTGGTAAGTACAAGGTAAAAATAAATGTCATTGCTCAGGATGGCTTTGTTGTGGAAGAAGCGTTTACCTTTTCAGTTGATGGAGAAAAAAAAGAATCGGAATATAAACAGCTTGAATTAGTGGAATCGAACGTATCTGATGGAAAAATCTATAATGAGGCACCAAATCAGATTGATTTAGGCTTTAACCAACCTGCTGAAATCACTGCATTTGGAATTTTTGATGATAACTATCAACCGATTGCAACAGAACAAGCAAAAATAAATGAAGAGAATCCCAACCATATCAAGGTGCCAGTCAAGGAAAAGCTTGACCCTGGTACTTATCAAATTACCTGGTATGCATCTCCCATTAACAAAGAAGACAGCCCGGTACAAAGGGATAGAGTAGGTGTCTTTTATTTTGCTGTCGATGAGTTTTCATCAATGAGACCTGTTGGGGATACCCAGAATACAATCGATACGGATACGTTTAGCTTTTCGTTTGGGTTAAAGCAGATGGCTTATTGGTTAACGTTTATTGGGTTAACGGTTTTATTTGGACTAGCATGGTTTGATACGGTTATTTACAAAAATATAAGAAGAGTGAAAATAGATCGATTGTTTTATTTGCTCAGTGTGATTGGTATTATTTTATTAATCTTACATCATCGATTAGACTTATCTGGGCTTCACCTTAAAGATTTTTTTGCAATAAAATTTGTTTGGATACCTATTTTACAGATTATCCTTATTACCCTTGGGATATGTCTAAGAACGCTCCGTGTGGTAATGATTGGTTTGGCCCTTCTTCTATGGCCATTTATGATAGGACACGCTTCATACCCTCGCTATGGCGGTTATGTAACGATGACTGTAAATGTGATCCATATCTTAGCTGCTGGGATATGGATGGGTGGCTTAGTTGCATTGTTGTTGAAGCCAAAACATCAGGACTCTCAAGAATGGTTTAAAAAGGTAGGTCCATCCTTCTCTAAGTGGGCAGTGACCAGTGTGATACTCATCATATTTTCTGGCGTTTGGATGTCCGCTAAATTTCTTCCATCCTTTTCATGGATTAGTTTAATGGAAAGCGAATGGGGGCGTGCGCTGATTATCAAGGTCACTCTGTTTTTAGTGCTTTTGATGATCGGATATATCCAACGGAAAATAGTCAAACAGATGAAGAGAAAAATTATTCATTCCTTTTTTAAAAGAGTAAGAACAGAAATAATCTATGGTGTACTTGTTTTCTTCTTTGCTGCAAGCTTAGTTGCTGCCAATCCTAGTGCTGCTGAGCAAGGAGTATATGAGGAGCCAGTAGAACGACAAGATGATCTAGAATTGAATGTAGAAATTGCCCCATTAGAAATGGGGCTGAACACGATAACGTTAGATTTTGCTAATAATCCTGATATAAAAAATGTTGCTGTTGAACTAAGTATGCCTCCAAATTGGCGGATTAAAGTAAATGCGTTTAAAGTTGATGAGGGACTATATAAACTGACTGGAAACCTACTCCATGCTGCAGGCACCATTAATATGAAGGTGAACGTAACACTTGATAATGGCAAAGTAATCGAGATTCCGTATCGGATTGTTGTTCCTGGTGAGATACGATTTAATGAATAAAAGGAATAAATTCACTCTTTTGCATATACATTATATATGTGTTACAAAATGGATATCTGTACATACTTAAGATAGAAATTAGTGTACAATGAATCTAAAAGTTGTTCAAAAAGCAGAATCAAGGAGTTTCAACTCGATGGAATTACTACAAGTATTAAAAGATATACAGCATGAATGCAAGTCTCTCGATACTTTAGACCGTTTAAAGATAACAGGGATAGCGGAATCCTCTTCCAGCATAAAAGAGGGTTTTCTTTTTGTAGCAATAAAGGGGAATACATTTGATGGCCATCATTTTATCGATGATGCAATAACTAAAGGTGCATCTGCGATTATTGGGGAACAAGAATTAAGCGGTTTGTCTGTCCCGTACATAAAGGTGGAAAATAGCAGACAGGCGCTTGGGGTTCTGGCAAAAAACTACTATGGAAACCCATCCAAATCGAAAGTAATGATCGCTGTTACAGGCACGAATGGAAAGACAACAACGAGTTATCTTTTAAAGCATATTTTAGAAGAAAATGGATTATCCTGCTCATTGATTGGAACCATTCAGACAATCGTTAATGGAGAAAGCATGAAGTCGAAGAATACGACACCGAGTTCGCTAACCATCAATCATCTATTAAATAAAAGCAAGGATCAATTTGTCATTTTAGAAGCATCTTCTCATGGATTGTCCCAATACCGTCTAGAAGGAATGGAGTTTGATTTATGTTTATTCTTAAATTTGACTCACGAACACCTTGATTATCATGAGACGTTAGAAAATTATTTTGAAACAAAGGCAAGTCTTTTTAATAAATTGAAGCGTGATGGGAAGGCCATTATTAATGCAGATGATATTTGGGGGAGAAAGCTGGTTGAGAAGCTACAACATGAACAAGTCCAAACGTTTTCCGTTGGTCAATCGATGGACAATGACTACTTTATTAGCAAAATCGAACCTTCACCAAATCCGACCATTAAAATAGAAGAAAATTCGAAACAACAGACGATTTCTTTTCCTATGGCGGGAACACATAATTTATACAATGCTGCAATGGCTTATGCTGCAGCACAACAACTATCTATACAAACGAAGGATATCATCGATTCAACCAAAACTTTCCCCGGTGTAGATGGGAGATTTGAAGTGTTCCCTCAACAAAATGGATCAAATGTCATTGTTGATTATGCACATACCGCTGATGCAGTTTTCCATTGCTTACATACAGCGCGTTCCTCCGGGGCACAAAGGATTATTCATATTTTCGGTTTTAGAGGCAATCGGGATACGACAAAAAGAAAAGAAATGATTCAAATTACTGCTGATTTAAGTGATCAATATGTATTGACGATGGATGATTTAAATGCAGTACCTTTGAAGGAAATGTTACATACATTGGAATCGCTTAATAGTACCTATGGCAATGACAAGGGTGTTATCATACCTGATCGTACCTTAGCGATTGAACATGCAGTAGCAAATAGTAAAAAAGGCGACTGGATTATTATTACAGGAAAAGGCCATGAACAATATCAACAAGCATTTGCTTTACCAACAAAAACGGACAAAGAAACGGTGATGTACTTTAAAAGCCTGAAGTTAAAATAACTACCATCCATTGTATATTTTTTCATAAAAAGAGGCTGCCCCATTTTTTGGGACAGCCTCTTTTCTAACAATTTAGTACCATGCTGCGCCTACAATAATGAGAAGGATAAACAGTACAACAATTAATACAAATCCTCCTCCGGCACCATAGCCGCTACAGCCTGCACCATAACCGGCACCATAGCCATATCCACCATATCCGAAGCCCATTAATATTCCTCCTAACTTCAATCTTTAGTAACTGTCACAACGACAAGAAGCGCCTATGATCATTAGTAGAATCTAATAAGATGAATCCTCCGTCGTAGCCACGCCTTCTCCAGCAAATACTGCACGATTTGAAAAATACACTTCCTTCGTTGTCTACTAGTAGCTTATGTAGTTATGTGAAAAATGTAAGGGTTTATGTCCATTCACTTGTAATCATCGCTTTAAGTAGTTTTATAGATTGAGTTAGATTAGAAAAAGCAAGTTGAAGTAACTCCTATGCTTTTCCCTGAAAAATAAGTTATCGTTACACAAATTTGCCATTAGAGACCTATATCAAGATAAGACTAAGGTCTTAGTTAAAAATATACCCTAGGGCCATTAAATCGGGCGAGTAATCTCGGTATGATAAGAGCATGAAAGGAGGGAATAAAAAAATGAAAACATTCCTACTAATCCTGCTTGCAATCGTTGCAGGTATCATCATTCTTGCCAACCTAGGCCCGATGATTATCCTACTGGTAAGTTTACTTGTTTCTTACTATGCGATTAAAAAATTCATCTTAGCAAATACAGCAATGGAAAAGGTACTTTGGGGATTTGCGATTTTACTTGGTATCGCTATTTCCTTGTCGAACGTCCCAGCATTAATAGGCGTTGCCTCCTTTGTCGTGCTTTATTATGCCTATAAAAAGTGGAAAAGTGAAAAGGACCAAAAGTATCTAGAAGAAATTTATGAATAAAACACAATAATTAAAGGAGCGAAAATAATGAGCAATCTATTTACAAGAATAAAAGAAACGATCAGCGCAGACTTACATGAAGTTTTAGATCAAAAGGAGCAAAAAAATCCAATTGGTCATGTGAATCAATATATACGTGAATGTGAGCAGGAAGCGAGAAAAATAAAGCATCTGGTTGATAAGCAATATGACATCAAACAACAGTTTTCCCGTGAGCTTCAGCAAGCGAAAGCAATGGTGGAAAAAAGAAAGCGTCAAGCAGCAATTGCTCAAGAGGCAAATGAAACAGAATTACAGGAGCAAGCATTAGAAGAGCAGCTTCAATATGAAGGAAGAGTTCAGCAGTTACAGGAAATAACAGATAAAGCACGGAACGAATTAGAACTTCTGGAAACCAAGTATGTTCAAATGCGTCATAAACTAAAGGATTTATACGTAAAAAGAATGGAATTAAAGTCTAGGGAGAATGTTGCAAGGGCACATAAGGGAATGAATAAAGTACTGCAATCTGATTTGGCAGCCAAAAGCACATCTAAATTTGAGGAATTGGAAAGCTACATTGAACGATTGGAAAATCAAGTCAAATCGGATTATCGTCTATACACGCTAGATGCAAGATTTGCAGAGCTCGAAAAAAGAGTTGCTTCTAAGTAGTTTCATGGTAGTCTTAAGAGAGAATTGCTAAGGGGGTCAGACCCCTTAGTGAGACTTTATTTTTAAACAGAGGAGAGCTCCTATGATTAATAAAGCGAATATAGGCATCGTAGATATTCTGTTGCTTGGGACGATGCTTCTATTTCTTGTCGAATTGTTGTTTCTTAACACTGGACTCCTCATCTTTTCGGTCATTTTTATATTGCTCGTTTATTTTGGCAAGAAAACCTATTATCGACCTCGTGGGAAATTCATGTTTTGGGTGGGTGCCTTCTTCCTTGCGGTTACAGTGATGAACACGATTGCATTTAAAGTTTTGTTAATGGTCGGGGTTATTTATTTTGTTTACAAATGGTATAAGTCAAAGCAAGATCCGGCTTATTATGCACCGCAGTTTACTGAGCATGAACCGGATGAACCTGAAAAAATTGTTCGAAAAAAGGTTGTCTTTACGAATAATTGGTTTGGGGAGCAAAAGACTCCGCCCCGTGCGTATGAATGGCAAGATGTCAACATTCAAACGGCTGTCGGAGACGTCATTATTGATTTAAATTATACAGTTATTCCAAAAAGTGAACCGGTAGTTGTCATCCGTAATCTTGTAGGTAATGTGCAGATTCGTGTTCCGTATGATGTGGAAGTTAGTGTTCATCATTCGGTTATGTTTGGTACGGTTAAAATATTGGACCATGTAGAACCGAATGTATGGAATAAGGTGCTTCATCTGGAAACACCGAATTACTCGGATACGAATCAAAAAGTTAAAATCTTTACTTCGATGGTTGTTGGGAAAATCGAGGTGATTAGAGGATGAAAACGGTTGTTAATCGCTCGATTGTCCTTGGTGCAATCTATTCCTTTTGTTTATTTTTAGTGTTGGGGGGAATGTTTTTTCTTGCTTTTCCGCTACAGGATTGGACTTTATTATGGGAACAAACTTTGTTTGAACTACCATTTGTTTTGATTGCACCAGTAGTATCACTTGTGGTTGGAGCAGGTTGTGGAATGATTGTTGGCCTAGTAAGTAGAAAGCAATTATCAATCGTAGTACAATCGGTGGAAGCATTAAACCGCGGCACGAATTTTGAGGTAGACAAACAGATCAATATGACCGAAATTGCATCCTTGCAGCTGAAGTTAAAAGAGGTTCAACAATACATCAATGAACAAACGAAACGAACACAACGTTTAGTTGATGAGCGAGTAGAAGACCAGGAAAAGCAAATCGAACAAGTTGTTTCCGAGGAAAGAAATCGCTTGGCAAGAGAGCTTCATGATTCCGTCAGTCAAGAGTTGTTCGCAGCATCGATGATGGTATCGGCAATGAATGAGTCAACGATGGATAAAAGTGAAATGCTAACAAAGCAGTTAAAGCAAATAGAAGCTATTATACAACAAGCACAATTAGAAATGAGGGCCTTACTTTTACACCTGCGTCCTGTTGCATTGAAGAATAAATCCATTACAGAAGGGGTCAAACAGCTATTAGAAGAGCTGCAGCAGAAGGTTCCGTTGGAAATCAATTGGAAAATGGAACAGGTACAGCTCAGTAAAGGGGTAGAGGATCACCTGTTTCGAATTTTACAGGAATCAATATCCAACACATTAAGGCATGCAAAAGCAACTACATTAGACGTTTGGTTAGTGGAGAGAGACCATTTCGTTATTTTACGTGTAACCGATGATGGGGTTGGTTTTGACATGGAAGAAAATAGTGCCGGCTCTTATGGACTGACGAATATGAAAGAAAGAGCTGCTGAAGTTGGTGCAAATTTTCGGATGATAAGTATTCCAAATGAAGGAACTCGTTTAGAGGTTCGTGTTCCAATCATTGATATAGAAGGTGAACGAATTGATTAAAGTATTATTTGTGGATGACCATGAAATGGTTCGTATTGGGGTTAGTTCCTATCTGTCCACACAAGCTGATATTGAAGTTGTAGCTGAAGCGGACAATGGGAAAAAAGCGGTGGAGTTAGCATTGGAGCTCCGTCCGGATATTATTCTGATGGACCTAGTCATGGATGAAATGGATGGGATTGAAGCAACAAGAAAAATCGTTCAAGCATGGCCAGAGGCAAAAATTATAGTTGTCACTAGTTTTATCGATGATGAAAAAGTATATCCAGCACTCGAAGCTGGTGCGACAAGTTACTTGCTGAAAACTTCGAAGGCAAGCGAGATAGCGAAGGCGATTCGCTCCACCTATGAGGGAGAGTCTGTGTTCGAATCAGAAGTAACGAATAAAGTGTTATCGAAAATGAGAACGAAAAATGTTGTCCATCCCCATGAATCGTTAACTGCAAGAGAAATGGAAATCTTGTTATTAATTGCTCAAGGAAAAAACAATCAAGAAATTGCAGACGAATTATTTATTGCTTTAAAAACGACGAAGGTTCATGTCAGTAATATATTGAGTAAGCTCGAAGTTAGTGATCGAACACAAGCAGCTATTTATGCGTTTAAGCACGGTTTAATCAAAGGTTAGATGGAAGATTGCGCGTTGTCGTTCTATCCAATAATTGGTAAGATATAGGAAAAGTAAAGCGGAGGGGATATTGATGTCAGCAACAAATTTACCTGATCTTTTATCTTATCAAGCAACAGATGGAAACCATTTATATTACCGTCATTATGAAGCGAGTAATCCAGGAAGTATCGTTATCCTACTGCATGGAATTGGGGAAGACAGCAAGTATTTGGAGCCATTAGCTGCTTATCTTTCATCTGAAAATTTAGCCCACGTATTTACTCCTGATTTAAGAGGTTATGGAGAGAACCCAATACGTAGAGGAGATCTTGATTATATTGGGCAGCAAGAAGAAGATATTGCAGAATTGATTAAGCAATTAAAGAAAACATATCCATCTACAAAAGTAATTTTAGCCGGTCACTCTGCCGGTGGTGGGACATTTATACGGTTTGCAGATAGTAAATTTGCTAGTTTGGTAGATAAGTATTTACTGTTGTCCCCATTCGTGCATTTTCAGGCTCCGATTATGAAGAAGACCGAGGAGACTGAAAAGAACAAGGTGTGGATGGGAAGGCTGATTAAGCTCATGCTTCTAAATAAACTCGGTTTTACGAAACAGAATCATTTGCCAATATATAGAAGATTTAAGCCGGAAGAATTATTCCATGGTACAGAGACATTAACGCTAAGCTATCGATTATTCATGTCACGCATTCCTGATAATTATAAAAAAGCGCTGGCTAATCTACCTGAGTCTACGTTACTCCTAATTGGCGATCAAGATGAGGAGTTTGATCATACAAAATATGAACCCTTATTCACAAAATACTCCACGACAACACCTCAAGTGATAGCAGATACAGACCATAACGGTATTCTATTCCACCCAGATAGCCTAGACAAAATAAAGAACTGGATAACTGATTAAATTGTAAGACTGCTTTCTAAAAGATTGTTGCTTTGCCTATTTGTTTAGTGGAATCATATTTTATTATCTAGAGTGTTTAATCACAATGTAAGTGTATGGATGGAGGAGGGTTATTAGGATGACGAAAAAAGATTTTTTGAAGGAATTAGACTACCGGCTGAGAAAGGTGCCGCAACAGAAACGTAAAGAAATTATCGATGAATATGAAGAGCAGTTTGACATTGGTTTTACAGAAGGAAAAACAGAGGCCGAGGTTGCAGCTGCATTGGGAATTCCGAAAATGATTGCAGATGATATATTAGCAGATGTCGATGTTCAAGTAATAGAAAAGGGGAACCCAACGACAAGTATTTCCCGAGTCATCATTGCTGCGATTGGTTTATTCTTTTTCAACTTAATTTTTTTGCTAGGTCCAGTAGTAGCAATCATTGCGGTGTATCTATCGTTTTCAGCCGTTGGAATAGCCTTCTCCTTAACACCACTGGCCTGGCTTGTCTCCATTGTTCTTGGGCAGGCAGCAAATGTGCTCGGTGAATTTTTTATTGTTTTAACGGTTTCTAGTTTGGGTGTGCTTATTTCCATCGGTATGATGTATGTCGGTAAAGGATTAATTAAAGGAATTGGAACATATGTAAAATTTAATATTCGGGTCATTAAGGGGTGACGGGTATGAAAAAAGTTGCACTTATTGCGTTTATTTTTTTCATTATAGGTATTGTAGGCTCTCTTACTTTTAGTAGAGATGTATTTTCCATGAAGTCAGAAAATACTATTCAAGAGTCAAAGGTTGTTGATGGAGAGGCAATCGAATCTGTAGAGATCATAATGGATGTAGGAAAAGTCAACGTAACAGAAAGTATCGATGATTCGATCCACATCGAACTAAAAGGAAAATCATTAAATAAGCAATTGCAATTTGATGTCATAGAAGATGATGAAAAGTTAACGATTGAAACCAGGCAAAAAGATAAGGGGTTCCAATTTAATATCACTTCTCTATTTCGTTTTAATGAATCATTACAGTTAGATGTTCAATTACCTGCAAAAACCTATCAAAAGGTTGATGTAAAAACAGGTGTTGGTCAGATAAATATAGATTACTTGACGATTAATGAGCTAATAGCAAGTTCTGACGTCGGAGCCGTTCATATAGAAGGTGTGATTAGTGAAAGAGCAGTTTTAAAAAGTAATGTAGGAAAAGTTGATGTGAGGCAGGGAGTCGGTGCATTTACGATCGAAACAGATACGGGAAAAGTGGAGATGGATATGGTTGCGTTTACAGATGATATCATGGTGAAAACAGATGTAGGAGAAGCAGAAGTATCTGTCCAAGAACAACCAACCAGTTTATTGCTAAGCCTTCAGAGTAATGTCGGGGATGTGTCTGTTAAAAATTTAGATATTGTCTCCGAAATGTCTGGCAAAAGTTATTATAAGAAGGTGGGAAGTGGCTCACCGAAAGTTCATGTGCAGACAGATGTGGGAAAAGTTTCTGTTATAGGCCGCTAAGGAGAATGGACCTTTTAAGTGAATTCGTGCAATACAAGGAGAGAAAAGGTGCTGAATGTAACGAAAACGCCGAGGCTCATATAGTTCAATGCCAATCTAGTGCTGAACTCAATCAAACCAGAAGTATGATTGAGTTCAGTTCCTAGTCTTGTTCTCTCTCTAAAACTATAAGCCTAACGTTTCATTTGGAACTTTTATTCGAAACGAAATGTTATCATTTTTTAAGTCGAACTGTTGAGCCTTTATTTTAAAATTACTTTTAATATCCATTTGCGTAATGGCAACATAAATATTCTCTTCCTTTGGATTAATGACTACCCATTCAGGTGTAGGAATATTTCTTTGTAAATATTGCAACACTCTTTTATTTGGAAGATGTAATAATCCTAAAGAAATTTCTTTTTGGTTTAAGATTAAGTCTCCATTTTCCAGGACAACCGGCTCCAATCTAATGGAGATTGGAATTTCTGTATCAAAAGCTTCAATCGACCCCATTAGGTGGACATCATCGCCAAAGTCAACCGTATATTTGTCGCCTTTGTTATCTAAAAGTTTATCAACATAGGCATTGACAAGCTCATTTAGGTTCTCTTTGCTTGAACGAATGGTGAATTCTGCCCCATCTTCCTCTTCAATAAATTCTTTTTCGGGTACCTGTGTATGTGGCACAGGCCACATGATCAGTAATAAAATAATAAGGACACAAGCAAGAATAAAACTAAATAATCCGTACGTTAGTACTTTCCATTTATTGATTCCGTCCATTTCTACTCACCTTTTCTCAAATGTCAAAGTCCTTTACGCAATACACAGCAGCATTAGCGGCAGCCTAAATTAGAAGTCTTCCTTTTTCTCAATTGATGGTTTAATAAAATGAAGGACACGCTCTGCCATTAACTCATACCCGTTAATATTAGGATGAAACTTATCCTCTGCGAATAAACTTTCATCACCATCTTGAAATAAGTCTCTAATTGGAACGAAGGTTACTTGATCATAACGGCTTGCAACAGCTAAGTTCGTTTGATTCCAATTTTCAATAATTAAGTTTAGTTGTTCAATATCACCAAAGTATTTTTCGAATGGGTTATAAATGCCAAGCAGATAAATCTCTGTTTCCGGATTCATTGTTTTCATTCTTTCAATTATTTCTCGAAGCCTATCTTCATAATCATCCAATTCCACTCTAAATGGTTCATAATGAAGGTTGGTAAAATTGTTTTGCACTACTTTCATGATATCATTAGCGCCGATTGTTATAAGTGTAAGGTCAGCGTTTTCAATCGATGAGGAAATTTCGGGATCTTCAAGTCTCTTTAGCAATTGATCAGACCGATTGCCTCGCTTCCCATAGTTGACAATATCTATCGATTGATCCATTTCCTCAAATGTATGATTAAGAATCCCTACATAGCCACCATTATTTGTTTCATCGCCGACACCTTGGGTTAGGGAGTCGCCTATCGCTACAATAGATAAGTCCTCTTTTATAAATAAATTAACGGCACCCTCAATCACATGCTTAACGGTCTCTTTTATGTTGCTGGCAATATTATGATTGGCCTGTTCTTCTTGATTTTGTTCAGGTTCTTCCTCTTCCTTATCCTCTTCTTCCTGTTGTCCCTCTTCGATAATTTGTGAATCTTTCATCTCTTCTTCATGTGGAACATAACTTGTTGAATGATCAAAAGAATATGAAACTCCAAGTAAAAGGAAGAGGATGGCGAATGTTGAAATAATAAGTATAGACTTGCGCATGCACACCACACCTAAATGAATTTAACTATATTTTTCCCTATTCTAATCGATACAAAACGAGTAATTAGGATACTTTATTTTATGATAACTTGTTCGTAATTAGCAATAACTATTTTAAAGGAGTTATATTTTCATTTAAAGGGGGGGATTTAGAAAGAAAAAGAAGGAGCAGTCTCCCTGTCCTTCTTTAAATGGTTTCTTTATTTTTGTGTCTACCAGAACATTCACTGATTTAAGAAAATTAGTGGTACTTCCTCCATTTAATGAAAGGATACAATCTTATACACGAACTGTTTCCCTTGTTTCATTTCGACGGATTCGATCCAGTTCTTTAAATGGATTCAAGTTTTCAACCACAACAATACCGTTTGCTTCTGCAAGCTTTTTCGTTGCTTCATTTCCGTTTTCTAACCAAAGAATTTTCACGTTACTTTCCTCTATGCCGTCTACAAAGGCTGCATCCTTTGCATAAAGAACATCAATGTCAGAAGAGACAGATTGAAGTGATGGCACGGTTTTTACGCCAAATAATGTTTCCTCTTGATCATCAATTGGTGCAATATTATAGCCAAGTGACTGAAGCTTCTGAATGGTTTGATACCCTTCATCTGTCGGTTCATTCACTACACCAGCGACCGCGATTGTCTTTTGTCTAACCTGTCCATCTCCCCTAGCAAATGGCGAAGATAGAGCCCATTCGATTGCCTGTGCTTCTGTTGGAACAATCGTTGGTTCTGTTCCAGTCGCTTTTGAAATTGCTTGATCCAAATCTTTAATAATATCATCAACGGTTTCTATTCCAACGGATAAGCGAATAAGCTCTGCCGTTACACCACTACTTTTTAAACCTTCTTCATCTAGCTGCTGGTGTGTAGTGGAAGCAGGGTGGATAATTAATGATTTTGCATCACCAACATTGGCAACATGAGACCATAGGTTAATATTGTCGATAACCTTTCTGCCAGCCTCACGACCACCTTTAATTCCAAAAGTAATGATGGAGCCAAATGTGTTCGATAAGTATTTTTTAGCTAGTTCATGGGATGGATGCTCCTCCAACCCAGGATAAGTAACCCAATCGACAGCAGGATGATTTGATAAGTATTCTGCAACACGCTCTGTATTTTCACTATGTTTTTGAATACGTAGATTTAACGTTTCTAGTCCCTGTAAAAAATAAAAAGCATTTTGTGGACTTAAGCATGCACCAATATCTCGTAATAGCTGTACGCGAAATTTGATTGCAAATGCTGGAGCACCGATGTCCTGTGCATAGCGTAAGCCGTGATAACTACTATCAGGTTCAGTAAAGCCAGGGAATTTTTCATTATTCCAGTTAAATCTTCCCCCATCAATCACTACCCCGCCAATCGATGTTCCGTGTCCACCGATCCATTTTGTTGCAGAGTGAACAACGATATCTGCACCCCATTGGATAGGCTTACACCCATACGGGCTAGCAAACGTATTATCAATAATAAGCGGAATGTCATGTTCATGAGCAATGCTAGACACCACTTCTAAATCAAAAACATTGAGACTAGGATTAGTTATGATTTCACCAAAAATTGCTTTCGTTTTCGGTGTGATTGCGTGACGGAAGTTTTCTGGATCAGAACCGTCAACAAAAATCACATGAATCCCATATTTCGGAAGGGTAGTCGAAAATAAATTGTATGTTCCGCCATATAGGTTACTATCAGCAATAATTTCGTCTCCGGAGTTGGCAATATTTAAAATAGAAAGTGTGATCGCTGCTGCCCCAGAAGAAGTAGCTACTGCTGCCACACCATCTTCTAGTAGCGCCATTCGTTGTTCAAAGGCATCAACCGTTGGATTCATAATACGGGAATAAATATTTCCTTGTTCAGCTAATGCAAATAAATTTTGTGCATGCTCTGCATCTTTAAAAAGATAAGAAGTCGTTTGGTAAATTGGTACCGCTCGTGATCCTGTTGTTGGATCGGCTGTTTGTCCTCCATGAAGCAATTGTGTTTCTGTTCCTTGAAAATCAAAAGAATTTCCCATCAATGATTCCTCCTCAAATTATTTTCCTAGGTACGAACAATTGTTAAATCCTTCAGGACGTTTGGAGAAGATGCTTCGCTTGGTTAGAGGTAGAGGCAAAAGAAAAAGCCCCTCTTTTAAGAAGAGGGACTGTGCACTTTCCGTTCCTCCTCTTATCTTCCAGATCGGTGACCTGTAGGATTTAGCACCTTTTCAAGCTTTACACTTGAAGGTTGCTGGGCATCATAGGGCCTAGTCCCTCTGCCGCTCTTGATAAGAGATTACAATATCACTTAGTAAAAAGTATAGGTTAATATTCCCAATCCGTCAACCACTTTTTGGAAGCTCATCTTGCCTTTTGATAAAAAAAACTGAGCGAATGTCTATGTCAAATAGAAAGTCTGGTACATAAGCTGATAGTAAAAAAGTGAGAAAGGGAGGGAATACTTATGGGTGAGGAACCAAGGCGACCAAAGAAAAAGCCTGATTTTCAAGAGATGGGCTCCGACTTTTTACGTAAAATGGATGACTTTTTTACAAATAAACCGCCAAGAAATATTTTGGATTCCATTGATTCATTCTTTCAAAATCAATCATTGCCAGCAAGAATTCCTGTCGATATGTTTGAGACAGATAAGGAATGGATCGTAAAAGCAGAACTGCCAGGGGTTAATAAAGAAGATATTAAAGTAGATATTAGCGGGGATCGCGTAAACATTTCATTAACGAATGATGAAGATGTAAAACAGTATGATGAAAAGCATGAGTTTTATCAGCGAGAAAGAAAATACTATCACACAGAGCGGACCGTTCAGTTGCCTTATGCAATTGATAAACGAACTGCAAAAGCAAAGTATAACAATGGAATTCTGGAGATCCGCGGGCCCAAGAAACCTCGTTCCAACTACCACTTAGATATTGAATAAGAACAAATAATGGAGCCGTGATTTGCGGCTCCATTATTTGTTCATTTGGTGACTTTTTGAACGTCCTCTTCAAAAGATTTCCGTTTGTACACCATTTTTTGCTCTACCTGTTTAAAGGCTTTTGTTTTCGATGCAGTATAAATCGCAAGTGCCGTCCATATTAAGAGGAATGCAACGAAATGTGCATTGGTAAATTCCTCATTATATAGGAATACGCCTAAAATTAACATGAGGGTAGGGGCAAAATATTGCAAAAATCCAATCATGGATAAAGGGATTCGTTTTGCTCCACTTGCAAACAGCAAAAGAGGTACTGCTGTTGCAATTCCTGATAAAATTAGTAAAACCGTCGTTGTATTCCATATTTCTGGAAGAGTTCCTATATCGATTCGCTGATAAACTAAAAAAATCAATGCAATTGGTGAAACGATTAATGTTTCAATCGTAAGACCGAACATTGAGCTAATCTTGACGGTCTTTTTTAATAAGCCATATAACCCAAATGAACACGCAAGTACAATCGACACCCATGGGAAAACACCATAATTAAGCGTCAAGTATAGGACTCCAATTGCTGCTAAAATAAATGAAAATAATTGCCACTTCGTTAACTTTTCTTTTAAGATGAGCATTCCAAGCAGAATACTAATTAATGGATTAATATAGTAGCCGAGACTTGCTTGAATCACATGATCGTTGTTTACTGCCCAAATAAAAATAAGCCAATTAAGACTTATGAAGATGGAAGCTAGCGTAATTCCCGCCAGTCTTTTTTTATCTTGAAGGATTCGCTTTCCTTCCTTTATAAATCGTTTAAAGCTTCTTGTCACGAGCAATAAAATGACCATAAAGACCAGTGACCAAACAATACGGTGTGCCAATATGGACCCAGCAGAAACCCCGTCTATCGCTTTCCAATAAATCGGGAGAAATCCCCATAATATATATGCCCCTGCTGCGTACAGGATGCCTATTTTCAGTTCATGATTATTGTTCATTATGATTACCTCGGTTCCCAGTAGAATATGATTAAGTTTAGGGGCTTTAGCAACAAAATGCAATACATCCGCTTATCCAATATTTGGTTGGGGAATTCAGCAAATCAATAAAGTGGGCTCTCGTTCCGCTAAATCGAAAAAAAGCTGTCACAATAGGGGGGAGTCGGATTCTGGTTCCGTTAATAGCACAAAGTTGATGAAATGTTGGGTTGAAAAAGGCAAATAACGGAACGAGAATCCTAAACCATGCTTAAAACGATGGTTTTAGAGTAAATAACGGAAGGAGAATCCGCCAAATCAATAAAGTGGATCCTCATTCGGCTAAGTGAACAATTTTGTGTATTCTTCTGCTTCAAAGATAGTAGGAAAAATCATCGCTGGTTCTGCTGTATTTCGTTTCGAACTTGTTCCGCATTCGTGTTACTAAATTTGTTCGTGTTGTGACCGCCTGTTGTTCTTGCTATATATTCCTTGGCTTCATTATAAGACATCCCCGAATGCTGATTTTTCTTTTTCACGTCATCTATATTCGTACCACTAACCGTAAATTTGTTTGCCAATGTTTATCCTCCTTCTTAATTAAAACCATTGAACGACTTCTTCTATCAGTTTTTCCAACCAAATCACCATTACTCGAGTCAACAGTTGGAAATAAATGAAGCCCAAGCCTGTGTATAGGAAAGCCGGAAAGGCAAATGGCTAATTGGAATAGAGAAAAGTAAACGGAATGATGTCAAGGAATTGTACATATATGCTATATTATGGGTAGGTGTGGAATTCCGATTAGGGGGCTTTAATGTGGATGTTATGTCGTATTTATTAGGATCGCTTTTATTCTTTAACATACTATTAGCCCTAACGATTGTCTTCTTAGAGCGAAAAAATGCCACTGCAACTTGGGCATGGTTAATGGTATTATTATTCATTCCTGTAGTCGGATTTATTTTATATCTTATTTTTGGAAGAAAATTGAGTAATAAAACAATTTTCACTTGGGATACGAAGAGTAGACTTGGGGTAAAAAAAGTAGTGCAGCAGCAGTTACGTGCTTTAGAAAAAGGTACGTTCCAAATTCATCAACAGAGTCTCCTCCCGTACAAGGACTTATTTTATTTACATTTAAGAAATGATGATGCAATTTTTACCCAAGATAACGATGTAGAAGTATTTACAGATGGAGAAAAGAAATTCCATGCCTTGTTAAATGATATAGAAGGAGCAAAGGACCATATTCATTTGCTCTATTACATCATTCGTAATGATGGACTTGGAGAGCGAGTGTCAGAAGCTTTAATCAGAAAGGTAAACGAAGGCGTTCAGGTTCGGTTACTATTTGATGATTTGGGGTCTAGAACGTTAAGTCGTAAATTTATCAAAAAATTACAAAAATCTGGTGTGGAGGTAGAGTCGTTTTTCCCTCCATTGATTCCAAAAGTCAACCTTAAGATTAATCATCGAAATCATCGAAAGCTGGCCATTATCGATGGGAAAATAGGATATATAGGTGGCTTTAATATTGGTGACGAATACTTGGGCTTTAATAAACGTTTTGGCTATTGGCGTGATACACATTTAAAAATTACCGGTGGAGCCGTTCAGCAAATGCAAACCCGTTTTATTTTAGATTGGAATCAGGCTTCACAGCATGCCATCGTTTATGAGGATAGGTATTATGCTTCAGAACCGAGTGGAGAAATCGGCATTCAAATTGTTTCGAGCGGACCTGATTCGGAATGGGAACAAATTAAAAATGGCTATATCAAAATGATTTTAGGTGCCAAGGAGCATGTGTTTATTCAGACACCATATTTCATCCCGGATGACAGCCTTGCTGATGCCCTGAAAATAGCCGTTATGTCTGGTGTTGATGTTCGAATTATGATCCCAAATAAGCCAGATCATCCGTTTGTTTATTGGGCAACGCTGTCTTATATTGGTGAGTTATTGAAGGCAGGAGCAAAGGTCTATATCTATCAAAATGGATTTCTCCATTCTAAGTCAATAGTTGTTGATCGGACAATTGCCTCCGTTGGAACAGCGAATATCGATGTGCGGAGCTTTCGTTTAAATTTTGAAATCAATGCATTTTTATATGATGAGACATTGGCAGCAAGGCTAGTAGAAGAATTTAAAAAAGATATTATCTTATCCTCACAGTTAACGCTTAAACTTTATCAGCAGCGGTCTTTATGGGTACGTTTTAAGGAATCTATTTCAAGATTAATATCACCTATTCTTTAAGAAAAGATGGAAAGCGAGGCAAAAACGATGAAATCAAAACCATGTGCTGCATCCTTAACGGTAAAAACTGCTTTCGTATTACCACCTGATACAAACAGCTATGGAACGTTATTTGGTGGGAAACTAATGGCACATATTGACGAGATCGCTGCGATTGCTGCTACGAGGCACGCACAACGGCATGTCGTTACCGCTTCAACCGATTCCGTAGACTTTCTGCATCCGGTAAAAGATGGAGACACGATTTGCCTGGAAGCATTTGTCACATGGACACATCAAACGTCAATGGAAGTGTTCGTTAAAGCAATAACAGAAAATGTAGTGAACCAAACGAGGACGGTTTGTGCAACAGCATACATGACAATGGTTGCCCTTGATGAAAACCACAAACCAACCACAGTACCTGGTGTGTATCCGGAATCAGAGGAAGAAAAATATTTACATCAAGATGCAGCCCAGCGAGCAGAGCAAAGAAGAGAAAGAAGAAAAAGGTCGAAGGAAGTAGCAAGAAAGTTTGGCTCTGCTTTTCCATAAGTTAGCATGGATGGAAAAGTAGTTTTTTCTGCTTAAGTAGCGGGTAAATCCTATTTGTTTTTAATCATCAGCTGTTTAAAAATCTGGTTGAGCTCCTCTAATGCATCTGAAGGTTCTATTACCTTTTTTTGAAGCTGTTGATTGCGAATGTTCGCATAAAGCTTTCGAATCATCTGTTTGTCTACGGTAGAAATCTCATCTAAATCAATGACAGGTGCTTGATTTAAATCATTCGGTTCCAACTTTTTTAAGCCACTTCCATATTCACGATGCTGCTCTTCAACAATCTGATGACAGATATCCGTTAAAAAATAAGCCATCAAAATGTCCGTTTCCTTGTCATAGGCTGGATGTACATAAATACCATGAAACGCAGTCAAATGATATACGTTAGCTTCATTACGAATAAACCGTAACTGATTACGGCTGAAAACGTTAACAAGTATCGGTGCAGGTTCTCGATGTTCACTTTTATACCATGGCCTACGATTTTTTGTTAAATACCGCTCGTTCACTTTATTTTCCTCTCCGAAAGTAAGGTACTTGTGAACGTTAGGATCAAGCGAATCTTTTTCTTGAATCGTTAACAGTTGAACAGGTGCCCCATCGGAAACCAATTGTTGATAATTCTCGGTCGAAAAAAAGTTCGTCTTCAATTGATGAGATTTCGTCACACACGGTCGGAAATAGGTTGAACCCAATCCCCATGCTTGTCTTTTTTCTTCATCAAAGCAAAAAAAGTGATTCGCCCCCGTTGCAATTCCTCGTGTGACTTTGGCAAATGTAGATAGGGGTTTTAATCCCTGAAAGTCAGATTTGACACGATTTTGATAAAACGCTCGCCACTTAATCGATGGATCTAATTGGTGATAGGGGACTGTCTTTCCAATTGATTCGCCTTCATAAAAATTTTTCAAGCGATGCTGAACCGTATGTATCTCTGAAGGCTGAGAAATTTGGATGAATTCCATTTGTTCAGCCTTTACTTGATTATCAAAAAATAACAAACAGGAAGTAGTTATCGCATCATCAAACCACCCTTGCTTAAAGTCAGCGACAACGATAAGATGTAAGTTTTGTTCATTTAGGAAAAAGGATTTTATTTTTTCACCATAGCCAGCATTAAGGAAATCAGAAGGTACAATAAACGCAGCACGACCATTAGAGCTTAGTTGATGGAGCGCCTTAAAAAGAAAGAAAGCATAAAGGTTACTGAAGCCAGAGAACTTCATCCCTAGTTGTTCTTGGAAAAGCTGATTATAGAGTTTTTTCTCCTTTAATTTTCTAAACGTGACATACGGAGGATTACAAACAATTCCATCGTAGGATTGTTCCCAATTACTCATAAGGAAGTCCTGTTCGTGCAGAATAAGGTTCGGTTTGTGTTGGAGGTATTGTTGGGCAGCGGATAAAATCAATGGGTCAATGTCATATCCTTCAACTTTTATATCGTCTGGCAGGGATTCAACGAGATGGCCCAGTCCAATGGAGGGTTCAAGAACAGTATCGATATGTGGGCAAGCAGTAATCCATTGTACAAATAGATCAGAAATAAAAGCTGGGGTGAAATACTGACCGAGCTGCTTGCGGTGTACCGGGGAAGTTGTTGACAGATAATGATGCTGAATATATTTTATATCTTTTTTTTCCATGTGAACCGTTCCCTTCGTTGAAAAAAATCTAGCAAAAGTGGTATGGTGGGTATCTTTACTTTGCGAGGGACCAGATAAAACTATTCATAGAAGTGGAAAAAAAGCCGCTTCAAAGGCGGCTTTTCTGTCTGAAATTATAGGTTACTATTTTCCACTTCTTTTTTTGTAATCCAGCTTTCCGACCATGATTGAATTTCCTTAATAACAGGATCTAATGCTTTTCCTTTATCCGTAAGTGCATATTCAATCCGTACAGGAAATTCAGAATATACCTTTCTTTCGATGATTTGTTCCTGTTCTAGCATTTTTAATCGTTCCGATAATAATCTGCCACTGACAGGAAGCTCTGACTCCATTTCAGAAAAACGTTTGGGACCCTCAAGTAATTCAAATAGTATTAAGCCAACCCACCTCTTGCTGAAAAGCTGCATTGCTTTTTCAAATCGCGGACATAATTCTTTCATCGTCTTCATCACCCCTGCTTTTTTACGAACACGAAGCACTTTGTTTATCTATGTTGACAGCTTAACCTGACTAATATACACTTTACTTACTAAAAGTAACTATAACTATGTTACCTTTAGAATAGCATATTAGCGAGAAATAGTAAATATGGCGCATATTCCATTAGAGTCGTTTACCATAACCGATGTAGCGTTAACCATTAGTAATTTAGACGTTCCATCGAATTTTATACGAAGTAATTTTATATTGATACATTGTAGATCCATGAAATGAGATTCTTTCTAAATAAAATAGCATGTAACTGCAAGATCAGAATAGAATCTCATAGAGGTTCTATTTTTTCTTTTTAAAGGAAAAAACGTAGAGGTCAGAACTTACCAAAAGCATAATAGTAGCTAACAGTTTTAACTAATCCGACATTCTTATATAATGTTTACATATTGGTAAGTTTGAAAGGTGACATTTTATGAGCATATTATCCGTAGAAAATTTGTATAAATCATATGGAGACAAGGTATTATTTGATTCGATTTCGTTTACAATCGAAGAAAGAGAGAGAATTGGTTTAATCGGTGTAAATGGAACAGGTAAATCAACATTATTAAAAGTGCTAGCAGGGTTGGACTCATCGGAACAGGGGTCGATCAAGCATGCCAATGATTTTCATGTGGAGTATTTAAGTCAGGAGCCACAATTAAATGAAGATTTAACCGTATTGGAGCAAATCTATTATGGCGAATCGGATTTAATGAAGGTGATGCGCCACTACGAAAAGACATTGTTAGAATTAGAGGCGAATCCGAACAATGAATCCTTACAAAATAAACTGCTTCAAGTGCAGCAGCAAATGGAGCAGCAGGATGCATGGGATGCCAATACAGCTGCTAAAACAGTGTTAACAAGGCTGGGAATAACAGCCTTTGATAAACAAATCAGTCAGCTTTCTGGTGGTCAAAAAAAGCGGGTAGCCATTGCAAGTGCACTCATTCAACCGGCAGATCTATTAATTTTGGATGAACCGACGAACCATCTCGATAATCCAACGATTGAATGGTTAGAAAGCTACTTGCCACAATATAAAGGTGCCATCATTCTAGTGACGCACGATCGTTATTTTTTAAATCGAATAACGAATCGGATTTATGAACTGGATAAAGGGAATTTATATATTTATGAAGGAAACTATGAAACCTTTTTGGAAAAGAAAGCCGAGCGTGAGGAACAGGAACTTCAAAATGAACAAAAGCATAAAAACACGTTAAAACGAGAACTTGCTTGGTTAAAAAGAGGTGCAAAAGCTAGAACGACGAAACAAAAAGCACGGATTCAACGTGTGGAGGATATGAAGGAAACAAAGTTTGATACAAGCTCAGAACAGGTAGATTTTCAAGCTGGTTCGACCCGCCTCGGGAAAAAAGTAATCGAGTTAGAAGGTATTGAAAAGTCTTATGGCGACGGAGCGATTATAAAAGATTTTGACTACTTGATTACGCCGGGTGATCGGATTGGCATCATTGGACCGAATGGGAGTGGAAAAACAACCTTATTAAATATAATGGCGAATCGAACTTCTGCAGATAGCGGGCAAATTGAAATTGGCCCGACAGTGAAAATTGGTTATTATACACAGGACCATTCGGAAATGGATGAGAACCTGCGTGTGATTGAGTATATACGTGAGGAAGCAGAAGTTATTCATACAGCGAAGGGAGAGGTCATTACAGCAGAACAAATGCTGGAACGATTTTTGTTCCCGCGTTCCCAACAATGGACGTATATTCGTAAGCTGTCCGGAGGGGAACGGAGAAGGCTCTATCTATTGCGAGTGCTGATGAGTGAGCCTAACGTTCTTTTTCTTGATGAACCAACCAATGACTTAGATACGCAAACGCTAGGTGTGCTAGAAGATTATTTAGATCAATTTCCTGGTGTCGTTGTCACTGTCTCACACGATCGATACTTTTTAGATCGTGTGGTTGATCAGTTGATTGCTTTTGAAGGGAATGGCAGTACGAGAACCTTTTATGGCAATTATTCGGAATATTTGCAGCAGGTCACAGAAACGAAAGCGCAAACAGAAAAAACAAATAAGCAGAATCACCAAACTAAGCAACCAACTAGAAGAAAAAAGCTTTCCTATAATGACCAAAAGGAATGGGATGGAATTGAAGACCGGATTACGGAATTAGAGGACAAGCTGGAAAAAATAAAAGCTGATATTGCAGCGGCGGGCAGTGATTTGGAAAAGGTCCAGCAGCTATACGACGAACAACGAGTGATCGAGGAAAAGCTAGAATATGCGATGGATCGTTGGACGGAACTATCGATGTTAATTGAGGAGATAGAAAACGAAAATGCTTAAATAGCTACAAAAGTACTTAAGCTTTATGATTTTGATCTTTTGTGGAATAATAGCTTCAGAGTATGAGATGAGGCTGCCCCAACAACAAAGGGGTCAGACCCCTATGGGACAGTCTCAGCTTATTATGAAATAGATACAGAATAATGGAGGGAATGTGATGGCAGATAAACAAATGCAAGAAAAGTATGCAGAGTTAGCACTGCGCACTGGGGTGAATTTACAAAAAGGTCAAGCGCTTGTCATTAATTCATCGATTGAAGGTGTGGAATTTACACGAGTTGTTGTAAGAAAGGCTTATGAGCTCGGCGCTAAAAATGTACATATCAACTGGACAGATGATGAAATTACATTGTTAAAATATGAGAATGCCCCTGAGGAAGTTTTGACAACGATTCCACAATGGCAAGTGGATAAGCACCTGTATTATGCGGAGGACGGCGCTGCACTACTAGCGATTCGGTCTACAAATCCAGATTTATTAAAGGATATTAATCCCGGACGTGTTGCTAAGGCAACGAAGGCTGGGGCAGAAGCAATGAAGGAATTTAGAAAATACACGATGAACGATCGAATTCCATGGTCGATTATTTCCATTCCAACTGGAGACTGGGCGCAAAAAATCTTTCCGGATAAAACAAAGGAAGAGGCAATCGAAAGCCTTTGGGACCAAATTTTTAAAATTGTTCGTGTGGATAAAGAAGATCCTGTTGCAGCTTGGGATGAACACAATAAAACATTAAGAAAAGCTAGGGAATTTTTAAATAAACGACAGTATAAGAAGCTAGTTTTTAAGTCGGAAGGAACAGATATTACATTTGAATTACCAGAGGGACATATTTGGAAGGGCGGATCGGCTAAATTAGCAGGTACGGATATCGATTTTAATCCAAATATGCCAACCGAAGAAGTGTTCACAATGCCACATAAGTATGGGGTGAATGGCACGGTGTCCAGTACAAAGCCTCTAAACTATGGTGGAAATGTGATTGATAACTTTAGCTTAACATTCAAGGATGGAAAAGTGGTCGACTATAAGGCGGAGCAGGGTTATGAGACATTAAAGCACTTGTTAGAAACAGATGACGGTTCTAGTCGCTTGGGTGAGTTAGCGCTCGTTCCGCATGAGTCGCCAATTTCTCAATCTGGGTTAATTTTCTACAACACATTGTTTGATGAAAATGCATCGTGTCACATCGCTTTAGGGAAAGCATATCCAACAAACCTTAAGGGTGGATCTGAAATGAATGAGGAAGAGCTGGATAAACATGGGGTAAACGATAGCCTTACCCATGTGGACTTCATGATTGGATCTGCTGATTTAAACATTGATGGTGTAACAGCAGATGGGAAATCAGAACCGGTATTCCGTGATGGGACTTGGGCGTTAGATTTTAACGCGTAATATAAAAAAGGAGCAGATCATTTCGTCTGCTCCTTCTTTATATGTCACGAAGGTCCCGAGCGATTCGTGAGACCAGGCACTCGACCCAGCTTTTCTAACTATAAGAATTCATTTTTAACGAGTACCGCGCGAATCACTGTATAATCAAAATCCTCTGGAAGCTGCTCTTTTAAAGGCTTTAGCTTTGGTTCCTCAAGCGTATCTCTGACCCTTAGCACTTCGATTTCCTGCTCCTCATTAAAAAATGTAGACCAGTCTAGTTGATATCCATTTTTGTAAGCTGTTAACAGATGATTTACAACCGTTTGCTCCGTAATTTGTCTCTCATCAGCTACTGCCTTCAATCCGTTTCCATTAGTAAACAGATTGTAACTGATCAGGTAACTAGGCTCCTTATTTTCAGTAAGGGTGGGTGCGGGTTTGGATACAACAGTTTTTTCGTTGATTGCCCCTGCCGATTGCGTAATTACTGACATAAACTGTTCCCCGTATTGGTCGTATTTCTTTTGTCCGACACCTTTAATTTGTAGCATGGCATCCTTTGTTTTCGGAAAATATCTGCACATTTCCTTTATTGTTGCATCTGAAAATAACACGTAAGGTGGAACCTTCTCTTCATCGGCAATTTGCTTACGAAGGGAACGCAGCTCTTCAAACAAAGCTGTATCGTAGTCGGTAGATTCGGAGAGCTCAATATTTCCAACCTGCATCCAAACTTGCTTTTGGCCCTTTAACACAGCTGCTGCTTTTTTAGTCAGCTTAAGGGTTGGAAATCTTTGGTCCCCTGCGGATAAAATATCCTCAGCGACAAGGAAATGAATAAAGTTGGTAATTTCCTTTTCTGTATGCTTCGACATGATGCCATATGTCGTTAATTTATTCAGTTGAAAGGAATTAACTTTCTTATCCTTTGACCCTTTTAGCACTTTCGCTGTCATGCCAGCTCCAAATCTTTCTCCCATCCGCTTGACACAGGAAAGGACCATTTGTGCTTCTGTTGTCATATCCTTACGCTCTAAATCACTCGTACAATTCGTACATCTTCCGCAATCTTCGCTTGTACTAAAATCGTTAAAATAGTGAAGGATAAATGTTTGTAAACAACTATGGGTATGGCAATAGTTAATCATTGCTTGCAGTTTTTTATACTCATTGACTTTCTTTTCTTCATCCATTAGAGATTGTTCAATCAAAAATTTCTGCAATTGAATGTCTTGCCCAGAAAACAGCAATAGGCAATCACTCGGTTCCCCATCTCGCCCAGCTCGACCAGCCTCTTGATAATAGGATTCAATATTCATCGGCATTGCATAATGGATCACATAACGGACATTGGACTTATCAATCCCCATACCAAAAGCATTCGTTGCAACCATGATCGACTTTTCTTCTTGGATAAATGCATTTTGCGCCTGCTTACGATCTTGTTCTGATAGGCCAGCATGATATTTTGCAACAGCAAATCCCCTGCTTCTTAAATAGTTATAAAGCTGATCGACTTGTTTTCTCGTTGTCGCATAGATAATCCCTGATTCTTGCTTACGTTGCTCAACATATTCTAGAATAAAAGCTTGCTTATCTCTTCCTTTTAGTAAATGAAACGATAAGTTTTCTCTAGCAAAACCGGTGTTTGTTACTTGTTGATCTTGAATATGTAGCAATCGCTGAATATCTTGGATTACTTCATCTGTCGCTGTTGCAGTCAAAGCAACGATAACCGGAATCGATGGGATTTTTTTCAATGTAGGTACAATGGAACGATAGCTCGGACGAAAATCATGTCCCCATTGAGAAATACAATGCGCCTCATCAAAGGCTAGTAAAGATATCGAGATATTTTTTAACGTTTCTATAAAAGCAGGTTGCTCAAACCTCTCCGGAGCAACATAAAGAAACTTGTAACGGCCTTCACGAAGCATATGTAACCGGTGCTGCTGTTCTTCATTGCTTAAGGAGCTATTTATGTAGGTAGCGGGAATGCCAAGCGATGCTAGTGCATCCACCTGGTCCTTCATGAGCGAGATTAAGGGGGAAACAATCACAGCTGTTCCATTCATGGTCAGACCAGGAATTTGATAACAAAGTGATTTTCCCCCTCCAGTAGGCATAATCGCTAAAGCATTTTGCTGCTGTAATAATTGTTCGATGACTTCCTGTTGCCCTGGACGGAATTCATCGAAGCCGTAATATTCTTTTAGTAGTTGCTGTGCTTTTGTTAACATGAGATCCATCCTTTTACGAAACTAAACTTTACGGAATCAGTTTTCAGCTATCGATGATCCAATACCCAGCCAATCCCGCCGCCTATAATGGCAGGCACAATCCAAGCTAGTCCTAACGTATATAAAGGCAGCATTTCGATAAGATCGTCAATGGCTGCTAGATTGATTTGAAAGGCAGTTAACCCTTGATAAATACTTATTACTGCAGTGAAAAGGACAGCCAATCTTTGTATGTTTTGGGAAGCTTGAAAAATCGTTAATATTATTAAAACAATCGCAATGGGGTAAATGATGGATAACACTGGAACAGATATCGAAATAATCTGGGTTAACCCTAAATTTGCAATAACAAGACTGGCAATTGTAACAATTCGGATAATCGGTCGATAATCCATGTTTGTTCGTTGTGAAAAATATTGCCCACAGGCAACTGTCAAACCAATCGATGTAGTTAAGCAGGCTAAGGCGACGATTACTCCTAATAAAACTTTTCCATAGAGACCAAAGACAATTTCAGAAGCAGTAGAAAGAACTTGTCCGCCATTATCAAACGTTCCCACGGGATCCATTTTTGCACCGACCCAGCCAATCGAACTATAGACGAGCGTTAAGGCAATACCTGAAATAATTCCTGCTTTAATCGTTGAAACTACCATGTCTTTCCGATTGCTCAATCCAGCATTTTTGAAGGCTGTTACGACAATAATCCCGAATGCTAATGCAGCAATTGCATCCATCGTTAAATAACCTTCTACAAATCCGGTGAAAAATGGGTAAGTTTCATACTTTGAACCTGGGGCCTGTACATTGGTATTAAGCAGAAATATTCCACCGATACTGAGTGCTGCGATGGCAACAACTAAAATAGGAGTCAGCCACCGGCCAATATGATTCACTAGCTTTGATGGATATAAGCTTAAAAAGTATACAGCGATGAAAAAAGGAATGGTAAATAGTGCTAGAGTTAATGCTGTATTCGAATAAGTACGCATAAATGGTTGGGCTCCCATTTCAAAGGCTACATTCGCTGCTCGAGGTATCCCGAAAAAGGGTCCAATTGCTAAATAAATAATCGAAGAAAAAATAATCCCGAACGTAGGGTTAATCTGATGACCAATTTCCGTTGTTTTATCACTAATAACAGCGATTGCGGCAATGGCTAGAATTGGTAATCCAACACCGGTGATAATAAAGCCGGTCATTGCCGACCAATAAGAGGTACCTGCTTCTATCCCTAACGTAGGAGGATAAATAAGGTTTCCCGCACCAAAAAACAATGCGAAAAGCATAAAACCGATAAAAAAAGTATGTCTGTTCATGGTGTAACCTCCGTCAAAATTTGCTTGATGTCCTATTATTTTTAGTGGGTGTGAATATAAAAAGCAGAATTATACTACCAATGCCTATATGTTTTGTCAATCCGCTATCCATTAGGCATCCAAACATCAACACCGAACTTTAACAAAGCCTTTCTGTTAAATAAGTAACTATTCCTTCAGCTCTGCCATCTTTTTATTTAAGGAATCTAACTCCTTCTCCAACTCCTCTAGTTGCTTCTCTGCATTGGCAGTATTCCCGCCAACGGAGTCCAATTTCTCTAAATCACCCTGAATTCGTATGTAATCCGACTTTACCTCATTAATTCTATCCTGCAACGCTTTCCTTGTCATCCTAACACTCCTCTTTACAATTTAACCTCTTTTTTTATACTATCAAATGTCAGTTAAAAAAACTAAATCATTTGCAATAAAGTGGATATTAGAGGCATGAGTATGATTTCCTATTACAAAAGGTTTATGAAAAGAATGAAATGCTTAAAAATAGGTGATTATACACGTAGTAGAAAAGTAACGCCTTATTACTAGATATTGTTTAAGCTAATGCATGTATTGGGATAAAAACCATCGAACGGAATGTATACCTTTTCCAATTTTAGAGTATTCAGAATATATTGAGAGTATTTGGGTCTATATGTTCATTAAAATGATTCATTAAATAGAAATTCCAAAATTTATAGAAATTTAACAAATAATAGGAACACAATGGATTTGTACAAACATAAACATTTTTGTAAGATTATAGTAGTCTGGTGAATAAGAGGTTTTTATCCTACTTAAGGAGGAACTGATAGATTGAAATTTTTTCAAATTTTAGATAAAGCCGTCATGAAATTAGAGGAATGGATTTTAAGCTTTTCTGTAATCCTTATTTCAATTATGATCATTGGTAATGTAATTGCACGTGAGATTTTTAATTCAGGCGCATTTTATTTTGCTTATGAGGTAAGTAAGTTTGCTATTGTTATCGCGACGTTTATGGGAATAGGATATGCTGCAAGAAAAGGTCGCCATATTAGCATGTCCGCTTTTTACGATTTTGCACCATTTAAAGTAAGAAAAGTGATGATGATTGTTATTAACTTTATAACATCTGTTGTTATGTTTATGATGGCTTATTATACATATAGTTTTGTTATGTTTGAGTATGATACTGGCGCAATTACAACGTCTCTACAACTACCAAGATATTTAATGTCAGTCTTTTTACCGATTGGTTTCATAGTCGCAGGTATTCAATTCCTTCGTAACACAATAGTTAACTTTACTGCTAAAGCAAAAGATAAGGTTTACTTAGGTGTTGACGCTGTAGATTATAACGATACAAAGGACAAAGATGTAAAACTGGAAGATATATCATCTGTATAAGCTGATTTAAGAATACTTCTGGAGAGGACAATGTTATGTTAGCCACATTATTATCCATAATGATCGTATTTTTACTATTAAATTTCCCAATGATGATCCCGTTAATTCTTGGTCCTGTTATCATCATGCTGATATTTAATCCGGCAGTTAATATGGACCTATTAATGAAGCAATTAGTAACAGGGATTGAATCACCAGTTTTATTAGCTGTACCTTTATTTATTTTTGCAGCTGATATTATGACAAATGGAAAGACTGCGCAACGTTTATTAGATTTTATCGGTTCTTTTGTTGGTCACATCCGTGGAGGGTATGCTGTCACAACTGCAGCATCCTGTACATTGTTTGGTGCTATCTCAGGCTCCACACAGGCTACAGTTGTTGCGATTGGTAGGCCGATGCGAGAACGTTTGTTAAAAGTTGGTTATAAAGATTCGAGTATATTGGCACTTATCATCAATTCTAGTGATGTCGCATTATTAATTCCGCCAAGTATCGGGATGATTATTTATGCTTTAGCTGCGGGTTCCGGAGTTTCGGTTGGTGATTTGTTTATAGCGGGCATCATTCCAGGTATCATGGTATTTTTAGCTTTTACCATCTATAGTATCGTTTATGCAAAAGTGAAAAAAATACCAAAAACGGAAAAAGCAAGTTGGTCCAGCCGATTTAAATTTTTTAGAAAAGCATTATTGCCGTTAGGCTTTCCAATTATTATTGTAGGTGGTATTTATGAAGGCTGGTTCACACCGGTAGAAGCCTCCGGTATTTCGGTTTTATATGCATTTATTTTAGAAGTGCTCATTTTTAAAACAATATCTTTAAAGCGTATTCCTAGCATCGCATTATCTACAGGGTTGGTTACATCTGCTGTTTTTATACTAGTTGCAGGTGGACAACTCTTCACATGGGTACTAGGTTATGCTAGGATTCCACAGCAAATTACAGAAGCTGTGTTAGGAACAGATCCAAGTGCTCTATATGTCTTGATTATCGTAAGTCTTTTCTTCTTTATTGGATGTATGTTTGTCGATCCAATTGTTGTTATCCTAATATTAACACCGATTTTTGTTCCTTCGGCAGAAGCTGCAGGTATCGATTTAATACACCTTGGAATCATTGTTACATTCCAGGCTGCACTAGGTTCAGCGACACCGCCGTTTGGTGTTGATATTTTTACAGCCAGTGCGGTGTTTAAAAAACCTTACTTAGAAGTTATAAGAAGTACACCGCCATATATTATCATGTTATTAATCATTGGGGCATTGCTAGTATTTTTCCCACAATTATCATTGGTATTAATTTAGTTTTTAATGGGTGCTAAATTTATTTTAGCCCATTATAAATACAATTTTTAAAAAAACTAGGGGGTAATTATCATTTTTAACAAAAAGTTTCTATTTATGCTCATTTCTATCTTGTCACTTTCATTCTTACTAGTGGCTTGTGGTGGAGCAGACAATGATGAAGGCACTGCAGACGAGGGAGCTGACAACGAAGAAGATAATACAGAACAGCAGGACACCGAAGATACTGGTGACACTGGTGAAACTGCTGAAGATGAAGGTACAACGTATGAAGAGCAAACTTGGGGCTTTGTAACAGAAGAGTTGGAAGGACAAGTTCAATATGAATATGCTGCAGAGTTTGCAAACCGTATTTCGGAAAAAACAGATGGTGCAATAACAGTGGAACCATATGAATATGGTGGATTAGGTAGTGAAGTGGACCAAGCACAGCTATTACAACAAGGTGGAATTGAAATGGCTGTTATGTCACCAGGTTTCACTGGTGGTCAGGTACCAGATGGTCAAATTTTCTCCCTACACTATTTCTTCCCGGCAAAACCGGAGTTAACACAGGAAGTTTTAACAAATAGTGAAGCATTGAATACTGATTTAAGAGCTAAATATGAAGAGCATAGCATTACTCCATTATCTTTTTGGACGGAAGGGTCAATGGCTTGGACAAGTAACGTTGGAATTGATGAGCCATCTGATTGGGAAGGTTTAAACATGCGTGTCCAAGAATCACCGTTAATGCGTGAAACATATGCAGAGTATGGAGCAACTGTACAATCGTTAAGCTGGGGTGAATTATACACCGCACTTGATCGTGAAACAGTAGACGCACAGGAAAATCCAATCTTCTTCATTGAATCAGCAAGCTTCCATGAAGTTCAGGATACGATTACCGTTTCACACCATAACAACTATATTGCGATGACAACTGTTAATACAGATTGGTATAACGGTCTATCTGATGCAGAGAAGACTTTAATTGATGAAACAGTAGCTGAAATGCAAGATTGGGTATTTGAAGAGCAAAAGAGTCAAAATGATGCTGGATTAGAAGCTATTGAAGCAGATACTGAGAATCCTACTGAAATTATTGAGTTAACAGAAGAACAAATTGCAGCATTTAAAGAAGTTGCAGAACCAGTACATGAATTTTACCGTGATGAAGTGGAAGGAATTGACCCAGAACTATTTGACAAGCTAAAACAGGAAATTGCGGAAGTCACTGGTGAGTAAAACAAAGATAAAAAAACCGAGCATCCTATTAGGGTGCTCGGTTTTTTGCGTACCTCTTATTTACACAATCTACGATTTAATTGCACGCGCCTATATAACCGCTCTTCAGAACTTACTAATTAAATAAGGTTTTTATTACCAGGATCTTGCTTTTTTCGCCATTCCTCATAAAAATGAGCGACAATCGTTTTGATAACTGCGTAAGCCGGGATAACAAATAGTAAGCCGAGAAATCCAGCAATACTACCCGCACCCAAAATTAATGTAATAACAGTTAGTGGGTGAATGCTTAAAGCTTTCCCCATAATGTTTGGAGAAATAATATTTCCTTCTAATTGTTGTGCTGCAACCATAACAATAATCACATAGACAATCATAATTGGATCCTGGAATGCTGCAACTAAGATTGCTGGAATAACAGATAAAAATGGACCAATAAAAGGGATAACATTCATCGCCATGGCAAACAAAGCAAGTGTTAAGGAATAATTCAGTCCAATAATTAAATAACCGATGAACAGTAAGACACCTACACTAAAGCTCACCAGTAATTGTCCCTGAATAAAGGCTGCCAATGTATGATTAATATTACCCATTAATCGTTTGAAGCTTTTTGCTTTTGGCTTACTAAGAAACTGTGCGATAAATGGAACAAACTTACGATCATCCTTAAGCATAAAGAATAAAAAGAAAGGCACTAAAACAATGGCAAAAACAAAATTAAATACATTAGCGATAAATGAAAAGATGAAAGTAGAGAACCCTTCCAGGTGTGATTGTAGGTTACTTGTGAAATTATCAATCATCGATTCAACTTGAGGTGGAATAAGATTTTGGTTTTGCTGCCAATAAGTGATCAACTGAAAAGTAGAATCGATCATCCTTGGAATATTATCAATTAATCGACCAAATTGCTTTTGGACAATTGGCGCGATATAGGTACTAACTAAAAAGATAACGAGAATAATTAATACAAAGACAATCATAATTCCAATAATTCTATGTATCTTGTATTTTTCCAGTAATCTGACTAGTGGCTTAGTAATATAATAAAGAATTCCAGCGCCAATGAAAGGAAGCGCAATAGCAGTTAAATAAGCAAAAATTGGTTCAAAAACAAAATTAGCACTAGAGATGAGTAAAATTAATAGGAATACTAAAATTGCTACGACTAGTGATTGAAACCATTTTTTTTCAAACAAAAAATCACAACCTTCTATTAACTTGTAGTCATAAACCGAGTATAGCATAGTATATATGAACAGAATGCCCAAAATTGGAAAATATTAAACGTATATGAAAAATGAAAGGAAGTTAGATAGATTAATAAATGTAAGTATGATAAAATTTTTTTATGAATATATTAACCTGTCAAAAGTCTATGAAAAAGGAATAGGGGGAGCAAAATGTCTTGGCAAGATACCTTTAAAAAATGGAAATCATTTGATCAGCTCGATGCACAATTAAAACAGCAATTAATGGAGATTGCTAACTCGGAAAAAGGCCTAGAGGACGCTTTTTATAAACCGCTTACATTTGGTACTGGCGGAATGAGAGGGATCCTTGGACCAGGAACAAATCGAATGAATATTTATACCGTCCGAAAAGCAGTTGAGGGATTAGCCATCTATTTAGAAGAAAATTACCGTGATGCCCAATCTCGAGGGGTTGCAGTTGCTTATGATTCGAGGTATATGTCAAAGGAATTTGCGGTTGAAACAGCGAAGGTTCTTGGAAATCATGGAATAAAAACATACATATTTGAATCGATTCGACCAACACCTTTATTATCATTTGCTGTGAGACATTTACAAGCTGCGGCAGGCATTATGATTACTGCCAGTCATAATCCACCAGAGTATAACGGGTTTAAAGTATATAACGAAGATGGAGGACAGGTGCCCCCAGACGAAGCTGCTGAGATTATTTCGAAGGTAAATGATGTAGAGAATGAACTGACTATCGCTGTTCAAAGTCAGAAAGAAGTAGAACGGCAGGGTTTATTGAAATGGGTTGGCGAGGAAGTCGATCAAGCATATTTAATAGAGTTAAAGAAGCTGACAAAAATGAGCCAGCAATCATCAGATTTCAGCTCTTTATCCATTGTATTTACCCCGTTGCATGGAACTTCCCACTCATTAATCATGAAAGGCTTGCAGCAACTTGGTTTTCAAAACATCCATGTGGTGGAAGAACAAGCTACACCTGATCCTGAATTTTCAACGGTAGCTTCTCCTAATCCGGAAGAACATCAAGCTTTTTCTATGGCGATTGAATACGGACAACAGGTCGATGCGGATATTTTAATTGGAACAGATCCTGATGCGGATCGATTGGGAGTGGCAGTGAAGGATGGCAGTGGCTCCTATCAAGTCCTGACGGGAAATCAACTTGGAACATTGCTGTTTGAATTTTTAATGCGCTATGAAAGCGATGAAAATCGAAAAAATGGTCGTTTAGTGAAAACGATTGTTACAACGGAAATGGGTCGTGCGATTGCAAGTGACTATGGCGTAAAAACAATAGATACATTAACGGGTTTTAAATACATTGGACAAAAAATTAAAGAGTTTGAATCATCAGGGGAACGTTTTCTGTTTGGATATGAAGAAAGCTATGGCTATTTAATCGGAGATTTTGTCAGAGATAAAGACGCAGTCCAAGCAGCGATGGTTGCCTGTGAAATGGCAAGCTATTGGAAATCTGAAGGGAAAACATTACTGGAAGCATTAGAGCTTCTGTATGATCAATATGGTTATTATTTGGAAGATATGACCTCCCTAACCTTAAAAGGAAAGGATGGAGCGGAGAAGATTGAAAAGATTTTAATGGATGTTCGGGAAAATCCTTTTACCTCGATTGGAGGATTAAAGGTTCATTATCTGGAGGATTATCAAAAACAAGAGCGATATAATGTGAACACAGGAGAAAAGCAGCAAATCCATTTACCAGAGGAAAATGTGTTGAAATTTTTACTGGAAAATAATGCTTGGGTTTGTTTGCGTCCTTCAGGCACAGAGCCAAAAATGAAGTGCTATTATGGTGTCACTAGTGGATCAGGTCAAGAAAGTGCAGCTATGATAGAAGCATTAAAAGTGGAATTAGACAATCGTATTCAAGTGATTATAAAGTAAAACTTCACCCAGTGGGGCCTTTCCCTCACTGGGTGTTTTTTAGGATGGCATTTCTGAAAGGTTGTTGCCTATCATGCGCAACATAAGATTAATGCGACATAATTATTACATGGATTTGCTTTCTTCCAGGTCTTTTCTATTGAGTAACATACAATCGCTTCGGCAGAATACTTCGCTTTCCGCGGGCACGGCCTCAGCCTCCTCAGAAGCAAAGAGCGCTTCTTGCGGGGTCTTCGGACACGTGCTGTTCCCGCAGGAGTCTACGTATTATGACTACGCTAAAAGAGATTCTTCGATTAATCATATGTGTAAGTGGAATTCACATTACGTGGATGTCTTCTCATTGTTTTTTGCACAAGACAAGGAAAGCACCGGCACTATTACATCGCACATAAGAAATTGTTTTATTTTTTCGATTTGTCTACATGTGCCTTCACAGCTTAATAATGGAAATTTCATAAAATAACTAATTTTAGTTAAAAGAAATGGTATCAAAGCTTCGTTACAGCAGTTGGACAGTTTCTCACTTATAAAAAAATAAATCCAAGCTGTGGAAAAATGCGAGATTCCTGTGGGAAAAGCAAATGGTTTTCGGTGGGGCGAGTAATCGCAGTCCCAACAGGTGAAGACCCCGCAGGAAGTGGTTTTCTTCCGAGGAGGCTGAGGCGTTGCCCACGGAAAGCGAGTGTTTTTCCACAGCGTTGGTTATGCACGCTTTTTTTCGTTAGATTTATGATAAATCATCTTTTGTGCGCGTTATCTGTCTACTGTGTAGCATATTAATTGGCAACTAAAAACGGTGATTGTGAGGCCTTTACCACATTGTTGGTAAAAGCCTATGTTTATACTTATAGAAATCTATACGTTAAAATGTTAAGCAATTGTAGATGGAAACCAACATCAAGCAAAAGACAGAAAGAGGTGGAAAAATGGCTACGCATTATTTTCATTTGCACGCAGACTGGCCGGGGGGACGAAACAATGTAGGTGCGATTGAAGCAGGTAATTTAAAGACAAAAATATCCATTCCGCCTGAAATGGAAGGACCGGGTATCGGAACAAACCCTGATGAAATGTTACTAGGTGCTGCTTCGACCTGCTATATCATCACATTAGCAGCAATGATCGAACGAGCTGATCTACCATTAAACGAAATGGATCTTGAATCCATTGGTGTTGTCGATGTAACAGACGGAGTTTTCACTTATCAAAAAATTATTCATAAGCCGAGAGTGGTGCTAGCGAACCATGCAACAGAACGGCAACTAGCGCAAACAAAGAAGTTAGTCGAGCATGCAGAAAAATCTTGTATGATTTCTCGAGCTGTTAAAGGTAATGTCACGTTAGAGCTTGAAGCTAACGTATCCCGAAGTGTATAAACTTTAAAGTAAGACAACCACTTTTGGTTTAACTTCCAATCCCTACCAAAATGTGAAATAATAAAAAGAAAAAAGTAAGGGAGTCATCATATGTCAGTAAGTCACGAACAACTAGAAAAGTACGCAAAGCTTGCCATTCAAACAGGCGTAAACTTGCAAAAGGGCCAAGGGTTAATTGTAAATACATCCGTGGAAGCAGCAGCATTTGCTAGAATGGTTGTGAAAGAGGCATACGCAGCAGGCGCTAAAAATGTCCATCTCGAGTGGAATGATGATGAAATAAAATACTTAAAAATGAAGCATGCGTCGATGGATGTTTTGGAAAATTTCCCGAAATGGAAAGCGCAAGGGTTAGAAGAAATGGTGAAGGATGGCTATGCATTATTGAACATTTACGGAGAGAACCCAGATCTCTTGCAGGACATTGACCAAGCGCGAATATCAGCAGTAACCAAAGCAAGTGGCCAGGCTCTCAAAGAATATAGAGATTATATCATGAATGATAAAATATGCTGGTCGATTGTCGGATATCCAGCGGAGGCATGGGCGAAAAAAGTGTTCCCGAATTTGTCAGCTGAAGTGGCAAAGGAAAAACTTTGGGAGCATATCTTTCGTATTGCTAGAGTTGGTCAAGACGATCCAGTTAAAGCATGGGAAAAGCATAATGATGCATTAAAACAAGCGAGAGAGTTTTTAAATAAGAAACAATATCAATCGTTAGTGTATCAAGCAGAAGGAACAGACTTAACGATTGATCTTCCAGATAACCATATTTGGCATGGGGGTGCAGCAACTTCCACGTCTGGAGTGAAGTTTAATCCAAATATCCCGACAGAAGAAGTATTCACGATGCCGCACAAATACGGTGTTCATGGAACAGTGACAAGCACGAAGCCACTTAGCTACGGTGGAAATCTGATTGAAAACTTCACGCTTACTTTTAAGGACGGGAAAGTAGTCGAGTTTACTGCTGAAAAAGGTGAAGAAGCATTAAAAAATATGCTTGAAACAGATGAGGATGGTGCTAAGCGACTTGGCGAAGTGGCTTTAGTTCCACATGATTCACCAATTTCTAAATCGAATATTATATTTTACAATACATTATTTGATGAAAACGCATCCTGTCACTTGGCATTAGGAAAAGCGTATCCAACGAATATTGAACATGGTCCATCCATGAGTAAGGAAGAAATGGATCAGCACGGTGTCAATGATAGTTTAATCCACGAAGACTTTATGATTGGTTCTGCTCAGCTGTCGATTGATGGAATAACAAAGGACGGGAAAAAAGAAGCCATTTTCCGAAATGGCAATTGGGCAATTACTTTCGCCTCGCTTTAAAAGGGGTCAGACCCCTTTTGTGTGCACAAATTCTTTTATAAATGATAAATCTTGGTTGTCTCTTACTTGCTCATAGCTGGCAAAGGGACAACCTTTTTCTTTGACTCTTGCTAATACAGAGGTAATCGTGAATTGGTCCGGTTTTAATGATTCATTTACTTCATCCCAAAACAACGGAGTCGATACAGTAGCTGCTTCGCTTTTTCTTGGCGAGTAGGGAGCAATCAATGTTTTATCTTTTCCGTGTTGGATGTAATCAATATATAACCGGTTGTTACGGTTCTTTTTTAAACGTTCGGTTGTAAATAAATCAGGGTGTTTCTTTTCTAATAAAAAGGCTATTCCTTGTGTAAAGACCGCAGTTTCGGCATAAGTCAAACTGTTCTCTGGAATAGGAATATAAACTTGTATTCCTTTATTACCTGACGTTTTTACGAACGACTGTAGTTGTAATTGGTCGAGCAGCTCCTTTAACAAAGATGCTGCATAAATCGCCACATCAAATTGATCAATGCTTGGTGGGTCTAAGTCAAATGCAATTTCGATTGGATTGGATTTACCCATGTACTGAAAAGGGACATGATATTCCAGTGCACCATGATTGGCCAGCCAAGTCAGTGATTCCGCGCTCCCTCCGTGAAGCAGTGTTTCATCTCCAACTTGAATGCCACCGACAAACGCAGGTCCATAATCAGGTAGATGCTTTTGGAAAAATGACTGTCCATGAATGCCGTCTGGACAACGTATAACGGTCAATGCTCGATTGGTTGTAAATGGTAACATATATGGGGCAATTTGCCGTACGTACACAAGTAAATCTCCCTTTGTTTTTCCTGCTTTCTCCCAAAAAACTTTTGTCTGATTGGTTAAGGATATTGAATCTGGAAACAAACTTAATGCTTCTTGTACCTGTGAAACAGTACAATCCTCTGGGGATAAATCAAAACGAAATTGATGAAATTGCGGCTCACGTAAATCCCCCTCGTGGATTCCTAAGCAATTTACATCGAGACAAACAGCAGGTGGTAGTTCATATTTATTGCCTGTTTTGTTTCCCTTTGCATGGATGAACTGTTTGATCGTTTCCAATTCATTTCCCTCTAATCCATGCTTGAATTTTCCAAGGGGGACAAGGTTTTTCCCGTCATATACCGATAACTCAAAGTATCCATTCTCCTGATCATAAGAAGTTAATACACCAGGAATTGTTCGCCAGTTTTTCACTTTGTACCAGTCATGATGGTTCTTCCCTTCTATGTACTTACTCTCTAAGCGTTTAGCAATCATTCCTTCACCAAGCTGTTCGTAAAGGTTATTCCATAATTTCTTATGATCCGAATAAGTTTGAATATATCCTAACCTGTCGTTCCAGCTAATGTGGAAACCTATTTTCAATCGATCGAACACTTTTTTTAATTGCGTTTTCCGTTCTTGGAAGGGATGGGATAATAGAGATTTTCCTTCGTACTCTAATAAATCAAAGCATAGAAAATGTGCAGGTCGATCTTGTGCTGCTTGTTCAATTTTACGCGTAGCTTTGAACCTTCCTCTTTGCTGTAAAAGGGAAAAGTTCGCTTGTAGAAGTGTATTTAGAATAACAATTTCACCATCAAACTTTAATGGTAACAGCGAATGTACCAGATCCTGCTTTTCTTGGCAGGCGCTTATAATTTCGGGAAAATTGTTACTTAAGTCTTTTCCATTGCGACTAACAAGTGAAAGGTTATCTTCCTTCCAAACCAACGCAGCACGGAAGCCGTCATATTTTACTTCATAAGCCCAATTATTTCCAGTTGGAATGGTTTCACTTGGTTTTGGTTGCATCATACGTTACACCTCTAACTGAATGTAGTTTTACTTTATTGTGTAAAAATAAAGATTTTCTTATGCAGTGAAGATTAAGTAGAACCGCGTGAAAATTTTCTTTCTTAGCGTGTAAAAAATAGCGGGTATCACAAACTAAATATAAAAAGGAGGTCGTGTAGATGCATACGATGTGGAAAGGGTCGATTAGCTTCGGGTTGGTAAATATACCTGTAAAGCTACATGCTGCCACGGAAAATAAAGATGTAAGGTTAAGGCAGCTGCACAAGGAATGTCAATCGCCAATTAAGTATGAAAAGATATGTCCTGTTTGCGATAAAGAAGTAGAAAATGATGAGATTGTTAAAGCATATGAGTATGCTAAAAATAAATTTGTTATGATTTCGGATGAAGAGCTTGCTGAAATCAAAGAAGAGCAAACCGATAGAGCAGTTGAAATTGTTGATTTTGTCCAGTTAGATGAAATAGATCCGATTTATTTTGAAAAAAGCTATTACCTATCACCAAATGAAGGTGGCGCAAAAGCCTATTCCTTGTTACGAAAAGCATTGAAAGACACTGGGAAAATTGGTGTTGCCAATATGATGATTCGTTCCAAGCAACAATTAGCAGCCATTCGCGTGTACGAAAATACATTAGTGGTAGAAACGATTCATTATCCAGACGAGGTTCGAAATGTACAAGATGTGCCAAATGTACCGGAGGAAACAGAAACACCTGAAAAAGAGTTAGATACAGCTAAAATGTTAATTGACCAATTAACGAGTGAGTTTGATCCGGAGAAATATAAAGATAATTACCGGGAGAGCTTATTGGAATTAATTGATGAAAAGAAAGACCAAGACGATGTAACAACCGCTAAGGAAAAGCCGGTAAAGAACAATGTAACCAACTTAATGGATGCGCTAGAAGCGTCGCTTGACCGTGCAAAGAAAACAAATCCGGCTGCCGAGAAGAAGGAAACAGCTGGAAAGAAAGCGACTGCGACTGCCGAGAAAAAGGAAGCATCTACAAAGAAAAAGGTTACAACACCGAAAAAAGCTGCACCAAAGAAAAAGAAAGAAACGAAAAAACAAGCATAAAGGTTGGGCCTCGTGTTTAGGGGTCTGACCCCTTTGCTTTTGAATGTCAGCAAAGTTACTAATATTTCACATAGATTAATGACGTTTACAGTTATTTAACAATTATTGATTTCCGGGTCATAGTGCTTAAAGTAATATCGAATAAGGTATATAATCGAATAATGAAATTCAAAAAGTTAAAGGATGAAAATGAATGAAAAGAGAGGCATTTATAGATAATGCGAAGGTAGTTTTGATTTTCTTCGTTGTATTTGGTCATGTTATACAGCCTTTTACAAGTCAATTATCTTCTATCCAATTACTGTATTTTTGGATTTATATTTTTCATATGCCTGCATTTATTTTTCTAAGTGGATTTTTTGCAAAGGGACTTGGTAATAAAGGATATATTTTTAAGCTTGCAAAACGATTACTTTTTCCATATTTCGTTTTTCAACTATTTTATACAGGTTACTATTTTACACTCGGCATGGACAATTGGGAAACAACCATATTTCGACCGCAGTGGTCCTTGTGGTTTTTGCTTAGTCTGTTTTGCTGGCATTTAATGCTCGTTATCTTCAAACGTTTTCCGCCGATCGTTGGTATCATTTTAGCTATTGAAATTGGGATTGTTGCGGGGCATATTAACCAAATAGGATATACCATGAGCTTGTCTAGAACATTGGTGTTTTTCCCGTTTTTCCTTTTAGGCTACTGGATTACGAAAGAACAGCTACTATTCGTTAAAGGGAAAGTAGTCAAATCAGTATCGCTAATTGTGATGGCAGGAGTAGCTGCTATTCTTTGGGTAATACCTGAATTCTCAACTTACTGGTTACTAGGTACACAACCCTATAATAACCTTGGGGCTCCAGGTGTAGGGGGACTGGTTCGACTTGGTGTGTATGTGCTTGCGATTATGATGGCCATTAGCATTCTTGCTTGGATTCCGCGAAAGCGAAATCGATTTACGCACTTAGGACAAAAAACTCTTTTCATTTATTTACTACACGGGATATTTATTCAATTTTTCCGCGAAACTGAAATACTAAAAATCAACCATCCGATAGATGTTGTTGGCTTGGCAGTAATTTCTTGTTTGATTGTTCTTATATTAGGAAGTAAGCCTGTCGTTACCGTGACACAACCACTTATTGAGGGAAGAATAAATAGGATAGCTGAAATAGTAAGGGAACGTTCAAAAAAACATGAAGAAATAAATTAATTTTCTTCGACCCCCTAAAAGCGAAAGGATGGTACGAATAGGTATACTGGCTAAAATTAAATTTTAGTCACTATTTTTATTGTAAAATTGGTTTAATGATGGAAGAAGGAGGGTATAGTTTATTACCAAAAATATAGGAAAGAGATGAAATTAGCTCAAAAGTTTGGAGAAAAATCAAAAAATTCCCAAAAAAATACGAATAAAGCTTGATTAAATGCAGGTTATAAAGGTAAAATGAAATAGAGTGTATTAACTATAGACTCGGGAAAGCGCTTACAATTATTAGGGGGAATGAAATCTGATGGAGAATTTCTCATCGTTTGTAAGAAGTGTTGAAGAACAACTGAACCGAAAACTGTGCGAAAAAGAATGGGAGTTCTTGATTTGGCTTTATGAAACGCATCAAATGGAACAAAAGTTGAAAGCATAATTTCTCGTATCGGAGCTGAATACTGTTGCTTAGAAAGGGCTACATATACTTAAAGTGGGGATAGCTTCTCCCAAAGCGTTTGTCAAAATTAGTGTGATTTTAATTTTTTCAACGATCGATAGACTCCGAATTGGATCAAGAAAATACCCATGCCAATTAGTGCAAGATTGAGGATGTACAAAATTCCGTCGCCTAACATGCTAAGCGGTGTATCCGCAGTCGGTTGTCTTGATAAAAACATATAGTTTGCTTCGAACCATGGATTAATCAGAAAGCCGACGAAACATGCGTATGCTATTAAGCTTGCATAAGCCTTCATGACATCGGTAAACCGAATAACAATGTTGCTTGTTAATAGAAGAAATAAACTTGCCCAAGATAAGCAAATGTGCTGTATGAAAAAATTCCAAAAGCGAAAGTGCGGATATCCATGTGGTAGTTCTGGAGTTAGAATTGCCAGAAATGACGGTATTAGCCCAATGAAAAAGGCAAGCACGATTAATATGCGAGTTTTAAAAAATAGGGCAAGCATGACGATAATACCTGCAATGCTGCATAATTGAAGTGGCATAAACTCCTTTACATTCCAAATTCCATTCAATGTTCCCCAAGCCTGGTACCCCAACTCTGATAGTAGCAGTATATAAAACAAACTCCGACGAATGGTTCTTTGCAGTTTTTTATGTACCATGATTTTTTTGTATGTACCTGCTAAAGAAATGATCCCTATAAGATAAATAAGGAATACAATCAAATGAATGACCGTAAATACTTCGAATGCTTCATTGTTTGAATCACCAAACCAATCCCACACTGTGAACACTCCTTACAAAAATTACAATCATATTAAACATACCACAATACTTTTTGGGGATGGTAGTAAAAAACAGGTTATTCGAGAATAATCCTCCGTTCCATTTGCCCCTCTTCAAGTTGTTGGTTTGCTATCACTGTAAGAAATCCCCAATCGTTGACTGAATCTTTTCACCCACGTTGATTTTGTGTAAAATAAGAAACGACATTAACCTGATGGAAGGGAGTATACATGGATGCAACGAGAAAACTGGGCAACGAAGCTTGGTTTCATGCTGGCTGCAATGGGTTCGGCTGTTGGTTTAGGAAACATATGGCGGTTCTCTTATGTAGCCGGTGAAAACGGTGGTGGAGCCTTTTTAATGATTTATTTAGTAAGTGTATTAATGATTGGAATTCCTCTATTATTAACAGAGGTTAGTATCGGAAGAAAAGCACAAAGTGATGTTATTGGTTCTTATCAAACACTCGCACCAAGAAAGCCGTGGTTCCTTGGTGGGTTTTTAGGGCTTTTTGGTGCTTTCTTAATATTAGGCTTTTATAGTGTTGTTGCGGGCTGGGGTCTGTATTATTTATGGAATTATTTAACTGGGAAATTAGCTGTTGAGCCTTCGGTTGGTTATGGTGCAACCTTTGAAATGTTCATCACTTCAACATATCAACCGCTGTTTTGGCACGCGCTCTTCATGTTTATAACTATTTTCATTGTATTATCTGGCGTGAAGAAAGGAATTGAATTCGCAAACAAAATATTTATGCCTGTTTTGGCGACTTTATTAATTCTTTTGGCGGTGTATAGTCTTACTTTAGAAGGAGCGATGGAAGGCGTACGTTTTTTGTTTCAGCCAGATTGGAGTGTATTAAGTAATCCATCTGTTTATATAGCGGCATTAGGACAGGCGTTTTTCTCTCTAAGTTTAGGGGTTGGAACGATGATGACCTATGGGAGTTATTTGTCTAAGGATCATCGACTGCCTGGAGCAACGGTTGGTATCGGGATTATGGATACGTTATTTGCCATCATTTCAGGCATTGTTATTTTCCCAGCGGTATTTGCGTTTGGCATTCAACCTGATTCAGGACCGGTTCTCGTCTTTATTACATTAACCGATATCTTTAGTCAGATGCCTCTTGGAGGGTTGATTGGAATTATCTTTTTCCTTGCTTTAACATTGGCGTCTATTTCATCCTCTATTTCGTTATTAGAAGTACCGGTAGCCTTTTTTATGCGAGCGATGAATTGGAGCAGAAAAGCAGCTTCTATCATAACAGGTATTGTTATTTTTGTACTAGGAATCGGTGCATCGCTTGGAATGGGAGTACTATCAGATGTGACACTGATAGGCGATAATAATATAATGGATTCGATGGATTATCTCGCTTCCAATATCTTTTTACCGATTGGTGGCTTAGTGATGGCCCTATTTATTGGCTGGCACTTCACAAAGGAAGAAGCTCTGGCAGCTACCGATTTAACAGGGTCAAAGCTTGGTACTGTATGGTTTTGGATTGTCCGGCTAATTGCGCCGGTCATGATCATCATTATATTCTTAAATGCATTGGAGATTTTACCGTTTTAATCGATGTAATACTGGTTGGGGGTGAAAGGTGTGGCAATTACAAATCATGTCGTGATGAAGAAAATGATGGAGGAATTAAGGCGAGCGTTAGAGAAGCAGGACGACACATATCTTGCTAGAGAGCATATCCGGTCCGTTCGGTCACTATGCGATTTAATGTTAGAAAGTGAATCAACAAGCACAACGGTTGCTGATGAATCCGTTGAGTGGCAGAAGATGGTTGGTAAATCCAATACAAATAAAAACGCTCCGTTAGAAAATCAAAAGCTTGAAAAGGACGTCGATCATGGAGAGGCGAATGGCGATTCTATTTTTGATTTTTAGCAGATGAATAGGGGGAAATACAGTGAAATTATTATTCTTGTTTGTAGCATTAAATGGCTTTTTATCGGTGGCGCTAGGGGCTTTTGGTGCGCACGGCTTAGAGGGTAAAATCTCGGAAAAAGCATTGAAAGCATGGGAAAAGGCTGTCACCTATCAAATGTTCCATACCGTTGCCATTTTTATTGCTGCGATATTACTAGCAAAATACGGAGGAGCCAGCTTCCTCACCGCTGGATGGTTCTTTTTAGTTGGTATCGTATTGTTTTCCGGAAGTTTATATATCTATGCGCCGTCAGGAATTAAAGCATTTGCAATGATAACCCCGTTCGGTGGACTGGCTTTTTTAATTGGATGGGTATTGCTAGGCTATGCAATTGTAAAAGTTGTTTAATGTAGAAGGCTTGGCCATTCATAGGTTGGAACTACCCAACCGATAGAGAAGCATGAAACTAACCAAAATATAAGTAGCAGACAAAGATAATGATGATCATCGAACGTAGTATTTGTTGGCCAAATTGGAGCGTGTTTTGCTTCTTTAGTTCAGCAAGTCCTTCAAACGTGAAGCTTAATGCTAAGGTAAGACACGTGAATAAGGCTAATAACATGCTTGCTTTTACAAGTGCAAAAATTCCGATGACCAGTGTGATCGCCATCATAAATAATTGAAGCTGTGCGAATTTTTTATAGGGGTGCTTCATAGAAAGGTCACTCCTTGTTGTTTGTAGAATGAAAAAAAGAGAAATTTGATGTAATCTTAAAGTTGCGTCATCGTACTTCCGACTAAATCTTAATGAGTAAAAAATCAACCCTTGCTGCGAACAAATTGCGGCAAGGGTTTCATCATCATACTAGCTTTTGTTATTATCTTGGCGGATAGGATACTGTATCAGCACCACCAGCAGCGTAAGGATATTCATAGTTAAGCTCTTCATCAAATGTAATGTAGTCCAAATAAATCATCAGCAGTAAGTATCTTTTACCTGTTTCTGGATCACTTAAGATGATGTGGTCACGGCCTGCAGCTTCAATGACACCTTTGAAAATTTTTGCATTCCAACGCTCGTTGTTTTCAAAAGTCATATAGACAGTAGCAATTTTCCCCTTATTTAACCGTAAAATATTTTCAATATACGATTCTTCGACCGGTAACATTCCAGGGACATCTGTTGTAGGTGGCATCTGTTGGCCTGGAAATTGTGGCATAGGACCTCCCATTGGATAGCCAGCAGGTACCTGCTGTTGGTATGGACTTTGACCATAGCCAGGTGGAAAGTTTGGTGAATATCCTGGAGCACCTTGTGGAAATCCAGCTCCTTGGGCACCTTGTGGGTAGCCTGCTCCTGGCATTCCCCCACCTTGAGGTGAATAATATGGCTGTGGTGTTTGACGATTTTCCTCATTACTCATGAAGAAACCTCTCCCTTCTTTATGGTAAATCTTGAAAATGAATTGGAAACAGTCTGCTGCTTACTGCTGTTTCCAATGATCTAAAAAGCTAAAAAACTCTTGGACACTCTGATTGTGTAGGATTGTAAAAGCAGTGTGATTTGTAACGACCGGCGTTCCATTGTCCGAACCATTGGGCAGGGCAACTTCCTTCAGGCATGAAGAACCAAAGGGAATTACTTGCTGGATGATATTTTTTTCCTTGAATAACCTTTCTGGCTAAATCAATATCTTTTTGTCTGGCTCGTTGATAAAAATAACCTTTCTGTGTTGCTTCAAACCCACCAGGACTTTGGAAAACCATATCCCGAATACTCGTTAATTTTTCGAAATCGGAACAGTCACCGCGGACTCGATTAACCCCTGTATTGCCAACCATTAACATCCCGAGCTTGCCGTCACCCTCAGCTTCTGCTCTCATTAGTCGCGCGAGTAATTTCACATCTTCCTCCGTATGTTGTACAACAGCCACGCAGTCACCTCTCTCCATGAAGCAAGATGATAAATGAATATGCCTGCTTTTCGCGCACATTCTCTAATACCTATAGGTATGCAACAACCCAAAAAGAATGAATCATTTTTTTGAATTCTAGTAGAAAATGTTCAAAAAGTCCGGGGAAAATTGCTTTGAATCTCTTCGTTGCGCTTTTTTTCCTTCTTTTAAACACGAACGAATAGAAAAATGATTAATGTGCAAAAAAAAGACAGACTGCATTACATCAGCCTGTCCTACTATATTTATACATGTAAAAAGGAGGGAACCGCTTCTTTCGGTAAAATATTTCCTACGTAAAAAGCGCCAAACTCTCCATATCGAGCACTTACCTCATCAAAGCGCATTTCATATACGAGCTTTTTAATTTGAAGCGCGTCATGAGCGAATAGCGTAACACTCCATTCCCAGTCATCAAACCCCATCGATCCAGTGATAATTTGGCGAATTTTACCAGCGTATTTCCTCCCAGTTAAGCTGTGCTCATACATCAGTTGTCTGCGCTCGTCAAAAGGAAGCGTATACCAGTTATCGTTCCCTTCTCTGCGCTTGTCCATTGGATAAAAACAGATATGCTCCCATTTTGGCAACCTAGGCTTAAGTCTTGCTTGAATCTCTGGTTTTTGCTCAGGATCCTCGCCTTCTTTTGTCATATATTTTGATAATTCAACGACAGATACGTATGAATAAGCAGGAACTGTGAATTCTGCCAGCTTAGATTTGTTAAAAGCTAGTTCAACCTCGTTAAGTTCTTTCATTGTCGGACGTAAAATCATCATTATAAAATCTGCTTTTTGTCCTACAATCGTGTATACTGCATGGCTTCCGTTTTTAGCTTGTTCCACATCATCCCAATTTGATAAAAGTGACTGGAATTCAGTAATCGCAGCCTGGCGCTCTTCGCTTGAAGCTTTTTTCCAAGCGCTCCAATTTATTTTTCTTAAATCATGTAAACAATACCAACCATCCATTGTTTCAACTGCTTCAGCCATTCAACTATCTCTCCTTCTTTATTTGTTAGTCAATTTATTAACTTGAAAAGCTCTGCAAACCGATGTTATGTGTTGAACCTTTTCGTATTCTTTGTTGTTTTTAACTACTTAGTAGACCTATAATGCGACATAACCATTGCATGGAATTGCTTTAATACACTCTTTTTGAATCGGGTGCTATAACCGCTTCGGCAGAATACTTCGCTTTCCGCGGGCACGGCCTCAGCCAGGGTACTACTTGAATAAACTTCTTTGATCCCTTGCGCCGAGGAAGCCTACTACGAAGCATTACTAGAAGACGCAGGCGCATCCACGGGGTCTTCGGACACGTGCTGTTCCCGCAGGAGTCTACGTATTCTGCCTACGCTTAAAGGGATACTCCGATTAATGGTAAGTTTATGTACTGGGACTCATGATCGTGGAATGCTTCTCTTCGCTTTTTTACAAAACAAGACAGGTCGAATCCTCGAAAATATAGACCAATTTTTTGCGTGCGATATAACGTTACTAATGTTTTCAACATCACAAAAGTAAATGAAGAGTCTGACATTTTCAGCAGCTTGGATTTGTTCTCTTGAGTAAATAAAAATTTGTCCCATTGCAATAGATAAGATGTTGCAAAGAAGCTTTTACAAATCTTTACTATATAGCGGAGGAAATACACGTAGACTCCTGCGGGAGGAATGGCATCGGTGAGACCCCGCAGAGCGAAAGCTCGAGGAGGCTCACCAGCCGCCCGCGGAAAGCGAAGTGTATTTCCGCAGCGATATTCGAAGCTATCACTCTGGCGCATTAATCTTGTATTGTGCATTAATCTTATGTTACACATTATAGTTTTAGAAAACATCCTATGTTTTTAATATAACATAATTAGGGAATGATAATCATGAACAAAGGATGACGATGGAATGGGCGAATCAGTTAAAGATGATGAAAGGAAGTACGAGATTCGTACCATTCAACAGTGAATCCTTACCTTATATCCTTTATATACTTACACGAAAAATTGTCATCATTTTGTCAAAGAACAAAAATGCTGCTTTGGCAGGATTGTTAGCGGTTAACAATGATACAGACAAAATATCGATGACTTTTATTCATACACAAAAAGGCGTATCATATATAACAGAAATATATTTGGAGGGTTAAAGCATGAGCGATTTATTTGGAAAATTAAAAGCATCACTAAAGGAGAATGGTAGACGTATCGTGTTTCCAGAGGGTCTGGATGAACGAATACTGACAGCGGCAAGCTTACTTGGCACAGAAGGAATCTTAGTACCTGTACTAGTAGGTGATGAAGAAAAAATAAAACAGAAGGCTAGAGATGTTGGAGTAGATATTGTCAATACGGAAATCATCGACCCGAACAATTATGATGAATTCGATGAAATGGTTGCAAGTTTTGTTGAACGGAGAAAAGGAAAAGCGTCGGAAAAGGACGCCCGTAAGATTCTATTAGATGAAAACTATTTTGGAACCATGCTTGTTTATATGAATAAAGCAGATGGACTGGTAAGCGGTGCAGCTCATTCAACAGCAGATACGGTTCGTCCAGCATTACAAATTATTAAAACAAAACCTGGTATTAAAAAGACTTCCGGTGTTTTCATTATGGTTCGTGAGGAAGAAAAATATGTGTTTGCTGATTGTGCCATTAACATTTCTCCAAACAGCCAGGATTTAGCAGAGATTGCGCTGGCTAGTGCAGAAACAGCTGAGCTATTTGACATTGACCCAAGAGTGGCAATGCTAAGCTTTTCAACAAAAGGGTCAGCAAAATCAGAAGAAACAGAAAAGGTTGCGGAAGCTGTTGCGATTGCAAAGGAGTCTAAACCAGAGCTAGTATTGGACGGGGAATTTCAATTTGATGCCGCCTTTGTCCCATCTGTTGCCGAGAAAAAAGCACCAGACTCTGTTATTAAAGGGGATGCCAATGTATTTGTTTTCCCTGGGTTGGAAGCGGGGAATATTGGTTATAAAATCGCTCAGCGTTTAGGTAATTTTGATGCGGTAGGACCAATCCTACAAGGCCTTAATAAACCAGTGAATGATTTATCTAGAGGTTGTGACTCGGATGATGTTTATAAACTAGCAATTATTACAGCAGCTCAATCACTATAAACTAGTTGGAAGGGGGGGGTCAGACCCCTAGGGGTCTGACCCCCCCTTCTACTTTGTCTGTTTATAGAGGGTAAATCAAAAACGAAGCGCTTTATTATTTCTATCGATTACTTGCGCCATTCTTTTTTCAAAGTCAACTAATTCTTCATCGTTTATATCTGTAGTCACCAATTCATCTGCAAACTCCTTGAAGCATTGTTCAATTCGTCTGACCACGCTATCTACAGTGATTTCCTGATCGATTAATTGGGATAAAGATTTCATCGTTCCGGGCTCAATGAGAGGATAATCAAAGTTTCCCTTTTCTCCTTGCAACCCATATTCATAAAACGATTGGATTAGCTTGGCCCTCACAGATCCATCTCCTTCAACACAAAGATAAATTTGTACCGCTGTCCCGTTTTTTACACGCCGTTGTGAAATACCAGCAAACTTTTTCCCTCGAATACTAAGGTCATATTCGCCAGGACAATAAGAACCTTTTATTTCAAATGCTTGAATATCATTCGTTACATCGCGAAACAGATATTGAATGAAGTGAACCATTGCTTGATAGCCATCATGGATACTAACACGTTTCACATCTGGTAGGATGAAGGACATATTTAAAATACCAGCATCCAGTGCAACTGCTAGACCACCAGAATTACGCACAACTGTATCGTAGCCCTTGTTATGGAGAAAGCGCACACCTGATTCAAAATAAGGTAATCGAACGTCTGGAATTCCTAAAACAACCGTTTGTTCATGGACCCAGAGCCTCACTGCAGGAGGGGATGCTTCATTTCCAACCGAAATAGCAATAGCATCATCAATCGCAAAGGAAGCCATTGCCGTTGAAAGGTAACTTGGATTACTATGATTGATATATCGAATGGCGCGATGATTAAAAAATTTTTTCCAATCTTCCATTGTTTTTTGCTCCTTGCTTCATTTATATAAGTGGCTCACACATGTCTAGTATTTTTAATAAAAATTTCCAAATAAATTTCGAGCCTTATCGACAGTACAATTAAAGCCTTTACTATTATAGCAGAGTTATCCTTTTTACCGAAAAGCCTTTTTATCTAGTATAAATCTAGTATATAATAGTGGCAGATATAAAGCAGAAAGGGTTCACTTTGAACGAAAGAAAGGATCAAAAAATGCCATATAAAGACGAGCAATTGAGTGAAGAAAAAGTATTTAAGGATCCCGTACACCGGTATGTTCATGTAAAAGATCAAGTGATTTGGGATTTAGTTGGAGCCCCGGAATTTCAACGCTTACGTCGGATTAAACAGCTAGGTACATCTTATGTCACCTTTCATGGTGCGGAGCATAGCCGCTTTAATCATTCGCTAGGAGTATATGAGATTGTCCGTCGAATTTTGAATAATTTTGACAGAAAGCCAAATTGGAATAACGAAGAAAGACTTCTCTGTCTATGTGCGGCACTATTACATGATTTGGGCCATGGGCCGTTTTCGCATTCGTTTGAAAAAGTGTTCAAATTGGATCATGAAGATTTCACTCGGAAAATTGTATTAGGCGATACCCATGTCAATCAAATACTTTCGCGTGTCAGTAAGGATTTCCCACAAAAAGTAGCAGATGTCATTAATAAAACGTATGAAGACAAGCTTGTCGTTAGTTTAATCTCTAGTCAGATTGATGCGGACCGGATGGATTATTTACAACGAGACGCTTATTTTACTGGAGTCAGCTACGGGCATTTTGATATGGAACGGATTCTGCGGGTAATGCGGCCGATGGAAGATCAAGTCGTTATTAAAGAAACGGGGATGCATGCGGTTGAGGATTACATCATGAGCCGTTATCAAATGTACTGGCAAGTCTACTTTCATCCAGTTACTCGCAGTGCGGAGGTTATTCTTTCAAAAATTTTACATCGAGCCAAATATTTGTATGACAATAATTACCAATTCTCTTTGAAGCCAGCTCATTTTCTGTCATTTTTTGAAGGTGATGTGCAGCTAAAGGATTATTTAAAATTGGATGAAGCAGTTGTTTTGTATTATTTTCAAATGTGGGCAGATGAACAAGATGAGATATTGAGCGACTTATGTGCAAGGTTTATGAATCGTCATTTATTTAAATACATAGAGTTTAATTCTAATTTACAAATGAAGGAATGGATGGAGTTATACAGCCTTTTTAAAGAAGCTGGTATAGACCCAGAATATTATCTTGTTGTTGATTCTTCGTCTGACTTACCTTATGACTTTTACCGTCCAGGAGAAGAAGAGGAACGGCTACCGATTCATTTGTTAATGCCGACTAATGAAGTGAAAGAATTATCAAGACAATCCGATATTGTAGAGGCAATTTCCGGGAAGAAGCGGACGGATCATAAGCTTTATTTTCCAATCGATTTTATTGAAGCATTGCCTGACGGTGAAACGAAAAACAAAATTATAGAGATATTATTTGCTTAATACAGGTGAGAAACACGGACAATAGGCAATTTTTTCGAAGATAAGGGGATGTTATTTGTGTTAGCAAATCATGCTAGATTGATGAAGTTCTTTTTGGATTCCAACGAAGTAGTTGGACGTAAAAAGCTGCAAAAAATGATTTATATTTTAAAAAAATGTGGGATACCATTTGAGGAGAAGTATGAGTTCCATTTTTACGGACCGTATTCAGAGGAGCTGACACTACGAATAGAGGAATTGTGTAATTTAGGCTTTATTTCTGAAGTAAAAGAAGATAAAAGTAATTATTATCAATATCGCTATCAAGTGACGAGTCAAGGTGAGGAATTTTTAGACCATTCTCCTGTTGAACTACCAGCAATGGAAGAAAGAATTGCAGTCATGAAAGAAAAAAGCTCAAGGTTTCTAGAATTAGTTTCTACGATGCTCTATTTTGATAACTTGTCCAAAGTGGAAGTAGAGGAAAAAGTACGTACAGTAAAAAAGAAGCAAAATTTCACAGATCAGGAATTAGTGGATGCCTGGGATTTTATTGGTTGTTTAACAGAAAAGCACTGATAGAGTGGTAGCCTTGATGAGTAGAAAATACTTGTTGAGGCTTTTTCTTATGGGGCTAATTTTATCGTATGGTATTCTGCCGTAAAATAAATAGACGAAAAATTATGGTCGATGTATAATAAAAGAGTGAAAGGAGGTGAATGGCGTGGAGGAGAAAATTTTATCCATTCTTCAAGAAATGAATACTAAAATTGATTCGATGAGTGAGACACAGAAAAAGCACGGCGAAATTTTAGACGAGCACACCGAGCTATTAAATGAACACAGCAGAATTTTAAATGAACACACCGAGCTATTAAATGAACACAGTAGAATTTTGAATGTGCATACGGAGCAATTAAATGAACACGGTAGAATTCTAAATGAGCATACGGAGCAATTAAATGAACACGGTAGAATTCTAAATGAACACACCAGCCAATTAAATGAACACAGTCAAACGTTAGAAGAGCATGGATTGATTTTACGGTCTTTAAGGACTGGACAAGAATCGCTCCAAGCAGAAGTAAGTGAAATAAAGCTTCAAAATGCGGAAGAAGCTGGTTCAATGAAAAAAGAGATTGCAAAAAATGAAGCTGGAATTGAAATTTTAAAAGAAGAAAGCTGGAGTAACAGAATAGATACCCAAAGAATAAAGAAGACGATGGGAATGGCGTAGGGAGTTCCTAAGGACTACAATGTTGTTCGGGATTTTTCTTTATGCCTTCCCAAAATTTTTAAATACCTCTTTGAACAACCTCTATTGTTATGCATTTTCTAGTCGTTTCCCCGCATATTTACCTTAAGTCTATTATTTTCCAATCGTTCTATTTCTAATAATCAAATGGTAAAATTGTTTCTATCTAAAAAGTGCCGCATCCTTATGTGCGACACTTTTTTGCTTTACACGATTAATCAATCAGTCGTTTGCCACCAACACCGTAATGATTTTTGTTGATTTCCTCTACAAAAACTACAACTTTTTCTCTAGATGCACCAGTGGTATCTACTACTGCATCGGTTACTTTTTCAATTAATGCTTTCTTTTGATCATCGGTACGACCTTCTAACATTTCTACTGTTACGTAAGGCATGACAAGCCCTCCTCTCGATAATTAACACGAATGGTACGTGTTCAAAAAGTCGGTATTGGTGATTTTTTGAACATGATAACTATATAATAATTCTCGAAAAATAGGGAAAATCCTGCCTGATTCAATAAGATGAAAAGGGATTTTTGATTTGCTACAATAGTAGTATAAGGAAAAGTAGAAACGAATATCCTGTAGATAGTACAAATCATGTTTTCGTACTTATAGTATAAAGGAGGTATAACATATGAGTGGCGAAGAATCTTCTAAAAAGAAGAAAGGCAATTCATTTACAATTTTAAAGGATGACTCTACGGATGGTCACGGTGGTTATGGTATAGGGTCTATATCATTAGAAAATGTTTCTCCGGTGATTGTTGATCCGAATGAAGATAAAGCTTACGTCGATATGGCGGCCATGCACGCGCGCAGTGATGTTGAGCGCCGGGTCAAATTTTTACCGGATAGGGACGCAGTACCGAACGGAAAATTATACTGGATTGTTTGGGTAACCGTCCATCGTAGTGAAAAAGGACCTTATTACCACGGGGTAACAGGCTGTGAAATCAGAGTGGACCGTTCGATAAAACGAGCGTATAAATCAATGCCGGAGCACGTAAACCGCTTGGATAAATCATTAAAGGGGCACGTGATCGTCGAGGATATGGATGAAAAGTCAAAGCAATTACTTGGAGATTTTCTAAGAGAATTTAGTGAAGAAATGTGGGAAAATTCATCCGAACAATTAACAACAGCATTACCTAAAAAATGAACAATTTGTGAACATCGATAAAATTCAATAAAAGCGCTTGTGGTTTCATGCGGGAATTTGTAAAATATGTATCAGTATCACATGGTTTACTCATGTTACTAGGACAAAGAAAAAGGTCGGATCATTTGGATCCGGCCTTTTTCTTTTAGAGCTGTGGTATGCAAAAAATACGATGATTCTGAGCTGAGCGGACATTCCGTTATCATGGTCAGAAAATAAGCATTTCATAACGATTTCGATGTCCGCTCAAAAGGGATCGCAAAAAAATCTACTACCCCTTACCGAAAAAAATCCAACAGCCGTTTAAAGAAACCACGTTTGTCCTCACTATCCTTCTCCTTCTTATCATCCAACCCACTCTCCGCATCGTCTGGTTTGTGTGCTGTACAATAGGAGGTTGGCTCTGTCCCTTCGAGAAAATACATCAAGCGATGGTTATCACAATAAGGAGTGGCTAAATTCCCCGATTCCGTATCGACATAAGCGCCAACAACGCCGTCAGGAACTTGAAATGTTCGCAAAGGCTTTCCCTCATGAATTTTTTCCATATAACCAGCCCAAATTTGCTTCGCGTATCGCTGTTCTTTTGTTTTTTCAATTGGAATATTATTGTCGTATCCAGTCCAAACACTCGTTACCACCTCAGGACTAAATCCAATCATCCAGCTATCTGTCTTTGTTGTACCGGACTTTCCGGCGTATTGTCTGCCTAACTCATCACTAATGGCAGCACCTGTAACACGCATATAACTGCTTAGTGATTCGTCAAACATTCCTGTCATGAGATGCGTTAAAATAAACGTTTGCCTCGGATCAAATACGCTTTTTTGTTCTTTTTCCGGCCGTTCATACAAAACATTTCCTTCTGCATCGGTTACTTTTTCAATCGTATAAGGATCTATTTCTTTTCCACCGTTAGCAATCATGCTATAGCCTCGAGTCATTTCTTTCACGGAAACAGAAGCGGTACCTAAGGCAAGGGAAGGATATGGCTGTAAATTACTTTTGATTCCAAATTGCTTTGCTGTTTCTACTAGCCTCTCTGGTGTTAAAAATAAGTTCGTTTTAACCGCATAAATGTTATCGGATAGCGCGATTGCTTCTGCCAGCGTAATGGGTTCATCTGCATAATAGCCATTATAATTGCTCGGCTGATAAACCGTGCCGTTCGCAAGCTCAAAGTCCGTTGGTTTACTCATCAACGTTGTCGTAGGCGTGTAGCCATTTTCAAGCGCAGCATAATACAAAAATGGCTTGAAGGTAGAACCTGGCATCCTTTTTGCCTGAACAGCACGGTTAAATGGACTTTCGTTATAATCCTTCCCGCCAACCATGGAGAGAATCGCCCCTGTCTGGTGGTTAACAGCAAGGGCACCCACTTGCAACTCCGTGTCAGAGGAAATCGTCTTCTCGACTGTTTTTTCTAAGGTCAATTGTTTATCAATGTGTAAAGTTGTATATACCTGATATCCGCCAGAACGGATTTCTTCCTTTGTTTTATTTAATACGTGTTGTAATTCCCGAAGTACCTCATCCTGAAAATACGGGGCAATTGCCTTCTTTGATTGTTCATTTGGTTCTGTAAAAGATAACGCTTCCTGCATCGCAGCATCTGCTTCCGCCTCAGAAATAACATGTTGTTTGGCGAGGTTTGCTACAATTTGATTTTTTCGACGCTCTGCATTTTCTGCATGATTAAAAGGAGAATAATAAGAGGGCCCCTTTGGGATTGCTGCGAGCATAGCTGCTTCTGCGATGCTTAAATCATTTGCTGATTTATCAAAAAAATAACGACTTGCAGCTTCCACACCATAAGCGCCGTGTCCATAATAAATCGTGTTTAAGTATCCTTCTAAAATTTCATCCTTGCTATAGAACATTTCCAGGCGTATCGTATAAAAAGCTTCCTTTATTTTTCTTTTCCATGTTTTATCATGGGTTAAATATAGGTTTCTTGCATATTGCTGGGTAATCGTACTTGCTCCTTGTTCCATCGACAGACTGCGGATATCCTGTATCGCAGCACCTAAAATTCGTTTGAAATCAAATCCAGGATGATTGTAAAAATTTCGATCCTCTGTCGTTAAGGTTGCTTGAATCAAGTCTTCATCGATATGATCTAATCCGACCCAATATCGATTCTCTAACCCGTGCTCTTCCCCAATCACTTTTCCATTCTGACTATAGTAAACCGTATTTTGGTTGTTTGTTAAGGCTGGAGGCCCAAGACTATATGTATAGGTAAACAATGCCACGACAAAAATTACCATCGAAATGGCAATGAAACAAAAACTAATTAGTAACCAACGGAGCTGACGATTTTTAATTTTCGCTAGCATTTTTTTAACCGATCGGAACATGTGAAGTCTCCTAAATTTTTCAGGATAATGTTTTTAACATTATGGCAAAATAACCAGGGAAATAAACATTGTAGCGGAAGATAGTTATATGATTTTTTGAAACTTAAAAAATTAATGCTTGATTTTTTGAGGGAATTCTCTATAATTTCCTTGTTTGGATATAAAAAAATTGGTAAATAGAGTAGTAATTGGAATTTTGGGACAGTGAACCTGTCCCTCTGTCCCGATATTTTGAAATAAAGGAGTTTTTTTAATGGATTTATGGTTTACGGAAAAGCAAACGAAGGACTTTGGAATTACAGCAAAAACGAAACAGACATTACACACGGAAAAAACAGCATTCCAGCAGCTGGATATGATTGAAACAGAAGAGTGGGGCAACATGCTTGTACTAGATGGCATGGTAATGACAACCCAGAAGGATGAGTTTGTCTATCACGAAATGGTTGCACATGTTCCGCTATTTACTCATCCAAATCCGAAGCACGTACTAGTCGTTGGCGGTGGTGATGGTGGAGTTATTCGTGAAGTGTTGAAGCATAAGTCTGTTGAAAAAGCGACACTTGTGGAGATTGACGGAAAGGTCATTGAGTATTCGAAACAATACTTACCAGAAATTGCAGGTGATTTGGACAATCCTAGGGTAGAAGTAAAAGTCGATGACGGTTTTATGCACATTGCCAATAGTGAAAAAGATTATGATGTTATCATGGTAGATTCAACGGAACCTGTAGGACCAGCTGTTAACCTGTTTTCAAAAGGCTTTTATGCAGGAATTTCGAAGGCGCTAAAGGATGATGGGATATTTGTTGCGCAAACGGACAATCCGTGGTTTAAAGCAGATTTAATTCGTCAGGTGTATCATGATGTCAAAGAAATTTTTCCTGTGACAAGATTATATACCGCGAATATCCCAACCTACCCAAGTGGATTATGGACATTCACGATGGGAAGTAAAATACACGATCCATTGAAAGTAAAAGAAGAACGTTTTACAGACATCGAAACCAAATATTATACAAAAGAACTTCACCACGCAGCCTTCGCACTACCGAAATTCGTAAAAGACCTAACAGACTAAATTTGACAAAATTCGGGTGGTGACAGCGTATAATGGTAAATAAGTCAACCACCATTTTTAAGTAAAAAAGACCGACCTTAACTAAAACTCTTAAAATCGCTTTTTAAAAAGTTCATCT